>JBICHP010000001.1:0-245177 GCA_043100935.1 Phycisphaerales bacterium JB054
GCGTTCATCCTCGACGAGGTCGACTGCGGCGGGTGCGTCGCCGACTTCAACGGCGACGGCGATGTCAACACCCAGGACGTCCTCGTCTTCCTGAACGCCTGGAACGCCGGCGACGGCTCGGCCGACATCAACGGCGACGGCAGCGTGAACACGCAGGACGTGCTCGCGTTCCTGAACCTCTGGAACGAAGGCTGCTGAGAGACTGCATGATCGCACGCCGGGGGTTGACACCCCCGGCGTGTCTTTGAGGGGAAGATGTTCTTCCCGGATGTGAACCTGAGCAGGAGACACAGATGAAGAAGGTACGAAACGTTCTGGCGGTCGCCGCGTTGATGGCGTGCGTCGGTGCCCCGGCGGCGATGGCCGAGGTCAAGACCGGCCCGGCGGCGCAGGACGCGCTGAGTCAGCAGTTCCCGGGCGTGCGGTTCCACAAGGACCAGGGCCGCACCCGCATCATCTACGGCAAGAAGATGACCACCGCCAACTCGCCGCGTCAGGCGGTCGAGAGCTGGCTGCACAACCACGCGCTGGCGTTCGGCGTGGGCGTGGTGGACCTCACCGAGACCGCGGCCTTCGACGTGAAGTTCGGCGAGTTCTACGCGTTCCACTACACCCAGACCATGCAGGGCCTGCCGGTGGACTCGAGCGTCGGCCGCGTGCTCGCGCGGAACAACGACGACGGCACCTGGTCGGTGGTCTACGCCGCGGGACTGTTCGTGCCCGCGCCGCAGGGCGGCTTTGCGCCGATGACCCGGACCGCGCAGGACGCGACCAACTTCATCCGCGGCACCGAGTTCGGCCGCCTTCCCCAGTGGTCGGCGCCGGAGCTGGTCGTCTACCAGCGCCAGACCGAGACGGGCTTCGAGGCCGTCCGGGCGTGGCAGTTCGTCGGTGAGAACCCCGACCTGGTCCGTCGTGAGAAGTTCACGTTCTTCGTGGACGCCTCGACCGGCGCGCTGCTCGAGGCCCGCGACGAGGTGCACAACATCGACGTGTTCGGTCGGGTCGAGGGCTTCGCGACCCCGGGCAACCTGCCCGACATGCCGAGCAACCAGCCCGTGCTGATGAACGTCAACGACATCCGCGTGGCGATCTCCGGCGGCAACAACGCCTACACCGACGCCGACGGCAACTTCAACATCAGCCACGGCGGCAACACCAACGTGACCATCACGGCCAACCTCGACACCGGCCGCTGGAGCAACGTCAACGATCAGTCGGGCACGGGCGTGCTCTCCGAGAGCGGCACGGCGACCCCCGGCGTCGAGGCGACGCTGACCTTCAACCAGACCCCCAGCGAGTACGAAACCGCGCAGCTCAACGCGTTCATCCACACCGGCAAGATCCACAACTTCATCGCGGATCGTTCGAGCTGGGGCGGCATGGACTTCGTCTGCACGACCAACGTCAACATCAACTCGAGCTGCAACGCCTTCTTCGACGGCAGCAGCATCAACTTCTACCGCGCCGCGGGCGGGTGCAACAACACCGCGTACACCACCGTGGTGGCCCACGAGTACGGCCACTACGTGGTCAACCGTCTCGGCCTCTCCCAGGGCGCGTTCGGCGAGGGCTTCGGCGACGTGTGCGCCGAGATGCTCTACGACACCGGCATCGTCGGCGAGAACTTCTTCACCAACGGCGGTCACATCCGTGACAACGACAACACCATCCGCACCTACCCCTGCTCGGGCGCTGTCCACTTCTGTGGTCAGCTCCTCGGCGGCGTGTGGTGGCACTCCCGCGAAGAGTTCGGTGACACCTACGGCTCCGAGGCGGGCCTGACCGAGATCCAGCAGCTCTTCGTCGACTGGATGGTCATCACCACCGGCGGCTCCGGCGACAACTCGGCCCACCCCGGCACCGCCATCGAGGTCCTCACCGTCGACGATAACGACGGCAACCTCGACAACGGCACGCCCAACTACAACGACCTCCGCGCCGCCTTCACCCTCCACAACATCCCCTTCCCCGACATCCAGCCCATCCTCTTCTCCTACCCCGGCGGGCTGCCCGAGGTCCTGACCCCCAACGCCACCACCGACGTGGCGGTCCAGATCGAGGCCAACGGCGTGGACCCGATCCCCGCCACCGCCGAGCTCTGGTTCCAGATCGACGGCGCGGGCCTCACCAGCGCCAGCCTCACCCACAACGGCGGCGATTCCTACACCGCCACCCTCCCCGGTGCCGACTGCACCTCGATCGTCGAGTACTTCTTCCAGGTCGACGGCGACGACGGCAACACCTACGGCGACCCGCAGGGTGACTTCTACTCGGCGCAGGCCCTCGACGGCCTCGACGTCCTCGCCGACTACGACTTCCAGACCACCGCGGGCTGGACCGTCGGAGACACCGGCGACTCGGCCACCACCGGCGTCTGGAACCGCATGGACCCCCAGCCGACCGCAGCCCAGCCGGGTGACGACGTCTCCGACGACGGCACCATCTGCTGGGTCACCGACGGACGCGACGACGGCAACCTCGGGTCCTACGACGTCGACAACGGCAAGACGACCCTCAAGAGCCCCGTCTTCGATCTCTCCAACAGCGTCGACCCCGTGGTCGGCTACTGGCGCTGGTACTCCAACGACGAGGGCGCCGATCCCAACAACGACACGTTCCGGGTTGATATCACCAACGGTGGCGCCTGGGTCAACGCCGAGACCGTCGGACCGGCCGGCGTCGAGGCCTCCGGCGGCTGGTTCTACCACTCGTTCCGCGTGGCCGACTTCGTCACGCCCAACAGCACCGTCCAGGTGCGCTTCGTCGCCGAGGACGCCGCCAGCGGCTCCATCGTCGAGGCGGCGGTCGACGAGTTCACCATCACCGACGCGGTCTGCAACGATGGGTGCATCGCCGACTTCAACGGCGACGGCAACGTCAATACCCAGGACGTGCTCTCGTTCCTCAACGCCTGGAACGCCGGTGACGGCTCGGCCGACATCAACGGCGACGGCGACGTGAACACGCAGGACGTGCTCGCGTTCCTGAATCTCTGGAATGCCGGTTGCTAGAACCGAGCCTTCTGGTAATCTGAGGATTCAGCACACGCCGGGGGCTGACGCCCCCGGCGTGCTTTTTGGGGGATCGATCGGTACGTTCGCAAACGAGAGAGCAGGAGACACCCATGAAGAATGTACGGCACATGTTTGTAATCGCGGCGGTGCTCGCGTGCGCCGGGGCCCCGGCCGCGATGGCCGAGGGCAAGACAGGCCCGGCGGCACAGGACCGGTTGAGCGCGCAGTACCCGGGGGTCCGGTTCTTTGAGGACCAGGGACGCACCCGGATCGTCTACGGCAACAACATGACGACCGCCGCCACGCCCCGCGAGGCGGCCGAGGGCTGGCTCAACGACCACGTGCTGGCCTTCGGTGCCGGCCCGCTCGATCTCGACGAGACCGCGGCCTTCGACGTGAAGTTCGGCGAGTTCTTCGTGTTCCACTACACGCAGACCATGCAGGGCCTCCCGGTCGACTCCAGCGTCGGCCGCGTCCTGGCCCACAACAACCACGACGGCACCTGGTCGGTGGTCTACGCCGCGGGCCTGTTCGCGCCCGCGCCGGAGGGCGGCTTCGCGCCGATGACCCGGACCGCGCAGGACGCGACCAACTTCATCCGCGGCACCGAGTACGGGCGTCTGCCCAAGTGGTCGGCGCCGGAGCTGGTCGTCTACCAGCGCCAGACCGAGGCGGGCTTCGAGGCCGTCCGCGCGTGGCAGTTCGTGGGTGAGAACCCCGACCTGCTCCGCCGCGAGAAGTACACGTTCTTTGTGGACGCCTCCACCGGCGCACTGCTCGAGGCCCGCAACGAGGTGCACCACATCGACGTGTTCGGGCGCGTGCAGGGCTTCGGCAGCCCGGGCAACGAGCCCGACCGGCCGCAGAACCCGCCGGCGCTGCTGAACGTCAACGACATCCGCGTGGCGATCTCCGGCGGCAACAACGCCTACACCGACGACGACGGCGTGTTCAACATCAGCCACGGCGGCAACTCCAACGTGACCATCAGCGCCACCTTCGATGTCGGCGAGTGGTGCAACATCAACAACCAGGGCTCCGGCGGCGTGCTCTCCGAGAGCGGCACCGCGACCCCCGGCGTCGAGGCCAACCTGACGTTCAACCAGACCCCCAGCGAGTACGAGACCGCGCAGGTCAACGCCTTCATCCACACCGGCAAGATCCACAACCTGATCACCGACCGGTCGGGCTGGGGCGGCATGAACTTCGTCTGCACGACCAACGTCAACATCAACTCCAGCTGCAACGCCTTCTTCGACGGCAGCAGCATCAACTTCTACCGCAAGGCCGGCAGCTGCAACAACACCGCCTACAGCACCATCGTCGCCCACGAGTACGGCCACTACATCGTCGCCAGGCTCGGCCTCGGGCAGGGCGCGTTCGGTGAGGGCTACGGCGACACCTGCGGCGAGATGCTCTACGACACGGGCATCGTCGGGGAGTACTTCTTCCTCAACGGCCACCTCCGCGACAACGACAACACCGTCCGCACCTACCCCTGTCAGGGCGCGATCCACGACTGCGGGCAGGTGCTCGGCGGCCTGTGGTGGCACGCCCGCGAGCACTTCGGCACCACCTACGGCTCCGAGGCCGGGCTCGAGGAGATCCAGCAGCTCTTTGTCGACTGGTCGATGATCACCACCGGCGGCTCGGGCAGCAACTCGGCCCACCCCGGCACCGCGATCGAGATGCTCACCGTCGATGACGACGACGGCAACATCTTCAACGGCACGCCCAACTACGACGACCTCGCGCTCGCCTTCGACCAGCACACCATCCCCTACCCGGAGATCGAGCCGCTGGCGTTCGCCTACCCCGACGGCCGCCCGACGCTCGTCTCCCCCTCCGGCGGCACCACCTTCCGCGTGCTGATCACCGGCAGCAACGGCTTCGAGGCGGAGCCCGGCACCGGCATGCTCCACATCAACACGGGCTCCGGCTTCGTGGCCATGCCCATGAACGAGCTGAGCGACAACGAGTACGAGGCGGTCTTCCCCGCGATCGACTGCCAGACCGACGTCGCCTACTACGTCTCGGCCGAGGCGACCGACGGCACCGACGGCAGCGACCCGGCCGAAGCGCCGGACACCTTCTTCGGCGCCTACTCGGCCGAGAGCCGGACACTGATCGCCAAGCTCAACTTCGAGAACAGCGCCGGCTTCACGGTGCAGAACGTCGATGTCGAGACCGGCGGCTGGGCCATCGGCACGCCGTTCGGCAGCGGCGCCCCCTCGGGCGACTACGACGGCTCGGGCAACTGCTACCAGACCCAGGGCACCATCTTCAACCGCGACCTCGACGGCGGACCGACCCGCCTGATCTCGCCGATCTACGACCTCTCGGGCACCGTCGACCCGACGGTCTCCTACGCCCGCTGGTTCTACGTCGACAACAACGACGAGGACCGCCTCACCGTCCAGGTCTCGAGCAACGGCGGCAACTCGTGGGTCCAGCTCGAGACAACCCGCAGCGCGGGCGAGCAGTGGGTCGTGCCCGTCTTCCACATCCGTGACTACGTCGAGCTGACCGACCGCTTCCGCATCCGCTTCAACGCCACGGACAACCCCAACGACTCGGAGACCGAGGCCGCGATCGACGCCTTCATTCTCGAGGACGTGGACTGCGGCGGGTGCATCGCCGACTTCAACGGCGACGGCGAGGTGAACACGCTGGACGTGCTCTCGTTCCTGAACGCCTGGAACGCCGGCGACGGCTCGGCCGACATCAACGGCGACGGTGACGTCAACACCCTCGACGTGCTGGCCTTCCTCAACCTCTGGAACGAGGGCTGCTGAGCACCAAAGCACGAACAGGTCACAACCAACCTCCCGGAGACCAAGCGCCCCGAAGCCCCCGCTTCGGGGCGCTTTTTCTTGCCGCCAGCGGCCGGCGCGGGATCCACACGACGCCCCCGGACGGATCGGAGCCCGGGTTCTGAGTTTGTTCTTGACCCCGCCCCGCCCGGTACGGTACAGGGGGTGTCTGGCCTCCCGTTCTGTCGGGCGGCCCATCCTGTCGCGGCTCGGGCGCGGGGCGCAGAGCGCGGGTGTTCCCACGAGGGGGAAGGCCCGAATAACCAGCCAGTCGTCGGTGATCTCTCGGAGGGCCGCGAGTGATCCGATTGTTCGGAGTGCCGTTCCGGCTCCGCAGGCCTTCTCGCCGGGTGGCGAGCCAGCAACGCGGGCGGCGGGACGATAGAGAGATACCAAGACCAGAGCAGCCCGCCGGGGCCCTGCAGGAGAGTGTGCCGATGAGAAGCCGTCCGACGATCTGTTGCCTCGCCCTGACGTCCGCCGCGATCCTGAGCGCCATGGCCGGTCAGGCCCTCGCGGCTCCCGACGACGCGGTCGCGAACACGCAGAAGATCGGCAAGGTCAGCCCGACCTCGATCTACCTCAAGACCGGCGAGGTGGACGCCTCGGTCCCGCGTGGCGGTCTGGAGACGCTGGCCGGCCAGGCGGGCCGGTACGTCATCCAGCTCGACGGCCCGATGACCCCGGCGCGGCGCGAGGCGCTGGCCGACGCCGGCGTGGTCCTCGGGGACTACCTGCCGATCAACAGCTTCATCGCGACGTTCTCCGGTGCCGACGCCGATCGCGTCGCGCAGCTCGGGTTTGTCCGCTGGCACGCCCCGTTCGAGAACGCCTGGAAGATTGCCCCCGACCTCGGCGAGCGCGAGCTCGTGACCAACGACCGCCTGCTGCTGCAGGGCATCGGCGTGTCGGCGCTGGCGGTCGACCTCTTCGTGGACGCCGATGTGCGGGAGACCGTCGACGCGATCCTGGCGATGAGCGACGAGACCGAGGTGGTCTCGATCTCGTCGATCGGCGATCAGCCCGTGCTGCAGGTGCTCGCGCCCAGCGCGCTGGCGGGGCGGCTCTCCGAGATCGACGGCGTGCAGTTCATCGACGACTTCCCCGAGATCACGATGCGGAACTCGACGACCGCCTGGATCATCCAGTCCAACAGCAGCGGCATGACCCCGCTCTGGTCGAACGGCCTCCACGGCGAGGGACAGATCCTCGGCCACATCGACGGGCGCATCAACATCAACCACTGCGCGTTCAGCGACCCCGAGGGCGACCCCCCCGGCCCGGACCACCGGAAGATCGTGGCGTACAACGCCTCGAGCGGTGCGGACTCCCACGGCACCCACACCGCCGGCACCGCCGCGGGCGACGCGGGCAGCGCCAACGACAACCGGGGCATGGCCTACCTCGCCCGGATCGCGTTCGACACGATCCCCTCGTTCAACGAGAACTCGTTCTACAACATGCTCGTGCAGCACGAGGGCCAGGGCGCCCGCGTGCACACCAACAGCTGGGGCAACGACAACACCACCAACTACGACGGCATGAGCCGCGCCATCGACCGCTTCACCTACGACTACGAGGACAACATGGTCGCCTTCGCGGTGACGAACGGTTCGCTCCTCAAGAACCCCGAGAACGCGAAGAACGTGCTCGCCGTCGGCGCCAGCCGCGACGCCCCCAGCCAGGCCAGCCACTGCTCCGGCGGCTCCGGCCCGACCAGCGACGGCCGGCGCAAGCCCGAGATCTACGCCCCCGGGTGCAGCACCAGCTCGGCCAACAGCACCTCCTCCTGCGGCACGCGCACGATGACGGGCACCTCCATGGCCTGCCCGGCGATCAGCGGCGTGGGCCTGCTGGTCCGGCAGTACTTCTCCGAGGGGTTCTACCCCTCCGGTGTCGCAAACGCCTCCGACTCGTTCATCCCCTCCGGCGCGCTCATCAAGGGCACCCTGATCAACAGCGCGGTGGACATGACCGGCGTGGGCGGCTACCCCTCCAACCGCGAGGGCTGGGGCCGGCTCCTGGCCGACCAGGCGCTCTACTTCCCGGGCGACAGCCGCACCATGTGGGTCATGGACGTGCGCAACGCCTCGGGCATGGACACCGCCGAGGTGGTCGAGTACCCCATCGACGTGACCGGCAACGCCGAGCAGCTCCGCGTGACGATGTCGTTCACCGACCCGGCCGGCGCGGCCAACACCAACTTCGCCCCGGTCAACGATCTCGACCTCGAGGTCGTCGCGCCCAACGGCACCGTCTACAAGGGCAACGTCTTCAGCGGCGGTGAGAGCGCCACCGGCGGCTCCAAAGACGACCGAAACAACATCGAGCAGGTCCACGTCTCGCTGCCGTCGGTGGGGGAGTGGACGGTCAGGATCAACGCGGCCGCGGTGAACGTCGGCGCGCAGGGCTACGCCCTCACCGTCTCGGGCATGGTCGCCGAGCCGAACGACTGCTACGCCGACTTCAACGGCGACGAGAACGTCGACTCGCAGGACGTCCTCGCGTTCCTCAACGCGTGGGTCGTCGGCGACGGCTCGGCCGACGCCAACGGCGACGGCAGCGTCAACACCCAGGACGTGCTCGTGTTCCTCAACCTCTGGAACGCCGGCTGCTGATCGGCCCCGTGGCGATCGCGCCACGCTTTGCAGGACAACCCCGGGGCCGGCTGTGGAAACCGCGGCCGGCCCTGTTTGCACAGTCTCGAAAGGGTGTGGAGTGGGCGACCCGCCCTGCTACACTCGGCACAGAGGAGTCCCCATGTCTGAACCCCGCGCTTTCCGTTCGCTGGCCGCGTCGCTGCTGGCTGTCTGTGTGTCCTCGGTCCTCGCCCAGCCCGAGCGGTCCTCACCGCTCGTGGGCCACGACGCGGTCGACGGCGTCCGAGAGGTCACGCTCGACGCCGACGCCGTCGCCGTCGTGCGCGCGCAGACCGAGACCTTCCGGCTCACCGACTTCCCCATGCCCTTCGGCGACGACGCCGAGCTGGTGCTCGAGCCGATGGAGATGCTCACGCCCGACGCCTCGGTCGTGCTCGGCACCGACGAGGGCGACCTCGAGATCGGAGCGCCCGACGTCTCGCTCTTCCGCGGCACGGTCGCGGGCGACGCCGAGTCGGCCGTCTTCCTCTCGTTCTCACCCTACGGCACACACGGCGTGATCCGCTCCGGCGGCAGCACCTCGATTCTCACCAGCGGCCCGGTCGGCGGCGGGCTGCCGATCGTCATCGCCGACCTGGCCTCCTTCCCCGAGCCGCCCGACTTCGCCGAAGGGTGGACCTGCAACGTCGGCCCCGAACACGCCAACCCGCTCGGGCTCGATCTCGACCACGCCGACCACGACGACGAAGGCTTCGGCCAGCGCGCCAACCCCTGCCGCGTCGCCAGGATCGCGATCGACTCCGACTTCGAGTACACGTCGCTGAAGTTCGGCGGCGACATCAACGCCTCCGCCGCCTACGCCGTCACCCTGCTCGGCGCGATCAGCGAGATCTACACCCGCGACCTGAACGTCCGTCTCGTGGTGCCCTTCATCCGGGTCTGGGACGAGAACGTCGACCCCTACGACGGCGGCAACCTCGACCTGTTCCGCTCCGAGTGGAACGCCAACATGCGCCACGTCGAACGCGACCTCGCCCACAAGCTCAGCGGCGCCTACGGCGGCGGTGTCGCCTGGGTCAGCGTGCTCTGCCACAACACCTACGGCTACGGGCTCTCCGGCGTCAACGGCTCGTTCCCCTACCCGCTGCGCGACTACGACGGCGGCAACTGGGACCTCATGGTCGTCGCGCACGAACTCGGACACAACTTCGGCACGCTCCACACCCACGACGGGTACGACCCCGTCATCGACAACTGCGGCAACGGCGACTGCTCGCAGGCCTACGGCGGCACGATCATGTCCTACTGCCACACCTGCCCGGGCGGCATGAACAACATCGTGCTCGGCTTCCACCCCCGCGTCATCACGCAGATCTCGGGCTACATGGACGGCGCGTGCGACCTCACCGGCGACAGCCGGCTGTTCGTCTACGCCGACCAGGCGACCGCCCTGCAGGACACGCCCCAGCTCATCGATGTCCTGGCCAACGACGTGCGGCTCAACTGCTCGCCGCTCACGCTGGCCTCGCTCAGCAACGGCACGCTCCGCGGCGGGACGGTCTCCGTCTCGCACGGCACCGGCGAGGAAGGACGCGACGAGGTGCTCTACACCCCGCCGGCCGGCTACGCCGGCGACGACCGGTTCTTCTACACCGCCGAAAACGCTGTCGGCGAACAGGCGATCGCCGATGTCTCGCTGGACGTCGTCCCCGTGCGCGACGCGGTCGCGGTCGGGGCCAGCCGGCCGGGCCTCGCCGCCGACTACTACGCGCTGCAAACCCCCGAGCAGCTCCCCGATTTCTCGACGCTCGAGCGCGAGAGCACCGGCGACTGGCCCGACATCAACATCGTCGGCGGCGTCGGCGCGTTCGCCGGGAGCGGCCGCTCGACCGATGTCGGCGCGGTCTTCACGGGCGTGATCCGCGTCCCCGAGACGGGCTTCTACACCCTCTCGATCGAGTCCGACGACGGGTCGCGACTCTACATCGGAGACGATCTGGTGATCGACAACGACGGGCTCCACGGCATGCAGGAGCGCAGCGTGGGTCTCGGGCTCGAGGGCGGGTACCACAGGCTCCGGGTGGAATTCTTCCAGCGCGCCAGCCGCCGCGGGCTCATCGCCCGGATCGAGGGCCCCGACCTGCCGCGACAGCCCATCCCCGCGAGCATGTGGCGCGACGACAGGTGCATCGCGGACTGGAGCCGCGACGGTCAGGTCAACACCATCGATGTGCTGGTCTATCTCGCCGCGTGGCAGCTCCGCGAGCCCCAGGCCGAGATCAGCGGCGACGGCCTGATCAACACGCACGATGTGATCCTCTTCCTGAACGCGTGGTCGCAGGGGTGCAACTAGGCATCACGGCCCCTCCCGCCCGCGCACGCCGTGATCGGCCCGGCGTGCCCCCACCAAAGAGTGGGGGTGAGGAGCGCTGACGGCCTCGTATTCTGAGAACGAGCGATCCGATCCGGCTGTTCACGGGTGGAGCGCTCGTCCCTGAGAATGGAGGTCACACCATGCGCCGCGCACACACCGCAACCGCGATGGCACTCATCGCGCTCGCGTCAGCACCGCTGCTCGCCGACGAGTTCACCGTCGAGCTCAGCGGGCTCAACTTCGTCTACAACGGCCAGACCAACGGCGACATCGACCTGGTCATCGCGCCGGGCGACTCGGTCCGTTGGGTCTGGGTCTCCGGCTCGCACAACGTCGTCAGCGGCAACCCGGACGACCCGGACAAGGGCGACGAGTTCCTCAGCGGCGTGCCGACGCCCCCGCCCGCCGAGTTCGTGCACACCTTCAACGACGCCGGCGACTTCCCCTACCACTGCGAGCTGCACGCGGGCTTGGGCATGATCTCGATGGTCAAGGTCCGCTGCCCCGCCGACTTCAACCAGGACCTCAACGTCAACACCCAGGACGTCCTGGCCTTCCTCAACGCGTGGACCGCCGGAGAGGCGTCCGCCGACTTCAACGGCGACGGCACCGTGAACACACAGGACGTGCTCGCGTTTCTCAACGCGTGGACCTCCGGCTGCTGAGCGGCCGAGAATCTGATTCCGAACACCCACACTTCACCCGAACGGGCTTGTGTCCGACGTCCTCCTGCCGTAGCTTGGTAGCGGGCGTCGGACGCTGTCGTTGCGCAGCCGGTGCGCTGTGCCGGTCCGACGCGGGGTCAGATCAGAAACAGCAAGGAGAGCGGATGAAAACGCAAGGGATATACGCAGCCTCACTGGCGGTGCTTTCGCTTATGACCGCCTCGGGGTTGGCGCAGGCGGCGACCGACACGCCGCTCCGCCACACCGCCGAGTTCAGGGCCAGCACCTACGCGCCCAGCGCGCAGGAAGCCCCCGCGATGAGCGTCGCGCCGGACGGATCGTTCGCGGTGGTCTGGGCAAGCCGCCGCCAGCAGCAGGGGCGCTACGGCGTCTACCTCCAGCGCTTCGACGATCGAGGCGTGGCCATCGGCACCGAGACCCCGCTGAACATCTGGACCGGGTCGCACGTGATGGCCCCCGCCATCGACTTCGCCCCCGACGGCTCGGCCTGGGCGGTGTGGCAGAGCTCCGGTCAGGACGGCTGGGGAGGCGCGATCATCGCGAGGCAGTTCGACGCGCAGGGCGTGGGGGGCTCCGAGATCCTCGTCAACGAGCACGCCGAGGGCGAGCAGTACAGCCCCGTCGTCGTTGCCCTGCCCGACGGCGGCGCCGTCATCGCCTGGAACTCGGCCCAGCCCGACCGCGACGAACACGTCTCCTTCCGCGTGTTGGGTGCCGACGGCTCGGCGCGCACCGGCGAGGTGCCGCTCGACGCCGGCCCGACACTCCGCACCACCACGCCCAGCCTCGCAGCCGGGCCCGACGGCTCGTTCGCTGTCGCCTTCGCGTCGTTCGACGCCGAGAGCGGGCTGCCCGCCGGTGTGCGCGTGCAGACCTTCTCCGGCGCAGGCGAGCCGCTCGCCGCGCCGGTGTGTGTCTCTCGCCCCGGTGCGGAGACGCCGGTCGAGCCCTCGATCGCCGCGACCGCCGATGGCTACGTCCTCGCCTGGCACGACGTGCTCGATAACGCGCTCGGCTACGACGTTCTCGCCGCCCGGCTCGACAGGGCCGGCGCCCCGATCGGCGCACCGACCGTGGTCAACACCGAACGCGCCGGGCGGCAGAACGCCGCAGCCGTGGCTGTGGACACCGCCGGACGGATCACCATCGCCTTCAACGCCCGGGACGAGCACGACTCCGGCGTCTTCGCCCGCGAGTTCGACAGCAACCTCCGGCCCGCGGGCGAGCAGTACCGCCTGACCGGCCGCGTCCACGGCACGCAGGCGATGCGCGAGGCCGCGGGAACGCGCCGACTCGCGATCGCCCCCGACGGCACCCTGCTCTGCGCGTGGAAGGGCGACGCCGGGTTCGGCGACAGCTCGTCGGTCAACGTCACGATGCACTCACCGACGCCGATCGACCTGGGCGCGCGCACAGCGGGCGTGACCCCGGCGATGGAGCCCGCAAGGCTGGTCAGCGATGCCGACCTGGGAGACGGGATCGTGGTCGCCTCGGCCGACGCGCCCGAGCCGCACATCCCGCCGACGTTCGACCGGCGGGATATCGACCAGGCCGAGCGTGAGGTGCTCACCACCCGCAGCGGCGTCGGCTTCACCGGCGTGGTCAACACCGGCTGGACGCCGCCGGACCCGCACATGGCCGTCGGGCCCGACCACATCGTCGCGATGACCAACGGCGAGATCTCGTTCTTTACCAAGGACGGCACCCGCACCTTCCAGGACGAGATCGAGGACAGCTTCGGCTTCTGGGGCTCGGTCGGCGCGACCGGGTTCGTCTTCGATCCCGAGGTCATCTACGACACGACATCCGGCCGCTTCTTCGCGATGGCCGCGGAGGGCTACGCGCCGGGCAACCGCAGCTACTGCCTCGTCGCCGTCTCCGACGACTCCGACCCGAACGGCACGTGGTACAAGTACCGCTTCGACACGACCGGCACCTCCGGCGATCTGTTCGACTCGCCCAACATCGGCGTGACCGACAACGCGCTGGTCATCACCGGCGACGGCTTCGGCCTCGGCGCCCGCTACCCGGTCTACATCTACGACAAGGCCCCGCTGCTCGTCGGCAACCCGCCGACGATCACCAACGTCTTCGAGCTCTCCACGAGCACCCAGTCGGCTGGCTACCCGCGCGTGACCACCGGCACCGGCGACACGGTCTATCTGGTCGAGCACCGCGAGTCGTCCAACAACAACACCGCGGTGCGCGTGCTGGCCTTCTCCGACATCCTCGGCTCGCCGACCGTGGATTCGTTCAACCTGACCGTGCCCTCCTACGGTGCGCCCGAAGACCCGCCCCAGCTCGGCACCAGCAGCCGGCCCAACACCTTCGACGCCCGCTTCTGGTCGGTCGATCAGGGCCCCGACGGTCACATCTGGGCGACACACCACGTCAACCCGAGCCGCGTGGTCGCGCGGTGGTACGAGATCGCGCCCAACGGATGGCCCGACTCGGGCAACAACCCCAGCCTCGTGCAGTCCGGTGATATCGACCTCGGCCCCGACGTCCGCACCTTCTTCAGCTCGATCAACGCCTCCGACGACGGCTCGGTGGCGATCTGTTACGCCCGCTCCTCGCCCTCGGAGTTCCTCTCCATGGGCTCGGCCTTCCGCAACCCGTGCGACCCGGCCGGCCTCTTCTCGCGGAACTTCATCCACAAGAGCGCCAACGCCGGCTACACCGCCGGTCGCTGGGGCGACTATTCGGCGGTCGAGTTCGACCCGACCGACCCGTCGGTCTACTGGGGCCACCACGAATGGGCCGAGGGCGGCTCGTGGCGGACGTGGATCCAGAGCGTCGAGACCCACGATCCCTGCGTCGCAGCCGACCTCAACGCAGACGGCCAGGTCAACACGCAGGACGTCCTGATCTTCCTCAACGCCTGGAACGTCCAGGACTGCATCGGCGACTGGAACCGGGACGGGAGCTTCAACACCCTCGACGTGCTCGCGTTCCTCAACGATTGGTCCGCCTGCCGCTCGTAGAGCCGACCCGATCTCTATCCTCCGGTGCCGCGGGCGAAAGTTCGCGGCACCGCTTGTCCGCCAGTCCCCCACGCGGCCCTTCCGGCCGCGACCAACCGCCCCCGAGGAGAGACCCCATGCTGCGCACCACCGCCCTCATTGCCGCCGCGTTCGCAACCCCCGCCCTCGCGCAGGTCGCCGACCTTGCCATCCAGCCCAGCCAGTCCAGCGTCTCGGCGCGGATCTGCCTCGAACCGACCGGCCTCGGCGAACGGTGCGACACCGATGGCTCCTCGATCAGCGGCGGGATCGATATCGAACTCGACGACTACGCCGTACCCACCGCGATCAGCATCGACGACTTCTCGCTCGCGATCGACGGCTCGCTCGAGTACAACATGGACTGGGGCTTCTTCGTCGGGGGCGTGGATATCACACTCACCGGGGTCACTGTTTCATACGCCACCCCGGGAACCCAGACCGGGCCGGTCGCCGTCGACGGCGCGGGCGACTTCGACTTCCCCGCGGTCGCCGCCACCATCACCGGCACCGGCAGCTTTTCCGGCTACGGCCTGATCCTCGAGGACCTCATCGGCGATGGCACCTTCAACCTCGCCGACTTCGGCGCAGTCGAGTCGTCCATCGCCGGCAACGTCTCGATCAGCGGCGACCAGATCACCCTCACCGGCTTCCAGGCCTTCACCAACACCGGCGAGATTCAAGGGGTCGCAGCCTCGATCGACGGGTCGGCCACCATCGTCGCCACCGGCACCGTCCCGGCCTGCCCCGGCGACTTCAACGGCGACGGCCTCGTCAACACCCAGGACGTCCTGGCCTTCCTCAACGCCTGGACCTCCGACAACCCCTCCTCGGACTGCACCGGCGACGGCAACATCAACACCCAGGACGTCCTCTGCTTCCTGAACGCGTGGACCGCCGGCTGCTGAGCCGGGTACAGGCTCTCAGACCACCTCACAAACGTGCAAACCCCGAACCTCTGGGGTTTTGCTTGCGTGCGCTCGGCGAGTTGTGATAACCTCGGCAAGTTGAGGACGGGTCTGCTTCTCGTGGTGGGCCTGATGGGAACCAGTCGCCCGCTTCCGTTTGCGCGGCCTTTGCCGGAGGCAAGGTCATGATCAACAACCAGGATCACGCGGCCGCACAGGCCAACACCGCCACCACACCCCCGTGGCCCAAGATCGACGCCGATCCGTTCGTCGTGCCCGCAGCCGCCCGGCAGGCCACCGCCGAGCTGGCCGAGCGCTACGAACACCTCTACAAGACCGCCTCGGGCGATCCGACCTGCCTGCCGTGGCACCACGCCGGCGTCAACCGCCCGCTCACCCAGTGGCTCAACACGCAGGCCCCGTGTCTTGTCCGGCCGGGTGCCCGCACCATCGTTGTCGGGTGCGGCCTCGGCGACGACGTCGTCGAGCTGGCCAACCGGGGCTACGACGCCTGCGGCTTCGATATCTCGCCGACCTGCATCGAGTGGGCCCGACAGCGCTTCCCCGACCACGCCGACCGCTTCTTCGTCGCCGATGTCCTCAACCCGCCGACCCGGCTGCGCGCGCGCTTCGGCCTCGTCGTCGAGGCCTACACCATCCAGTCGGTCTTCCCCAGCGTCCGCGACCACGCCTTCGCCGGTGTCGTCTCACTCGCCAAGCCCCACGGCACGGTCCTCATGCTCACCCGCTCACGCGAGGACGGCACCACGCTCGACGACTGCGAGTGCGCCCCCTACCCGCTCTGCCCGAGCGAGCTGCACTCGCGCATGGACCGGTATGGCCTGACCCCCGCCCACCCGGTCATCGACTGCACCGAAGACCGCGACCCGCCGCAGCCGAGCCTGGTGGCGGCGTTCCATCGCGAGCCGTGACCACATCGGTCCATCCGCCTTCGTTGGCCCCCAGCGAGCCCTGAGCGCAAGCTCAGGTCAGCCTTCAGTGGCGCAACGCGCGGTGTACAGGCCCCGCGGTTGTGCGCGGGGCGCATGCGAGCTATTCGTCTCCGGCGCGCACGAGCACGAACGTGTACTTGTGGACCCGCCCGCGGGTGATCTCGCGCAGCGTGCCGAAGCGTGGCATCGCGTCGAACGCCGCGATCTCGTCGATGCGATCGTCCTCGCGGAGCAAGAGCAACAGGCTGTCCGGCGTCTCCCCGGGAAGGAAGCTCGGCTTCAGCCAGCGGACGCGGACATCCCGCCCCTGCCGCTCCGCTTCGCGCACGGCGTAGTAGAGCACCTCGGGCCGCGCTTCGATCATCTCGTCGGCCCAGACCTCCGCGCCGTCGGGCAGATGGGCCGCCAGCGCGATCCCCGCATCCCGCCCGGAGCTCGCGCGGCGTTTCGGCTCAAACACGCCGAGATAGACCACCCCGCCGATCAGCAGCAGCACGGGCCACGCAACCCGGGACCGCAGCAGAAGCGCGCGCGCAATGCCCGGACGCGTGCCGACGAACGCCCCGGCACTCCCCCGCGCGACATACGCCACCAGCGGCGTGAGCAGTGCGCACAGCGGCAGCCCGTACCGCGCGTTGTCCACGCCGAACACTGTCAGAAACGCGAGCGAGAGGACGCTCGCCCACGCGAGCTTCCGCGACAGATCAACAGTGGGGGCTGTCGCGCCCTCGCCGGATGCCTGCCGCTCGCGCCGCGCATCCGGACCCCACGGAAACAGCAGCGCCAGACTGGCCGGCAGCATCGTCAGCAGCACAACCGGTCCGAGCGTCAGGATCTCCAGCACGTTCGACGTGTCCCACAGAAACGACTCGACCCCCTGCCGCACCGCCGGCTCGGTCACCTGCGAGAATGGCCGGAGCACCCACCCCATCGTCAGGCTCACGCTCAGCGACGCAGCGATCACGAGCATGATGAGCCGGTTCAGGCTGGCCTTGCCGATGCCCATGACAAGCACGGCCGCGAAGACGAACGGCACGCCCGCCGGCCCCTTCGTCACCAGCATGGCCGCGAGCGCAACACCAAACGCGACAGCCCGCCCCGGCAGAGCTCGCGACCGGCACACCCCCATGTGGATCGCGACCAGACACGCCACCCCGGTCGTCAGCAGGTGCAACGACTCGATCTCCGCGCTGCGCGCGCTCGGCCACGTCACCGGCAGCAGCACCTGCGCCAGCCCCGCAGCCAGCCCCCACGGCGACCCAAACCACCGCGTCGCAAACCACCACACCGCAATCCCCAGCAGCATCGCCGAGAGTGCGCTCGGGAATCGTGCTGCGAACTCGGTCTCGCCGAAGACCGCCGTGCTCCCCGCGATCGCCCACAGCATGCCCGGGGGCTTGCGCAGATAGGCCGTCTCGAACATCCGCGGCACCAGCCAATGCGCCTCACCCGCGCGCGCATCCGCCAACATCTCCCACGCGGGGATCGCCCGGTGCCCCTCGCTCATGGAGAGCCCGGTCGCGCCGAGCCTCGGCAGAAATATGGCTGCACTCACCGCGACCAGCAGCAGCACCTGCCGCCACCGCCGCGCGCACACCCACGCGGCCGCCGCCTTCATCGGTCGCCCGGATCTTCGGTGGTGTGGTCCGCCCGGATCGGCTCACCGGTCCGTACCGATTCGAGCACCGGCCCGCTCCAGGTCTCCAGCACCTCGCGCAGGTGCGGGTTCCGCCCGCCGCTGTGCCCGGCCTTCTCCGCCTCGGCGTACGCCTCGTCGAGCGAGAGCCCGTCGTGGTACATCCGGTACATCGCGACCAGACACCCGGTGCGTTCGGTCCCGGCCCCGCAGTGCACCAGCACCGGCTGGTTGGCCGGGTCGAGCACGATCTTCAGCGCCTCGGCGTACTGCTTCGGGTCACCCCTCGCGTCGCCGGTGAGCTGGAACACGTGCCGCTCCACCCCAAGGGCCTCGGACGCCGCCTGCTCGCGCGCGTTGGCGCGGCGGTTGGCCTCGGTGGGTTCGACCCACGCCCCCAGATCGACGACGGTCTTGATGTCGTTCTCGCGCACCACTTTGGTCAGGGCCGCGGTGGTCAGCTTGCCCGAGCGATAGATCGAGCCCGGCACCACCACGCCGAACCGCTTCGGGAAGATGTTGGGATGGACCAGGTTCCGGTAGCCCACGGCCGCGAGTGTCACGACCAGCGCGATCACGATCAGCCTGACGAGCCCGCCGGGGGCCCGGTCGGGGGCCGGCGTCTCGGCGGCGGGTGCGGAATCGGTGTTCGGGCCGGTCATGGGCGAATCGTACGGGCGCTGCCACCGGTTGGCACTACACTTGCACTATGTCGGACGGAGCCGCCAGAACATCCAGCCAGGGACGGCCGGGGCCCACGCGCAGCAGCGCCTATCCCGAGCCCGTCGAGCGGCTCATCACCGAGCTGGCGACCCTGCCCGGCATCGGCCGCCGCAGCGCCGAGCGGCTGGCCTTCTACCTGCTCAAGGCCGACGAGCCCACCGCGCTGGCCCTCGCCCGGGCCATCACCGACGTCAAACGTGCCGTGCGGCACTGTTCGGTCTGCTCGAACCTCGCCGACCACGACCCCTGCACGATCTGCGAGAACCCCAACCGCGACCGCACCCGCGTGCTGGTGGTCGAGCAGCCCAAGGACCTCATCGCCCTCGAGCAGACCGGCATGTACGGCGGCCTCTACCACGTCCTCATGGGCCGCCTCAGCCCCCTCGACGGCATCGGCCCGGGCGAGCTGACCATCGCCGACCTGCTCGCCCGCCTCGACGACCCGGCCCGCAACCCCGGCGGCGAGGCGATTATCGAGGTCATCCTCGGCCTCAACCCCACCCTCGAGGGCGACGGCACCGGGCTCTACCTGACCGAGGCCGTCCGCAAGCGGGGGATCGCCGTCACCCGCCTGGCCCGGGGCCTGCCCACCGGTTCGCAGCTCGAATACGTCTCCAAGGCCGTGCTCGCCGACGCGATCGAGGGCCGACGGGAGATGGGCTGACCATGCGGTTCGAGACCTCCCAGAACATGCGCCTCGGCCAGTCGATGAAGCTGGCCCCCAGGGTCATCCAGTCGATGGAGATCCTGCAGATGTCGGTCGCCGAGCTCGAAGAACGGCTCGAGCAGGAGCTGGCCAGCAACCCCACGATCGAGCTGACCGAGATCGCCCCCGACCCCGACGCCATCCCCGACCGGCCCGAGCAGGGCGGGTCGGAGAACGCCGAGGACTTCTCGCGGCTCGAGGAGTACGAGACCGCCAACCCTGACGCCGCGGCGAACACCAGCGAGTCCGGCGGGCTGGTCGACAACCGCGAGCGGTACGACTACGACGAGCCCCGCACCCGTTCGACCCGCCTCGACGGCGAGCGGGACAGCAAGATGGACGCCATGGCCGCGGCACCGGCCCGCGACGCCTCGCTCGGCGAGCAGCTCAAGGACCAGTGGAGCCTCGCCGAGGTCGATGAGGCGCTCCGCCCCGCCGGCAGCCTGATCGTCTCGTTCCTCGACGAAGACGGCTATCTCCGCACGCCCTTCGAGACGCTCATCGACCGTGCTCCGCCGGACGCCGAGGGCAACAAGCCCGACCTCGAGACGATGGAGCGCGCGCTCACCGCCGTGCAGCTCTTCCTCGACCCGCCCGGCGTGGCGGCGCGGGATGCGCGGGAGTGCCTGCTGCTGCAGCTCGACGCGATGGAGGAGCACGAGGAGTGGGAGTCGGACCAGGACCGGCGCGAGACGCTGCGGGTCGCGCGGCGGCTGGTGGACGGGCACCTCGACGACCTGATGCAGAACCGCCTGCCCAAGATCGCCGAGGAGGAGGACCTGACGCTCGAGGAGATCAAGGCCGGCCTCGGGCTGCTGCGACGGCTGAGCCTGGCCCCGGCGCGCCGGCTGGTGCGCGAGCGGGCCGAGATCATCATCCCCGACGCGATCGTGGAGTACGACGAGGAGGAAGACCGCTACATCGCCTACCTCAACGACTCGCGTCTGCCCAACCTGCGGATCAACAAGGAATACGCGGAGATGATCCGCGACCGCGACGTGCCCAAGGAGGACCGCGAGTTCCTCAAGACCAACATGGGCAACGCCCAGTGGCTGATCGATGCGGTCGAGCAGCGCCGCCGCACGCTGCAGCGGGTGCTCAACGTCGTGGTTGATGCCCAGCGCGAGTTCTTCGACTACGGCCCGCAGGCGATCAAGCCCCTGCCCATGACGCTGGTCGCCGAGCAGCTCGGCATCCACGTCGCGACCGTCAGCCGGGCCGTTGCCGACAAGCACCTGCAGACGCCGCGGGGCGTGGTCCCGCTGCGGCGGTTCTTCACCGGCGGCACCGAGACGGCCAGCGGCGAGGAGATCTCGTGGGACGCAATCAAGGCGGCCCTGCAGGAGGTCATCGACCAGGAGGACAAGGCCAAGCCGCTGAGCGATGATGCGCTGGCCAAGGCGCTCAGCGAGCGGGGCATCGAGATCGCGCGCCGGACGGTCGCGAAGTATCGGGGGCAGCTGGGCATCCAGAGTGCGCGGCTCCGGAAGGAGTATTAGTCCGCGCCGGTGCCTAGCATAAGGTCAGGCGGCGCAGGCCGCGTTCAGGGGACCCAAATGGCAAAGGCACCTGTTGTGTTCCGGGTTGTTCCGGCGGGGATCCGCAAGGGCTTGAAGGCTTGGTTGAGGCCGTATGCGCGTCGGCTGCTCGAGGCGTACCTCGATCCTTATATCAAGGAACGCGTGGCGCAGGGCCAGCTCCCCGGCGTCCACCCCGGCCTAACCGCCTCGGCGACGCACATCCCGACCACGCCGCGTCGCACCAACGACACCGGGCTGTGGGGGTACATGCGACCGAAGGCCGATCCCGAGGCAAAGGTGTGGTCCGACGGCCTGCCCATCCCGCCCCAGCGCCTCTGGCACGGCTACACCGACGACACCGACCGCATGATGCAGATCGGGGTTGACAACATGCACCGCGTCCGCCGCGTCCTCGCCGACGCGGGCGGCGAGCCGCAGCGGGGGCAGAAGATCCTCGACTTCGGGTGTGCCGGCGGGTTTGTGATGCGCAACTTCCTCGACATCGCCCAGGACCGCGAGTCCGGCGGCGAGGTCTGGGGTGTGGACTTCAGCGGGCCGCACATCGACTGGTGCGTCCGCCACCTCATGCCCCCGTTCCGCTTCGTGCTCACCTCGAGCATCCCCTCGCTGCCCTTCGCCGACGGGTATTTCGACCTGACCTACTGCATCTCTGTGTTCAGCCACATGGGCGAGCAGTGCGAGGGGTGGCTGGCCGAGCTGGCCCGCGTGACCAAGCCGGGCGGCCGGGTCTATCTGAGTGTCGTGACCAAGGAGTCGATGCGCGACTACTTCGAGAAGCGCCCGGCGCTTGGCTTCTCCACCGCGATGAAGCGTCGGTTCACACCCGAGCAACTCGAGTCAGACTTCTCGTCCGCGGTCGTCGGCAACGGGCCGGGCTGCCATTCGGTGTTTGATCTTGAAGCGTTCAAAGCAAAGTGCGAGTGCGCGTTCGACATCATCAGCGTGGTGCCCAATGTCCACAGCTTCCAGTGGGTGGTCGTTGTGCAACGACCCGCACGAGATGCGCACGCCGCGACACCGGAGATCGTGGTCTCCCGGACCGCCGCGACAGCGGCAGCAGGGCCGCGGGCGTGAATTCGCCGAAGCCGCGGCAGGCATCCTGATTCGTCGCCCCTCCCGCGAAGCGTTACACCCCGTGTGCGCCGAGTTGCGGGCGGCGCCGCGCCATATCACGCGGGCTTGGTGTACCACGCCGCGGCCGAGTGATCGCCCGCCCGGGCCTGCTCCCAGAAGTCGGGGTTCTCGTGCGACGATTCGGCGAAGGTCTGTCCGCGACCCGGGCGTCCGAAGAGCGAGATCGTGTCGATGAACCGCTCGCTGCCCCACGGGATGAGTTCCTGGTGGATGCAGACGAGCCCGGCGTTGCGGCAGTCGTTCCGGAACTTCTCCGCCGTCATATCGCGACCGCGCCAGTGCTCGTAGGCGCGGTCCATCACGCCGATCTCGGTCTCGTAAGCACCGAGATTGGAGTGGTGGATGAGGCCGAACGTGCCGGGCTTCATCTTGAGACCCAGCTGCCGGACATACTCCCGCATCACCTCGTGATCGGCGTGGACCAGCGAGTTGAAGCTGAACACAAAGTCGATCGAGCCGAGCTCGACCATCGACAGCGACCGGCCGTCGTTGGTGTGGTAGGACATGTTCTGCTTGCCGAACCGCTTGCGGCAGAACTTGATGCAGTTTGGCGCGAGGTCGACGAGTGTCATCCGTTCGCAGAGTCGATCACCGCCGGCGCTGGCAGCGGGGGGGGGCGGAAGAAGTCGGTCCACACGCCGTAGCCGGGGCCGAGTTCGAGCACGTGCCCGGTCGGAAGAAACGCCGCGAGCCGCGGCAGCAGCACGTGCTCCCACGCCGCGGCGGCACCCCCAAACCCTTCGCACCATTCCTCGCCGCGGTTCGACCAATCAAACGACTTCCATCGACGGATATTGTCAAGAATCGACGGCATGAGTTGTGTCCCTTCGTGGCAGACCAAGCCGGCGCGGGCTGCTGCCGACACATTGTAGCCAGAGACCGGGGAAGCGGTGAAATCCTAAGCTTCCGGAGTGATAGGTCTTTGCACCGGCCACTGCTTCGCCCGCCGGAGCTGCTCGATCGCCTCCCGCCGCCGTGCCCGGTGGTCGCACCCGCACTCCGGGCAGACCGCGTCAGGGTGGGCCGCGATGTTGTAGTTGCAGTGGGGGCAGTGGCCGGATTCGTGGCGGCGGCGCATGCGCTTGTAGGCACCGACCTGCATGCCCGAGAGCAGCCAGTGCAGGAGGCTCAAGGCGATGCCCGCGACGGCGAGCCACCTCGTCATGCTCATTCCGAAGTGCATGAGTGACGCGGGATCAAGCACGTGCTGCGCCTCGTGAGACGCCACGACGACAACACCGCCGACCGGCAACCAAAACCACAACGCCAACCACCACCGCTGGCGAACGTCGAGCATGACATGCAGAAAGCGACGGAACGGGCGACGTCGGTGCCGGGCCGGGCTTTCGGGTGCGGTCCCCATGCCGCCATCCTACCCCGGCTCCTCGCTCGCGCGTCGGGCTCTGTCAGGTTGGCCTGCCGTACCGCTCGCCGATCCGGATCCGCTCCCACACGTGCGGCCAATACCCCTCGTTCCGCTCCACCCGCTCTGCGAGATTCTGCCCGGGTTTCGGTTTGGCAAACAGCGAGTAGGCGTCGATGCACTTGTCGCTGCCCCAGGGGATGATCTCCTGATAGACACACACCAGCCCCGCCTCGCGGCAGTCCTCGCGCAGCTTCTCGCCGGTCATGTCACGCCCGCGCCAGTGCGTGTCCTTCGGGTCCCAGCCCGCCAGCTCGTCGGCGTACACGCCGAGGTTGGAGTGGTGGATGAACCCGAACGCCCCCGGTTTCATCTTGCGGCCCAGCTGCAGGATGTACTCCCGCATCACGTCGTGGTCGGCGTGGACGAGTGAGTGCACGCTGAAGACAAAGTCGATCGACATGTCCTCGACCATCGCCAGCGAGCGGCCGTCGTTGACGTGGTACGACATGCCCCGCTTGCCGAACCTCTCGCGGCAGTGCTCGATGCAGTTGGGCGTCAGGTCCACCAGCGTCATCTTCTTGCACATCGGACGCAGCAGATCGGTCCACGCGCCGTAGCCCGGGGCGAGTTCCAGCATGTGCCCGGTCGGCAGGAAGGCACCGATGCGGGGCAGGATGGCGTGCTCCCAGCCCTGCTCGATGGAGCCGTAGCCCTTGCCCCACTCGCGGCCGCGGTCTTTCCAGTCGTAGCGCTTCCAGTACGTCAGGTTCTCGGCGATCGTCGGCATGGGCAGAGTGTAGGGATCGGTTGAGTGGCATGCCCACGCTTCGTGGGCATGAGGCTCTGCTACCGGGCCCGAGCACATGCCCACGAAGCGTGGGCATGCCACACAGTCACCGGCTCACTTCACACCGGACAGCTTGCGGACGGTCATATCAAAGTTCTTGACCATGCTGGCGTGGATGCCGAAGACCACGCCGATGTAGACGGCTGCGGCGATCGCCGAGCCGATGATCAGCGAGACCCGCGCCGAGCCCAGGTTGCTGTTGTTGATGGTCTCGGCGAGCGCCTCGCCCGGCTTGATGCACGAGAAGATGAGCGTCGCCGGGCTGAACGCCGAGAGCACCGGCCCCAGCACCGAGATCCCCTCGCCCGACTTCCAGGCGCAGAGCCCGACGATGCCGCTGATGACCCCGATCACGCCGACGGCGGCGACGACGCTGGCCAGCGTGCCCTTGCTGCGGAGCGACCACTGGAGCCCGACAATCACGCAGAAGGTCATGAAGGGGATGGTGACCAGCGGCGCGATCAGCGCCGCCTCCGGCAGCAGCACCGGCGTCTGCGGCGCGTTCCGCCCGCTCGCAGCCAGACCCGTCAGCGCCACCATCGCGCCGTCCTCACGCCCGAGACCGCCGGTGACGACGTAGAGCGCCGTAAGCGCCAGCGTCCCCATCGGCACCGCAAGCAAGGGCAGCAGGTACGCCACCAACCCCCGCAGCTTGCCGGAGAGGTACGACTTGGGTGTCATCGGCGTCGTGAGCAGCAGGTCGAGCGTGCCGTCCTCGCGTTCGCGGCTGATCGCCGTCGCGGACATATTGATCGCCACCAGCCCGATCACGACCAGCTCACCGATGACGGTGTACTGCAGCGCGAGCTGGAAGTCCCGGGCGTTGAAGGCGCCGGTGTGATATGCCGCGACAAGCACAAACCCGAACGCCGCCCCCAGCACCACAAACGACCACCGCGCCAGGATCCGGCCGAACGTGCGGTTGCGGGCCGAGGCCTCACGCCACGCGATCGGGTTGGACCACACCGCCTTGGGCGGGCGGTGCTCGGCGCCGCTGGCCCCGAGGCCGAACATCTTGCGGTACCACGGCACGCCGACCTTGCGGTTGCCCGCCAGCGAGGCGAGCCCCCCGAGCCGCACCGTCACGGTGCTCGCGACCATTAGGAAGACGCTCAGCGCCAGGCTGCCGTAGCACCACGCGCTCACCGGGTTCTGCAGGGCCCACGCCCCGGTCTCGTCGGCCCGCGGATAGGTCGAGGGGTTGAGCAGCGCCTGCAGGGCGAGGAACGGGTTGACGACGGTCATCCACGTGACCGAGGGGTCGCCCGAGCGCTGCCGCAGGAGCGCGTCGATCGCCATCGTCACCGCGATGTAGGAGACCACCGAGACATAGAACGTAAACACCGCCCGCCGCCCGGCCAGCCGGCTGACCGACATCGCGATGGCGATAGTCCCCACGAGCACCGCCGCGCACACCGCGATGAAGTAGCTCGCGAAGATCGACTCACCCGGCACGCCGCCGAAGTACTGCACGAGCGCAAACAGCGGCAGGCTCGAGAGCAGCAACGCGATGATGAAGAACAGCCGGCCGAACAGGTTGCCCAGCACGATCTGCCCCGCGCTCATCGGCGTGGTCAGCAGCACCTCCCACGTCCGCGGGCTCGCTTCCTGCGCGATCGCCCCGGCCATGAAGACCGGCGCGATCACGCAGATCAGCCCGATCTGCAGGTAGGCGATCGCGATGAAGCTCGACGCCCCCGCCTCGGCCAGCTCGCGGTAGCCCAGCTCGGCGCTGCCGCCCTTGATCAGCAGCGACCACAGCAGCACGATGACCAGCGCCGCCAGATAGGCGCTGCGGATGTACATGTGCCGCATCCGGCGCGAGCCGTTCTGCACCAGGCGCACCGCGATCGGGTTGGTCGGGCCGAGTCGCAGAAACCAGCGGAGGAATACGGGCATAGGGGCAAGATCCTACTCGACAGCGTCGTCGCCTGTGGCCTCAGCGGGCCTGGGCCTGATAGCGGGTCGCGATGTCCTCAAGGTCCAGAACGTCCACCGACCCGTCGTAGTTCACATCCGCCCTCAGGCTGCCCGCCCGATACCACTCGACAAAGGTCTCCAGCTCGCCCGGCTCGATCCGCCCGCTCCCGTCCAGGTCGTAGTGCCGGGCAAAGAGCCGGTTGTCCCGCTCGATCAGCAGCCCCTCCCGATAGCGGTCCCACTCGGCCGCCACGACCAGCCCGTCGAAGTCGGTGTCCGCCGCCTCGACCTGGGCGTCAAACATCGCCCGGAGTCGCTCGGCGGCCTGGGTGGCAATGTGGAGACTCTGCGCCCGCTCCCATTCCTCCATCGCCGCCACGCTCGCCTCGAGCTCCTCCTGGTTCAGCGAGCCGTCGCCGTCGCGGTCGAAGCTGTCGGTGTCCGGCATCGGCGGGCCGTCTTCCCACGGCGTGGTGCGGTCGATGGCGATCAGCTCCATCTCCTGCCCGAGATCGAGCGTCAGGTACATCTCCGCAGCCATCTCCTGACGCTCGAGCGTGAAGTCGAGCACCTCCTGCCCAAACTCCGCCGCCAGTGTCTCACGAGCCGCGGCCTGCGCGTCGGCAGCGTCGGGCCCGGGGTCCGGCACATACTCGACATGGCCGTCGGGGAAGATCTGCGCGCGCAGCAACGACGACGCGTGCCCGGCGGTGCGCTCGGCCTCGCTCAGCGTCCCGTTGTTGTCGGTGTCCCACTGGTCGATCCGTGCCCGGTCGGCCATCGCCCGCAGCCGCTTCGTCCGCACGTCCGCGTCCATCCACGTGGTCTCCTCCGGCCCGAGCACCCCGTCGCCGTCGGCGTCGAAGTGATCGATGAGGTAGGGGTGCCGGCGCGGATCGGACATCGAGGCCTGGAACGCCGCGTACGCCGCGACCTCCTCGTCGGAGACCTCGCCGTCGCCGTCGGCGTCGAGTGTCTTGAACTCGTCGATCTGCCGTTCGTTCTCGCGCATGATCGCCCGCACCGAGACTGGCCGCCCGTCGGCGATCTCGAGAATGAATGCGAGCGCCCGGGCCTCGGCCTCGGCGTAGGGCCAGCCCGCCTCGCGGTTCGCTGTTACCCACGCCCGCGCGTCGGCCAGCCAATCGGTCGGCTCATTCGCTCGGGCCGTCTCCGCCCGGGCGATCTCGTCGCGCACCATCCGCAGCGCCCGGTCGCTCGGGGTGGTCGAGTGCTGTTCGCTGGTGGGTGAGGTGCTCCCGGCGCCGCCGCCCGGCCGCGGCAGCGTCATCAGCGCCACGACTCCGGCAAGGACCACCAAGACAACCAGCACAATCAGGCCGCGACGCATGCAGAGGGTCTCCTGTCCCGTTCCGGGCACAGTCTACCTACCGAGCGGCAGCCCTGCGGATGCAGCCCGGCTCACTGCCACTGCCGCTGGTAGCGGATCGCCATCGTCTCCAGGTCCCGGGCGTCCACCGCCCCGTCGTAGTTCACGTCGGCCCGCTGGCTTCCGGACCGGTACCACTCGACGTAGCGGTTGAGTTCCGAACCCTCGATCTTGCCGCTGCCGTCGAGGTCGTAGCTGCGGAGGAACAACCGCTCCTCCCGCTCGTAGGTCAGCCGGTCGATCCGTGTGTCCCACTCGTCGGCGTCCATGCGTCCGTCGCTGTTGGTGTCGCTCTGGGCGACCGAGTTCTCGAACTGGGCCTTGAGCCGCAGCGCCGTCACCTCGGCGCCCCACTGCGCGACCGCCTCCTGATAGGCCTGCATCGATTCGGTGTGCGCGGCCTGCTCGTCGGCGGCCAGCTGCCCGTCGCCGTCGATGTCGAAGGTCATCGGGTCAGACGGCTGCGGCATCTGGGACATCATCTCCTTCAGGTCGGGGCTCGGCAGGTTGTCCACCCGCATGGCCTCCATGAAGTCCATCGACGCCGCCTGCGACAGCAGCATCTGCCGCTGCATCTCCATGCCCCTGGCGACCTCCGGGCCGGCCTCGTCGTAGAACTTCTGCCGGGCCGCGGCCTGCTCTTCGGGGCTGAGCGCCGGGTCGCCCAGCAGCACCTTGGCGGCCTCGGAAGCTTCGGCGCCGCCCTGCGCAGCCATGCCGGCGATCATGTCGCCGAACATGTCCTGGGCCTTGACCGCCGCCGCCGCCTCGCCGGCCAGCCGCTCGTCAGCGCTGAGCTGCCCGTCGTTGTCGGCGTCCCACGACTCGAGCTTGGCACGGTCGAACACGCCCGCGAGCGCGCCCTCGCCCATCACCTCGCCGACGCGCATCATCTCCTGCGGCGACAACTCCCCGTCGCCGTCGGTATCGAGCCGCATCTTCAGGTAGGGATGCTCGATCGGGTTGAACATCCCGGCGATGTTCTCGTCGATGAACATCTGCACCTCGTCGTCGGAGACCTGCCCGTCGCCGTCGGCGTCGAGCGCACGGATCATCTCGACCTCGACCTGCGACTGGTTCATCGTCCACTCGGCCGAACGCTTCTCGCCGTCAAAGATCACATCCATCAGCGCCAGGATCTTCGCCTCGATCTCGTTGTAGGGCCGGTCGGCCGGGCGGTTGGCCTCCACCCACGCCAGCGCCTCGGCGTACCGCTGATCGTCCGACCGGTACGCCACCGGCTCGGCCCGGTCCAATTCTGCGCGCAGCTCGGCCAGCGCCTCGGCGTCGGGGCCGTCGAGCCCCCCGCCCGGCGTGACGTGCACACCGTCGGCGCGCGACGCCTCGCCGCCCTCGCCCGAGGTCGGCGTCGCGTTCCCCGTCCCCGATCCGCCGGACCGCATCATGAACACCGCGCCGACCGCGACCAGGACCAGAACTCCCACGACCATTGCTGCCTGACGCATACCGGCGCTCCTCATTCGCTTCGCAGCCCCGGCGATCGCCGGAGCGTTTCCCCCCGAGGCACCCCCGGCCGAGCGGCAGAGGATGCGCAGAGTCTACCACCACCCGTGGGGCGACCCAGTACATCATTGGGGGGAGCCGCCCCGCGCTTTCACGCGCGGGCCGCCGGCCGGCCCTCCCGAGCGCGTCGCAGCGATCGTCGGGCAAAAAGAAAGCACCCGCCAACAAGGCTGCTGGCGGGTGCGAGAGGAGAGTCTGGGTATGTCGGCCGGCCGATGAGGCCGCCGACCGGCTCAGGTGCTCTGGGCCTGGTGCGGCTCGGCGTTCGACTCGTCGGAGTCGTCGGCCTTGGGCTGATCGACGTGCTTGCCCTTGAAGGTCAGCTTGTCCTCGCCGTCGACGTGGATCACGTTCACCACGTTCATGCCGTGCAACTCGCCCGAGAGCAGCATCTCGCTGAGCGGGTCCTCGATGTAGTTGCCCAGCGCCCGACGCAGCGGCCTGGCCCCGTAGTCGGGGTTGTACCCCTTCTCGATCAGGAAGTCCTTGGCCGACTGCTCGAGCTCGAGCTCGATCGACTGCTCACGCAGCCGCTGGAACACCTTGGCCACCTCGTACTCCACGATCTGCACAAGGTCGTCCTTGGTCAGCGGGCGGAACACGATGATGTCGTCGAGGCGGTTGATGAACTCGGGGCGGAAGAACCGCTCGATCTCCTTCATCAGGATGCCCTTGACGTTGTCGTGATCGACCTCGGTGTTCCGCTTCTGGAACCCGAAGCCGGCCCCGCCCTTGATCAGGTCCGCACCGATGTTGCTCGTCATGATGAGCACGGTGTTGCGGAAGTCCACGTTGCGCCCGAACGAGTCGGTCAGGCGGCCTTCCTCCATGATCTGCAGCAGCATGTTGAAGACGTCCGGGTGCGCCTTCTCGACCTCGTCGAGCAGCACCACCGAGTAGGGCCGACGGCGGATCCGCTCGGTCAGCTGGCCGCCCTCCTCGTAGCCGACGTACCCGGGAGGGGCGCCGACCAGACGGGAGACGTTGTGCTTCTCCATGTACTCGCTCATGTCGAGATGGATCAGCGCGTCCTCGTCGCCGAACATGAAGTCCGCCAGAGCCTTGCTCAAGAGCGTCTTGCCGACGCCGGACGGCCCGACGAAGATGAACGATCCCATCGGACGCTTCGGGTCCTTGAGCCCGGCGCGGGCACGGCGGATCGCCTTCGACACCGCCTTGATCGCCTCTTCCTGGCTGATGACCTTCTTGTGAAGCTCCTTCTCCAGGTCGAGCAGACGCGAGGACTCTTCCTTGTCCAGACGGGTCAGCGGCACGCCGGTCATCTTGCTGACAACCTCGGCGACGACGTCCTCGTCCACGATGCCGTCAACCTCCATGGCCTTGGCACGCCACTCCTTCTGCATGTCCTCTTTCTTCTTGCGGAGCTGCTCGGCCTGATCGCGCAGCTCGGCCGCACGCTCGTAGTCCGCAGCCTTGACCGCGTCGTCCTTGTCGATGCTCAGCCGCTCGATGTCGGCCTCGATCTCGGCGAGGTTTGGCGGCTTGGTCATGCTCTTGATACGCACCCGCGCACCCGCCTCGTCGATCACGTCTATCGACTTGTCCGGCTGCACGCGTCCGGTGATGTACCGGCCCGAGAGCTCCACCGCGGCGCGGACGGCGTCGTCGGTGATCTGCACCCGGTGGTGCGCCTCGTACTTGTCGCGGAGCCCCTTGATGATCTCGATGGTCTCCTCGACGTTGGGCGGATCGACGGGGATCGACTGGAAGCGACGGGCCAGGGCCGCGTCCTTCTCGATGTACTTGCGGTACTCATCGAACGTCGTCGCGCCGATGCACTGGATCTCGCCGCGGGCCAGCGCCGGCTTGAGCACGTTGCTCGCGTCGATCGCGCCCTCGGCACCGCCGGCACCCACCAGCGTGTGCAACTCGTCGATGAACAGGATGACGTTCTTGGCCTTGCGGACCTCGTTCATCACCGCCTTGATGCGTTCTTCAAACTGGCCGCGGTACTTGGTGCCCGCCACCATCATCGCCAGGTCGAGCACGACGAGACGACGCTCGTGCAGGATCTCCGGCACCTCGCCCGAGATGATCTGCTGCGCCAGGCCCTCGACGATCGCGGTCTTGCCCACGCCCGCCTCGCCCAGCAGCACCGGGTTGTTCTTCGTGCGCCGGCACAGCACCTGCACCAGACGCTCGATCTCGCGTGCACGCCCGATCACCGGGTCGAGCTCGCCCTCCTTGGCCAGTTCGGTCAAATCGCGGCCGAAGCTGTCCAGCGCCGGGGTCTTGCTGCGGCTGTTGCCGCCGCGCCCCTCGCGCCCGCCGCCGCCGCTGCCCGGGCCGCCCACGGCCTCGCCGGCCTCGCTGTCGGCACCGGCCCCGAGCAGGTTGAGCACCTCCTCGCGGACCTCCTCCAGCTTGAGGCTGAGGTTCATCAGCACCTGCGCCGCGACGCCGTCGTGCTCACGCAGCAGGCCGAGCAGCAGGTGCTCCGTGCCCACGTAGTTGTGGTTCAGGTTGCGGGCCTCTTCGATGGCGTACTCGATGACCTTCTTGGCCCGGGGTGTCTGGGGCAGCTTGCCCATCGTCACCATCTCGGGACCGGCCTTGACGAGCTTCTCCACCTCGAGCCTGACCTTGCGCAGATCGACATCGAGGTTCTTGAGCACGTTGGCCCCGACGCCGGAGCCCTCCTTGACGAGCCCGAGCAGGATGTGCTCGGTCCCGATGTACTCGTGGTTGAAGCGCTGGGCCTCCTGATTGGCCAGGGCCATCACCTTGCGTGCCCGATCGGTAAAGCGCTCAAACATTTCCCACTCCTTCTGGGTCCCATCATCGGGCCCCATCAACTCTGTACGGTTCAACCACGGTCTTCGGTTGGCTGTTCCGCCGGATTCTTCGTCAATATTCTGTCAGGGTCGACAACGAAACCGTTGCAGACCCTCTCCGTCTACATCGGCTGCGATCCATGTGCCAATTGCCGGTTCTTGGCCGATCGGCAGTCAGAGGCCACAATCGGACTCATACCAAGTGGAAACACTTGAAATACGGGCAGGATCCGCCTGCCAATCGGTGTGCAGCGGTCGGATTGGCAGGCCGCCGGCCTCCCCACGCATTCCGGCGGATTACCTGCCGGTCCACGCCAGTGCCGGGTCGGCAACGATCCCGATCGGGACCAAGACCTCGGCCCGAGCGTTCGCCACCCGGTCCTTGATGATCACCTTCAGCTGGTAACTGCCCACGGTCAGCGTCTCCGGCAGCTCGAAGTCGGTGAGCAGGTAGAAATCCCGTTGTTTGTTCCGGGAGGTCTCCACCACGATCTCCTCCGGCCGCTTCCACGCCAGGATCTCTCCGGCACCGCTGTGGTACAGCTCGAGCGTCTGCGTCACGTCGATCGCCCAGGGCTCCTCCACCTCAAGCGCGCCGAACTCCGCCCCGTCCATCTTGCGATGGGCAAAGCCGTCAACCTCGACATACAACAGCGCCCGCACCCGCCGCCCGGCCAGGAAGTCCGTCCGGGGGAACTCCGAGTAGCGTCCGAAGCCCCGCACCTCGGTGCACAGCAACGCCTTGGGGATCCGCAGCCCCACCGTCTTGGAGAGTCGCTCGGACAGACCCTGCAGCGCCGACATCCCGTCCGCTTCGCTCGAGAAGACCGACGCCAGCAACTCGGCCACGACCGTCGCCCGCTCGCGCTCCTCGGGGCTCAGCGCCGCGCCCACGCGGGTCTCCGGGCCGATGGCCCCCAGCGGGTCGCGCCCCTGGGCCGCTGCCATCGCGATCACCGCCACCGCCGTCCTGAACGGCTCCGAGGTCGTCTCGACCTCCTGCCCCAGGGCCTCATCCAGCTGGGCATACAGGGCCTCCACCGTCGTGGGGCCCGGACCAGTGGTCTCCGCCCCGGCGTCGCCCTCGGCGACAGCCGCGTCCGCAGCCTCCGCCGGCCCGGCATCAGCCGCTGCTGTTGCCTCCTGCTCGGTCGCCTCGCCCGCCCCACCCAGCAGGTTGGTCAGCGAGGTGTCGGTTGAGGCCTCGGCACTCTCCGTCGTCGTCCAGTCGGTCTCCGGCTCGTCCAGGGCCTCGGCAGGCGTGCCGAAGGCCTCGGCGAGCTGGGCCGCCTGCAGGGCCATCAGGGCCTCGAGATCGGTCGCGGGCTCCGCCGCAGCCACCCCCGAGGGGTTGTCGCCGACCATGGCCTCGAGCCCGACGTTCACGCCCGGCTCGTCGGCACGCGTGTCGGCCCCGCCGCCGCACCCGCTGAGGGCACCGGCACACGCCAGCGCCACGAGCATCGCCGGCGTCCTGCGCGCACGCTGCGGGGGAAGGATCAGATTCGAGTGGATTCGTCGCGTCTGCACGACCGCGCCTCCTGCGTCAGTGTGTGCCTGTGGTCCCTTGTCGCTCCGCGATCGGGACGTACTCATCCGGGGATATCGGCCAGATCAGCGCGCGACCGCCGCAAATCGCAGCCCGAGCCTCTCGAGCACCCGGTGGGGCTCACCGAGGCCCGACTTGAGCCCCTGGTCGGCCTCCACGCAGGCCCGAAGCAGGGCTCTGGTCCGGCCCGGACGGAGCCGCGGCGCCACCCGCATCAACGCGTCCCTGCTCGCGCCCCACAGCTTCAGCTTCCCGGCGGCCGTCTGCGGGCTCATCCGCTGGTGCTGGGCGATCGCCATGCCGTGGAGCTTGGCCGCCAGATCGGTGTAGGCGAAGATGACCGGGATGTGGGCGTCCCGCGGGGCGTTGTCGAGGATCAGCCGCAGGTGGCGGATGATCGCCGAGGGGTCTCCCGACAGCAGCACCGACTGGATGCTCCACGGGTCCTCCTGCCGGCTCACACCCACCATCTCGGTGATCAGCTCGGCGGTGATCGAACCGCCGTCGCCCGCCGCGATGGCCAGCCGGGCCAGGTCGCTGTCGATCCGCCCCAGATCGGCCCCGAGCCGGTCGACCAGCATCTGGGCCGCGGCCCGGTCGATCCCCGCCTTGTGCCGCGTCTTGCAGTGCCTGCCGATCCACGCGACCGCCTCGGGCTCTCTGGCCCCGTCGCATTTGCAGACCGCCCCGACCTCGTTGATCAGCTTGTCCAGCTTGCCGGGGTTCCACCGCTCGCTCCGCAGCAGCAGCGTCGCGTGCTCGCAGGGGTGCTCGGCGTACCGCTCCATCAGCGGGCGGTTGGCCTCTTTGACCAGTTGGTCGGCCCCATCGACGAGCACCAGCTTGTGCTGCTGCATGAGCCCGAAGCTGCGGCACTCGTCCAGCACGTCGGCCGCGTCCGCCGAGTCGCCGTCGAAGTTGAACGTCTCGATCTCGCCGTGCTGCTCGATCAGGGCCCTGCGGAGCTGGGCGGTGGCCTCCATCCGCATGAAGGCGTCCTTGCCGTGGACGACAAGGATCCGCCACGAAGGGTCGGGGGAGAGGTCGAGGGGGTTGGGTCCTGTCGCAGCACGCTTGGCCATCGCACGCAGGATAGTGCCTACAGAGCCCCGAGCGTAAGCGACGGGTCTTGGCCCTCTCTTGCTCGCCCCTTCCCCGAGCCCCTCCGACGGACGCCGCCACTGAGCGAGTCTTCGAGCGAAGTGGCGGATTCGGGCGCGTGCGTCGGGTCGAGGAATCCGACGCTTTGCAGAGCCTCAGCGTCGGCGTCCGGGGTTCGGTGTCCGGGGTTTGGCGTCCGGGGGCATCGCGGATTCGACAACCGAGCCGGGTCGGTTCCCGTATCGTGTATCCATGCTCGTTCTCACCGTCCTCCAGGGCCCCGACAAGGGCCGCAAGTACCAGCTCCCGCCCAACGAGCCGCAGCTCATCGGGCGGTCGAGCGAGGCGTTGCCGATCACCGACGACACGGTCAGCCGCCGCCACGCCGAGCTGACGCCCGACGCGGGCATCTGGTGGATCCGCGACCTCCAATCCCAGAACGGCTCCTACGTCAACGGGCTCAAGATCGACGGCCGCCAGCGGCTCAAGGCTGGCGACCAGATCCGCACCGGCTCGACCCTCTTTGTCTTCGGGCAGGACGACACCGTGGACGCCGACGCGGTGCAGCTGCTCCGCAAGTCCGAGCTGGACTTCTCGATCGAGCGGTCGCTGCCGTCGAACGAGGACTCGGTGATCCTGGCCGAGCCCGAGCCCGCCGCGGCCGCGGTAGACCACCTCCGCATCATCTATCAGCTCACCACGCTGACCACCCAGGTCATGGACCGCCAGCAACTGCTCGAGTCGGTGCTCGATCTGGTCTTCCAGGAGTTCGAGCCCGAGCGGGGGTTCATCATGCTCGCCGGCGACACGCCCGATGCGCCGATGAAGCCCGCCGTCGTGAAATACAAGAACAAGCCCGCCTCATCGACCGACGCCAAGATCGGCGTCTCGCGGACGATTCTCCAGCACGTGCTCAAGAACTCCGAGGGCGTGCTCAGCTCCAACGCGATGACCGACAAGCGCTTCGCCTCCGGCGACAGCGTGCAGCAGTACCACATCCGCAGCGCCATCTGCTCGCCCATCCGCTTCCAGGACCGCGTCTTCGGCGTGGTCTATATCGATTCGTCCATCGCCAACTACACCTTCACCGAGCAGCAGCTCGCCCTGATGAACGCCATCGGCCAGCACACCGGTCTGGCGCTGGCCAACGCCGACCACTACGGGCAAAAGCTCCACGCCGAGCGGCTGACGGCCGCGGGAGAGACCGTCGCGAGCCTGAGCCACTCGATCAAGAACATCCTGCAGGGCCTCCGCGGCGGGGCGGACGTTGTCGAGATGGGCCTCCGCAAGAGCGACCTCAACCTCTCGATGAACGGCTGGGGCATCCTCAAACGCAACCTCGACCGCATCGTCGGCCTGACGATGAACATGCTCACCTTCAGCCGGCAGCACGGCGTCGAGCTCGCCCTCGAGCCGCTCGGCCTGCTCGTCGAAGACTGCGCCCAGCTGCTCGAGAGCCGGTGCAAGCAGAAGGGCGTCGCGGTGATCGTTGACCACGACCCCGAGATGCCCCCCGTGCCGATCGACGGCAACCTCATCCACCAAGCCCTGATGAACCTGCTCTCCAACGCGGTCGAGGCGGTGCCCAGCGGCACCGGCGTCGTCACCGTGCGCACCATGTTCCGCACGACCGACCCGCTGCTCGGCCAGGGACACAGCTACGCCGAGTTCCACGTGATCGACAACGGCCCGGGCATCCCCGCCGACCGCCAGCGCTGGATCTTCGAGCCCTTCAACACCACCAAGGGCACCAAGGGCACCGGCCTGGGCCTGGCCGTGACCAAGCGCATCATCGACGAGCACCGGGGTCAGATCCACCTCGAGAGCAGCGAGGGCAAGGGCACCACGTTCCGCGTGGTGCTGCCCGCCGACACACCCGAGGGGATGGACCCGTCGGCGACGGCGCAGAGCCGGGCCGACCCGGGCGGTCCGCCGTCGTAAGATTCGTTTTTCGTCGTTCACACACGTGGGGTCAACCTTGGCACAATCATCGATTCGTCTGCTCTGCCTCGTCTGTTGGATGTTCGTCGCCGCGGCGGCCGCCGCTGCACCGCCGCTCTGGGGCGGTCTTGCCCCCGGCGCACACCGCGTCGGCTTCCGGTCGTTCTGGTCTGCCGATCCGGGACGCTCCTACACCAGCCCCGAGCTGGACATCCCGGCCGACCCGAAGCACCCGCGCCCGGTGCTGGTCAACCTCTGGTATCCCGCAGCCGCGGGTGACGGCGCGGGCATGCCCCACGGCGACTACCTGAAGACCGCCCCCGACGACAGCCGCTACGCCACGCTCGCCTCCGAGCTGGCCGAGTACGCCCGCGACGTGATCAGCCAGGAGACGCTGCGAACCGCGCTCGAGGACCTCGACGATGCGCAGCGGGCCACGCTCGACGCGCTGCTGGCCACGCCGACCGCCTCGGTCCGCGACGCCGCTGCCGCGCCCGGGCCCTACCCGCTTGTGCTCTACCACGCCGGCTACGGCTCCTCGTTCGAGGACAACGCCGTGCTCTGCGAGTTCCTCGCCAGCCACGGCTACATCGTCGCCGGCTCGGCCTTCCTCGACGGCACCGGCGAGTCGTTCAACATCGACGCCGAGCTTGACTCCGAGGCCGACCTGCGCCACCTCATCCGCGTCGCCGGCGAGTCGCTGCCGGTTGACTGGTCGCGCATCGGCATGGTCGGGCACAGCGGCGGCGCCCACACGGCCGTGCGATTCATGTCCCGCCTGGGCACCCCGCTCGACGCGGTCGTCCTGCTCGACACCACCCAGGACTACCACTCCTTCGCCGACACCCGCTGGAACGACATGGTGCCGCTGGCCCTCGACAGCGCCGAAGACATCGATGTCCCGCTCCTCTTCGCCGCCCGGCAGCACGCGATGTTCCGTCTGGGCGACAGCTTTCTCAGGGCGCCGCGGATGTACCTGACCCTCCGCGATCTGCAGCACAACTCGTTTATCGCGCAGGGCGTACTCGGCGCAGAGACGGCCGGCCATCCCGACGCCGCAGCGGTGCGCGCCGGATACGACGAACTGTGCCGGGCCGTCCGGCTGTTCCTCGACGCCGAACTCCGGGACGAGCCCGACGCCCGGGCAGCCCTCCGCTCGCGCTGGGCCGACGCCGCCCCCGGCGAGTCGCCGGTCGTCGCCGAGTTCGCCGCAGCCGGGGAGGGGCCGCCGGCCTACGACGAGTCGCTCGGTCTGCCCCCCACGCCCAGGCAGATGGCCGCGCTGCTCGATGGCAAAGACGCGTCCCGCGTCGGCGAGCTTCTCGAGCGCTTCGGCGACCACCCCCGCGCCCGCCCCTTCACCGAGACCGAGTTTGCTCTCTCGGTCATGTTCCAGCTCGTGCACGAGGGGCGCGAGGACGAGGCCCGGAGCCTGCTGGGGCACTTCCCGACCCCCGACGCGGAGATCCTGCGGGTGCTCGGTGCCATGGGCAACATGTACCGCCGCGTGGGCGCGACACACCTGGCCGAGCGTTTCGACCGGGTTGTCGAGGCGCTCGAGCCCGAGATCGAGCCGGCGCCGGATCAGTAACCCGGCCCGCGGCTCCTGCGCCGTGACCGCACCGGGCCCCCGAGGCCGCCCTCCGTCGCCGGCGAATAATCCCCCGTGCCGCCAGACGTGCCATCACGCGCCATCCTCCACGTCGACATGGACGCCTTCTTCGCGTCCGTCGAGCAGCTCGACGACCCGGAGCTCCGCGGCAAGCCGGTGCTCGTCGGCGGCACCGGGCCGCGCGGGGTTGTCGCAGCCGCGAGCTACGAGGCCCGGAGGTTCGGCTGCCGCAGCGCCATGCCCTCCGCCGTCGCCAAACGCCTCTGCCCCCAGGCGATCTTCGTCAAGGGCAGCTACGAGCGCTACCGCGAGCTGTCGGATCGTGTCTTTGCGATCTTCGACGACTTCACCCCGCTCGTGCAGCCGCTCTCGATCGACGAGGCGTTCCTCGATGTGACCGGCTCGCAACGGCTCCTCGGCCCGGCCGTCTCGATCGCCGAGCGGATCCGCGCGCGCATCAGGTCCGAGATCGGCCTCACAGCCTCGGTCGGTGTCGCGCCCAACAAGTTCCTCGCCAAGCTCGCCAGCGAGATGGACAAGCCCGACGGCCTGACCATCATCACCCCCGAGCGCACGCAGGAAATCCTCGACCCGCTCCCGGTCGGCCACATGTGGGGCATCGGCCCGGCCGCCGAGAAGCGGCTCCACAAACTCGGCCTGCGGACGTTCGCGCAGCTCCGCGAGATCGACCCCGCTGCGCTGCGCGCGGCGCTCGGTTCGTGGGGCGAGCGGGCCAGCAAGCTGGCGCGGGGTGAGGACGACCGGCCCGTCGTGCCCGACGGCCAGGCAAAGAGCATCGGGCACGAGACGACGTTCCACGCCAACCTCACCGACGCCGAGCAGGTCCGCAGCGTGCTGCTGCAACTGACCGAGGACACCGCCCGCCGCCTGCGCCGAAAGAGCCGCAGCGCGCGCACAGTCACCTGCAAGATCCGCTACGGCGACTTCGAGACCATCACACGCTCGCGCACGCTCGAGCGTGCGACCAACTCGACCGCCGAGCTGTGGGACGCGGCGAGGGAGATCTTCGACACGTGGGCGGCGCGCAGCTTCCGGCCGGTGCGGCTCATCGGTGTGTCGACGAGCGGCCTGACGCAACACGCCGATCCGCAGCTGCCGCTGTTCGGTGATCCGGAGGCGACGCGGCGCACGGCGATCGACACCGCCAGCGACGCGATCACCGCGCGCTTCGGGCGCGGCGCCGTCCGCCGCGCACGCACGCTCCGCGACCCGCCCGAATAGCCGGCGCTGCTGCGCGCAACGCGCTGCGCGACCGGAACGCCTATGCGGTTAGTGAATAATGTTTCATGTTCCGGCGCGACATTGTGGCGAAAACCACGTGGGGTGCGCTAAGGCCGCGGCCTTGGCTTGCGCTGCGCGCGCTGGCTCGGCTCACCGATCATCACCCGAGCGGGGTGCGCAGCATCACGCGTGCGGCGTTCTCAGGCGGGCTTTTGCTGTGCTTCCGGCGTGCGCGGCGACGGCGCAGCGCAGCGTCGCACGCGGCGCACACTCGCCGGCGCACCGTGTTCGATGGAGTATGCAATCCCGGAACGTTCCGGGGCGTGATGTCGAAAAAGCGACCAGGCGAGGGATCAGTCTGCAGCAAGTTCGCGTACACTCACGGCTTCTAATTCTTCACCCCGCTGCGCGTTCTGCGCATGGGTAGCCGTTTCGACATACATCCAGAAGAGGAGAACCCGCATGGGACTCGTGAAGGAATTCCGGGAGTTCGCGCTCAAGGGCAACGTCATGGACATGGCCGTCGGCATCATCATCGGTGGTGCGTTCGGGCTCATCGTCAAGTCGTTTATCGCCGACGTGATCATGCCGATCGTCGGCATCGCGGGGAAGGCTGATTTCAGCAACCTCTACATCCCGCTCACGCAGGGCGCGAAGGACAAGATCGCCGAGGCGGTCGCCTCGGCCGACCCGGCGGTCGCGGTCCTGCCGATCGACCAGGCCCGAGCCCTCGGCCCGGTGCTGGCCTACGGCAACTTCATCACGGTCCTGATCAACTTCCTGATCCTGGCGTTCGCCATCTTCATGATGATCAAGCTGATGAACAACGCCCGGAAGAAGTTCGAGAAGGAGCAGGAGGAAGCCCCCGCCCCCGAGCCGGCACCCGCGGCCGACGTGGTCCTCCTGACCGAGATCCGCGACCTGCTCCAGGCGCAAAAATAGCCGACCACCCCCCCGGCATATTCTGTGGGTAGTTTGTGTCGGAAGCTGACCGAGACGGGCCTAGTATTGAGGCCCCGGGGGCGGGCATCCCGCCACCGAGGCTGCGAGGGCACGTTCTGTGCCCCGCGGAACACGCGGGGCCGGAAGGACTCCACCCGCATGCCTGTCTGCACCGTCGCGGGACCAACACCCCGCTCATCCCGTTTCTGTCCGGAAGCCCGGGCTCGTACTGAATTTCTGATAGCTCTGAACACTGAGGAGGCTCGCACATGAAGGTCCAGAATTGGCTTAAAGCAACGGTGGGCGCCGCGGCGATCACCGCGATGATGATGGCTGGGGCGTGTACGTCCGACGCCGGCGCCGGCAAGAGCACCCACGAGTACTACACCACCGGCAAGTGGCAGTGGGGACGCGACAAGGGCGTCGCCGCCCCCGCGCCCGCTCCCGTCAAGGAGACCGCCAAGCCCGCGGACAAGCCGGCCGACAAGCCCGCGCGTCCCGCGCCGCAGCGCACCACCCGCGGCTGCAACCCCGACGTCGGCCCCAACGAGACCGTCGTCAGCCAGGCGTTCCCCACCGGTGAGATGTCCTCCAGCGCCCTGGTCGTCTACACGATCATGCCCAAGGAAGTCCGTCTCAACCAGCCCTACGAGTACCGCCTGCAGGTCTGCAACCTGACCAGCGGCGAGCTCCAGAACGTCGTGGTCACCCACGAGAACCAGAACAACATGGAGATGGTCAGCTCGACCCCCGCCGCCAGCCGCGGCGCCGACGGAAGCCCCCAGTGGGTCCTTGGCAACCTGGGCGCCAACGAGAGCGAGATCATCACCGTGACCGCCAAGGCCACCCGCACCGGGCTCAGCTCCAACTGCGTGGCCGCCACCTACAACAACCTGCTCTGCGCCGAGACCACGGTCGTCGAGCCGGCCCTCGCGCTCCGCAAGACCGCGACCCCGCAGGCCCTGCTCTGCGATCCGATCCAGCTCACCTACGTCGTCACCAACTCGGGCACCGGTGCCTGTGACAACGTCGTTGTCCGTGACACCCTCGCCGACGGCCTGACCGTCAACGGCTCGCGCAACGTCAGCTTCAACGCTGGTGCGCTCGCCGCCGGCCAGTCCAAGGAGTTCAAGGTCACCGCGAAGGCCGCCCGCACGGGCAACTTCTCGTCGCCGGCCTCCGCCACCAGCGGGTGCGGCGCCGACGCCAACGCCTCGGCGGTCTCCACCGTCGTGACCCAGCCCAAGCTCACCATCGCTGCCGAGTGCATCGATCGCGTCTACCTGGGCCGCAACATCACCTTCACGTGGAACGTCACCAACACCGGCGACGCCGCGTGTGAGAACACCACCATCTCCGCCCCCGTCCCGGCCGGCGCGACCTTCGTCAGCGCTACCGGCGGCGGCACCCTCAACGGCAACACCGTTGTCTGGAACGCCGGTTCCATCTCCGCCTCCGGCGGCAAGCGTTCGGTCAGCATGACCGTCGCCCCGACCGGCATCGGCACCATCCGCGCCGCGGCCACCGCCGACTGCGTCTGTGCCGAGCAGGTCGCCGACACCTGCGAGACGGAGGTCCAGGGCATCCCGGCCATCCTCCTCGAGGTGGTTGACAGCCCCGACCCGATCCGCGTCGGCGATTCGGTCACCTACACCATCACCGTGACCAACCAGGGCTCGGCCATGGCTCGCAACGTTGCCATCGTCTGCAACATCCCCGCGCAGCAGACCTTCGTCTCTGCCGGTGGTGCGACCAACGGCTCGGTCTCCGGCCAGCGCGTCACCTTCGCCAAGCTTCCCACCCTCGCCCCCAAGGCCTCCGCGACCTTCACCGTCGTGGTCCGGGCCAACGCGGCCGGCAACGTCCGCTTCGGCACCTCGATGACCTCGGAAGTCTTCTCGACCCCGATCGAGGAAACCGAGGCCACCTACATGTACGAATGATCCGCTCGAACTGAGCTGATCAAAGGCGGCCCGGCCGCCAACCTATGACCCACGCAGCGGGCCCGGAGCAATCCGGGCCCGCTGTCTTTTTCTGCCACCGGTACACTGCCCCGACCCAGCAACGGAGCCAACCCCATGCGCCGACTCCTCGTGATGCTCGCTCTCCTCACCGTCACGGCCCACGCCCTGCGCGCGCAGCCCGCGACGACCGGGCAGGCCCCTCCCGCGTGGACCGTGATCCACTGCGGCAACCTGCTCGCCGTCCCCGGCGAGAGGCCCCGCGGCCCGAGCACACTCGTGATCCACAAAGGCGTCATCGAGCGGGTGCTCGACGGGCACATGCCGGTCGGGCAGGCCGCGCCGCAGGACGTCGCCGTCCGGTTCGTCAACCTCTCGGAGATGTTCGTCCTGCCCGGCCTGATCGACTGCCACACGCACATCACGTTTGAGTACACGCGCGATGTGCACCTCCGCCGCGTGCAGGAGTCGGACGCCGACGCCGCGATCGCCGGGACGGTCCACGCCGAGCGCACGCTCCGCGCCGGCTTCACCACCATCCGCAACGTCGGCTCGATGGGCGACTCGGCGTTCGCCCTGCGCGACGCGATCAACCGGGGCGATGTCCCCGGCCCGCGCATCCTCTGCGCCGGCCGCGCCATCACACCCACCGGCGGGCACGGCGACCGCACCAACGGCTACCGCGACGATCTCTTCGATGTGCCCGGTGCATTGGACGGCGTCGCCGACGGCGAGGCCAACATCCGGCAGGCGGTGCGCGCGCAGGTGAAGCGCGGGGCCGACCTCATCAAGACCACCGCCACCGGCGGCGTGCTCTCCAACATCGGCGCCGGCGTCGAGCAGCAGCTCTTCGACGACGAGCTCCGTGCCATCGTCGAGACCGCCCGGCTGCTCAACAAGAAGGTTGCCGCCCACGCCCACGGCACCCGCGGCATCAACGCCGCCCTCCGCGCCGGCGTCGACTCCATCGAACACGGCACCTACCTCGACGACGAGAGCATCCGCCTCTTCGTCGAGACCGGGGCGTTCCTCGTGCCCACCGTCCACGCGGGCAAGTTCGTGGAGCTCAAGGCACAGGACGAGGGCTATTTCCCACCGCCGGTCCGGCTCAAGGCCGCAGCCGTCGGGCCGCAGATCCAGGACTCGCTCCGCCGCGCCCACGAGGGCGGCGTGCGCATCGCCTTCGGTACCGATGTCGGCGTCGGCACGCACGGCACGAACGCCCAGGAGTTCGTCTACATGGTCGAGGCGGGGATGAGCCCCGAGGCGTGCATCGTCGCAGCGACCGTCAACGCCGCCGAGCTCTGCGGCCTGAGCGAGACCATCGGCACGCTCGAGGTCGGCAAGGCGGCCGACCTGATCGCCGTCAGCGCCAATCCGCTCGACGATATCAAGCAACTCCTCGATGTCGACATGGTTATCAAGGGCGGGATCGTCGTCGAGCGCGACGACTGATCGAGCCGGTTCGCGCGCGCAGCCCGTCGATCGGCAAGCCCTCAGACCACGATCCGCGAAACCATCAGAACTGCCCCCGCGCAGCACGCCGCGGCAGTGGCTGCAACCGCGAGTGTCTGGGTGGTGTCGCGTCCTCCGTCGTCGCCGCGCCGGGCGATGACCATGGATCCGGCGACCATCACCGCGGCTGCGAGGGCCGCGTAGAGCTGGGCGAACAACCCGCCGCCGACCGCGCGGCCCAGTTCGGCCGGGTCGTCGAGTTGTTGCAGCGCCTCGATCGTGCGCGCAGCCGTCGCAACCATCCCGAGCACCAGCGCCAGCACCGCCGCGTCGCGCCACCACCGGATCGCCCGCACGCGGCGGTACCGATCCGCCCGCGACGCCAGCAGACACGACATCGCGTTGCCCAGCCCGGGCAGCCCGTGCACCACCAGCATCACGCCGCCGAGCCCGCCGCAGATCAGCAGCAGACTGCCGCGCTCGAGCCACACGCCGGAGGCGGGCAACAGCACCCATGCCGCGAGACCGCCGAGTGCGAGCACGACGCCCAGCACCGGTCCGACGACACCGCGCCCGGGCTCGCGACCCACCGTGGGCACGAGTTCAAAGGCCGTGCCGCACTCCGGGCACACCGGCTCGGTGCAGGCCGCAACGTCGTACTGGCATCGTGGACAGGGGAGCACGGGTCCTGAAGCTGGCATGCATGGGCTATCGGTCAGGCCGCGCGGGGTCGATGAGCCACCGCCCCAACCCGTGCGGCCTTCGTCGCCCCTCAACCAGCCCTCAGCCGGAGCACCCGCACCGGGCACGGATCGGGCTGGCTCACCCCAGCCCCATCACCTTCGCCATCGCCAACCCCATCTCCGCCGGGCTCTGCGCCACCTCGACGCCCGCAGCCTTGAGCGCATCGACCTTGCTCTGCGCGGTGCCCTCGCCGCCGGAGATGATCGCGCCGGCGTGGCCCATGCGCTTGCCGGGGGGCGCGGTCTGCCCGGCGATGAACGCCGCGACCGGCTTGGTGACGTGGTGCTTGATGTAGTGGGCGGCCTCTTCTTCGTCGGTGCCGCCGATCTCACCGATCATCAGGATGCCGTGGGTGTCGGGGTCGTTCTCGAAGGCCTTGAGGCAGTCGATGTGGTTCATGCCGCGGACAGGATCGCCGCCGATACCGATGCAGGTGGACTGCCCGAGCCCGAGGTTGCTGGTCTGCCAGACCGCCTCGTAAGTGAGCGTGCCCGAGCGGCTGACGATGCCGACGGCCTTGCCGGTCTTGGCCTCGCTGACGTGGGTGTGGATGTAGCCGGGCATGATGCCGATCTTGCACCCGGCGTTGGTGTAGGGGTCGTCGGCGGACTTGTCGTTGCCGGTTTTGGGCCCGGGGGTGATGATGCCCGGGCAGTTGGGGCCGATGAGGGTGATGAGCTGGTTGGAGGGGTGCACGTCGGCACCCCGGGCCGCGAGGTTGCGCTCATCGAGCACCGCCCGCACCCGCACCATGTCCTGGACCGGCACGCCCTCGGTGATGCAGCAGATCAGGCCGATGCCCGCGTCGGCCGCCTCAAGCACCGCGTCGGCGGCGAAGGCGGGGGGGACGAAGATCATGGTGGCGTCGGCCCCGGTCTCGCGGACGGCGGCGTCAACGGTGTCGAAGATGGGCAGGCCGTTGGCGTCTCGCGTGCCGCCCTTGCCGGGGGTCACGCCGCCGACCATCTTGGTGCCGTAGTGCAGGCACCCCTTGGTGTGGACCGCGCCGAACGAGCCGGTGATGCCCTGGCAGATAACGCGGGTGTCCTTGTTGACGAGCACAGCCATGGCGGGCCTCCTGTGGCGGTCGCGATCGGGGTCTTTGGTCGAGACGGGCAGTGTAGGCGGGGCGTGTCGAGAGCCACCCCGGACGCTCAGTCCCATCCCGCCGGCATCGCGGGGCGTGCCGGGGCTCGCCCCGAGGGCTCGGCCTGCCCCAGCCACTGGCTGGGCCGGGCCGCCTGCGAGCGCAGGCGCTCCAGCAGCGCGATGTCCGAATCCCCGACAGGCTCAGCCCGTGTCACCAGCGTGCCCCGCAGCACCGGCACGGCGACGAGGACGATGACCAGCGCACCCCCGGCGATGCTCAGGCGCTTGGCATCGCGGCTGAGCCCGCGCCAGCGCTCGCCGATCGCCAGCCCGGCCGACCCGAGGCCCTCGACCCATCGGTCCCGTGCCGCGGCGGCGCGGTCGGCCCATCCCTGTCGGTCGCACATCTCGCCGGCGCGGTCGCGCGCGCGATCGAGACCGTCGTCGACGGCCTCGCCGATCGCCCCGAGCTTGCGCTCAAAGAACCCCATCCGCTACCTCGGCAGGTCACGCCCCGCCACGCCGTTGGGTGTCGCCCAGAAGAACAGAGGATACTCCCCGTCCGACCGGCCCGACCCACCGATCGACGCGGGGCTCCGTTCCTTCGAGAGCACCACCGGCGGCTCGTCGAGGACGCGACCGGACCCGATCGGGACCAGGTCCGAGCCCGGCTCGCCGGCCTTCTCGTACAGCTCCCGCATGGCGATCTCCTCGACACTCCCGTCTACAACCGCCACGGCGGTGGTCGCCCGGAGGTTGTTCCACGCCGGGCTGTAGCCCTCGCGGATGGTGTCCTCCTGCTCAACCCGGAACCGCTCCCGCTGCCCGAAGTCCAGCCGCTCGAACAGCAGCACCTTGGAGCTGGGGAAGCTCACCGAGCTGTGGTACTGGATGCGGCCGTGGGCGTTGGCCTGGTTCGCGGCCCGGGGGAGTCCGGGCTGGTACCGGCTCGTATCGGTCCAGAACGTGGGGGAGTAGAGGAACGAGGTCGGCCAGAGGGCGATCGTGTTCTGCGTGGCTTCGGAGCCGCCGTAGCTGTCCCGCAGGCCGCGGATATGCGTGTCCGCCGGCGACATCTGCTCGTCGCGCACCGGGCTCTGCTTGTCGTGCAGCAGCAGGTAGCTGTACCAGTAGTAGGCGAAGAACTCGGTGGTGTACTCCGGCGCCGCGGGCACGTCGAAATCCCACACGCCGCGGCTGCCCTGCGTGGACCCGTCCAGCGCGACATCGGTGCAGTCCTGCCCCGGGTAGCCGACCTCGGGACTGCCGCTGCCCTGGAACCCGTTCAGGAAGGCGTCGTTGTTCTCGTTGGTGTAGACCATCATCGTCTGGGCGAGCGATCGCATGTTGGTGTTGCCCACCACCGACCGCGCGTGCCGCCGGGCCAGCGAGAGGGCCGGCAGCAGGATCCCCATGAGTACCGCGATGATCGCGATCACCACCAGCAGCTCGATGAGCGTAAACCCGCGACGCATGTGCGTTCCTTTCTCTCGGTTGGTCGTCCCCGCGCCGCTCGCCCGCCCGGGACCTCAAGATCCGGCGCGTCGGCAGCGGCCGCCCGCGCTCCGCCGGCGGCCGGGCCCGAGGGTCCTACCGGTGTCGGGCTCGCCCGGTTGCAGAGGGGCCCCGCCTTCTCCGCGCAGGCGACTTATAGTCGGTTTCCACTGCACCCCCACCAGAGACCATACATGCGAGCACTCATCACCGGCCAGGTCGGCATGGACAAGAAGCCCTACCTCGACCTCACCCGCAAGTTCGCGGGCCAGCAGGGCGAGCGCTTGGACATCTACAACATCGGCGACCTGATGTACGGCGAGGCCCCGGACGTCCGCCCGGGCAAGATCCTCGACCTGCCGATCAGCCGGCTCAACTCGCTCCGCCGCGCGGCCTTCAAGGACGTCATCACCGAGAGCGCCGACCAGGCCAACGTGATCGTCAACACGCACGCCACCTTCCGCTGGCACCACGGGCTGTTCTCGGCGTTCGACTTCGACCAGATCGCCAAGCTCAACCTCGACCTCTTCATCTGCCTCGTCGACAACGTCGAGGTGGTGCACCACCGCCTCCACTCCGACCACGAGATCCAGGCCACGCTCAAGGACTGCATGGTCTGGCGCGAAGAAGAGATCCTCGCCACCGAGCTGATGTCCAAGGCCGTGCCCGGCAGCCAGTTCTACATCCTCAGCCGGGGTCGCCACGCCGACACCACCCGCACCCTCTTCCGCCTGCTCTGCCGCCCCGACATGCGCCGGGTCTATCCCAGCTTCCCCATGAGCCATGTCATGGACATGCCCGACGTGCTCGCCGAGATCGACCGCTTCCGCGCCGAACTGGCCGAGCACTTCATCACCTTCGATCCCGGCGATGTGGACGAGAAGCTGCTGCTCGAGCGCGCCATCGCCGCGGCACGCGACGGGCACATCGAGGGCATGCTCGACATCGAGCCCCACAGCTTCGGCGGCTCCAAGATCAGCGAGCAGCCCATCCGCGTCCGCGTGCGCGAGGTCCTCGACATCGCCGGCGATATCGACGGCCAGATCTACATGCGCGACTTCAAGCTCATCGACCAGTCAGACATGATCGTCAGCTACGTCCCCGAGCTGCCCGGCGGCGTGCCGGGCCTCTCCAGCGGCGTCGAGCGCGAGCTCCAGCACGCCTTCGAGCACACCAAAGAGGTCTACATCGTCTGGAAGCCCGCCAAGACCCCGAGCCCCTTCATCACCGAGACCGCGACGAAGGTGTTCTCTTCGGTGGACGAGGCGCTCGGCTATTTCGAGGCGCAGGGGATGTTCGGGCAGACCAACCTCTTCGGGCACTGATCTGGCCGCCGGTTCCCGCTGCGGGCCCGGCGGGCCCGTCGCCGGAGGCCTCCTGCGCCGGCCCCACCCGCCAAAGGCGTTCCGTTTTCGCGGATTGCTGGCATCGCGTGAAACATCTGGCATATTCCGATAGCCGCAGGGACGCAGCAGGGCACGACGTGCCGCGCCGCTGTCTCCGCGGCCGAGCCCGCTTGGGGGCATCCAACACACCCACCCACTCACGCCGGGCGGTCGGTGCCTGCTTGCAGGCCTGTCCGCCCGGTCTTTTTTTGGCCCCGACCGGGGTGGCCCGATCCCCCGCGATAGGCTGGGTGAGCCCGTGCCCCTCCCGTGCGGCCGTCGTCCGAAATCCACCCAGCCGGCCTCCCAATCATGCGTCAGGAGACCAGATCGGGCCCTCCGCCCGAGAGACGCCCGCCATGAACGAGTTCTCGACCAACGCCCAGAACCGCCTCGTCGACCACGACGCCTCCGAGTCGGAGCGCCAGGTCGCGATGTGGATGCACCTCTCGCTGCTCGGGCACCTGGTCGCACCCGTCATCATCATCATCCTGCCCCTCGTCCTCTGGCTGACCCGCAAGGACGACTCCCCCTTCGTCGAGGATCACGGCAAAGAGACGCTGAACTTCCACATCACCCTGTTCTGCTACATGATCGCGATCGTCCCGCTGTTGGCGGTGCTGACCTGCGGCGTCGGGTTCGTCCTCTTCCCGGGGATCTACGTCCTGGGCATCATCGGGATGATCTGCGGGGCCAAGGCCGCCCACCGGGGCGAGTACTACCGCTACCCCATGACCTTCCGATTCCTGCACTGATCCTCTTCGGGCGGGGCGCGTCGCTCGCGGCCTGAGGCGTCCCGCACCCGCGACGAGCGCGGAGGGGCTTGCGGTGCGGTTACCATCCTCTCGTGGTGCCTCCCCCCAGCGACAACTCCACCGGCCGGGCCGACGCCGGACCGGCCGCGGACGACCAGTTCGACCGCGACCTTGTCACGTCGATCCGGGCCGGCGATCCCGACGCCTGGGCCCGCCTGATCGAGAGCTACCAGATCCGGATCTTCTCGATCTGCGTCCGCATGGTCCGCGACCGCGAGCTGGCCAGCGACCTCACCCAGGACGCCTTCATCAAGATCATCAAGGGGCTCGACACGTTCGACGAGCGGGCCCGGCTCTCGACCTGGGTCTACCGGGTGACGGTCAACGTCTGCCTGAGCAAGCTGCGGTCTGAGAAGCTCCGCCGGCACGCCAGCCTCGAGGCCATGGCTTCTGCGGGCAACCGTCATTCAGACGGACGGAGCGAGCTGGGATTTGCCCAGCACCGGGAACCCGAGGCGCACCTGGGCATCGAACACGAGGAGGAGCGTGAGCAGATGCTCGCGGCTCTCGACACGTTATCGGATGAGCACCGCGCCATCCTGACCCTCCGCGACGGCCGCGGGCTGGAGTACGAGCAGATCGCCGAAGTTCTCGATATCCCCGTCGGCACCGTCCGGAGCCGGCTGTTCCGTGCCCGGGCCGCACTCCGCCAGGCCCTCGACGACAAACGCAAGCCCGGGGCGTGACCCGCCCGCCGAGCCAGACCGACCATGCCCGAAGACCACCAGCACAACCCCGACCTGCCGATCGAGATCGAGACGCTGACCGCGCTCATCGAGGGCGATCTCAGCGGCCCCGAGGCGCACGAGGTCCGTGAGCGCCTGCTCGACGCCGACGCCGAACTCGCCCAGCGCGTCGAGCTGATGTCGCAGGACCGCGTCGTCCTGCGCACGCTCGGCGACGAGCTCCCGCCCGAGGGGCTGGACGAGGCCATCCTCGAACAGCTCGAACGCGCCGCGCTGCTCGGGCTGCAGAACGGCGAGCCGGGAACGGCCTCGCTGCCGGTCTCGCGGGTCGGTCGTCTGCCGCAGCACCGACGGCGGCGCATGCCCTGGCTGCACCGCCCCGCCGGCGCCGGCCTCGCCGCAGCGGCGTTGCTCGTGCTCTCTGTGGGCGTGGTGATGCAACTCCTGCCCTCTGGCCCGCGTCCTGCGCCCGTGGGGCCGCTCGCCTCGGGCGAGCTCGCCCACGATGCGGCCGCGTCCGACCTGTCGGCGACCGAACCTTCGCAGACCGCCATCGCCGGCGATGTCCCGACGCCCCCTCCCGAGACCACCCTCGCCACCGAGGTCGCCGCCGCCAAGCAAGACCCGGCGCACCCGGGTGCCGCGGCCGTCACCGGGGAGATCTTCACCGGCGACTGGGACCGGGCGCTGGCCTTGCTCGACGAGGGCCGCCTGCTGATCCGCGTCCGCTCGGCCTCGCCCGAGGCAACGCTCACCCGGCTCGAGCCCCTGAGCGCGCGCACCGCGCGTGCCGGCGAGGCGTGGCGGCTCGAGCACGATGTCACCGAGCCGCTCGCCGTCGCGATGCACCAGAAGTTCGCGATCCCGCTGCCCGACCCGGCCGACCAGTTCATCGCTGCGGAGAACGGTGTTCGGCGGCCGCTGGTTGTGCCGTCGCTCACCGAGGGTCGATCTGCGCTCGAGGGGATCTACCTCGTCGACGCCCGGCGCGACACCGCCGCGATCGCCTCGCTCAACGCGGCGCTCTCGCTGGGTGACGGTCAGGTCGCGGTGTTCGAGGCGCTCGCCGAGCCGCTCGAGCTGCCCGGCGTGCTGACGCCCGACGCGGTGCTGTGGTGGTCCCGCCCCGCGTCGTCGTGGTCGGAGCGCCGCTACGTGCCCGTGGTGATCGAGCGGGTCGATCGGTAGGCCGGTCGTCCTCGGTCAGATCATTCTTCCAGGACGAGTTCGGCGGGGTTCTCGCCGCGTTCGATGGCGGCGATCTTGCCCAGACGCCGGGCGTGGCGGCCGCCCTCGAACTCCGTCGTGATGAACAGGCCCACGATCTTCTCCATGAGCCGCTGGCCGAGCAGGTCGCCGGAGAGGCAGACCACGTTGGCGTCGTTGTGCGAGCGGCTGAGCTGGGTGGTCAGCTCGTCGTGCACCACCGCCGCGCGGACGCCCTGAACCTTGTTGGCCGCGATGCTCACGCCGATCCCGGTGCCGCAGATCAGCACGCCCCGGTCGGCGCGTCCCTCGGCGACCGACTTGGCCACGCCGTAGGCGGGCTCCGGGTAGTCGCAGCTCTCGCCGCCCGCGGGCCCGAAGACGACGGTCTCGTGGCCCTGGCGCTTGAGGTGCTCGGCGATCAGCCGTGCCGTTTCGATCCCGCGATGGTCTGCGCCCAGTGCGATCTTCATTGCGGGTCCTCCGTCGACGCCGGTTCGGTGAGCAGGTCCATGGCCGTCAGACGTTGCCGGATCAGTTCCGCCAGCCGTGCGGCGGTCTGATTGTAAACATCCTGCGGCAGTCCGACCGGGTCGGGCACGTCCTGCCCCTCCGGATCCAGCACCCAGGTCCGTGACGCCGCACCCGGGTCGAGCGCCAGCACCCCGTCACGGTGCCACCCGGCCATCGTGAAGATGAAGTCGGCCTCGGCGACCAGCTGGCGGGTCAGCGGGCGCGAGCGGTGCTCCCCCGCCTCGACGCCGATGCTCCGCAGTGCCGCGGCGTTCTCCGCAGAAGCGGGGGCCCCCGACCCGGCGCTCGTCCCCGCGGACATCACGGTCACATCAGCCCCGCTGTCGCCCGGCTCGCCGGTCGAATCGAGCAGGCTCCGCGCGATCGCCTCGGCCATCGGGCTCCGGCAGGTGTTCCCGGTGCAGACGAACAGGATCTTGGTGCGGGCGAGTTTGTCGATCATTCGCGGCTCCAACGCCCCCCCGGCCTCGGCACGATAGCCCCCGCCCGGGGTCAAGTGCACCAGCGTCGACGCCTGCCCGAAGCGCGACGGCCCGCTGTCGAGCACAACGTCCACGCCCTCCTCCTCGGCGCGGCCGTCGGCAAGAGCGATCCCCGGGTCGCGGTCCGGAGCCCAACCGACCGCGGCGAGCCGCGTGCCGACGACGGGCCCCTCGACCTGCGCCAGCACGCGCTGCGCGCTCTCGTCGCCGGGGACACGGAACGTGAAGACGCCGTCACGATCCAGCACCCCGCGCTGGACGTCGAGCGTGTGGACCGCCCGCTCGCAGGCCCCGTCGTCGAGCTTGATATCGAACCGCACCGGGCCGGGCAGCAACCGCCGCAACAGCCTCCGGTGGCGCGGCGAGGCGATGGGGACCGCCTCCAGCACCGCCTCGAGCCATGCCGCGTGCCAGGTGTAACAAGGGTGGGGTGTGGGTGCGTGGGTAGGTGTGACCATCGCCCGCAGCCGCGCAAGCGCATCGGGCTGCCACGCCGAAGCAAAGACGCCGTAGACAGTCTCGGTCGCCATGATGACCAGGCCGCCCCTGCGGAGCGCGTCGGCGGCCACAGCCTCGTACCGTGCTTGCTCGGATTCTTGAAGACTCTCGGAGAGCTTTGCGATTACCACCGTGACAGCCCCTCGCCGGTCGTTGGGAGAATCCCCGACCCGACCTCGTTTCGCCTCGAGCGGGCTGCCGTGCCCCCAGAGGAGCCACTGTAGCCTTGTAAAAACGCCTGATGTGTCCCGAATCGGTGTGACGATAAACAGGTTGATCGCGATTTTGCTTCCGTGCCGAGTTTATCAGGGTTATACTTGGGTCGATTTCGTGAAGTCCTGTCCCGTTTTCTCGCGGCAGGCAACTCCAACCGCCGTGCGCTCGAATCGGAAGCCGTCTCACTGGCGGGTCGGAGGGCAGGGGGACGTCGTTCTTGTTTCGTCCGAGATACCGCAGAAGTGTTCTGACCGAGGCGGGCTTCTCCCGTCCAAGGCTGAGGAAGAGGAGGATCGCATGCCGACCCACCCCATGAATTCGTGCGCCGCCCGTTCCGCCTCGACCCGCCGTGGTCGGCAGGGTTTCTCACTGATCGAACTTCTCGTCGTCATCGCGATCATCGCGATCCTCATCGCCATCATCGTTCCCGCGATGAGCGGCGCGAGGGTCATCGCCCGCAAGGCCGCGACGACCGCGCTGATGAACAACGTCACCAACGCCGCCGAGCAGTTCAGCCAGGACCACGCCGGCACCATGCCCGGCTATTTCCTGCCCACCGAGATGGGCTCGCCGATGAACTCCGACGCCACCCGAGGCGGGTTCACCATGATGGAGAACGCCCTGCTCGACCTGCTCGGCGAGAGCGCCGTCGTCGGCGAGGCGGGGATCGGCGGCGGGACGGGCAACGGCAGGCTGGTGGGGCCCTTTGGCAATGTGGGCAATTCGGGCAAGGGCGGCAACACCAACGTCAAGGTCGATATGGACCTGCTCGGCACCGGCGACGATGTCTACCTGAAGGTCGGCGACGACGTCCTCCGTGCTGCGGACGGACAGGCCGGCACGACCTCCCACCAGGTGTTCCCCGACCTGATCGATTCGTTCGGCAACCCGCTCCTGGCGTGGGTGGAGGACCACACGGCGCCCCGTGACCCGCTCAGTGCGCAGGAGTTTGCCAAGGAAGATTCCAAGGGCGAGCTGGCCCGCTACTACTGGGCGAGCAACTCCGGCTGGCTGCAGAGCACGGCCATGGGCAAGGGCGGGCAGGACCAGACCAACCCGACCAACGGCAGCCTGCTGGCCGACGCGAGCGAGGCGGAGAACACGCTCACCGCCGTTCTGGGCAACCCCAACTTCCCGATCCCGATGGATTTCGGCACCGACGTGCTGCCCGGCGCCTCCCGCGGCGCGTTCGTCGTCCACTCCGCCGGTGCCGACGGCGTCTTCTTCGGCATCAAGGACTCCGGGGCCAAGGCCGTCGGCGTCGGCGAGAGCAACGTCTCCGATTTCACCTACGCCCGCAACTTCTTCACCGTCGGCGGCACCCGACTTCAGGACGCCAAGGGCGCCCTCACGACGATCGACCTGACCATGAGCTTCGACGACATGGTTTCGGCCACCGGAAACTAAGACAAACCCCGGAAACTAAGCCAAGCCAAGGTTTCGACTTGACGCACCCCGGCCGCGAAGGCACGCTGCCGGGGTGTCGTTGTCTGCGCACCAAGCCCGGACGGGGGGTCACGACGCGGATCCTGCCCGACCACCCACCACACCCGCAGCCCGGCGGGCGACGCTGGCGTTCGCCGCCTTCGCCGCCGGGCAGGTGCTCGCGTGGCAACTCTGGCACCACGGACTCACTCCCGCAGCCTCGGTCTGGTTCGGCGCTGCCCTCCTCGTGCTCGCCGCCGGCGCGCTCCGCGCCCGCGGGCCCGGCGGCCCGGTGCTCGCGCTCGCGCTTGTGCTGCTGGCGGGAGGATGGTTCACCGCCCGGGTGCTCGAGGTCTCTCGATCGAGCCTGGGTGCGCTCGTCCCCGCGCCCACCGAGCCGGGCGGCGGGCACATCGTCACCATCGAGGGTGTCGTCATCGAGCCCGCCCGGGAGTGGGAGCCCTCCGGCGCACTGGCCGACTACCTGCCCATGCAGGGCGGCTCGGTGTCGTTCACGGTGCGCGCGCACGCCGCGCTGCTGGACGACGGCGCACGCGACATCTCCGGCCGCGTCCGGGTCACCGTCGGTCAGGGAGAGCCCGGGGTCCGCGTCGGCGACCGGGTGCGGGTGAAGGGCATCGCCCGGGCGATCGAGCCCCCGAGCAACCCGGGCCAGCCCGACCCCAGGCTCTGGGCGGCCCAGTCCGGGCAGGGCGTGACGCTCACCGCCGCGTCGGCGGCGCTGGTCGAGGTGCTGGAGCCCTCGCGCACCGTCGGCGCGTCGATCGCGCGCGCGTGGAGGCAATCGCGGGCGTGGCTCGGGCGCCGGGCCGCAGCTGTGCTGCCCGAGTCAGAAGACTCTCCCGGCCGCGCCATGCTGGCCGCCCTGCTTCTCGGCGAGCGCGAGTCGGGCGTCGATGAACTGCGCGCCACGTTCGCGCGTCAGGGGCTCGCGCACGTGCTGGCCATCAGCGGGTTTCATCTGGCGGTCATGGCGGGGGCGGCGCTGTTTGCGGTCCGCCTGACCGGCGATCGCGGCAGGCTCGAGCCGATGCTCGTCGCGGCCCTCGTCGTGCTCTACGTGCTGATCCTCCCGGCCCGCGCGCCCATCCTGCGCGCCGCGACGATGGTGCTGGCGTGGCTGGTCGCCGAGTCGTTGGGCCGGCGGTACGACAAGCGGGCGCTGCTGGCCTGGGTCGCGATCGCGGTGCTGGTGTTCCGGCCGATGGACCTTTTCAGCCTGGGCTATCAGCTCACCTTCGGCATCACCGCCGCGCTCATCTGGTTCGGTGCGCCCGTGCACGCCCGGATGTTCCCCGGCGCGATCAGCTTCGAGCGGTACGAGCCGCCGGACGCCTTTGCGGGGCGCTGGTGGCTCGACCGGCTCACGAGGCTCATCAGCGCGAGCGTGCTCTGCTGGTTGGTCGCGTCGCCGCTGGTGGCCCGATCGGTCGGCGTGATCAGCCCCGCAGCGGTGGTGTCCACGGTGGTGGTCGTCCCGCTGGTGACGGTGCTCCTGTGGTCGAGCTATGCCGCGATGCTGGTGGGGGTGTTTGTCCCGCCGCTGGCCTCGGCGATGTCGAGCGTGCTCGAGTGGTGCGCGCACAGTGTGGTCGTGCTGGTCAACACCTTCGACGCGATACCGCTGACCACGGTGTACGCCCCGCGCCTGTCGCTCGGGCTGACCGCTGCGCTCACGGCGCTGGTGCTGCTCTGGCTGGTGCGGGGGCGGGTGCGGAGCCCCGGCCTGTGGGCGGCCACGCTGCTGGTCCTCGGCTGGGGCTGGGGCGAGTGGCGCACCGCGGGGCGGCTGCCCCACGATGTGGTGCTGCGCATCGACACGCTGGATGTGGGCAACGGCACCTGCCATCTCATACGGTCGGGCGACGATGCGCTGCTGTGGGACTGCGGCTCGCTCAACCCGGCGATCGGCGTGCGGACCATCCCCCGCGCCCTGCACGCCCTCGGCGCCCAGCGCATCCCTGACGTGGTGCTCACGCATCCGAACTTTGACCACTACAGCGGCCTGCTTGATGTGGCCGCACGATTCGGTGTCGAGCGCGTCTGGACGACCAGCGCGTTTCTTGCGCGCGCAGACCGTGACCCGGGCGGCGCGGCCGCGGCCTGCCTGCTCGACCTGCATCGGCGGGGTATCCGGGTCGGCGCGTGGGCCGCGGGAGAGAGGGTGCCGCTCGGTGAAGCGCGGGCGGCGGTGCTCTCACCCCCGGAGCCGGTGCCGTTCGCCTCCGACAACGACACCTCGCTCGTCGCGATGTTCGGCGTGCCCACCGCGTCGGGCGAGCGGCGGTTGCTTATGACCGGCGATGCCCAGCGCGAGGCCCTCGCAGCCCTGATGGCCCCGGGTGCCGATCTCGCCGCGGACGTGCTCGAGCTGCCGCACCACGGCAGCGTGCAGCCGACCGCCATGGCGTTTGTCGATGAGGTGCGTCCGCGGGTCGTGCTGCAGTCGACTGGCGATGCGCGCGCTCTCGATATCCGCTGGAACGCGCAGCGTCTCGGCCGCACGTGGTGGACGACAGCGACCGACGGCGCGGCGTGGGTCGAGATCCGGCGTGACGGGTCCATCGTGAGCGGATCGGTACGCCGCGGGCTTGAGAGAGCCGGCCGGCCGGATGCCTCGAAGAAGCTCTTCTAGCGCCGCCCCGCACCGAGCTGCCGCAGCTCGGCCGCGTCGGCGTCGGCCTGCCCCTGGCGGGTGTGGGAGCTCATCAGCGAGAGTGCCGCGTCGGCGTAGTCGCCGCGCTCGCGGACGGCCCGTCTGCCGACATGCCAGAGGGCGTCGATGACCTGCAGGTCGCTCTGGTCCTCTTCGGTCAGCGCTGCGAAGGCCCGGAGGAACGCATCGTCCATCCCCGTGCGGAACAGCATGTAGAGCCCGGCTCGCGCGACGTCTGCGTCGAGCGATGCGGGCTGGTCGCGCAGCATCGCCTCGAACAACCGTGCCGCGTCGCTGTCGCGGGCCGAAAGCGAGAGCGCGGTGAACATCTCGGCGTACCGCCGCTCGGCCGCGGCTTCCTTGAACTGTTCATCCAGCGGCACGGCGTCTTCCAGAGGCAGCGCGGCGTCCGACACGCGCGACTCGGGGCGCAGCGTGTAGAGCGGGTCTCCCAGCACGGAGATCCGCCAGAGCGGGGCGCCGTCCAGCCGCCCGGCGGCGCCGAAGGCCATCCCGGCGAGCATGCGCTCGGCGACCAGCGGCGTGGGGACGAAGGCCTGCAGGTACGGCTCGTGCACCGAGCCGACGTACGCGAACACGCCGCGCTGCAGCCACCGGCCGGCGACGGTCGTGGGCCGATCGGGCGCGACGGCCGACCACGAGTGCACCATGTGCACGGCCGCGGGCACGTCCAGCAGCGGCACATCGCCGGCGTTGGCCCGCGTGTTGCTGAGGTCGAACCACCCGCGGTTGCCGCTGGAGTTGATGAGGATGAGCCCGGCGTGCACGGGCCGCTCGGCGCGGAGCTTCCAGTCGGCGGCGGTGTTGCGGGGCTCGTCGTCGAGCATCGCGAGCAGCCCGGCGTCGCCCAGTGACTTGCTGGCCCGGGTGCCGTCCCACTGCACCCAGGGCTCGGTCGATCCGTAGCCGTCGAAGGTCCACGCCGAGCGTGGCCTCTGGAAGATCGAGCACATCGCGCGGTATGCCGCGAGAGGCTCGGAGCCGAAGACCTGCCCCGCCCACGCCCAGCGAGCGCCCTCCGGCGTGTTCCCAGCCCGTCCGATGCGGTCGGTGGTGGCGACAAACTCATTGGCCGAGGTCTTGATCCGCGCAGGCAGCGCGCCGCAGATCGTCACCGCGTCGATGGCGTCACCCAAATCGCGCCACGGGAGCGGCTGGGAGTCGCACAGCTCGTCGAGCTGTGCGCAGAAGGCCTCCGCCTGGGCCATCTCGAGCGAGCCGTTGATTGCCAGCGCCGGGAACTCGGTCCAGAAGATCGGCTCGCCGCGGGCGGCGGCGATGGCCAGGGCCGCGGTCCACGCGGGGTCGCGCTCGTCGGCGAGGATGATCCCCGGGCAGGCGTGCCCGATGGCCTTCCACGCGCCGACGAGATCCGCGGGGGTCACGTCGCTTGGCTCGTCGGCCTTGACGCCCCAGGCCCTGAGCAGCGCCTGGTCTGTGAGTTGACGGGCGTTGGGCACCGCCCGGCGGGTGCGCATCGGGGCACCGGGCCTGATCGTGCCGTCGGGTGCCTCCCACCGCACGACGCTCTCGGGCTGAAAGCCGCGGACGAAGCGGGCGATGTCCTCCTGTGCCGCCCACGAGCCGTCGTCGATCAGCACGGGGAACATCGCCATCGGCGTCCACCTCGCCACGGCCTCGGCGTAGCTGGCCGGGTCGGGCACGATGACCACGGTGCGGATCACCGGGCGGGTGGCCAGCAGCGCTCCGGCCCGGCGACCGAGCAGCACCCCGGGGTGCATCTCGGGCGTCGGCTGCGCGAGCGGGGCGGTATCGGGCTGGGTGTCGTCCTGCGCCGCGGCCGCGGGCACGACCGCGAGCACGGAGGCCAGCACGGAGGCCAGCACAACAACCCGGCACACATGGGAGAAGGTGGTAGGCATCGTCACACTGTACCGCTCGCGTACACTCCGGCCGCATGCCAAGCCTCTCGCGCGACCAATTCGTGGCCTTCGTCGAGAACGAGCGGGCCCGCACCCCCGACCGCGTGCTCGCGGTGCCGATTCAGGTGCGGCTGCTCTCCGATCAGCTCACGCCGGTGCTCGCCTACCGCCGGCTGGTTTCGGGAGACTCGCGCACCGCCCCGTCGTTCCTGCTCGAGTCGGTCGAGGGCGGCGAGCGGCAGGGCCGCTACTCCATCCTCGGGGCTCAGCCGATTGTCGAGGTCGTGGCCTACCAGCACGGCGTCCGCGTGACCGATCACCGGGACCGCACCTTCAGCGAGGGCGACTCGAGCAACCCGCTGCTGGCCCCCAGACAGATCACCGAGCGCGTGCGCCTTGTGCACCCGCCCGCCCGCTCACCGCGCGAGGAGCTCCCCGGCTGCCCGCTCGGCGGCTGGTTCGGCTACGCCAGCTACGACACGGTGCGCTACGCCGAGCCGGAGAAGCTCGCCTTCGCCCACGCCCCGCACGACGACCGCGAGCTGCCCGACATGCACTTTGCGCTCTACGACGGGCTGGTCGCGTTCGACCACGTCGCCAAGCTCATCCACGTCGTGCAGATCGCGATGGTTGAGTCGGACGAGGACATCGGAGCCGCGTACAACAAGGCGGCCGCCAAGCTCGAGGCGAAGGTCGAGCGAGTCAACACCGCGCAGAAGCACGCCACGCCCCTCAAGTCCGGGCGCGTCGGCACCGAGCCGCCGGTGCACCCGATGCCCTCCAACACCACCCGCCAGCAGCACGCCGAGATGGTGGCCCGCGCCAAGGAGTACATCCGCGCCGGCGACATCTTCCAGGTGGTGGTGGGGCAGCGGTTCGAGCGCGAGAGCAGCGCCGACCCGTTCGACGTCTACCGTGCGCTGCGTGCGGTCAACCCCAGCCCCTACATGGTCTACATGCAGAGCGCCGGATGCATCCTGGTCGCGTCGAGCCCCGAGATCCTGTGCCGCGTGAGGCGCGAGTCGGAGGGGCTGGTGCTGACCAACCGCCCGCTCGCCGGGACACGCCGCCGCGGCATGACCGACGACGAGGACGTGGCCCTCGAGAAGGACCTGCTGGCCGACCAGAAGGAACGGGCCGAGCACGTGATGCTCGTGGACCTCGGGCGCAACGACGTGGGCAAGGTGTCGGAGGCCGGCTCGATCGAGCTGCCAGCGATCATGGAGATCGAGCGCTACAGCCACGTGATGCACATCAGCTCGACGGTCACCGGCGTGCTCCGCGAGGGGCTCGACGCGTGGGACGCGCTGATCGCGACGCTGCCGGTGGGCACCATCTCGGGCGCGCCCAAGATCCGGGCGATGCAGATCATCGACGAGCTCGAGCCGGTCCGTCGCGGCCCCTACGGCGGCGGGATGGGCTACGTCTCGCTCGACGGCGAGATGGACATCGCCCTGGCGCTTCGGACCATGGTCGTCCCGACCACCGGGCACGACCGCGCGGGCGGGCCGTGGATGTACTACATCCAGGCCGCCGGGGGGATCGTCGCCGATTCTGAGCCCGAGCCGGAGTTCATGGAAACCGTCAACAAGGCCGCGGCACTCGCCCGCGCGGTGGACCTGGCCGAGTCGGCGTTTTCGGACTGACCGACATTCCTGACCGGTGCTCGAAGATCCGTTGGAGTCGGCGGGGTCCCCCCTATAGACTGCGACCATCGATCGACGGGAGGCAGAATGGGTACTGTGCGCGCGGTGTTCGGGTGGTGTATAGCGGTCGTTCTGGCTTCATCGATTGTTGCTGACACGTGCCGCGGGCAGTGCCTCGACTGGATCGACGGCTACGGCGACGGAGACCCCGCGCCGAACCAGGCGGTGACCGCCGTCGCAAGCGGGATGCTCGACGGTGAGCCGGCGGTGTTCGTCGGCGGATTCTTCGAGCGGATCGGCGGCGTGCCCTGCAAGGGGCTCGCCACCTGGGACGGGAGTGACTGGACACCGTTCGATCAGTGGTATGACGGGTGGGTCAGCGCGATGGTCTGGGCCGACGATGGCGGCGGGCCGGCGCTGTTTGTCATCGGCGCGTTCTATCTCACCGAGAACGCACCCCGGACCTCGGTGCTCCGCTGGCGGAGCGGACAGTGGGAGGACCTCGGCGCGGACATCGGCAACGACAACCCGCGGGCGATCGTCGAGCACGACGGCGCGCTCTATCTCGTCGGCGGCTTCCTCGAGATCAACGGGCAGCCCACCAGAGGACTGGCGTCGTGGGATGGCGCGTCGTGGTCGGCCTATCCCAACGTGACAGACGGGCAGATCTATGCGGCCGCGAGCTACACCGACCAGAACGGCTCGGCTCTGGTCATCGGCGGGTTCTTCTCCGAGGCCGGCGGAGTCTTCGCCGAGAACGTCGCGATGCTCCGCGATGGTGTGTGGTCGGGCATGGGTGGCGGGCTCCGTGTGGGGTCCTGCCGGACGCTTCGTGTTGTCCACGAGCTCGGCGGGCCGACGCTCTATGCCGGCGGTGACTTCCAGTTCACGGGTCCGTCCGAGCGCGTGCGCAACCTTGCGCGCTGGGACGGCGCGGCCTGGCGGCGCATCGGCGGCAGCAGCAACGACGGTGGCGTGTTCGGCGGGCGGGTCGTGTCGCTCGGGGTGCTGCCCGGCCAGTTCTGGAACGAGCTCGTGGTCGCGGGAAACTTCGATGAGGGCAACGGGCTCCGCGGCGTCGCGGTCTGGAACAGATTCGACAACGAGCTGCGCACGCTACGGGGCGGCCTGGGCGTGCATACAGCGTACGTCGCAGAAGCGGTGCAGACGCCGGTGGGCCAGCGACTCCTGATCGGCGGCGATTTCTACGACCAGGGTGGCAAGCCCGCGGACCACCTCGCGATCTGGGGTGTGCCCTGCTCACCGCCGCGGTTCGTGTCGGTCCCGGCCTCGAGGAAGGCCCCGTTCGACGAGGGCATCGTCTTCAACGTCGAGACCCACGGCTCGCTGCCGATGGAGTACGCGTGGTTCCACGACGGCGAGCCGATCGAGAACGGCGGGAGATTCCAAGGGGCCGACAGCGATTGGCTCAGTTTCTGGCCCTGGTGGTACGCCGACCGCGGCGTGTACGAGTGTGTCGCGACCAACGACATCGGCCAGACGGTGAGCGAGCCGATCGAACTGACGATGCCCGGCGAAGACCTCCCGGTCTTCCCGATCGAGACGCTTACGCTGCTCGATGATCTGGAGTCGCCGGTCGATCCCAACCGGACGATCGGCATCCTGCCGCGGAGCGTCGCATCGGACGGTGTCGTCGCCGCCCGCGCGAGCGGCGGGGGCACTGAGGAGTATGTGGTCTTGATCGATGGCGCCGGTGTGTCCTACATCGTCGCCCGCGGCGACCTCCTTCCGGGGAGCGACGAGGAGTTCATCGGCCGACAGGTCGGGGTCCCGATCGCCGGACCCGCTGGAGCGGTCGTGTTCGCGGTCAGGATTGAGGGCCCGAACGTCGAGCCGACCAGCGACACCGCGATCTGCTTCTACGACGGCGCGTTGTTGCGGGTCGTGATCCGCGAGGGTGATCCCGCGCCGCACATTGGGCAGGAAGCACTGCTGGCCGATCTGGGCCACGGGCTGGGCTTCCGTGTCGCGGGCGGCGGTGACATCGTCATGACAGCGCGCCTGACCGGGGGCCTGTTCGATCTTGAAACCGACTCCGCAGTATGGCGGTGGAGCCCTGCTGACGGGTTCGCGTTACTGGGACACTCCGGGCAGGAAGCACCCGGCGGCGATGCGCACTGGACCTTTCTGAACGGTGAGGTCGGTTCCGGCACACCCGGCCGCGGCGTGCTCTCCGGGTGGCTCGACTCGGCGACGGGGTACAAGAATGCCTACTCACACGACCACGGGCTGTGGATCGAGTCCGGCACGGGGCTCGAGCGCCTCGCGGTCAGTGGCGATCACGCGCCGGGATTCTCTCCCGACGCCAACTTCGAGTCATTTGCATTCCCCGTCGGCACATCCGACCGAACGTGGTTCTCTGCGCGTGTCGCCGGGCCCGACGCGTATAGCGCATCCGGTGTCTGGAGCACTACTGGCGGCGACCCCGTGCCCGTCTTGCTTCGCGGCGACCCCGTCCCCGCCGGGCCGCCCGACGCGCCCGACGGCGCGACGATCGGACAGTGCAGCCTACTCCGCGCCAACGCCCGGGGGACGCTGGTGATCCGGAACCAGATCCTGACCGACTGTGGTAACCAGTGCGCCTCGCACGGGCTGTTTGTCGTGCCTCCGGGCGGCGCCATTCGGCCTGTTACCTACAACCGCGCGACGGGGATACCGGGGATGGACGAAGAGCTGTCGATTGAGTCGATCGCGTCGGCGCTGCTCAACAACCGAAACCAGATCGCCATCGAAGCGGGCGTGGAACTCACGATCGGGCTCGGCGGTGTGCTCGGGTGGGATCCGCTGCGGGGCATGTTCCCGATCGTGGTGCCCGGGACGCGGATCGAGACCGAGCCGGGCCTGATCCGGGTGGTGGAGAGCGCGGCGCTCGTCCGGAGCAGAACGCCGGACGACGAGACCGCCTGCGGGCTGGATGAGAGCGGGAATCTCACGCTCACCGTGGCGTTCTCCGACCGGCGGGACGCCCTGATCCGGCTCGCGTGGGCCGACGCCCGGGACGCCACGTTCCCGTGCCGCGCCGATGTCAACCTCGACGACACGGTCGACACGAGGGACGTTGTCGCGTTCCTGAACCTATGGTCTGCCCGCGGCTGGGGTGCCGACTTCACCGACGACGGGGTGATCGACACCCGCGACGTGGTGGCGTTTCTGAACACCTGGACCGAGGGCTGCGACTAGGACCATGACGATTCCCCATCCGAGCATCAACGCCGAAACCGACACTCCGGCGACCCGCCCGCCGAAGGTGCGGCGGCCACGACCGGCACCAAGCCGCGCCACGCGTCCGCACCAGAAGCCCAAGACCGACGAGCCGCGGGCGTGGAATGTCGTTCTGCTGGACGACGACGACCACAGCTACGAGTACGTCATGGCGATGATGCAGGAGATCTTCAAGCACCCGCTCGAGAAGGCGTTCATGGTGGCGCAGACGGTGGACTCGCAGGGCCGGGCGGTCTGCCTGACCACGCACAAGGAGCACGCCGAGCTGAAGCGCGACCAGATCCTCGCCTTCGGCAAGGACCCGCTCATCGCCTCGTGCAAGGGCTCGATGTCGGCGATCATCGAGCCGGCCGACTTCGGCGACGACGACGAGACGCCCGGCGGCGATCGGTCGTAGACGGTGCAATGATCTGGCCATGACCCAGCCCGCTGTCAACAAACCCCTCGTGATCCAGACCGAAGACCTCGACACCGAGCCGGCCTCGTGGCTCGCCGAGCGCTGCGAGCTGGTGCGGTGCGGGCAGGACGAGCCGGAGTTCGGCTCGCTGCTGGCCCGGGCCTCGGGGCTGGTGGTGCGGACCTACACGCAGGTCACCGCCGAGATGCTGGCCTCGGCCCCGAACCTCCGCGTCGTCGCGCGGGCGGGCGTGGGCGTGGACAACATCGATCTGGAATCGTGCTGGGCCAGGGGCATCGTCGTGCTGAGCACGCCCGGGGCCAACACGCGCGCGGTGGTCGAGTACGTCTTCGCAGCGATCTTCGACGCCCTCCGCCCGCGGGTCTATCTGCACGAGGCGCTGGACCAATCCCGCTGGAACGCGACACGCAAGTCGCTCGAGGCCCCGCGCCAGCTCGCCGACTGCACGCTGGGGATCTGGGGCATGGGCCGCATCGGATCCCAGGTCGCCCGTGCCGCGGCCGCGCTCGACATGCGCGTCGTCTACCACGACCTGTGCGAGATCGACGATGCGCTCCGCTTCGGTGCCGAGCCGCTCGGGCGTGACGAGATGCTTGCGCGCGCAGACATCGTGACCGTCCATATCGACGGGCGCAAGACCAACTACCGCGTCGTGGACGCGAGCGCGTTTGCGCGCATGAAGCCGGACGTGGTGTTCATCAACTCCAGCCGCGGTGTGGTGGTCGATCCGGTCGCGTGCGCCGAGTTCTGTGTCGATCACCCCGAGGCGACGGCGATCCTCGACGTGCACGACCCCGAGCCGGTCGCCGAGACCAGCCCGCTGCTCGAGATCGCCAACGTCCACCTCTCGCCGCACATCGCCGGGGGCACCCGGGCGGCCAAGCTGGAGATGAGCTGGGTGGTGCGTGATGTCTGGCGCGTGCTCTCGGGCGAAGCGCCCGAGCACCCGGTGCTGCCCTCGTCGCCCTGACACCTCGGCGCGCCGAATCCGTGCCTCGGCGGCACTACCCCCGACGCAGCGCCTCGGCGTCCATGCGTCTGGCTTCGGCCTGCATGTAGCGGGCGCGGACGACCGGGTAGAGCCCGCCCATCAGCGACGCCAGCAGCACGCCGCCGAGCAGGAGCGGGAACCACACGTGGTAGGGCTGGCTCCCGAGAAGCGCAACAACTGCCGCGACCAGCATGACCACGCCGAGCACCGCGAGGGCGAGCTGCGTGCCCAGCACCGGGACGCGGGCGATGCCTTTGGGCGCGCAAAGACCGACCACGGTCCCGAACACCCCGCCGAGCACGCCGACCGCGCTGCCGCCGATCGCCCCGATGAGGGCTGCGTCCTGTGATGTCCACCATTCGGTCATCGCGTGCCTCCTTTGGTGCTCCTCGTGGCGTGGTCCGGGCCGGTGTCCGGGCCGGCCGGGTGGGTGGATTGGGCGGCCTGTCTGGCGGTGTCCCGCACCCGCCGGGCGGCGGCGGCGGTGATCTCGCCCCGCTCGAGCAGCGTGGCGAGCAGCTCGGTCAGCTCGTCCGGCTGGCGACCCTCGATCGTCTCCTGAAGCCTCGCGATCACCCGGTCCATCCGGTTGCGGATCGTCGGGTAGCTCACGCCGTAGGCCTCCGCCAGCCCCTTGAGCGAGCCCGACCGCAGCACCAGCTCGGTGATCAGGTCGAGGTCCTCGGTCGGGAGCGACACCAGCGGGTGCTCACGAGGCGACTCCGGCGTCTGGTTGAATGAACGCAAAGGCATGTTTCATATTGTGCAAGCAAGCTTTCGCAAAGTCAATACCGATTTGCGATTTATTGAAGATTGTCTGTGTCCTAGAGTTGTGCATGATTCAACTGGGCGTCAACATCGATCACGTCGCGACCATCCGGCAGGCCAGATACCGGGGTATCGAGGCCTCCAGGGCCGATCGGCCGGAGCCTGACCCGGTCCGGGCGGCCCACGAGGCCGAGCTGGGCGGGGCCGACGGCATCACGGTGCATCTGCGGGAGGACCGCCGCCACATCGTCGATCGGGACGTCGAGCTGCTCCGTTCGCTGGTGGCGGTGAAGCTGAATCTGGAGATGGCTGCGACCGACGAGATGGTGGGTATCGCGTGCCGCCTGGGCACCGACACCGCCATGCTGGTGCCCGAGGGCCGGGCGGAGGTGACGACCGAGGGCGGGCTCGACGTTGCCGGCCAGCGCGCGCGCCTGGCGCCGGCGGTGCAGCGGCTCAAGGACGCGGGGCTGATTGTGAGCGCCTTTATCGATCCCGATCTGTCGCAGGTCGAGGCGGCCGGCGAAATCGGCTTCGACGTCTGCGAGGTCCACACCGGGCCCTACGCCCACGCCTTTGCCGAGGCGGGGGGGGACTTCCGGCGTGACGGGCTCGCAGCGGCGCTGGAGGAGGTTGTGATCGCCGGCGGGGCGATCCGTGCTGCGGGAATGCGGTTCAACGCCGGGCACGCGCTGAACTACCACAACGTCCAACCCGTCGCGGCCCTGCCGGGCATCGAGGAACTCCACATCGGGCACGCGATCGTGAGCCGGGCGGTGTTCGTCGGTCTCCGCGAGGCGGTGCGGGAGATGAAAGCCCTCATGCGGGGAGCGGTGGGGGAGTAGCACGCGGCCTGTGGCGTGTGCTGCGCCGTGTTGCTGTGAGCGCCGGTTCTCGGGCGAACAGCCACCGTCGGTTTTACCAATACACACATCGCCCGGAGTTCTGCTTTGGATGCGCGAACTTCTGGCTTAGAATCAGCCCGACCATGCCAAAGACCACACCGGCCGACAACCAAACACCGGCCGATTCAGACAACCAGGCGGTCTCCGGCAAGACGTTGCGGCCGAAGCGCTTCGCCAGCTACGAGACCGCGCTGAAGTACCTCGACAGCCACATCAATGTCGAGCGGTCGCGCCCTGCGCACCTCAAAGAGGACACCTTCCAGCTCGCGAGGATGCGGGCCATCCTCGACGCGCTCAAGGACCCGCACCGCGACCTCAAGTTCGTTCACGTCGCCGGCAGCAAGGGCAAGGGCTCGGTGGTCGAGATGGCGGCCAGCGCGCTGACCGCCTGCGGCTACGGCGTCGGGGTCTACACCAGCCCCCACCTGACCGACATCCGCGAACGCATCCGCATCGGTGATCAGCCCGTGTCGATCGACGAGTTTGCGCGCACGCTCGGGCACGTCGGGGCGGCGGCCGAGTCGGTCGCGGGCGACCACGGCCCGGCGACCTACTTCGAGCTGCTCACCGCGATGGCGTTCCGCTACTTCGCCGAGCGCGCCGTGGACATCGTCGTCGTCGAGGTCGGTCTGGGCGGCCGGCTCGATTCGACCAACGTCATCACCCCCGAGTGCAGCGCGATCGCGGCGATCCATCTCGAGCACACCCAGCTGCTCGGCGACACGCTCGAGAAGATCGCCCGCGAGAAGGCCGGCATCATGAAGCCGGGCGTGACGACCTACACCTTCGCGCAGGACGACGCGGTCATGGCGGTCTTCCGCGAGACGGCCGAGGCGGTGGGCGCGCAGCTCAAGGTGCTCGGCGAGGATGTCGATTTCTCCTGGCGGTTTGAGGCCAGCCCCGAGCTGGGCCCGCACGCCCGCGTGTGCCTGGCGACCGAGCACTCCAACCACGAGCACCTGCCCGTGCCCCTGCCCGGGCAGCACCAGGCGGTCAACTGCGGCCTCGCGCTCGCGTTGCTCGACGGGCTCCGCCAGCGCGGCTTCGACACCAGCGAGCGGCCCGTGGCGGTGGGGCTCGAGAAGACCAAGCGGTACGGCAGGCTCGAAGAGGTGTGGCAGACGCCGCGGATCCTGGTCGATGGTGCCCACACGCCCGAGAGCGTCCACGCGCTGGTCAAGTCGATCGGCGCGCACATCCGGTACGACTCGATGGTCGTGGTGTTTGGCTGCGCGGCGGACAAGGACGTCGTCGGCATGATCGACAAGATCGGCCTCGGCGCCGACAAGATCATCTTCACGCGTGCGACCGGCAACCCCCGGGCGATGGACCCCGCCGAGCTGCAGCGGCTCTACAGCGAGCGGCACGGCAAGATGGCTCAGGTCGAGCCCACGCTCAAGGACGCGATCAACACCGCCGCCAAGTCGGTCGGCAGGGGAGACCTGATCCTCGTCACCGGCTCGTTCTATCTCGCGGGCGAGGCCAAGGCCCGGCTGCAGGACGCCGCGGCGAAGAAGGCCGGGAGCCAGGTCGAGCCGAAGGGATGATGCGGCTTCTGGCCGTGTCGATCGCCCTGGTCACCCCGCTCGGCTGCGCCCCCGCTCCGCAGCGCCTCATGCCCACGCCGAGCGTGGTCGCTCTGGGTTTGGTCGATCCCGCGGCCGGTGTCGCGGCCGACAGGCAACGCACGACCGGTTCGGTCTTTATCGCCAGCGATCGTGAGCTCAGGACCTCCGGGGACACGGGCGCAGATCCCTTCACCAACTCCCGCGGCGACGCCCTGCACCTGGCGGTGTCGGAGGTCACCATCGGGCGCGGGCTGGACTACGACGAGATGATCGAGGCCGCCGGGGGATCGCGTCATCTAGACCGCCCGGTGGTTCAGGTGGAGCACACCGAGGTGGTGGGCGTGCTGCCGGCGACGGTGTCGTTGGAGATCGCGGACGCCGAGCGTTGGATCGGGCAGCTGAACGCCGCGCTCGGATCCCGGACGCCCGGATCGGACGTGCTGGTCTATGTCCACGGGTACAACACCGACTTCCGCGTCAACACGGGCAGGGCTTCGGAGTTCTGGCACTACCGCGGTCGCGGCGGCGCGGTGGTGAGCTTCGACTGGCCCTCGCGGTACCGGGTGGTCGGGTACGGCGCGGACAAAGCGAACGCCGCGTACGCGGTGCGGCACATGCGCCAGCTGCTCGAGCTGCTGGCCGATCACACCGACGCGGGGCAGATCCACATCCTCGCCCACAGCGCGGGGTGCCCGATCGTGGTGGACGCGCTCCGCGAGCTGCGGCTGCGCGGCTCGGGCCTCGGCGAGGAGGAGATCCGGGCGAGGTACCGCATCGGCCGGGTGGCGCTCGCGGCCCCGGACATGGACCTCATGCTCTTCTGCAACGCGCTGCTCGACGGCTTCGACGACCTTCCCGAGCGGATCGCCGTCTACGCCTCGCAGGGCGACGACGTCCTGCAGATCTCGGGGCTCCTGTTCGGCAGCGACCGGCTCGGGCTCCCGGTCCACGACATGAGCGCCTGGGAGACGGAGCTTGTGCGGCAGTCGGGCAACACGGAGATCATCGACGTCACCAGTGCCGACGACGTGCTCGGAGAGCTGATGGGGCACAGCTACTACCGGCGCAACCCGTGGGTGAGCTCCGATCTCCTGTTGCTGCTCGGTCCGGGGCGGTCTGCCGCGGCACGGGGGCTGGTCCTCGACGCCGAGACCGGGTTCTGGCGGTTTCCCGACGACTATCTCGACCGGCTCGGGGGGCTCCTGGGGCCCGGAGCGTCCGCGGCCGAGTGAGAGCGGGCAGTATTCGGCTTGATCGTGCACCCGTGATGTCCGATACTTCCCGCGTGAACCCCTCGCCCTCACAGCCCGGCCTTGAGCTTCTGACGATCCGCTAGACGCGGCTGCGGCATCCCGTGCATACTTCGGGCTCCGCGTGCTGCGGGGCCCGGTTCGTTTTTGGGGCGTCCCGCCCGCCGCCCGAGCATCTCCCCGCCCTGTTCCCGCCACCAGACACGAGCGCACCATGACAACAGACACCAACCAGACCGACGCTGCGACCACGCCCGAGGCCAACCGCCCGGACTCGTCGCCCTTCCGCTACACCGCGGCGCTGGCCGACCAGATCGAGACGCGGTGGCAGGGCTGGTGGGACGAGCACGACACCTTCCGCGCGCGCAACCCCGGCGACGAGGGCTTCGACGGCACCAAGCCGAAGTTCTACTGCCTTGACATGTTCCCCTACCCCTCCGGGGCGGGGCTGCACGTGGGCCACCCCGAGGGCTACACCGCGACCGACATCATCTGCCGCTACAAGCGGATGCGCGGGTTCAACGTGCTGCACCCGATGGGGTGGGACGCCTTCGGCCTGCCCGCCGAGCAGTACGCGATCCAGACCGGCGTGCACCCGGCCGAGACGACGCGCAAGGCGATCGACAACTTCCGCAGGCAGCTCAAGCGGTTCGGGTTCAGCTACGACTGGTCGCGCGAGTTCGGCACGATCGACCCGGGCTACTACCGCTGGACGCAGTGGGTCTTCCTGCAGGTCTACCACGCGTGGTTCGATCCCGAGCAGAACAAGGCGCGGCCGATCTCCGAGCTGGTCGAGGAGTTCGCCTCGGGCGAGCGTGTCGTCCGCCTCAACCCGGCCGCGGCCGAGTATGCCGGAGCGGGCGACCTGCCCGGCGGCACCAACATCGGCGCGTGGGAGTCGGTCGACGAGGACACACGTCGGATGGTGATCGATTCCTACCGCCTGGCCTACGTTGGCCGGCAGACGGTCAACTGGTGCCCCAAGCTGGGCACGGCGCTGGCCAACGAGGAGGTCATCGACGGCAAGAGCGAGCGGGGCGGCTTCCCGGTCTTCCGCAAGCCGATGCGCCAGTGGATGTTCCGCATCACGACCTACGCCGACCGGCTGCTCGAGGGGCTGGCCGACGTCGACTGGCCCAACTCGACCAAGACCATGCAGGCCGAGTGGATCGGCCGGAGCGAGGGCGCGGAGATCGACTTCCCCGTGGTCGACGCCTCGGGCGAGCTGCTCGGCCCCTCGCTGCGTGTGTTCACGACGCGGCCCGACACGATCTTCGGGGCGACCTACATGGTCGTCGCGCCCGAGCACCCGCTGGTGGATGAGGCGCTGGAGTACCCGCGTCCGGACGTCGACACCGAGGCGCTGCGGGCGTACGTCGAGCAGGCGCGCAACCGGACCGATGTCGAGCGCATGGGCTCGACCGAGAAGACCGGCTGCGCAACCGGCATGTTCGTGCGCAACCCCGTGACGGGCAAGTCGATCCCGGTGTGGACGAGCGACTACGTGCTGATGGGCTACGGCACCGGCGCGATCATGGCGGTGCCCGCGCAGGACCAGCGCGACTGGGACTTCGCCACCGCCTTCGGGCTGCCGATCGTGCGCACGGTGCAGCCGCCGGAGGGCTTCGAGGGCGAGGCCTACACCGGCGACGGCCCGGCGATCAACTCCGACTTCCTCAACGGCATGTACATGGAGCCGGCCAAGACCCGCATCATCTCGTGGTTGGCAGAGCACCACGCCGGGCAGAAGCGGGTGAACTTCCGCCTGCGCGACTGGCTGTTCAGCCGCCAGCGATACTGGGGCGAGCCGTTCCCGATCGTCTGGGACGCACGCGGCCGCCACCACGCGGTGGACGAGAGCGTGCTGCCGGTCAGGCTGCCGGACATGGTGGACTACCAGCCGATCGAGAGCGACGACCCGCAGCCGCTCCTGGGCAAGGCGACAGACTGGGTGGCCACCACGGCCAGCGAGGTCGGCGTGGCCGATCTCGACCCCGAGACCCCGGTGACGCGCGAGACCAACACCATGCCCGGCTGGGCGGGCAGCTGCTGGTACTACCTGCGCTACTGCGACGCGAGCAACGACGAGCGGTTCGTCGGGGAGGAGGCGGAGCGGTACTGGATGCGCGGCCCCAAGGCCCGTCGGGCCGCCGACGCGGGCCAGGGCGGCGTGGACCTGTACATCGGCGGCGCCGAGCACGCGGTGCTGCACCTGCTCTACGCGCGGTTCTGGCACAAGGTGCTGTTTGACCTGGGGCACGTCTCGACGCCGGAGCCGTTCCAGAAGCTGTTTCACCAGGGGCTGATCACCAGCCACGCGTTCCAGAGGGACGACAAGACGCTGGTGGCGATCGACGAGGTCGATGTGGCCGAGGACGGCCGGGCCATTGAGCGTGCGACCGGCAAGGAGGTCAAGCCGATCGTCGCCAAGATGAGCAAGAGCCTCAAGAACGTGGTCAACCCCGACGACGTAATCAACGAGTTCGGCGCCGACACGTTCCGTCTCTACGAGATGTACATGGGCCCGCTCGACGCGAGCAAGCCGTGGAACACCGACGACACGATCGGGCTCTACCGCTTCCTGCAGCGTGCGTGGCGGCTGGCGATCGATGTGTCCACCGGCGAGCTATGCCCCGTCGAGACGGCCGACCCCGAGGTCGAGAAGCTGCTCCACCGCACGATCGCGCGGGTGGGGACGGACATCGAGCGTCTGGCGTTTAATACCGCGATCGCCGCGATGATCGAGTTCGTCAACGCCGCGACCTCGTCCGGCGGGCTGACCCGCGACCAGCTCGACCGGTTCGTGCGGATCCTCGCGCCCTTCGCCCCGCACATGGGCGAGGAGCTGTGGCACAAACTGGGCGACGGACCCGACCGGGGCTCGGTCGCCCACGCCGACTGGCCCGAGCACGACGAGGCGATGCTGCACGACTCGGAGGTCGAGATCGTGGTGCAGATCCTGGGCAAGGTGCGGGCCAAGCTCGTCGTGCCCGCCGACGCCGACGCCGCGGCGCTCGAAGCGATCGCCCTCGAGAACGAGAAGGTGCAGGAGCTCATCGCCGGCAAGACGGTCCGCAAGGTCATCGCGGTGCCCGGGCGGCTGGTGAACATCGTCGCGAGCTAGGCCGGTGTCGATCCCGGGCGGTCAGCGCCCGGGTCTCACTCGGTCCGCAGCACGATGGTGGAGTCTCCCGCCGTGAGCAGGATGGTGCCGTCGAGCAGGCCGACACGGCGCGGGCGGTCGTCGAGCGCGAGCGTCTGCGTGAGCAGCGCCCGCCCGTTGGTCGCGTCGAGCAGGTGCAGGCGGTAGACGCCCGGCGCTCCGGGGATCGCGTCGCGCTCGATCATCACGACGAGGTTGCTGGCGATCGCCGGCTGCACCATCCCGCCGCTCAGCGGCGAGATCGCGTCGGCCGTGACCAGCGAGCCGGAGGCCGGGTCGATGCGCGCAAAGCCCGCCGGGCTCAGCAGCAGCAGGTGCCCGCGCTCGTCGATCGCGTCGATCGGTTCGCCGATCTCGAGACAGCCCGCGGTCTCGAGCCGGTTGTCCAGCAGCGTCCCCGTCTGCGGGTCGATGTGCACCAGCTCACGCATCGAGGTCTGTACGAACAGGCGGTCGGCGACGGTCCAGGCCCCGCGGGTCTCCTCGATGGCGATGTCGGTGAGCGTCCAGAGCGGCGCCGCCTCCGGCAGCGAGAGCGAGACGATGTCGCGGGCGAACCCAACCACGGCCCGGCCCGAGCCCGGCGCGATGTGGACCCAGCTCGCCTCGCCCCCGATCGCCCCCTTCCCGCCGCCCAGCCGGCTGATCTCCTCACCGTTGGCGAGCTCGAGCGTCAGCACGATCGGCTCGCCCGCCGAGTCGGCGTTCGGGGGTGTCGAGGTGCCGACCAGCACGAGCACGCCGTCTCCCGCAGCCGCGTCGTGCACGCGCTGGCAGGCAGTCCGCTGCGACCAGGCGACGCGGCCCGAGGTCAGATCGATCAGAACGACCCGCCCGGAACGGGTAACGAAGGCGACGCTGGTCTCGTCGGTGGCGATGAGCATGTCGCCCGGATCGACCCGGCCGTCGAGCGGCGCGTTGAACGGCTCCTGCGCGCCCCCGACGGGGCCCCGCGCGGTCACGAGCGCCTCGCCGAGCCGGTCCACGCGCCACTGCTCCTCGCCGGATCCGGGGTCGATTGCGCGGATGACGCCGCCCTGATCGTTGGGTTCGTAGAGCAGGACCCGGTCGGCGTCGTGGCGCAGGAGCGCGGGCTTGGTCGAGAAGGGCGCCGTCCACGCCGGCTCGACCGGGAGGTCGCCGTCTGCGAGTGTCCACAGCCCGACGGCACCGGCGCGGTACATCATGACGCCTTCGCGAAGCGAGAAGGCACTGTGCCGATCGATCGAGCGCATCAGCACCCAGCCGGGCAGCTCGACGGCGCTGCTTGAGAGGGAGTCGCCGAGGGTCGCGCGGGCGTTGCGTGCATCGGCGCGCGTGCGCAGCAGGGCCGCGGTCGCGTCGCGATCGACCCGCTCGCCCCGGGCGGTCGGCGCGACGCCCGGCCAGCGAGACTCGATCTGCCGGATCAGCGACGCCGCGGCATCGAGCCGGTTGCTCGCGACGAGCCCTGTGAGGCGCTGGCCGAGCAACTCGGCGAAGAGGTCGGGGTCGATCGGGATGCCGAGGTCGAGGCAGGCGTCGGCCGTCTCGATGCCGCGTGCGAGCGCGCGGTCGGCGGGGAGGATCCGTCCCTTGGCGTCGTGCTCCGCGGCTGCGGCCAGCCAGGCGGCGGGCGAGGCTGCGGTGCGCGGGTATGCGCGCGCCAGCGCCTCATACGCGGCGGCGTCGGCCTGCTCGGCCTCAAGCGCAGCCAGATCGGCGCTTGCGCGCCGGGAGAAGCTGGCGTAGAGCGAGGGCCCGCCCTGATCCAGCAGCCGGTCGAGCTCTGCCAGCGCGTGCAGCTCGGCCCGCACGCTCGAGACGCCGCGTGACCACGAGGCCCGGCTCAGGTCCGGGTCGGCGAGCACCGCCTGACAATCGGCGACCGCCCGCTCCGGGCGGCCGAGCCGGTCGTGCAGCGCCGCCCGCATCAGCAGGTGTGCGGAACGCTCTCCCGGCGTGACGGCGACCGCCTCCATCCGCGTGGCGACGCCCTCGAGCACCTCCGGCGGCACGGCGCCGGCATCGCCCTCGCCCTCCTGCAGCAGGCCCAGCAGCAGCGTGAACAGCCGCTCCTGCGATGCCCGGAGCGTCGGGCTGAGCGGATCGAGCGCCATCGCCCGCAGCGCCCGATCAACAGGGTCGAGCACCGAACCGTGCCGACCCGCCCGTGCGGCGAGCTCGGCGAACGTGATCGCCGTCTCGGCGTCGGCGGGGTTGGCGTCGAGCCGCTCGGCGAGCACCTTCGCGGCGTCCTCCCACACCAGATAACTGTGCAGCCGCTCGTTGTCGAGCGTGAGCAGCTGCGTGCTCAGGGGGAGCAGGTTGCCCGGCGCATCGAGCGGGATGCCGATCTCGGGCTCAAGCGATTGGAAGTTGAGCACGCCGACCCCGGTCTGCACCGGCACGAGCAGCGCGTCGCCGCCGGCCACGACGCGCCCGATGATGCCGGGGCTCGGGATCTGCTTCGAAAGCCGCAGCGGCCCGTCTATCGCCCGGTCGATGGCGACGGTGGTGATGTTGTTGGGCCCGACGGCGACGAGGCGGCCCTGGTGCGCGAACATGTACCCCGGCCGGTGCTGCTCGCTGCCGAAGTCTCGGGTCGTGCGCCGGCCGATGATCTCGCCGGTCGCGAGGTCGAGCCGCAGCAGTTCGCTGCGGTCCGGCCCGAGCGCGAGCAGCGTGTCGCCGTCGATGATCGGTTGGGACGAGGCCCACGGCAGCCGCGGCGTGGGCATGCGGCTCTCGACGCCGGGGAGCTGACGCACCCAGCGGAACCGCCCGCTCCCGGCCTCGACGGCGCAGATGACACCCAGTTCGTCCACGCGGTAGACGACGCCCTGGTGGAGGGTGGGCCAGTCGCTCCACTGCCCGCGGTTGCCGTAGGCCAGCCAGCCCGCGCTGCCGCAGAGACGCACCCACCGCAACGAGCCGTCGGCCAGGTCGATCCCGACGAGAAACGCGCTGGCGAAGCGCCGGGCCTGGTCGATCTTCCGGACAGCGACGATCGCGGTGTCGCCCTCGATCAGCGCGGGGCCGCGGGTCGAGCTCTGGTCCAGCTGCGGGTCGAGTTCGTCGATGTAGGTCGACCACAGCACCCGCCCGGTCTGGCTGTCGAAGGCGTGCAGGCGCGGATCGCCCGAACGCGTTCCGTCGGTCACGATCCCCGTCGCGGCCAGCAGCAGGCGGCCGGACTTGGCGAGCGTGTTCACCTCGCCGGCGTCGCGGCTTCGGTTGCGGCGGTAGGGGGCCGAGGCGTACATCGACTCGATGTCCTCGCGCTCATAGTCGGCGCCCCGCGGCTTGGTCCGCCACTTGGGCGTGAGCGTGAAACGGTCCCACGCAGAGATCCACAGCCCGTCGTTGGTGTAGACCGTGTCGCCCGAGACCAGCGGGTAGAGATACGGGAACTCGGCCACCGGCTGGTTGCGTCGCGTGCTGATCGCGAACTCTTCATCGTCCACCATCGTCAGCGGGCGGAGCTCGGCCGAGCACAACGGCGAGCTGACAAGGTCGGCGTAGCCGAACGCCTCGACCGGCTGCTGCGGCGTCCACACCGGCTCGCGGAGCGGCTCCGGCCACGGTGTGACTTCGGGGGCGGCGAAGGGTCGGCCCGCCGCCTCGGTCCAGCGCCGCGCCGCGTCGAGCACCTCCGGGCGGTCGAGATAGGCCGCGAGCCGGGTCCACAGCTCGGCGGTGCGCCCGGCCAGCTCGGTGTCCGCCCGGTCGGGATGGGTGTCGAGCTGGCTGAGCGCCAGCCGCGCCGACTCGAACCGGGCGGCGCCGAGGTGTTCGGCCGCCACCCGCAGCACCGCTTCGAAGCCGGGCGTTGTCAGCAGGCGGGCACGCTCGACCCGCTCGGCCTCGCCGGCGTCCATCGCCATCGCCGCCGCGTCGGTCTCGGCGGACCGGTAGCGGCGCAGGAGGTCGGCATCGGCGAGCAGCACGCGGTGGACGCGCGCGCGCACGGGCTCGAGCACGTCGGGATCGGTGTCGGAGGCGATGAGCCGCTCGGCCTCCTCATCGAGCAGGCGCTGGAGCAGGCGGACCGCCTCGCTGTCGTTCTCGGAGGCGAGCAGGCCGGGGAGCCCCGCGAAGACGTCGGCGGCGAGGGTCGAGTCGTCGAGGAAGACCGGGTTGTCCTGGGCGAGCGCGGGGCTCGTCCAGCCGAACGCGAGTACCGAGAACACGACCCAGGCCCCGGGCCTCGACCGCCTCGCGGCGTGGCTCCCGGACGGTTGCTTGCGGGTTCTCGGCTGTTTCGGCACGGCGGCAGTCCTTCCCCCGCCCGGCACGATCGGCCGAGGCGGGACATTCGGCTCCCGGTCGGACGGTCCCGGCGGGCGAGCGGCTCTCCCCGCTCATAGCGCCTCTCCGAGCGGCCGATCGATCGGGACATGGTTCGACCAGGGATCAAACCGGCGATGGGGGTCGCGACGCTCCACGGACCCTGCTCGCTCTTCACTAGGCTACCCGGCCGACCGGTCCGCGTTGCGGTCCTCCTGGCCGTCATCGTCGTTCTGAGCCTGCTCGACCTTCTTCTTACGCTCATCCACGTCACCGAGATCGGGCTGATCGAGGACAACCCCGTCGCCCGATTCGTGCTCGCGACGGGCGGGCCGCGGCTGCTCATCGCCGCCAAGCTCGCCAGCGTCGGGTTCTGCACGGGGGTGCTGTTCTGGGCCCGCAGGCGGGCCTTCGCCGAGCTGGCTGCGGTGTTCGGGGCGGTGGTGCTGATCTGGCTGACCCTCCGCTGGGGCAGCTACATGCGGGTCTTCGCCGACGTCAGCGCCTCGATGGAGGAGCTGGAGCACCACGGCCAGGGGGCCTGGGTCACCCTCGCCGAGGTGCCGGGCAAGTAGGCGTCGGGGCACCGCCCGCGCGGTTTCGGCGCGACTGTGCTACGCTCCGCGCGTGAGAGGCTCCAACCCACAGATCGTCCGCTCGCCAGGCCTTGTCCTTGGCCTTGTCGGGGTCCTGCTTGTCACCATGCTCACCGGCTGTTCGGGCCGGGCGACGCCCGGGGCGGTGGTGACGTCGGCCAACATCCGCAACCGCACCGCCGATGCCGCGGTGGTCGAGTTCGTCATCGAGACGACCAACCCCAACGACATCGAGCTGCCCATGCGGGACGTGGTCTACACGCTCAATGTCAACGGGAAGAAGGTCTTCTCGGGCCGGCGTGACGCCCAGGCCACCATGCCCCGCGGCGGGACGCAGCAGATCATCATCCCCGCCGTGGTGCCCATGCAGGGAGCCGCGGGGCAGGCCGCGGGGAAGGATGGCAAGGCCGGTCTGGCGCCGGGTGTCTACACCTACCGCCTCACCGGCCGCATCTACTACAGCCTGCCCAGCCAGCTCGCCGACGTGCTCTTCGACGCGAAGCTGTCGAGGCCGAGTGTGGGGATCTCGGACACGGGCGAGATCGATCTGCAATAGCGGGTGTCGGTAGGCCGTGTGCCACGGCTCTGTGAGCCGTGTCGTGGGTTCTTCGCGCGCTTCCACGCGTGCGTCACGCAGCCATCGATCCGACGGTCGCCGACTCACGGTCGAGACGGCCGTGGCACACGCACTCCGGGTGATCGATGCCTGCCTACGCCGCGGGCTTGAGGTTCTTGGCCACACTCGTCCGGTAGGCCACCATCGCCGGGACAATGCCCGCCAGGGCCGCGAGAGCGACCGCGCTGACGATCACCAGCAAGATCCACTCCGGCGGGTAGACCGGCGTGACGACGATGCCGAGGATCGCACGGAGGGCCTCGGCGACAGCGAAGCCGCCGAGGATGGCCAGCAGCACGCCGCCGATGGCGCCGAGGAGGCCGAGCATCGCCGACTCGGTCAGCACGAGGCCGAACACCCGCCCGCGGCTGGCGCCCAGCACCCGCAGCACCGCGATCTGCCGCTTGCGCTGCTCCATCGAGTTGTAGAGCGCGACCATGATCGAGACGGCACTCGAGATCATGACCACCACCGCCATCGCGACGAGGATCACGTTGATGTTGCCGACGATGCGGAAGAGCTTGTCAATCTCCTTAGTCGGCTCGGCGACCATGAACCCCTGCTGACGGAGCTGATAGGCCAGCGGGGCGAGCGCGGCGCTGGCGTTGCTGCCGCGCCGGGCGGCTGCGCGGATGTAGACCCCGGTGACGAGCCGGTCGGCATCGGTGATCTCGTCGGGCGTGGTGACGGGGGCGTCGGGGTTGTCCCGCAGTCGGCGGTCGTGGGCGTGGACGGTCCATGCGCCGATGAGGTCCGTAAACACCGTGCGGTCGTGCGTCGAACCGGTGGGCTCGAGAATGCCCACGACGGTGTACTGAAACTCGTTGTGCACGTGCGCCTCGGCCCCGGCGCGGCCGTGGGTGAGGGCGATCGTCTCGCCGAGGCGCAGCCCGGTCATCTCCGCGGCCTTGGCCCCGAGCACCACCTCGAACGGCTTGTCGAACACCCGCCCCTCGGCAAACTGCCACGGCTCGCCGGGCGTGGGCGCGAAGTCGGTGAAGAACGCGGTCTCGGTGGCCATCACGGGCAGGCCGGCGTAGCTGTCGCCCTGCTGGTTGGGGATGGCCATCGCGACGCGTGGGTCGCTCTGGATGCGCTGCAGCTCGGCGTGGGAGATCGGTGCCGCGGGGGCGGCGGCGTAGAAGATGCCGTTGAGCACGCTCACCAGCGCGCTGGGCTCTTTGGTGACCAGCAGGTGCATGTCGCCCGAGCCGCGCCGGAAGGCCTGCTTGCCAGCGTCCATCATCGCCAGCAGCACCAGCAACATGCCGACCGCGATCGCGACCGTGAGCGCCGTGGTGACGGTCGAGAACAGGCGGCTGGTCAGGCTGCGGCGGATGATCGTGAAATCGGTGATGGCCATCGGGCGTGTCTCCGCGGGGGCAGTGTGCGGTCGTGGGGGTGTTCGGCGGCGGTCGTTCTCAGGCGGTGCCGGCGGAGAGCTCGTGCAGGCTCGCCCGGCGGCCGAACCGCTCGGACATCGCCGGGTCGTGGCTCACGCAGAGCAGGGCGGCCCCGTTCTCGGTGCAGGCGTTCTGGATCAGGTCCATCGCGGCCGTCGCGTTCTCGGGGTCGAGGCTCGCCGTCGGCTCGTCGGCCAGCACCAGCGCCGGCCGGCACGCCATCGCCCGCGCGACCGCGACCCGCTGCTGCTGCCCGATCGACAGCTCGTCGGTCGAGGCGTTGGGTCGTTCGACGCCGAGTGTCTTGAGCAATTCGAGCGCGCGGTCGCGGTGCTCGCCGCGGGGGATCTCGCTGAACATCATCGCGAGCATGACGTTCTCGGCGGCCGAGAAGCCGGGCAGCAGGTTGAAGGTCTGGAAGATCATGCCGATCGACGAGCCGCGGAACTGGTCGCGCTTGTGCCCGGCGAGGGCGTGGATGTCCTGCCCGGCGACGCGGACGGTGCCGCCGGTGGGCTCCATGAGCCCGGCGATCAGGTAGAGCAGCGTGCTCTTGCCGCGGCCGGAGGTTCCGGTGAGCAGCACCTGCTCTCCGGGCGCGAGCTCGAGTGCATCGATATCGATGACGAGCGGGTCGCCTGGGGCATAGCGGAACTGCAGTGTGTCGATGTGCAGGGCGGGCGCGTCGGGCATTACGGCTTCTCCGGTGCGATGTGGCGGGATGGTAGGGGCTCGGAACCACGCAGCGACCGGCCGGTAGACGACGCTGTGCCGGTTTCGGACAAGCCTGTAGTATTATGGTGAGCGTGGTCCGCTCACGATCGTCAGGAGATCCGCACCATGGCCCGGCGGCACGCATTCACGTTGATCGAGTTGCTCGTGGTCATCGCGATCATCGCGCTGCTGATCTCGATCCTGTTGCCGAGCCTGGGCAAGTCTCGCGAGGCGGCGCGGGCCGCGGTGTGCGGCAGCGGCGAGCGGCAGCTGGGCATCGCGGTCGCCGGATACAACAGCGACTTCGACGACGACATGCCGCCCATCCAGCACGTCGACCCCGGCGGCCCCAACGGCAACACCGAGACCAACTGGCGCGTCACGCTCTTTGCCTACTACGGCCAGACCCCCGAGGCGGTCGACTGCCCCAGCGAGAGGCTGGAGCGGTACGCCGACGGCATCTCCGAGTACGACGTCGAGATGTCGGGACGGCGCATGGACGTGGACCCCACCATGTACGGCAGGGTGCACACCGACGAGCTCTACAACGCCAGCGGCATCGCCGGCGCGATGGTGCACTACTGGCGGCAGGCCGAGGGACGGGCGGCCATGATCCGGCCCAAGGAGCAGTACTCGGGCGACCGCGTGCGCCAGGCGCGGTGGAACAACTGGCCGAAGGCGAGTGCCGCGGAGATGCCCAACCAGACCATCGTCTTCGGCGACGGGCACAGCGACTACGACCTGAGCTATCCCGAGGACCGGTTCTGGCTCTACAAGTGGAGCCCGCCCTTCAACGAGCGGTGGGTCGGCAGCGAGGGGTTCGACCGCAACCTGCAGGGCGACGCCGGGGCCCGCCGCCACGGCAACCGGGGCAACTACGCGTTCATCGACGGCAGCGTGCAGCTGCTCGATGCCTCGGACATTCCCTGCACCTTTGACGCCTGCTGGTGGTCGATGGAGATGGACCCGCACGATTGAGTGGGTGACACGGGCACCGGAGTCGAGGGCCACATGGACCGCAGAACGCTTGCAAAGTACATCGCGGTCGGGGTGCTGGTTGTCTTTGCAGCGTTGGCGGTGTTCCGCGCGGTGACGAAGGACATCTCGCCGCGGGGGTGGTACTACGACCTGAGCGAGGGACGGCTCTACGCGGCCTCGCTGTTGGGCATCCCGCCGCTCGAGGGCATCGGCGGTGAGCGCGGCGACGGCGTCAAGGCGGTGGTCATTGCGCCCGAGGGCGAGTGCGGCGACGCCGACGCACGCCGGATCGCCTATCTCCAGACCTTCACCGACGAGTACAAGCGTCTGAAGACCGAAGCCCGCGAGACCGGTGCGGCGAACGAGACCGCCGACCGCGCGTTCCAGGCCACGAGCACGCTCGTGAAGCGCGTCGACGACGCCGAGTGGGTTGTCGCGAACTCGCCCGAGGGCGAGGCGATCATCATGGAGTTCAACACGCTGATGATGAGCCGCGACGGCGGGGTTCGCTGGCGGCCGTGCATGCCCGACTGAGTCGCGGCCGCGTCAGCAGGGCTGGTCCGACGCCACGCTCACCATCCAGCTCACGCCGAACCGGTCGGTCAGCATGCCGAACTTGGGCGACCAGAAGGTCTTCTCCATCGGCATCGTGACCGTGCCGCCGTCGGAGAGAGCGTTGAACGCCGCGTCGGCGTCCGCCTCGGTCGCGACCGAGATGGAGAGGGAGAAGCCGGCGTACTCGGTCCCCTCGCCGCACCCGTCCGAGGCCATCACGCGGGTCTCGCCGATCATCACGCTCGCGTGCATGATCTTGTTCTCAAACCCCGGGGGCACCATGCCCTCGGGCATCGGCTCGGGGCTCTCGCTGAAGCGCATGGCCATCTCGACCTTGGCACCGAGCGCTCGCGTGTAGAACTCGAGGGCCTCTTCGCAACGGCCTCCGAACGTCAGGTACGGCTCGATTCTGGTGGACATGCGAGTCTCCATTCCCGGCCAAGGTGCCGGACAGCGGTTATTCGACGACGAACTTCAGTTCGTTCCACAGGGTATCCACACGCGCACGGAAGCTCGACATCCGGGCCCGCTCGGGGTCGGCCAGGTCCACGCAGCAGGCCAGCAGCAGGTCCACCAGCCCGTGATAGTCAGAAACCGCGATGTACTCGCGCCCGACCCGGGGCGGCTCGGTGTTGGTGCCGGCCTGCACGGCCGCGAGGTCGGCCATGTTGTGGTAGTTGCCCAGCGGCAGGCAGACGCACGTCGACGAGTGCCCGAACGCGCAGAAGACGCTCGCCTCGCACGCGCCGCCGGCCATGAGCTTGCGCTGCCAGCGCCATGTCGGCATCTCGCTCTGCTTCTGGGCCGCGGTTGGTTGGGCGGGTGCGCCCGAGACGCGCTCTGCGACCTGCGCGACCGCAGCGGTCATCTCCGGCGTGAACACCGTCACGCGGTCACCGACCCGCACGATCGGCCCGCCGCCGATCGGAGAGTCGGGGAAGCTTCGGGAGTTCTCCAGCGCGATCAGCCGGGCCCCCGGCTCGATCGTGCCGCTCTTGCACGCGCCGATCGCGCCGATGAAGCCGACCTCCTCGGCGCGGGTCATCAGCAGGCGCACATCGCCCCGGGCCTCTCCCGCAGCACGCAGGCGTCGCAGCTCGTCGATCGCGCCGAGCGCCGCGGCCAGCGCCGCGAGATCGTCGCACGCGTGCGTCGCGGCGCACTCGACGCCGTCGATCGTCGTGATCTCCGGCTCGGGCAGGTCCCACCGGGCGATGTCGCCGGGGCGCAGGCTGCCGTCGTCGCGGTCGAGTTCGCAGAGGAAGGTCTTGAACTTCGGGTTCGCGCCGTCCACGCGCTCGGCCAGCGTGCCGCGCACGGAGAGCCCCTCGCGGTCGAAGAGCGCGACCCGCGCCCCCGTGAAGTAGTCGTCCATCACCCCGCCGCGGAAGGCGAGCTCGACGACGCTCGGGCTCACCACGCGGTCGACGACGAAGGCGGGGTGGTCGAGGTGGGCGGTGAGATAGAGCGGGTCGTCGGTCGGCGATTCGTCGGCGAAGCGGACCGTCAGGTTGCCGTGCTCGTCGGACGACACCGCCAGATCGGGGCGATCGGCGAGCCACGACTCGAGCCAGGCCACCACGCGGTGCTCGCGCCCGGTCGCGGTGGGGATCGCGGTGAGCGCCAGCAGCCATTCCAGGTGCGCAGCGCGGCTCTTCTCAGAAACAGCGGGTGTGGTCATGCCCGATGGTAGCGTGGCGTCCGGTAAGCGCCGGCCGGTGGCAAACTGGCCGGTCTGTGCCGGGGGGACGTGGGTCTGGCCCCGGCGGATCACTTGCCCCGCCGGTTGTCGTCGTCGCGGCCCCGCCGAGAGCCGATAGAGGCACCGGGAGGGTCCGCGGCATGCTTCGAGTGGAATTGGCCGACGCCAGGCCCGGCATGGAACTCGCCTTGCCGATCACGCACCCGGCCAACCCGGAGACGGTCCTGCTGCGCTCCGGCTTCACGCTCGACGACAAGACGATCTCCCGCCTCTCCGAGCTCCGCGCCAAGGAGATCTGGATCGCCTACCCCGGCATGGAGTTCGTCTCCAGACAGATCTGCCCCCGGATCCTCAGCGCCGGCCGGCGGCTCAGCGGCGCGATCAGCAAGGCACTCGACGAGATCATGCCCGAGGGCAAGGCCGAGCTGGACTACAGCCCCTTCCGCCGGGCCATCGGGAACCTGCTCGAGAGGCTCATCGACTCGCCCCGTGCCGCGACGCTCATCGTCGATCTGGCCAGCTCGCAGATCCCGCTGGCGCGATCGGCCGGCAACGGCTCGTTCCTGGCGCTGCTGATCGGGCTGAAGCTCGAGACCTATCTGATGCTCTCGAGGTCCAGGGTCGGCCTGCTCTCTCGCGATGTCTCCAACCTCGGCATGGGCGCGCTGCTGCGTGACATCGGCCTCACCCGGCTCGAGCCCGGCGAACGCTGGCGCTGGCGTGCCGCCGACGACGCGATCGACCCGACCTGGCGCGAACACGTGCAGCGCGGCTACGACATGCTCCGCGGCGGGGTCGGTCCCTCGGCCGCGGCTGCGGTGCTGCACCACCACCAACGGTTCGACGGGACGGGCTTCCCCCTCCGAGAGATCTACCACGGCGAGCCCCAGCCGGTCGCCGGCACCGACATCCACATTTTCGCGCGCATCGTTGCCGTCGCCGACGTGTTCGACCGGCTCCGCCACCCCGCGCCGACCGCGCCGGGTGCCGAAGAGCCCGACCCGGTGCCCGTGGTCCGCGTGCTCCGCCAGATGCTGCGCACCGAGATGGCCGGTTGGTTCGATCCGATCATCCTCCACGCGCTGGTCCACGCGGTGCCGGCCTTCCCGCCGGGCAGCCTGGTGACACTGAGCGACGGCCGCCGGGCGGTGGTCGTCTCGTGGGACCCGCTCAACCCCTGCCGGCCCACCGTCGCGCTGCTGCCCCGGCTGGCGATGGACCCCCGAAGGTTCGACGAGCCGGGCGAGCAGATCGATCTCCGCACCGTCCGCGGCGTGCACATCGCCGAGGCCGAGGGCCAGCCGGTCGGCGACGACCTGTTCGAGCCCGAGACCCCGTCGGAGTTCGACATCCACAGGGCCCAGGCCGCGATGATCGCCGTGCCTATCGAACGCCAGGCCGGCTGACCCGCGCACGCACCAGAGGCCCTCCGACACGGCCGACCCGCGAGAGTCCGCCCCGAGGCGCGATCCGGTGCGGCCGACTACGCTTTCTCCCGAAACCCCCCGGGAGAGCCGCCATGCCCACCGCTATCGCCCACCCCTTCGACGCCCGCACCGACGCGACGCTCCGGTCGCTCGACGCGAGCGGCCAGTACAAGCACCTCCAGACCATCCTCTCGCCGATGGACGCCGAGATCCGCATGCGGACCGCCGACGGCAAGGAGATCGATGCACTCTGCTTCTGTTCCAACAATTACCTCGGCCTGGCCAACCACCCCGAGGTCGTCGAGGCGGGGATCGAGGGTCTCCGCAAGTACGGCGCCGGCACCGCGAGCGTCCGGTTCATCTGCGGCACGTTCGCGCCGCACGAGCAGCTCGAGGCCACGATCGCCGAGTACATGGGCACCGAGAGCAGCTACACCTTCGTGAGCTGCTGGAACGCGACCGAGTCGCTCTTCCCCACGTTCTGCGAGGCGGGCGACATCATCATCTCCGACGAGCTCAACCACGCCTGCATCATCGATTCCATCCGCCTGACGCCCGCGATTAAGAAGGGCGTCCTCAAGGGTGTCTACAAGCACTCCGACCTCGACCACCTCGAGACGCGGCTCAAGGAGGCCCAGGCCAATCCCGACGTCACCGGCCAGGTCTGGATCGTCACCGACGGTGTCTTCAGCATGGAGGGCGACATCGCCGACCTGCCCGGCCTGCGCGCGCTGTGCGACAAGTACGACGCCAAGCTCGTGGTGGACGACTCCCACGCCCACGGCGTGATGGGCAAGACCGGCCGCGGCACACACGAGCACTACGGCATGCTGCCCGGCGGCAGCCACGGCACCGTTGACTACTTCACAGGCACGCTCGGCAAGGGTCTCGGCGGCGGCGCGGGCGGCTTCATCGCCGGCCCCAAACGCGGCACCGAGCTGATCATCCAGCGCGGCCGCCCCACGCTCTTTAGCAACGCCCTGCCCGTCACCGTCGCGTGCAGCGCCAACAAGGCCATCGAGATCGTCATGCGCGAGCCCGAGCGCGTGCAGACACTGCGCGACAACGTCGCCTACGCCCGAAAGAAGATCGGCGAGGCCGGCTTCGAGGTCCTCGAATCGCCGACCGCCATCTGCCCCATCATCGTCGGCGACACCGCCAAGGCGATCAGCATGAGCAAGCGGCTGCTGGAGCTCGGCGTGTTCGTCATCGGCTTCGGCTACCCGGTGGTGCCCGAGGGCACGGCCCGGCTGCGGATCCAGATGTCGGCGGCGCACACGACCGCGCACATCGACACGCTGGTGGACGCGCTCAAGCAGCTGTGAACTCAGGCGACCAAACCACGCCACGCCAATGCGCGCACTGCGAGTACGACCTCGCGGGCTTGCCCTCGCCGGTCTGCCCCGAGTGCGGGCAGGAACAGCCCAAGCCCAAGCCGGCGCATCTGGTCCAGCCCCGGAACGCATGGATAACACTCAGCGTGATCGGTGTGGTGGTGTTCGGTGTGCTGACGGGGCTGTCGGTGCTCTGGGGAACCGGGCTGGGAGCTACATACACCGGCGACCAGGAGCTGGTCGAGTTCACGATCGCGTTCGCGATTGTGACCGGGAGCTACGCGGTGCTGGGCTTTGAGTTGTGGTGGCACAGCGGCAGATTGCCAATGGTCAAGACCGGCGATGTCTGGTTCATGGGCGTCATGATCGGCGTAGGCGGGCCATTCTTGGCGTTCCTCGTGCTAGCGATTGCGGCGTTCCTGCGGTAAGGGGATGATCTGACATGGGCCTGCTCTCACGACTCTTCGCCAAACCGAACCGCCACGAGGTGCGCGCGCCGAGCGAGCAGTACCCGGCGACTTCCGATGCGATCACCCACCTGCTCGCAGTTCACGCCCGCGAGCCCGACTCATGGCTCACACTCATCGGCGAGTCCCGCGTCGGCACCGAGGTCACCATCCAGGTCGCCGACGACTCGATCAACTTCCTGACCACCGAAGTAGACCTTCCCGCGTTCCTCGAATCGCTCGGCCTGACCGCGCTGGCCACCACCGCGGGCACAAGCAACCGCGACCGCGTCGGGCACGAGCACGACCGCACGCTCTGGGCACTCGACGGCGCGACGCCCGACGAACTCGTCGTCGTCGTGGACGCGCTGTTCGCGCAGCACTTCGGACTCGGTGCCGACTACCGCCTGACGGGATGGATCGAGCGTTAGCCGAGCGACGGGCAGACCCGGGCGACGCACTCCGGCACAACCCCAAAAGAAACAAGGCCCCGGGCGTGTGCCGGGGCCTTGTCGATGCTCGAGGCATTGACGTGACTACTCGAGTGCCGCGGCACCGGAGATGATCTCGGTCAGCTCGGTCGTGATCTGCGCCTGGCGGGCACGGTTGAACGTGCGGGTGAGCTGCTTGCCCATCTTCCCGGCGTTGTCCGTCGCGGCCTTCATGGCCACCATCCGCGCCACGTGCTCGCTGACCACCGCGTCGTTGAACGCCTGGAACAGCACCGCCTTGATCGCCGCGGGCAGGATCTCGTCGAGCAGCTCGGGCCCGGCGGGGCTGAACTCGTAGATCGGCTTGGCGCCGCTCTCGGCCTGACCCTCGGACGCCTCGGGCGTCTTGAAGGGCAGCAGCTGCATGACCTCGGGCACCTGCTTGCCCGCGGAGATGAACCGCATGTACACCACGTTCACCCGGTTGATCTCACCCGCGATGAAGCGGTCGATGAAGTCCTGCGCAAGGCGGTCAACCTCGTCGTAGGCCGGCTTGTCGCCGAACTGCGTGTGGTGGCGGGTGACCTCGATGCCGTTGAACTTGTAGAAGCCGACGCCCTTCTTGCCGACGACCTCGACGAAGCCCTCGCGGGCCCCCTCGGCGTGGCGGAAGTGCTGCATCGAAGAGCGGAGCACCGAGCCGTTGAACGGGCCGCACAGCCCGCGGTCGCTGGTCAGGACGAGCGTCAGGGCCTTGCCCTCGCCGCCCGACTGCAACAGCGGGTGGCTCAGCTCATCGCCCGCAGCAGCGGCGAGCTCGCCGACCAGCTCGAACAGTGCGGTCGAGTAGGGCTTGCCCGCGGTGGACCGCTGCAGAGCCTGGCTGAACTTGGCCGTGGCGATCATCTGCATCGTGCGGGTGATCCGCTTGATGTTGCCGACCGCCTTGATGCGCTTCTTGATTTCGCGAGTCTTGCCCATGGGTCGGGATGGTAGGCCGCGGCGGGTTCAGAGTCAGCCCGCCTGGTCTCCCGCAGCACCCCCGCCCAACGGCCGAACCAGCCCCGGCACCTCACCAAACGAGGGAGGGTGCTCCAGGTCCAGCGGCAGGTAGACCCCCCGCTCGTGGTCGCTGGCCAGCACCACCGCGCAAGGCGGGATCACCAGGCACCCGTTGTCCGCCTTCTCGTGCCCCAGGATGAACATGTTCACCCCCCAGCGCTCCACGAGGTCCTCCAACTGCTCGGCGTCGTAGCCACGCCCCCAGACCATCAGGTGGGCCGATCCCATCCGCGGGGCGTAGTCGTCGTCGGTCAGGTCGCGTTTGAGGATCGTGGTGTCGAAGCGGCCCATCTGGCCCGGGGCCGGCAGCGAGTGGGCGCACAGGATGTCCCCCCGAGGGGTGACACACCGCAGCGCCAGGGGCATCGCCCGGATGAACTCCCCCAGAGCCTCGGCCACCCGCTCCCAGTCATCCCCGAACACGTAGCCCAGCCCGTCGTTGAAGGCCTCGACGCACCGCACCCCGTCCTTGACGATCCCCGCGCCGACGATCTGGGCCAGCTCGTGATTGGCCAGCAGCGCGTGGACCCGCTCCGGGGCCTCCACCTTGGCCTCGGCGATCCGGGCAAGGGCCCGGTAGGAGAGGTCCAGCCCGTTGAGCAGCTTGTCGGAGTGGATGACCTCGTGGAAGGTCACGTGAATCGGCGCCGCGTCGTCTTCCGTAGAGCCCTCCGCGCCAGCGGGGGGACCCGAGCCCGAGTCTCCCGCGAGGCCGGTGAGTTCGAGCAACCGGCGAAGATGGAATGGGTTGTCGTGCAGGTCGCCGGTGGCGATCAGCGTGCCCGGGCCGCGGATCACGTCGATGGACCCCTCGCGGCAGGCCGCGTCGCGGCTGGCGCTGGCAGCCGCGTGGAAGAGGTCGACGACCTCCTCGGCGTTCTGGACGTTTACGCCAGCCATGCCCAGCTCATTCCGGCTCGTCCGAGATCCGCGGCGTGCCGTGCTGCGACGACTCACCCTTGGCCCGGACGATCCCGAGAATGAGATTGAGCCTGTCGGCGACCTCGCGCATGCTGTGCGGCCGCTTGTCGGGATCGACCTCGACGCAGTGCATCACCAGCTCGTCGAGCTTGGCCGGCACCCGCGGGTTGAGCTCGCGCGTCGGCTTGGGCTTGGCGATCAGGTTGTCGTCGAGCGAACCGACCAGCGAGTCGCCCTTGGCCAACGCCGTCGGCACGTGCTGGCGGGTGAGCACCCAGTACATCGTCGCGCCGAAGTTGTAGATGTCGGTCTTGGGCGTGATCGGGCGGCGGTGCACCTGCTCGGGGGCGATGTAGTCCGGCGTGCCCTGGATCCGCGGCTTGACCGTCCCGTTCGAGCAGCTCTGCCCCAGGTCGATCACCTTCACCCCGCCACCCTCGGTGATGACGATGTTGTTGGGCTTCATGTCCGCGTGGATGTAGCCGGCCTCGTGCATCGCCGCCAGCGCGTCGGCGGTCTGCTCGAAGATCTCCACCGCCGACTCGAACGTCGCCGGCGGGTGCTTCTCGAGGCTGATGCCGTCGACGAACTCCATGACCAAGAACAGCTCCTTGACCGCCAGGAACGAGCCCTTCTTGATGACTTTCTTGATCTTGCGGAGCCCGGGGTGGTCGACCGCCTTGGCGACCTTGGCCTCCTGCTCGGCCTGGTCGAGGAACCGCTGGTCCTTGTCGGTGTGCTTCTCGACCTGCTTGAGCGCCCAGATCTGGTTGGTCTTCTGGTCCTGGACGAGGTAGATCACGGAGGCCGCACCACGCCCGACCTCGGACATGACCCGGAAGCCCTCGACAACATCGCCCTTCTTCTTGATCGGCACGATGCTCCCCGTCTCACTCGCTGCGGGCGAACACCGCGTCCGTCCGCCTCAGTCCTTCGGCACCCAATCCGTCGTCCTCAAACCGGAGTCCCCGGGCCGCACAGTCGAACGAGCCACCAACACGATGTGTCTCGATCGGGCCTCCCGGGGCGTCAGAACGAACAACAACCGCGACATCACTGGATCTCGCGTGCGGGCATGGTAGCCCGGAAGCCCGCCCGCCGCGCGCTTCGATCGCCCCGGAATCGCTCCCGGCCGGTCGGCGTCGCGTCATGGTGTGGGTGTGAGCGACCGAATCAGCGCCAGCTGTCGATCTGCTCGCGGAGAGAGGCCGCGGGGAAGTAGCGGCCCGGGCCGGCGACCGGCGCGACGTCGCTGTGCAGCACGATCCGCTCGGGCGGGATCTGGTATTCCCGGGCCAGGGCCGAGACCAGATCGAGCAGGCGGGTCATCTGCGTCTGGCTGAAACCCCGGCGTGTGCCGTCGCCGACCAGGGCAATCCCGATCGCGTGGCGGTTGTACCAGTCGCCGTCGGGGCCGGCGGTGTGAGCGCCGGGCGACTGCTCGAGCCAGCGCTCGCCGACGTGGATCTCCCCGTCGCCCATGCCCTGGCCGTTGCCGATGACGAAGTCGTAGCCGAGGCCCTTGAGCCCCATCGCCTTGTGCTCGGCGTTGATCGAGGCCGGGGTGCCGAAGGGGGCGCCGGTGTGGTCGATCACGATCGCGAGCCACTGACCGTCAGCCGCGGGAACGCGCGTCCGGAACACCGCTTCGATCGAGGCGCTGGGCTGGGTGGCGACCATCGCGGGCAGGGCGAGTCCGTCGAGCCGCGTCGGCGAGCCGTGGTCGAGCGCCATGAGCAGCGCGGTGACCGCGGTCATCGAGCCGACCAGCGACGCCCACACAACCTTGGCGCGGAACCCCATCTGACGGTTCCTGGCGTTCCTGGATGTGCCGGTTGCCTTGGCCATGAAAGTCGCGTCCTTGACTGATCCCCCCAACAATACCAATCGATCGGGTGTCGCCCCCGTCTTTCTTGCCAAAACGCGGGCGTTTCGTGAGATAGTCGCGCCTTGGTTGACGCGTCACGTGTTTGTTCGCCTGCCTCTTGGTCCGAGACTCACTCGGGCAACAGCAGCCGGCCGCGGAGGTTCGGCTTGCGCCTGCCGAACTCGTCTTCCACATATTGCGGTGCAAACCGACCCCGCACCAAGTCGTAGCGGCTGTACTGGCTCCGCGGCTCGTTGGGCGACAGAAGCGGATCGACGCACCCGGTCAGCACGGCCGTCCCGGCCGCGAAACACAGCCCGACCAGCGCGCACCGAAGGGTGCGGGTCAGAACGCTTCGCGTTGCCATCTTTCCACCGTGCATGCAGGCCTTCCTCCGAGAACTCCATCGTATCGCGCCGCACGCGCGCACGCCTTCCGGCCCGTTCCGCGCAGCCCGCGCTGATCGGACGCTCAGTCCGCATCACGCACAATGCGGCCGCCCGCATCCAGCGACGCCGCCCCGTTTCCTATCAACTGCCGAACACCCTCGTACGCCACCGCGCACACCGCCGTCGCCAGGTTGAGCGAACGCTCGCTCGGCACCATCGGCAGCGTGACCAGCCGGTCGGCGAACCGGTCCAGCACCTCCGGCGGCAGCCCGCGGGTCTCCTTGCCGAACAGAAGGTGATCACCCGGGGCAAAGTCCGCCTCCCACACCGGCCGGGTGGCCTTGGTCGAGAGCACCCAGAGGCGCGCGTCGCGGTGCGTGTCCAGATACCGCTCGAGCGAGTCGTGCTCGCGCACGTCCAGCCGCGGCCAATAGTCCAGCCCCGCGCGGCGGCACGCCTTCTCGTCAAGATCAAACCCGAGCGGATGAATCAGGTGCAGCGCGCAGTCGAGGGCCACGCACGTGCGCCCGATGTTGCCGGTGTTGTTGGGGATCTCCGGCTCGTGGAGGACCACGTGCAGGAGCGGGCTCATCCGCCCCGCGCCCGGATGTACGCCTGCTCGGCCGCGCGGCGGGCCTGCACGCCGGGGTCGATGTCGATCACCCGATCGAGGGCCGCGCGGAACGCCGGATCGGCGACGCCGCCGTCCCAACGCAGGATCGCATCAGAACTGACCACATTGGCGACGTAGTCCTGGTTGCTTCCGCGGCTCCGGTTCGAGTCGTTGAACTGGCTGCCGCCGGGGTCGGCGATCATCGGGTGCGTCAGGCCGTGAGACGCACGGAACTGCTGCATCCGGCGGAGGAAGACCTCGGGCTCGATCTGGTCCTGATTGCGGCTGTTGCGGTCGGCAGAACGGAAGCCGGTGCAGATGCCCACGATCACGACGTCGCGTCCGAGCTGCGTCTGCAGCCGCTCCATCTGCCGCGCGATCTCCGCCGAGCGGGGGTCGTCCAGCTCCCACGCGTAATAGACGACAGCCCGGCCGTCGGTCTTCGGCTTGGCACCGGAGATCCACCCGCTCTCGGGCACCGGGAGGGCCCGCGGCCCGCTGTCGTTGTTGTTGCGGCTGTTCTGGTCCTCCTTGGGCTTCGGCCACGGAGCACGGGCGTAGGTGTCCGGAGACGGCGCGAGGAAGGGCACCTCCGGGAGCGAACGCAGGTCGAGCCCGCTCTGGATCGTGCGGGGCTTGCGCAGCGCCGCATCGGCCTCGGCCGCCTTCGCCGCCAGACGGTCGCTCAGCGACGCCGCCGCCGAGACATCCTCAGCAAGCAGCAGCTTCACCGCCGCCGGCACCGACTCGGTGCGGATGTCGGCAAACCGCAGCTGCCCGGCGCGATCGATGAGATAGAAGTCAGGGTCCTGGTCCGCGTGGATCGCCTCCCGGAACTTCCCCGCAGAGTCGTGCGCGTCGAGGAAGTCGGCCCGACGCTGCGTGAGGATCTGCTCGGCCTTGTCCCACCCCTGCTCGTGGTGCACGCCCACGACCAGCAGGCCGTCGGCCTCGTGCTTGGTCTTCAGGTTCTGCAGCATGGGGATCACCCGGGTCGAGGCCTGGTTCCAGGTCGCCCACGTGGCGATCACGACCACCTTGCCCTCGGTCGCCGAGGCATCGAGCGCGTCGCCGTTGGTCCACGAGTCGAGCATCGACCACAGGGTCGAGTCGAACGGCTGCAGCTCCATCTCGCTGAGCGTCGCCGCCCGGTCGCCGGTGGCCTCGCGGAGGATCGTGACGTCCTGCTGGGCGGCCGCGTGGCCTGCAAGGGCGAGCAAGGCGGCGAGCGTGAGGGTCGGGAAGCGTCGGGGCATCGGGGCTCTCCTGCGTGAGCGGGGGATCAAAGCTGATTCGCGCGTGCGTGGCGACCATCCGGCCGAGGCGGCCGCCGGTGCGTCACGCGCACACACCACTCTATACGACGCCGGGCAGGGGGTGTCGGTTCCGCACCGGGCCGCCGGCACCGCCATCCCGGTCAGCCCGGGCACAGATGAGACAGCGCGACCGCCAGCGAGGTCGCGACATTCAGCGAATCGGCCCCCGGCGCCATGGGGATCCGCACCCGCCGATCCGCCGCCGCGAGCGTGGCCTCCGCCAGCCCCGGCCCCTCCGCCCCGAGCACCAGCGCGAGCCGCGTGTTCGGTGTGTGTTTGAATTGCCGGATATCCTCGGCCGCCGCGTCCGGCGTCAGCGCGATCGTCTCATAGCCCGCCTCGCGGACAACCCCCAGCCCCGGGTCCCACGGCTCGAGCCGCGCAAAGGGCACCCGCAGGGCGTGCCCCATCGAGACCCGGAGGCTCTTGCGATAGAGCGGGTCGCAGCAGGCCGGGCTCAGCAACACCCCCGCCTCCACACCCGCCAGACACGCCACGTTGCGGAACACCGCGCCCACGTTGTCGTGGTTGGCCAGGTCCTCGCAGAGCACCAGCAGCCCGGCACGCTCAAGCAAATCGGCAGCGGTGGGGGGCCGGTGCCGCCGCCCGACCGCCAGCACCCCGCGGTGCAGGTCGAAGCCCACGATCCGCTCGACCACCCGACGCTCGGCGACAAAGACCGGCGTCTCCCGCGGCAAGCGCTCCAGATCGGCCCGCATCGTCTCCAGCCGCCGCGGCGTGCAGAGCAACGAGACCACCGAGTGCCCGCTCTCGATCAGCGTCCGGACGACCAGCTCGCCCTCGGCCATAAAGAGCCCCTCGGCTCGGGCACCCCCCATGCCCGTCCCGCCCGACTGCTGCGCGCGCAGCCACGCGTCCTTCTGGTCGCGATAGGGCACCAGCAGGTCGGCAAACCGGGCCGAGTCGAGGTCGGTGATCTCGATCGTGTTCAGGCCGGGGTGTCGGTGTGCCGAAGTCATGGCGCATCACACTACACTCCCGCCGCGGCCCGACGGTGCGTCCGGCGGCCGATCTCGACGGACGGACTCGCGAGGCACTGGAGACAGCATGGAATGGTGGCACGCGGTGGTGCTCGGCCTTGTCGAGGGGATCACCGAATATCTTCCTATCAGTTCGACCGGTCACCTGATCCTCGCCTCCGCGCTCATGGGCCTCGACGAGACGCCGGAGATGAAGAGCGCAGTCGACGCGTTCAACATCGTCATCCAGGGCGGGGCGATCCTCGCCGTGCTCGGCCTCTACCGGCAGCGGGTCCGCCAGATCGTCATGGGCGGGCTCGGTCTGGTGAAGATCGGACCGGGAGACTTGTCGGGGCTGCGCCTCGGCATCAACCTCTTCATCGCCTTCCTCCCCGCGGCCGTCCTCGGCGTGATGCTCGACGACATCATCGAGGCCAAGCTCTTCTCGACCGGCCCCGTGCTCGCCGCACTCGCCCTCGGCGGGGTCTACATGATCGCCCTCGACCGCTGGCGCGCGCGCAAGACCAAGTCAGGCCACGCCGAGGACGTGCAGCACGAGATCGACGAGGTCACGCCGGCCAAGGCGCTCTTCATCGGCTTCCTGCAGTGCATCGCCATGTGGCCGGGCACCAGCCGCTCGATGATGACCATCACCGGGGGCGTGCTCGTGGGGCTCAAGCCCCGGGCCGCGGCCGAGTTCAGCTTCCTCCTCGGCCTCCCCACGCTCGGCGGGGCGTGTGTCTACAAGCTCGCCAAGAACCTGAAGGAATCGCACGACGCGGGCACGCCCAACCTCTTCGAGGTCATCGGCGGCTCGGCCGTCGCCATCGGCATCGTGGTGGCGACCGTCTCCGCAGCCTTCGCCGTCAAGTGGCTCGTCGGCTTCCTCAACAAGCACGGGCTCTCGCCCTTCGGCTGGTACCGGCTCGTGCTCTGCGCCGCACTCGGCGGCATGATTCTCGCAGGCCTCGTGCGGATCGAGCCGCCCGAGCCCGACGCCCCGACCTCGGTCGGCCAGACCGCACCCGACCCGCTCACGATCGGAACGCCAGAGCAATGAAGACCTCATTCCCCAAGGACAAGATCAAGGCCGTGCTGCTCGAGGGTGTGCACGAGGCCGGTGCCGCCATGCTCGCCGAGCAGGGCTTCCAGGTCGAACGCGTCGCCGGTTCACCTCCCGCCGACGAACTGGCGGCGCTGCTGGCCGACGCGCATTTGGTCGGTCTGCGGTCCAAGACGCAGCTGCGCGCGCCGCAGCTGGTCGGGGCCTCCCGCCTGCTCGCGGTAGGGTGCTTCTGCATCGGGACCGACCAGGTCGATCTCGCCGCCGCGAGGCGCGCGGGCGTGCCCGTCTTCAACTCGCCCTTCGGCAACACACGCTCGGTCGCCGAGCTGACCGTCGCCGAGATCGTCCTGCTCTGCCGGCGTGTGTTCGAGAAGAGCACGATGATGCACGCGGGCGTGTGGGACAAGTCGGCGCAGGGCGCCCGCGAGGTGCGCGGGCGCACCATCGGCATCATCGGCTACGGCCACATCGGCTCGCAGGTGTCCGTGCTCGCCGAGGCCCTCGGCATGCGGGTGATCTTCTACGACGTGGTGCCGAAGCTGCCCCTGGGCAACGCCCAGCAGGTCTCGTCGCTCGATGAGCTGCTCGAGGCCGCAGACATCCTGACGATCCATGTCCCCGCCGACGCGTCCACCGAGCGCCTGCTCGGCGAGGCCGAGATCGCGCGCATTCCGCGTGGGGCGATCCTGGTCAACAACGCGCGGGGTAAGGTCGTCGATCTGGCCGCGGTCAAGGCGGCGATCGAGTCGGGCCACCTCGCGGGCGGGGCGTTCGATGTCTTCCCGCAGGAGCCGCGGGGCCGGGGTGAAGCCTTCGAGAGCGAGCTGCGGGGCCTGTCGAACGTCATCCTGACCCCTCACATCGGGGGCAGCACGCTCGAAGCGCAGGAGGCCATCGCCCGCGACGTCGCGACCAAGCTGATCAAGTTCGTCAACATCGGCTCGACGACCGGCGCGGTCAACGTGCCGCAGGTCGAGCTGCCGACACAGACCGGCGCGGGCGAGCTCGAGCGACCCCACCGCGTGCTGCACTTTCACCAGAACGTGCCGGGCGTGCTCAGCAAGATCAACTCCGCGCTCGGCGCCGAGGGTGTCAACGTGCGGTCGCAGTCGCTGCAGACCGACGGGGAGATCGGCTACGTCGTGCTCGATGTCGACCCCAGCGCGTCCGAGGCCGCGCTCGACAGCCTGCACAGCATCGAAGAGACGATCCGGACACGCGTGCTCTGGTGATGGTGACGCGCTCGGCGAGCCCTACGCGGCGTCGAGCAGGATCTTGAGCGTCCCCGGCTCTCGCGCGGCGACGAGCGCCTGCGGGCCGTCGTCAAACCGCAGGCGCCTCGCGATCAGGCTCAGCACATCGACGTGACCGGAGGCCAGCTCGGCCACGGCCTCGCCGATCGCGCACCCGCGCGAGCCGAACACCTGCAGCTCGTCGCGGATGATCGAGGCCGGCGAGATCGTCGCGGTCTCCCGCGGCGTGCGCATCAGCACGACCGATCCACGCGGGCGCACCAGCGACAGCGCGAGGTCTACCGACTCGTCCGAACCCGTGCAGTCGAACACCACGTCCTGATCCTGCCGCCGCCCGACCTCGTGCTGTGCGCGGTGCTTGACGCCCCACTTGGTGCACAGCTCCAGGTTCGCGGGGTTGGTGCCGAGCAGGCGGACCGAGGCGTTGCGCCTGGCCATCACCTGCGCCGCCAGGAGCCCGATCGGCCCGTCGCCCAAGATGCTGACATAGGTCTTGCCCTCGAGCCGGAGCATGCGGGCCGCGTGAAGCACCCGCCCGAGAGAGCTGGCAAAGACCGCCCGCTCATCGTCGAGCGCGTCGGGCACCGGCACGAGGCTGGAGGCGGGGATGGCAAACCGCTGGGCGAAGCACCCGTCGCGCCGGTCGAGGCCGAGCGTGGTCGCGTGAGGACAGTGCAGGCTGAGCCCGGCGCGGCACCGCTCGCACGCGCCGCACGGCGCGTGCGACGACCCCACGACGCGGGCCCCCGCGAGGCGCTTGGCCAGCGGGTGGTCGGCCGGCAGGTTGAGCGACTCGACCACGCCGACAAACTCGTGCCCGAGCACCCCCGAGAAGGTGCCGGCCGCGACGGTCGCGTCGTCGGCGTCGATCGCCAGGCGCGTGGGCACAACCAGCGCCTCTCCGGCGGCGGGGGCGGGGTCGGGCGCGTTGGTGTCGAGGACGGTGGTGCCGTTGGTCGAGCGGATCGCTTTCACGCATGGACTCCTGCAGCGCGCAGCCATCGCCGGGTGCGAGGCGTGCTACCGGGGTCATCGGTCGGATCCGACGGCCAATCGAGCCGGGCCCGGGAGAGGGCGCGGCATATTCCCGGACGGCCGTCGCGGCTCAGCCGGGTGAACGGTCGTCGCGTCGCGAGACCTCCGGGGGGAACCCCGCGGGTGTGCTCGCGGTCTCGTTGGGCGGCCCGGGGACGAAGGGGATGTACTCCCAGAAGAACTTGTCGCGGCTGAAGGCGGGATAGACGTAGGCCGTGCGCCCCGCAAACGGGGTCTCGGTCTTGTCGTACCACGCGAACCACGCCTTGCGGTCCAGGCCGAAGTCCTGACCGGTGAGCGTGATCAGCGACGCCCGCGCCGCCTCGTTGACCGAGAGGAAACGGTCATCGAGCGCACTGATCAGCGGCACGATCACCCGGGGCTCGGCGTACTGCCCGAGGGCGTTGGCCGCCTCGGCGCGGACGATCGGCTCGGTCTCCCCGGGCAGACCCGCGCTGCCGGGGCTCGTCCCCGTCGGCGCGGTCGGGAGGACGGGCGTCCGCGAGTGGACGATCAGCGCATCGACGGCTTCGGGGTTGTGCACCCGCTGCAATGTGCGCGCAGCCTCCAGCCGCACCCGCGTGTTCTCATCGTCCAGCAGGCCGACAATGACCGGGACGTCCTCCGGCTGGCCGTGCAGCGCCAGACCCCGCAGTGCCGCGGCACGAACGTTGGGGTCGGTGTCGCCCGTGCGATCCAGATAGAGCGCCCGGTAAGGCGGCTCGCCGCCGAAGTAGCCGTTGGCCAGCAGCATCGTGCCCTTTGCGCGCGCGTCGGCGTCCCACGGGTCGATCGCCATGTTCGCGGCTTCGATCGGGCTGACCGGTTGGGTGAGCTGCAGCAGACTCTTCGCCCCACGCATCGACTCGCGCGATTCGCACCCAAAGCCCGCGACGCACACCAGGGCGAGCAGCGGCAGGGCACGAGATGCAGAGCGGTGTCGGGGCATCGGTGGTCAGTCTACGAGATGCGGCGCGTCAGAGCGGCGAGCCGCCATACCCCTTCCGCAGCGCCAGCGGCGGCTCGAGCAGCTCGCGGGCGACGATGAACCGACGCCAGTCCTCGGCCGACATCCGCTTGCCGAGCAGTTTGACCGGAGCCGCGGCGGCGGGAGGGGCCTCCGTCGCGGGATGGAGCACCTGCTGGTCGATCGCCAGCTCGTGGATCGAGCTGGGCCCGAGAGTGTTTGTGGGGGGCTTGGTCTGGCTGAGCGGACGCGATCGGGCCGCCTGCACCTCGGGACGGGGACGCCGCGTGGGCCTGGCCGTCGGCCTTGCCGGCTGGCCCGCCTGCGGGCGGCTGGCCGGGCGGCCGGTCTTGGGGGGCAGCGCCTGGCCCGACTGGGCGGTCTGGCCCGCAGCCTGCTGCTGCGCCGCCCGCTGACGCCGCCGGAGCTCCTCAAGCTGTTGCTGGCGCTTCCGGGCGAGTTCCTGCATTCTCTGGGTGGCGTTGCGGGCGGTCGCTGTGGGGGCCGCGGCATCGGTCGAGATCGTCCTCGCGGCGTTCCCGGTGCGGGCCTGTCTGGTGGCCCGCGGGGCGCGGCTCTGCACCTCGGTGGTGTTCCGGCCGGTGCGGAGCGCCTCGAGCTCTCGCGCCTCCTGGTCCTTCTGTCGCTGCCGGGCCTTCTGCTTTTTGTCGATGGCCTGCAGCGCACGGCCCAGCACGGGGCCGCCGACGGCGAGGAGGATGATCAGGATCTGGATGAGGCTTCCGTTCACTGCAACACATCCTATCGGCCGGGCGGGGCCCCAGCGGGCACAAGGGCGCTGAGCCCGCTGGCCGGGTCGGTCACCCTGGCAAAGTCGATCTGGTAGACGCGGGAGAGTGTTTCCGGGCTGAGAGCCCCGGCCGCCGGCCCGCTCGCGGCGATGCCGCCCAGAGAATCGAGCAGGAGCACCCGATCCGCGCCCCGCAGCGCGGCGGTCAGGTCGTGAAGCACCACCACGACCACGCACCCGTGGGAAGCTTGGGCTTTGAGATGGATCATCGCCTCCGCAGCGTGCCTGGGGTCCATCCCGCTGGTGGGCTCGTCGGCCAGCAGGGCCAGAGGCGGTGCATCGGCCGCTCGGGAGGCCCGGGCTGTCTCGAGCTGGGCGAACGCCCGGGCGAGCACGGCCCGCTGCTGCTGCCCGTGGCTCAGTTCACAGAAGGGCTCGTCGGCCCGTTCTGCGAGGTCGAGCGTGCCGAGGGCGAGTCTCGCCGCTGCCCGTGAGGCCGGCCCGGGCGTTCGGGGGCCGCACCCGAGGGCGACGACATCGGCGACGGAGAAGCCCAGGGCGGCCGACGGCCGCTGCGGGACGTAGGCCAGGGTCTGAGCGCGTCGGGGCTCGGGGAGGGTGTGGACCGGTGTGTCGCCCAGCGTCACCGAGCCTCGGGAGGGCTTGAGGAGGCCGAGCAGGCACCGCAGGAGCGTGGACTTGCCCGCGCCGTTGGGGCCGAGGATGGCGGTGACGAGCCCGGGCTCAAAGGTCGCCGAGAGGTCTTCAAAGACCCAGGAGCCGGGTCTGTAGGCAAAGGCGAGGTTGTTCGCGTGGAGGGCCATCGTCAGGGCGATGCTACGCGCCCCTACACTGCCCGCTGCGAATGCGGAGGTGCTGCGATGGGTGTTTCAGGGACGGTAGCGGTGACTGGTGCGACGGGGTTTGTGGGTCGGCACGCGGTGCGCGAGCTGCTGGCGAGGGGCTACCGGGTCCGGGCGCTGGTGCGCGATCTGGGCAAGGGTGCCGGGGTCCTCGGCTCGCACGAATCGCTCGATCTGGTGCGGGGCGACATGTTCGACGGCGAATCGCTCGCCGAGCTGGTCTCGGGGTGCATCGCGGCGGTCAACACCGTCGGCATCATCCGCGAGGCCGACGGCCAGACGTTCCAGAGGGTCCACGTGGTCGGCGTCGGCAAGCTGCTCGAGGCGATGGCCTCGGCCGGGTGCGACCGGATCGTGCAGATCTCGGCCCTCGGCGTGAGCGAGACATCCGGCACGGGCTACAGCAAGAGCAAGTTTGAAGCCGAGCGGCTCGTCCGCACGTCCGGGATGAAGTGGACAATCCTGCGGCCGGGGCTCATCCACGGCCCGGAGGGTGAGTTCACGAAGATGGCTGTGGCGTGGGCCCGCGGGCGCATCGCGCCCTACCTGTTCATGCCCTACTTCTCCAGGATGAAGGGCGGGTTCCCCAAGCCCGAGTTTGAGGCCCCGCTCGTCCAGCCGGTCGCGGTCGAGGACGTGGCCCGCGCCATCGCCGAGAGCGTCGAACGCGACGTGGCGGTGGGCGAGGTCTACCCCCTCACGGGCGGTGAGACCCTGGAGTGGCCGACGCTGCTGGAGTTTGTCCGCGATCACGTGACGCTGGCTCGGCCGGGCATCAAGGCTCGCGGCATCCCCGGCGATCTGGCCGCGATCAAGGCCAAGGGGGCGGGCATGCTCGGGATGGGCGCCCTGCTGCCCTTCGACGAGGGCATGGCCAGGATGGGCGCGCAGGACAACGTGTCGCCGGCGACCAAGACTCGGGAGCACCTCGACCTGGCCCCGGCGGGGTTCCGTGAGGTCGCGGCTGGGTATCTGGGCGCGATGTAGCGCCGGCGTTTCAACGGACGCCGGTGTGGTCGGCGGGGGCACCCGGGCGTCTTGGCGCGACGGGCGGGATGGTGCGGCGGATCGGCGTCGCCGCACGGCTCACAGAGCCGTGGCACACGAGAGATGCACCAGGGGTTGCTAGGCTTTGTCCGGTTTCCGTCCGCGCTCCTTGAAAGGACTCACTATGGCTCTGCGCTACAAGCGCCGCCTCATCCAGCACCTCAAGCACGACAGCTACGAGCCCAAGGGCGTGGAAGCCCTCGCGGCCGAGCTGCGGATCGAGGAGCCGCACATCTTCGCCGAGGAGGTCCAGACGCTGGTGGACGCCGGCGAGGTGGACGTCGATTCGGCCGGGCGGGTGCGTCTGCCGTCGCTCGGCTCGCTCGACGGCGAGGTGATCGGCGAGTTCAAGGGCACCGACCGGGGCTTCGGCTTTGTGCGCACAGAGAGCATGATGCGCGAGGGGGACATCTTCATCCCCCCGGGCTCGACGCTCGACGCGATGACGGGCGACCGGGTGCGGGTGGCGATCAGCCGCGACAAGCGGCGCGAGCGCCGGAGCGACACCGAGGGCCCGCAGTTTACCGGCGAGGTGGTCGAGGTCATCGAGCGGAAGCGGAGCGTCTTTACCGGCGAGATGTTCAAGCAGGGCCCGCTGTGGCTGGCCCAGCCGGACGGGCGCGAGATGCGCGCGCCGATCGTGATCCGCGACGCGGCGAGCAAGAACGTGAGCGTCGGCGACAAGGTGGTCATCGAGATCATCGACTATCCGGAGGGTGACGCGCTGGCCGAGGGCGTGATCAGCCGCGTGCTGGGCGAGGCGGGGCGGCCGGACGTCGAGACGCAGGCAGTGATCGCGGCGTTCAGCCTGCCGGGTGAGTTCCCCGAGTCGTGCCAGGAGCAGGCCCGACGCGCAACGCGCAAGTACGAGGCGGAGATCGCCGACTGGGAGCGCAACGGTGCCAAAGCGCTCAAGGGCCGGCAGGACCTCACCGACGAGTTCATCACCACGATCGACCCGCCCGACGCCAAGGACTACGACGACGCGATCTCGCTCAACCGTCTCGACGACGGCGGGTGGGAGCTGGGCGTCCACATCGCGGACGTCGCGCACTTCATCGAGCAGGGCTCGAAGCTGGACGTCGAGGCGGCCGACCGGGCCAACTCGGTGTACCTGCCTCGCCTGGTGATCCCGATGCTGCCGGAGATCCTGAGCAACGGCATCTGCTCGTTGCAGGAGGGCGTGCCTCGCTATGCCAAGAGCGCGTTCATCCGGTACGACAAGCAGGGAAGGGTGCGGAGCGAGCGTGTCGCGCAGACACTGATCAAGAGCGCCAAGCGGATGACCTATCTCGAGGCGCAGGCGTTGATCGACGGGGACGAGGAGGAGGCGCGCGCGCACGCGAAGACCGAGACCGCCTACACGCCGCGGCTGCGCGAGACGGTCAAGGAGATGGACACGCTCGCCCGGCTGATCCAGGCACGGCGCAAGAAGCAGGGCATGATCTCGCTGGAACTGCCCGACGTGGACCTGATCTTCGACGAGCACGGGCGGGTGATCGACGCCGAGGAGGAGGACGACGCCTACACCCACACGATCATCGAGATGTTCATGGTCGAGGCCAACGAGGTGCTGGCGAGGCTGTTTGAGAAGCTCAAGGTGCCGCTGCTGCGGCGTGTGCACCCCGAGCCGACGCCTGGCGAGACCGAGCACATGCAGCGTGCGGCCAAGGTCGCGGGCTTCACGGTGCCCAAGCACCCGACGCGGGAGGAACTGCAGGGCCTGCTCGACGCCACCCGCGGCACGTCGGCGGCGCGGGCGGTGCACATGGCGGTGCTCAGGACCCTGACCAAGGCGGAGTATTCGCCGGCGCTGGTCGGGCACTTCGCGCTGGCCAGCAAGGCGTATGCGCACTTTACGAGCCCGATCCGGCGCTACCCGGACCTGACGGTGCACCGGGCGATGGCCGAGTTCCTGCGTCGGACGGACAACGGTCAGGCGGCCCCCAACAACGACGCGGCGTGGGAGAAGCTCGGCCGCGAGCTGCGCGACAGCCCCGCGTGCCCCGACAACGAGGCGCTGATGGAGATCGGCCGGCACTGCTCGATGCGCGAGAACAACGCCGAGAGCGCCGAGCGCGAGCTCCGCAGCTTCCTGGTGATGCAGCTGCTGACGACCAAGATGGACGAGACGTTCGACGCGGTGGTGACGGGCGTCGCGCCGCGGGGCATCTACGTCCAGATCGACAAGTACCTCGCCGAGGGCATGGTCAAATCGTCGGACCTGCCCGGAGATATCACGCGGTCGAAGCAGCCGCCGAGGTGGCAGATCGACCAGCGGACAGGTGCCCTCGTCGATGCCAACAGCGGTCGGAGCTACAACACCGGGCACCTGGTCAAGGTGCGGATCCTCGAGATCGATCTGGCCAAGCGGCAGATGAACTTCACGATCGCCGACGCGGAGGGCCGGGCGGCGGGCAAGAAGAAAGAGGTTCTGCCCAAGCTCGGCGGCGGCGGCGATTTCGGCGGGATCGGCAGCGGCAAGGGCGCCGGCTTCGGCGGCATGACCGGCTCGCAACGCCGCAGCAAGAAGAGCAAGTCACGCGACAAGCGGAAGAAGGACTACCGGCAGGACCGGAAGAAGAAATAGGGATCGGCTTCAACACTTGAATCGCTTTGCTGTGTGGCATGCCCACGCTTCGTGGGCATGTGCCTTGGGGAGCGCCCCATGTCCACCGAACCGCTTGAACCACACGACCACAAGACTCGACGCCGGTACGACGGACGCAATCACGCCCGTGCACTCAACTTCTGCTGCTATCAGAATCGCCCCTTCCTCCGCAGCGAGCGAGCCTGCGTGTGGTTCTGCGATGCGCTGCGGCTGTCCCTGCGGAAACACCCCGCTCATCTCTGGGCGTTCTGCATCATGCCCGACCACGTCCATCTGCTGCTCTTCCCTGAGCAAGCCGACTGGAGCGCGAGCGGATTCCTCTCGACGCTGAAACAGTCCGTGTCCAAGACGGCTCTTGCTTGGATGGAGAAGCATGCGTCCGATCGGTTCGGCCTCATGCAGGACCAACGCCCCGACGGACGGATCGTCTACAGATTCTGGCAGCGGGGCGGCGGCTTCGACAGGAACCTCTGGTCGCCTGGGGCGATATGGGAGATGATCGACTACATCCACCTGAACCCGGTGCGCGCGGGGTTCTGTCCGCGGCCGCAGGACTGGAGGTGGTCGAGTGCGCGAGCGTACTTCCTGAACGAACAGGGAGAGGTCAAGGTGGATCGGCACGGTTTGCCAGCGCGACCATGACGGAGCGATTCGGCCGGGTACATGCCCACGAAGCGTGGGCATGCCACACGCGGTCTTGGATTTGAGGGCCGGCACTTGAGGGCTGGCTACGCCTCGTCCCTCTCGCCGCTCTCGGCCGCCCGTCCCACCAGGATCCGCGTGATCACCTGCTGGACGTGGACGTCGCCGGTGGCGTTGAAGTTGTGGTCCTCGACGCGCATCGCGCTGAGGACGCCGTAGCCCAGGCCGATGTCGATCAAGAGCCACGCGATCAGCTCGGCGGGGATGTGCCGGGTCACGCGGCGGTTCTCCTGCGCGCGCGCCAACTCCATTGCGAGGAACTGCTGGAGCGAGTGGATGTGGACGCTCCACGCCTTGTGGATCTCGTCGTCGTCCACCTCGGTGATCGCCTGCAGGAAGACTCGGTAGGCATCACGCCCCTGCTGGCTCACCATCGGGTTGTCGCCGATGAGGGTCTTGAGCCGCTGCGCGGGGTCCGCGGCATTGGCCAGGTCCTGCCGCCACAGCTCGATGGTCTGCTTGCCCGTGCGTTCGATCAGCGCGATGAAGAGGTCGCGTTTGGACTTGAAGTGGCGGTAGATGATCGGTTCGGTCACGCCCGCGGCCCGGGCGAGCTCGGCGGTGGTGGCGCGGGCGTAGCCACGCTCGGCGAACAGGGCCGCGGCACAATCGAGCAGTTGTTCACGTCGCTTGGCCGCTGGGAGCCTGCTCATACGTTGCTTCGCCCCGTTCTGGGAGTCTCTTTGCGCTTCCCGTTCCGGGCGGTGCCCGGTAGTACCTCGTCCCCCGACGCATCACCCGATGGGTCTCCGGACGGGTACCCGGTGAGATCGTTGGCCTGAACCTTGGCCCGATCCCCGGATGTGCCCCCAGATTCACAGTGTAACGGCTCTCGGGCCAGATCGTGCGGGTGGAGTGGGACCGGGTCGTAGCCGCCCTTGTTGAAGGGGTGGCACCGGCAGATGCGGCAGACCGTGAGCCACGTGCCGCGGACCGGCCCGAACCGGCGGTAGGAACCCAGGCCGAAGAGCGAGCAGGTCGGCTCGAAGCGGCACTGCTTGCCGATGAATGGTGACAGGGTCACACGGTAGAGAAGGATGATGAGCACGAAGGGGACGTTGCCCGCCCGGGCTGCGGGGCGGAGGTGGGCCTCGCCGAAGATGGTGTCAGCGCGGGCCATCGTTGGGCTCCCGTTTGGCGAGTTCGGCGGCGGCCCTTTTGGCGAGGGTGGCCAGGGCGGCGCGGTAGTCGGCCAGCGGCAGCGTCCGGTGGGGGCGGAGCGTCACGACGATGTCGAACGCCCCGGCCTCGGTGGTGGGCAGGCCGGCACGCTCGAGCCGGAACGCCTCCCGCAGCAACCTCTTGAAGCGGTTTCGGGCGATCGCGTTGCCCACGCGACGGCCGACGCTGAGGCCGAGGCGGTGCTCCGGGCGGCCGTTGGGCAGCATGTAGATGGTCACGGGGCCGGACGAGCGGCGGGCGCCGAGGCGGTAGACGGTCCGATATTCGGTCGCCTGGGTCAGGCGGTGTCGCACGCGGAAGACGTGTGTGGGCGGTCCGGTACCGGTCATAGTCCGAGCATAGCTCTCGCCGGACCGCCAACCCGGGCCGAGAACTGAAACCAATACTGGTGAACTTTTGGCCATCTGGACGGTACTACTCTACGAAGGCCTGTTCGGGGGGTTGACTGGCGACGGCTATTCGTGCATCCATGACGTGCACAGGGAGATGTTCGTATGAAGAACACGCGATCGCGTACCGGGGAGCTTGTCGCGGGGTCGAACCGCTCGGCCCGAGCGGCGGGGTTGGTCCGTGTCGTCGGTGTGAGTGCCGCGGTGCTGCTGGTGGCCGCCGGGGGCATCTGGATGGTCAACCGCGACGGCGAGAACGCCGCCGAGATGCGGGCGGTCAGCAACGTGGACCTGGGCCGGGTGGAGATTCTGAGCTTCCCGATCAACACCACGGCGATCGGTGAGCTGGAGGCCCGCAACCAGATCGAGATCCGCTCCGAGCTCGACGAGACCTCCGAGATCGTGGAGATCGTTGACGAGGGCAGGGTGGTGCGCAAGGGCGACCTGCTGGTCAAGCTGAACGCCGAGGCGCTGCAGGACGAGATCGACGACGACACGCTCGAGGTCGAGCAGGCCCGGGCGGACGTCACCGCCCGAGAGAACGCGCTGAAGATCCAGCTGTCGGACAACGAGTCGCGACGCCGCGCCGGCGAGCTGAACGTCGAGCTCGCCCAGCTCGCGCTCTCGCAGTGGCGCAGCGGCGAGGTCGTGAAGATGCGCTCCGGGCACAAGCTCGACATCGAGCAGGCCGAGCGTGACCTCAAGCGTCTCAAGGAGAAGTTCGAGCGCTCCGAGGACCTGCTCTCCGAGGGCTTCCTGAGCCAGAACGAGCGCGACCTCGACGAGATCGCCTACATCAACGCGCAGGCCCGGCTGCAGACCGCCAAGCTCGACCAGCAGACCTACGAGGAGTACCAGTACCCGCGCGACGAGAAGACCAAGATCTCCGATCTCGAGGAGGCCAAGGCCGAGCTCGAGCGCATCCTCAGCCAGAACGAGATCAACGAGGCGGCCAAGCGGTCCGAGCTCGAGACCGCGGAGCGTCGCCTCGCCCTGCGCGAGGAGCGCCTCGCCGACGAGATCGCCCAGGTCGAGAAGGCGACGATCTACGCCCCGACCGGCGGGCTGGTCGTCTACGCCTCCAGCGTCGGGCGCGACCGCGACCGCATGATGTTCGGCGGCGACGGCCCGCTGCAGATCGGCAGCCAGGTCCGCCCCAACCAGAACCTCATCATCCTGCCGGACACGTCCAAGATGGTCGCGAGCGTGCGGGTGCACGAGTCGCTTGCCGGGCGGATCAAGCCGGGACAGCGGGCGACGGTGCGCGTGGACGCGATCAACGGCGAGACCTTCCCCGGGACGGTCGAGTCGGTGGGCGTGCTCGCCGAGAGCGGCGGGTGGCGCGACCCCAACCGGCGCGAGTACACCGTCCGCATCGCCCTGGACTACGACAACACCAACGGCAGGCTCAAGCCCTCGATGCGCACCGAGACCGAGATCATGCTCCACGCGGTCGAGAACGCGATGAGCGTCCCGGTCCAGGCGGTCTTCAGCGAGGGACCGGTCAAGTTCGTGTATGTGCCGCGAGGCTCGCGATACGCGCGAGTCCCCGTGCAGGCCGGGCAGATGAGCGACACCTACGCGGAGATTCGCGGCGGGCTTGAGGAGGGCCAGCGGGTGCTCCTGCGTCAGCCCGACCCCGGCGAGGTCGTGCCCGGCGACTGGACCCGCGAAGAGCTCGAGGCGGTCGGCGTCGCGGTCGACGAGGACGGCAAGCCCGTGCAGCCGCGCCGCGGGCGCATGGACATGATGCCCTCGGCCGAGCCCCGAGAGGGCGCCGCCGGAGGCGGCCGGCCGGGCGGACGAGCCGCCGCGGGTGAGGGTGGCAGGGCGAAGCAGGCCTCGCCCGGCGAGGCCGACCAGGCCGCGGCAACAGACGCCGAGACCGAGGCGGCGCGGGTCGCAGCCGAGGCGGCGAGCGACGCGGCCGGGAGCGAGGCAACGGAGCCCACGACCGAGCCGGCCGAAGAGTCGACCACGAGCAGCGAGTGAGCCTCTGACGCCCGCGGATCGGTGACGCGTCGCCCATGGGTTACGATCCGGAGATGACGCCGCTCCCACCAGACCCCACCGAGGGCGACGCCGGCACGCTGCGGCCGACGAGCGCGGAGGATCCGGCCTCGGCTCTCGCGTCGCCTCTGCAGACACCCGACCCGGCCGTCGCCCCAGACCTGCCGCTGGCGATCGACATCGAGCACGCCGAGCGGGCGAGCTTTGCGATGCACCAGAACCGGGTGCGGCTGGTCTCGCGGCTGTCGCTGACCAACAACGGCGAGGACGCGCTCGAAGACCTCCGGGTCGTGCTCACGCTGGCCAACAACGAGGCGACGCCGTTCGAAGCCAGAGTGAGCCGGATCGGGCCCGGCGAGACCTACAACCTCGAACCTGACGGCCCGCGCCTGGACGGCGCGGTGCTGGCCACACGCACCGAGCGCGAGCGGACGACGCTGTGCGTGAGCGTCGAGGCCGCGGCCGCGAGCGTCGAGCACAAGACCGAGCTGGATCTGCTGCCGTTCGATCAGTGGGGCGGTCTCTCGCCCTGCCCGGAGCTGCTGGCGGCGTTTGTAACGCCGAACCACCCGGCGCTGGTGCCTGTGCTCCGGGGTGCGCGGGAGATGCTCCATGCTGCGGGCGAGCGCGACGCCATCGACGGCTACCAGTCGGCGAGCCGCACGAGGGCGCTGCGGCTTGCCGAGGTCAGCTTCGCCTCGCTTGGGGGTCACGATCTTGGATACATCAACCCGCCGGCGAGCTTTGAGCGCGCAGGCCAGCGTGTGCGGCTGGCCGACCGCGTGCTGCGGGAGCGGCTGGGCACCTGTCTCGACCTCTCGCTGCTGCTTGCGGGGCTGTGGGAGCAGGCGGGGCTCAACCCGCTGATCCTGCTGTTCGACGACCACGCGCTGCCGGCGATCTGGACGCACGACGAGCACTTCGCCGAGCCGGCGACCGACGAGCCCGCACGGCTCCGCAAGGGCGTGGGGCTCGGGGAGCTGGTCGTCGTGGAATCGACCGTGCTCACGCAGCGCGGCGGGACGTTCGCCGGTGCCGTCGAGGCGGCGACGCGCCGGCTGGAGACGGCCGAGTCTGTGTGCGCTGTGGATATCCGCACTTCGCGCCGGATGGGTGTGCGGCCGCTGCCGCTTCGGGTGGAGCAGGACGAGACCACGATCGCGCCCGAGGCTGTGGTCGCCGCAGCGGACGACGCGAGAGCGTCGCTGGGCGCGGTGGAGCTGGCCGAGCGTGCCGCGGCCGGCGACGTGACCGAGTCGTTGCCCCGCGACCGGGTCGATCGCTGGAAGCGCAAGCTGCTCGATCTGTCGCTCCGCAACCGGTTGCTCAACTTCCGCGAGACCAAGCGCGCCGTCGAGCTTGCGGTGCCGAACGTCACAGTGCTCGAGGACCGCCTCGCGGACGGGTCGTCCTTTGACCTGCTGCCGAAGCCGGAGCGAAGAGCGGCCGAGGGCGGCACCGACGAGGCGGCCGAGCGGAGCTTCCTCGAGGCGGAATTGAGCGAGGGACGGCTCTTCTCCACGCTGACCGAGGCCGAGACCGCGCGGCGCCTGCTGGAGATCTACCGCGCCGCCAAGTCGAGCATCGAGGAGACGGGCGCCAATGTGCTCTATCTGGCGCTGGGGATGCTCCGCTGGCTCGAGGCGCCGACCGCGGAGGTCGCCAGGCGCGCGCCGCTGATCCTGCTGCCGGTGTCGCTGGTGCGTCGATCGTCGGGGGGTGGGTACCGCTACCGGATCGAGCTGACCAGCGAGCCGCTTCGGCCCAATGTGACGCTGATCGAGAAGCTCCGTGTGGACTTCGGCATGGATGTGCGCGCGCTGGAAGACCTGCCCGAGGACGAGCGGGGCCTCGACGTGCCGATGATCCTCAGGCGGTTCCGCGAGGCGGTGCGCGACGCCAAGGGGTGGGAGGTCGAGGAGAGCGTGCACCTCGGCCTGTTCTCGTTCAACAAGTTCGTGATGTGGCACGATCTGCAGCAGATGGGCGGCGCGGTGCGTCGGCAGCGGCTGCTCTCGCGCCTCCTGCACACCGGCGATGCCGAGACTGATGGCGCCGAGGCCGCTGAGGTTACTGAAGACGAATCGGCCTTCCCCGATCCCACCAGGCTCGACGACGAGCTCGCCCCGGGCGATCTGCTGTGCACGCGCGACGCCGACTCTTCGCAGCTGGTCGCGGTGCGTGCCGCACGGGAGGGACGCACCTTCGTCCTCGAAGGCCCGCCCGGCACGGGCAAGAGCCAGACTATCGCCAACATCATCGCCGACGCGCTGGGCAACGGGAAGCGGGTGCTGTTTGTCGCCGAGAAGATGGCTGCGCTCTCGGTCGTGCGGCGGCGGCTGGGGCGCGACGGGCTCGGGCCGTTCTGTCTCGAGCTGCACTCGGCGCGATCGTCCAAGAAAGAGGTGCTGCGCCAGCTCGGCGAGGCGCTCGACGCGGCACATGCCGGTGACCCCAACGCGTGGGACGGGGTGCGCGAGGAGCTGGGCGAGGTGCGCGCACGCCTGAACACCTACGTCCGCGAGTTGCACCAGCCCGGCGCCAGCGGCGAGAGCCTCTACCAGGTCAACGGCCGTCTCGGCGTGCTGGGGGACGGGCCGCGGGTCGACCTCGGGATCGACGACTGCACGGCTGTCGACGAGACCACGCTCCGCGGCTGGCGGGCGCAGATCGCGACGCTGACGGAGGTGGCCGCCGCGGTCGACCCGGTTGGGCAGCACCCACTCAGGGGCATCGGGCGGTCGGCGTGGTCGTTTGCGTTGCCGGAAGAGGCGCGGGCGGCGATCGCCGATGCGGCCGGTGCGCTGGACACCCTGCGGTCTGCCGCCGAGGCGTTTGTGCGCGCGCTGGATGAGCCGCGGACACAGGGCATCGATCCATCGGCGGAGATCGCCGCGCTCTCGCAGACCGAGCTCTCGGCGCTCGCTGCGGCCGGGGCGTGCTTTGCCGACTGCCCGAGCCCGTCGCGGGAGACCATCGATGCCTTGGCCGACCCGGTGCTGCACGAGGCGGTCGGTGCGTGGATCGAGCGGGGCAGGCGGACGGCCGCCCGCTCGGACGCGTTGCTGAGCAGGTACCGCCCGGAGCTGTTCGATGCTGAGCTTCTGAGTCTGCTCGACGACCTCCGGCAGGCGCAGCAGAAGCCGCCGATCGTGCGGTGGTTCTTCGCGGGTCGTGCGCGGAAGCGGGTGCGGCCGTACGGCCTCGGCGCTCCGGGCACTCTCGATGCTCTTATCGCCGACCTTGCGGAGGCGCTCTCGATCATCGCCGAGCGGCGTGAGTTGTCGCGGACGGATACCGAGGCCGCCCGCTGCTTCGGTCCCCGATGGAAGGGGATCGAGAGCGAGTGGGACACGCTCGAAGCGCACCTCCGCTGGGCGCAGCGGTTTCAGGCGGCGTCGCTCCCCTTGCGCGCGTCTGAGGCGGGCCGGCGTTGCCACGAAGCGATGGCCCGGGCTGCGAGCGATGCGGCGCTCTCGCCGCTGGCCGGCGCACCGGCGGGCACGGCCGCCGCGGCGTTTGTTGAGGCATCGGCCGGGTGGTCGGCCGCCTGGGACGCGGCGGCGTCACTGCTCGAGGCCGAACCGCTCGCAACGTGGGGAGCGGCGGACGAGGCCGAGTGGCTGGGCAGGGCCCGCGAGGCGTTGGATCGCTGGGGGCAGAACCTGCAGAGTCTGAACGACTGGTGCGCCTGGCGGCGGGAGCGGCTGGCGTCGTGCGAGAGCGGACTCGCGCCGGTGGTCGATGCCTACGAGACCGGTTCGATCGAGCGGCCACAGTTGTCGAGCGTCTTCGAGCGGTCGTTCGGCGAGCGGTGGCTGGTGCAGACGGCCGATGCCAGCCGGGCGATCCGGGAGTTCAATGCGCGCGCACACGGCTCGGCGATCGACCGGTTCCGCGAGCTCGACCGCGAGGTCATCCGCCTGACCCGCCGCGTCGTCGCGGGCAGGCTGGCCGAGCGGGTGCCGGGTGTCGGGGTGAGTGTGTCGTCGAGTTCCGAGGTCGGCATCCTCCGCCGAGAGCTGGAGAAGCGTTCGCGGCATATGCCGACGCGACGGCTGATCGAGTCGCTGCCCAACCTGTTGCCACGCCTCAAGCCGTGCTTCCTGATGAGCCCGCTCTCGGTCGCGCAGTATCTTGACGCCGATCACCCGCCGTTCGATCTGGTGGTGTTCGACGAGGCGTCGCAGATCCCGGTGTGGGACGCGATCGGCTCGATCGCGCGCGGGACGGACGCGATCATCGTCGGCGACTCCAAGCAGCTGCCCCCGACCAACTTCTTCAGCACCGTCGAGTCCGACGACGACGACGAGGGCCTCGTCGCGCCGCTGGACGACGAGCTGGAGAGCATCCTGCAGGAGTGCAACGCCTCCGGCGTGCCAGCACTGCGGCTCAAGTGGCACTACCGGTCGCGCCACGAGAGCCTGATCACCTTCTCCAACCACCACTACTACGACGACCAGCTCCACACCTTCCCGTCCCCGGTCGAGCACTCACCCGAGCTGGGCGTGAGCTTCCGGAGAGTGGAGGGCGCGGTGTATGACCGTGGCGGCACGCGGACCAACCGCGTCGAGGCCGAGGCCGTCGTGGCCGAGGTCGTCCGCCGGCTCGGCGAGCCGGGGGCCAACGGGAGCATCGGCGTGGTCACCTTCAACCAGCCGCAGCAAGGGTTGATCGAGGACCTTTTCGACGAGGCCCGGCGCGAGCACCCGGAGATCGAGCGGTTCTTCGTCGGCGCCGAAGAGCCGGTGTTTGTCAAGAACCTCGAGAACGTCCAGGGCGACGAGCGCGACACGATCATCTTCAGTGTCGGCTACGGCCCCGACTCGAGCGGGAAGATGAGCATGAACTTCGGCCCGCTCAACGCCGAGGGGGGCGAGCGGCGGCTCAATGTCGCGGTCACGCGCTCGCGGTACCGCCTGCTGGTGTTCTGCTCGATGCAGCCCGAGGCGATCGATCTGTCGCGGACGCGGGCGACGGGTGTGCACCACTTCAAGCGGTTCCTGATGTACGCCCAGCGTGGCCCGGGCGTGATGGCCGAGGCCGCGGCTGCGCACGCCGAGGCGGGCTCGCCCAGCGATCTCGAGCGGACGGTCCGCGCGGCGCTCGAGTCGCGGGGGTGGAGCGTGCGGCCGCGGGTGGGGCTCGGCGGCTACCGGGTGGACCTCGCCATCGACGACCCGGAGCGGGAGGGTGAGTACCTCCTCGGGATCGAGTGCGACGGTCCGATGTACAGGCACGCCAACACCGCACGCGATCGCGACCGCACCCGCTCGAGCGTGATGGGCGGGCTGGGCTGGCGGCTGGTGCGGGTGTGGTCCACGGCGTGGCGGCTCGATCCCGACGGGTGTATCGCACAGATCGAGGACGCGATCGCGCAGGCCATCGCCGAGCGCGATCGCGCGGACGCACCGGATGCCGAGCCCGAGAGCGACTCGCAGCCCGAGGCGCCGCTGGCCGGGGCTGCGCCGGCGGGTGCAACGGACGAGGCGCCCGGCGCAGCGTCAGAGCCTCGGCGCGACGAGTACCGCGCCGCCACGCGGGTCCGGGGTGTGTCCTCGAGGTCGGACATCTTCCACGAGCGCACCAACGAGCTCGCGGTGCGGGCGCTGGCGGCGATCGTGTCGCAGGAGGCACCGATCGTGCCTGAGCTCGCGCTGCGGAGGCTGGCCGACTGGTTCGGCGTCTCGCGCATCACCGACCGCTACCGCGATCGGTTCAAGGAGATCCTCGGCCGCGCGGCCTCGGCGGGCATGCTGTTTGCCAAGGGCGACGCCTTCTGGCCGGCGGGGGCAAACCCGGGCGGCTACGACCGGGTCCGCCCCTCGGGCGAGGCGGAAGACTCGCAACGCGATATCGAGTGGATCCCGCTCATCGAGCGTGTCGCGGCGGTGAGGCAGACGCTGGCCACCCAAATCGCGCTGCCCCGCGAGGAACTCGAACGCGAGTCGGCGAGGCTGCTCGGGTTCGCCCGCGTCACCGCTAAGTCGCGCGAATCGATGAGCGAGGCGATCGACGTGGTGATCCAGCGCGGCGAGGCCCACGAGGCCGACGACCGGGTGGTCGTCGCCTAGTGGGCCCCGCCGCCGGTCCGGTCTAGTCCGGTTCAGCCCGGCTTCCGCGCCGTGATCTCCAGGCTGGTGACATAGTCGGCGACCGTCGTGCCGCTCGGCATCGAGTCGCGCATCTTGAGGTAGAGCGGGTCCTGCCAATCGCTCATCGCCTTGACGTAGTCGGGCTTGAGCGTCAGCGTGATGTTGGTCAGCCCCGCGGCCGACGCGTCGTGCTCGGTCTCAGAGACGAGCACCGCGCCCGCGATGCATCCCACCAGCGCCTCCAGATCGTCCCGGACCGTGTCCGGGAGCGGGCGGAGCAGCGCGAGGTCGGAGACCGCCACGCGTCCGCCGGGCTTGAGCACGCGGGCGATCTCGCGCCACACCCCGGCCTTGTCCGGCGAGAGGTTGAGCACGCAGTTGGAGATCACCACGTCCACCGAGTTGTCCGCCAGCGGCAGGTGCTCGATCTCGCCCAGGCGGAACTCGACGTTGTCGAGCCCGCTGGTCTGCCGGTAGGCGTCGAGGTTGCGCCGGGCCTTGGCGAGCATGTCGGGGGTCATGTCCACGCCGATCACGCGGCCGGTCTCGCCGACCCGCGGCCCGGCGAGGAAGCAGTCGAACCCGCCGCCCGAACCGAGATCGAGCACGGTCTCGCCCGGCTTGAGGGCGGCGAGCGCCGTCGGGTTGCCGCAGGAGAGGCCCATATTGGCACCCTCCGGGAGCGCGGCGAGTTCGTCTGAGGAGTAGCCGACAGCCTCGGCGACCTGGTCGGCGGTGAGTGTGGTCGGGCCGCAGCAGCCGCCACCGCCGCCCTCGCCGCCGGTGCCGCAACAGCCAGACTCGGTCGCGCTTCCCGCGGCAACCGACGACCACACGCCTGCGCGCGCGATCTCGCCGTAGCCCTCGCGGACCTTCTCGCGGATGTCGGTCGGCGGCGAGGAAGTCTTGGTTGCGGCGTCGGCCGCGGGTGTGTCGTTGCAGCAGTCAGGGCCGCAGCAGGACTTGGATTCGTTCGTCATGGTCATTCTCCAGTGAGTGGTGTGTCGCTCGGGATGGTTTGTGTACTGAGTGGTGTGTCGGGATAGAGCTTGCGGCCGAGCCAGAGCGACACGCCGACCAGGCCGATCAGCACGGGCACCTCGACCAGCGGGCCGACGACGGCGGCGAAGGCGACACCCGAGCCGATGCCGAAGACGGCGATCGCCACGGCGATGGCCAGCTCGAAGTTGTTGCCCGAGGCGGTGAAGGCGAGTGTCGCGGCACGCTCGTAGTCGGCGCCGACCTTGCGGGCCATCAGGAAGCTGACAAAGAACATGATGACGAAGTAGACCGTCAGCGGGATCGCGATGCGGACGATGTCCAGCGGCAGCGCCACGATGCGCTCGCCCTTGAGGCTGAACATCACCACGATCGTCAGCAGCAGCGCGATGAGGGTGACCGGGCTGATCCGCGGCAGGAAGACGCGGGTGTACCAGTCGTCGCCCTTGCGCGCACGGAGGATCAGCCGCGTGAGCATGCCGGCGAAGAAGGGGATGCCCAGGTAGATCAGCACGCTCTGGAAGACCTGCACGATGGTGACATCGACGACGGCGCCCTCGAGCCCGAGCCGGGCCGGCAGCCACGTGATGAAGAGCCACGCGTAGGCCCCGAAGAACAGGATCTGGAAGATGCTGTTGAAGGCGACCAGGCCGGCGCAGTAGTCGTTGCTGCCGCGGGCCAGGTCGTTCCAGACCAGCACCATCGCGATGCACCGGGCCAGCCCGACGAGGATGAGGCCGACCATGTACTCGGGCTGATCGCGGAGGAAGAGCACCGCCAGCGTGAACATGAGCACCGGGCCGACGACCCAGTTCTGCACGAGCGAGAGCGCGAGGATCTTCCAGTCGCGGAAGACCTCCGGCAGCTTCTCGTAGCGGACCTTGGCCAGCGGCGGGTACATCATCAGGATGAGCCCGATCGCGATGGGGATGTTGGTCGTGCCCACCGAGACGCGGTCGATCGCGCTCGACACGCCCGGCGCGAGATACCCGATCGCGACGCCGAGCGCCATGGCCAGGAAGATCCAGAGCGTGAGGAAGCGGTCGAGGAAGCCGAGGCGCTTGCGCTCGCACGAGGGCGCGTCGCGGGTGGCCGCCGGTGAGATCGGAACGTCTGTCACGGCGTGGTCCTCCCGGGGGTGGGCTGGCAGAGCAGGTCGGGGAGCGTCCGCACGAAATCACGGATCTCGTCGCGCACGCGCCGGTAGTGGGGCAGGGCCTCGTCGTCGGAGCCGGCGTCTCTGGCCAGCCGCGGCGGGTCGTCGAAGCCGCGGTGAACCACGCGGGCGGTGCCGGGGAAGACCGGGCACGTCTCGTGCGCACTTGCGCAGACGGTGACGACCAGGTCGAGTGTGTCTGGGTCGCACGCGTCGATGGTCTTGCTGGTGTGGCCGGAGATATCGACACCGGCCTCGCGCATCGCGGCCACCGCCAGGGGGTTCAGCCCGTGCGGGTCGGTGCCGGCGCTGCAGGCGTCGACGGTGTCGGCCAGCAGGTGCCGCGCCCAGCCCTCGGCCATCTGGCTCCGGCACGAGTTGCCGGTGCAGAGGAAGAGCACGCGGGGTCGGTGGTCAGCAGCAGCCACGGTCGCCTCCCTCGGCATCGCCGCAGCAGGAGACCGCCGAGCACAAATCGATCGCGTCGGCGAGCTGGCGGAGCCGCGAGGCGAGCGACTCGCCCCGGGGGGCGTACCAGACCGTGCGGCCCTCCTTGGTCGCCTCGAGCAGGCCGACGCGGGCCAGCGCCGACAGGTGCCGGGCGACGACCGAGAAGTCGACCGAGCAGCACGCGGCGACCTCGGTCACCGAGCAGGGGCGGCTGCACTTGAGCACGCACGCCAGCAGCTTGAGGCGTGTCGGGTCGGAGAGGGCCTTGAAGAGTTCGGGGTCGAGCAACCGGTCGACCGGCGCCCGCCTCCGGGCCGCTTGCCGGGGCGTGGCCGGTGTGGTGGTGGGGCTGGATCTGCCGGGGGTGGTCCGCTTCATATGGTGGGATACTGACGTCATGATGCAAGTATTGCACGGGGCGAGAAAAGAATCAACTCCGCGACAGAACCGCCCCGGGCGTGAGCGGCTCGGGCGCCGCCGTGTTCGGGCTATGCTTTGCTCCACGGGTGCGGTGGCCGAGCGGTTGAAGGCACACGACTTGAAATCGTGCAGACCCGAAAGGGTCTCGTGGGTTCGAATCCCACCCGCACCGTTCGGCCTCTCCCGGATTGCCGCTGGTTCCTTACTGCCCCTGGGCCAGGCTGTACCCCGGCTTGCCGTCGAAGAACTTCAGCGGCTGGAAGTCGGTGACCTCGAACTTCTCGGCGACCTTGGTCAGCAGGTGGATCGTCGGCATCTGCCCCATCTGCCCGAGCACGATCGCCGGGTCGCGCAGCTCGAAGCGGACGCGGTAGTAGTCGACCACCTCGGTGTAGGGGCTGCCGCTGGGCCAGACCTGTGTGCCGCGGTTGGAGATCATGGTGAGCTTGAAGGCCGTGCCCTCGCAGATGCGCTCCAGCCGCTGGGCGAGCTCGAGCGGGGTGATAAGCGTGCCGACGTAGATGTCGCACCCGGCGACGGTGCTCTCGACGGTCTCGAAGGTGCGCATGAGCACGTTGGTGCTGGGGCGGGTCGGCGGCGTGTGGGTGGCGGTCGCCTCGTCCGGAACCGGCCGGGCCTCCTCGCCGGAGGGCAGCGAGCCGATCCTGGAGACGATCGCCTCGGCGAACGCGTTGGTGCCGACCGGGTCGCCCTTGCCGCGGACGTCGCCGGTGTGCACGCCGTCCTCGAGCGCCGCCAACAGCGCGTTCTCGATGAGCGCGGCCTGCTTGAGCATGCCGATATGCCGCAGCAGCATCAGGCCGCTGAGCAGCAGGCTCGTCGGGTTGGCGATGCCCTTGCCGGCGATGTCCGGCGCGGTGCCGTGCACGGCCTCAAAGATCGAGATCTGGTCGCCGATGTTGGCCGAGGGCGCGAAGCCCAGCCCGCCCACCAGCCCGGCCGCCAGGTCGGAGACGATGTCGCCCTGCAGGTTGGGCAGCACGATCATCTGGTACTCCTCGGGCCTGAGCACGAGGTTCATGCAGAGCGCGTCGATGATGATGTCCGCCACCTCGATGCCCGGGTGGTGCTGGGCCTCGGCGCGGAAGCGGTCGAGGAACAGCCCGTCGGTCATCTTCATGATGTTGGCTTTGTGCGCGCAGTGGACCTTCTTGATCCCGAACCGGTCCGCGGCCTTGAAGGCGAACTTGTGGACCTGGTCGCACCCGGGGGCTGAGATCAGCCGCTTGCACTCCACGACGTCGTTGGTCAGCCGGTGCTCGATCCCGCCGTAGGTGTCCTCGATGTTCTCGCGCACCACATAGATATCCACCGGCACACCCGCCCGGCTGAAGACCGTGTCCACGCCCGGCAGGCTCTGGAAGTGGCGGAGGTTGGCAAAGGCGCCGAAGGTCTTGCGGAGCGTGACGTTGATCGATTTGCCGCCGCCGCCGATCGGCGTGCCCATCGGGCCCTTGTAGAGCAGGCCGGTGCGTTCGACGGTCTCGACCGCCTCGTCGGTCATGCCGCGGCTGTCGCCGGCGGCGAAGACCCGCTCGCCCATCTCCACGGGGACGAACTCGATCTGTTCCTGCACGCCCGCGGCCTCGAACACGCGGAGGCACGCGTCCATGATCTCGGGGCCGATGCCATCTCCGGCGGCGAGGGCAATCTGGACCTTCTGCGACATGTCGGCGACTCCTGCGTGGTAGGCGTGTGAGCGGCCCCTGCCCGCCGGCCCGTCCGGTCGGGGGGGAGAGCGAGGATAGGGAGCCGGCCGCCGAGGGTCTGCGCGCGCGGTCACCCCGGCCGGCGAGTGCCGAAAGAAGTTGGGTCTCAGCCGCGTGCAACAGGGGGCCGAACACCCAGGCGGGCGGTCACACGCTCAGATGGACGATCCGCTCGCCTCCGGCCGGGACGGTGTCGGGGCTCTCGTGCGGCACCAGGCCGAGGCGTTCGGCGATCTGCACCGCGTTGAGTGCGGCACCCTTGAGGAGCTGATCGCCGCAGGCCAACAGACACCACCGGCGATTCCGCCCGCCCGCGTCCGATACCTCGCCGGGGTCGGGCCGGACGCGTCCGACCAGCACCGGGCCGTTCCCGCTCGCCTTTCGCGGCGTCGGAAAGCGGTTGGCCGCCCGGTCGTCCACGACCACCACGCCCGAGCCGCGGGCCAGCGCCTCGCGGACCTCGGCCTCGCTCGCAGCAGAGGCGAGCGTGACGGTGATCGCTTCGGTGTGCGCGCGCAGCACGGGCACACGGACGCAGGTCGGTGTGATCCGGAGGGATGGATCGCCCCAGATCTTGCGGGTCTCGTCGATGACCTTCTGCTCTTCGCCGTTGACGCCGGACCGGGGATCGACCGGCGAGTCGTGGCTGAAGACGTTGAAGGCCGCGGGCTCGGCGAACACGCGCTGCCTGGGTGCCTCCGTGCTCGGCCTGTCCGGCGGATCGAGGCTCGCGCGGGTGTCTTCGAGCAATTCGTCGATCGCTGCGAGCCCCGCGCCGGACACCGCCTGGTAGGTGGCCAGGTCGATCGCCTCGATGCCGAACGCCCGGCGGAGCGGCTCGAGCGCGGTGACGAGGATGATCGTCGTGCAGTTGGGGTTGGCGATGATGTTGCGGGGGGCCGGTATGGCGCCGCGCCGGTCCACCTCGGGCACGACGAGCGGGACGTCCGGGTCGAGCCGGAAGGCCGAGGAGTTGTCGATCACGACCGCCCCCGCTCCGGCGGCGATCGGGGCGAACCGCCGCGCCGTGACGGCGTCGGCTGCGAAGACCGCCAGAGCGCACCCCGCAAACGAGCCCTCGTCGAGCCCGGAGATCCCGAGTTCCGACCGGCCGTAGGGGACCCGGGTTCCCGCCGACCGGGCCGACGCGATCGCGCGGACCTGTTCGGCCGGCACCCCCCGGGCGGCGAGCAGATGCAGGACCTCGCGCCCCACCGCGCCGGTCGCGCCGACCACCGCGATGCAGCCCGCTTCCGGGCGTGCGGTGCCGTTCTCAGGCGGCATGGATCGGCTCCGAGCAGACGTCGTCCTCAGTGCCAAACGACACCTCGAACGCGCCGACACGCGAGACCTCGGTCGCGCCGAGCGAGCCGACCTCGAAGGCCAACTCGTGCTGGCGTGCCCAGCGGACCGCCTTGTGCTGCACGATGGTGCCGTCGAGGGCGAGGGCCTCGTCCCACGGCAGCGTCGCGAACCTCCTGGGCCGCTCGCCGGGGAGCGAGGGGTCCCACTCGTAGAGGCCGTCGACGTCTTTGACCAGCCGGCAGGAGGCGCCGAGCCGCTGGGCGAGGAAGAGGGCGGTGAGGTCCGACCCGCCGCGACCGAGCACGGTGGTGCGTCCCCGCTCGTCCCGCCCGACAAAGCCGGGCACGACGACCGCCGGAGCTCTTTTGAGCGCGTCGACGACGCCGGGCAGATCGACGGCGACCGGCGACGCGTCGAGCGGCTCACCCTCGGTGCGGAACCCGGCCGAGGCCGCGTCGAGCGTCTCGGGCCTGACCCCGATGCTGTCGAGCGCGAGCCCGAGCAGGGCGGCGCTCGCCAGCTCGCCCGTCGCCAGCAGCTGTGCTGTCGCGAAGGGGTCGGGGCTTGAGGAGAACGCTTCGGCTCTGGCCAGCAGTGCGTCGGTGGTGCCCTGCAGGGCCGAGACGACCGCCACGACCCGCGAGCCGCGGCGGACGAAGCTCGCGACCTCTTCGGCCACCGCGCGCACGTGCAGCTCATCGCGGAGGACCGAGCCCCCGAACTTCAGCACGATCAGTTCGCTGCTCACGCGAACACCTCCTCGGCGGCCGGGGTCGGCGCGGTCTGTTCGGGAGCGTCGGTGTCCGCGTGGGCGATCTCGATGGCCTGCTCGAGGTCGGCGATGATGTCGGCGACGTCCTCGATGCCCACGCTCACGCGGATCAGCCCGTCGGTGATGCCGACCGCGAGCCGGTGCTCGCGGGGCACGTCGGCGTGGGTCATCGTGACAGGGTGGGTCAGCAGGGTCTCGATGCCGCCGAGGTGCTCGACCAGCGAGGCGAGCTTGGCGTTGTTGAGCACCTTGACCGCTGCGTCGGTCCCGCCGACGACCTCGAACGAGAGCACCCCGCCGTGGATGCCGCCGATGTGCTGGCGCTCGGCGAGCTCCCGCTGCGGGTGGGTCAGGAGGCCGGGGTAGTTGACCTGCTTGACGTGCGGGTTGGCCTGCAGCGCCGCGGCGAGACTGAGCGCGTTGGTCGAGTGCTGGCGGATGCGCAGGGGCAGGGTCTTGACGCCCCGCGTGGTCAGCCACGCCTGGAAGGGGGCCTGGATGCCGCCGGTGCACTTGCGGATGAAGCGCACCTTGTCGAGCAGTTCCTCGTCGCGAGAGACGACCGAGCCGCCGAGCGAGCTGGAGTGGCCCTCGATGTGCTTGGTGGTCGAGTAGACGCAGACATCGACGCCGAGGTCGAGCGGACGCTGGATGACGGGGGTCAGGAAGGTGTTGTCGACGGCGACTTTGATGCCCGCCTCGCGCCCGATGGTGGCGACGGCGCGGATATCGGTGAGCTTGAGCGTCGGGTTGGCCGGCGACTCGATGAAGATGAGCTTGGTGTTTTCCCGCAGCGCGGTGCGGACGTTCTCGGCGTCGGAGGAGTCGACGAACGTCGCCTCGATGCCGAGGTTGGAGAGCACCTGCTGCACGAGGCGGACCGTGCCGCCGTAGATCGCGTCGCCCAGCACGACGTGGTCGCCGGCCTTGAGCAGGGCGAGGAAGAGCGCCGCCTCGGCGCCGAGGCCGGTGCCGAAACAGACCGCCGGGAGGGCGTCTTCGAGCGCACCGAGCTGTGCCTCGAGCGCGGTGACGGTGGGGTTGGAGACGCGGGAGTAGGCGTACCCCCGGTCCTTGCCGACCGCTTCGTTGACGAACGTGGTGGACTGCACGAGCGGGTTGACCAGCGCGCCGGACTGCGGGTCTGGCCGCAGGCCGCCGTGGATGGCCGTGGTGCTCGTGCCTGCGATCGAGTTCGAGTGACTCATGCCGTGAACCTCCTCACGGCATCAACGCAGGCTAGCTTGGCGTGGGTCGGCGGCGAACATCGCCACCATTTTGCTGAGAATCGGCTGTGGCTTTCGCCCGCCGTCCCGGCCGCATCGCTCCCCACGCAGGGGCTAGCCTCGGCACCGCGGCGAGCTCGTTGAGGAGCTGCTCGGTTGCCGCCCGGGCGTTAGGCTGACCCGGGACTCTTGATGCTTGGGACGAGCATAGCAGCCTTTTCTGCGTGGTCAAGAGCCTTTGCAGCACGTTTGCATCGGGATTTGCTCGACCCGCCGGCCGCGGCGGACGATCAAACCCCGGGAGCGCGGGGCTTGCCCCGCACAGATTTCGGGCAAATTCCCTTGATCGTTCCTCCCGACGATGCTCCACTTGGAACGGACGACGAAGAGGGATGTGCACATGAGACAACACGGGGACTGGCCGGCCTGGGTCCGGGTGCTTGGTGTGGTTGCGGCGCTCGCCACGACTGTGTCGGCGCAGAAATCATGGGTCCGATTCGACAACGGCGTGACGACAAGCCCGAACATCACGTTCGGGTTTGACCGCCCGACGACCGTCTTCGGGTCGTTCGGTGAGACCTTCGCCCCGGGCGAGCCCCGGTTCGCCCCGCCGACGCTGCTCTGCGGCCGGGCGACGAGCCAGAGTCTCGCGTCCGGGCTGTCGATCAACGCCATCGCGGCGGGCGCCACCGAAACCGGGCTGCCCGTCTGCGTGGTCAACACGTCGACCTTTCAGAGATTGAGCATCCACATCGGCCAGAACTCGGTCGACAGGGCCTTTCGCGACGGCAACTGGTCCGGCACCTACGTCATGCCCGTGCGCGACGAGGACAAGGACGGGTCGTCCAACCTGCTCGTGCGCCAGACCGGCGCCAACGGCGGCTCGGCCAACATGCCCGACTGCGCCTTCGCGCCGACCAACGGCGGCTCGGTCCACAACGGACTGATCGTGCTGGCGTGTGAGGTGCTCGAGCCGGTCAACGGCGAGTGGGTCAGCACCCGCGCCGCGCTGGCCTACACCACCATCGATCGCCTGCAGCAGAGCAGCCCGTGGATCATCGCCGCGATGGGCGTGCCCACCAACCCGCTCGATACCTCCCGCGGCTCGCCCTGGTCCTACTCGGCGTTCCCCGTCAGCGACGACGAGTTTGTCGCGGTGTGGACCGACTACCGAACGCCCACCAAGACCGGCGGCATCGCCTACGCCACACGGTTCGTGCGGGACGGCCAGGGCGAGTGGAGCGCCAGCACCATCCGCGTCGCCAGATCGGAAGACCCCGTCGCCACCGAGCACTGGCACTGCGGCGGCTACATCAAACACCCCGACGGCCGCGCGTCGATCGTCGTTTCCATCGGCGACGGCATCGCCGACAACCGCATGCTCGCGCGCACACGCTCGCCCGGATTCGCGTGGGCGTCGGACACGGCCATCCCCGACACCGGGATCGACGAGCGCAGCCGCGTGTACGAACCCGCGTCCAGCTGGTCGGAGGTGACCACCGTCTGGGGCGGTGTCGGCACCGAGCCGAACCTGCGGCACAACCAGGCGATCTCGATGATCGCCGCCGACCGCGACTGCTCGCGCCTGCTCTGCGGCACCGACGAGACCGGGGCCGCGGTGCTCTCGATGACCTACGACCCCGACACGAAGATGCCCTCGTGGCGGACGCTCTATCTGCCCTCGGTCACCAGCTGGCCGAGCGACGGTGTGCTCAACTTCAGCATGCAGGGCGAGCCGGGCGGGCCCTATCTCGGCCGCATCGACGCCGCGTCCACCTCGCCATGGCAGGCCGGCCAGCGCGAGACACGGATCCTCTACTCCCCGGACGGCGAGCTCTGGGGCCAGTGCCTGGTGGCGGGCACCACGGGCTCGCGCCAGGGGGTGATCCGCGGCGACGTGGGCTACGTCGGCTCGCTCGCCAACGAGGGGGTCGGCTTCCGCCGGATCGACAAGCCGACCGCGCAGGTGATCCGCCCGATGATGGTGAGCCCGTCGACCGATAACCTGCTGCGCGAGTCGGTCCCGAAGCCGACATCCGGATTCGACCTCGGCGTCAACATCGTGCGGCTGAACGAGCCGGGCGATCTCCCCGAGGGCGTCCCCCTGCCGCCGTGCGATCCGGGGAACATCTTCCGGGTGGAGAACCGGTCCGACGGCGGACGCATGGGTTTGTGGTACCCCTCGTCGTACTTCGCTGATGTGCCCGCGCCGCGCCGGTTCGCGCTGCTGCGGGCGTGGGTCTACGCGCTGGGGCCGGAGGGCGAGGACGACCCGGCGACGACCGCGCAGCTGACGATGCGCTTCAGCGATGATGCACGCACGCGGCTGGATGTCCGGTCGGGGCGCCTCGACTTTGACTCCGGCGCGTGGACGCCGTTCACGATCTGGGGGCCGTGGCGGGCGATGGACCACACCGGGATCCCCGACACCTTCTGGCGGCCGGTGGTGGAGCTGCGGGCCCAGAAGTCCGGGCTGTTCGCCGCGCCCTGCCGCTTTCTGATCGCGTGGGAGGGTGTCTACGCCGACGCCCCGACGGTGCAGGGGCACGGGCTCGGCCCGGTCGGTGCCGGCTCGGTCGAGCGGGCGGTCGTGGAGGGGATCGACGTCGGCGATGAGTGGACGATGCTGCTGGTGGGCATGGTCCCCGAAGACCAGTGGGACAACCGCGTGGGCGGGTCGGGCGAGGGCGCGGCCAAGACCACCGCCCTGCACCAGCCGCAGCTGTTCTCGATCGAGAGCGACGACGGCACCGACGCGGTCAGTGTCCTGGCCGACCCGAGGGACGAGGGCATCCGGCTGCGCGCGCAGATCGGGTCGGCCGCCCGCGAGGTCCGGCACATCCGCACGACGTACTGGCTCCGGGGCAGCCCGGTGGTGTGCGTCGTGCGTTCCCGCGGGGGCATCGTCAGCCTGGACTACACCATCGGCGGGTCGGACTCGCGTCACATGGAACTCACCGGGACGCTCTCGCCGAGCCGGGTCGTGCTCGGCCCGGACGCGATGTGGTGGCACGCGGTCGAGGCGATGCCGACGGTAGCCGCGGACGAAGAGCTCTCGGAGGTCTTCGCCTCGCTGCGCCTGCACTGCCCGGCCGACCGCAACAACGACGGCGTCGTCGACAGCCGCGACGTGATCCACTTCCTCAACGAGTGGGTGAGCGGGTCGGTGCAGGCCGACTTCAACCGAGACGGCAAGGTCGATACGCGCGACGTGCTCGACTTCCTGAACGCCTACTCCGATGGGTGCTAAAGCCGCGTGAGCTCACTCGGCAGCACCGGCCTCCGCCGGGCCGGGTGCTCCGGAATCGGCGTCGGAAAACCCGTCGTCCCATCCCGCGCTGCCGCGGCGGAGGGCTCCGGTCCCGAGCGGATCGGCAGGCTGAAACTCGACCCGCGCCGCCCCGAGCAGCGTGCCGGTGGCGAAGGCCAGATCGACCTGCGCGATCTGGTACTCGACCACCGCGTTGATCTCCTGCAGCTGCGCATCGCTCAGGCGGGTGTTGGCGTCGAGCACGTCGGTCGAGGTGGTCTCGCCGACGTCGAACTGGCGCTGCTCGGCCTGGAGCGTGCGGGTGTTGAGGATCACGCTCTGCCGAGCGGCGAAGATCCGCTGCCACGCCGACTCGATCTCGTCGATCGCGTCGAGCACCTCGCGCCGGATGGTCTGCTCGCGGGCCTCCTTGCTGGCGAGCCGCTGGAGCCGCTGCAGCAGTGCGCGTCGCACCGCGGCCTCGCGCTGTTCGTTGCCCATCGGGATCTCGCCGCGCAGGCCGATCGACCAGTCCGCGAAGCGGTTCTCCTGCACCAGATCGACCGCCCCGCTCAGGCTCGAGCCCAGGCCGTTCATGCGGTAGGTGTAGTCGAGGGCCAGCAGCGGCAGGGCCTGGTTGCGCGACCAGTCGGCGGTGACTAGGTCGGCCGCCAGACGCAGCTCGAGCTCGAGCATCTCCATCCGCCCCTCGATCGCGGCCTGGGTGAGCACCTCGGTGTCGAACTCGTACCGCACCGGGTCGGGCGGCGAGCCCGGCACGACCTGCGTGTCGCTGGCGATGTCGAGGCCCGGCTCGTTGATGATGCGCTTGAGCTCGCGCTGGCGCGTAATCAGCAGGTTCTGGGCGCGGATGATGCTGTCGAGCTGCTCGGCGACGCCGGCCTGCGCCCGCAGCACCTCGATCTCGGCGACCTCGCCGGCGTCGAAGCGGCGCTCGGAGCGTTCGAGCTGGGCCTGGGCGAGCTCGAGCGAGCGGAGGCGGACGTCGAGGGCTGCGCGCGCGCCGTAGAGCCGCCAGTACGCGCGGTCCACCGCTGCGAGCTGGCGGATGACCTCGGCCTTGGTCTGCACCTCGGAGAGCTGGCGGTCGTAGGAAGCGATGGTGATGGCGTAGGTGGACGCGCGGCGTCCGGCGTTGCGGAGCAGAGGCTGGCTGATCGAGAGCTCGACATCGCTGGTGTAGGCCGGGTTGAGCGTGCTGAACTGGTTGTTGGTCTCGTTGCGGGTGAAGGGGAGCGTGATGTTGGCTGTGCCGCCGGTGCGGAGCGGGATGCGCACGCCGGGCTCGATCCGCTGAAACTTCTGCTGGGCGCTGTCGAGCGAGCTGGAGGTCGGCGAGTCGGTCTCGGTCCAGAGGGCGCTGAGGGTGAAGACCGACTCGAAGCGGCCCTCCTCCTCGGCGAGGCGCTCGGCGGCCAGGGCCGGGCTCATCAGCGCGACCTGCAGGTCGAGGTTGTGCTGCAGGGCCGACGCCCGGCACTCCTCGATCGAGAGCTCCACCCGCTCGAGCCCCTCGAACCGGCTCTGGGTCGCCTTGGCGTCCTCGACGGTGGGGGGCGGGGTCTCGACGCGGTAGTCCTCGATCGGCGCGGCCTCGATGCGCCGCACCCGGTCCAGCGAGAGCGGCGGGGCATAATCGGAGGCGTGCGCAAAGAGCGGGTTGCGCGAACAGCCCGACAGCGACGGGACGAGCGCGCCGGCGAGCAGGGCCGCGCACCCGCTGGTGGCCAAAATCTGAAGCACCGGGCGCGATGGGGAGGGCAGAGAGCGGGGCCGGGTCGGCATGGTCGGGTCCTCGGGGTGTCGCGCTAGTCGTGGCGGAGGGCTTCGATCGGGTCGAGTCGTGCGGCCTTGATGGCGGGGAACATACCGAAAATCACGCCCGTGCCCGCGCTGAACCCCACCGCCAGCAGCACCGCCCACGCGGGCACGCTCGCGTCCTTGAGCGGGCTGTCGGGGACCGCCTTGAGCACCGAGATGAGCCCCTGCCCGATGCCCAGCCCGACCGCCCCGCCGACCAGACACAGCGTGACCGCCTCGACAAGGAACTGGACGAGCACCACCGCGGGACGCGCACCGATGGCCTTGCGCAGCCCGATCTCGCGGGTGCGCTCGCTCACGCTGACAAGCATGATGTTCATGATCCCGATCCCGCCGACCAGCAGGCTGATGCCGACGATTCCGCCCGCGCCGGCGGTGATGCCCGCGGCCAGCGAGTTGAACTGGTCGATGAACTGCTGCATCACCTCGACCTGGAACGTGTCCTCGTCGTTGCCGGAGATGCCGCGCATCTTGCGCAGGACGAACTTGATCTGCTCGCGGGCGTCCTCGACCCGCTCCGGGCTCGAGAGCGAGCCCCACGCCTCCGAGATCCAGCGGTCCGGGTCGAGCATCTGCGCCGTGGCGAAGGGGATGAACACCTCGGTGGAGCTGTCGCCGCCGCCGAACAGGTTGAGCTGCACGGTCTCGACGACGCCGATGATCATGAACCGGCGCCCGGACAGGCGGATGAACTCGCCCACCGGCTCGCGCGGGAGGTCGAGCTCCTCGATGGCCTTGTCGTTGATCAGGCAGACCAGCCGCCGCTCGCTCTCGTCGACGCCGTTGAACTGCCGGCCGTCGATCACCTGCCGCCCGACGATGTTGTGCCAGGTCGGCCAGATGCCCAGCGAGGGGACCCCGTCGATCTTCCGCTCGCCGTACTCGGCCGAATAGCTCCCCCACATCTCCGGCGTGATGCTGGTGATGTCCGGGCAGTTCTCGCGGATCGCGATGATCTCGGGCAGCTTGAGCTGCACGTCACGCCAGTTCCCGTTGCGCCGCATCGAATCCGGCAGCCAGCCGTCGATGTAGACACGCTTGGCGCCGAGCTTCTCAAACTCACTGAGCACGGTCTGCCGCAGGCCCTGCAAGGCCGCGATCACCGCGATCACGCTCGCGACACCGATGATGACGCCCAGCGTGGTCAGCAGCGAGCGGACCTTGTTCGACCAGATCTGCCCGAGCGCGAGGCCGAACGTCTGGAAGACGATGCGGAAGAGGATCATGCGCCCGCCTCCTGGCCCTCGGGCTGGGGCGATGGGGTCCGCCCGGCGGTCCCGCTCGCGGCGAGCCTCGCGGCGGCCGCGGCACTCTCGAGCCACAGCCGGTGGATCGGGTCCTCGTCGGTCGGATGGTCGCTCACCACCAGCCCGTCGCGGAGCCGGACGATCCGGCGGGCGTTGGCCGCGACCTCTTCCTCGTGGGTCACGATGATGATCGTCTGCCCCTCGGCGTGGAGCTGCTTGAACAGGTCGATGATCTCGTTGGTGGTCGTGCTGTCGAGGTTGCCGGTCGGTTCGTCGGCGAGCAGGATGGCGGGCTCGTTCACCAGCGCGCGCGCAACCGCGACGCGCTGGCGCTGACCACCCGAGAGCTGGTTGGGCCGGTGCCCCATGCGGTCGCCCAGGCCGACCCGCTGCAACGCGGTCTTGGCCCGCCGCCGCGCCGAGCGCCAGTGCCGCCGGGAGTAGATCATCGGCAGCATCGTGTTCTTGAGCGCCGACGCCCGGTTGAGCAGCTCGAAGCTCTGGAAGATAAAGCCGATCTCCTCGTTGCGGACCCGGGCCAGCCGCGCCGCGCCGACCTTGTGGATCGGCTTGCCCCGCAGTTCGTACACGCCGGCCGTCGGCCGGTCGAGGCAGCCGAGGATGTGCATCAGCGTGCTCTTGCCCGACCCCGACGCGCCCATGATCGCGACGAACTCGTTGGCCCCGATGTCCAGATCGACCCCGCGCAACGCGTGCACACGCTCGGTGCCGAGCTTGTACTCCTTCGTGAGCTTTCGGACACGCAGGACGGTCATGGGTCAGGACCCCGGGTCGGCGGTTGGGGCTTTCGCGGCCTCGGCCAGCGCTTCGGCGGCGGCTTCCTCGGCCTCCACCTCGACCTCGTCGCGCACCGGCTTGCCGTCGGCGATGTCCACGATGGTCTTGAAGGGGCCGGTGATCACGCGGTCGCCCTCGTCGATGCCGGCGAGGATGACCGTCTCGGCCAGATCGCTCGGGCCCACCGAGACGGGCACCGCCTTGGCCTTGCCCTCCTCGATGATGTAGACCACCGAGGCGAAGGTCTTGCGCTTGTCAACGATGCCCTCGGCGCCGTCCACCGTGTCCCTGGGCAGCTCGTCGATGCGCCGGTCGAGCACCGCCCGGCTCGGCACCACCAGCACGTCGCGCAGCTCCTGCACCGTGATCTCGGCGGTCGCGCTCAGGCCCGACAGCAGCGGGCGGTCGGGGTTGTCCTGCAGCTTGATCTCGGCCTCGTAGTAGTACGTCCCGTCGGTCCACCGCCGACGCTCGAGCCCCACCCGCTCCACCGCGCCGAAGAACGGCTCGTCCCGGTAGGCGTTCACGTACACCGTCGCCTCCTGCGACGCCCGCACCTCGGCGACGTTCGACTCGTCCACCCGCGCCATCAGCAGCATGTCCGAGAGATCGGCGATCTCCAGGATGATCGACCCGGCGTTGTTGAGCGTGCCGACCACGACCAGCTCGCCCACCTCGGCGTTGAGCGTCGTGATCACGCCGTCGATCGGGCTCGAGATCACGGCGTTGGCGAGGTTGCGCTCGGCCTCGATGATCTGCGCGCGCGCGATCTCGACATCCGCCGTCGCCATCTCGACCGACGCGACCGCCTGGTTGTACCGGTTCTCGGACTGTTCGTAGGCGACGTCGGAGATGTCGCCGGTGTCGTGCAGCTCGCGTTTGCGGCCAAAGTCGCTAAGCGCGACCGCCAGGTCGGCCTCGGAGCCGCGGAAGCGGGCCTCCTGGGCCTTCAGTCTGGCCTTGGCCGCCTCGAGTCTGGCGGTCAGGTCTTCAGAGTCGAGCCGCACGACGACCTCGCCTGCGCGCACGACGTCGCCCTCTTCAAAGGGCAGGGCGACGATCCGCGCCGAGACCTGGGCGCTGATCTCCACCTTGGTGCGGGGCTCGACAAGCCCGGGGGCGCTGACACTCCGGGTGACGGTGCTTCGCCCGACCGACTCCAGCCGCACGGTCGCGGCCTCTTCTTTGCGTTCCAGTCTGGCCTTGAGCGTCTCGCCGAGCGAGGTCTGGGTCAGCGCGACGCCCGCCCCGACGACACCGACGACCACCACAGCTCCGCCGATCCACAGCACCTTGCCCACGTCGAACCCCTTCCGTCGTCGCTCCGGGGCCCGACCCAGGCCTTGCCACCACCGTTGTTCCGAGAGCCGGAGCGGCGCGTTTCACCCGGGCACGCGTTTTTGCCCAAAAGCTGGGGAGACGATAGGGCTTCCCGGTGCTTGCCCGGTGCCGGGGGCCCGGATGTGGACGCAAGAAACCGGTGATTGTGCCGGGCCTCAGAGTCCGAGCTTCTCTCCGAGGAAGCCGGAGACCTTGTCGAGCGCGACGCGGTGCTGCTCGCCGCTGTCGCGGTCGCGGGCGGTGACGGTCTGGTCGGTCAGGGTGTCGCCGTCGATGGTGAAGCACCACGGGCAGCCGGCCTCGTCCATGCGGGCGTACCGCTTGCCGATCGACTGCTTGGCGTCGGTCTCGATGAAGCCCGACCGGCCGAAACGCTGCTGCAGCTCGGCGTGGAGCTTGTCGGCGACCTCGGGCATCCCGTCCTTGTTGACCAGCGGGAAGACCGCGGCCTTGATCGGGGCGAGCCTGGGGTGCAGCTTGAGGATCTCCGGGCTCGGCCGGCTCTCATCGCGGGTGTAGGCCTCGCAGAGCAGCGCGAGCACGCCGCGCGTGAGCCCGGCGGCCGGCTCGATCACGTCGGGCAGGTAGTGCTCGCCCTTGGGCTGCCCGTTCTTGGCGAGCTCGCCGCGTGTGGTGTCGAAATACTTGAGCTTGGTGCCCGAGTGCTTCTCGTGCTGGCTGAGGTCAAAGTTGGACCGGTGGGCGACGCCCTCGAGCTCGCCGAAGCCCGGCGCGGTGAAGGGGTAGCGGTATTCGACGTCGGCGGTGCCGGCGCCTTCCTTGGCGTAGTGGCTCAGCTCGTCCTTGTCGTGCTCGCGCAGGACGAGGTTGTCCGAGGTCAGGCCGATCGACTCCCACCAGCGCTTGCGCTCGGTTTGCCAGAACTGGTACCACTTGCGGGCGTCCTCGGGGTGGCAGAACCACTCCATCTCCATCTGCTCAAACTCACGCGAGCGGAAGATGAAGTTGCGGGGCGTGACCTCGTTGCGGAACGCCTTGCCGATCTGGGCGATGCCGAAGGGGACCTTGACGCGGCTGGTGTCCACGACGTTCTTGAAGTTGATGAAGATGCCCTGGGCGGTCTCGGGGCGGAGGTAGGCCTTGTTGTCTTCTGCATCACCCGTCGCGCCAACCACCGTTGGGAACATCAGATTGAATGCACGAGGCTCGGTTAGGGTGCCGGCCTCCTTGGCGTCGGGGCCTACCACACGGTGATACTCCGCAACCGGGATGTCGGCAAGAGGTTTGACATGTACTTCCGTAAGTGGCAGGTCCTGTTTCAGATACCTTCCGAGTCTCTTGTGAGCTTGTTCTGTAGATGCAGAATCACCGCCAAGAAACGCATACATCTGATTGATGCCATCATCATGCATTGCTTTCACGACGAACAGGTGATCGGCGCGATACCGCGACTTGCTCTCGCGGCAATCGATCATCGGATCGTTAAACCCGCCGACGTGCCCGCTCGCCTCCCACACCTTCGGGTTCTGGATGATCGAGCTGTCGAGGCCGACGATCTGCAGCCGTTCGCCGTCTGGGCCCTTGGGTGGATTGAGGACCATCGCCTCCCACCACGCGTCCCGGAGGTTGTTCTTGAGCTGCACGCCGAGCGGGCCGTAGTCCCAGAAGCCGTTGATCCCGCCGTAGATTTCGCTGGCGGGGTAGACGAACCCGCGTCGCTTGCAGAGCGAGACGATGTCTTCCATGGATTTCTGCGCGTTGTCGGTCATCGGGGTCGGCTCCTTGCAGTAGGGGCCAACTATATGGAACGCGGCGCGGCGATCGCGGCCGGATGCGGGGATATCCCCCAGATCACGAGCCGCGCATTTTCGGTTGCGGCGTCTACAGTCCGGCATGACACGTTTTGTGAATCGTGCGTGCCTCCTGCTGGCCGGTCTCCTTCTTCTCCCCGCGTGTGCGTCCCACGGTGGACGTCCCGGCAGTGCTGCGGACGGACCGCGCTACGGCGCCCGTCTGGAGGGCTTCTCCTACCCCTTCGCCGTCCGCACCCACCCGGTGCCCTTCGCCGGACAGACCTACGAGATGGCGTACATGGATCTGCTCCCCGAGGGACAGCCCCGGGGCACGGTGGTGCTCCTCCACGGCAAGAACTTCTCCGGTGCCTACTGGGAGCGGACCGCCAACGACCTGGCGGCGCTCGGCTACCGCGTGGTGATGCCCGACCAGCTCGGCTTCGGCAAGTCGGACAAGCCGATCGCCTACCAGTACTCCTTCGAGGGGCTGGCGTCGAACACGCGCGACCTGCTCGAGTCGATCGGGGTCGAGCACGCGACGGTGCTCGGGCACTCGATGGGCGGCATGCTCGCGACCCGCTTCGCGCTGATGTACCCGGAGTTCACCGACAGGCTCGTCCTGCTCAACCCGATCGGTCTGGAGGACTGGCAGCGGAAGGGCGTCGCCTACCGCGGGCTCGAGGGGTGGTACCAGCAGGGCCTGACGCTCGACGGCGAGAAGATCAAGCAGTACCAGCTCGTGAGCTACTACGACCGCCAGTGGAAGCCGGAGTACCAGCCGTGGGTGGACATGCTGACGGGCCTCTACCAGGGCCCCGGCGGCAGCACCTACGCCGCGGTGCAGGCCCAGACCTACGACATGGCGTTCACACAGCCGGTCGTGGGGGAGTTCCCGGATCTGCGGGTGCCGACGCTGCTGATCATCGGTCTGCGCGACCGCACCGCCCTCGACCGCAACCTCGCCCCTGAGGCGGTGCAGCCGACGCTGGGCGACTACCCGGCGCTCGGGCGGGCCGCACGCGACGCGATCCCCGGTGCCCAGCTTGTTGAGATCGAGAACGTCGGCCACCTGCCGCACATCGAGGCGTACGACCGCTTCTTCCCCGCGCTGCGAGACTTCCTGGCCGACTAGCTCGGCCGGCGGCAAACGTCAGGGTGCCGGGCGGATGATCCGGTCCCAGACCTCGGCCACGCCGATCGACTCGACGTCCCGGTCGGCCTCGACCGTGACGGTGGCGAAGTCGGCGATCTTGGGAGTCGGCGTCAGCTTCACCTTGGCCGTCTCGGCCACCTTGACGAGCCCGAGAGCGCCGCTCCCGGTCACGCTGATGACCCAGCGGCCCTCGCCGAGCTGGCGGTAGACCGCCTTGCCCATGCGGGCCTGTCCGTCGCCCTCGCCCCACAGCACCGGGCCGATGCCCGGGTCGATCACGACGCCCTGGCTCGGCGGCGTGTCGGCGTCGAAGACCCGCCTGATCCACAGCCGGCTGTCGCGGACGATGTAGTCCACGTAGATCTCACCGGCGGGGTCGTAGGGTGTCTCGACGCGGCGCAGGATGCCCGTCTCGGAGACCACCAGCACCGCGAGCTTGCCGTCCTCGACCTGCAGCTCGGTGACCGCCGACTTGCGGACGGCCTCGTTGTAGGTGTTGCGGAGGCCCTCGTACTCATCAGCCAGCGAGGCGAGTCGCGTCCGATAAATCTCTGCCGCGGCACCGGCACGGATGTACTGATAGCCCAAAAAGCCCGCCGCAGCGATGACCGCGAGCATGATCGAGGTGGAGATCGTTCGGGTGAGTGTGGCAACTGGCATAGTGGTGGCGCTCCGCTGAATACATCGGCGGGAAGGGCGATATGTCATCAGACAGCCGGCGACGCCCGCGAGTTCTGCGATTTTGATGCGCGAGGGCAGAAAACCCGACGCTGCGCGCCGCACCCGTCACACAAACCGCTTGACCACCACCGTGTCGTTCTGCCCGCCGAAGCCGAAGCTGTTGGAGAGACAGGCCTCCACCCCGCCCGAGCCGGACAGGTCGCGGGCGGCGTTGGGGACGTAGTCGAGGTCGAGGTCCGGGTCGGCGTCGTGCAGGTTGACCGTCGGCGGCAGGACGCCGGTCCGGATCGCCTGCACGCAGGTGATCAGCTCGACCACCCCGGCCGCCTGGATCAGGTGCCCCATCATCGACTTGATCGAGCTGATCGCGACCCGCGGGGCCTGGTCCCCGAACGCGGCCTTGATCGCCTTGGTCTCGATCGAGTCGTTCTCCTTGGTGCCCGTGCCGTGGGCGGAGATGTAGTCCACCGGCGGCCGGCCGTCGCTCCGGGCCCGGGTCGGGTCGATCCCCGCCTGGTGCAGGGCGGCCAGCATGGCGGTCCGGGCCCCGCGCCCGTCGGGCTGCATGTCGGTGATGCGGAAGGCGTCGGCGGTCGAGCCGTAGCCCGCCAGCTCGGCCAGCGGCGTGACGCCGCGACGCTCGGCGCTCTCCAGCGACTCGAGCACCACGATCCCCGCGCCCTCGCCCATCACAAACCCGTCCCGCGTCCGGCTGAAGGGCCGGGCGGCGGTCGTCGGGTCGTCGTTGCGGGTGCTCATCGCGGTCAGGCGGATGAACCCGGTCATGCCGAGCGGGTGGATCATCGAGTGGGCACCGCCGGCGAGCATGATGTCCGCGTCGCCCCGGCGGATGATCTCGGTGGCCTCGCCGACAGACTGCGTGCCCGCCGCGCAGGCGGTCATGCAGTTGAACGCCGGGCCGCGGCACTGGAACGCCGAGGCCAGATGCGAGAGCGCCGCGTTCGGCTCCTGCTCGATCTCGCGGATCGCGCTCATCCGCTGATGGGCCGCCTGGGCCCAGCGGTTGCCGTCCACGCGTCGGTTGTCGGCGTCCCACCCGCCGAGGTTGGTCGACCAGAAGGCGTCGTAGTCGAGCGAACCCTCGCCGCCGCCGAGATAGAGCCCGACTCGACGGGGCTCGGCCCCGCGGATGGGCTGTCCCGGCCCGCCGAGCCCGGCCTGGGTCCACGCCTGTGTTGCCGCGGCGAGGGCCATCTGGGTGCCGACGCCCGCCTGGGCGTGCCGCCGGGCGAGCGGTGCGGGAAGGTGGTCGGGGAGGTCAAACCCCTTCACCTCTGCCGCGAAGTTGGTGGTGAAGCTCGAGGCGTCAAACCGGGAGACCGGGCCGATCGCGACCTCTCCGGCGGTCAGGCGGGACCAGGCGTGGTCGATGGAGTGGCCGAGGGGCGTGATCCAGCCCATGCCGGTGATGACGATGCGGGGGGAAGACATGGCGGATTGTACGGCCCGGCTCTCGGACGCCGACCCTGAGGCTCTGCGAAGGGTCGGATCGCACGAGCCGTCCCCCCGATCCGACGCTTCGAGGACGCAGCGTCGGCGTCCGGTCGGTCGCCCGTCGTTTGCAGAGAACTGAGGGCGATACCCTCGTGGCATGACGACTCCGCTCACGTCCCGCACCCTCGGCGACTTCCTCGACCAGCTCGCGTCGAAAACCCCGACGCCCGGCGGCGGGGCGGTGGCGTCGGCGGTGGGGGCGCTCGGGGCGGCGCTTGGCGACATGGTGCTGGCCTACAGCGTGGGCAAGAAATCGCTCGCCGAGCACGAGCCCGTGCTGCGGGAGGCGTCGGAGCGGCTGGGCAGGGCCCGGCTGGTGCTGCTGGAGCTCGCGGCCGAGGACGAGGCGGCGTACGGGCTGGTCAACGAGCTGTCGAGACTGCCCGCCGACGACGCCCGGCGGGCGGAGTTGCCCGCGGCTTCGGTGGCGGCGGCGCAGGTGCCGCTGTCGTGCATGGCCGCGTGCGTGGGCGTGCTCGGTGTGCTGGATCCGCTGCCGGGCATCACCAATCCGTATCTGCGGAGCGATCTGGCGATCGCGGCCATCCTCGCCGAGGCGGCGGCCCGGGCGGGGGCGTGGAACGTGCGAGTCAATCTGCCGGGGATTGAGGATGTCTCGGTCCGCGGCTCGGTGGAGACCGAGTGCGACGCGCTGCTGGCGAGGGCGTCGGAGATCGCTCGCCGCGTCGAGAACGCGTGCCGGGGCTAGGTTCTGCAGGTCAAATGCCGTACCATCGGCTATGCCACCCGTGGAGACAGCCGGTCCGGACACGGCCGCCGACCAGATCAGTGTGCTTGCGGAGATGCTCCGCGATGTCAGCAGTGTCGACGAGCCCGTCGAGATGCTCCGCCGCTTTGGGCAGCATTTCTGGCGGGTGCGTCCGATCGACTTCCTGATCTCGACCAGCTCGCGTGGCCTGCCGGAGGGGCACTACAAGGTGACCCGCGCGCTGCCGGGTCAGCGGGACGGCCACGAGAGCGGGCCCAACCCGTGGCGAGACTGGGACAAGCTCACCACACACACCGGCGGGTTTCTCGGCGAGGTGATGTCGCGGGTCGAGCCGCAGCTGTTCCACGACCTGCACATCACCGACGACCCCGCGCTCGGCGACACGATCGCCGGGTTCGGGAGCTGCCTCGCCAGCCCCATTTTCGACCGCGGCGAGCCGCTCAACTGGAACTTCAACTTCCACAGGGAGCCGCGGTTTTTCACCCGCAAGCACCTCGCCGACCACTTCCTGACCACCAACCTCATCGGCACCGCCACTCGGAACCTGCTCGCGGTCAACCGTGCCGAGGAGCTCAACCGGAGGCTCACGGCGCAGCTCGAGGCGGTGGCCCGGGTGCAGCAGGCGCTGCTGCCGATCGAGATCCCGGACATCCCCGATCTGGCGATCGCGACGAGCTACCTCACCAGCCAGGAGGCCGGCGGCGACTACTACGACTTCTTCCCGCTGCCCGGCGGCAGGTGGGGCGTGCTGATCGCCGATGTCGCGGGGCACGGTGCGGCGGCGGCGACCGTCATGGCGATGCTCCACGCGATCCTGCACGGGTACGAGGGGCCGGAGTATGACCCCGCAGCCGTGATGCGCTACGCCAACCGCAGGCTGGGGAATCACCGCATCGACGCGACCTTCGTGACCGCGTTCTTTGCGGTGTACGACCCGGCGGACCACACGATCGTCTATGCGCGCGCAGGGCACAACCCGCCGCGGCTCAAGCGGGGCGACACCGGCGAGGTGCTCGTGCTCGACGACGCGCCCGGGCTGCCGCTGGGCATCACCGACGACTACGACATCCAGACCGGCCGACTCGCGCTCGATCTCCACGACACGCTCGTGCTCTACACCGACGGCATCACCGAGGCGTTCAGCGCCGATCGCGAGCAGTTCGGGACCAACCGGCTCGATGCGGCGCTCATCGGCTGCTCGGGCGAGCCCGGGTGCGTGGTCGATTCGGTGCACAAGGCGCTGTACCAGCACACCCGCTCGCTCTCGCGGGACGACGATCAGACCATCGTCGCGCTGCGGCGTGTGCGATAGCCGCCGCCTGCGGCCTGGCGTATGCCGCTAGGCTGTGGTCTCCATGCCCCCGACCGGACCTCCAACCGATGCCTCAGCAGAATCACCGCCGCGCGAGTGGTTCGACGAGCCCGACCGGGACACCGGCGAGACGGGCCTGCGGTTCGGGTGCACGCTCTGCGGCAATTGCTGCTCCGGGCCGCCGGGGTACGTGCTGTTTACCGAAGAAGAAGGCCGGGCGATCGCGACCCGGCTCGGTATCACCGAGGCGGAGTTCCTCGAGCGGTTTACCGAAGACACCCACCACGGCCGCTCGATCATCGATATCGACACCCGCCACGGGTACGACTGCGTGTTCCTCGACCGGACCACGATGCCGGGCAAGGCGGTCTGCTCGATCTACGAAGACCGGCCGGAACAGTGCCGCACGTGGCCGTTCTGGAACACGCTGCTCCGCTCGCGCGACGACTGGGTGCGGGCCAAGGCGACCTGCCCCGGGCTCGATCAGGGGCGGCATTACACGCCGGTGGAGATCAGGGTGATCAGAGACGGCGCAGAGCCGCGAGGGTAACCTCGCGGAAGGGGCGTGAGGGACGGCGAGGCGCGAGGAGTTCTCGGCTCGCTCACGTGCGGAGATGCCGCAAGACTCCGCGCTTGACTTCGCGGAGAGGAACGCACGCGACTGCACGGCCGACGCTCCTTCCGCGTGCTTACGCCCGCGGCTCTGTTGGTCTTGACCGCATCGCGAAGACGAGCAGCACGGCCAGCAGCGCTCCGGTCTGCGAGTTGACATGCACGCTGTCAAACGCGCTGACCAGCAGCAGGCCGACGAGCGCGAAGCACGGACCGTCTGCGTATCCCGGCGGCCCGTCGCCGGGCTGCCGCCGGGCGCTGCCGATGCTGGCCAGGGCGACGAAGGCGATGGCGAGCCCGAGCCCCGGCACGCCCAGCGTCGCAGCCGCGTGAAGCAGCGCGTTGTGGGCGTGGGCGTGGAAGCGGCGGGTCGCGGGATCGATCCCCTGCGACTCGACGTGCGTGCGAGTCCACGCCTCGTAGCCGCCGACGCCCGTGCCGCCGAGCGGTTGCTCCTTGAGGGCCTCGAGCGCCCACCACCCCATGAGCAGGCGGGCGCCGGTGTCGGTCTGGAACTCTTTGAGTTCGATCGCGCCGGTGATCTCGGCCCGTCCGGCGTCGAACCGCGCGCGCAGCTGGTCGCCGACCGTGAGCCATGCCGCGGCCGAGCCGACGGCGACGATGCCGAGCAGGATGAGCACGGCACGCCCGAGACGTGCGCGGGGTTTGATGCGGGCGATCGCGACGACGCAGGCGATGCCGACTAGCCCCGCAGCCGCGAGCCATGCGCCGCGGGTGCCCGTGGCGAGGATGCCGAGCAGTGTCGCGGCGCTGCCCAGTGCCCCAAGCACCCGCCACCGCCCACGCCCCCACAGGGCGGCGGGCAGGTGGAGCCCGAGGGCTGCGGTGAGGAGCGAGCCGCCGACGACGGGGTCGAGCCAGCCGCTGTTGCGCCCGGGCAGGCGGTTCCAGGTCATCGCGTCGATCTCGAGGGAGAGGCCGAGGGCGTGGACGACCTGCGAGAGCTGCGCGACGGCGAAGCCGAAGACCAGAGCGCCGAGCAGCAGGGCGCGGCGGTCGGCGACCGGCCACAACGCGGCCGCGACGATGCCGAAGCGGAGCACGCCGAACTCGTCCACCCAGGCGTCGTGCGGGCCGAGGGTCCAGAGGCGGCTGGCCAGCGCGAGCAGCGTCCACGCGAGGAGCACGAGCATCAGCGGCTGCAGAAAGAGCAGGGGCAGTGTCCGCCAGTGGCGGTGGATGCGGATGAGCATGGCCGCGACAACGCCGATGGCACCGAACTCGACTGCGCTGGTGGGCGCCGCGACCGAGGCGCAGGCGAGCGCCCCGAGCCAGGCGTGGACGGTGTGCCCGAACGGGTCGATGCGGCGTTGCTCGGCGAACGCGTGGTTGACCCGCTCGCCGGTCACCCGCCACCACGGGCCCGGGCCGGCATGCGGCGGAGCGGGCGCGGGTTGCTCGGGAGAGGGTGCGGGCACGGGTGCATGATCGGTGCGATCGGGCGCTCCGGCAAGGCGGCGGTGCAACGGGACGGGCAACATTCCGAACAAATCCAGAGTATCGGTGTGCAACTTTCGCCCCGATTGGCTGAACAATGCCTCGGGTTCGGTCGTCTGACCGAAGTATGCTGGTGTGATTGCCGGGCGGGTAGCCGCCGGGCGCGTTTCCCGCCACGGCTGCGGGATGGAGGGGCTGGATCGGCCCCGGGGAGTTGGTGATGCAGGACATCCGTCGCGTGCTTCAGGTCGCCGCCCGCCGTCTGCTGGTGGTGCGACTGTTCGACAGCTGGGCGTGGACGATCACGTTCGCCCTCGGCGCGATGATTCTGCTGATCGTGGTTGACCGTTCGCTGGCTCTCGGGCTCGGCGAGATGTCGTGGCGTGGCATGCCGATGATGGCGTGGGCGGGCATCGGCTCGCTGGGGCTCGCGCTGATCGCCGGCGCGGCTTGGGCGCTTATCACGCGCCCGCGCGAGGCGGGTGTCGCCCACATCGTCGATGAGCGTGCGGGGCTCCGCGAGTCGCTCTCGACGGCGCTGTGCGTCGAGCGCGAAAGCGATCCGTGGTCGAAGGCGGTCGTCGAGTCGGCCTCGGACAAGGCCCGGCGTGTGGTGGTGCGCGACGCGATCCCGATCGAGGGGCCGAGCACGTGGCGCATCCCGACGACGGCGATCGTCGTGCTGCTGCTGACGTTCTTTTTGATGCCGCAGTTCGACCTGCTCGGCAACCGCGCCGAGGCACAGGCCGCGGCCGACGCCCGGCAGGAGATCGAGGCCGCGGTGCAGGACGCCCGCGACACCGAGGCGCAGATCCGCGAGATCATGCAGCGGACGGGCCTGGGCGAAGAAGAAAACGTGCCCGACGCTGAGCTCGACGCGGAACTAAACAAGCCCACGACGCCCGAAGAGATCCGCAAGCAGGCGATCCGCAAGCTGACCGACCTCAACGAGAAGCTCAGCAAGCAGATGCAGTCCGATGAGGCCAAGAGCCTCGAGGCGGTCAAGGACCTGATGCGCCGGATGACCACGCCGGGGCAGGGTGAGCTTTCCGAGTTTGCCCGCCAGCTCTCCCGCGGCAATTTCGACAAGGCGCGGCAGGAGCTCGAATCGCTCAACCAGAAGCTGCAGAACGGCGAGCTGAGCGAGGAGCAGAAGGAACAGGTTCAGAAGCAGATGGAGAACCTCGCCGAGCAGATGCAGAATCTGTCCGAGCAGCAGAGCGCGATGCAGCAGGCGTTGCAGCAGGCGGGCATTACGCCGGAGCAGGCCAAGCAGCTGGCCTCGAACCCGCAGGCCATGCAGCAGGCGCTCCAGCAGAACGAGAACCTCAGCGATGCGCAGAAGCAGCAGCTGCAGCAGATGGCGAACGCCATGCAGCAGGCCGCGTCGCAGTGCCAGGGCATGAGCCAGGCGATGTCGCAGATGGCCCAGAGCATGTCGCAGCAGGGCAGCCAGGGGCAGCAGGGTTCGCAGCAGGCGATGGACGCGATGAGCGGGCAGCTGTCCACGATGGAGCAGATGCAGGCCGAGATGCAGGCGATGTCCGACGCGATGGGCCAGTGCCAGAGCCAGATGGCGGCGCTCGGTGAGTGCAGCGGCAGCAGCCCGGGCAGCGGCTGGGCCGCGAGCACGCCCGGCAAGACCGGGCAGTTCTCCGAAGGCAGTTCGATGGCGCAGGGCAGCGGCTCGGGCGGGCCGGGCAAGGGCAACGGTGCGGGCCCCGACGCCGAGACCGCCGACTTCTTCTACAAGGGCGAAAAGGCGAACGTGCAGAACCAGGGCGGCGCGGTGATCGCGTCGCGGTATGTCTTCGAGGAGCAGGTCAAGGGCGAGGCCCGGGCCGAGTTCGGTGCCGCGATCGAGCAGGCGGCCGAGCAGGCGGCCGAAGAGATCGCCAACATGAACGTCGATCCGCAGTTCCGCAGCGCGGTCAAGCACTACTACGGCCGTCTCGGCGAGCGAGTGAAGGCCGAGCAGGCCAAGACCCCGGCCAACCAGTCCTCCGGTGATGGCGCGTCCGGGGGCGAGACCTCGGGCGGGAAGGACTGACCGGGTGTCGGGCGGGGCAGGACCCGGACGGACGTGCCGGACGAACCGAATACACCAGTCGATTCCACGTCGCGACGCGGTGGTCGCGATCGGGGCCGCGGCCCTGGGCGCGACAGGCGCTCTGCTCGGCGGTTGCGCGCGCAGCGGGCGGGGCGATTCCGGCGAGGTGGTGCTCTACAGCTCGGTCGATGACTTTGTCCTCCGCGACGTGGTCAGCGCGTTCGAGGCCGAGTCGGGCGTCAGGGTGCGGCTTTTGGGCGATACAGAAGCGACCAAGACCACGGGCCTGCTCGAGCGGCTCATCGCCGAGCGGGACGCGCCCCGCGCCGATGTCTGGTGGTCGAGCGAGCCCTTCGGAACGATCCGGCTGGCCGGCATGGGGTTGCTGGCGCCGGCGGGTATCACGCCGCCGGAGATCGTCGACCCGGCGCTCCGCGGGCGTCTCGATGCTGCGGACGGGTCGTGGTTTGGCTTTGCGTTGCGGGCGCGGGTGCTGGCGGTGCGGGAGGGCTTCGGCGAGGGGGACGCTGTGCCGACCCGCCTGCGCGACCTGACCGCCGAGCGGTTCCGGGGCAGGGTGGGTATCGCCCGGCCCCGCTTCGGCACCACCCGGGGTCACATGAGCGCGCTGCTGGCGACCTACGGCCGGGCCACGTTCCGGGCGTGGCTCGAGGCGATGGCGGCCAACGGGCTCCGGCTCTACGACGGCAACTCGACCGTGGTCCGGGCCGTGACCGAGGGCGAGTTGGACGTCTGTCTGACCGACACCGACGATGTCTGGGCGCAGCAGGCCAAGGGCGGCCGCGTGCGTGCGGTGTTCGAGGAGCCCGACGACGATGCGTCGGGGGCCTCCGGGCTGCCGAGCCCCGGGCCGATGCTCATCCCCAACACCGTCGCGCGTGTTCGCGGCGGGCCGAACGGTGAGGCGGCCGGCCGCCTGATCGAGTATCTGCTGGGCGGGCGTGCCGAGACGATTCTGGCCGCGAGCAACTCGCACAACATCCCGGTGCGTCGGTCGGACATCCCCGGCCTTGCCGAGTTTGCGGTGCCTCGGGGATGGCTCCCGGACCTGCAGAGCGTGGCCGATGCCGACGAGGAGGCGATGGCCGTGTGCGACCAGGTGCTGGGCGGGGGCTGATGGGCGTGAGGGGGGCCGGTTGCTATCGGTCGGAGGAATCCCGACGGGGTCGGGCCTCATAACGCCTGCCCGGCGTTGGAGTTAGGCCGATTGGACGGGGTGATCGGTGTTTGCCTCGGACGCCCTCACATTGCGCGGCCGTTCGGCTTGCTCGGACGAACCCGGCACGCCGACAAACGAGTCGTGGCTGGTCAATCTGCATACAAGAAGTTTTGGGAGGCACGCTTCCGTACCAAGCGCGGTGCGATCATCGCGATCGTTCTGCTGCAGGCTGTGGTGCTGGGTCTGGGGTGGGTTGTCACGTTCCGCCAGGTGCGGCACGCGACGGCCGAGGCGGTGCAGGACATCGTGCTCGATGAGAACGTGCGGGTCTCGGACTGGCTGGTCGTGCAGCTGGCCGAGAGCATCGACGAGCCGCTGGAGTACGGATCGGAGAGCTGGTCGATCGTGCAGGAGCGGGTGGAGCGGCTGCAGCTTCCCGGGGACGGGTTTGCCTGCCTGCTCGATGAGGACGGGAAGATCCTGTGCCACCCGGACCTGCGCCGGGTTCCCTCGCTCCGGCGGAGCGTGCTCGGGCACATGTCGCTGACGACGGCGGACGACGAGCCGGACCTGATGCTCGGTGAATCGCCGCGAGCCGAGACGGTGGTGGGGCAGCTGCGGTTCTTCCTGGGCGGCACACACTTTGTCGCCACCCGGTACGTCCCCGAGCTGGGCGCGCGCCTGGTGGTGCATCAGCCGGAGGCCGGGCTGGTGTCGCTCTCCTCGCAGGCGACCTTTGTGGTCGGTCTGGTGGCGGGGGCGGCCGTGCTCTCGGTGATGGGGCTCACGGCGATGAGCACGCTCTGGGTCATGCGTCGGTACGACTACGTGCTCGAGAAGATCAACCGCTCGCTCGAGCACGAGGTCGAGCGGAGGACGCACGAGAACCTCCGTGCACGCGACGCGCTGATCATGGGTCTGGCAAAGCTCGCCGATTGCCGCGACAGCGACACCGGCCTGCACCTCGAGCGGATCAGCCGGTACAGCTGCCTGCTGGCCGAGCGGCTGGCGGACATCCGCCCGGAGATCGACGAGGCGTGGATCGACAGGCTCCGGCTCGCGTCCAGCCTGCACGACATCGGCAAGGTGGGCGTGCCCGACGAGCTGCTGCTCAAGCCCGGGCGGTTCACGCACGACGAGCACCGGCGGATGCAGTCGCACACCACGATCGGGGCGGACACGCTGATCGCGATCCGGCGCGAGCTGGGGGACGACGACCTGCTCGACATGAGCATCTGCATCGCGCTCGAGCACCACGAGCGGTGGGACGGCACGGGCTACCCGCTCGGCATCGCGGGGGAGAAGATCGCGCTGGAGGCCCGCATCGTGGCCCTGGTGGATGTCTACGACGCGCTGACCTCCTGGCGGGTCTACAAGGCCGCCATGTCGCACGAGGAGGCGGTCGAGATCATCGTCGAGAGTGCCGGGTCGCACTTCGACCCGGTCATCGTCGGGGTGTTCCGGTCGATCGAGCACGAGTTCAACGCCGTGCGGACGGAGATGCACGGGGACGGGCCGTCGTGCCCCGTGGTTCTCGCGGCCTAGCGGTTGCTTGGTGGGTGCCGCGTCGGCCACCGTCGCCCGAGGGCCGGGCACGGCCGCCCTACCATCGACGCATGAGTACAGACCGTCTGCGTGATCTTGTTGAGACCGATCTTGCGGAGCTGGTGGCGTTCCGTCACGACCTGCACCGCCACCCGGAACTGAGCTACGAGGAAGAACGCACCAACGCGAGAGTGTGCGAAGAACTCGACAAGCTCGGGATCGCCCACAAGCCGCGCATCGCCAAGACCGGCGTCCTGGCACACCTGCCGGCGACCGACGGCGGCACGCGCGACGCGGTCGCGCTGCGGGCCGACATGGACGCGCTGCCTCTGACCGAGGTCACCGGACGGCCGTACGCCTCCGAGACCCGCGGCGTGATGCACGCCTGCGGGCACGACGGGCACACCGCGATCCTGCTCGGCGCGGCTCGCGCGCTCAGCAAGCTTGAGCACAGGCCCAACCCGGTCACGTTCCTGTTCCAGCCGGCCGAGGAGGGCGGCGCGGGCGGGCTGCGGATGTGCGACGAGGGCTGCCTGCTGGGCGAAGAGGGCGGCGGCGTCGGCCCGCGCGTCGGCCGGGTGTTCGGGCTGCACGGCTGGCCGGAGATCCCGGTCGGGCACGTCGCGACCAGGCCGGGGCCGCTGCTGGCGGCGACCGACGACTTTGTCGTCCGCGTCCGCGGGACCGGCGGGCACGCGGCCTATCCGCACATGGCCAGCGACCCGGTGCTGGCGACCGCCCACGTCATCACGGCTATCCAGTCCATCGCCTCGCGCCACGTCGGCCCGACCGATTCGGTCGTGGTCACCGTCGGGCGCGTGGCGGGCGGCACCGCCAACAACGTCATCCCGACGGAGGTCGAGTTCATCGGCACGGTCCGCACGCTGCGCCCCGAGACCAGGCGGCTGGCCAAGGAGCGGTTCTTCGGGATCGTCGAGCAGACGGCCGCGGCGCAGGGCTGCCACGCCGAGATCGTGTGGGAGGAGGGCTACCCGGTCACGGCCAACGACGCGGCGCTGACCGAGCGGTTCTTCTCGATCGCCCGCGAGGGCATCGGCGACGACCGGGTCTCGCTGGTCGAGCACCCCTCGCTCGGCGGCGAGGACTTCAGCTATTACGGCCAGCATGTCCCGGCGTGCTTCTTCCTGCTCGGGCTGCTCGCGCCGGGGGAGGACCCGGCCACCACGCCCAAGCTGCACCAGCCGCAGTTCGACTTCAACGACGATGCGCTCGCGACCGGCGTCGAGATGATGTGCCGTCTCGCGCTCGCGGAGGTGTGAGCCGGCCGGGCGTTGGGCGGAGCGCGCGTCAGAAGCGGAACGTGAGCCCGACCTTGACGGTGACGCCCCGGTCGATCGACTCGAACTCGTCGTCCTCGATATCGAAGCCTTCGTTGTAGACGACGAAGACCTCCTGCCCGGGGCGGAACTCGTACCGGACGCGGCTGTTGAGCCCGGCCTGGTCGGATTGGTTGTCCCACTGCAGCGTGGTGTTCCAGCTCAGCTCGGGGCTGAACTGCAGCGTCGCCTGCGCGCGCGCCGTCCGGACGGTGAAGTCGCCCTCGCCCAGCTCGATCTCGTTGAGGAAGTACTCGCCGGTGAGCGCCAGCGCGGCCGTCGGGCGGTAGGTGGCGTTGACGAACGTGTCCTTGCGCGTGCCGTCGTAGAAGCCCCGCTCGGAGTAGTTGGCCTGCACCATCACCGGCCGTGCGGCCGAGGTCGTAAACCCGGTCCGCCACCCGGCGTTGTCGTACTCGCCGGTGGGGATGGTCACGCCGTCGACGATCTCGAACGGGTCGTCGAGCAGTTCACGGTCGAACAGCGCGACGGCGAACACCGAGTCGCCCGACTCGGTGTTGAGCGTCACCCGCGGCAGGTCGAGGTCGGCGGTCTGCACGTCGCTGCCGAACGTGGTGTAGGCGCTGGCGCCGACGGTGGTGCTGATCGAGCGGATCCAGCCGCTGTCTTCCGGCCGCCACGTGTAGCCGCCGCGGACGGCGTACTCGCGGGTGCCGGGTCTCTGCACGAATCCGAGCCCCGGCCGGAAGTCGTGCCCGACCTCCGCAGCAAACAGGGAGAAGCTGAACGGGTCGGCGTTCCAACCGAACCGCCCGCCGAAGGCGTAGGGATCGTCGTTCTCTCCGCGGAACTCCGCGGGGTCGTCGTGCGTGAGCATGGCCCAGAGATCGGCCGAGACGCGGCCGCCGAGCGCGTCGCTGTTGACGTAGTTGTAGTCGACACCGACGAGCTGGTTGTTGCCGCGCCGGCCGGGGGCGCCGTTGGTGAGGATCAGCCCGACCGCCGACTCGTCGCCCACGTCGTGCTTGAGACGGACCACGCCGAGGTTCTTCTCGCCGAGCTCGTCGTCGTCCTTCATCTGGACGTCGAGCACACCGAACCGCAGGCCGTCGGAGCGCCCGGTCACCCGGAGCCCGGCGAGGATGTCCTTCTCCTGGCCTCGCACGATGCCGATGCGGCGGCTGAAGAACGGCTTGGGTGACTGGTTGATGCCGCCAAACTCGAAGATGCCCGAGTCCTCGAGGAAGAACGCCCGCTTCTCCGGGAAGAAGAGCGGGAAGCGGGTGAGGTTGACCTGTCGCGTGTCCACCTCGGTCTCGGCGAAGTCGGTATTGATGGTCAGGGCGGCCGTGGTGGAGGGCGTGATCTTGTAGAAGAGGTCGACGCCGGGCTCGAACTTGAGATCGCCGGTGTTCAGGTCGGTCTTGGCGGTCAGGAACGGCTTGACGGTCAGGCCGAGCCCCTGCACGAGGCCGGAGAGGTTCTCGATCTCGCCGGTGCCGTTCATGAGCGTGACCGCCGAGTCGCGGGTCGGTGTCGCCCAGCGGACCGATTCGTTCTTGTGGCGGATGAACCGCTCGATGTTGAAGCCCCACGCGGTGTTGGCCGGGTTGAACGACAGCGTCTTGGTCGGGATCGCGATCTCGGCGGTCCAGCCCAGCTCGTCCACGCGGGTCTTGGCGGTCCACAGGCCGTCCCACTCCCAGCTGGTGCGGGTGCTCTCGATCAGGCCGTCGCGCTTGCCGCCGGCGGCGCTGACGACGAACACGTAGCCGTTGCGGCGATCGGCGAAGGTGTCGAGCGTGAAGGTGATCCGGTCGTCGGAGCCGTGGTCGGCATCACGCGCCATCGAGCGGGCCTCGATCTTGTCCGGCTGCGAATCGAAGCACCGGACGCCGAGATAGAGCGTGTCGGCGTCATAGAGCAGCCGCACCTCGGTCCGCTCTGTGGGCGGGGCGCCGTTGATCGGGTTGACCTGCGTGAACGCGTCGATGACCGGGGCGTCCTGCCAGGTGGTGTCGTCGAGCGAGCCGTCGATGGTCGGGGCGCCCTCGATGAGGGCGGCGCCGAGCGTGACGACCGGCCGGGGCGGCGGGGGGGTGTCCTGGCCGAGCGCACCCGCGCCCGCGGCACACACGGCTGCGCCAACGCACCGCCATCCATTGGCTCGCCACAACTTCAGCTGGTTCGCTCCGGCGTGAGAGGGTGATCATCGGGGGCGCTCGGTGCCCGCTGGGCCGGTTTATAGCACGGCGGGCGGGACGCATGGGCGGCCGCGGGTGGGGCTGGGCGGGTTGTGCCGCGCCGCGCGGCTGCGTACCCCGGGAAAGCCGGAGCGTGGCTGGACAACGTCCCGCGCATATTGCCCTGTGTCACACGATCCACCGCCGAGAACGGTCTCCGGTGTGCAGGATGGGAACGACAGCGGGGGGGCGGGGGAGAGCCGGGAGGCGTCATGCTCCGAGTGCTGATGGCGGGAGTGGTCGGGGGCATGGTGCTGGTGGTCTGGAGCGCGGTCTTCGCCGCGGTCGGGCCTGTGCGGGGAGGATCGAGCCAGCAATCGGCGCTGGCGAGCGTGATGCACGACCGCTTCGGCGGTCTGCGGGACTACATCCCGCTCGGCCCGGCCTCGGCGATGGCCTCGAGCGAAGCGCCCGCCGGCGCGTCGAGCGCCCCGGCCGCCGCGCCCGGCGCGTCGATCGACCTGCGGGAGGCCTCGATGGGTCTGGCCGTGGCGTGCGTCGCGGCCACGATCGCCGCGCTGTTGATGTCGTGGACCGGCGGCAAGCAACGGGCGTTCGCCGACCGCGTGGTCGTGGCGGCGCTGCTCGGGGTGTTTGCCAGCGGCGCGATGCTGGTGCCCGCCGGAAGGTGGGCCGAGTTCTCGCTCGCCGAGGCCGCGCCGGTGGTCGGCGAGGTGTTGGTGGGGTGGCTCCTGGCGGGGATGGTCATCGCGGTGGTGATCCGGCCGCGCAAGGCCCGGGCCTGATCGTTCGTTCGGCGCTTCGGCAATCCCACACGAGACAACACACCATGCTCAACTTCAACCCACGCATCATCCTCGACGGCGAAGAACTGGCGGTCGCCTTCGGCGGCCACGAGGTCTGGCGGCTGCGCTGGGACGACCTGGTCGAGGTCGCGATCTGGCGAGAAGACGCCACGGGCGGCGGCTCGCTGTGCGTCGGCCTGCGCACCGCGACGATGAAGCCGGGCGAGTATCTGGGCGTCAACGACAGCGCCGATGGCTTCGAGACAGTCCTCGAGGAGATCGACCGCCGGTTCGACAGCGCCTACTCGATGAAGTGGCGCGAGGCCGTCTTCCCGCCGATGGCGACGCAGTGGACGGTCGTCTACGGGCAGGCGACCGGGCGTGCTGAGCTCGCCAACGTGGTGTGGCCCGAGGCGGCGTGACGCGGGTTTGGAGCCCGCACGCCGAGCCTGTATGCTCACGCCATGCGGGACACCGACGAACGAATCAATCCGGGGCACGGGCGAGTCCGCGGCATCATGCGCGTGGTCGGCCCGGTGACGGCTCTGGCCGGGCTGGCCTGCGTCGTCGTGGCCTTCGTCGACTTCTTCTCCGCGTCCGTCGGCAGCGGCGGCCCGCCCCGCCTCTTCTGGCTCGGCTTCATCGGGCTGCCGCTCCTGTTCGTCGGCGTCTCGCTGTCCATGTTCGCGTTCATGGGCGCGGTCGCCCGGTTCGCTGCGCAGGAACACGCCCCGGTCGCGGCCGACACGTTCAACGTCCTCGCTGAGGAGACACAGGACGGGCTGCGCACCATGGCGGGGGCGATCCGGGACGGGATGTCGGGCGACGCGAGCGGGCGGTGCGCCTCCTGCGGCACAACCAACGACGCGGGGGCACGGTTCTGCGATGCGTGCGGCGAGCCCCTGTCCCGGACCTGCGGGGCCTGCCAGTCCAGCAACGATGCCGATGCGAAGTACTGCGACGGCTGCGGCGGGGCACTAGCCGGGGCCCACGAGGCCTGAGGGCCGGCCGCCTACCGTTTCTCGTGCCCGACGACCCCATCCCCCAGCCCACCGACGCCAACGGCATCTCGCTGGCCAACACGCCGCTCGTTGGACGTAAGGAAATTCAGAAAGATTCATTGCTCCCTCTTGCGTGCAGAAAGGGGAGGGGTAATCTGAGGGTGTGGGACTACGGGACATAGAACTACTCGGGCGCGGGTTCTCACTTATCGAACTGCTTGTGTCGATCGGTGTGATCATGGTGTTGCTGGGGCTGGCACTCCCGGCGATGCACAATGCTCGGCGGACCGCGAATTCGGTGACCCAACTCAAGTCGATTCAGCAGGCAGGGGACCTCCTGGCAATGTTCGCCGAGAGCAATCACGGGCGGTTCCCGCTATACGGCGAGGATCAGTTCGATGCGACCGCGGAGTGGTTTCAACCGCTTCTCGCGGCCGGGTACTTGGAATCAACCGATCTGCTGGACCCGCGGTCGGCGAAGATGGATCTTCGCGTGCCCTTCGCTATGTCGGCGTCGCTGTGCTCCGATGCGACCTACTACAGGCCCGAGGCCGGCCCGTACCCCGATGAGTCGAACCGACCGGTCGCGCCGATCCGGACCGACCAGATGCAGTTCCCCTCGTCAAAGGGGGTGCTCTTTACTTGGCGGATCGGCTACCCGGTCGACACCGTGCACGTGGCGTGGTGTTGTGTTGACCTGACGCTTGTCGCGCCGATCGCGTTCGGTGACGGCAGCGCGGAGCGGTTGGCCGTCGAGGACTGCTATGTGAGCGCGCCGATGCGGATACAGGAGCTCGCGGGGGTTCCGGTGTTTACAACCTGGCACGGGGTGCTGGGACGAGATCGGTAGGCGATATGCTATTCAGAAAGGGACAGAAATGCGGTATGTTCGAGAACTCGTCGTGATGAGCAGCGTAATCGCAACCTGCGGGGCGATGACGCCGTCTTGTTGGGTGTGCAACGAGCTCGGCTGTTCCGACTGCGTGGCTGGGGACATTATGTCATGCGAACTCCCTACGCGGGCTGCGGACCATGGTGAGTCGGGGAGGGAGCGATTGGTGTACCCGCCTAGGTTGTTGTACTGCAGTTCATGGGATGGTGTCGGTGCCGGGGATGTAGTTGACGGTCCCTGTGATCCCGCGCCCGCCGGGTACACCCTCATCGGTAGCACCTGCAGTGCAGTGCCGGGAAACTGCTGCTTTCTGAGCGACAGCGTCCATGCAGCTCCTGATGACGTCAGTTCCTATACCAGCTCGCCGGCATGTGGTAGCCCATCGTGCACAGGCTGATGTGGAGGGCTTCAAGGTGAACACATGGTGCTGCGCGATGATCTCGTTCTTGTGTGCCGCGCTCGCAAACGCTCAGCCGGTCACGCCGACCCCGGCGGACGGATGGGAGCTCTCGGCCTGGCTTCAGGAACGGCTCCCGCGGACTGGATACTACGAGCTGCTCCTCGAGGGGAACCGTCCCGGGAACCTCGCGCGGAGGCTCATGGTCTACGACATCGAGACCGGGAATCTCCTTATGTCGTCGACCGGTGTCATGCTGGTCCGCGATCAGGAAGCGGCGATGGTCGTCGTCGATGGTGACCGGATCGTCCGGCGGTCCGATTCGGACGCCGACCCGCGCAGCATCGGTCCGAGCAGGTTGGCGCGTGAGCTGCCGGTGCTCTACGCGGTGTGGCTGCTCGAGAACCCCGAGTACGTCACGTCCGTTACCACGGAGAAGGGCGGCGTGCTCTCGGTGCGGGCGATGTGCCCGCGTGAGCTGGACGGAGAGCCGATGGACGAGCACCGATTCGAGATCGACAGGCACGGCGCCGTGCTGCGGGCGTGGCAGCCGGATATGAAGACCGAGAGTCGACGTCCCGAGGTGTTTGAGTACGATCCGGAATTCGCAAGAGAGCGCATGGTGCTCACGAACACCTATCTTGCCTGGAACTGGGATGTGGAGCGGCGAGTAGTCTTGGACGCTGCGCCACATGACGCGTTCGCGGACACCTCGCTCGTGCGGATGATTCGTGAGGCGGATACGGATCCTCGCGCGTGGGGGCGGGACCGGGTCGACGCCGAGCGTGCCGCGGACGGGTTGGACCCGGTTCCTCTCGACCCTCCGCTCGCCGAGGCGATTCGCCGCGCGAAGGGCCAGGCCCCGGCCTGGCGGGGATGGCTGATCGGCGGGGGCTTTGGCGTCATGCTTCTCGGCATGGTGTTGTGGTGGCACAGGCGGCCGAGTTCGACGGCGTGAAAGTGCGCACGGCTACGATGTCTCGTGCCCGACGACCCCATCCCCCAGCCCACCGATGCCGACGGCATCGCGCCCGCAGACACGCCCCCGCCGTGGGGAAGTGAGTCGCGTGACGAGCGGCTGACGCGGCTCTCGGCCAAGGCCCGCAACCTGCCGGACAAGCCCGGCGTCTACCTGATGAAGGACAGCAAGGGTGTGGTCGTCTACGTCGGCAAGGCCTCGCGCCTGCCCGGCCGGGTGTCGAGCTACTTCGTGCCCTCGGCCGATCTCGGCCCCAAGAAGCAGCCCATGCTCGACGTGGTGCACGACTTCGAGGTGCTCACCTGCGAGGGCGAGTGGGAGGCTCTGCTCACCGAGAACCGGCTCATCAAGGACATCAAGCCCCGGTTCAACGTGCGGCTGATGGACGACAAGTCGTTCCCGTATCTGGTTGTCACGCAGCGGGAGGACTTCCCGCGGGTGTTCGTCACCCGCAACCCGACCGGCCAGGGCGACGACGGCGCCATCGCGCCGGAGATGAAGGGGGCACGCGTGTTCGGCCCGTTCGTCAACGCCGGCGCGCTGCGGGAGGCGGTGCAGGTGCTCCAGCGTGTGTTCAGGTTCCGCACCTGCCGGCTCGACATCGTCGAGGGCGACCCGAAGAACCGGTTCTTCCGGCCTTGCCTGCTCTACGCGATCAACCAGTGCACCGGGCCGTGCGCCGACAAGATCGGCAAGGAGGCCTACCGCGAGGACACCGACCACTTCGTCCGGTTCCTCGGCTCCAAGCGCAGCGTCGTGCTCCGCCAGATGCGCGACGAGATGCAGGACGCGGCCCGGGAGCTCAACTTCGAGCGTGCCGCGGCACTGCGCGATCAGGTCCGGGCGATCGAGAAGCTCGACGAGCGGTCCAACCGCTCCGAGCTCTGGCAGCCGGAGACCGAGATCGGCTACATCGACCCCGACAAGGGGCTGCGGAGCCTGCAGAAGACGCTCGGCCTCGACGCACCCATCCGCTGCCTCGAGGGCATCGACATCGCCCACCTGCAGGGCGGCGAGACCGTGGGCAGCAAGGTGTGCTTCGTCGACGGCAAGCCGTTCAAGAACGAGTACCGCCGCTACCGCATCAAGAGCGTGGACGGCGGCAACGACGACTACGCCAGCATCCGCGAGGTCGTGAGCCGGCGCTACCGCGAGGCGGGCGAGGGGCACGAGCTGTACCCCGATGTCATCCTCATCGACGGCGGGCTCGGCCAGCTCCACGCGGCCCTCGAGGCGTTCGAGCAGCTCGACGTCCGCCCGCCCATGGTCATCAGCCTCGCCAAGAAAGAAGAGCTCATCTACGTGCAGGAGCGGGGCGAGCCGATCAGGCTCGGTCGCGACAACGCCGGCCTCCGGCTCTGCCAGTCGATCCGCGACGAGGCCCACCGCTTCGCCCAGCACTACCACCACGTGCTGCGGCGGAAGAAGACGCTCGACGAGGACTGACGGCTACCGCCGCCGCAGATAGAACACCACCCACCGCGACTGCTCCCGCTCGACCACCACCGGCACCCAGACTGTCTCCGGCTCCCAGCGGCGGACGTACTCGTGGCGTTTGCGGTCGGCGTCCCACACCCGGTTGGTCCGCCAGCGGGTGGACTGCACCGGCTCCCGCTCCACCGCCTCGACGCGACCGACCACGTGTCTCGACCACACCGCGTACTCGGCACCGATGCTCGCAGCGAAGCGGCGCAGCTCTGCAGCCTCTGGGTCCGGCGGCTGCGTGGTGCGGAAGTGCGACCGCCCGAGAAGCACGACCTCTTCAGCCTCGAACGGCAGCTGCAACTCTCTGAGGATCTCGAGTTCCGACTCGCGGGCCACATCGGCGGGCCAGTCCTCGCGATGGGTCTCGCTGGCCACAAGCCGCTGCTGCTCGGCGCTGAGCGCCGGGCCGACCCGGCCCCACGGGGCGTCGCGGACGACCACATCGGCCGCGTGCACCGGTGCCGCGGCCTCGACGCCCGGCTCGAACGCGAACGACTGCTCCCACACGCTCGCCCCGCACCCGCCAAGACCGACCATCGCCAGTGTCAGCGTCAGGACCGAGAGCACGATCTTGCGTGGTGTCTGCATGGCATGCAGTCTACACCACGTAGCCGGCGGCTTACGCATCGTCGGTCGCAGCGGGCGTCGAAGCGTCCTCGTGATCGACAAACGCCAGCTCGAGTGCCCAGCGCGGGCCCAAGACCGTCGCGAGCCCGATCTTCACCTCGGCGTATCGCCTGCCACGCCGGCGCACGGGCTCGATCTCTTCCCACGGCACACTGGCGCCCTTCATCCCGATCCTCCGACCGAACCATACAGGCCGCAGGTGCAGCCACATGTCGTCCACCGACGTGTGCACCATGAACCCGAGGTTGAGCAGCCCGACCTTGTAGGACTGAAAATGCTTCGTGACCGCGTCCGGCCGCGGCTCGCGCGCCGGGAATCGCGCCGCGATCGGATTCCACCCGCCCCGCACCAGCACACTAATTACCAGCGGCACGAAGATCAGGTCCGCAACGACGACCGCCATGATGACCCAGAAGGTGGTGGAGGGCATGGGGGATTATTCGCCTACTGGCACGGGTTCTTTCGGCTGGGCGGCAAGGGGGTGAGATTTGTCAACGCAGAAGACAGCCGCCGCTCAGGCATCCAGCGCCTCGCGGTACCGCTCCATCACCTTCGCCCGCGTCAGGATCGCCATCGGCAGCCGGTCATCGATCGGGCTCACCACCGCCAGGCTCGCCACGTCGTGCCGGGCGAACTTGTCCAGCACGGTGTCGAGCGTCTCGTCGCGCCGGACCGTCGGCAGGTCCGTCCGCATCACCTCGGCCACCAGCAGCAGCGGGATCGCCTCGCGGTCGATCAGCGCGGTGCGGATGTCGGCGCTGGTCACCATGCCGATGTAGCGGCCCGAGTCCTGCTCGACCACCACGAAGTCGGGCACGTGGTGGTGGGCGTGCAGCGTGATCAGCTTGCTCAGGGGGTCCGACGCGAAGATCGGCTCCGGCGGGAGCGACGCCAGCGAGCACGCCGCGACAGGGACGCGGCGCATCACCGTCAGGTCCCGGGCCCCGCCCACGTTGAGCCCCGAGCGGCGGAGGGTGAAGGTGTAGATCGAGTCGCGTTCCAGCAGCTGCGCAACAGCCGTCGAGACCACGGCCGCGAGCATGATCGGCAGCACCACGTAGATGTTCCGTGTCATCTCGAAGAGGATCAGGATCGCCGTCAGCGGCGCGTGCGTCGTGCCCGCGACCACCGCCGCCATCCCCACCAACGCATAGCTCGCGGGCGTTGAGCCGGCCGGCACCAGCGACATCGCCTCGAGCAGCTGCCCGACCGCCGCGCCGGCGGTGGCGCCGAGGAACAGGCTCGGCGCAAACACGCCGCCCGACCCGCCCGAGGCCAGCGTGAACGTCGTCGCCAGCGCCTTGAGCGCCACCAGCGCGATGAAGACCCCCGCCAGCAGCAGCATCACCCCCGGCCCCTGCGCCAGCTCGCTGCGGTACGACTCGGGATCGAGCAGGATGTGGATGGTCGAATACCCGTTGCCGTAGAAGGGCGGCACGGTCTGCCCGTTGAGCGCGTCAGGAAAGAGCGCCTTCTCGGCGAAGATGTAAACCACGCCCAAGAGCCCCAGCGCCAGGCCGCCCGTCACGGGCTTGAGCAGCGCGTGGATGGGGACCTTCGCGTACAGGTCCTCGCCCTTGTGCAGCAGGCGGTTGAACAGCACCGCCACCAGCCCGCACAACGCCCCCAGCATGATGTAGGTCGGCAGCTCGATCGGCGCAAACTGGTAGTCGTGCACCGCGTGGTCGACCGTGAAGATCGCCTCGTTCTCGCCCAGCATCCGCTGCGTCGCGACCGCCGAGAACACCGACGACACCACGATCGGCGTGAAGGTCCGGAGCGAGAAGTCCCGCAGCAGGATCTCCAGCACAAAGAACACACCGGCGATCGGGGCGTTGAAGACCGACGCGATGCCGGCCGCGGCTCCGCACCCGACGAGCGTCTGCATCTGCTCGCGGCTCACCCGCAGCCACTGCCCGCCGACCGACCCGATCACCGCGCCGATCTGCACGATCGGCCCCTCCGTCCCCGCCGAGCCGCCCGAGCCCACCGTCAGCACCGACGCGACCACCTTCACCACGCCGATCCGGGCCTTGATCACCCCGCCCCTGCTGATCAGCGCCCGCATCACCTGCGGCACGCCGTGGCCCTTGGCCTCAGACGCGAACGTCGTCACGAGCAGGCCCGTCAGGAACATCCCGACCGCCGGCAGCGCGATGATCGCGAACCACTTCCAGCCGCTGTCCTCGCCGTGCATGTCGTGGGCGAAGTGCTCGACATAGCCCAGCGTCTTGCTGAATCCGACCGCGCCGAACCCGGTGAGCGTCCCGAGGATCGCCGCGAGACAGATGAGATACCACTCCTGCGCAAAGCCCAGGCGGGACAGCAGCTTGCGGAGTCTCTGTGCGACGCGGTCGATCATGCGGAAGACGACTCTATCCCTAACGGCTGGTGCTCTCACCCCCGTGCCGCGATTCCTTTGCGTCCCGGGGCTTAACACATGCCGATAACGCGCCGCCCCGCGGGGCGGCGCCGACATCCACATCCCGCACCGACCACCCGGCACCGACCACCCCGCCCCCGCATCGACCAGCACGACCTCGCGAGATCATCCGTGAACGACCGTGGCACCTCCAACTGGTTCGGTGGCGGCGGATCTACTGTCCGGCAATGGTCTGTCGATGCAGGATTCTGCTGTTCGCCGTTGCGTGGTGTGCGGGGCTAGTGCTCTCAGGGTGCGCGACCTCACGCCCCGGGGCCACCGTGCTCGCCGTCCCCCGTCACGCCGATCTCCCCGGCACCCCTCTGCTCATCACGATCATGGCGCCTGAGGGTCGTGGCGTCGGGTCGGGGTTCCTGATCCATCCCAGAGTCCTGCTCACCGCCGGACACGTGACTCCCGAAGGGGCCACTGTTGTCGTCGCGTTCGTCGACGGCGCCGCCGGTGCCGAGGTGCTCCCCGTCGAGCGCGTCGTGCGGAGCCGGCGCGATGGATGGTGGGGGGAGGACTGGGCGCTGCTTGTGCTCGAGCGGGCGTGTGAGGCGATCCCCGCCCGCGCCGCCCCGCCAACCCGCGCCGAACCGCCGGAGATCGGAGAATCGGTGCTCCTGGCCGGCTTCCCCGGCCGCGTCCCCGGCGAAGCGACGGGCAGATTGGCGGATCACGAAGCGATGCTGCTGCGCTCCCGCGTCATCGCCCGGCCCGACTGGGCGGGCGAGGACCCGGCGGTCCTCTTCGTGGCCGACACCACCAGCGAGCGTCGGCGGACGGGCATGTCCGGCGGCCCGGTGTTTGTTGATCGCGGGAGCACGTGGGAGCTCTGCGGGCTCTACGTCGGCGACGCCAGGCAGGCGTTCCTGGGCGCCGATGTCGATCGGGTGCTGGTCATTCAGCCGCTGCCCCGCGACGCCATCGCCGAAGCGATCGCCGGTCTGCGTGGTCCGGCACCGTGAGCCCGATCGGGGCGAGGGTGGAGCCGGCGCGGTGTGGGCGGATCCGAGCGCGCAAAGAGACACCCCCAGGGGCGGGGGTGTCTTGAGGTCTCTTCGGATGGCGACGCCCGGGCTTACCTCCCGTCTTTGATCGCCGCCTGCGCCGCCGCGAGCCGCGCGATCGGCACGCGGAAGGGCGAGCAGCTCACGTAGTCCATGCCCACCTTGTGGCAGAAGTGGACGCTGGCCGGGTCGCCGCCGTGCTCGCCGCAGATGCCGACCTTCAGGTCGCTCTTGGCCCCGCGGCCCTTGTCGGTGCCCATCTGCACCAGCTGCCCGACACCCGAGACATCCAGCGACTGGAACGGGTCGCACGGCAGCAGGTCCTGCTTGAGGTAGTCCGGCAGGAACGTGTTGATGTCGTCACGCGAGTAGCCGAACGTCAGCTGCGTCAGGTCGTTGGTGCCGAAGCTGAAGAAGTCGGCGACCTCCGCGATCTCGTCGGCCGTGAGCGCCGCGCGGGGGATCTCGATCATCGTGCCGATCTTGATGTCCAGACGGCTCTTGTAGTCCATCTCCGTCTTGACCTCGGCCATCGTCTGCTCGATCTGCTCGCGCAGCATCGCCAGCTCGGCCCGCGTGCCCACCAGCGGCACCATGATCTCGGGCAAGGCCTTCACGCGTTCCGCGGCACACTCGATGGTCGCCTCCACAATCGCCCGCACCTGCATCCGCAGGATCTCCGGGTAGGTCACCGCCAGGCGGCACCCGCGGTGGCCGAGCATCGGGTTCGACTCGTGCAACGCCGCGACGCGGGCCTTGATCGCCTTGACAGGCACCCGCATCACGGCCGCCATGTCCTCCTGCGCCTGGTCGTCGTGCGGCAGGAACTCGTGCAGCGGCGGGTCGAGCAGGCGCACCGTCACCGGCAGGCCCTTCATCGCCCGGAAGATGCCGACGAAGTCCTCGCGCTGCATCGGCAGCAGCTTCTCCAACGCCGCCTCGCGGGCCTCGGGCGTCTCCGCGAGGATCATCTCCCGCATGATGCGGATGCGCTGATCACCGAAGAACATGTGCTCGGTCCGCGTCAGCCCGATGCCCTGCGCACCGAAGTCGCGGGCACGCTTGGCGTCGGCCGGTGAGTCGGCGTTGGTGCGGACGCCCATCGTGCGGTACTTGTCCGCCCAGCGCATGATCTTGGCAAAGTCGCCCGACAGCGTCGGCTCGACCGTCGAGATCGCCCCGGCGAACAGCTCGCCCGTCGAGCCGTCGATCGAGATCATGTCCTGCCGGCCGAACACCTTGTCCCCGACGGAGAAGATGCCCTTGGCCGTGTCGATGCTGATCGCGCCGGCACCGGCCACGCAGCACTTGCCCCACCCGCGGGCCACGACGGCCGCGTGGCTCGTCATGCCGCCCGTGCTGGTCAGGATGCCGACCGCCGAGTGCATGCCGTCCACGTCCTCGGGGCTGGTCTCCTTGCGGACCAGGATGACCTTCTCGCCGGCGTGCGCCCGCTCGACCGCCTCGTCGGCGGTGAACGCCGGGCGGCCGACCGCCGCGCCGGGCGACGCGGGCAGGCCCGTCGTCAGCGCCTTGGCGACCGTCTTGGCCTTGGGGTCAAAGCTCGGCAGCAGCAGCTGCGTCAGGTCGCCCGCGGGGATGCGCAGCAACGCCTCCTTCTCGGTGATGAGGTTCTCCTTGACCATGTCGCAGGCGATCTTCACCGCCGCGGCACCGGTCCGCTTGCCAGTGCGCGTCTGCAGCATGTAGAGCTTGCCCCGCTCGATCGTGAACTCGATGTCCTGCATCTCGCGGTAGTGCTTCTCGAGCTTGGTCTTGATCTTGATGAGCTGGTCGTAGACCTTCTTGTTCCACTTCGACATCGCGTTGACGTGCTGCGGCGTGCGGATGCCCGCGACCACGTCCTCGCCCTGCGCGTTGATCAGGAACTCGCCGTAGAACACGTTCTTGCCCGTGCTCGGGTCGCGCGTGAACGCCACGCCCGTGCCCGAGTCCTCGCCCATGTTGCCGAAGACCATCGACTGCACGTTCACCGCCGTGCCGATGAGGCCCGCGATGCCGCTCAGGCGGCGGTACGTGATCGCCCGCTCGGCGTTCCAGCTGCGGAACACCGCCTCGATCGCCAGCTCCAGCTGCTTGAACGGGTTCTGCGGGAAGTCCTGCACCGAGTGCGTCTTGATCACGTCCTTGTACCGCTCGCACAACTCGACGATGCCCTCCTCGGGAACGTCGGTGTCGTCGGCGGCGCCGTGCCGCTTCTTCAGCTCGTCAAACGCCGACTCGAACGCGTGGTGGCCCACCCCGAGCACCACGTCGCCGAACATGTTCAGCAGCCGGCGGTACGCGTCGTAGGCGAACCGGCGGTTGCCCGTCGCCGTCGCCAACGCCTCCACCGAGTCGTCGTTCAGACCCAGGTTCAGGATCGTGTCCATCATGCCCGGCATCGACACCGCCGCGCCCGAACGAACGCTCACCAGCAGCGGGTTCTTGTCGTCGCCGAAGACCTTCCCGGTCTCCTTCTGCAGCGTGCTGACGTGTTTGTGCACCTCGTTCATCAGCCCGTGCGGCAGACGCTTGCCCGCCTTGTAGTACGCCCCGCACGTCTCGGTCGAGATCGTAAAGCCGGGGGGAACCGGCAGCCCGATCAGCGTCATCTCTGCGAGGTTCGCGCCCTTGCCGCCGATCAGATCACGCATCGACGTGTCGCCCTCGGTGCCCTTGGCGCCGAAGTAGTACACCATCTTGCCCGGCTTGGGTCGACGCGACGAGGGCTTGCCCGCGCTCTTCGAGGCCGACTTCTTCGCCGCCGCCTTGCCCGAGCCCGACTTGCTCGCAGCCTTCTTGCTGGCCGTCTTCTTCGCGGGGCGGCTGGTCGCCTTGTGGGTTGTCTTCTTCGAAGTCTTCTTGGTAGTGCGGCGGGCGGACGATGCCTTCTTCTTGGCCATGGTCGGTCGATCTCCTGAGCGGGGCTCCCCGCGGGGTGTGTGGAGCGGTGTTCGTGCAAAGGCCGGGTCGGAGCTGGCTCAAACGTCCGGCAGGGCAGGAAGTTTAGAAGCCGCGCACCGCCGGGACGAGTCCGACCGCCCGCTCACCCCCACGATCCCTACTATCCACTTGGCCCCATGCCGCCTGTTTGCCCCGAAAAAGCCGAGACCACGCCCCTCAAGGCTTCCCCCGCGTCGATACTCGTCCCCGCCGCCGGAGCGTTCGCGCGCCACCTCGCGCCGAACCACACCCACCGCGCCCCCACGCGCCGTCTCGAAAGCCTCGCAAGTTGCGTCATTCACCCCAACCGTTCCCCGGAATGGATACACCCCCATGACGCACCCGCCACGCACGCGCCGGCCACCCAAACCCAACAGATCCCCTTAGAAGCCCTCGGCGCCTTGCTCGCGCCGCAATCGCCGGGATATCCCGGGAATGCGTGGATCGGGTGGCTCGCGTACGACCTCGCCGACGCCATCGAGCCCGGCGTGCTCGGCCGCAACGCCGACACCTCCCAACCGCTCGCGATGCTCCAGCGGGTCGATCTCTCCGGCCACGCCCCGCACCCCACCGCCCCGGCCGCACCACCGACCCGAACCGTGCTCCGATCGCACCAGGGACGCGAGGCCTACAAGCGCTCCGTCCACCGTGCCCTCGAATACATCAGGGCCGGCGATGTCTACCAGGCCAACATCGCGCACCAGTTCGCCGGCCGCTATTCGGGCTCGCCCGCCGAGCTCTTCGCAGCCCTCGCCGCGAGCGCCGACCCGGTGCACGGCCTCGGCCTCGTCTCGACGCACACCCCCCGACAAGAGCCCGCCGCACCCGGCACCCCCGCGGGCGAAGCGATTGCCGTGCTCTCACTCAGCCCAGAGCTCTTCCTGGCCTACGACGCCCCCACCCGACGCATCACCACCCGCCCCATGAAGGGCACCCGCCCCGGCCATGCCGACCCGCACGAGCTCCGAGACGCCGAAAAAGACCGCGCCGAGCTCGCCATGATCGTCGACCTCATGCGCAACGACCTCGGCCGGGTCTGCGAGTTCGGCTCCGTCCGCGTCGACGACCCCCGCGCCATCGAGCGCCACGCCTCCGGCCCGGGCGCCGTGCTCCAGGCCACCGCGACCGTCAGCGGCACCGTCCGAGAGGGCACGACCACCACCGACATCCTCGCCGCGACGTTCCCGCCCGGCTCGGTCACCGGCACGCCCAAGCTCCGCGCCATGCAGATCATCGACGAGCTCGAGCCCTTCGCCCGCGGCCCATACTGCGGCTGCCTCGGCCTCTTCCACGACAACGGCTCGTTCGAACTCGCCGTCGCCATCCGCACAGTGGTCATCCGGGGTGCCGTCAAGCCCGGCACCGACGCCTTCGACGACGCCCTCCTGACCTACTGCGTCGGCGCAGGCATCGTCGCCGACTCCGACCCAGAGAGCGAATGGCTGGAAACCCTCGACAAAGCCGGGGTGCTCAACACCGTGTTCGATATACAAACGGACTGATCGCGTCCGGCTCCGGCCCGCAGCAGTAACTCACTTGGTCGCGCTCACCGGCACCCAGAAGTCCTCCACCCGGATCGAGGTCTCCTTCGCTTCGGTTGGCACCGCGGCCCGGGCCCAGTACTCACCCCACCGGACGATCAACTCGTCCACTCCAAGCCCCGCCGCGTCGAGTTCATCCCGCAGGCGCCGCTCGGTGTACTCCGTCTCGTGCGTCGGGTCGCCCCGGAAATCCACACCCAGCTCGTGCTTCCACGCGGTCAGCCAGTCCCTGTCGAACGCGGGCACCCGGATCAGAATCGCCCGCGGCGTGTACCAGCGGGCGTACTGCGCCAGCAGCCGCTCACGATCGGCCAGATGCTCGAGCACGTTCGACAGCACAACCACGTCGAAGTGCTCCTCACCACCCGGCCCGAACGCACGCTCACGCGTGATATCGCCCTCGACAATCCGCAAACGCTCGCCCAGCCCCTCGCGCTCGATCATCGACCGCGCCAGCTCCAGGTTCTCCGGGTTGAAGTCCATCCCCGTGACCAACGCGCCGCTGCGCTCGGCGATCGACCGCGCCACCGCGCCATAGCCGCACCCAAGATCGAGCACCCGCTCACCCTCGCAGATCCGATCGACGAAGAAGTCGTGGTACCGCATCAGGTGGTGCTTGGGGTGCACGCCGCCGGCCGTCTCGATCGCCGCCCTGTCGATGACATCGTGCAGCGGGGTCTCGACGGTCGCGCAGAACCGCGCACGCTTCTCATCGGGCAGGCGCCGTGCATACCCGTGCAGACTGCGCGCCCACGCCGACGCCGCGTTCTGTTCGTCGAGTTCCAGCAGCTCGGCACTCCACCGCACCGCACCCGGCGCCGCCGCCGCGCCCTCCCCCGCCCGCTCCATCGCCAACTCGTGCGCGCGCGCCTCGAGCGCAACCACCGCGTCAAACCGGCAGTCCTCCACGCTCGCCGCCGCCGCCAGACCCAACGCCATCGCCTGCTCACGGTCCCCCAGCACCCGCACCAGCCCCGCAGCCACCGCGCCGGCGGTGCCCTTTGTGCAGATCCCCGTCACCCCGTTGTCCACCACGCCGCCCAGCCCCGGCCCGTCGGTGACGACCACCGGCGTCCCGCAGGCCATCGCCTCGAGCACCGTCTTGGGGTGACCCTCATACGCCGAGGTCTGGCAGTACACCGCGCACGATCGCATCATCTCAAGCAACCGCTCCTGCGGCACGCGGGGCAGGAACGTCGCCTCGACCCCGCGGCTCTTCGCGTGCGCGCGCAGCTCGGCCTCGAGCTCCCCCCCGCCCACGATCGTCAGCCGCACCGGCCCATCGAGCCCGCCGCGGGCCAGCGCCGGAACCTCCGCCACCGCGTCGATCAACAGGTCCACCCGCTTCTGCGCGACCAGCCGCCCGGCAAAGAGCACCGATCCCGGCTCGCGTACCACAGCATCGTCCGGCCGCGCCGCATCGGGCACGAAGTTGGGCACCAGCCTCGTCCGGTCCGTGCGCAGCCCATACCGCCACCGCAGATCGTCGAGCATCGACTCGGTCGTGCCGAGCACCACGTCCGCTGCGCGGCACAGGTCACCCTCCTCCGACGCCGCCTCGGCCGCACGCAGCGAGTCCGGCCCGGCCTCCCACGCGACAAACCTCGACCACGGATACCCGCCGCGAGCCACCAGCCCCGTCCGCACGCCGCTCCTGCGAAGCCCGTCGCAGACCGTCACCGCCAGATCGCCGCCCCACATCTGATCGATCCGGACCACCGCCGTCTCGGCGGCATCCGGTCCCGACCTCAGCAGGCCAACCGCCCGCCGCGAGGCCTCCGCAGCAAACGCCGGCCGCTCCAGACCCTCCCGGTTCTCGATCACCTCCACCGGGCACGCACTGGGCAGGCTCTTCGCGATCGCGCGTTCCTCTTCCCCGCCCTCGGTGATCAGCACGATGCGGCCGTACCCGCCCGAGAGCCGCGCATAGAGCGACCACTCCCGCTCGAGGATGCCGCACGAACGCCAGACGGCCAGCGAGGTGCCCGAGCAGAGAGTCGCGACAAGCACATCGGCGATGCGACGGGCGCGGAAGTTGGGCGCATCTGGAAGAGAAGAGTCCATCCGGTGAAGTTCGGCGATCCGACGCTCCGATCTACACCGAAAGCCCGAGCACCCTCGTGGGGTGCCCGGAGGCCCTCCGCCCCGGGGGGAGCACCCGGTCGAACCATCGCACCACCCCGCTCCAGCAACCAGCCGCACGCATTCCCCAACAACCCGACAGACCGGCCGCCGCCGGCGAGCCCCGACAGAGAGAGGTCCACCCGATGCAGCCGCTGGTGAGCGTGGTCATCCCCGCCTACAACGCCCAATCCACCCTCGCCGAGACCATCCGGTCGCTGCTCTCCCAGTCACTCACCGACTGGCAGGCCGTGATCGTCGACGACGGCTCGACCGACAGCACGACCTCGATCGCCAGCGATTTCGCGTGGCGCGACGGCCGAATAACCCACCGGCGCCAGGCCAACCAGGGCCTCGCCGCCGCCCGAAACGCGGGGCTCGATGCCGCGACCGGCAAGTACGTCCACTTCCTCGACGCCGACGACTGGCTCGTCTCGCTCGGGCTCGAGCGGCTCGTGCAGGCGGCCGAGTGGAGCGGTCGGGGGGCGGCCTGCGGCACGTGGACGCTCCACGCCGGCGACGGTCGCGCACTCGGCGTCTCCATGCCGCCACCCGATCAGGTCGTCGGGCTCGACCACCTGCTCCGTGGCAACGCGCTCGCGCCGCACTCACACCTCGTCCGCCGCGACCTCATCGGCTCACTGCGGTTCGACCCCTCCGTGCCCGGCGTCGAGGACTACCAGATGTGGAGCACCCTTGCCGCCAACGGCGTGCAGTGGTCGGCCGTCGACGAGATCGTCGCCGGCTACCGAATCCGCCCCGGCAGCATGAGCAAGTTCCCCGGACGCATGCTCGAGAGCGTCTGCCGGGTCATCCGGCGACTGCATTCCGGCGAGGGTTACGCCGCAGCCGTCCGCGAGACCGCCCTCTTCTACGCCACCATGGCCGCGATCACCGACCGCTCACCGGGCCAGACCAACTCCCACGCCATGCTGCGCAACGCCCTGTCCGGCCCCGCAGCCTTCACACCCGACGAACTCGCCGCCGCCGCCCATTGGGCGCTCCTCTTCGGCTTCGGCATCGGCCCGACCCAATACGCAAGCACCGCCGGAACATGGCTCCCCCGCGTCGGCACATGGTGGGAGAGCCTGAGCGGCTCGCCCGCACTCGAGGAGACCATCGAGGCACTCGCACGCCACGCGGTCTCGCCCGAAGTGATCGCCGGCGCCATGCTCGACCGGGTCTCCGGCGACGGCCCCATCGTCCTCGCCGGCGCAATGGGGCGGAACGGCCGGGCACTCCGCCGGATCGCCAACGCACGAGGCATCCCGCTCGACCTCCGCGACGACCGCCTGCCCCGGGCCGGCCTCGAGCGGCTCATCGACGCCAACTCGACCATCCTGGTCGCCCCGACCGACGACGAACCCATACTCGCCAAGCTGCCGCGAGGCGTCAGGACCAGAAGGTGGTGCGTGACTCAGCGATCACTCGCCGGCCAGGTCTGCGAGGCGCTGCTCGCAGCCGGCGGCAGCCGCCAGCCGGCCATCGGCGCCTAGCACCAACTCGCCGCCAAACTGCGTCCTCAAGCCGCGTCGGGAACGATGATCCGGTGCACGCCCCGCGCGCGCAGCCTCGCCACGATCCCGTCCCGGGACTCCGGCGTCACCAGCACCAGATGCGACGCCGAGAGCACGTCGGCCCCGATCGCCGGCACCTTGCCCAGCGCCCGCGGGTCGTCGTCCACCACGGCGATCGGCAGCCCGAGCTCGGCGGCCGCCCGAACCGCGTCGCGCCCGTTGCGCCCAAACCCGTAGATCACCAGCGGCTCGCCCGGCTCCAGCATGCCCTGCGCTCGCTCGACGATCGCCTTCCAGCGGTGCGGCCCGTCGGCCAGCCCCTGCGCAACCGCATCGGCCACCGGCCCCTCCGCCCCGAGCATGTCACGCACCTGCGCCGTCCAGCACGCCATCCGCGCACCCCAGCTCCGAGGCCCGACCGCCTCCCGCCGGGCAAACGCCCAGCGGAGTGTCCCCGTGAGAGTCGCGATATCGTCGTTGCGCAGCCGGCCGGCCTGCGCGCGCGTCTCGTGCAGGTGCTCGGCGTCCCCACCCGCGATCGCGCGGGCCACCGCACGCACGTGCCATCGCCTCATCATCTCCTCACGCTCGCGCCCGTCGCGGGCGTACCGGTCGATCACGTCCAGCCCCACCCGCCACATGCGGGAGAGGTCAGACGACATCGAGCCCGACCGCACCCGATAGCGGAAGAGCGACTCCTCCACCGGGGGCGCCCACCGCGCACCGGCCGCCGCCAGACGCAGGAAGACCTCCCAGTCCTCGTGCACACTGAGCGATTCGTCAAACATCTCGCCCCCGAGCAGCCGCGCAGCACAGTCACGCCGCAACACCACGCTGCCCACCGCGAGCCGGTTCACTTCGATCAGTCGGTCGTGTGTTGTGTCGCTGGCGAGCACGGGTGCGTGCCAGTCCAGGGGGATCAGCGTCGGCCCGACAAACTCGCAGCCGCACGCGACCGCGTCGTGCCCCGCCTCTCGCTCGATCGCCTCCAGCAGCCTCGCCGCGTGCGCGGGCGCGACCGTGTCGTCGGCGTCGAGGAAGCAGACAAACTCACCACTCGCCGCCCGCCAGCCGGTGTTGCGCGCGCACGAGAGCCCCCCGTTGTCCCGCGAGCACAGCCGCACCCGAGGCCCAAGCAACGACCCCGCAACGTGCCGCGTGCCGTCGGTCGAGCCGTCGTCAACGATCACCGCTTCGATCCCGGGCTCGGTCTGGGCGAGCACGCTCCGGACCGTTTGCCCGAGAGTCGCCTCGGCGTTGTACGCGGGGATGATGTAGGTCAGCTTCGGCACCGGCAGGTCTCCCTCAAAGATCCAAGAGCCGCAGCGCGGCCGGGCTCGGTTCCATTTCCCAGGGCATCGCGGGGTTGTCCACGCACTCGCGGAATTCGTCGGCGGTCAGTCGTTGCGTCGTGGGCACGCGGATCGCGCCGATGTTCTTGTGCCGCGGCAGCACGAGCTTCTCGTGCTCCCACGAGTCAAACAACCACTTCGCCCCGTGCTGCTTCCAGTCCACACGCGTGCCCTTGAGCTTCTCGTACCGATCCGCCTCTGCCGGCAGATTGGTGTCGTGCAGCACGATCCATCCGCCCGGCGCCATCGCAGGCAGCAGCGCAAGCACATCAACCACCGGCGCAGGGTGACGGTGATCGGCGTCCACAAAGGCCATATCGATGTTCTGCCCGGCAAACTCCTCGCCCGCGTCGATCGCCGTCACGCCGACCCGCCGGCGGATCATCGCCACCGTCTCCGGCTCGGCCTCGTCGATCGCCGAACCGACCGCCCGCGAACGGTCGAAGTAGCACCACGGGTGCAGGTCGTAGGTGTGGACGACCGGCTCGCCGTCACCTGCACACCCGCACTCCCGCATCGCGCGCGCAAGCAGCAGCGCCGAGGTGCCCGCCGCGGTGCCGATCTCGATGATCCGTCCCGGGCGGAGCGCATGGACCATGTCCCGCAGCACCATCGCGTCGAGCACGCCGATCGAGCCCACGGCCCACGGGGCCGTGTTGTGGCTGGCCAGCACCCGGTCGGCATAGTCCGGCTCGGCCGCGATGCCGAACCGCGCGCGCACGAACGCGTGGTCCTCCGCGTGCTCCAGCAGCAACTGCCGCCACGTCTCGGTCCGCGCGTCAGGGGTGAGTGTCGTCATCGTCCCGCAGCCTCCGTCTCGGTTGACCCCGACGAGAGCGAACGCCGCACCAGCCCGAGCACACGCTCGGCGAACGCGGTTGTCGAGCAGCGCTCGCGCGCGCGCTCCGCGATCCCGGCCGACCGCGCCTCGCGCCACGCGGCGTCGGTCACCGCCTGTTCGACGATCCGCTCAAGGTCGTCTTCTGCGCGAACGGTCGCCTCGCGCAGGTCGCCGAAAAGCCACGCCGCGTGAATCCCGCCGCTCAACGGATGGTCCGGCTTCCGGAACGCCTCGATCTTCCTGGCCGCGATGGTGTACTCCTCCGGCGTCTCCAGCCCCAGCCATTCCCGGAGCGGCCGTACCGCCGCGAGCGGCTCGTTGTCGGCCAGGCGATACGCCACGGCACCCGTCGCGGCGTCGGTCCCGCAGGGCGTGCCGCGCAGCACGGCCTCACGCTCGGCAAACCCCACGCTCTCATCCACAGCGTCGGTCGTCAGCCTCCCGACCGGCAGCCCGCCCGACATCGCGCACTCCATCACCCGCTGGTGCACCAGCGTGTTGACCGACGCGTGCAGGTGGATCGCCGCCGCCTGATAGCAGGCGCGGAGGTCCTCGCCGTGCGCGATTTCGCCGCACGCATGCTCGGCAAGCTCCGGGTGCGCGTCCCACCCCCGGCCATAGAGCCGGAGCCGCCAGCCGTGGCGGCGGCAGATCGACGCCGCCCAGCCGATCGTCTGATGCCTCACGACGCGGTCGGCCAGAGGCAGGGCGTATTGGCGGAACAGGTACCCGGCGAGCGCGTCGGTGCCGTCGTCGGTGTGCTCGACAGCCGCCCCGGTCAGCGCCCGGAGCCTGTTGTAGAGCGACTCGCCCAACGGGTCGGCCGCCTCGGCCTCGACCCGCGGCCGCAGCATCTCGAGCAGGCGGCACACCTCGGGCTTGGATTCCTCAGTCACGCACCGGGCGTGGAACGCGCCGGGCGTCTCGCTCTGGTGCGAGACGTAGGCGACCTCACACGCAAACTTCTCGCGCCGGGCCGCGTCGATGGGTGCCGCGTGAAACTTCCGCTCGCTGGCGATCAGCGGGAAGGGCATCGCTCGGTCGTGCGGGAAACGCTCCTGCGCGCGCAGCTCGGTGTGCAGATGGCCCACGACAAAGTCGAGATCGGTGAACTCCCGTTCGTTGAACTGGTGCGGCATCGCGTCCTGGATCCAGCACACCCACGGCACCTGCTCGGGAAAGGGCAGCCCCGCATCGCGCCGGAAGTAGTTGGCCAGCACGATCAGATCGGGCTCGAACGGGTCGGCCCAGCGGAGCTGACCGACCGAGGTCGGCCTGCCGTTGGGGGGTTCCATCACCACCCGCGCGTCGCACCCGAGGCTGCGGAATGCCTCGGCGAGGTCCTCCGACGCGTGGCGGATGAAGGTCGAGTATCGGGATGTCGGGATGAGCACGCGCAGCGGCCTGTCGCCCGCCTCCGCCTTTGCATACCGCTGCGCCCACCACGCCCGATCGCGCGGCGCGTAGGTGGATGCGACCCGGGTCTGCGTCTGGCGCAGCGCCTCGGCCTGGGCAGCGCCCCAGCGGTTGGTCACCGTCTGCGCATCGGGCTCGATGCGCGCGCGCACACCCGGCGTGGCGATCGCCATACCCATCGCCACCTCGTCGATCCTCTCGATGGCGTCCTCGAGCCAGCGCGACGACGCGTCCGGCCCGACGAACACCCGGACCCGCTCGTCTGCCAGCACCATGCGGAGATCCGTCGCCGAGAGCCCGTCCAGAAACTCCAGCGGGTCGGCCTGCAGCAGCGTGATCGGGGCGGCGTAGCCCACGCGGTTGGGCGCGAGCCGATTCCAGGCACCCTCGGCGAGCCACGGCGGGTCGATCCCTTCGATCGCCAGCGGCGGGGGGAACATGTCCGCGCCGCCGAGCCGCTGCTCGCAGAACTGGGCCGCGATCGAGCGGCTGTCGGTCAGAAACGCCGTCCAGTGGGGCAGGTCGTCGACCGGGCCCCGCCGCACGAGGTTGCCGTCTGTGGTGCGAAAGCACTCGTGGGAGCCGAGCCGTTCGAGCCACGCCGGCCACGCTTCGTCGAGCACCGCCGCCGCGCCGATGCCCCGCCGGCGGATCGCGTCCAGATTGGCCTCGGCGAGCTCCCGGCGGCTCTCGGCTGAAACCCGGTCGTCGGGCAGGCCGTCCACCGCGCTGGTCAGGGCCTTCACATTCGCGTCGGCCTGCGCCGGCTCGGGCAGCGCGGCGAGGGTCTCTGCGGCAATGGTGCGGAGCCCGAGCTGGGCGCATCCGGCTGCGAGCAGAAACCGCAGGTCCAGATCGCCCGGGATCTGCTGGAGCGCCCGGGACGCGATCGGCAGAAACTCGCGGGGCCGGCCCGATCGTCCGAGCCCCAGCAGGTCCTGCCGCGAGAGGCTGGTCGTGGGGCGGGCGGCTGGGCGGGGCTGAACGGCGGGTGGGGGCATACGTGGGTGGTATCGACCGATCGACGTCGCGATTCGCACAATCCCGCTGCTCGCGGCCGGGGACCGCCGGACAGACGCACAAAGTCCGATTCTCCCGGCGACTTGTGCCCAGATCGGGCCTCATCCGTCCGATAGAAAGGACTGTCCCCGGAGGCGGTAGCTGTGCCGACAGACGCGGAAACATCACGTAAAGTACTGTCACACAAAGACTTACTTGCGGCGAGAGCGACGGCGAAGGCCGCCGGACGTCGCGTGGTGCACTGCCACGGGTGCTTCGACATCGTCCACCCGGGCCATATCCGCCATCTGAAGTTCGCCAGATCGCTCGGCGACGTGCTGCTGGTCTCCATCTCCGGCGACGCCGGGGTCGCCAAGGGCGACGGGCGGCCGCTGATCCCGCAGGAACTCCGTGCCGAGAACCTCGCCGAGCTGGGGTGCGTGGAGTGGGTGTACATCGAGCCCCGGCCGACCGCGGCCGAGCTGCTCGCCGAGGTGAAGCCGGACGTCTTCGTCAAGGGCCGCGAGTACGAGTTCAACGCCGACCCACGCTTCCGCGCCGAGCGGGACGCGGTCGAGCGGGCCGGCGGGCGCGTGGTGTTCAGCTCGGGCGACGTCATCTTCAGCTCGACCGCCCTGATCGAGGCGATGGAGCACTCGGTGGATCCGTTCCACCACCGGCTGGGGCAGTTGCTCGCGCGTGAGGACACGCAGACCGAGCGGATGCTCGAGACTCTGGCAGCCATCCGCGGCAAGCGGGTGGTCATCGTCGGTGATGTCATCCGCGATACATATCACTTCTGCGACCGACCGGACATCGCGCATGAGAGCCCGGTGATGACGCTCCGTCCGGTGGAGACCCGGTCGTTCGACGGCGGGGCGGCGATCCTCGCGCGACACGCCGCGGCTTTGGGCGCCAGGCCGACGCTCGTGACCGTGATGCCCGAGACCGAGACTGCGCGCGCGCTGACCTCGAGCCTCGAGGCCGAGGGCGTGGAGGTGGTCGCGCTGCGGCGTGGCACCCGCGTCCCGGAGAAGCAACGGTTCCTCGTTGGTTCGCAGAAGGTCATGAAGATCGACCTGGTCGATCCGTTCGTGCTCGATACCGCCGGCGTGCACGAGCTGCTCGCCGAGGTCGGGGGCGCGGTGGGTGCCGGTGCCGATGCCGCGATCATCGCCGATTTCGGGCTGGGGTTGTTCAGTCCGGGTGTGCTCTCGCAACTGTGCGGCCTGCTCCGGCCGAAGGTCGGTGTGCTCGCCGGTGATGTCAGCGGCCGCCGCCACGGGCTGCGCTCGATGCGCGGGCTCGACCTGGTCTGCCCGAGCGAGGACGAGGTCCGCCAGGCCTACAGCCTGCACAGCGAGGCGTTGCCGAACGTCGCGTGGCGGATGCTCGAAGAGACCCGAACCAAGGCTGCGCTGATCACCATGGGTGCCGAAGGGCTGGTGGCGTTCGAGCCGATCCCCGAGGCGCAAGCCGACCACACCCCGGCACGGGACGACCCGTTCCGCTCGCGTGTCTCCGGCGAGCACGTGCCCGCGCTCAGCCCGCACGCGATCGACCCGCTCGGGTGCGGGGATGCGCTGGTCACCACAGCGACTCTCGCGATGGCGGCCGGGGCGTCGGTCACGCCGGCGGCCATCCTCGGCGCGGCCGCGGCTGCGACGCACGGGCAGCGGCTCGGCAACCCCGGCCTCGAGCCGTCCGACATCCGCCGGACGCTCCTCCGGATCGCCGGCGCGCGGCTGGCCTACACCGGGGCCGAGATCAAGCCGGTCGCCAAGGCCGAGAGGCAGGCGTCGTGATCACCTTCGTCGTGCCGACCCGGAACCGGCCCGAGCGGCTTCAGCAGACACTCGACCAGCTCGGCCGCCTCACGGTGCGCGAGCCCTGCGAAGTGGTCATCGTGGACAACGCCTCCGGCACACCGGCGCGGGCACCGGGCGCGCTGGCCAACGGCACGGTCTGCCGCATGATCCGGCTCGAGCACAACGCCGGAGCGGCTGCGCGGAATGTCGCGGTCGAGGCATCCTCGCCGAAGACGGATTGGATCGTCATGCTCGACGACGACTCGCACCCGGTCGAGAGCATCGAGCCGTTCGCAGCGACGATCGACCGGCTCCGCGAGCAGCCCGAAAGCGTCGCGGCCGTCATGGCGGATATCCATCTGCCGAGGCTCGGCCGTCGCGAGTCGGGCGGGCTGCCGGAGGTGTTCATCGGCTGCGGCGTGGCGATCAGACGGCGTGCGTTCCTTGAAGTGGGGGGGTACGACGCGTCCTTTGGCTATTACGTCGAGGAGTACGACCTTGCGGCCCGGTTCCTGCAGCGCGGGTGGTCGGTCGCGTTCGATCCGGCGTTCTGCGTCCACCACCACAAGATCGACACCGGCCGCGACATGGACCTGATCCTCCACCGGCTCATCCGCAACAACGGGTGGGTCATGCAGCGGTACGCCCCGGAGGCGGTCCGGCGGCAGATGTGCCGCGAACAACGGCGCCGGTACCGGGACATCGCCGCACGCGAGCGCGCAATCGCCGGGTTCGCCTCGGGGCTGACCGAGCTGCGCCGCACCGTCCGGTCGCAGCGCCGCGAGCCGATGCCCGACCGGGTGTGGGACCGCTTCACGGGGCTCGCGCACGCGCGCGAGGCACTCGAGCGAGCGTGGCGGGAGCGCCCGTTCGCCTCGGCGGCGATCGTCGAGCCTGGAAAGAACGCGTGGGCGGTGACCTGCGCGATGACCGAGTTGGCCGGCCGGCGGGGCACGGTGCTCACTACCGCCGACAGCGCCGAGGTCGTGATCATCGGGACGATGAGCCCCGGGCCGATGCTGGACGCTGCGGAACGGTGGAGACAACAGGGCCGGCGGGTCGCAGCCCCCTGGAGCGCCGCCCTCGACTTTGCTCCCGGACAAACGCTCGCTGCGTGAGCGGGCAGGGATCCGGGGTTGGAGTTGGGGGCCGGAGGGCGGCGGAGCGTCTTTGAGAATCGGCTGTTATCCCGACACGAGTGAACCATGCACGCACCAGTCCTCATCTCGCTTCCTCACGGGTTCAACGCCAGCGGCGTGACGGCGTGGGCCGTCCGCCTGGTCAATGCGCTCGCGCCGTCGGGCAGGCCGGTCGGGCTGATCGTGCACGACGAGCCGGCGGGGCAGACGGCGGTGGAGTTCCGTCTCGACCCGCGCGTCGAGGTGTTCGACGCCAGAGGACTGGCGCCGATGGACTCGTGCGACGGAGACCTCTCGACGTTTCGTCCGGTCTACCGGCTCGCGGCCGGCGTGATGGCGGCCCGAGCGCCCGGTGTCCCGGTGGTGTGCTTCCCGAACCTGCTGGGTGATGCCTACGGCGTGTTCGCTGCCCTCTCGCGCGAGATGCCCGAGCTGGTGCGGGTCGTCGCGGTGCACCACTCCGATATCCCGTACAACGACGCGGTGTGCGCACACTATGCGCCGATGCTCAGCGCCCTCATCGGTGTGAGCGAACGCATCACGACGCGGCTGCGGGGCATGTTGCCGACGCGGGGGCCGGACGTCTACGGCATCCCGTACGGCGTCGAGGTGCCGGCGGGCGTGCTCCGGCGCGAGCCGCTGGGCGGGCGGCCGGTGCGGCTGCTGTATGCGGGGCGTCTTGATCACGAGCAGAAGCGCATCGGGGCGCTGGCGGCGCTGGCCGACCGGTTGAACGGGTGGGGCGTGCCATTCGAGTTTGCGATCCTCGGCGACGGACCGGCTGCGGGCGATGTCGATGCGATGTGTGCGAGCCGCCCGGGCCTGCGCCGGTTCGGGGCGGCGCCGCCGGCGGGGGTAGCGTCGGCGCTCGACGCGGCGGACATGTTCATCCTGCCTTCGCGCTACGAGGGCCTCAGCGTGGCGTTGCTCGAGGCGTTGGCGCACGGGTGCGTCCCCGTGCTGACGCCAAGCGCATCGGGGACAGCGCAGCTCATTGGCGATGGCCGCACGGGCCGGATCGCCCGGGCCGGCCCCGACGCCGGCGAAGCCGAGGCGGGAGCGGCCCTGGCCGAGGCGGTGATCGGCGCCCTGCAGACCGGGGACGAGGGTCTGCACGCGATGCGCAGCCGCGGGTGGTCGATGGTGCGGGGCCGGTTCTCCGCCGAGACCTGCGCGAGGCGGTACGCCGCGGTGATCGATCGGGTGGCACAAGGCCCGGCGCAGCCATGGCCGGCCCATCTGCCCGCGGCCTTTACAGGTAGCGGCGGCGGCGGTTCGGGCACGGTCCCGGCGGACGCGGCCCGGCGGATGGCCTCCACACTCGCCTCGCTCGCGGGGCGTCGGGTGGCGATCTTTGGCACCGGGCGGCACACGCTCGAGCTGCGCGAGACGCTGGAGCACGCCCCGGCGGAGATCGCGGCCTTTGTCGATGAAGACCGCACACGACGCGGGACGCGGCTCTGGGAGCGGCCGGTCGTGCCGCCCGAAGAGCTCGCCGGCACCGGAGTGACCGATCTGGTCATCAGCTCGTGGCTTCACGAGGAGGCGATCCTCAGCCGCACCGGCCCGCTGGAGCGGGTCGGGATCCGGGTGCACGGGCTGTACGCCGACCGGGCGGCGGTCGGTGTCGCAAACCCCTAATCGCTCGGTCTAGCCCTCGTCATGATCCTCGCGCCGGCGGTTCTTCCGCTGCGACCGCTCGCGTTTCTCGCGCAGGCGGCGTTCGATGGCCCCGCGCCCGGGGCGGGTGGCGATGCGGGGCTTGGGCGGCACGAGCGCCTGGACCAGGAGGGCCCGCAGGCGTTCGAGGCAGGCGTCCTTGTTGCGCCGCTGGGAGCGGTGCTCGTCGGCCATGATGAGCAGTTCGCCGTCTTCGCCGGTGAGCCAGCCGCTCCCGAGCCGGCGGATCCGGGTGCGGACCCGCTCGCTCACGGGGATATCGCTGAGGGCCAGGCGGAGGATGGCTTTGGTCGCCCGCTTGTTGACGTTCTGCCCGCCCGGGCCGGACGCGGCTGCGAAGCTGAACCGCAGGGCCGCCTCGGGCACACGCACCCCCGGCGCGATCTCGACGCCGACGGGCTCATCTGGACGTTCCTGCTCCACAGCCGGTACCCTACCGCGCCCGCGCGCCCCGGACGCGGCAAAAGGAGCCCGTTGTGCCATCGATCAACAAGACCGCCCGTGCCGTCCGCCGATTCGCCCCGTGGCTCGTCCTGCTCGGGGCGTGCCCCGCGGCGATCGCCCAAGAGGGCACGCCGCGGGAGGCCGTCGGCATCGAACCGGTCGCCATCGAACCGGTTGAAGAGCCGTGGGTGCTGAAGATCGAGCCGGCTGCGTGGTACGTCGCGGCCAACGGCACGGCCCGGCTCCCGGGCACGGCGTCGGCCGGCAACGGGCAGTCGTTCGAGCTCGAAGATTTGAATCTGGACAGCCCCCGGGTGATGCCCATTGGCGAGCTGCACCTGCGCCGCGGCGACTGGCGATTCCGGGTGATGGGTTCTGGTCTGGACATGGACAACCGGGGGGCGGTCACCACGGCTGCGGGCCAGATCGGCGACGTGAGTTTCGGCGCGGGGGACACGCTCCGGTCGTCGCTTGAGGTGATGACGCTGGCCGCCGACGCGCAGTACGCGTTCTACACCTACCAGAGTGAGCCGGGGAGCGTGGATTTCTCGTCCACGGTGCTGGGGCTGGCGGGTGCCCGGGCGATCGACGCGGAGATCACGTCCGAGGTGATCTCGGGCGGGTCGTCTGCGGGGTCGGCCAGTGGCGACGCGTTGCACGCCCACCCGTACGTGGGCGTCCGGTGGGAGTTGGAGATCGCCCGCGAGTTCTCGATCGACTTTACGACCTCGATCGGCGGGCTTTCGTTCGGCGACAGCGAGTCGTGGTCGTCGGATATTCTGGTGGGCTTTCAGTGGAACCCGACCGACCATTTCGGTGTGCAGATGGGGTACCGGCAGTTGCTCTTCGGGCTTGAGACGGACGACGCCCCCGGTGAGTTTGCGTGGAACGGGGGTCTGGCGGGTGTCTATGCCGGTGCGACGCTGCGATTCTAAGAAGTGCCGGACACCAGATCGTGTGGTCGCGGCGTGGTGTTGGCACATTGTGCGGGCTGCGGGGGCCCCGGGAACGGCGGTTCGCGGGGGAGTTTCCACGGTTTCCCAACTCTTGCGGGGAGTCGCGGGACATCCGCCTTGACCGTTCGGCTGGAACATGCGACACTGCAGTTCTCGTGGTGGTCGGGGAGGCGTGGGCGCACTTGCTGCGTGTCACCGGCTAGAGGCTCTTGTTGCGACGCTGGGGATCAGGTCGGAGAGAGCAGAGAGGGATGCCGATGGCCAGGCAGGACGTTCGCACAATCACGAAGAAAGAGCTCGTTGACCAGATCGCCGAGCGCAACAGTCTCAGCCGCACCAAGGCCCAGGCGATTGTGCAGGACGTGCTCGACACTGTCATCAACGTCCTGAGCGACGGGCACCGTTTGGAGCTGCGCGACTTCGGGGTGTTTGAGGTCAAGACCCTCGCGCCGCGTACCGCGCAGAATCCGCGGACGCTCGAACGCGTCCCCGTGCCCGAGCGGCGCAGCGTGCGCTTCAAGGCGGGCAAGGGCATGCGGGAGCGGATCGAGGCCGGCGCGCGCACCGGCGGGCCGATGCCCGAGCCCAAGGCCGGGGTCCGCGGCTCGACGCTCGGGCTCGCCGAGCACGCCGCGGGCGAGGACAAGACCGCGCCGCAGCATCACAACGGGAAGGCGTCACGCTAGAGGCGATGTGTGGGCTCGGTCCGGGTCGGGAAACACCCAGCTTGGCGGGGCGGTCGGTCAGTCGACCTCGGTGGTGCTGGGGCGCTGGCTCAGGGAGAGCATGCGGTCCAACGCCTTGAGGGCGAGGCTGCGCACCTCCGGGTGCACGCTGATGACGTTGAGCGCGCGGGGCTTGCCGGTCTCCGACTCGCCGTCCTTGATCCGGATGCCGCAGAGATTGTCGAGGATCCACAGCATGTGCGGCTGATCGATGCGGTACATGGTGGTGCAGAGGCACTGGCAGTCGCTGAGGATCCGCACGTGCACGCCGCGGGGGGCCATCTCGGCGGCGAGGCGGTTGACCAGGTGCACCTCGGTGCCGACCGCCCAGCGTGAGCCGCGGGGGCTTTCGCGGACGGTGCGGAGGATGTACTCGGTCGAGCCGGAGTCGTCGGCGAGATCCACAACCTCTTTGGCGCACTCGGGGTGCACGATGATCCGCGTGGGCTCGTCGCCGGCCGTTTGCCGGTTGGCCTCGCGGATCTGGGCGCAGTGTTCCGGCCGGAAGAGCTTGTGCACGGAGCAGTGCCCCGCCCAGAGCACGACACTCGCGCCGAGCAGTTGCTCGGCGGTCGCGCCGCCGAGGGGCTCGCCCTGGCGGGTGCGTCTGGGGTCGTAGACGCAGGTCGCGGCGTCGGTGTCGATGCCGTACTTGGCCGCGGTGTTGCGTCCGAGGTGCTGGTCGGGCAGGAAGAGGATTTTGATCTCGTCGCCGTTGTCGGGCTGCTCGCCGCCGCGCATCGCCCAGTCGAAGACCGTGTCGGCGTTCGAGCTGGTGCAGCAGGCCCCGCCGTGCTGCCCGACGAACGCCTTGATCGCGGCGGTCGAGTTCACGTAGGTGATCGGGATGATCCGCCCGGCCCAGCCCTGCGACTTGAGGCTCTCGTGCAGCAGGTTCCACGCCTCGACGGTGTCGTCGTAGTCGGCCATGTCGGCCATCGAGCACCCGGCCGAGAGGTCGGGCAGGATGACCTTCACGTGCTCGGGCGTGAGCATGTCGGCGGTCTCGGCCATGAAGTGCACGCCGCAGAACATCACGTGCTCGACCGCCCGCTCGCTCGACACGCTCGCGGCGAGCTGGCTGAGCTTGAGGCTGTCGCCGGTGAAGTCGGCGTGCCGGATCACCTCGTCGGTCTGGTAGTGGTGGCCCAGAATGACCAGCGACTCGCCGAGCTGTTCGCGGCGTTCGGTGATCAGTCGTGCCGCCTCGTCGGCGGGCATGCGTGTGTAATAGTCATCGAGCGATGGTTGCCAGAGCATGGTGCCTCCGGACAACTATAGGGCTCGGGTCGGGGATTCCCGGGATCCGCCGGGCTGTCACGCCGCGAGGGGCACGGCCTGGCCGGCCCGGAACGAGACGCCCACACGCTGGCGGGTGCTCTCGGAGGGGCCGAGCCGCACGACGGTCGCCTCGAGCGTGGTGTCGCGGGCGACGACGCCCCGCTGGTCCCAATCGACCAGAACGTCCACGCGGTCGCCCGCCCGCAGCGGTCTGTGGTGCGAGAGCTCGATCAACGCGCCGCCCGAAGACAGGTCGAGCGTGCGTGCGGCCATGTACCGCATCGAGGCCGGGTGCAGCAGCTTGCACGGCCTCGTGCATTCCACACGCACCTGCTTGCGGCGTTCGGTGCAGACGGCGGTTGTGTCCGTGGTGCCACTCATATCGTGCTCCGTGCTGCCCCGGGCCCAAAGGAGGCCCGGTTCTCGTATCTGGGCGATCGGCGGTCCGGCGGGCCGACTTGCCTCACATCCGGCAGAATCGGCAGAAATGGACCGGAACATCGGCGATGGGACGTCCCGGGCGGGGTCGGTCGCGGCCAGGCCCGCCCGGGCGGCACGCTCGGTGCGGCTCTACCATAAAGGCATGGAACTGTCGGTGGTGATCCCGACCTATGGCCGCCCGCAACAGGCGGCCGAGTGCGTGCGACGCCTGGGCGAGCAGTCTCTGGATCCCTCCCGATACGAGGTGCTCGTCGGCATCGACGGGGGCGCCGAGAACGCGCAAGACGCCCGCGAGACCGAGAGCGCCATCCGCGAGGCGTGGCCGAGCGCGCGCGCAACACAGCTCTCGATCGTGCCCTGCCCGAAGTCGGGGCAGGCCGCGGTGCGGAACGAGCTGCTCGAGCGAGCCGTGGGCGCGACGCTGGTGTTCCTCAACGACGACATGCTCCCTTCGCCGACACTGCTCGAGCACCATCTCTGTGCCCAGCGTGAGGCCGCGGCCGGGCGCGCGCCGGCGCTCATCGTCGGCGCGTCGCCGTGGATCGTGCCCGCCGATGACCGCCTGTTCGATCGGCTGATCCGCGAGACCTCGATGGTGTTCTTCTACGACCGGATGGACGAGGCGCTCGCCGACGGCACGGCGGACGCGGACCACGACTGGGGATTCCGACACGCGTGGCTGCTCAACCTCTCGGCGCCTGCGGCGCTCGTGCGGGAGGCGGGGGGCTTCAGTGTCTTTCCGGCGACCTACGGGTATGAGGACGACGAGCTGGCGTTCCGCTGCCGCGAGCTGTTCGGGACCCGCGTGCTCTATCGGCCCGATGCCGTCGCGCACCACGACCACCGGCTCACTCCCGAGACATACCTCGAACGCGAGCGGCGGCTGGGCTTTGCCGCGTGGGGCTTTGCCGGGCAGGCGCCCGGGTGTGCTCTTGCGATGTTCGGCCGCGACATCCGGTCCGAGGATGAACTCGCCTACAGCCGGGCGTTTGTCGAGCGCGAGCGGGCCAGCGCCGACCGGCTCCGTTCGACGTTTGTTGATCTGGCAGAGATACCGGTGGACTCGGTGCCCTCGGCGGGGCACCCGGCCGGTCTGCCGCTGGTGCGGGCGCTGGCCGAGCAGCACCTGCTGCTCAAGCGGTGGGAGTGGCGGCGCGGCCTGCTGGAGTCGGCACGGGCCGGCGCGGCCCCCGCGCCCGAACTCACACACGCCGAGTGAGCGAGCCGCGGTCCTGCGCGGGGGCTCTGCCTCCCTACCCTCCTCGCGTGAGCGACCCGACACTGACTCTGGCGATCGAGGCGAGCAACCCCTCCGCAGCGGGCAGCACGCCGGGTGTTGTGCTCGGACGCGTCACGCGTGAGCCGCAGCGTGGGGCGAACGTCGAGCTGCTGGGTGTTGAGCTGCTCCGCTCGACTGCGCGGCACGACGACGACCTGCTCCCCGCGGTCGAGCGGCTTTGGTCGAGCGCGGCAGAGTCGGGCGTCGTGAAGCAACGACGCGAGATCGGGTGTGTCGCGGTCTCGGTCGGGCCGGGGGGCTTTACGGGTCTGCGCGTCGCGATCGCAGCGGGCAAGATGATCGCCGAGGTGCTCGGTGCCAGGTGTGTGGCGGTGCCGAGTGCGTGCGTGGTCGCACGGCGCGTGGCGGCCGACTTCCCCCGTCCGTTCGCCGTGCTGCTGGCCAGCAAGCGAGAAACGACGATCGCGACGGTCTTTGCCGACGGTGCGCCTGGTGATGCGAAGGAGATCGACGCCGCCGGTCTCGCAGCCCTCGGCGTGGGCGGGCTGATCGCTGACAGCTTTCTTCCCGAGTCCATCGCTGCGGAGGCGGCCCGGCTCGGGCTGAGGCTCGCCGAGCCGGTCTTTGATCCCGCGGCGTGTCTCGAAGCATCGGCAGACCTGCCGTCGGTCGATCCGGCGAGCCTCGCGGCGATCTACGGCCGCGAGCCGGAGGCGGTCCGGAAGTGGCGAGAACTGCACGGTCCGGCCTGAACGTGCCAGTGGGGCTTCATAACCGGCCTGGACGTTGAACCGGGTGGTCCGTGCCGACGGTGCGGATCCGGAACTCTGGTGAAGTTGGGCATCTATCCCGCCGATGTCGCGTAGTGGTTCATGGGGTTGGCACCGGTCGAAGGTCGTCCGGGTGCCGGTTCCGATCCGCGCATGCGGGGTGGCACGATGGCAGACCAGGCGAGCGATTGGTCGGACAAGAAGATTTTCACGACGGGCGAGGCCGCCGAGGTGTGCAAGGTCAGCCAGCAGACCGTGATCCGGTGCTTTGATGCCGGCCGTCTCGGCGGGTTCCGCGTGCCGGGGTCCAAGTTCCGCCGCATCCCGCGTGAGGAACTGCTGAAGTTCATGCGTGCCAACAGCATCCCGACCGACCTGCTCGAGGGCGCAACCCGCCGCGTGCTGGTGGTCGATGACGATCACGACATCGTCGATCTGTTCGAGGACATCCTCGGACGCGACGGCCGGTTCGAGGTCCGCTCGGCCAGCACCGGCTACGACGCGGGGCTGCTCACCGAGAGCTTCCAGCCGCACCTGATCGTGCTGGACTACATGCTGCCCGATATCAACGGCAACGTGGTGTGCCAGCGCGTGCGGTCGATGCCGCACACCAAGCACACCAAGATCATCTGCGTCAGCGGCGTGGTGAATCAGGACGAGGTCGAGCAGCTCAAGGGCGCCGGCGCCGACGACTTCGTCAAGAAGCCGTTCGACATCCGGCAGATCATCACCAAGATGGTGGACCTCCTGGGTCTTCCCGCCAGCAACGAGAACGGGAGTTCGGCCCGCTCGGCCTGAACGTGAGAGGCGGGAGTGGAACGTGCCGTCACCCAACGTTGCCAACCCGACACACGACCAGGTTGAGGTCATCCTGCAGTCCGTCGATTCGCTGCCGACGCTCACGCCGGTGGCCAACCGGGTGCTCAGCATCGGTTCGAGCGACCGTGCCGACTTCGGCGAGCTCACCCGTCTGATCGAGGCGGACCCTGCGCTCACCAGCAAGATCATCGGCCTCTGCCGTCGGGCGGCGCTCGGTCTGGGCGACCGCATCACGACCGTCAAGCGCGCGCTGGTCATGCTCGGCTTCGACGCGGTGCGGGCGGCGGTGCTCAGCGTGAGTGTCTACGAGCTGCTCAGCGACGAGGCGCGGCACCGGGACGGGCAACTGGGCGAGACCGAGGGCACCCCGACCAGCAAGCGCGCGCTCGACCGGGTCGGATTCTGGATGTACTCGGTCGGTGTGGCATCGGCTGCGGAGATGCTGGCCCACGAGAACCGCCGGCTCCGCGTCAAGCCCGACGAGGCGTTTGTCGCGGGGCTGTTGCACGGGCTGGGCAAGCCGATCCTCGATCTGTTGCTGCCGCGTGCGTACGGGCGGGTGGTCGAGCTGACCGAGCAGCGGCGGACCGACGCTGCGGCCGTCGAGCGGGAGGTTCTGGGCATCGATCATCACTCGGCTGCGCGGCGGATCGCCGAGCGCTGGAACCTGCCCGCCACGCTCCGCGACGTGGCGTGGCTCTACGACCATCCTCTGGTGAGCCTGCCCGAGGGGGTGGACACCGAGGCGATCAAGATCGTGGCGATCGCGCGCGCGCTGGTGCGCGAGGTGCACCTGGGCGAGTCGGGCGACCACGGGCCGTTTGCCCCTGCAGCGGAGCTGTGCGACCAGGCCGGCGTCCCCCGGTCGACCCTCGACAAGGTCGCGCGGCGGCTTCACGAGGCGGTCGCCGAGCGGTGCAAGGTGCTGGGGCTCAACGAGCAGGCGCCGCCCGAGATCCTGCTTAAGTCGATCACCGCCGCCAACCACAGGCTCTCGCAGCTCACCGCCGATCTTGACGTCCGCGCCAAGGAGGGCAAGCGGGTGGGTCAGGTGCTGGCGGCGATCGCCGAGTTCTGGAAGTCCGGCGGGGCCAGCGGCGACGTTCTCCGCACGCTCGGCGCGATGACGCGTTCGGCGTCGAGGCTGCTGGGCGAGGGGCAGTGGGTGACGCTGCTCGACGGCGGGCGCTCAAAGGGCTGGATGCTCACCTCGTTTCATCCCGACGGCACCGCGGCTCGGTCGCTCCACGCCGAATCGCCCGAGAGCCTCGCGGGTCTCGACCTGGCCGACGGCCCGAGCTGGGCCGATCAGTCGGGTGTGCGTTCGACGCTCGCCGAGTGGGCGTGGGACAAGCTCGGCCTGGTGCGTTCCGAGCGTCCCTTCCGCGTGGTCCCGGCGGGGGTGGGCCACGGCTCGCGCGGGTGCGTGATGGTGACCGATGCGCCCGCGCCCTCGGAGGCGTACGAGGCCAAGCACCTGCTGCCGTTGCGTGCGGGGTGGTCGGCGGCGCTGAGCGCTTCGATCCACAAGGCCGCGTCGGAGCGCCTCGCCGAGAGCCTCGCCGACTCCAACCGCGTCCTCGCCGCCACCCAGGCCAAGCTGACCGAGGTGCAGGCGCTGGCCCGGCTTGGAGAGATGACCGCGGGGGCCGCCCACGAACTGAACAACCCGCTGACGGTGATCCGCGGCCGGGCCCAGCTGCTGGCCGATCACCTCCAGGACGAGCGCGATCGGCACACCGCCCTCCAGATCGCCAAGGCCTCGGGAGATCTCTCGGACCTGGTCACCGCGATGCACGAGATCGCCCGCCCCGGCCGCGCCGAGCGGGCGGCGACCCCGCTCCGCGGCATGCTGCAGGACGCGATCGCGCAGGTCGAGGGTGCGCAGGAACGGGTCGAGCTCCTGCTCCCCGTTGGTCTGGCCGAGAACCCGGAGCTGCATGTTGATGGTCCGAGGATGTCGCGGGCCCTCGCCGAACTGCTCCGAAACGCCACAGAATGGGCCGGAGACGGGAATGTGCGGCTTCGCGTTCAAATCGAGCCTCCAGATGACCGACTTGTCATCCGGATAGAGGATGACGGGCCGGGCCTGTCGTCCAAAGCGATGCGTCACGCGTTCGACCCGTTCTTCAGCGAACGACCGGCCGGGCGACGACGCGGACTCGGTCTCCCCCTGGCAAAGTGCCTGGTGGAGTTGCACGCGGGGACCGTCCGGCTCGAGCCGGGCGAGTCCGGAGGTACGACGGCGGTCGTCACCCTGCACGGGTGGAGAGCCGCCACGGAGCGAGAGGCGGAACGAGCGGCATGACCAGCGGGCACCACAACCAGTCCGGCAAGCCTACCCCTGATCGCGCACCCATCCGCGCCGGCCAGATCGGGCCGCAACACGACCCGGTCTCCGAGCACGGACACTCCCCCGACACACCCCGCCCGGGCGATGCCTCGCTCCCCCGCGTCCTCGTCGTGGTCGCCTCCAGAGTCGAACGCGAATCACTCACCGCCAAGCTCACCAGCCGCGGCATGGTGGTCGAGCCGGTCGCCACGCCCGCCGACGCGCTGGCCGCGATCGCGACCGAACGGTTCGACCTGGCGATGGTCCAGCAGGCGATGGGTCGGGGCAGGGGCCTCGAGCTCGTCCGGGGCCTCCGCGAGCTCGACGCCGGGCTCGGCGTGGTGATGGTCGCCAAGAAAGCCAATCTCGACGACGCGGTCTGCGCCATGCGGGCGGGTGTGCTCGACTTTGTCGTCGGCACGATCGAGACCGCGGCCCTGGCCGCACGGGTCGAGAACGCGGTCGACCGCGCCCGCCACGAACGGCAGCGGCTCGATCGCGCCGCCTCATCCAAGACCCTGAGCGCCGCACGCGGCATGAGCACCCCCATCCCCGGGCAGGGCGATGGCGACCTGCTCGCCGCCTACCAGGACCTCGCCGAGCAGATGGCCAACGTCGGTCTTGTCGCCGAGTTCAACAGCCTCATACGGCAGGAGCTCGATCTCGAGAGCCTGCTCCGCACGGTGCTCGAGTTTGTGCTCGCCAAGGTCGGCCCGACCAACGCCGCGATCTTCCTGCCCAGCACGACCGGAGACTATTCGCTCGGGGCGTATGTCAACTACGACTGCCCGCGCGACACCGCCGAGGTGCTGCTCGACCATCTCGCCTCGGTGGTGCCGGAGCGGTTTGAGGACGAGGCCCAGACGGTGCTGATGCGCAGCGAGCGCTCGCTGATCGAACGCTTCGGCGACCACGCCGACTGGCTGGACGGGCACGCGGTCGCGTGCCTCTCGTGCCGCCACGACGGCGAGTGCCTGGCGGTGCTGACGTTCTTCCGCGACCGTCGCACCGGCTTCGGCGACGAGCACGTCTCGATGCTCGACGCGATCTCCGGCCTCTTCGCCCAGCAGCTGGCCCGGGTGATCCACATCCACCACCGGCACCTGCCCAAGGACCAGTGGGCCTTTGACGGGCACGAGCACGACGGGGGCGACGCGCCGGACCAGGATGCCTGGGACGACGGAGCCGACGACTGGGGCATGGCGGCCTAGGTCCCCCGGACGCCCGGGGCGCCCGCCCGCCCTGAAACCATCCGGCCAAGAACCCCAAGAAGCTGACACAGCCGCACTTCCTGTATAGTGCGGCTGCTCAGGCCGCCGCGATTCCGCGTCGGCGTGGGAAGGGGTTTTGACATGATGCAACAGTTTCTGGGCGATTCCGCCGTCTGGTTCACGGTGCCCGCGGTCGCCGGCACGCTCTACTTCGCCATCCAGATGCTCTTTCAGGGGTTCGGCGGCGACGCGGACTTCGACATGGACGTGTCGGCCGATGTCAACACCGATGTCTCGCACGGCGGGGCCGGGCACGACTTCAAGGTGCTCAGCCTGCAGACGCTCTCGGCGTTCTTCATGGGCGGCGGGTGGATGGGCCTGGCGGCCTACCGGCTGCTCGATCTGAGCCCGCTTCTCTCCTCGCTGATCGCGGTGGGGTCGGGGTTCGGTGTGGGGTGGATGCTGGTCGCGCTGCTGCGGGCCACGCTCAAACTGCAGAACAGCGGCAACATCGAGCTGAGCGACGCGGTCGGACTGGTCGGCGTCGTCTACGTGTCAATCCCCGAGGCCGGCGCGGGCGGCGGGCGCGTGAAGCTGGTCATCCAGCAGCGCTCACGGGAATACAACGCGGTGCAGACCGGCGACGAGCCGATCCCGACGGGCACGCGCGTGCGCGTCGCGTCGACCAACCCGGGGAGCAACCGGCTCATCGTGGAGAGGGCATAGCCCGGGGGCGCGTGTCGCGCAGCCGGTGAAGACTCAGAAGAGTCGCGCACAGGGACAAGACAGGGGTAAGGGATCTATATGCAACAGGCATTCATTCATAACGCACTCGCGCTCAGTCAGGCGGGCGGCTCCGGCAAGCAGGGGCTGTTCATCCTGATCGCCGTCGTGATCGTTGTCATCGTGTTCTTCGCGGTGGTCATGTTTCTGGCGAGCCGTTACCGGCGATGCCCGTCCAACCGCATCCTCGTGATCTGGGGCACCAAGAGCAAGGCGACCCGCTGCTACCACGGCGGCGGCCAATTTGTCTGGCCGATCATCGAAGACTACGCCTACATGAGTCTCGAGCCGCTGGTGATCGAGATCCCGCTGACCGGCGCCCTCTCGCTCAACAACATCCGCGTGGACGTGCCCTCCACGTTCACGGTCGGTATCGCGACCGACGGCGTGCAGATGAACGCGGCGGCCGAGCGTCTGCTCGGGCTGCCCTCGCAGGCGATCCGCGAGCAGGCCCAGGACATCATCCTCGGCCAGCTCCGACTGGTCATCGCGACCCTGACGATCGAAGAGATCAACAAGGACCGCGAGAAGTTCATGAACCTGATCAACGAGAACGTGACCCAGGAGATCAACAAGCTGGGTCTCGAGCTCATCAACGTCAACATCCGCGACATCACCGACGAGTCGGGCTACATCGTCGCGATCGGTCAGCGTGCCGCGGCCGAGGCGATCAACCGCGCCAAGGTCGAGGTCGCCCAACAGGACCGCGAGGGCTCGGTCGGTGAGGCCCAGGCCGTCCGCGAACGGAACGTGCGGGTCGCGCAGGAGAAGGCGCTCTCCGAGCAGGGGCAGAAGGAAGCCGAGCGGCAGAAGCGCGTCGCGATCGCGGGCTACGAGGCCCAGGCCGTGACCGGCGAGGTCGAGGCCAAGCGCGACCTGGAGATCGCAACCGCCGAGCGCGTCGCCGAGACGGTGGCCGCGAGCAAGCGGGCCGAGCAGGAGCAGCGCGTGCAGGTCGCCGCGGCCGAGGCCAGCGCCGTTGACGGCGAGAACACCTCCAACGCCAACATCGCCGAGAGCAACGCCAAGCTCGCCGAGATCCGCGCCGAGGCCAGGCGTCGCGCCGATGTCGCCGCGGCCAAGGCGCTCGAGGCCATCATGATCGCCGAGCGTGAGCAGGAGCTCGCCCGGCTTGCCAAGACCGAGCTGGCCCCGCAGGAGATCGAGAAGAAGCGGATCGAGATCGCCGCCGAGGCCGAGGCCGAGCGCAACCGCCGCGTGGCGCGGGGCGAGGCCGACGCGATCCTCGCCAAGTACATGGCCGAGGCCGAGGGCGTGCAGAAGGTGCTCGAGGCCAAGGCCGAGGGCTACCGCCAGCTGGTCGAGGCGTGCGCGCAGAACCCGCAGGTCGCGCCGACGCTGCTGCTGATCGAGCAGTTGCCCCAGCTCGTCGCCGAGCAGGTCAAGGCCGTCCAGAACCTCAAGATCGACAAGATCACCGTGTGGGACTCCGGCCGCGCCGGCTCGCAGATCGAGGGCAAGGGCGGCACGCGGGGCACGACCGCCGACTTTCTCAGCGGCCTGATCGGCTCGCTCCCGCCGGTCCACGAGCTCGCCAAGCAGGCGGGGATCGAACTGCCGGGCGCGTTGGGCAAGGTCTCCGAACAGGAGACCGTCAAGCCGGCCGGCCCGGTCTCACCCTCTGAAGAGGCGTAGCGCGAGCACCCGCGGATCGTTGCGTGAGGTGTGGCATGCCCACGCTTCGTGGGCATGGGTACTGGAGGGCGTGTGCAAGCGCGGGTGAGTGGCCGCGGCGCTCTGCAAGCGTCAACATGCCCACGAAGCGTGGGCATGCCACACCCTGTGCCGGAACGCTCGACACACTCGGCGATCAATCCTCGTCGAAGTACGCCTCGGCCTCGTCCGGCAGCGACGCCAGCTCGGCGTCGGTCCAGCCGACTTCCTCGGCGTTGTCCACGGCGTGGTCGTCGTCGATGCGGTGCAGGTCTTCGACGCGACGCTTGCCGCGGACGATCAGGCGGATCGGCACCTCCGGGTAGGGCAGCGCCTCGCGGAACCTGTTCATCATGTAGCGTTCGTAGTTGGACGTGAAGAGGTCGGGGTGGTTGACGACGACGGCGATCGTCGGCGGGTTGGTCCGCACCTGCGCGGCGTAATACACCTTCGCCCGCGTACCCGTCTTGCTGGTCGGCGGCTGCCGCTCGACGATCTCGCGCACCAGCCGGTTGAGCTTGCCGGTCGATTCCCGCGTTGACGCCTGCTCGAGCAGCTCGAAGGCCAGCCCCAGCAGCTCGCGGAGGTTGAGCCCCTTCTGGGCGGAGATGATCGCGATCGGGGCGAAGCTCAGCCCCTTGAGCTCGCGCCGGATGTAGTCCTCGTAGTCCGCCGGGCTGATCTTCTTGCCCTGCGTGTTGCGGCGGTTCTGCACCAGGTCCCACTTGTTGACCGCGATGACCACCGGCTTGTAGGCCTTCTGCGCCAGCATCGCGAGCTGCTCGTCTACCTGGCTGATGTCAGACTCGGCGTCGATCAGCAGCACGATCGCGTCGGCCCGGCCGATCGCCCGCTTGGCCCGGTCGTAGGCGTACCACTCGACCGCGCCGTGGAAGCTCTTCTTCTTGCGCAGGCCGGCGGTGTCGATCAGCGTGACGCTCTTGCCGTCGGTCTCGATCCGCACGTCCACCGCGTCACGCGTGGTGCCGGCGATCTCCGAGACGATCACCCGCGCCTCGCCGGCCAGCGCGTTGACCAGCGAGCTCTTGCCCGCGTTGCGCTTGCCGATGATCGCCAGGTTCATGTCCGACCGCAGCCGCTCCTCGCCGTCGGGCTCGGGCAGCATCTCGTAGAGCGCGTCGAGGAAGTCCCGCCGGAAGTAATTGTTCTTCGAGCTGACCATCAGCGGCACGCCGAAGCCCAGGGCCGCGAACTCGTGCGCGTGCGGCTCCCACTTGGGCCCGTCCACCTTGGTCGCCACCGCACGGATCTGCTGCTGAGCCGGCGCGTCCCCGTCCCGCATCACGACCTTGCCCCGCCCCAGCTTGCCGCTCCGCAGCATCTGGGCGATCAGCTCGTCGTCCCGCGTCAGCCCCGCCTGGGTGTCCAGCACGAACAGGATGATGTCCGCCGTCGCCACCGCGTTGGAGATCTGCTGCTCGATGTCGTCCCGCAGCCCCGAGAGGTCGGCCCCGACATCGTCAAACCGCTCGCCCTCGGCCGTGTAAACCCCGTAGCCCCCGGTGTCGGTCACCTCGACCTCCCGGGAGGGCAGGGCGTTGTCCGGCGATTCCAGATCGACCACGACCGACACCCGGTCGCGTGTCACGCCCGGCATGTCGTCAACGATGGCGATCTTCTGCCGGGCCATGAGGTTCAGCAGGGAGCTCTTGCCGACGTTGGGTCGGCCGACAATGGCGATGCGGGGTGCGGGCATAGGGCAATGGTAGACGGGGGCGGCCCAAAGACGAACGGGGCCTCCGGCGGCACCACAGGCACCAAAGAGGCTCAACGCGCCAGCGTGAGCTTCCGCCGCGAACGAGATGCACCCCGTGACGGTCGGCACCCCCCGTTCAGGCCGCCTCTTCCCCCGCCTACGAGCACCCCGAGGTCCAGTCGGCGAAGTAGGCAAGGAAGTCGAGCGTGTTGATATCGCCGTCATCGTTCCAGTCAGCGAGGGGGTCCCGGACCGACCATGCGCCAAGGAACGTAAGAAAGTCGATTGTGTCAACTCGACAATCACCGGTGAGATCGGCGGGGCAGGAGCGGTCGATGTCGAACACGTACACCGCGCCGGTGTCATCGATAGTGAGCTCGTCGATGTACGCCCCGATCACTGCAGTGTCGTCGCTGACAGAGACGCACACGCCGAAGGCGTCGTTCACGCTCCCGCCCGAAGGCAAGAGCTTGGCGTGTTCGGTCCAAAGTGAGCCTGTGCGAATAAAGACATAGGCCGAGCCAGACTTTGAGCCGTTGTCGTCGTCCCAGAAGGCGCCGATCACGGCCGTGCCTGTCCCCAGCGATACGGTTCGACCAAAGAAATCTTCCTCGGCCCCGTCGTCTGCCAAGAGCTTGGCTTGCTGTGTCCAGGTGTCCGCGCTGCGTGTGAAGACATATGCGGACCCGGACCACGTACCGTTGTCGTCGTCCCGCTCCGCTCCGATCAGAACTGTGTTGCCATCAGGGGAAAGCGACACAGAGGAGCCGAAGAACAACGCTTCGTCAGCGGGTGTCAGCTTGGCCTGCAGTGCCCACAGGCCTCCGCTCTGGGTGAAGACCTCTGCCGAGTCATCCCCTCGCGCTCCGATGACAGCGGTGCTGCCGACAATGGAGACGGAATGGCCGAAGAAATCACCGCCAAAGGAGTGCCCGTCGCTGGGAAGGAGCTTTGCCTGCTGTGTCCAAGCGTTACCGCTGCGTGCAAAGACGTAGGCCGACCCCGAGTTGTCCCTGCCGTTACCGTCGTCCAGCGGCGACCCGATCAAGGCCACCTCGCCGTCGAGGGCAACCGAAGAGCCGAATTCGTCTCTTTCCGCACCGTCCGTTGGCCGGAGCTTGGCTTGGAGCGTCCACACGCCGCCGGCCCGCGTGTAGACATAGGCCGAACCGGAGGACTCGCCGTAGTCGTCGTCACCTGTTGCGCCGATGAGGGCTGTGTCGCCCTCGATCGAAACCGCGTAGCCGAAGTAGTCGCGGGCCACACCGTCGAAGGGCAGGAGTTTGGCCTGTTGGGTCCAGGTGCCGTTCGAGCGGGTGAAGACATACGCAGAGCCGGAGTTCACGCCGTTGTCGTCGTCGGATATCGCACCGACGACGGCGGTGTCACCATCGACCGAGACGGACCAGCCGAAGTGATCATCTGTTGCTGAATCGTTGGCGAGAAACTGGGCGATCTCGATCGGATCGCACGCTTGGGCGTGGGCTGTCCCAATCCCAACGATACCGACGCCCGCAGCCGCAACGAACATCGCCTGCACACCAAGCACTCGGTTCGCTGGCACGATGAGGATCCGCGCACTCTTTCGTGTGCCCTCCAGCCGACCTATCCAGCGCCGTGATAACATCGCGTTGCTCCTCTATGCAGGCGACCAACGCCGAGCCTGCCCGACGAGGCCATGCTCCTCTATGGTGCGGGACGCCATGGTAACATCGTGCTCCGCCACCACCAAAAAGTAGCACCGCCGGTTGTGGGTGGTCCATGCCACGCGGCCTCCCGGATCGTGGATCACGTGAGCGGAGCAAGGGTCGGGCGTCCTCGACCGCGCCCTCGACAGGGGGCCATGTGTGGTGGTCCCCCGGTTCCGCGGCGCGTGCCTTCCCCAAGATCTAGACCCGGCACTCGCACGGCACCCAGCCGTTACTGTCTACCAATGCTCCCGATTCCCCGCATCCCCGTCATCGTCGGCCCCACCGCCGGCGGCAAAACCGCCCTCGCGGTCGAGGTGGCCCGCGAGCTTGCCGCCCGCGGGCTCGGAGGGGGCGAGGTCATCTCGGCCGACGCGTTCCAGGTCTACCGCAGCATGGACATCGGCACCGGCAAGGCCACCCCCGACGAGCAGCAGGGCGTGCCGCACCACCTGCTCGACATCCTCGAACCCGACGACCCCGAGCCCTTCACCGTCGCTCGGTGGCTCGATCTCGCCGAGCGCGCGATCGCCGACATCCGCCGCCGCGGCAAGGTCCCGATCGTGGTGGGGGGCACCCACCTCTACATCAAGAGCTTCATGGAGGGCATGTTCGAGGGACCCGGGGCCGATGAGGGCCTGCGCGAGACCCTCCGCGCTCTCTCTCCAACAGCCCTGCGGGCCGAACTGGAACGGATCGACCCGGCCGCAGCCGCCCGGATCCATCCCAACGATGAACGCCGCACGATCCGAGCGATCGAGGTCTTCCGCCTCACCGGTGTCCCCATCAGCGAGCACCAGGCCCAGTGGGACCGTGAGACCAGCCTCCGGGAGGACGCCTTTCTGGTCGGGCTCGACTGGCCGGTCGAGCAGATCAACCCGCGGATCAACTCCCGCGTCCGCCAGATGATGGAGGCCGGGTTTGCCGATGAGGTCCGTGGGCTGATGGCCTCCGGGCGGCTGGGGATGCAGGCCCGTGAGGCCCTTGGCTACAAGCAATTGGCCGCGTGGATCGAGGCCGGCGGAAGCCCGGGAGGGCTCGAAGAGACCGTGGAACGGATCAAAGTCGAGACCCGGCGGTTCGCCAAGAGCCAAAGGACGTGGCTCCGGCGTCTGCGGCCGCTGCCGGGGTCTCTCTGGCTTCGTCCGGCTGAATCCACACTCGCCGAAATGGCGCAAATCGTTGTGAAACAGTCACTTACATAGCCCGGCCGGCTCTGGGCCGCGCCGTTTGGCTCGCCGAGAATCTTCTCCAGACTGCCCGGAATACCACCTGCTCTGGTCGTGTTTGCCCACCTCGTCGCTTGACAGTTGGGTTCCGGAGCCGTTTTCTCCCCCGACTCGTCCGGAGCGTGGCGGGGGTGACATCATCAGGCCGAAGACCTGCAGACGGGAAGTGCATGGCGAAGAAGGCAGCAAAGAAAGCCGCGAAGAAGACCGCCAAGAAGGCGGCGAAGAAGGTGGCCAAGAAAGCCCCCTCGAAGGCCGCCGGTGCGCCCGCAGGCAAGAAGAAGGCGGTCCGGCGGACCAGCTCGGGCTACAAGGCCGGCATGGCGGTCGGCAAGCAGCTGGTGATCGTCGAGAGCCCGTCCAAGGCGCGCACTATCAATAAGTATCTGGGCTCGGGCTACGTGGTCCTGGCCAGCGTCGGGCACGTCCGCGACCTGCCCAGCAAGGCCCCCAAGGGCGACAAGCGGCCGGTGCCCGGTGTCGATCTCGAGCACCGCTTTGCCCCGACCTACGAGGTCGTCGAGGGCAAGGAGGGCCTGATCAAGGACCTCAAGCGTGCCGCGAAGGACGCGACCGAGTCCGGCGGCGAGGTCTGGTTCGCAACGGATCTTGACCGAGAGGGAGAGGCCATCGCCTGGCACCTCGCCCAGGAACTCGGCATCCAGAGCAGCCAGGCCAAGCGGGTGATCTTCCCCGCCATCACCAAGAAAGAGATCGAGAAGGCGTTCCAGCACCCGCACGTGATCGACGAGGACCGCGTCAACGCCCAGCAGGCCCGACGCATTCTCGACCGCATTGTCGGCTATCAGGTCTCGCCGCTGCTGTGGAAGAAGGTCGCGCGGGGCCTCAGCGCCGGGCGTGTGCAGAGCGTGGCGGTGCGCCTGGTGGTCGAGCGCGAGCGCGCGATCCGCGCCTTCGTGCCGGATGAATACTGGGACATCGACGCGATCTTCGCCCTCAGCGAGGCCGAGGCGGCGAAGCTCGGTCCGCAGTGGCAGAAGCTGCTCGCCGAGCGCGACGAGAAGAACAACGGCCCGACGATCAAGGCCCAGAACGCGTGGCTCGGCGACCGCGGCGTCTTCCGCGCCTCGCTGGTCGAGGTCGCGGGCAAGAAGTTCGATGTCCGCCAGCTCGCCGCCGACCTCGGCGAGGACAGGGACATCAACGACCTGAGCCCGCGCGTTCGTGATATCGCCGAGGCCGCGGGGTTGACGGATATTGAGGTCACGACGACCGAGGACGACTCGGGCAAGGGTCCGGCCCGGTTTGTGCGCACAGTCCGCGGCACGGTCGATCCCTCGACGCCCTACCGCGTCACGGGGATCGAGACCAAACGCACGTCGAGCCGCCCGACGCCGCCCTTCATCACTTCCACGCTCCAGCAGGCCGCCTCGACGCGGCTGGGCTTTGCCGCCCAGCGGACGATGCGCGCGGCCCAGGCGCTCTACGAGGGTGTCGAGGTGCCGGGCGAGGGCCCGGTCGGCCTGATCACCTACATGCGTACCGACTCGACCCATCTCTCGGGCGAGGCGATCAACATGGTGCGCAGCTACATCGAACGCACCTTCGGCGACAAGTACCTGCCGGAGAAGCCCAACTTCTTCTCGTCCAGCAATAAGGCGGCGCAGGAAGCCCACGAGGCGATCCGCCCGACCTCGCTCGAGTTCCCGCCGGAACGCGTCAAGCGCGCGCTCACCGCCGACCAGTTCCGCCTCTACGAGGTGATCTGGGAACGGTTTGTCGCCTGCCAGATGACCCCGGCGAAGTGGGACGCGACCACGGTCACCATCCGCGGCGGCAAGCCGGGGGCGGCCGAGCTGACCTTCCGGGCGTCGGGCCGCGTCCTGGTCTTTGACGGCTTCTACCGCGTCGCGGGCGTGCCCACGGGTGGTGCCGAGGCGGTGCTGCCGGCGGTCGAAGAGAAGCAGCCCCTCGCCCCGGTGGCGATCGACCCCAAGCAGAAGTTCACCAGCCCGCCCCCGCGCTACACCGAGGCGTCGCTGATCAAGATGCTCGAGAGCGAGGGCATCGGGCGGCCGTCGACGTATGCCTCGATCATCAGCGTGATCCAGCAGCGCAAGTACGCCGAGCAGATCGGGCGGGCGTTCTATTCGACCGACCTCGGCGAGGTCGTGACCGACAAGCTCATCGAGGCGTTCCCGCGCATCATGGACGTCGGCTACACCCGCGAGATGGAGGCCGAACTCGACAAGGTGGAGGAAGAGCACCTCGACTGGATCGACATGCTCGACCGGTTCTACACGCCGTTCAAGGACAACCTTGAGCGCGCGCACGACGAGCTCATGCACGCCAAGGCCGAGATCGTGCCGGCGCCGGATGAGTACAAGTGCGAGACCTGCGGCGCCGGGCTGGTCTACCGCTTCGGGCGCAACGGGCGATTCCTGAGCTGCTCGCGCTACCCGGATTGCAACTATGCCGTGCCGTGCGACCGCGACGGCAAGCCGCGGACGATCGACGTGATCAACGTGCGCTGCCCCAAGACCGGCCGCCCGATGGCGCGGCGGACCGGGCGCTTCGGCCCGTTCCTGGCGACGATCCTGCCCGAGGGTGCGGCCCAGGACGAGGGGCTGATCCTCAACATCGACAAGAAGGGCTTCGTGACCGCGCCCTCACCGCCGCCGCTGAAGACCGACCTGCCCTGCGAGACCTGCGAGAAGGCCGGTCGCGAGGGCACGCTCAACCTGCGGTCGGGTGCGCGCGGGCCGTGGCTGGGTTGCAGCCTCTTCCCCAAGTGCCGCGGCCGCGGCAAGTGGGCGGGGCTGCCCGAAGAGGTCAAGGCCGACCTCGAGGCCAAGCTCGAAGCCCACATGAAGCAGCACCCGATCCCGACGATCACCACGCTCGACGGCAAGCCGCTGACCGACAAGCACGGCAAGCCGCTCAAGGACGCCCCGCCGGTCGATCAACTCGTGCTCGAGAGCATCGAGGAAGCCGAGCGGCTGCTCGGTGGGAAGGTCGGGGCGGTGGCGTAGACCGAACGGAAGCAGAGGTCGGGTTGGCTCGCCTCCTGTACGCGTCGTCCGGTTTGTATCCCAGCTCTCCCGAGTCCTCTATCTTGATACGTGGATGCCCGCAGCACCATGATGGGGCCGGTTGACACTGCGCGCTAAGTGCCATATATTTGGCGCTTCTGGACAGGAGAGCGGACACGTGTCACCGACTCACGACGACAACCTGAGCATGCGCGAGCGGCAGATCATGGACGCCGCGTACCGGCTCGAGAGCGCCACGGTCGCGGAGATCCGCGAGGAATTGCCCGAGCCCCCGACGCTCAACGCGGTGCGGACGATGCTCGGCCATCTGACCGACAAGGGGCTGCTCCGCAAGTCGTTCCGGGGCCGGGCCGCGGTCTATCGGCCGGCGCTCTCCAAGGCCCGCGCACGACGTGAGGCACTCCAGCGTGTACTCGACATCTTCCATCGCGGTTCGATGGCGTCGGCGCTCGCGGTGCATCTCTCCGATGACCGTGCGGGGCTGTCGCGGGAAGAGATCGAAGAGATCAAGTTGTTGATAGAAAGGTACGAGAGGGACAAATCATGACCTATCTGGAGTGCATCCACGTGTTGCGGACGATGCTCCCGAACCTCATCGGGTTGCTGTTTATGATGGGCCTGCTCGGCGCGGGGGTCATCGCCGTGCGGACCAGCCCGAGAGAGCAGCCGGTGGATCGGCACTTCGTGCTCTTCCTCAGCGTGTGCGGCGTCGGCGCGGTGTTCCTCATCGGCCTGCTGGTCCGGCTGTTGCCGAATGTGCAGCCGGTTGGTGATCTGATCACGGCCGAGCCGGTCGTGCTGATCTTGGCCGGCGCGTGGGCACTGGGCCTGGCGGTGCTGCTCCTCCGGCTGACGTACGGCTGGGTCGTGCTGCAGGGGATGTGGCTCTTCGCGCCGCGGGTGCGCGAGGGCGATCCGTTGTGGCCCGTGCTCCGGGCGTGCGCGCGGCACGTGGGGTTGCGTCGGCTGCCGAGGGTGGCGTTCTCGCGGCGGTGCCGATCGCCGCTGGCCTTCGGCGTCGGGAATCCGTGCGTCCTGCTGCCGGCATCGCTGCGCGACTGTCCCGAGCACGAGTTGCGTGATGTGGTGACGCACGAGTTTGCCCACGTGTGCCGCCGCGATTGTGGTGCCCAGCTCCTGGTGCAGATCGTCGGGACGTTGCTGTGGTGGAACCCTCTGTATTGGATGGCGGCCGCGGACCTGCGCCTGTTGCGGGAGATGGTGTGCGATCAGATCGTGGTCTCGGGCAGCGCCCGCCCCGATCGGTACGCGGCGCTGCTCGTTCGGTTTGCCGAGCGGGCGTTGTTGCCGTTCGGGCCGGCGTTTGCCGCGGTGCGCATGGCCGAGCGCGGCAGCCTGCGGGCCCGCATCGACTGGCTTCTCAGCGAGCACACCGGTTACCGGGCGCGGATCCCCCGCATACTCCCCACGTCGATGACCAGCGGCGAGACGCTGGCGTTCCTGCTCTTTGCGGTGTTCCTGCTCGCCTGCTTCGACGCGATGAGCATCTCGTTCCTTCAGGAATTGCTGGGTGGATCGGCGATGGCGTACTGAATGGCGGGCACGGCGGGCCGGGCGTGCTGCCGGTGGATCAACTCGTGGGAGGGAGCCGCGAGACGGCGGGGATGGTGCGAGCGGGCATCGCCGGCGGATGATTGATCCGCAGCCCGTCAGCAGCGATAAAGCGCTCTTGCATCCGCCGGGCTCCTGTTCTTAAGATGGGCACATGGGCTCATGGGGACCGGGCATCTTCAGTGACGACCTTGCTTGCGATCTCCGCGAGGAGTTCCGCGAACTCATCGCCGAAGGTCACTCGCCCGAGGAGGCCACCACCAAGCTCCGCGACGAATACACCCCCGACGACGACCTCGGCGACCGCACCACCTTCTATCTCGCCCTGGCGGCCGTGCAGTGGAAAGCCGGTCGCTTGCTCGACGACATCCGCGACGAGGCCCTCCGCATCATCGACTCCGGCGAGGCGATCGAGGGCTGGAAGGCGGCGCTCTTTGACCCGGCCGACAACAGATCGATCAAGCGCCGCGAAGCAGCGATCAACAAACTTCGAGAGCAACTCCTCCAGCCGCCGCCCGCCCCGAAGAAGATCCGAAAGCGCTTCAAGACCGACACGGACTGGAAGATTGGGTACGGCGTCGAGTATCGCCTGCGCTCCGGCCGATACATTGTGTTCCGTGTGATCGGCATACACGAGGATCTGGGCGGCCGAAGCGCTGTCGTGGACATCGCCGACTGGGTTGGTGATGGCCCGGCCGAGCGGTCAGCGATCGACGGCCTTCCACGTCTGCACACGGTACAGTTTCTGAAGGACCCGGACGGTCGGCCAACCGACTGGGACGGCAAACTGGCGTTGTACGAACACCGAGCCGGTGTGATTCCGCTGGAGAGGCTCCGAGTCATCGCGACGGACCTGCGGGTTCGAGCCAACAGAACCGGCGGGTGTTGCTTCTTTGGCGGCTGGGCCGAACTGGATGAGTATCTCGAAGAGGAGTTTAATCTGATGTAGTCTCGGTTCATGAACGCTCAGATGGTCGATCCTGATTCACCAGCCGCGAGCGAGCCCGACGGCCCCAAAGACTGAACCACAGATCGTGAGGATCAAGCACAACACGACAAGCACAAACGGCCCGACGACCGGAATTAGGATCGACACGGTAGCGAGCGGAGAGGCCAGCACCCCTGCCGCGAACAGAAGACATATGCACGGGAACGCCGCGACAAGCGCTCTCCGCGAGTCCAGCGGCGGGCGCACAATCATCGTGACGATCATCGCCGGTACTGCCGCCACGCCAGTCACCAAAGCGATCCATGGAACAATCTCACCCAGGGTGAGCGATGATGTGTCTCCCGTCTCCATCATCAGAAGAGTCACAGCGGCCGTGGTCGAAACGATGTACGCCGACCACAGCGCCAGCCAGGTGAGGACGCGATGGCGGCGAGGCTGAGTGAGCATTGAGTCCACAACGGCAGAGTGTATCCGCGAGAAGCTCGCCCGCTCGCAGACAGCCAACCGTGGCGTCGGATGTGGCACACTCTGATCGCGCTGTGTGTCGGTCGTACCATTCCCACGAATGTTTTCCGTTCTCCGCAACCGCCGCCGCAAACGCCTCCGCGCCACCCCGCTCCCCGAGGCGTCGTGGTCGATCATCGGCCGCCGCGTCCCGCTGATCGCCTCGCTCCCCGAAGCCGCACGCCGCGAGCTGGGCGGCATCGTCCAGATCCTGCTCAAAGAGAAGCAGTTCCTCGGCGCGGGCGGGCTCGAGATGACCGACGAGATCCGCGTCACCATCGCGGCGCAGGCGGCGTTGCTGCTGCTCGGGCGCGAGACCGGCTATTACCCCACGCTCAAGACGATCTACGTGTACCCGCGTGCCTACGCGTCAAAGATGACCCGGCGCAACCCGGACGGCACGGTGACCGAGGGGCTCCAGCCGCGGCTCGGCGAGTCGTGGCACCGCGGCGGGCTCGTGCTCTCGTGGGACGATGTCGTCCGCGGGGCCGCCGAGGCGCACGACGGGCGGAACGTCACGCTGCACGAGTTCGCCCACCAGCTCGACGGGGAGTGGGGCGGCATGGAGGGTGCGCCGGCGCTGCCGATCGGCGCGAACTATCGCGACTGGGCCCGCGTGCTCGGGCACGAATACGCCGAGCTGATCGCCGAGCTGCACCGGGGCCACCACACGCTGCTCGACCCGTACGGCGCGACCAACCCGGCCGAGTTCTTCGCGGTGGCGACGGAGTTGTTCTTTGAGCGGCCGCGGGCGATGCGGGAGCATCATCCGGAGCTCTACGAGCAGCTCGCCAAGTTCTATACGCAGGACCCGGCGGGCGGGGCGTGAGCCCGGCTACTGCGCCAGCACGTCCACGCCCTTGGTCAGCCGCCCGGGCCCGTCGGCCTCGGCGATCGAGACGACCACGCGTTGCCCGCCCAATGCCGCCGCGGCCTTGGGGAAGGGGAAGTAGCGGACGGCCGACTGCCCCGGTTCGAGCGAGCCGATGCTGGCGCGGACCCGCGGCATGCCGGGGCCGAAGGCGAACGCGTCGAAGCTGCGGGTGGTCTGTCCGGTGTTGGTGACGGTCGCCTCGACGATGAGGTCCGCGTCGGGGCCGGCGCCCGGCTTGCGGTAGGCGATGTCCAGCTCGACCCCGTCCAGGGCGATCTCGCCGGGCACGCTGGCGCGCACCCAGCCGTACTCGCGCTCCGCGACAAGATCGGTGTCGAAGACGATGTCGATCGGGCCCGCCTCGATCGCCCGAGAGAACGAGACGGTCACCGGCACCCGCACGGTCTCGCCCGCGGCCACATCGAACACGATCGACCGAGGCGTGATCTCCCACGACCGGTCACGCGAGCGTGCCGCGGCGTCGTAGCCGCCGGGCTCGGTGATGATGAGCCTGCCCGACGCGGGGATGTCCCACGGGTTGGAGATCACGACCTCGTAGGTCTCCTCTCCGGCGACCGACTGGATGGTCGCGGGAGCGAACGCGAGCGACGAGAGGAACCGCACGAGCTCGGTATCGATGCCCTCGATGAACACCGGTTCGGCAGAGAGCGGAAGACTGTGGATCTGGTGGTTGCCGTCGCCGGTCTCCGGCGCGACGGTGCGCCGGTTGCCGAAGATGTCGGTCACGGTGATGGGCGCATCGCCCAGCGCCGCCCGAAGCCTCGCCCGGTCGGCCGGCGCGTCCTCGCGCCACACGATCAGCAGCCCGCCGCGGTCGGCGTCCGAGTCGATGGGGGCGAAGATGAAGCAGCGCAGCCCCCGACCGATGCGCCACTCTCCCGCGAACACGCGGTGCCGGACCTGATCGGCGATCGTCCGCCACGCCGCGGCGGCGACGGTCGGGCTGGCCAGCGCGTGGGCACCCGCCTCCACCTCCCACGGCTCGGCGATCGCGGCATCGAACGCGGGGACGTCGGTGCTGCCGGTCTGCGTGCTCCACAAGCGGGCGACCCGTCTGACGAGCTCGGCGGCGACGTCCCGCTCGGCGTGGTGGGTCGAGGCGAGCGGTTCCAGCACATACTCGACGGCGACATCGGCGCGGCCATGCCATGCTGCGGTGGCGTCGGCCATGGGCGCGTTGGCGCTCCATGCCGGCATCAGCACGCTCGCAGCGTTGATGCCTGTCTGTGCGGCGGTCTCAGCCGGCAGGTCCATCCGCCATCCGCCCGCGATCTCGACACCGGGGATGAGGCGTGCCAGTTGCGCGCGCAGCCCGGCGATCAGGGTGTTGGCGCTCGCGTGGTCGTGGATCGCGCTGCTCCCGCTCGCGCCGATCTGCCAGCGGGTGGCGCTGGTGCCCAGGCGGTCGGCGGCGTCGGCGAGGTAGGGCGACCACACGGCCGGGTCGAGCGCCAGGATGTCGAGCACATCCTCGGACCGGAGCCGGAGCGGGCGAGCCAGCTCGTCGGGAATGAAAGGCAGCGACAGCCGCGGCTCGATCCACGCTGCGCGGAGCGCGGTGATGATCGCCCGCAGGCGGTCGACGTGGGCGGGCACGTCCTGCTCGCGCAGGCCGCGTTCCCAGACCGGCAGCGTGACGTGGTCCACACCGAGCATCCGCAGCGCCTTGGCGATCGCCTCGGGCTCTCCCGGCGGCAGCGCCGCGAGCTGGATGCCGAGGCTCCCGCTCGGCACGAACATGGCCTGCGTCGATTCACCGTCAAAGCCCGGCCCGGAGCGATAGCGTGCCCGGCGGTCTTCCGGTGTTTCGAGCCACACAAACTCGCACGACCGTCGGGCGACGACGACGCCGGCGGAGGCAAGCTCGACCTCGGCGCGGAACCAGCCCAGCTCGGGCAGCTCGGGCGTCCACTGCCAGGACTCACGCCCGGTGCGGATCGCCCGTGTCGATTCGGCGACGAGCTCGCGCCGCGCGTCGTAGACGCGGGTGGTCGCGACGAGCTCTTCGGCCGCCAGATCTCGCATGTCAGTCGTCAGCGTCGGGACAGCCGGGCGCGCGACAACGTTGAGCGGCGAGGTGGTCGTCAGGCGGAGCTGCGGCACCTGCGTGATGACGACATCGTCAAACCACGCCGTGCCGTCGAAGTCCTGCGCCCAGACCTGGTGGTTCAGCAGGCTCTCGCGCCGGAACTCCTGCGGCTGGATGACCTCGAGGTCGATCTGCAGATAGGCGGCGTCGGCGAAGACGCCGGGCAGGATCACCTCGACGGGTTGCCACTCGGTGTCAAGCGTCTCGACGATGGACTGGCGCTGGCTGCCCGGAATGGCCCGGCCCTCGCGGTCGAGCGCGCGCACAACCAGGCGCGGGCGGGCGTTGACGAGGCCCTCGGTCCGCACCATGGCGCGGATGGCGTACTCGCCCTTGGGGAAGATGGGCAGCTCGCCCGGCTTGAGCCGCAGGCTGGAGCTGCCGCCCTCGACCTCGCACCGGAGCGAGCCCTCGCCGGTCGCGGCGACGGTGTAGTCGAGTCGGGCGAGGTTCCAGATCGGGAACCCGGGCCGGTCGCGCGGGACGAGCGGGTCGTGCTGGGCGCGGAGCCACCCGGCGGGCACGTCGAGCGAGTTGGTCCGCTGCTCCTCGAAGTCGAACACGCGAACGGTGCGGCGGGCGGCCTGGGGGCGGCGGGCCGAATCCGGCTGCGTGTCGGGCTGGGCTTCCGACTGGGTCGCCGTCTGGGCCTGGTCGGAGGCGTCGCGATCGGGGATGGTGACCGCCTGGGCCCGGGCGAGGCTCCCTGCCGTGGTGAGCAGCACCGCCCCGGCGAGCGCAGTGGACAGAATGTGGGCCCTTGGCGTCTCCACAAGGGTTCTATCGGTTGGCGGCGCGGAAGGGCTTGACGGGGCGTGCGGGCTGCTGCGTCGCGCGGCCGGGGGCTCTGCTAGAGGCCCTCGGCCCACCGTGCGTCCCGATCGCCGAGCCGGAACGTGCCGTCATCGCCCGCGCGGCTCGGGACGGTCGGCAGGCCGTCGAGCAGGCTGTCGATGCTCCCGTCGGCGGCGTAGAGCATTCGGAAGCTTGCCAGCGTGGTGCGGTCGCCGGGCGCGGCGCGATCGGGGTCGGCCGCCGGGCTGGGGGTGCCTGTGCCGCGGACAAGGGGTGTGGGGTCAGGCACCGGACCGACTGCACCGCCCGGGATGGCCAAGCGGAGCGTCAGCGCAGCGAGCAGGCCGAGTGCCCCGACGCCGAGGGCCGAGCGGGTGACGATCGTCCGTGTTCGTCTGGCTCGGACGCCCGCGAGGAAGGCCTCCGGCGCGGAGGCGGGGCCCGCGGGCCCGGGCTGCAGCTGGGCGAGCTGCGACTCGATCGGGTTGTGGTCAGCCGGTGATTGCATGGCGTGATGCTCCGGTGGGCTCGGCTGCGGCGTGGGAGTGGGAACGGGGCGGGGGGACGTGCCCGGAGGTCGGTTTCGCGTCCGGTGCCGTGGCCGGCGGCTCCAGCATATCGCGGAGCCTCTGCATCGCGGCATGGTTTCGGCTGGCGACCGTGCCCCGCGGCACGCCGAGTGCTGCGGCGGTCTGGTCGACGGTGAGGCCCGCGACGTGGCGGAGGTAGGCAACTTCGCGTTGCCGCCGGGGAAGGCCATTCAGAGCCGACGCGAGGTCCGGGTGCGTGTCGGCGGGGACGCCGGGAGCGGTTGCGCGCGCGCCGGCTGCGGCGTCTCTCCTGGCGGAGCGCTTGAGGGTGCGGAGTTGGTTGAGCGCCTCGTGCCGCACGGCCTGCGCGAGCCACGGGCGGACCTCGCGTACGCGGCGTATGGCCCGTCGATCGAGCGAGAGGACGCGGCAGAAGACCGACTGGACGACGTCGTCGGCCAGCCCGCGCCGGCCGAGGACCGAGCGCGCATACGCCGCCATCCACCCGGCGTGGCGTGACCACAGCTCCCGGGCGGACGGCTCGTGACCCGCGTGGGTCCGGCGCAGCAGGGTTTGATCGTCGGCGGGCATCCTGGTGGTTACCGCTCGGCCGCGGCGTCGGTTGCGTCGGCATCCTTCTTGCGCTGCTCGTAGGCCGCCAACGCTGCGAGCGTCTCCTCAAGCATGGCCTGTCCCTTCAGGTCGCTGGACCGGGCCCTGCCGAACGCGGGGGCGAAGGCCTTGCCCAGTTCGCCAAAGCCGCCAACGCCGACCACCGCGCCGAGTTCATCCATCTTGGTCACGGCGTCCGGCTGGTCCCAGACGTCGAGCGAGCGGCGGAAGAACTCGAGCATCCGCTCGGCCTCGGCGAGGAACTCGGGGCCGTTCATGTCGTTGAGCTTGCGGATGGTCTGCGCCGAGGTGTCGTCGTAGAGGAACCCCATCTCCTTGAGCTCGGTGCCGGCACCGCCGTCGGGGAAGGTCTTGGCCAGCCAGCCGAGCGAGACGACCGCCTCCATCTTGACGCACTCGCGGACCTTGAACGGATCGTCACCCTCGAACTGCTTGAAGCTCTCGATGAGCATGTCGCGTCCGGCGTCGGTGAGCTGGCCTGACTCGATGGCTTCCAGTACGGCGGTGTGCGCGAACGTGGTGATGGCGATGCTCACGAGGCTGGTGATCAGCACCGGCTCGCGGTCGACGATCTGGCGGCTCATGTTGCAGATCGTCGTGAGGCGTTCGGCGGCTTTGTCGGGATCGCCCGCGGCCATGTGGCGTCTCGCGTCGGCCTCGAGCATCCGGGCGAAGCTGCGGAGCTTGCCCAGATGCGGGAGCAGCGCGCCCCAGCCCTGCTGGTATTGCACACCAAAGTCGCACACGGGAAGGCGCGACGCCCAGGCGAGATTGTCGAGCATCTCCTGCGCGTTGGCCATCGCCAGCTCGGCCTCCTCAAGCGACTGGCCGTAGCTCTCGTCGTCGTCGGGGTCGGCGTTGAAGTGGACGTAGGCCTGCAGCGTGCTGTCGGGCGTGGTCAGGAGGTGCTGGTAGTAGACGAGCGCGGCGTTGGTCGGGGCGAGCTCGTCGAGATAGGCCGCGGCCTCGGCCGCGCCCAGCCCGGGGCCGGGCTCGGGCACAGTCTGGCCGAGCGCTGCGGGCGTGCCGACCAGCGCGACCAGCAGGGCGGGGAGGAGTGTCTTTGGGGTTCTGGCCATTGGTGTGCTCCGTGTCGGTGGATGATTCTGGCGTTGGTCTGTGTTGGTGGTGTGTGTCGAGCCCGCGGCAGAGTGTGGGCCCACATGCAGGACACCACCGACCGGCGGTTGTTTCGCCTGAATTCAGGTAGGCTGCGACTCTGTGATGGAGACCCGGTGCATGGCCAAGCCCCCAGACCACATCCCGCTCGCGCCGTTCGACCCGGGGATGCCCTCCGAGCAGGCTGCGGAGCGGTTCTATGAGACCTTGAGGCGCCGGCGGACGGTCCGGATGTTCAGCGACCGGCCGGTGCCGATCGAGACGATCGAGTGGGTGGTCAGGGCGGCGGGCACCGCCCCGAGCGGGGCCAACAAGCAGCCGTGGCGGTTCGTGGTGGTCGGCGACCCGGCGATGAAGCGGAAGATCCGCGAGGCGGCCGAGGAGGAGGAGCGGGAGTTCTACTCCCGCCGCGCACCACCCGAGTGGCTCGCCGACCTCGCGCCGTTCGGCACGGACGAGCACAAGGACTTCCTCGAAACCGCGCCGTGGCTGGTGATCGTCTTCAAGATGATGAAGACCGACGACGGCGGGCAGGTGTACTACGTCAACGAGAGCGTGGGCATCGCGACCGGCATGCTGCTGGCCGCGGCCCACCACGCGGGGCTCGCGACACTGACGCACACGCCGAGCCCGATGGGGTTCTTGAGCAAAGTGCTGGAGAGGCCGGCGCACGAGCGGCCGTACCTGCTGATCCCGATGGGGTATCCGGCGGAGGACGCGGTGGTGCCGGATATTCAGCGGAAGGCGCTTGGGGAGATCATGGTGCGGGTGTGAGTGGGGGGATGAAGCCTGTCCCGTCGCGTCACGCGCACCCGTGAGTGCATGGGCCCGACGCTCTACGAGCCCCGAGCGCAAGCTCGGGATCCAATGCTCGCACACGGGAGCTGCCGACAGACTCTCCGACTGGGACGCACCAACCCGAGCTCGCGCTCGGGGCTCGTTGGAGCGGGTGTGCCAGCTCGGGCCCGGCGCTGACGCTTGGGGCTCCTTTAGACGTGCACCTTGCGGTTGTAGATGTACCACTCGAGCATCAGGATTGCCAGCGCCAGCAGGATCGCCCACGGCCAGAGGCGGATCGTCGCCTCGGTCTCGTCGGCGTCCTGCAGCACCACCGGCTCGCCGCTGAGGCGCAGCAGCGGGGCCGCGGCGATGTCCGACTCGCGCGGGTCGAGCAGGTTCGCGGCGTACGTCCTGGTCACCCGCCCGCCGTCGGTGGCGTCGCCCGCGCCGGCTGGTCCGGCCCAGCTCGCCTGATAGAGCCCGGCCCTGCGGATGGGTCCGAAGGCGATGCGTCCGTCGTTGGCGGGCTCGAGGCCCACGCGGGCGGCATCACCCGGCGGCTGCAGCCGCACGGCGCTCGCGCCGATGGGCAGGCGGTCGGTCAGCACGCTGCCCGGGCGCAGGCTGTCGCCGGAAGCACCGAACACCCCGCCCTCCTGCCCGACGTAGTTGACGCCCGCCCCGACGAAGACCACGAAGCTGATATCCAGCGGCCACGTGCTCTCGCCGATATCGAAGGGCACGACCAGCGCGCGGGTCTGCGCGCGCGAGATCTCGAAGATCGCCGGCCCCTTGTCGGTCTCGGCGAGCACCGTCGCGCCCGAGCCGGGCGGGTTGACGATGTCGGGCAGGCGCAGGATGCGGAGTTTGTCGAGCAGCAGCAACCGCATGACGGGGTGGTCTCGGGGCCAGTCGAGCACCATCGCGGGCTGCTCTTCGGTGCCCGCGGCCACGCCGAGCGGCGCGGGGATCGCGTTGAGCACGAGGAAACGCCCCGGCGGCAGGCCGGGCTGACCGTCGATCGTGGGGAGCCAGCCGTCGAAGATGACGACGTCGAACTCGGACATCTCGCCGGTCGCGGCCGCGGCGTTGTATTGATCGGGCGAATACTGCACCAGCCGCGCCAGCGGCAGGCCCTGCAACGCGGTGATCAGGAACAGGTTGCCCCGCGAGACCAGCGCGACCGAGAGCTGCCGCGCCGGCGGCACGATGATCCACGACCGGTTGTCCACCGGCAGCAGGTCGCTCTCGGGGTTGGTCGGCGTGATCTGCACCGCGAACACGCCGCCGGCGGTCTGGGCAAACTCGAACGTGCGCCCGGTCACGCCGGGAGTCCAGGGCAGGAGCTCGGCCAGACGCTGCGCGTCCTCGCTGGCCTCGGGGTCGTCCACGTTGATCGGGGCGGTGGCTGCGGGGATGGTGACGGTGGTCACGCGGGTGGTGTTGCCGTCGATCAGCAGCTCGAGCTCGACCTCCTGCGGCGTGCGGGCGGTGTTCTGCAGGCCCACATAGAGCGAGACATCGACGGGTGAGTCGAACGCGCGGTCGGCCCGCATGGCGGTGATGCCCACGTTCGCGGCGTCCGTCCGGCCGACCTGCACAAACGTGACCTCGTCCTCAGCGCTGGTGATCGCCTCTTCGGCGTCGGGCAGGCGTCCGTCGGAGAAGAGGTGGATCTTCGCGCCGCCGGCCTTGACCCCCTCGACGGTGATGTTGTCGCCGGTGTTCTCGTCGAACTGGATGCGGTCGGGCAGGTGGGCGCGGGCGAGGCGGAGCGCCTCGGAGAGCTGCGAGGGCGCGTCCGAGGGCTCGATCGACTCGACCGCCGCACGCAGGCGGGCCTTGTCGCCGGTGAACTGCTGGCGCACCTCGGCGGTGGTGTCGAAGGCGATGATCATCGCCTCATCGGCCGTCCCGCTGCCAAAGACCGAGGGCTCGCGCATCGAGTCGATCAGCTTGATCGCGGTTTCTTTGGCTTTATCAAGGCGTGTCATCGCGCCGGGATTCTCGGCGTCGCCGTCGGTCGCCGCCATGCTGGCCGAGCGGTCGATCAGGATGATCCGCTGCTGACCCTCGGCGAGCTGGCCGCGCATCTGCGGCTGGGCGAGAGCGAGCAGCACGCCGACGAGCGCGAGCAGCTGGAGCAGCAGCAGGATGTTTTTGCGGAGCCGCTGGAAGGGCGCGTTGGCCTGCATGTCCTGGATCGTCTTCTTCCAGAGCAGCGTGGTCGAGATCTCGACATCCCGACGGCGCAGCTTGAGGAAGTAGAGGATGATCAGCGACGGGATCGCGATGGCCGCGGCGATGCCGGCGATGGTGGGGGTGAGCCAGGTCATGAGATGGCCTCCGGAGCGACGGAGCGGCGCAGCGACGGAGCGACACAGGGGAGGCGGTGCGGCCGTCGCGGCTGGTGCCCTGCGCGGTTCGGTGCGCGCAGCCGGGTGCCGCGAGGCGCTCCTTCAGGCCCTTCGTCGCTTCGTCGCTTCGCCGCTCCGTCGCTTCTCACCGCACCACCCCCCGCCGCCGCAGATAGTCCAGCAGCAGCACATCGATGGGCGTGTCAGTCCGCACGGTCAGCAGCGTCATATCGCGCGCGCCGCAGAAGACGCGGAGCTGGTCGCAGTAGGCCTCGAGGTTGGCCTTGTAGCGTTTGAGCAGAGGGGCCGAGATCGTGACCTCGGCCGCGTCGCCGTCCTCGACATCGCGCAGGCGGAGGTCGCCGGCGATGTCGGGCTCGAGTTCCTGCGGGCTGAGCACCTGGATGCAGAAGACGTCGTAGCCGCGGCCGGTGAGCATGCGCAGGCCGTCCTCGTAGCCCTCCTTGATGAAGAAGTCGCTGAGGACGAGCATGACGCCCTTGCCGCGGCGGGAGAGCGCGATGCGCTTGCACGCCTCGGTGAAGTTGCTCCCGCCCTCGGGGCGGAGCGAGCAGAGCCAGGAGGCGAGTTCCTGCGTGCGGCGGCGGCCGCGGAGGTCGCGGACCGACGAGAGCACACCGGTGGGCGCGACGTCGTCGGGCCGGATGCCCATGTTGGTGGTGGGGGGGGTGCCGATGGCGGTCATCGCGACGCGGTTGAGGTTGACCAGGCCGATGTAGCCGAGGCTCATGGCGACCTGCTGCATGAAGAGGAACTTGTTGGGCGTGCCGCAGTCGTGGCTCTCGGAGCAGTCGAGCACGACGTGGAGGCAGAGGTCTTCCTCTTCGAGGAAGAGCTTGAGGAAGAGGCGGTCGAGGCGTCCGAAGATGTTCCAGTCGATGTGGCGGAGGTCGTCGCCGGAGACGTAGGGCCGGTGGTCGGCGAACTCGACCGACTCGCCGCGTTTCTTGCTGCGCCGCTCGCCGCGGAGCTTTCCGGCGAAGATCTTCTTGCTGGTGATATCCAGCTGCGAAACGCGCGCGAGCAGCTTGCTGTCGAGCAGCTCGTCGAGGGTGGCGGGTCGGGTTGGGTTTTCGGTTCGTTGCATGAAATCAGATCTTTGAACACGAAGGTCGCGAAGAACACGAAGGAGAGGCTGGGATGGCTCGCTCATTAAGGATGCGGGTCAGCCCGTTCTTGAGAACTGTGATATTGAAATTGATGAGGAGACCCAGCGGAAGTCTGGCAGCCCGGAGGTATGAGAGGAGCTGCGCCTTGTGCAGGTCAGAAATCTGCGCGATCGACTTGAGTTCGAGGACGATCTGGCTCTCGACCACGATGTCGATGCGTTGTCCGCGCAGCTCCGTCTTCTTGTACGGAAGGACGATCTCCACCTGCTGCGCGACGGTAAGCCCCGACTCACGCAGTTCGTACACGAGCGCATCCTCGTAGAGCTTCTCAAGCAGTCCGGGACCGAGCTCGCGGTGTACCTCGATGGCGCAACCGATGATCTGATGCGCGACATCCTCTGTCTCTCGAGGGAGGACACCCTTGGTCATTCTTGTCCCGAATCTGTCCATCGCTACACCTTCGTGCTCTTCGTGCCCTTCGTGTTCAAATAGATTCCTCAGCCTCCGCGCCTCCGCGTTCATGCCTTCCCCGCCGCCATCGGCACACCTACCGGCTCCGTCGGTGTCAGGTCGAGGATCTGGTCCACGATCGCGTCCGGATCGATCCGGTCGGCCTCGGCCTCGAAGTTCAGGATCAGCCTGTGCCGCAGCGTCTGGTGCGCGATCGACTTGATGTCGGCGTAGCTGACGTGGTAGCGGCCGTCGGTCACAGCCTTGACCTTGCCGCCGAGGACGAGCGCCTGGGCCGCACGGGGGCTGGCGCCGCAGCGGATGTACTGATTCGTCGGCCCGTTCGCGCCCCCCGCGGCATACCGCCCCTCGGGGTGTGTCGCCAGCACGAGTCGTGAGGCGTATTCCTTCACGTGCGGCGCGACGATCACGCCGCGGACGAGGTCCTGGGCCGCGAGGATCGCGGGCCCGTCCAGCACCCGCTGCGGCTGCGGGGCGTCCTGGCCTGTCGTGCGGTCGAGGATGGTCATAAGGTCGTTGAGCTGCGAATAGCCGACGACGAGCTTGAAGATGAACCGGTCGAGCTGGGCCTCGGGCAGCGGATAGGTGCCCTCCTGCTCGATCGGGTTCTGCGTCGCGAGCACCAGGAATGGGCGTTCGAGCTTGCGGGTCTGTCCGCCGACGGTCACGCTGCGCTCCTGCATCGCCTCGAGCAGGGCCGACTGGGTCTTGGGCGTCGCGCGGTTGATCTCGTCGGCGAGGACGACCTGAGCGAAGATCGGCCCCTTCTGGAACTCGAACTGGCGGCGGCCGGTCTCGGCGTCCTCGGTCACGATGTTCGTGCCGATCACGTCCGCGGGCATGAGGTCGGGCGTGAACTGGATGCGGCTGAAGGGCAGGTGCAGCGTCTCGGCCAGCGTGCGGACCAGCAGCGTCTTGCCGAGCCCGGGCACGCCCTCGAGCAGCACGTTGCCGCCGGCAAAGAGCGCGATGAGCACGCCCTCGACGACCTCCTGGTGTCCGACGACGACCTTGCCGACCTCGTTGAGGAGCTTGGTGTACGTCTCGCGGAACGCCTCGCACTTGGCCTTGACCTCGGCGGGTGTGTGTTCGTGTTCTGGGTTGGCTGCCATGTGGAACTCCTGATCCTGCCGCGGGGCGGGGCTGTTCGGGCCCCGGTGTGTGTTGTGTCCGGTCGGCGCGGTGTGCTGTCTGTCTACGCACGCGGTGCTGTCTGGCCCGGCGCTCACGCTTGGGGCTCTGTTGTCTAGTCGTCCTGCATCTCGTCCTTAGCTCGTTGCTTTGCCTTGAGCAGGCGCGACATGCCCTGCTCTTCTTCGCCCGAAGCCGAGCGTTGTTCGTTCTTGCGTCGCTTGACCTGTTCGGGGCTCTCGGCCTCGCCGCCGAGGGCGATCTTGCCCTTGCCCGCCGCACGCACCTGCGCGTCGGTCGCCTCGAACTTCTTCTTGGCGACGGCCTGCGCCGCCTTGGGGTCGACCGGCGGCGTGCGGCCGGTGCTGCGGGAGATGTCGCGGTCCTGGCTCTCGGCCGATGCGCCCGATCCTCCCGAGGTGATGCGCTGCTGGGCCTTGGCCCGCGCCGCCTGCAGCCCCTCCATCGAGGCGCCGGCGTGCTGCTTGCCCTGGCGGAGCCCGCGCCGCACGGCGTAGTACGCCTTGAGCACATCCAGCCGCACGCGCCGGATCGCCACATCGAGCAGGAACAGCCCGATGCCCACGATCGCCGTCGGCAGCCAGATCGCCTGGGTCGAGACGGGCATCGTCAGCCCCGCGCGGCTCCAGAGGTCGGCGGTGCTCGGGTCGGTCGAGAGCACGCGCCCGCCGGTCATCTCGGCGACCTGCTGCAGCAGGGCCGCGTTGTCTTCCAGCGCGCGATACTCATCAGCGAACGGCTTGACGATCGCGGCCTGCACGCTGCCCTCGATCGTCGGCCCGCCCTCGACGACCGAGGGCGCGACGTAGCGCATGCTGGTGACGTACGTCCCCGAGTCCTGCGTGTCGACGAGCGCCTCAAACCGGCCCGGCCCGACCTGGCGGAGCGTGATCGGGGCACCCTCGCCGTCCGGCGTCGCCATGCGTCCCTGGAAGGTCGCGGTCGGCAGCCGCCGGCCCTCGTCGTCGACGGCCTCGACGACGATCAGCGTCTTGTCGTCGCGGGCCTCGGTCGTGACGCGGACATTGGGCGAGCCGCTCGGCCGCATCGCCCACCGCACCGACTGCTCCCAGAACTGGCGGTACTGCCCCCATCCCACCCACGCCCGACCCCAGCGGTTGGTCGCGTCGCCGGTGAACGTCACCGTGCGGCCGAGGCCGTACTGCCACTGCGCGCCGATCGGGTCGTCCTCCTTGCCGCGGAGCGTGACCTGCGCCAGACCCTCGCGTTCTGCGGCGACGATGTAGCCGAACAGCGGCGGCACGCCGCCGATGCCGCGGAGCGTCTCGGCACCGCCCACCATCACCGGCTGGATCTCGCCCTCCTGGATGAGCGTCCGCTTGATGGTCTGGGCTTCCTTGATGAAGATCTGCGGCAGCTGCGCGAGGTTGTTGTTCTTGACCTCGTAGTACTCACCCTCGGTCAGCCGGGCCATCCGCTCCATCGTGCGGAGGTCGCCGGCCGAGTGCGGGTTGACGCCCACGGCCGAGATCGTGACGCCCGCGTCCTGAAATTTCTTGAGCACGCTCGCGCCCAGGTTGGGGTCGCCGTCGGACACGACGATCACGTGCCGCTGCCCGGCGTCGGTCGCCAGCAGGCCCTTGAGGGCGAGCTCCAGCGAGGGGTCGAAGTCGGGCATGTCGCCGAACTGCAGCCGCTGGATCGCGGCGTTGGCCGCGCTGCCGTCGCCCTTGAGCGCCATCGGCAGCGTCCAGTCCACGCCCCCCTGCCAGCTGAACTCCACGATGCCGACATAGTCCAGACGCGAGAGCGCCCCGACAGCCGCCTCGCAGATCTTCTTCCCCCAGAACACGCCCTTGGGGATCTCGACCGAGTGGATCACCAGCGCCAGCGCACCCCGCGGCATCTGCCGTTTCTGCGGCGGGTCGAGGCGGATGGGCAGCGCGTCCTCCAGCGGCGAGCCGATCCAGCCGCCCGCACCGAACGCCTTGTCGCCGCCGACCATCACCAGCCCGCCGCCGGTGTCGTGCACGTACTGCCGCAGCACCTCCTGCGCCTCGTAGGTGTACGGGAAGGCGTCCTGGTTGACCATGACCACCGCGTCGTAGGTGTTCAGCGCGGTGAGCGACAGCTCGATCCGGTCGGCCGCGGCCACCTCGCACCGGATGCCCGCCTCACGCAGCGCGCGCACAAGCTCGGCCGACTCGTCGTTGCCGGAGGTGCCCGTGTCGGTCAGCACCAGCACCTGCCCCTCGCCCGAAACAAACGTGACGCTCGAGCCGGTGTTGTTCTCGACGATCTGGTCGATGAACCCGCCGCCCGCAGCACGGTCGGCCTCGAAGACCGCCTTGAACTCGTGCACACCCCGCCCCGAGACCGGCACCGGGATCGGCAGCACGTTGACGCCCTGGTCGAGGCTGATCTGCACGCCGTTGGACGGCCCGCTGGGGTCGAGGTCGATCGGGATGCCGTTCTCTTCGACGACCAGCCGGCCGGTCGCCGGGCGCGTCGCGGTGATCACCACGCGGATGTTGACCGTCTCGCCCTCCCGCGCCGTGCCCGGTGTCACGACCCGGTCCACGATCACCTCGTTGTCGTAGCGGTAGGTCAGGGGCATGACGTCGATCGGCACGTTCGCCGCCCGGGCCGCCTCGGCCGCCTGCAGCAGGCTGCCGCTGGTCTCGAGCCCGTCGCTGAAGAGCGTGACCCGCAGCGCCGCGTCCTGCGGCGCGGTCGCCAACGCGAGCTGGATGCCCGAGGCAAGGTCGGTCCCGTCGAGCTGGCCGACATACCGCCGGTCCACGCCCGTGACCGCCCGCGAGGGCAGGCTCTGCACGATCGCGTCCATGGCGACGGTGATCGTTCCGAGCCGGTCGTTGGTCTGCTTGAAGTCCTGAGCGACCTCGGCGAGGTACTGATCGACCCGGGTCTGCAGCTCGTCGGGCACACTCCGGCTGGCGTCGATGACGGCGCTGATCGCGACGTCCTCGCTCACCTCCCGCAGCTGCGGCTCGGCCATCGCCCCGGCGAGGATCGAGATCACCACCAGCCGGACGATGATCGCCGTCAGTCGCGAGGCGTTGCCGAGGCCAGCGATGCTCTTGCGCGAGATCCACAGCGTCAGCCCGCCCAGCACCGGGATGAGCAGCAGCCACACCGGCGAGAGAAACTCGATCGGCCCCAGATTGAGCGAACCAAGCGTGTGCACGCTACGAGGGTCCCCCTTCTACGCCCGGCAGCATACCGACGACGATGCGGCTGTTGCCCGAATCCAGGATGAAAGTCTCGCTCCCCACGACGACCGCGCCCCAGGGTGTCGCCAGACCGCCCCCGCTCCGGCCCGCCTCGCCGAAGCTCCCGAGGCTCACGCCCCGCGCCGGATCGAGCCTCTGCACCCGACAGGCACCAAATTCCGTCACCAGGACCGTGGAGTCATCCAGAAGGCTCAGGCTGTATGGGAAGTCGAGGCGGACGGTTGCATCCGTGCCGACGGCCGTCGGCGCGCCGGTCCAACCAAGCAACTCGCCGTCGAGTGAGAAACGGCCGATCCGCTGGTTGCACGCGTCGGCAACGAGCAGCTCGCGCCGCTCCCGGTCGATCGCCATCGACTGAGGCCGGCTGAACTCCAGCGCCGCCGGGTCGAGACCGTCGCCCGGCGTGCCGAACGAGAAGAGGAACTCGTGCGCGCTGTCGAACACGCTGACGCGGTCGTTCCCGCCGTACTCGCTCACATAGATCCGCTCGATCGAAGCGCCGTCCTCGGACATCAGCACCGCCACGTCGGTCGGATAAATAAAGTCTCCGGGCTCGGTGCCCAGCTTCCCGAAGCTCGCCAGCAGCGTGGGCTCGAACTCGGTCGGCCTGTCGGGCATCTCGTCGGGCAGGGCGAAGACCAGCACCCGGTGGTAGTGCGTGTCCGGGACATAGATCGCGCGGACCAGGCCGCCCTCCGGCCCGACGGCCGGGCCGATCGAGACACCCGTCGGCATGCCCAGCTCGTATTCGGGCATCGTCCACCACATGCCGCAGAGCCCGGTCTCGGGATCGATCTGCTGCACCCGGGCCGACTTGTCGATCACCCACAGGCGCTCGCCGTCGAAGTCCATCGCACGGGGATATCCGAATTGTCCGGGGAATTTCCCTGGCTCACCGAGCGTGCGGACGACGCGGATCGGCTGGTTGGCCTCGTGGGACGGTTCGCAGCCCGTGCTCGCCAGGATCACAGCCGTCGCCGCGAGGCCGGTGCCGATGCGCCATCCTGCGTGCCCCCGGAATCCGGGCATCCGACCCCGACCTGTCGCCCCAAGGTGGTCCATTCGATCTCAGCTTACCGATGGGCGCTCCCCGGGGTTCGCTTTGTGGGGCGCCAACTCAGGAGCACGGCGAGGGCAGACCCGACCACCCCGAGCCCCAGCAGCAGCACGCCGGCCGCCGAGAGCTCGGTCGTCTGCTCGTAATGCAGCCACTGCAGCAGCCGCTGCGCGAGGTGGTCGATCCCGGGCGACTGCACCTGCAGCGAGGACTCGATCTCGTGGACGCTCAGGCACATGCACGCCAGCCCCACCGCGATCGAGGGGCCCAGAGCGGTCCTCAGCGCGGTGCGGGCCCAGGCGATCAGGCCCGTCGCCCCGTCGAGTCGGCGGGAGTCGCCGATGCCCCGCGACTCGCCGGCCGCGAGCCAGATCCCGACCATCACCGGCAGGAACAGACACCGCGAGACGTGCGCGACGACCATCGGGAAGGCCGAGTCGCCGACCGCGTCGGGCACGATCGAGAGGCGCATCGCCCCGGCGACCGCCGAACCGGTCAGCACGCCGGGCAGAAGTGTCCACGCCAGGCACGCCGCGAGAAGCCACCGCACGATCGCGCGTCCCCGGCCGGTTGCGCGCATCGTCCCAGCGAGCTGCGCGACGGCGATGCACGTCGCGCCGGCGACCCCGCCGACCACCGCACCGACCGCCAGGCTGGTCGCGACGCCCGACCCGGCACGCTCGAGGAAGACCCCGAGCATCCGCGGATCACCCATCGACCACCAGAACAACCCGAGCGGCACCAGCACCGACAGCATCCACGGCAGGGCTGCCGCGCCGGCCCGCGCGATCCACGCGGGCCATGATCGGCGCAAGACTTGCGCGTTCGGCGCGGAGGCATCCGTCAGTTCCGCCATCTGCGCGCCGGCGCGGGCGAGCCGTCCGGAGAGCACCCAGCCCGCCCCGATCGCCAGCACCGCCAGGGGCCACGACCCGAGCCACGCCCGCCACGGCTCGCCGGGGTGGCTGTCGAGGACGATCCACACGCGGATCGCGTAGGTCTCGACCCGAGCGACCTGCAGCGGCACGGCCGAACCGAGCATGAGCAGCGCGACCAGACCCCACGCCGCGACCAGACCGGGACAGGCCGCGCCGAGCCGTGCCTTCACACGCTGCAGAGCACGGGCGCAGTCCAGCCGCAGCGGGTCGTCGAGCTGCGCGCTGGTCGCGCGGAGGCTCATGGCGATGACCAGGGCCGCCAGAGGCCAGGCCCACAGCGCGAGCCCCCACACCGCCAGACCCCGAGAGGCGAGCAGCGGCAGCCACTCCTGCCCGCGGTCTGGAGCCGCGGCGATCCAGCGGCCGATCGGCGTGGTCGGTGCCCGGGCGATCGACCACGCGGCGTAGGCCAGATAGCTCGGCAAGAGCATCGGGGCCGCCAGAACGAGCTGCCACACCGGCCGCGCGCGCGCCACGACCATCGCGACGGGCACCGCCAGCAGCACCGCGAGCAGGGCGATCCCGCCCGCGTAGACGCACGTGCGGCCGATCGAAGCCCAGGCGGACGCGGTCAGAGCCGCGTCGGACAGATCGTGCGTGGACGCCGACGCGACCGTCGTGCCAGCGACCACGGCGAAGGGGACGCCGATGGTGAGGGCAAACACCCCACCGACCCAGAGCGGCGTGAGCAGAGCCGCGGCTCGTCGCATGGGTGTTTCCCGGCGTGAATCCGACCCGGCTTGGTGTGGTGCGGGATTGGGCATGCGCATCGGGTCAGGGGAAATTCGGGGCGGGTTCGGCCCAGATCGGGGCACGTTCGCCCCAAACGCGGGAGTTGAGTATCATCGTCCCTTTCTCCCCCGGCCGCGCTCGTGTTCGGCGGGGAGATGACGGGGTGTGCCGGTTCTGGCATGACCCCGTGCGGCTCAGAGGTTCCCGGTGGCTGGGGCATTGTTCCCTTCACATGGTGGAGGCCAGATGATTGATATCCGCAAACTCAAGGAACTCGTCAGGTTGATGGTCGAGAACGACCTCACCGAGCTCGATCTGCGTGACCAGCAGGAAAATGTCGCGATCAAGCGCCGCAACGACGGCGAGCCCGTGGTGGTGGCCCCGGCGGCCGCCCCCGCAGCCGCGGCGGCTCCGGCCAGCGCCGCGCCGGCCCCCGAGGCGCCGAGCGACGACGCCGGGCTGGTCGCGATCGAGTCCCCGATGGTCGGCACGTTCTACTCGGCGGCCAATCCGGATTCCGACCCGTTCGTCGCCGTGGGCAAGAGTGTCTCGGCCGACTCGGTGGTCTGTCTCGTCGAGGCGATGAAGGTGTTCAACGAGATCAAGGCCGAGTGCTCCGGCACGATCGAGCGCGTGCTGGTCAACAGCGGCGACTCGGTCGAGTTCGGCCAGAAGCTCTTCCTCGTCAAGCCCGCCTGACACCCCGGTGCGCCACGCCGCTCCCTCCCGAGACCTGCGCGCGGATCACGCGCCGCCGAGATGCCACCCATGTTCAAGCGCGTCCTGATTGCCAACCGCGGCGAGATCGCCCTCCGGATCCTCCGCGCCTGTCACGAGCTCGGTGTCGAGGCCGTCTGTGTCTACTCCAAGGCCGACGCCGACGCCCCCTACCTGCGTCTGGCCGACCGGGCGATCTGCATCGGCGACGCGCCGGCCAAGGACAGCTACCTCAACATCAGCCGACTCATCTCGGCCGCGGAGATCGCCGACGTCGACGCGATCCACCCCGGCTACGGCTTCCTGGCCGAGCGGGCCGATTTTTCGGCGATCTGTCGCGAGTGCAAGATCGCCTTCATCGGCCCGAGCCCCGAGGCGATGGCCAAGCTGGGCGACAAGGTCGAGTGCAAGCGGACCGCCAAGGCCGCCAAGGTGCCGGTCTTCCCGGGTTCCGAGGGCGCGATCGAGGAAGAGGACGAGGCGGTCGAGCTGGCCGCGGAGATCGGCTACCCGGTCATCATCAAGGCGTCGGCCGGCGGCGGCGGGCGGGGCATGCGTGTCTGCCGCAACGAGGCGACGCTCCGTTCGAGCATCAAGGCGGCGCAGCAGGAGGCGCTCGCGGCGTTCGGCAACGGCGCGGTGTTCATCGAGAAGTTCCTCGAGCACGCGCGGCACATCGAGATCCAGGCCCTCGGTGATGCCCACGGCCACGCGGTCCACCTGTTCGAGCGCGATTGCTCCGTGCAGCGGCGGCACCAGAAGCTGATCGAGGAGTCTCCGGCGCCCGGCGTTGACCGCAAGAAGATCGCCACGATCGGGGAGTCGGCCGCGAGGCTGATCAAGGCCGCCAACTACTGCGGGGCCGCGACCGTCGAGTTTCTCATGGACGAGAAGCAGAACTTCTACATGCTCGAGGTCAACACCCGCGTGCAGGTCGAGCACCCGGTCACGGAGATGGTCACCGGCGTGGACATCATGAAGATGTCGATCCGTCTGGCGGCCGGCGAGCACCTGCCCTTCAAGCAGAAGGACGTCCACGTCAGCGGGCACGCCATCGAGTGCCGCATCAACGCCGAGGACCCGGCCCGGAACTTCATGCCCTCGGCGGGCGTGATCGACACGTGGCAGCTGCCCGGCGGCCCGGGCGTGCGGATCGATTCGCACGTCGTGCCCGGATACCGCGTGCCGCCAAACTACGACTCGATGGTCGGCAAGCTCATCTGCCACGCCGACGACCGCGCCCAGGCCATCGCCCGAACAGCACGGGCGCTGCGGGAGTTCCAGGTCGGTCCGATAAAGACGACCATCCCGCTCCATCTGCGGCTCATGGAGCAGACCGACTTCCGCGCCGGCGGCGTGGACATCCACTTCCTGGAGCGTCTGCTCAAGTAGATCTCGCGCGGTTCCCACGCCGCCGAGGTTTTCTGTGACTTTTCTGGCATTCTCCGAAACAGCGGTTGAGTCCGGTAGCGCGGGCTGGTAGTCTCCATGGAGTCAGACCCCCGAATTCCGTGGGAGGGGTCGTGAGAGAACGGGGCAGTCGCCCCAGCTTCAAATGGAGAGAGAGTCATGATGAAAGTTGCAGCCGTCACCACCGCCGCGTTTGTTGCCGCCGCCTCCGGCCAGATCTACTCGTCCAGCTTCGAGGCCGGCGCGGACGGATTCGTGGGCACCGGTGACTGGGAACGTGGTATCCCCAACGGTTTCGATGGCGCCGACTACGGCGGCCCCGAGCCCGTCGGCGGCCACACCGGTGACTACGTCTTCGGCACCGTCATCAACGGCCAGCACAACCCCAACACCGTCAGCTCGCTGAGCCAGACCTTCGACTTCACCGGCTACAGCGACGTCACCCTGTCCTACTACGAGTGGCTCGACTCTGGCGGCAACTCCTTCGACACCGCCGAGACCATCGTCAACGGCGACGTCCTCCTGCTCGCCGACGGCGGCCCCACCAGCGGCTGGCGCGAAGTCGTCCTCGACCTGTCGGCCTACGACGGCATGAACAGCGTCACCATCGACTTCCTCTTCAGCACCACCGGTGTCGTTGAGCGCGTCGGCTGGTACATCGACGACGTCGCCATCCGCGGCGTGCCCGCCCCGGCCTCGGCCGCGCTCCTCGGCCTCGGTGGCCTGGTCGCGACCCGTCGCCGCCGCTAATCGACAACAGTCGAGACAGCCAGAAACTGGCAGCGGCCGCCCGGAAGGGCGGCCGCTGTTCTTTTGGCAGTCACCTATAGGCAGTCGCGGGGCGACGGACGCGCTCGGGCCCAAGCCCGGACGCGGGGGCGTCGCGTCGGTCACGCGCCCGGCAGGTACTTCTCCATCCAGTCGTCCTGCCGCAGCACCGCCTCGCGCCCGCGGCGGGCGTGGGCCTCGCTCCGGCGCTGCGCCTCGCGGAACAGCCGGTTGATGATCGGCGCGCCGGTGATCTCCTCGCCCTTGGTCAGGCGGAGGGCGAGCGCCCGCAGCTCTCTGGCGTGCTGCAGCACCAGTTCGTCCTCCAGCGAGACGAAGGTCTGCGCCGAGCCCGGGTCGCCCTGCCGGCCCGCGCGGCCGATGAACTGGCGGTCCACCCGCTTGGCGCCGTGCAGCTCGGTGAGGATGACGTGCAGCCCGCCGGCCTCGCGGGCCGCGTCGTCCAGCAGGATGTCGGTGCCTCGCCCGGCCATGTTGGTCGCGACGGTGATCGAGGGTTCCCGCCCGGGCGCCCGCCCGTGCCCGGCCTCGGCGATCAGCCCCGCCTCTTCCTGATCGTGCAGGGCGTTGAGCACGGTGTGGGGCAGGCCCCGATTGGAAAGCCGCTCGGCCAGGAACTCGCTGGCCGCGATCGAGCGCGTGCCCACGAGCATCGGCCTTCCCGCGGCGTGCAACTCGGCGATCGAATCGATGATGGCGTTCCACTTGGCCTCGGCGGTGCGGAACGCCCGCATCGGCATCTGCACGCGGATGAGCGGGCGGTTGGTCTCGACAACGACGACGGGCCGGGCGTACACCTTCTCCATCTCGCTGGTCGCGTCCGCCGCCGTGCCGGTCATGCCGCAGAGGAACGGGTAGGACCGGAAGAACCGCTGGAAGCTCATGCGGGCGAGCGTCTCGCGGTCGGCGGTGACGGTCACGTCCTCCTTGGCTTCGACCGACTGGTGGAGGCCGTGCTCCCACGAGCGGTCGGGCAGGAAGCGGCCGGTGTACTCATCCACGATCACCACGCGCCCGTCAACGATGTGGTAGTGCTGGCCGTGCCGGTAGCAGTACCGCGCGACCAGCGCCTGGCGCACCAGCTCTTCGGCCCGGCGCGTGGCCCGCCAGATGGGCTCGCCGGTCGAGACCAGGTCGTCGAACATCTGCTCGAGCCGGTGCTCGCCGCGACGCTTGAGCTCGGCCTTGCGCTTGACGTGGTCGATGCGGAAGTCGGGCCCCTCGTCCAGCTTCGATGCCAGCGCACAGGCCGTGCGGTAGACCTCCGACATCTCGTCTTCCTGCCTCGAACGGGCGATGATCAGCGGCACCACGCCCTCGTCGATCAGCACCGCGTCGGCCTCGTCCACCATGCACGCCTGCAGCCCCGGCACCAGCGGGCCCGAGCCGGTCTGGGTGAGCTGCTGCCGCCCGGCCCAGGCGCTCAGCAGCTGGCCCATGCGGATCTGGTCACGCAGATAGTCGGCGGTGATCTGCTTGGGCGTGCCGTAGATCACGTGCTTGGCGTAGACATCGAACCGTGCGGCCGAGTCCATCTCCTGCTGGATCGCGCCGACGGTGAGCAGGCAGCGGTCGTAGATCGGGCGCCGGCTCTCGGCGTCGCGTGCCGCGAGATAGTCGTTGACGGTCAGCACGTGCAGGTGCTTGTGCTTCCACGCGATCAGCGGGGCGGCGATCGAGCCGGTGAGCGTCTTGCCCTCGCCGGTGAGCATCTCGATGATGCGTCCGTGGTAGAGCGCCAGTGCGCCCTTGAGCTGCACCAGGAATGGTTCCTCGCCGGTTGCGCGTCGGGCGACCTCGCGGGTGAGCGCCAGAGCGCGGCGGACGAGCGCGTCGTCCTCGCGCCCGCGGACGAACCGATCGCGGACCTCCCGGATCTGCTCATCGAGCGCCGCCTCGGCGAGGCCGCGGATGGTGGGGGAGAGCTCGTCGCTGAGTTTGGCCTGGGCCAGGAGCCACGCGGGCCGCGCGCGCAGGTTCTTGGCCTTGACGACCGCCTTGGTCGCCAGCGAGTCGAGGCCCTTGGGCACCTCGGGCTTGCGCCGCCGGCTGCGGACCGCCTCGTGCAGCGCGTGGTATTTGGTCAGCGCCTGGCTCATGTCTAGATGTTCACCTTGCCCTGCACCAGTTTGTGCAGCCTGTCGAGCCACTGGACGAGCAGCGGCTTGTCGGGCAGCGTGAACCGCAGCTTGGCTCTCTCGCCGGGCAGGCCCAGCCAGTCGCCCTCGCCCGCGTCGCTGAGGCGCAGGTACATCTTCAGCTGCGGGTCCTTGGCGAGCATGCTCGACTGCTGGTCCTGTCCGGTCTCGACCTGGCCGCCGCCCTGGGCGCTAAACGACGCGTGGGGCAGCTCGCGTCCCAGCGGCTGGATGCTCACGATCTCCGCCGGCAGCGCGTCCTGCACCCGCGAGAGCAGGCGGACCTCGGATTTGAAGTTCTTGGTGCCAAGCGCCGTCGGCCACGCGACCTCACGCTGATCGAGCAGCGCGACGATGCGCAGGTCGTCGGGATCGATCACCTGGCACGCCGCCGAGCCCTGCTCGACGTAGCGTCCGACCAGGAGCTCCGGGTCCTGCCCGACCACCGTGCCGTCCCGCGGTGCGCGCACGACGAGCTTCTCGATCCGCTCCTGCAGATACACGAGCTGCTCGTCGAGCGCGTGCAGGCTCTCGCGGGCGATCTGGGCCTCGGCCTGCCGATCGTTGCCGAGGGCCCGCTGCTCGACGGCGCGGGCCTCGGCGATCTTGGCGTTGAGCTGGGCCAGCCGGGAGACCATCTGGTCGTTGGAGCAGGTCACCAGCGGGTCGCCCTCGCGGACGACATCGCCGATCTTCACATGGGCGGTCTCGACAAACCCGGCGGTGCCGAAGAAGACGCCGGGGTCCTCCACGCTCTCGACCACGCCCGAGGCGCGTCGGTGGTCGGGGAAGGGGATCATGCCCAGGAAGCCCCCGCCGATCGCGAAACTCGCCAGGCTGATCGCGATCACGCGCGACCGGCAGTCGGCGATGTTGTTGCCCGTCGCCAGCCAGTGGACGAACTTGCCGATCGGCAGCACGAACCACATGCCGGCGGTCCAGATCGCCAGCACCAGCCCGAGGGCGAACAGCCGGCCCATCACCGCCAGCGTGATGGAGACGAACAGGAACACGCGGTAGCACATCGCCCCGATGCCGTAGAGCACGAGGATGACCGCCTCGGAGCGCGAGCTGGTCGGGGGCGTCTCGTTCTTGAGCCTGTAGACGTTGACCTTCCAGAGATACTGGAGCATCTTCATCGACCGCTGCATGAGGTTGGGCACCTCGAGCAGGTCGGACAGGATGAAGTAGCCGTCGAACCGCATGAGCGGGTTGGCGTTGAAGAGGATCGTGCTGAGGCTCGCGGTGAACATGGCGTTGTAGGCGATCTGCCTGACGAGCGAGCCGTCGGCCGAGCTCTTCCAGACCAGCGCCGCTGCGCCCGCAATGGCGAGCTCGAAGATCATGCCGCCTGCGCCGACGGCCATGCGCTTCCACTTGCTCGGGAGCGCCCACGCCGACGAGGCATCGACATAGGGCGCAGGGAACAGCACGAGCAGCATGAACCCGAACTCGGGCACCTGCCCCCCGTAGCGTTTGCAGATCACGCCGTGCCCGGTCTCGTGGATGCCCTTGGTCACGATGAAGACGACGATGAGCCATCCCCAGTTGGCCGGGGCGATCACCGAATCGACACCGCTGGCGAGCGTCTCCCACTCGGGCAGCACCGCCCCGAGGCAGTAGATCATGAACAGGAGCCACGCCAGGAAGCCCCAGCGGTTGAGCACGGGCCGGAAGAGCGGCTCGACCCAGCTCAGGTACTTGTCCGGGTTAAAGACCCGGATCTTGAAGTACATGATGCCGATGGCCTGCTGCGTGGCTTTCTGCTTGGTTCGTTCGCGCCCGCGCTGGAGCAGCTGCTCGGTCTCCGGCGCGACGTCGGCCGCGAGGAGGTTGGAGTTGTAGAGCTGGGTGATGAGCTGGATGGCCTCGCCCTGCGTGGGGGCCGCGTCGCCGTGGCGTTCGAGGACGATCTTCCAGATCTCCTCGATGGTGCGCTGGCCGTCGAAGAGTCCGACGAACTCGTGGGCGATCGGGTTGAGGCGGTAGAACTGGTTGCTGGAGGGGTCGCGGACGACGTGCCAGCGGCGGCCTCGGTAGAACTGCCGCGTGATCTGCACGTGCGGGCGCAGCCGGGGCTTCATCGCGCGGACGCGGTGCCAGAAGGGGGAGAATGTCGGGCGTTCGGCCATAGTGCGGGCACCGTTGCGAGAGGAGTGTCGGGTGTCGACCCGGGAGTGTCGGTTCGGTCGGCGTCAACGCTCGGCGAGCGTTCCGGGCCGCGGCGGCGTGCTTACCACCACAGCCACAGCCGCAGCGTGTCCCTGATCCGCCGCGTGCCGATGTCCAGCAGGCTGCGCTTGCCGGTGTTGAACTTGGCGATGCCCTCCATGCCGGGTCGCATCCACGCCGCGCCCTCGTCGAGTGTCGCGCGGACCTCAAAGGCGTTCCGCCGCTCGGCGTCAGGCGCGGCCAGCGGCACGATCCGCTCGAGCGTGAAGTCGAACTGCTTGCCGGGGTACGCCTTGGTCGCGATCTGGCCCGTGGTGACCTCGTCGCCCGCGTCGCGGATCAGCGCGATGTCCTGATCGCTCACCTGCGCCACGATCCGCATCGTGTCGAGCGGGGCTATGGCGTACATGGGCTGCCCGAGCTTGACCGACGCCCCGATCATGTCGCGGAGGTCGCCCTCGATGATCGTGCCGTCGATCGGCGAGCGGATCGTCGCCCTCTCGATCAGCACGTCGTAGAGCTCGATGCTCGCGCGGGCCTGGTCGATCTGGGCCGCCGCCTGCTTGTACTCGTCGAGCTTGCTCGCAGCCAGCGCCGCATCGGCGCGCTTGGTCGCTTCGTTGAGCTTGTTGGCCGCCTCGAGCCGCTGGAGCCGGAGCTCCGTCGTGTCGAGCTCGGCGATGACCTGACCGGCGACGACCTTCGCGCCCGACTCGATGCCCGCGGGCACCGCCGCGATCTGGCCCTCAAACGGCACGCTGACCGTCCGCCGCTCGATCGCCTGCAGCGTCGCGGGTGCCTCGATCCGGTACTCCACACGCACGAGGATCACCGCGAGCATCAGCAGTGTCGCGACCAGCAGGCCCAGCTTCCACACCGTGTGCTTGGTGCCGACGATCCACGACCCGGCCTTCAGCGTCGCGTCGTAGGACCGCAGCGCGAGGTTGCGGTCGTCGCTCCGACGCAGGCTCAGCACCGGGCCGATCAGGTCCATCGTGCTCTGCAAGAGCTCCAGCATCGCCAGATCGATGCGGCCATCGCCGGTCGATTCGATCGTCAGCACGCCGGTCACATCCTCGCCCACCCGCATGGGCAGCGAGGCGACCTTCATCTTCGCGTCGCCCGTGGCCAGCTCGCGGTGGGCGTGGGTGATGGCCTGCGAGAGAAGCACGTCGGCCTCTTCGCCCTCACGCATCGCCCGCTCGGGCGGCTGGGGGAAGAGCACCGGCTGGTCCTGGTCGTAGCACTCGTCCATTGCCGCTTCGAGCTTCTGCACCATCGCCATGCGGCGGTCGATGTTCTCGGTGTCGCTGATCGCGACGGTCTTGACCGTCACACCCTCGCCGCGACGCCCGAGGCCCTTGGCCCAGCCGATCGCGACGCGGTCGGCGCCGAGCTGGCGGGAGAGGTCGTTGACCAGCTGCAGGCACGCGCCCTTGAAGTTGGGCGAGGTGTTGATCGACGCGATGAGCCGCGTGGCCAGGTCCAGCGCCGCTCCCGCGGCCTGGGTCCGCTTGAGCATCTGCCCGGCCGCGTGCCCGTGGACATAGCCGCACATCAACTCGACCAGCGCGACCGTCGTCTGCAGCGCCTGCTGCGAGCGGCTGTCGAGCACCAGCGTGATCGCGTGCCGCACGTTGACCGGCGAATCGCTCGACGCCAGCAGCGGCACGGCGACGAGGTAGCCCTTATGCCCCGCCTCGTAGAACGTCGTCTGCTCCTCGATGCCGAAGATCGCGGGCTTGTTGCCCACCAGCGCCTCACGCACCGCGGCCTTGCACTCCTGGAAGTGCTCGACCTGCGACTCGTTGACCGGCTGGCCGATCCCGCCCCGCTCGTTGAGCAACGGCCAGACCGCCAGCGGCCGGGGTTCGACCTCGCCCCCGCGGTCGTCGTCGGTCGCGCCGGCGACATACAGCACCGTCTGCCGCGAACCGCTCGCCTGCGCGAGCACCGCGAGCAGCCGCATGAGAAAGGCACGGTCGTCCGGCGCCGGCGAGGTCAGCTCGGCGACGACGCGCTGCCAGCCCGGCGCCCGCAGTTTCGACAGATCGATCACCGCTGGTCCTCCGAAGGCCGGTCCGCGTCAGTCGCAGCCAGCGCTGTGCTCTCATCGATGCCCGCCGCCGCGGCTTCCGTCGCCCGGCCCGGGTCGACGATCGAGTCCTGCCAGCGTTCCGGCGGCTCGGTAAACCGCACCCAGCAGTTCACGCCGGGCACGAGCCCGATCGCGTTGTCCATCTCCACACGCACCCGGCGCGTCCCGCTCCCCGCGTCGGCGGTGGGGGCGACCTGGATCACGCGGGCCTCGTACACCCGCTCGGCGACGTCTTCCTGCAGCAGCACCCACGCCCGGCTGCCCGGCTCGATGTCCTGCGTGAGGATGATCGATGTCGGGGCGGGCACGTCGATCCACAACGGATCGACCGCCACCACCCGCACCACCGGCTCGCCCTCGCGGATCGACTGGCCCTTGTCCACGTTCACGATGTCCACGACGCCGTCGAACGGCGCCCGCAGGCTGAGCTTGGCCACCCTCGCCTCGGCGCGGGAGGCCTGCAGATCGGAGAGCACCTGATTGAGCAGCGCGAGATCGAGGTCGATCTTCGCGGTGTCGCGGGCCAGGCGTGCCCGATCGACCTCCAGCGGGCTGCTCGCGCCCTTGTCGAAGCTGTCCGCCTGCCGCTGATACTCGATCTCCGCCAGGTCGGCCTGCGCTCTGGCGCGGTCCACCGGCAGCTGCGTGTCGGCCCGGGCTCTCTGGAACTTGGCCTCGGCGACGTCCTCGCTGTCGTCGCCGCGGACGAGCAGGTCGCCCTCGCGGACGTGCTGGCCCGCCGTCACGACCACCTCAAAGACGCTGGTCGAGAGCGAGAAGCCCATCAGCGCGTCCTTGCTCGGCTTGACCACCGCCCGCTCGCCGAACGCCGACATCGCCGCCAGGCGCGAGGCCTTCTCGGCCTGCGTCTGCGGGTCGGCCCGGCCGGTCCCTGAGTCTGTCTGTCCTGCGGCCCCCGCACCCAGCAGCAAGCTCACGCTCGCCACCGCGATCGGCAAGGCCACAACGCACCGCCCCACGTTTTTCACGTCAGGTCCCTTCTTCATGCACGAGTATAGAAAGCTGCTTGCCCGCCCCACGCTCCAGGCGCGAGGCCGGTCAAACATCCTGGGCCCGGGGCCAGCTCCCACGAGCCCCTCTCCCGGCCGCCGCACCGACCATCAGGCCGGATCGATCGAGAGCATCGCCCGCAAGCGGGGGCGGGCGGGCCCTCGGACCGACCACCATACGCACCCCGATCCCCCCGGTTCCGCGCCGGCCGCGGGGGTTGCCCCGGTCTGTGCCAAAGCTATCGTTCCCTTCCGGCTCTACCCAATCACGAGCCGAACCCGAGAAGGAGCTCGCCATCATGCCCACCACCACCGCCAAGGCCACCCTCGCGATCGACGGCGGCGACCCGGTCAGCCCGACCATGGTCCCCTTCATGAAGCCGCAGCTCCACCGCGAGGACATCGACGCCGCCCACGCGGTGCTCGAGTCGGGCATGCTCCGCGCCGCCGGCCGGTGCGCCGAGCTCGAAGAACGATTCGCCGCCCTCTCCGACGCCAAGCACGGCCTGACCTGCTCCAACGGCACCACCGCCCTGCAGCTGGCCTACGGCGCCCTCTTCCAGCCCGGCGACGAGATCCTCGTCCCCGCCTGGACCTACATCGCCACCGTCAGCATGGTCGCCGCGGGCGGGCTGGTCCCCGTCTTTGTCGATTGCCTCGAAGACACCTTCCAGATCGACCCCGCCGACGCGGCGAAGAAGATCACCCCCAAGACTCGCGGCATCGCGGCCACCCATCTCTACGGCTGCCCCGTCGATATCGACGCCGTCCAGAGCCTCGCCGCCGAGCACGACCTCAAGGTCGTCTACGACGCCGCCCAGGCCCACCTCTCCCGCTACGACGGCAAGGGCATCGGTGCCTTCGGCGACGTCGTCACCTACTCCTTCTACGCCACCAAGAACCTCGGCACCGGCGAGGGCGGCCTGGTCACCACCAACTGCGACACCCTCGCCCGCGATATCGCCCTGCTCCGCTCCCACGGCGAGACCGACAAGTACCTCCACGAGCGGATCGGCTTCAACTATCGGATGAACGACATCACCGGCGCAATCGGGTGCTCCCGCCTCGACCGTCTGCCCGACGAGACCGCCGCCCGCCAGGCCGCGGCCAAGCGCTTCGACGCGATCCTCGCCGACATCGACGGCCTCGAGGCCCCGACGGTGACGCCCAAGGCCGAGGCCGCGTGGCATCTCTACACGGTGAAGCTCGACCCCGCCAAGTTCACCTGCACCCGCGATCAGTTCATCGACGCGCTCAAGGCCGAGGGCGTCCCCACCGCGGTGCACTACCCGCGGGCGACGGTCGACCAGCCGGCGCTGGCCCAGTGGAACAAGCACGACACCCCGATCTCCAGCGGCCTCTCCGAGCGGGTCTTCAGCCTGCCCATGCACCACGCGCTGAGCGATGAGCACTTCGAGATCATCGCAGCGGCGCTGCAGAAGGTCGCCGGCGCTTACCGCGCGTAGCCAGCCGTGAGCCAATCTCCATCCAACGAGCCCCGAGCGCAAGCTCGGGTTTCGGGGTAGCTAGCGCGCCGAAACACACCCGAGCTCGCGCTCGGGGCTCGTCAACGCAGTGCCCTTGGTCGAGCCCGGCTGCGCCGAACCGCTCTGACTATCAACAGCGCGGGCAGCGTGACAATCACCACGAACACCAACAACATCGTCAGGATGCCGCGTGCCACCGGGTCCATGTGCGAGTCGAGAAACAGCGTGGCGGTGCCGGGAAGCCTCGGGGGCGCGGGCTCGTCAAAGCCTTCCCAGAACGCCGGGTCGGTATCGGGGTGCAGGCCCTTGTCGAGCTTGGCAAGCATGTACTCGGTCTTGCTGGCGTGCCATTCTTCCGCCGCCGCTCGGGCTTCGCGAAAATAGGCTTCGACTTCCTCTGGCCTCCGTGTTGGCTCGCCGATGTACGTGATCGCCTTCCGCGCCGCATCGTCACCGGTCTCCTCGGACGCCTGATCGAGCCGCGAAGCGGGGTAGAGGCTTACGCCACCGTCTTCCAGGATCTCTTCACAACGGAGCTTGGCCAGCAGAGCCAGCGGGGCAGCGAACTCCTGATCGAGCCACAGTCCGAGCGCGTAGTACACATCGAAACTCTCCCACGCGTTCCCGAGCACGATCAAGCCGGAGAGACCTTCGACAGCCCCTCCGATCCCGTAAAGGGCCGAGGGATCGGTACTCTCCGAAGGGAGCTGCCAGCCGGTTGTCCTGCCGCTTGAGCGGGCGTTTGGCGTCGCGTCGAGGATGGACGGCAGTTCACCCATGCGCACCGGCGGGTCGATGATCCACTCGATCGCGAGCAGCTGATACGCCTCCCGACCGAAGTGCGCATCCGGGTTGATCCCGATCGCCCGTGCGATGTGGTCGCGCGCGAGCTCGGCGTCCTCCATCGCGCCCCGGTCCGCCCCGCCGCGCAGCCAGCGATGGATGTAGAACGTCCCGATGTTGGCGTGGTACCGGTACTCGTGCTCGCCGATGTCCCCGCCGGCGGCGACGGCCGCGTCCATCGCCGCCCTCTTTCGTTCCATCCACGCGAGCGCCTCATCCCCCCGCCCCAGCCGATCGCAGGCCACCGCCGCGTCGTCGTAGAGGTCGAGCTGTGTTGGGTCGGCGTCGATCTCGCCCTCGACCCGCTCCAGCCGCATCTCGTAGAACTCCGGCGGCGGCCGGAAAAACCGTCCGGTGATCACCTCGACGACGCCCGGCAAGCCCTTGGCCTCCATCGCCAGTGTGTCGCGGTCCCACAGGCAGGCAACAGCCGGAGACACCGAGATCGCAGCGAGCAGGCTCACGAATGTCACGAGGCGAAGCGAAGAGAGTTGCCGCATGGTGCGATCCCCTTTCCGGTTCTACCAACCCCGGGGCCGGAAAGTTCACATCTCAATGGGCTCACGTTGCTCGTGGGCGGGTGTAAACGCCCGCTTGTGCATCTTCGCCCGCAGCCAATCCAGCCCGCGACGCACCCGCTCGCGGCGGCCGAGCCAGCGGATGAACCGCCGCTTGCCGGGAAACTCCAGCATCATCAGCCCGACGACGATCGTCAGGATGCCCTGCCCCGGCAGGGCGAGCATCGCAAACCCCGCCGCGATCAGCAGGACGCCGAAGACGTTCTTCACAATCCGCACCGACCACCGCAGCACCGGGTGGTGCCTGCCCCACGCGGGCACCCAGCGTTCCTGCCGCGCGAAGTAGTCCCGCGGCAGCGCGGCGACCAGCCACGGCAGGCCGACCAGGCTGGCCACAAATGTCACCACCGAGAGCCCCGCGAGGATCCACAGCAGGGTTTCGTTGCTGTCAAACCAGGCGTGGGCGGCGTCGAGCATGACGATTATTGGGAAAGCCCGAACACCAGTGCGACGCCCTCGGTCCGGACAGGCGCGTCCAGGCACGCGGGGACCAACGCCACCCCGCCCGCCCGCAGCGTGCACGGCCCGACCGCCGTCTCACCCTCCAGCGCCATCACCACGCTGCACGCGCCGTCGCCCGCCCACGATCCCCCGCTCACCTTGTGGACCGTATAGAAGGGTGTCGTGACAAGCGTCTCCGGCCCGGCGGCAGAGCCGCGGACGCCCGCGCCCGCGGGCGAGAAGTCGATGCACGCCAGCGCCTGCTCCACGTGCAGCTCGCGCCCGGCCCGGCCATACTCGGCCGCCCAGTCATACACCCGGAACGTCGTGTCGCTCGGCGTCTGCACCTCGGCCACCAGCACACCGGCACCCAATGCGTGCACCGTCCCGCTGGGCAGGTTGTGGCACTCGCCGACAACCGCCGGCACCGCGTCGAGCAGCTCGACGACACCCTCGCCCTGCCCGGTGCGGAGCGCCTTCTCAAAGTCGGCGCGGGTGACGCCCGGTTTCACGCCCTTGTAGATCACACTCCCCGGCTCGGCGTCCACCACATACCAGCACTCGGTCTTGAGGTGCGCGTCCGGGTGTGCGCGCGCATACTCCGGCGAGGGGTGCACCTGCACACTCAGGTGTTCGCGGGCATCCAGGAACTTCACCAGCAGCGGGAACCCGCCCGCCTCGCTCGGCCTCGCCTCGCCCAGCAGCGCCCCGCCCCAGAGCGTCATCGCCTCGTGCAGCGTCTTCCCCGCCAGCGGGCCGTCGGAGATGACCGATCGGGCCGCGTCGCCGCCCCCGCCGCCGGCGCTGGTCGAGGCCAGATCCGCGATTTCCCAGCTCTCGCCGACATCGACTCCGGGCGGCAACGCCTTCCCGAGCCGCGCAAGGCGGCGGCCGCCCCAGACCTTGGCCTTGAGGATCGGCGCGAACGTCAGCACATACGGGTCGGTCATGGGACTGGCTATCGGAGGAAACACAACCCCCGCTGCAGCCAGCAAGGGCGGCTTCTGGGCGATCCCGGACAGCAGCGGGACTCCCGGCGCTCCGGCCGGGTCTCCCCGCTACGAATGCCGTCCCTCGAGCGTCATGCCCGAGAGCCGGGCCTGAAACGCGATGTTGTCCCCGACGATGCCCTGCACGTCCGAGACGAAGCGGCGTTTGCCGACCTTCACGTCGCGGCAGAGCACGTAGAACTCGTCACCCGGCCCCACGTGGTTGCGGAACGAGCAGTTCTCGATCCGCAGGAAAGCCGGGAGCTTGGGGCCCCCCAGCCGAAGGTTGAACATGTACGCCGCGAGCTGAGCCGCGGTCTCGACCATGAGCACGCCCGGGAACGCGGCCCGCTCCGGGAAGTGCCCCTCGACCCAGAACTCATCGCTCCGGATGGTCCTGTGCCCCACGCCGCACGATTTGTCCTCGCTGATCCACCTGACCGAGTCGAGCAACTGCATGACGCCCCGATGGGGGATCCACGCCTGCAGCTGCTCCCGATCGAGCAGCTGCTGACTCAGATCGATGCCATCGAGGTCAAACAGGAGCGTGTTGCGGTCGGAGACGTCGCCCCGACCCGCATCACCCCTCGTGCTGGTGCTGTTGGCCAGTGACTCAGCCGTCGCTTCCGGCATCGCGGAGCTCCAGAACCTGCTGGCGGATTTCCTGCGCGATCTTCTTCACGTCCTGCATGGCACCGCGAACGCGTGTCCCCGCGGCCTTGTTGCCGCCCTTGGCCTTCTGGACATCTTCGTCGATCTCGGCCACGACCTGCTTCAGGCGTTCATAGCTTTCCATTCAGAGCCACCCATCTGTATGCCGCGCCGGGCCGGAAGCGGCACCGTGACGCGAGGGGTCCAGAATCCGCCGTGCAATCCGCCCGGCCGGGCGCCGGGGTGAATGCCCCAGCAGCGGAACAGCATACCGCGCTGCCTACCCCCTCGGCCACACCGAAACGCCCTCAACCCGCCAGAACAGCGCCGGATTGCTCAAACATCCTATCAAACAGCAAACAAATCGAGGTGCTTTTCGAGGATCCCAAGGGCTCCCACGGCATAGGCGGGGCTTCCCTCGGTCTCCCACCACGCCGGAGCGCACCCCGCCATCAGCACCCGACGGGCCGCAGCCAGCTGCGCCACCTCTCCCTGCGAGTCCAGACCCAGCGCCTTGCGCTGTTTAGCGAGCTCCTGCACGGGCTTGGTCGTCCCCAGAACCTCGGGGTGAGCCCAGAACTGCCGCTCCACATAGACCGCGTCCTCCACCCAGTGCCCCGGGTGCACAAACGCGAGATCGAACAGCACGCACCGCCCGTCGTCTTGCCCAAATTCACGCCGCATCGCGTTGCCGGGATGGAGATCGCCGTGGCACCACGTGTTGAACGGACGGCCCTCCCACACCGAGAGCACCCGCGGCAGCGAGCGTTCCAGCCGCTGAAGGCACCTGCCCCAGCGTTTTTGCTCGGGCATGGTCGTGAACTCGAGCAACTCGCGCGAGCGCGCGATCAGCCCGTGCCAGTCGCGCTGCTCGCCCTCGCCGGCGACCGCACGCAGCGACGTGGCCCGAGCCTGAAACTCCGCCGCGGCGCACAGGATTTCCCTCACCACCCGCTCGCAGATGCGTTGATTCAGCGCGGGCCCGGAGAGCTTCTCCACAATGAACCACGCCAGGTCGTACCCGCCGAGCATCTCCCCGGCCGCGACAACACGGGGCACCGGCAGGGCGCGAACCTCGGGCGAATTCCACAGATCGTTGTCGTAGTGCCCCAGCCCGACAGTCCAGCCGTATTCACTGGGGCCGACGGGGATCTTGACCAGCACCTCGGCGGTGGTGCCGTCGGTAAACGTCCAGGTGGAATAGCCGGTCGCCGCGCCGCCCCGTTGCCACGTCGAGCGGAACCACTCGATCGGCCCCAGCCGCTCGCGGCACATCAGCCTGAGCGGGGCGACCAGCCCTTCGACGAGATCGTGACCGCCGGTCGAGGAGGGAACATCCCCTACATTCCTGCGTGCGGCTTTCGCCGCATGCTGTTTGTCCGGTGCCGGCTCACTCATGGCGACCGCGCCATCCTACACGAAACGGCGCGCAGACACCACGGCGTCGATAATCAACAGAGACCGACGCGCGGCGCGTTGTCTACGGGAGCCAGCGGTGTTCGATCACGTCGTCCTTACAGCCTCCAACGAGGGACAGGCCGAGGCCTACCGCGCCGAACTGGGCCACCGGGGCCTGCACGCGCACAGCACACCGGCCGCGACGGTCGTCCCCGATCCCCGTGGTCGCCGCGTCGGCTCCGGCCTCTCCACCCTCCTGGCACTCGACCAACTCGCCCGGGAGTGGGGGCGCGAGGCCAAAGCGACGGGCGCTCCCGCGGCAGACGTCGCGTCGCTCTTTCGCGACCGGCACGTGTGCATCATCCACGCCGGGGGCGACTCGAAACGACTCCCCGCCTACGCAGCGCACGGCAAGATCTTCACACCCCTCCCCATCGACGCCCCCGACCCGCGGCACGCAACCCTGTTCGATCTGCTGCTCGAAGACTTTTCACGCATCCCGCTGCCCGAACAAGGGCGTGTCGTTATTGCGACAGGTGATGTGTACCTCGACCTCGGCAAGCACCCGCTCGGGTTCGACCGCGCGGGCATCGTCGGTGTCGCGTGGGCCAGCTCACCCGACCGGGGCGCGCGGCACGGCGTCTACCGGGTCGATGCCGCGGGAGAGGTCACCGGCTTCCTGCACAAGCCCACGCCGGCCGTCGCTGCGTCGCGGGGGGCGCTCCGCGCCGACGGCACGGTGCTGGTCGACACCGGCGTGGTCTGCATCGACCCGCCCACCGCCGCGGCGTGGCTCGACAGCGGGGCGTCGCTCGTCGGTGATGCGCACGCCGGCACCGCGCCGCAGATCGATCTCTACGGCGACATGCTGCCGGCGATGATCGACCGGCGCGAGCTGCACGGCTTCGACTGGCGCGGCCGTGCCGAACTCCGTGCCGCGACCGTGCCGACCTGCCCCTTCCTGCACATCGGCTCGTCGCGCGAGCTGCTCGACGTGCTCACCGACGACCTCCCGCACACCGACGCGTGGACCCCGCTCGAGCCGCCCGGCCGACGCGTGCGGGTGCTCAACTCGCGCATCAGCGCGGGTCTGGAACGCGCCGGCGGGCGGGTGCTGATCGAGTCGAGCGATTGTGCGCGCGCACCGGCGCTGGCCGGCGACAACATCCTCGTCGGCGTCCCGCCCGAACTCGACCAGGCGGTCACGCTGCCCGAGGGGTGGGGCGTGGTCTGCCTGCCGATCACCGATCGGTCCGGCAGCGAAAGCTGGACCGCCGTCTGTTTCGGGATCGACGACGACTTCAAGACCCCGATGCACGCCGGGGGCACGTTCGGCAACCGGCCCCTCCGCGATGTGCTGGCGGCGGCTGGCGTCGGGCCCGAGCAGATCTGGCCCGGAGCAACGGCGGACCAGGCCGCTCCCGACCACACCCTCTGGACCGCCCGACTCTGGACGCCGGCCGCACCACGGGACCTGCTCACGCCGATCGCCTGGATGCTGCGAGGAGACCCCGCGCCCGACGGGTGGGCGCAGGCCGATCGGCTCTCGCTCCACCAGGTCATGGCGTCGGTCGATCACACCCGCCTGCTCGCCGTCCGCGATAGAGTGCTCGGTGGTGCGTGAACCCAACCCCATCGAGCAAGCGCTGAACGACCGCTGGTGCCCCGCCTCGGACGCGGTGGCGCAGATCGCCGGCGCAGACCAGGCCAGCGAGGCCACGCTGTCGATCGCCCGCGCCGCCGCCGAGGCCGAGCCGCTCGAGCGGGCCCGCCTGGCACGCCTCGCCGAGGTGCTCGCCGGCGCGTTCCCCGGCGTGCGGCAGCACTGGCAGGGCGCAGCCGGAGACACGCCGGGAGCCGTGATGGCCGAGGCGGTCGCGCAGCTCGTCGGGCGACAGGTGCCGCTGCCGACCGAGCCTGCGCGCGCAGCGATCGTGCCCGGGCAGATGGTCATCGCCACCTCGCCGGTGCGGGTCGATCTCGCGGGGGGCTGGTCCGACACGCCGCCGATCTGCCACGAGCTGGGCGGCACGGTCGTCAACGCGGCGATCTCGCTCGGCGGGCGCCAGCCGCTGCAGGCGGTCGCCCAGCTCAGCGACGAGCCCGTCGTCCGGATCACCAGCATCGACCTGGGCCGCTCGGTCGAGTTTGCCCGCACCGAAGACCTGCTCTCCTTCCGCGACACGCTCGACTGGTCGGCGATCCCCAAGGCCGCGCTCGTGCTCTCCGGGCTCGTGCCCGCCGACGCGTCGGTGCGCCTGGAGGATTGGCTCGAGCGCGTCGGTGGGGGGGTGCGGCTCACGGTGTTCGCAGCCGTTCCCAAGGGCTCGGGCCTGGGCACCAGCTCGATCCTCGGCGCCACCGTGCTCGCCTCCCTGGCGCGGCTCACCGGCACCGATCACTCACTCGACGAACTCACCGCCCGCACCAGCATGCTCGAGCAGCTCATGCGCACCGGCGGCGGCTGGCAGGACCAGCTCGGCGGCGTCGTCCCCGGGTGCAAGATCCTCCGCACCGAGCCCGGGTCGGTGCAGCGCCCCACCGTCGAGCCGATCGACATCCCCGACGCGGCCCGCCGGGAGCTCGACGACCGGATGATCCTCTATTACACGGGCATGCAGCGCCTCGCCGCCAACATCCTGCAGAACGTCGTCGGGCGCTATCTGGCCCGCGACCCCGAGTGCGTCTCGATCGTCCACCGGCTCAAGTCCGGCGCCGAACGCATGCACGCCGAGCTGACCGGGGGCGACATCGACGCCTTTGCGCGCACGCTCAAGGACTACTGGACCCTCAAGCAGCAGCTCGACGCCGGGGCCTCGACGCCGCAGATCGAGTCGCTGCTCGACGCCGTGCGCGACGATCTCGCCGGCTACGAGCTGCCCGGTGCCGGCGGCGGCGGGTTCCTGCTGCTGATCGCGAAAGACGCCACCGCCGCAGCCCGCGCACGGAGCACGCTCGACGCCCTCACGCCGAACCGCACGGCGCGGCGGTACGAGGCGGCGATCGACGCGCAGGGCCTGCGGGTCTCGGTCGTCTGACAGCCGGGCCGGCGTCTATTCGTGCGAGAGCCTGTCGGCGCCGACGAGCTCGGACTCGCCGCCGACCGGTCCCATCCGCAGCGCCAGCTCGGCGCCGCCGGTCTTGTTGAACCACTCCACGGTGATCGAGTGCCACCCTGCCTCGAGGGCCGCGACACCGGTGATGGTCTTGCTGCCGTGCAGGCCGTCGTTGTCCACGACGGTCTTGCCGTTGATCGCCAGGGCCGAGCCGTCGTCGGAGGTCAGGGCGAAGGCGTACATGCCGGTGCGATCGATGCGGATGCGTCCGGTGTACCGATGCGCGACGCGTTCTCTGGTGTAGGTGTCGGGCAGCGCGACAGTCTCGCTCGTCCCCGACTCGGTGGTGCGGAGCGTCGCAAAGTCGGGCAGGGCGTCCCAGTCACCCCCGAAGACATCGCACCGGAGGCCGGCGTGTGCGCCCCTGGTCGTCGTGGCCGGCTGCGGCGAGATCTTCTCGAACGTGACGCGCGTGGTGCCGCTGACGGGCTTGCCGTCGCGGAAGGTCTGGGCGACGAGCGTGCACGAGTCGCTGATGGTGACGGGGCCGCGCGCGAGCGTGGAGTCGGCGGTCGGCTCGCTCCCGTCGAGCGTGTAGCGGGCCTCGAGGTGCTTCGAGCCGGAGCTGATGGTGACCTCGATCGGGTCGTACAGCCGCGTGGCCGGGGCGTCCACGGCCGGCGCGCGATAGACGATCGGCCGCCCCTGCATGCTGAGCTCGATCACCGAGGAGTGCGGGTCGGGCGCGCCGGTGCCGACCTGCAGATAGGCGGTGCCGCTGCGCTGCTCGACGCCCACGGTGCGGCCGGCGTCGCCCAGCAGCTTCGCGCTGAGCACCTCGTTGCCCAGCCCGTCCAGCCGCAGCACGCCGGAGCTCGGCCAGTCGAAGACGTGCAGATAGAGCGTGGTCATGTCCAGGTGCCGGTCGCCGTGATACTTCATCGTGCACCGGCCCCAGGGCAGCGAGTCGAAGGGGCTGGCGCTCGTCCCGTAGATCGCCTCGCCGTTGACGTCCATCCAGTCGCCGATCTCGCGGAGCCGGTCGATCGACTCCTGCGGGAACGTCCCGTCGGCCTTGGGCCCGATGTTGAGCAGGAAGTTGCCGCCCTTGCTCGCGATGTCGCCGAGCTTCTGGATGAGGTCGGTGGTCGACTTGAAGTCCTTGTCCACCGCGTTGTAGCCCCAGTGACCGTTCATGGTCATGCAGGTTTCCCAGTCCACGCCGGGGATGCCGGTGGCGGGGATGGTCTGCTCGGGGGTGCCGAAGTCGCCGAAATAGCCCTCGTCGCTCATGCCCGCCATCCCGCCGCGGCCCTTGTCCACGCGGTTGTTGACGATCACGTTCGGCTGGAGCGACCGGCAGAGCTTGTAGAGCGCCTCGCCGTAGGTGCTGTTCCACGTGGCTTCCCACTCACCGTCAAACCACATCACGCCGATCTCGCCGTAGTTGGTCAGCAGCTCGGTGACCTGGTTGAAGAGGTACTGGACGTAGCGGTCCATGTCGGCGTCGCCCTCGGGGCGGTCGGCCTTCTCCCACCCGCGCCGGGGCAGATAGTCCGGATGGTGCCAGTCCATGATCGAGTGGTACCAGCACATCTTCAGGCCCTGCGCGCGCGTCGCCTCGGCCAGCTCGGCCATGATGTCCCGCTTGAACGGCGTGGACATGATGTCAAAGTCGGAGACCGCAGAGTCGTAGAGCGCAAAGCCGTCGTGGTGCTTGGTCGTGATGACAATGTACTTCATCCCCGCGTCCGCGGCCATCGCCGCCCACTCGTTGGCATCGAACTTCACGGGGTTGAACTGCTCGCGGAACTGGTCGTAGGTGTCCAGCGGGATCTGCGCCGTCGTGCGGATCCACTCGGCGTGGCCCGTCCCCTCGCCCCACTCGCCCGCGGGCACCGCGTAGAGGCCCCAGTGGATGAACATCCCGAACCGGGCGTCACGCCACCAGTCCATCCGCGGGTCGTTGGAGAGCTGCGCTTCTGCCGGGCCGCCGGCCGTCTGGGAGAGGGCGGGCGTTGCGACCACCGGCAACGCAGCGAGCGCGGCGGCGGCACAGAGGCGAGAGATCGTCGTGGGCAGGGGCATCGGTGGTCCTTTCAGCGTTCCAGACCGCGTCGCGGCTCGGCGAGCGCGTCACAGGGAGGATACAGCAAGCCCGCCCCCGCGCTGTAGACTGTCCCCGGAAACGGCACGCCGCCAAGAGAACCACCGGACGTCGCAGGGCCGGACGCACCACACACACCGCGCTCGGCGACCGCACGCCGGCCACACCAGCAGGAGTCAGAGACGATGAGCATGGACCGCAGAACAGCACTGGGCACGATGGCCGCGGGCGCCGGGGCGATCGTCGGCACCGCCGCCGCCGGCACCCCGGGCCGTCAGCCGGAACGCAAGCCCGGCGAGATCCACGCCCACCGGGGCCCGCTGCGCCAGTCGATCTGCCGCTGGTGCTACGGCGGGATCGACCTGCCCACGCTCTGCCGCCACGCAGACGAGATGGGCTACCGCTCGGTCGAGCTGCTTGGCGAGTCCGACTGGCCGGTCGTGCGTGAGTTCGGGCTCGACTGCGCCGTCGCCAACGGCCCGGTCTCCATCGGCGGCGGGATCAACCGCCCCGAGACCCACGACAAGTTCGTCGCCGACTGCGAGGCCATGCTGCCCAAGGTCCGCGACGCGGGCATCCCGACGATGATCGTCTTCAGCGGCAACCGACGCGACGGGCTGACCGACCAGACCGGCCTGGCCAACTGCGCCGAGGCCCTGCGCCGGGTGATGCCGATGGCCGAGAAGACCGGCGTGACCGTCATCATGGAGCTGCTCAACAGCAAGGTCGATCACGGCGGCTACATGTGCGACCGCACGCCCTGGGGCGTCGAGCTCTGCAAAGAGGTCGGGTCCGACCGCTTCAAGCTGCTCTACGACATCTACCACATGCAGATCATGGAGGGCGACGTGATCCGCACCATCCGTGACAACCACCAGTACATCGGCCACTACCACACCGGCGGCGTGCCCGGTCGTCGCGAGATCGATGAGAGCCAGGAGCTCTACTACCCCGCGATCTGCAGAGCCATCGTCGAGACCGGATACACGGGATTCCTCGGGCAGGAGTTTATCCCGGCTCGGAACGCCGTTGATAGCCTGCGGCAGGCGTTCGGCATCTGCAACGTGTAGCTGCGCGGCCGCCGGCACCGCCGGCACCGACACCCGGCGCGTTGGGCATTCCTGCGGGATCTGCACCGGCCAGCGGCACATCGGGCGTCCGGAGTTGGCCCGGACTCGCGGTGGCTGTACACTCGCCGCTCGGGAGTTTGGGGGCCCGACCAGGAGGAGAGACACCATGATCCGTTCTTCGATCGCGTCGTCGGTTGCGCTTATTCTGTTGTGCTCGGGGGCCGCGCAGGGCCAGAATTGGTCCAATTCCGGCGGAAACCCCGGCCGCAACGGCCTGACGACCGAACTCGGGCCCGACGACGCCACGGTCCTCTGGACCGGCGGCCGCCCGTCGAGCATCGCCTGGCAGCCCGTGATCGACGGCGGCACGGTCTACGCCGTCCGCCAGACCGGCTTCCCGCCCGAGCCCAACAGCGACGAGTCGCCCGTGGTCGCGATGGACCTGGACACCGGGGCCGAGCTGTGGTTTGCCAACATCCCCTTCGAGAACGGCGACTGGACGACGTGGATCGCCGGCGCGCGCGACGGGCTGGTCTTCGCCTGCCGCGGCGGCAACGGCTCGACCTCGTCGGCCCGCGTTTACGCCCTCGACGGCGCGACCGGCGCGGTCGTCTGGACGAGCGAGGACGAGGTCAGCGCGGGCGCCTACGACGGCGTCGTCTTCGCGCCCGACGGCGACCTGCTCGTCGGTGACTTCCGCAACGTCACACGCATCGACTTCGACACCGGCGACACGGTGTGGCGGGTGGCCCGTACCTGCTCGGTCAGCGGCACCTGCGGCGGCGCCAGTTCCGGCGACGCGCTCTACATCGCCGACGCCGCCGGCGGCGGCAACGTCATCCGCCGGCTCGATCTGTCCACCGGTGCGCTCGACTACGAGGGCCCGGTCATGTCCGGGTTCACGCTGCAGAACACGCCGATGGTCGGCCCCGACGGGCGGATCTTCATGAGCCGCACGCAGAACAACCCGGCGGTCGATTACTTCTACGCCTTCGAGGACACCGGCAGCGCGATCAACCAGCTCTGGAGCACCGAGGCCGCGTGGACCACCACCAGCGAGTTCTGCGTCGGCCCCGACGGCAGCGTCTACATGGTCGGCCCGGCGTTCACCATCCAGCGCCGCCACCCCGCGACCGGCGCGCTGCTCGACGAGTCGGTGTCGGTGGAGGCCGACTTCCTGTCGCCCCGCATGGCCGCCGACCGCGACGGGCGGGTCTACTTCTCCAACGGCTCGTTCAACGACGGGCGGTTCTACGCCTTCAACGCCGACCTCAGCCCCCGCTGGGACGTGCCCGTGACCAACATCAACATCGGCGCCCCGGCGATCGGCCGCGACGGGACGCTGGTGGTCTGCGGCGTCGGCACCGACGTGCGGGCCTACCGCACCGAGCGCTGCATCGCCGATTTCAACAGCGACGGCTCGGTCAACACCCAGGACGTCCTCGCGTTCCTCAACGCCTGGACCGCCGGAGACCCCTCCGCGGACGTCAACGGCGACGGCAGCGTCAATACGCAGGATGTTCTGGCATTTCTGAATCTCTGGAACGCCGGCTGCGGGTAAGCTGGCGGGCATGTCCGGTCGGGGAGCGCTGGCCGCCGACACCCCCCTCTCCGGTCCGCGATCCCGACAAGGAGCCCCGCACCATGACTCTCCGATCCAACGCCACCATCCTCGCTGTGCTCTGCGGCACGCTCGGCGGACAGGCCGCGGCACAGACCGACCTGCTCCCCGACATCTTCGTCGAGCCGAGCTATCTCTACGACAACCAGATCACCGTCGAGGGCGGCGTCCGATATCTCCGCCTCTCCAACGGCACCGCGAACATCGGGCTCGGCAAGCTCTACCTCCGCGGCGGGGAGATCAACGGCGACACCCGCACCGTCTACCAGCGCATCTACCGCGACGACGGCACCAGCTGGGAACGCGAGGCCGGGCAGTTCACCCACCACTCCAACCACGGCCACATGCACTTCGACGACTGGGCGGCCTACCGCCTCCGCGAGGTTGTCGGGCAGGACGGCGTCGGCGACATCGTCGCCGAGGGGTTCAAGACCAGCTTCTGCATCATCGACCTCGGTGTGTACGACTCGAGCCTGCCCAACTTCAACCCGAGCGGCGAGTTCCGCTCGTGCAACAGCACCATCCAGGGCCTCAGCGTCGGCTGGGTGGACATCTACAGCAAGGGGCTCTCCGGTCAGGTCATCCCGATCGACGGCGTGCCCGACGGCGAGTACTGGCTCGAGTCCGAGGTCGACCCCGACAACCACGTGCTCGAGTCGGACGAGGACAACAACATCAGCCGCGTGCGCGTGGTCATCGGCGGCGGCGGCGGGCTCGAGCCCGACGCCTTCGAGCCCAACGAGTCACAGGCCGAAACCGCGGGCCGCGCCGAGGGTGCGCCCAACAGCCCCAACTTCGGCCCCTGCAACCCGCAGCGGGTCCAGGCCGGCCTCACCATCCACGACGGCTTCGACGAGGACTTCTTCCGGTTCTACGTCAACTCCACCGGCACCAGCCAGGACTTCGCCCGCATCAACTTCCAGCACGCCCAGGGCGATCTGGACATGGAGCTCTACAACGCCGGCGGCCAGCGCGTCGGGATCGCCAACGGCACCTCCAACAGCGAGACCATCTCGCTCAACACCATGCCCAGCGGCTACTACACCCTCCGCGTCTACGGCTACAACGGCGCGACCTCGCCCGGCTACACCGTCACCATCGACCCGCCCGCCAACCAGCCGCCCGCGCTGGTCATCACCACGCCCCCCGCCGGCGACACCGTGATCGAGCTCGGCGAAGACTCCTACCGCAACGAATGGAACGCCTCCGACCCAGAGGACAACGACACCTGGGTCACGATCTACGCCAACCAGACGCCGACGTTTGACGGCAACGAGATCCTCATGCCCACGTCGCTCAACACCCCGGGCGACCAGGGCTTCTACATCATCAACACCGCCTACCTCGAGGAGGGCACCTACTACATCCTCGGCCAGATCACCGACGGCGGCACCACCACCACCGCGGTCAGTCCCGGCACGCTCACCGTCATCGACTTCTGTGACGGCGACTTCAACCGCGACGGCAACGTCAACACTCAGGACGTGCTCGACTTCCTCAACGCCTGGAACGCCGACGACGCCGACGCCGACATCAACGGCGACGGCAGCGTCGACATCCTCGACGTGCTCGATTTCCTGAACATCTGGAACGCCGCCTGCTAGAGGCAGTCCATACGGTCCGAACGACAAGCAACCGGCGGCCGCGGCAACCCCGCGGCCGCCGGGTCTGTCTTTGGCCCGCTGAGTCGGTCGCCGAGTCGCGGCGGTGCATCGTGTCACATTGGGTAGATTTGATGCCCGCATTTGGGACACAACTCTTGCGACCGCACACCCCCCTTGCTAGTCTCGCTCACACTAACGAGCCGCCCCGCTCGGCGACGGAGGGCGTTTGCTGAGGGGCGGAGACGAAAGGGTATAACACGATGCGTACAAAGCACTCCGCCGCGGCGGCCTTGATTCTCACCGCCGCGATGTGCGGCTCACTCGCCGCGACGGCATCCGCCCAGGATGCCATCACCGCGCCGCTGATCACCGAGCCGATGCCGATCGACGTCGATTCGGGGCTGGTGCGCAACGACGGCGATGCCGAGGCGGTGATCTTCAGCCACACGGTCTTCATCCCCGGTGCCGCGGCACTGCGGCTCGAGTTCGACGAGGCCCTGCTCTCCGGCTTTGTCAGCGACGGCAGCGGCAGCTACCTGCGCATCCGCTCGCTCTTCGACGGCGCCGAGCAGCGCCTCGACGCCCGCCACGTCGAGCAGTGGCAGCACACCTCGGCCTACTTCAACGGCGACGAGGTCACGATCGAGATCGTCGCCCAGCCCGGGACCGGGGCCAACCGGCTCGCGATGAGCGTCGTGCAGGCCGAGTTCGAGCCGTTCGTCGACCGGTCGATCTGCGGCCCGACCGACGACCGCGAGCTCTCGAGCGACAACCGCGCCGCACGCTTGCTGCCCGTGGGCTGCACCGGCTGGCTCATCAACGACTGCAACAACTGCTTCCTGACCGCCGGCCACTGCTCGACGTCCAACAGCAGCATCACCGTCGCGCAGTTCAACGTGCCCCTGTCCAACAGCGAGGGCAGCCTCAACCACCCGCCACCCGAGGACCAGTACGCCTTCGACGTGGCCAGCCGCCAGAGCAACAACGGCGGCGGGGTGGGGAACGACTACGCCTACTTCGGCGTGTTCCCCAACTCCAACACCGGTCTCACCCCGGCCGAGGCCTACGGCGACGTGTACCAGCTCACGTCGCCGCCGCCGGTCCAGGGACAGGACATCCGCATCACCGGCTACGGCACCACCGGCAACGGTGTGCCCCGGCAGTGGAACCAGGTCCAGAAGACCCACACCGGCCCGTACTACTCCTTCGGCGGCACGACGCTCTCCTACCAGACCGACACCACCGGCGGCAACTCCGGCTCCCCGGTCATCAACGAGGACACCGGCGAGGCCATCGGCATCCACACCCACGGCGGGTGCGGCAACAACAGCGGCAACTACGGCACCGGCGCCAACCACTCCGGGCTCCAGGCCTTCCTCTCCAACCCCAAGGGTGTCTGCGAGTGCCCGGAGCTCGACTTCTTCTTCCCCGGCGGCCTCCCCGACAGCATCGATCCAAACGGCGGCACCCAGGTCGTCATCGAGGTCCTGCCCAACGGCGATGTCGACCCCGAGCCCGGCACCGGCATCTTCTATGTTGACGACGGCTCCGGCTTCATCGCCATCCCGATGGACGAGATCCAGGACAACGTCTACGTCGCCACCTTCCCGCCCGTCGAATGCCGCAGCACCGCCCGCTACTACTTCAGCGCCGAGACCGAGACCGGCGAGACGGCGTTCGAGCCCCGCGAGGCCCCCGGCTCCTCCTACGACGTCTACGCCGCGGTGTCCCGCGTGGTCGTGCTCGACGACGACTTCGAGGAAGACAACGGCTTCACCGTCATCAACGAGAACGTCAGCGCCGGCGGCTGGAAGCGTTCGATCGTGCAGGGCAACCCCAACGACGATTACGACGGCTCCGGCAAGGCGTACGTCACCGGCAACGGCCTGGGCAACCCCGACCTCGACGGCGGCCCGACCCGCCTGCTCTCGCCGACCTTTGACCTCTCGGGCCTGAACGATCCCTATCTCGGCTACGCCCGCTGGTTCAGCGCGGTCGACGACACCGACCGCCTGACCATCGAGCTCTCCGACGACGGCGGCTCGACCTGGGCGACCGTCGAGGACCTGACCGATCAGGGCGATCAGTGGGTGTTCGTCAGCCACCGCGTGGCCGACCACATCTCGCTGACCGACAACGTGGTCGCCCGGTTCAGCGCTGTCGACGGTGGCAGCGACACCCGAGTCGAGGCCGGCATCGACGCGTTCATCCTCGACGAGGTCGACTGCGGCGGGTGCGTCGCCGACTTCAACGGCGACGGCGATGTCAACACCCAGGACGTCCTCGTCTTCCTGAACGCCTGGAACGCCGGCGACGGCTCGGCCGACATCAA
>JBICHP010000002.1:0-3082 GCA_043100935.1 Phycisphaerales bacterium JB054
AGCCGGCCGGGCTGCCCGTGCATCCGTCGGCGAGCTATCACCGCAACACACTCACGTTTCTGCTTCGGGAGCGATACCCCGAGCGGACGCCGCACCTGGCGCACCGTCTCGATCGCGAGACCAGCGGGGTGCTGGTTTGCGCGCGCACCCTCGAGGACGAGCGCGCGCTGAAGCGATCGTTCGAGCGGCGGGAGGTGTCGAAGCGGTATCTGGCGATCGCGCGAGGGAGGCTGCCGGACGACGAGGGACACGTCGATCTGCCGCTCGGCCGTCCGGACGAGGGGCTCCACCTCTTGATGGTGGTGCGGGAGGACGGGCTTCCGTCGCGGACTCGCTACCGGGTCGTGGCCCGCGCACCCGAGCACACACTCGTCGCGTTGGAACCCGAGACGGGGCGCCAACATCAGTTGCGCGTGCACCTCGCGGCTCTCGGACACCCCATCGTCGGCGACAAGCTCTACGGGCCGGAGGGGACGAGCGCGTTCCTCGAGAACATCGAGACCGGAATGACACCCGAGCTCGAAGCGCGCCTCGGCCATTCGCGCCAAGCGCTGCACGCGCATGGCCTGACCATCACCCATCCGCGCACCGGCGATCCCATCGACCTGACCGCCCCTCTCGCGCCCGACCTGGTGGCGCTCTGGGAGCGGGTGGGCGGAACGGTCCCTCCCGCAGTGTGCTCGATTGACCCAACCGCGGCCCGCACCTAAGGTCGACGCCTCACGATGCGAACCATCAAGCCCCTCGTCTTCGTGTCGCTGGTGCTCATGGCGGCGTGCGCCGGCGCCCAGCAGACCGTCGCCGTGGTCAGCTCACCCTTCACCATCGAGCACGAGGCGGTCTTCGAGAACGGCATCGACCTCGTGCGCGACCCGCGCATCCTCGAGGGGCAGTGGCTCGAGACATGGGAGGAGCAGCTCGAGCAGCGGATCGCGATGGCCGACGTGGTGGCGCTCGTGACCGTTCGGACGCTCCGGACCGACGTAGACCTCCAGCGGCGCCACACCTACCGGCTGATCACAGACGTCGACCGCGTCTACGTCGGCGAACGGGTCGGCGACGAGCTCACGCTGATCGTGCGTGAGGGAGAGAGCGGCTTCGGCACCGTTCGAACGAACGAGCGCCACCTGCTCGACAACCAGTACCTGGTGTTTCTGAAGTGGGCGGAGGACGAGGACGGCCGGGTGCGGGCGCGCTGGCACCTCTCGCCCGCCAGCGAACAGGTCGCGCTCCGGCTCCGGGCACAGCTGCGGGAGCGGGGGCTGCTCGAAGACGACAGCAGCCGCCGGGTCATCATCCGGCGGAACTGATGTTGGCTGGAGGGGCTGTGGACCAGCCCCTCCCCCCATTGGAAGTGAATTGGGTGCAGATCGAGCTGCGTCACGCCGCCGCCTGTTGTGGAGCATCGGGTAGAGGGGCTGGCTCTCGCGTTTGGAGTCGTACTCGGGCGCCGGTGTCGATCATCTGTGCTCGGGCCTGCTCGTGCACTCGTGCGACGAAGGCCGCCCAGTCTCCGTTGACGTCGATGCAGCGGAGTTGGAGCACCGCCTCGGCGCGCTCTTTGATCCAGCGCATTCCGCCGTGGTCCATCCGACGGCCCATGATGTTCTTGATCGCGCCTTCGACCGGTCCGGTGCCGAGCTCGAGGTCGCGGGCGATCAGCTCGTCGTAGTTCATCTGGGCGGCGCGCTTGCCGATGTACCCGCGCACCTTGGAGAGCTTCGTGCGCCGGAACTTGTTCCCGGGACCGGTCTTGGCGATGCGTTCGAGCTGGGCATCGAGCTCGGTGAGGATTGCGCGGACGCGGCCGGCGTAGAGCGCGTCGATCTGCTCGCGCGCCCACCCGTGGTGCTCGGGCGTTCCCTCGCGGTGCACGGCGGTTCCCGCATCCCAGAGCTTCTCGATGACGTGCATCACGTCGATCGTGCGGATGGCGTCCGGGAACAGCTCGGCGCCGTACCTGGCGAGGTCCCTGTCGCCGTCCGTGAGGAGCTGGACGGTGTGGGCCGTCCCCGGCGGGAAGCCACGCTTGGTCGCTTCTCGTCGCGCGACCTCCATCGCGTGCCGCTTGCGAGCGAACGACGCGTAAACGCGCTTGTTGATCGGACCGAGCAGCAGTCCGTTCCGTCGCCGCAGCGTGTACATGACCACCATCGTGCCCATCTTCGCGTTCTTCGCCTTGTCGCCCTTCTTGCGCCGCTGCGGCTGAGTCCATCGCTCACGCGCTCTGCGGCCCCGATGGCGCGGCGAGGCCGCCTTCGGTTTGCGCCGTCGCTTGCCGCGCCGCTTCTCGAGCTCCTCGGGCTTGGCCGTCGGGACGCCCTTGCTGTCGACATGGATCACCAGGACGTCGCCATCGTCATCGGGAGCGGGCGCCTCCTCGAACCAGGCGCCGGTGTGCCGGCCATAGCCGAGCAGTGCCGCCTCGACGACCTCTGTCGAGGGCCCATTTGGCAGGAACCAACGAAGCAGTTCGCACGCCTCGGAGAACGAGACCCGGCTCGCGAGGCGCACCGCCGTGCTCAGCAGGTTCGGGCTCACACGGTCCGCCAGCAGACCGAGCTCGGCATCCAACGGGTAGAACCCTCGCGCGCCTTTGCCGGTCGTGACCTCCCGCAGGTACGTCCGCTGGTAGCGCACGACGCCGAACCACGTCATCAGGTTGCGCGCCTGCGCTGGCGCGCGCCGGAACCTGCGTCCCGCGCGGACGACGCGGTCGGTGAGGCCTGCGCGGATCCGCTCCTCGGCCACCACGAGGTACAGCGCCACCACGACGCGCGCGAACGCCGCCAACCGAGCGATCAGCTCCATCTCGAACGCGGCGAACGTCCCTTCCGCAGAGGCACGCGCGAGCGCGTACTCGGCCAACGCGTCTGCATGTTCGAGCACGGCAGCTCGAGTCGCTGCCCGATCGGTCGCAGCGCTCATGTCACCGTTTCGCCCAAGGCTCGGCTGAGATATCTTCGTCATCGCGGGTGTCCGTGGTGATGCTGGTTGGTTCGCAACCCCAGGATCACCCGGATTCCCCGCATTTTCAGCCCCTCAGATCACCCGCGCCTGGATCTGACTCCAGTTGCACCCA
>JBICHP010000003.1:0-200256 GCA_043100935.1 Phycisphaerales bacterium JB054
CCTGCTCCATCCAGTCCATGACGGCCGTGCCTTCATGGACCTCGCCTATCTTGTGCGACCTGCCGGTGTAGTAGAGTATGCGTTCGGTGGTGGTTGTCTTGCCGGCGTCAATATGGGCCATGATGCCGATATTGCGCACCCTTGATAACTGATCTGTCTCCGCCACGTTGCATACCCGTACTCGTGCACACCTTTCAGTGCGCCGGGGCCGGACAAAAATGCAGTTCTATACTGCGATCAACCCCGGTTGTCAATTTACTTTCCACCAGCCGGCAAAAAAGATTTTACCAGCGATAATGGGCAAAGGCCTTGTTGGCTTCGGCCATCTTGTGCGTGTCGTCCTTTTTCTTGACCGAGGCGCCCCGGTTGTTGAAGGCGTCGAACAGTTCCGCAGCCAGCTTCTCCGACATGGTCTGCCCGGAGCGCCCCTTGGAAAAATTGATGATCCACCGGATTGCCAGGGCGTTCCGTCGCTCCGGGCGAACCTCCACAGGCACCTGGTAGGTCGCACCACCGACTCGGCGGCTCTTGACCTCCACCCGGGGGCGCACATTCTCCATGGCCTCCTCGAAAACGGTCAACGGTTCCTGGTCGGATACCTTGTCACCGATGATCTCCATCGCGTCATAGAACAGCCGGCGCGCAATGTTCTTTTTCCCATCGGACATCAGGCCGTTGGTGAACTTGGCCACCAGGGCCGAGTTGAATCGGGGATCCGGTGTTACCGGGCGTCTTTCGAGCAGCTTTTTTCTAGGCATCGCAAAGCTCTTGTAGAATTTCGTAATCTGCTGTTATTTAGGTCGCTTGGCGCCGTACTTGGAGCGCCCCTGACGGCGATCGTTGACCCCGAGGGTATCAAGGGTGCCGCGCACGATGTGATAGCGCACACCCGGCAGGTCCTTGACACGACCACCCCGGATCAGCACGACCGAATGCTCCTGAAGGTTGTGACCGATACCGGGGATATACGAGGTCACCTCGATCCCGTTGGTCAGCCGCACCCTGGCCACCTTGCGCAACGCCGAGTTTGGCTTTTTCGGCGTGGTGGTGTAGACACGCACACACACTCCCCGCTTTTGCGGGCAGTTCTGGAGCGCAGGGGTGTTCGACCGATTGGTCAACTTCTTCCGTCGATTTCGGACCAACTGATTGATAGTAGGCATGCAGACAGCTCCTTTAGAAAAAACGGCCACACCTGCCGAGAAATTTGGCGGCAGACATGAAGGAAAAATTTTTACCCTTTACGGCCAAAAAAATCAAGTTAAAACTTCGTCAGCTTTCCGGTACGACTCGGTACTTCTTCAGCCCGGTGCCCGCGGAAATGAGCCGGCCCATGATGACGTTCTCCTTCAAACCGGAAAGGTCATCGACCTTACCGGCCATGGCGGCATTGGTCAGCACCTTGGTGGTCTCCTGGAAGGAGGCCGCGGAGATGAAGGAATCGGTGGACAGGGAGGCCTTGGTCACGCCCAGCAGGAGCGGTTCGGCCGAGGCCGGGTGGAGGTTTTCCCGCAGCAGTCGCTCGTTTTCCTCCTGGAACTTCCACCATTCCACCTGCTGGTCGAGCATGAACTTGGAATCGCCGGCATCGGTGATCCGCACCCGCTTGAGCATCTGGCGGACGATGGTCTCGATGTGCTTGTCGTTGATCTTGACACCCTGGAGGCGGTAGACTTCCTGGATCTCGTTGACCAGGAAGCTGGCCAGGGCCTCGGCACCCTTGACCCTGAGGATGTCGTTGGGCAGACGGACCCCTTCCATGAGCGGATCGCCAGCCTCGACCCGGTCGTTTTCGTGCACGGTGATGTGCTTGGACTTGGGAATGAGGTACTCCTTCGGCTCGCCCACCTCGGGAATGACGATGACCCGCCGCTTGCCCTTGAGATCCTTGCCGAAGGTCACCCGGCCGTCGATTTCGGTGATAATCGCCTGTTCTTTCGGTTTCCTCACCTCGAACAGTTCCGCCACCCGCGGCAGACCACCGGTGATGTCCTTGGTCTTGGCGGTTTCGCGGGGTATCTTGGCGATCACCGTACCGGCCGTGATCAGGTCGTGCTCGTTGACCGTGATGATCGAACCGACGGGCAGCGGGTACCGGGCCGCCAGGTCCCCTTCCGGCAGCTTCATGGTCCGGCCGCGTTCATCCTTGATGGAGATGCGCGGGTTCATCTGCTTGCTGGAGGTGACCGTGGTGATCATCTTGCTCGCCTTGCCTGTGATCTGGTCAACGCGCTCCTGCATGGACTCACCCTCGACCACATCGCCGTACTTGACCTTGCCGGCCACCTCGGCGACGATGGGAATGGAGAAGGCGTCCCAGGCGGCGATCACCGTCCCCGGTTCGACCACCTGCCCGTCACTGATGCGCAGGGTTGCGCCGTACGGGACGGGGAACCGCTCCCGGTCCACGCCCTGATCGTCGAGCACGGTGATCTCGGCGTTGCGGTTCATGACCACTTCGAGCCCTTCGTTGTTCTTGACCGAGTGCAGTTTCTTGTAGCGGATTTCGCCGCCACGCTGCGTGCGCACCTCGGCCTGTTCCACCGAACCTCGCGCCGTGCCGCCGATGTGGAAGGTCCGCATGGTCAGCTGGGTGCCGGGCTCGCCGATGGACTGGGCCGCGATGATGCCCACCGCGAGGCCCTCTTCCACGAAGCGGCCCGTGGACATGTCCATGCCGTAGTCGAGCATGGAGCAGCCCGAACGGCTCTCGCTGGTCAGCGGCGAGCGGACCATCACCGAGTCGATGCCCAGCTCCTCGACGCGGGCGGCCGCCTCGGGAGTGATCATCTCGTTCTGCCCGACGATGACCTCGTCGGTGATCGGGTTGACGATCGAGTTCACGCTCACGCGCCCGACGATCTGCTCGCTCAGCGGCACGTCGATCTCTTCGCCCTTGTAGATGGCACGCTTGATGATGCCGCGCTTCGAGCCGCAGTCGTACTCGCCGATGATCACCGACTGCGCGATGTCGCACAGCTTGCGGGTGAGGTAGCCCGAGTCGGCCGTCTTCAGGGCCGTGTCGGCCAGACCCTTGCGGGCACCGTGCGTCGAGGAGAAATACTCGAGGATGCTCAGCCCCTCGCGGAAGTTGGCGCGGATGGGGGTCTCGATGATCTCGCCCGAGGGCTTGGCCATCAGGCCTCGCATGCCGGCGAGCTGCATCATCTGGCTGACGTTGCCGCGGGCACCCGAGTCGGACATGAGGTACACCGGGTTGAGGAAGAAGTTGCCCTCCTTCTTCTCGATGCTGGTGTAGTTGCCGTCCTCGTCGCGACGGTCGTTCTTGAGCGTCTCGATGAGCTTCTTGGTCACCTGCTCGCGGCAGTGCGACCAGATATCGAGCAGCTGGTTGTAGCGTTCGCGCTCGGTGATGATGCCGCGGTCGTAGTTCTTCTCGACGCGCTCCACCTTCTTCTGCGCCTCGGCGAGCATCGCGGGCTTGGAGTCGGGCACGCGCATGTCGTTGACGCCGAACGAGAGCCCGGCGAGCGTGGACTGCTTGAACCCGAGCGCCTTCATGTCGTCGAGCAGGTTGATCGTCGCCGGCTTGCCGCAGAACTTGAAGCAGTCGTCGATGACGCGGGCGCAGCCCTTCTTGCCCAGGGCGCAGTTGTAGAACGGCATGCCCTCGGCGAGAATATCGGCAAAGACGATGCGGCCCGCGGTCGTGATGATGCGGCCGTTCTCCGGCATCGGCTCGACCGGCCCGCTCTGCGAGTTGACCACCGACCCGAACCCGTCGAGGCGGACAACGATCCGCTCGTGGATGTCGATCTTGCCCTGCTCGTAGGCGAGCAGCGCCTCGTGACGGTCCTTGAACCGCCGGAGCTGCTCGGCCGGCCGCTCGTCGGGCACGCCCGTGGTCGCGAAGTACACGCCCAGCACGATGTCCTGCGAGGGCGAGATGATCGGTTTGCCGTTGGCCGGGCTGAAGATGTTGTTGGTCGACAGCATCAGCACGTGCGCCTCGGCCTGGGCCTCGACGCTCAGCGGCAGGTGGACGGCCATCTGGTCGCCGTCGAAGTCGGCGTTGAACCCGCCGCAGACCAGCGGGTGGATACGCAGCGCGTTGCCCTCAACCAGCACCGGCTCGAACGCCTGGATACCCATGCGGTGGAGCGTCGGGGCGCGGTTGAGCAGCACGGGGTGCTGGTCGATGACCTCTTCGAGGATGTCCCACACCTCGGGGTCGCGACGCTCGAGCATCCGCTTGGCGGACTTGATCGTGTCGGCGAGCCCGTGCTCCTTGAGCTTGCGGATGATGAAGGGCTGGTAGAGCTCCAGCGCGATCTTCTTGGGCAGGCCGCACTGCCAGAGCTTGAGCTCCGGCCCGACCACGATGACCGAACGCGCCGAGTAATCGACACGCTTGCCGAGCAGGTTCTCGCGGAAGCGGCCCTGCTTGCCCTTGATCATGTCGGTCAGCGACTTGAGCGCACGGTTCGAGGAGCCCAGCACCGGGCGGCGGCAGCGGCCGTTATCAAACAGCGCATCGACCGCCTGCTGCAGCATCCGCTTCTCGTTGCGGATGATGACGTCCGGCGCGTTGAGGTCCATCAGCTTCTTGAGCCGGTTGTTGCGGTTGATGATGCGGCGGTAGAGATCGTTCAGATCGCTGGTCGCGAAGTTGCCGCTCTCGAGAAGCACCAGCGGGCGCAGGTCCGGCGGGATGACCGGGACCACGTCCATCACCAGCCAACCCGGATCGTTCTCGGAGTTGCGGATCTGCTCGATCAGCTTGAGCCGCTTGGCGAAGTCCTTGATCTTCTGCTTCGAGCGGGTCTCGCGGAGGTCCTGGCGGATCTTCTCGGCCTCCTCGTCGAGGTTGGTCCGCTCGATCAGCTCGCGGATCGAGTCGGCGCCCATCACGGCGCGGAAGGCGTTGCCGTACTTCTCGACCGCGAGGCGGTGCTCGTCCTCGGTGAGGACCTGCTTGAACGTCATCTCGGTGTCACCCGGATCGATGACGACGTAGTCCTGGTAGTAGATGACCTTCTCGAGGTCGCTGGTCTTCATCCCGAGCAGCGTGCCGAGGCGGCTGGGCATGCTCTTGAAGAACCAGATGTGGACGATGGGGCTGGCGAGGTTGATGTGCCCCATCCGCTTGCGGCGGACGCGGGAGTGGGTCACCTTGACGCCGCAGCGGTCGCAGATGATGCCCTTGTACTTGGTGCCGCGGTACTTGCCGCAGGCGCACTCGTAGTCGCGCTCCGGGCCGAAAATACGCTCGCAGAACAGGCCGTCCTTCTCGGGCCGGTACGTGCGGTAGTTGATGGTCTCGGGCTTCTTGACCTCGCCGTAGGACCACGCCCGGATGTCGTTAGGCGACGCGAGGGTCACCTTGACAGAGGAGTAGTCGTTCACCCGCTCGTATACGTTCTCAGCCATGTTCGCTCCGTTTGACTCGCAACGTTGCGCCGATTCCCACGTCCTCGAAGTTCTCGCCGTAGCCGTCCGCCCAGTCCGCACTGACTTCCAGCTCGATACCCGCGTAGTGGCGGTCACCCTCGAATCTGTGGTTCAACTCGTTTGCTATCTCTGTCAACGGCTCGTCACAAACCCAGTGCCCAACCGCTTCATTGGAAACCCGGATGACGATCCGTGTTGCGTGCTTGCTTTCCCAATCCGTCTCGATCGAGTACCTCTCGTCGGGGAGGAACTCCGCATTCTGCTCGAAGAGTCTCAGCGCCTCTGCCGCGACTCGCTTGCGGTAGTGCTCAGACATCGCACCAGCCTTACAGCAGCGTGCCAGCCTCCAACTGCTTCTTCTCCAGCGTGATGTTCATGCCCAGGCCCTTGAGCTCGTTGCAGAGCACGTCGAACGCCACGGGCATGCCGGCCTCCAGGGTGTTGGTCCCCTTGACCATGGACTCGTAGATCTTGGTCCGGCCCTCGACGTCGTCGGACTTGACCGTCAGGAGCTCCTGCAGGATGTACGCCGCGCCGTAGGCCTCGAGCGCCCAAACCTCCATCTCGCCGAACCGCTGGCCGCCGGTGCGGGCCTTGCCGCCGAGGGGCTGCTGCGTGATGAGCGAGTAGGGGCCGGTCGCACGGGCGTGGATCTTGTCGTCCACGAGGTGGTGCAGCTTGAGGATGTACATGTACCCGACCGAGGTCCGCTGGTGGAACGGCTCGCCCGTGCGGCCGTCACGCAGCTGGATCTTGCCGCCCAGCGGCATGTTGGCCAGCAGCTCACGCGGCTCGGGCCACGTGGCGGTCTCCTCGTACTTCTGCAGCTTGGTCTTGACGTGGGTGTTCGCCTCGGCGATCGCCTCGTGGATCTCCGCCTCGGTCGCCCCGTCAAAGACGGGCGTGACCGCCTGGAACCCGAGCACCTGCGCCGCCCACCCGAGGTGGAGCTCGAGAATCTGCCCGACGTTCATGCGGCTGGGCACGCCCAGCGGGTTCAGCAGCACCTCGACGGGCGTGCCGTCCTCCATGAACGGCATGTCCTCTTCCGGAACGATGCGGCTGATGACACCCTTGTTGCCGTGGCGGCCGGCCATCTTGTCACCCACCGAGAGCTGACGCTTGCTGGCCAGGTACACCTTGACCATCTCGAGCACGCCGGTCGGAAGCTCGTCGCCGCGCTTCATGTGCGCGACCTTGCGGGACTTCTCGGCCTCGAGCGCCTCGATACGCGGCCAGAACTGCTTGTAGACCACCTCGGCGTCGGCCTTGGCCTCCTTCGAGCCCTTGATCCACTTGAGATCGAACGTCTTGATCTGCTCGAGGATGACCTCGCGGATGTCGGACGCACCGACCTTCTGGCGGGTCATCGGGTCGACCATCTCGGTGCCGACGATCGTGTTGACCGCGTCGATCATCTCGCGGAACAGCGCGATGGCCTGGTCGTCCATCGTCTGCTCGTAGAGCTCGATCTCCTTCTTGAGGGCCTTCTTCTGCGCCTCGGTCATGTGCATGCGGCGGCTGAACCGCTTGGCACCGATCACGACGCCCTCGACGCCCGCGGGCACCTCGAGCGAGTCGTTCTTCACGTCCTCGCCGGCGCGGCCGAAGATCGCGTGCAGCAGCTTCTCTTCCGGCGTCAGCTCGGTCTTGCTCTTGGGGCTGACCTTGCCGACGAGGATGTCGCCCGGACCGACACGGGCACCGATGCGGATGATGCCCGCGTCGTCGAGGTTGCGCAGCATCTTCTCGCTGACGTTGGGGATGTCGCGGGTGAACTCCTCACGCCCCAGCTTGGTCTCGCGGATCTCGACGTCGAAGCTGTCGATGTGGATGCTCGTGAACGTGTCGTCCTTGACCAGCTTCTGGTTGATGACGATGGCGTCCTCGAAGTTCGACCCGTCGAAGGTGTTGAACGCGATGAGCACGTTCTTGCCGATGGCCAACTGCCCGTGCTGGGTGCTCGCACCGTCGGCGATAACCTGCCCCTTCTCGACCTTGTCGCCCGGCTTGACAATGGGCTTCTGGTTGAGACAGGTGCGCTCGTTGAGGCCGACGAACTTGCGGAGCACGTACTCGTCGGCGTTGTCGATGATGATGCGCTGCGCGTCGGCCGCGGTGACCGTGCCGCCGCGGCGGGCGCGGACGACCATGCCGGAGTTGATGCCGACCGGGGTCTCCATGCCCGTGGCGACGCACGGCGGATCGACCTTGATCAGCGGCACGGCCTGGCGCTGCATGTTCGATCCCATGAGCGCGCGGTTCGCGTCGTCGTGCTCGAGGAAGGGGATCAGGGCCGCGGAGATACCGACGATCTGCTTGGGCGAGATATCGACATAGTCGATCTCGCTGGCGGGCACTTCCTTCAGCTCACCGTCCACGCGGGCCACGAGCATGCCGGTACGCAGCTTGCCGGCCTCGTCGATGGTGTCCGCCGGCGCGAGCACGGCCTTCATCTCCTCGTCGGCACGCAGGTGCAGGACCTCGTCGGAGGGCTTGCCGTTCTTGATCGGGCGGTAGGGCGTGCGCAGGAAGCCGTAGTCGTCCACGCTCGAGAAGATGCCGAGCGAGGCGATCAGGCCGATGTTGGTGCCTTCCGGCGTCTCGATCGGGCAGATACGCCCGTAGTGCGAGATGTGCACGTCGCGCACCTCAAAGCCGGCACGCTTGCGGTTCAGGCCGCCCGGGCCGAGCGCCGACAGACGCCGCTCGTGCACAAGGCTCGAGAGCGGGTTGGTCTGGTCGACCACCTGCGAGAGCTCGGACCGGCCGAAGAAGAAGTCGATCGCGCTGGAGATGCTCTTGGAGTTCACCAGGTCGGCGATCTTGGCCAGCTCGTCCGGGTCCTTGACGCTCATGCGCTCCTGCACCGTGCGGCGGAGCTTGAGGAAGCCCTTGCGGAGCTCCTCCACACCCAGCTCATCGAGCGTGCGGAGGCGGCGGTTGCCCAGGTGATCGATGTCGTCGATGTTCGCCACCGCCCGCCCGGTCTCCGGGTCGGCGCGGTTCGAACGAAGATCGAGCAGGTACTGGATGACCCGCAGGAAGTCCTCGGCGCTGAGGAACATCTGGTCCTCGGACACGTTGAGGTCGAACTTGCGGTTGATGCGGAAACGACCGACCCGCCCGAGACGGTAGCGGTTGTCGTCGTAGAACTTCTCGCGGATGAGCTGGCGCGCCTTCTCGACCTGCGGCGGGTTGCCGGGACGGAGCTTCGTGTACACGCGGAGCAGCGCCCGCTCGTACTCGGTCTCGACGTCGAACAGGTCAAGACGCTCCTCGGCGACCGTGTTGAGGATCAGCGGGTCCGACGGGTTGACGACGACCTTGACCTTCTTGAGATTCGAGTTGGCGATCGCCTCGGCACCCTGCTCGCCCAGCGCCCGGCCGACATGGACCAGCTCCTCGCCGGTCTCGGTGTCCACGATCGAGGACGCCGCGAAATACTCCGGCTTCACGTCCGCGGCCTTGACCTCGCTCACCTCGTAGAACAGCGAGATCAGCGCGTCGGTCGTCGCGTACTGCGCGGCGTGCGCCACGGCCTTGGCCTTGAGCTCCTTGCTCGGCTCCTCCTCGCCGGCGTGCTGGTCGAGGTACGACCACTCCATCGCCAGGCCGGCCAGTGCACGCAGGAACGTCGTCGCCGCGAGCTTGGTCGACTGGTCGATCCGCATCGCCAGCGCGTCCTTCTTGGTGACCTCAAGCTCGATCCACGACCCACGCTCGGGGATGATCCGCGCCGAGTGCAGCGGGCGGTCGCCCTCGCTGGAGACGATCGAGAAATCGACGCCCGGCGAGCGGTGAAGCTGGCTGACGATCACACGCTCGGCACCGTTCACGATGAACTCGCCGCCGCCCATCATCACCGGGAACTCGCCGAGGTAAATGTCCTCCTCGGGGAGCCCGTCGTGGTTCTCGCGGTGCAGGCGGAGCGTGACCTTGAACGGCATGCCGTAGGTCAGACGCAGCTCGCGGCACTCATCCGGCGTGTACCGCGGATCGTCCAGCTCGTAGGCCACGTACTCCAGCCGCATCGTCCCGTCGTAGCTTTCGATCGGGAAGACCTCACGCAACAACGCCTCCAAACCGATACTGGTTTGGCGGTCGTCGCGTGATTTGGTAACCTGGAGAAACCGCTCGTACCCATCGCTTTGCAGCTGGGTCAGGTTGGGGACGCCGATAGCATCCCCGCGCTTCGAGTAGTTACGGATATCCCTCTCGCGCACAATCTTTGCCGTCATCAGCTACCTCGCGATGATGCAACATCACCGGTCTCAGGCGTACCCCCTACGCCCGAACGCCGGTCGTTCATCTGTTGTCTATTACGCTGCGCTCAACCCGCATCCCAAACAGGCATCAACCCTCGGTCGGTCGGTCCCGAACCCACCAGTGTACCCGGGCGGCCCTCGAATAGCCACTAGAAAGTGACCAAATCTTTACACAGGAAAACCCCAGACTTGAAAGAATTCCGCCCGGAATGCGACGCCCGGGGCCGTAAAGACCCCGGGCGCCCTTGAAATCCTGATGGTTCAAACCGGGGCGGGCTTACTTGAGCTCGACCTCGGCGCCGGCCTCCTTGAGGGTCTCGGCCAGCTTGTCGGCCTCGTCCTTGCTGAGGCCTTCCTTGATCGCCTTCGGGGCGGCGTCGACCAGCTCCTTGGCCTCCTTCAGACCCAGGCCGGTCGCCTCGCGGACGACCTTGATGACCTTGATCTTCTCGCCGCCAGGGCTCTTGAGGATGACGTCGAACTCGGACTGCTCCTCGGCCTCGGCCGCGCCGCCGCCGGCCGGACCGGCCATCATGACCGCGCCGCCAGCCGCCGGCTCGATGCCGTAGGCGTCCTTGAGGTAGTCACCCAGATCGACCGCCTCCTTCAGGGAGAGGCTGGCGATCGAGTCGCCGAGGTCCTTGATCTTGGCCTCGAAAGTCTTGCCGCTTGCTTCATCGGACATGTTCATTCCTCGCTCTTCGAATGCCCCGTGGGGCCTTGGTGATCTCGCCTGAGAGGGGCCGAACCATTCGGCGCTTTAACCCGGAGCCTTGCTCGCTCATCAATCGGGCCAGTCGGACGACGATGCTTGTGTGAAATCGTTCCTTGGTGCTGCCTTACCCAACCTTGGCGATGGTCTCGCCCTTCTCGAGCTTCTCCTCGATCGTCTTGACCAGGCTCGCGACCTTGCGACCCGGGCCGACCATGCTGGAGACCAGCTTCGACGCGGGGCTGAGGAAGAGCTGGACGGTCTGGGAGAGCGCCTCTTCGCGTGTGGGGAACTTGCTCAGGGCCTCGATACCGGCCTCGCCCTCAAAGAGCTGGCCGTCAAGAACGGCCCCCTTGAGCTCGATCGCCGGGTAGGTCTTGATCAGCTCGATCAGCTCGCGGGCGATCTCCACTACCGACGACCCGCCGTAGGTCAGCGCCGAAGGACCCGACAGCACGGGCGCGAGCGCCTCGAGTGCCGTGCCCTCAAACTGCCGCTTGGCGAGCGAGTTGCGGATGATCGTCACGCTGATGTCCTTCTCACGAAGGCTCGCGCGGAACGCGTTGTTGTCGTTGGCCTCCACGCCGCGGATGCTGATCACCGCGACGTCGGACTCGGCGCCGAAACGCTCGGTGTAGTCCTGAAGGATCATGGATTTGACTGTCTTTGACATGGCTGGTCCTCCCTCAGGTGTTAGGCCGTCTCGCCGGTGGAGTACGCGATCTGAACACCAGGGGTCATGGTCCCGCTGACGGAGATCTTCTTGATGTAAATACCCTTGACCGACGAGGGCTTGGCCTTCTCGATGGTCTGGACGAAGTGCTCGAGGTTCTCCAGCAAAGACTTGTCGTCGAAGCTGAACTTCCCGATCACGGCGTGGACGTTGCCGGCCTTGTCGGCCCGGAACTCGACCTTGCCCGCGGCAAACTCCGCGACGGCCTCGGCAACGCGGGGCGTCACTGTCCCATTCTTGGGCGAGGGCATCAGGCCCTTGGGGCCGAGGACCTTGCCGAGCGTCGACATCACCCGCATCATGTCCGGGCTCGCGACGGCGACGTCGAAGTCCATCCACCCCGCGGTGATCTCCTGAACCAGCTCCTCGCCACCAGCCTTGATGGCGCCGGCCGCGAGAGCGTCCTTGACCACGTCGCTCTGGCAGAAGGCCACCACGCGCTTCGACTTGCCGATGCCGTTGGGCAGGCTGACCGAGCCGCGGAGGTTCTGATCGGCCTGACGCGTGTCGATACCGAGGAACATCGCGATCTCGACCGACTGGTCAAACTTGGGTGCGCTGAACTTGCGGAGTGCCGCGATCGCCTCGTTGGCCGGGAGCGCCTCGGCCGGGATCAACGCCTCGTTCGCCTTGCTTCGCTTGGTGCGTTTGGTCGGCATGGAATCAGCCCTCCACCACGACGCCCATCGAGCGTGCCGTGCCTTCGATGATGCGCATGGCCGCCTCGACGCTCCCAGCGTTGAGGTCGGCCGCCTTCTCACTCGCGATCTTGCGGACCTGCTCCGACGTGATCTTGCCGACCTTGTCGGTCTGCGGCACGCCCGAACCCTTCTCGATCCCCGCGGCCTCCTTGATGAGCACCGACGCGGGAGAGCTCTTCACCTCGAACGTGAACGTGCGGTCGCTGAAGACCGTCACCACCACGCCGACAAGCTTGCCGCCGAGGTGGCCCGTCGCGGCATTGAACTGCTGAATGAACTGTCCGGGGTTGACCTGGTTGGCGCCCAGCACAGGACCGAGCGGCGGCGCGGGGGTGGCCGTGCCACCCGGGGCCATCAGCTTAAACGTCTTGACAACTTCTTTTTTGGCCATCGATCTCCACCTCCCACTGTGCCCCGGGCTCGCCCACAATCGGGCTCCCGGCTTGACCGCCCCCGGCCAGGGAGACGATCGGCGTCGTGGTATTCACGGTTCACGTTGGTCCGCCGCACAACACGACGGGCCCGAACACTAGGCGCGCATCGCCGACAGGCAAACCCCCGAGGCGCAGCCGCCACCCTACCAAAACACGACTCAGCAGCCGCTAGCGGTGGGCGGGCGTCCCCAACTCCCGCCGGAACGCATCGACTATCCCCTCGTCCAGCCCGGCCCGCTCGGCCCGGTCCAAGACCCGGGTCGCCCCGGCGTTCTTGCCCTCGGCCTGAAGCAGCACGACCCCCGCCAGATGGGCCGAACTCGCGTCGCTCCGCTTGGCGTAAGCCAGCACCCGCGAGAGCAGCCGATCGTGCCGGCGTGCCCCGAGGCCGAGCTCGTCCAGATCGACCGGGCTCCGGGCCAGCAGCGCATCGGTGCGGTAGGCCATCGCCACCATCGCCGTCCCGTCGCTCAGCCGCCCGGCGTCGAGCATCGCCAGACCGAGGCCCCGCATCGCGTCCACGTCCTCGGGGTCGTCGATCAGGTGATCACGGAACGCCTGGATGGCTCGCTCCGCCTCGTCGGCCGCGAAATAGGCGTGGGCGAGCTCCAGCGCGGTCAGCTCCCGCACCGGCTCAGCCGGCTGCGCAGGGGCCTGCGGCTGGGGTGCCATCATCAGCGTCGGGTCGATCTGTCGAGCCAGAACACCATCGACCGGCCGCGACGACCAGTACCGACCGGAGTCGTAGTACCAGTACGGGTTGTACCTGTAGCCGCTCCCGTACCCCCCGCTCTGCAGGTAGTACCCGGTGGTGTAGACCCCACGCGGATAGCACACCGTGCCATCGGGCAGGAGCGTCGCGCCGCTGCCGAGATGGAACCGCAGCGCGAGGTTCCCGTCGTCATAGGAACCGTTGACCTGCACCCCATCACCGGACCGCACCCGGATTGGATACACCCCCGGCTGCCCCACCACCGGCTGGCCACCCGTGCCCTGCGGCGTCGGGCTCAGCCCGGGCAGCGTGAGCTGGCGCTGGATCGGCAGCGATCGCCCCGGATTGGCCATCCCCGGCATGCGGACCCGCTGCCCCTGGTGGCCGACGCTCCGAGCCGGCGTGCCGTTCTTCGTGCCCGACGAGCCGTCACTCTCGGACTGCCCCAGAGCACTGGGCACCCCGGCCACGAGCCCGACGGCGGAGACCGCAAGCGCGATCGTTCTGGCGTGAAAATGCATTGGAACTGCCTCCTGTGCGGTGACCCACCCCTCACCACGCCTCGCCGAGCCCCTCCGTGGGGGACCACGGGGTCACGGGCTCGGGCAGCGTCCTGTCCTCCCTCACCCAAAGTATAACGATCGAGGGGGCAAAAGGATTCAACAAATCACGCCGATTGCCTCCCGGGTATCCTCCCGCGATGCCCAGAACCGCCCGCCAGTACCGATCAGTGATGCAGTGTCTCGCGATGCTGGCGGCCCTGAGCGCCATCGCCGGGTGCTCCCGCGTGCTCAGAGTCTCGGGCGTGCGGTTCGAATCGTTCGAGAACGGTGCGGTGCTCGCCCCCACCGTCAACTCCAGCGGCTACACCGCCCCGGACAGCTCCACCGCCGACATCTACCTCTCCGATATCGCCATCCGCGACCTCAACCAGGCCGAGTCCTTCAACGACCTGACCGGCACGATCGTCCGCGTACGCATGTTCGTCGCCCCCAGACCCGGAAAGACGCCCATCGAACCGACCGCTTCGACCGCCACCGTCCAGGCCGCGGTGTTCGCCGGTGGAGAAGTCGGCATCTACGGCGGCGGGGCGTTTCTGCTCCCCTCGGGCAAGCCGGGAGACCGCTCCTTCGGCGGCAGCGTCCGCGGCGGGTCCGTGCGGCTGCTCTCCTCCACCCCCGGCTTCCAGGACCGCCTCGGGGCCTCCCGGTTCACCGCCGGGATGAACACGCCCAACGACGAGGCCGCAGCAGCGGTCCTCGCCCACTTCTTCGAACAGGCCAACCGCGTCTCGCACGGACAGGCCAACGCCGCCGCCCGCTAGCACAGCATCCGGCAGCACACACCGCCGACACGGGACACGCCACTACCTCGCGGCAGCGAACGCTTCGACGACCGATTCAGCCGTCGTGCGGTACAGGTCCGCCAGCAGATCACGCGGCAGCGCGAGACCCGGCAACCGCGGCGCCGCCTTCTCGTCGAACCGGTCCGGCTCGAGCATGTGCAGGTCCGGGTCGACCACCGGGCTCTCGCCCTCGTACCCGGTCTCGAACATCGCCCGCAGCGCCCAGTAGCGGCTGGCGTACAGGTCGAACGCCTCCGCCTCGGTGCTGGCCTGCTCGCTCTTGATGCTGATCGTGTTCGACTTTTTCGCCGTGAGGTGATCGTCCATCGTCACGATGTCCGAACCGAAGAGCACCCGCCCTCGCCAACGCGAGAAGAACCGCACAACCCGCTCGACGGGGTGTCCGCCGAGCGCGCGCACAACCCACTTCGTCGCGCTGGTGTCCAGATACAGATTGTCGTGCCGCTCCAGCAGGCCGTCGAGAAAGTCGAGGTCCTCGGCCGACCCGCCCATGTGGGCCGCGATCCACGGCTGCGAGAACCGGTCGAGCATCCGCTCGAACGAGGCATAGTGATCACGCTTGCGCCGGTAGCGGGCCACGTCGGTGTACTTGGCCCGGAACCACGTGTCGGGATCCGCGATGTGGACCATGAACATCATGCCCAGTTCCGTCGCCAGCTCGGCCTGCTTCACACGCCAGTAGCTGTCGAACTCGACGAGGTCCGCCGGATCGCCCGCGGCGTGATCGACCAGCGCCGGTCCCGACCAGAACTTCACGACGCTCGCGTCAAACCGCTCCCGGTACCGCCGGATGACGTCGAGGTACGAGCCGCGGTGGATCGATTCCTTGTCGGCGTTCGACCAATCCGGGAACGCGATGAACCGGACACGGTCCCCCAGTTGCTCCCGCACCGCCTCCGCGTCCTCGAGGCGGCTCATCGTGTAGACCCGCTCGATCGCGTACAGATCGGCCGCCCTCGCCCACACCGCCGCCGCGGCGCGGCCGTTGATGTGCGCGTGGATATCGATGATCGGCACCGGCGGCTTCGGCAGGAGCCCCGACTCGGTGGCATAATCGAGCCCGAGACGGTTGGCATCGTTCCGGAACACCCCGTCGCCGGTCGAGCCGACCGTGCCGCCAAGTCCCGAGCCCAGCGGAGTAGATTCACGATTCTCTGACATCGGCCGATGGTAGACAAGCCGCAACAACCCGAGCCGGGCAACCCCGAACACCGCACGCCGGCACGCCCGCGGTTCGCCCTCGCCCACGACTGGCTCTGCGGCTTTCGCGGCGGAGAGGCCGTCCTCGAGCGCATCGCGAGCCTTGCGCAGGACGCCGGCGAGGTCGACACGCTCTACACCATGTTCGACGACCGACAGCCGCTCGCGCCGACGACCGACTCGCTGCGCCACTGCGTGTCACACCTCAGCAAACTCCCCGACTCGTGGCGGCGCTGGCTGCTGCCCGCCTACCCGCTCGCGGTGCGATCGCTCTCCCGGCGGCTGCGCGCGCGCCAGAAGAACCAACCGGTAGACCTCGTGATCTCGACAAGCTCGGCCGCGATCAAGGGGATCAAGCCGCCGCCGGGAATCCCCCACCTCTGCTACTGCCACGCACCCGCGCGGTACGTGTGGTCGGTGCGCAGTGAGTACGACGGCGGCGGCCGGCTCACCGACCGTATCCGGGCCGCCGGCCTGGCGGCCTACGGCGGGGTGTTCAAGGCGTGGGACCGAAAGACCGCCGCGAACGTCTCGACGTTCCTGGCCAATTCCTCCCACACCGCCGCCGAGATCCAGCGCTGCTACGGGCGCACCTCCCACGTCGTGTTCCCGCCCGTGCGGACCGAGTTCTTCACGCCCGACCCGCGCGTGCCCCGCGAGGACTTCTGGCTCTTCGCCGGCGCGCTCGAGCCCTACAAACGGGCCGACCTCGCAGCCGAGGCGGCGCTGGACGCCGGGAAGCAACTCGTCGTCGTCGGGACCGGTTCAGCCCAAGGATCACTCCGGCAGCAGTACGAGTCCCGGGGCATCGAGTTCAAGGGCCGGGTCACCGACGCGCAGCTGCGAGACCTCTACCGCCGCGCACGGCTGCTGGTCTTCCCGCAGATCGAGGACTTCGGCATCACCGCCGTGGAGGCCCAGGCGTGCGGCTGCCCGGTCGTCGCACGCGATCGCGGCGGCGCGCTCGACACCGTCATCGACGCACACACAGGCTCGTTCTTCGCGAAGACCAGCGCGCGCGCAGTCGCCACGGCCGCAGCAGCTTGCCCGTCCGACGCCGCGGCCTGCAGGGCCAACGCCGAGCGCTTCGCCGAAACAGTCTTTGATGCCCAGATGCGCCGGCACATCGACGATGCGCTCAGTCGGCCGCCGAGCCCCGCGTCGCACCATCGCCGAGCCTGACCGGCTCGACCATCGCCCGCGTGGTGGCGATCCGGGCCTGAGCCGAGCCCTCACCCGGGTCGCTCAGCGAGACCTTCCCCCCCAGCAGCGCCGCCCCGACCTCCAGATACAGGCTCTCCCCCGCCCCGAGACGCACCAGCCGCGTCGCGTCGCTCCACCGCTGCACCCGGACCAGATGCTCGCCCGCCCCGACGATGACCGCGGCGTGGGTGTTCCGGCGGAGTCTGGCGACCTCAGCCTGATCCACATGGACGCCGACGGGGCCGGGGCTGAACGCCGACCGGGGACGGTACAGATAGATCGCCGCCTCGCCGGACTCCAACTGTACCGGCCGGTAGGGGTCTCCCCCATAGACACACCCCGACAGAAACACCAACCCCGCGATCGCCACGAGCAGGCACGACAGCACGCGTAGCCAGCAGCAGGGAATGACACCGATGCATCGCATCGCCAGACATTACACAGTTTCGTGCGCAACGCCCGCACCGGGGGCCACCCGACACGCGACCACCTGCCCGATGTAGAGCTCAGACTCGGCCTCGAGGTCGAAGTGGCGGACCACCTCGCAGTCGAAAACCAGCGACGAGCGGCGGAGCACCGGGGCGCCGGTGCGCAGCTTCTGGATCGGGATCGCGTCGAACGGGCTCTCCCCGTCGGCGCACGAGTCCACCGAGAACTTCCGGATCGCGAGCTTGTCGCCCTCGTCCAACCGACAGACCGCAAAGCACCTCGCGTCGCGGATGATCGGCTCGATCGGATGACCGGTCCGCACCGCAATGCACAGCATCGGCGGGTCCTCGCTGCAGACCTGCACCGATCGGACGATGACCCCCGCCTGGGCGTCATCGTGCTCGGCGGTCATGAGAAACCGCCCTGTCTGCAGCAGAGCAAACGCGTCTTGAGGTTGGGTGCTCCCGGCCATGGAACCAACTCCTCCAGGCACCCCCGCGAGCGAACGCCCCTCAGCGTATCGACCCGGGAGAACCGCGGCTTGGGCAAAACCCCTTGATGCCCAAGTTTCCCCAGACTTCCAACAGGCCAATCGCCACAAATCACCCATTGGTTGCCCAAGAAACCGCTTGTTTTGCGATCTTCATCCCAGTTTGGACCGATAGGTGTTGACAGGAGGGGCAAAGTGGGGCATCATCCCGCGCATGGACCCGGAGACTTCGACCCGTGAGCTTCATTGGCCAGGCAGAGGTCACGATCGACAAGAAATCGCGGCTCGCGGTCCCGGCCAAGTTCCGTTCGGCGCTGGAGGCCGGCAAGCTCGGGCCCGCTTGGGTCAGCATGCCGAGAGGCCCGGGTGTCCTCTGGCTGATCCCCGAGGTCTCATTCGACGGGCTCTCCAACCAATGGGGCGATTCGCTGATCCCCGATTCGGACACCGAGGCCCTGGAGACGGTGCTGTTCAGCTTCTCCGAGCGGGTCGAGATGGACGCGGCCGGCCGGGTGACGGTGCCGCGGAAGCACCTGGAGCTGACCGGCTTGGACGGCGAGGTCGCCGTGGTCGGTGTGAAGAGCAGGCTCGAGATTCACAGCCGGGCCGCCTGGCTGGAGAGAGAGAAGGAGCGGCTGGCCAAGCTGCCCGAGTTGATCGCGAGGATGTCCGCCCGCCGGCCTCAAGGATGAGCCGCTGGGCACGGAACGACGAAGAGCCCCGCCATGGACGGCGGGGCGCAGAGGCCCGGAACGGTCCGGACCACGCAGGGATGCACGGGCGGGAGACCGCCCTGATGAGTCACGGAGCCGAGGACTGAAAGGACTCGCCCGATCGGCCCGCTGCACGCAGGGATGCGACCGCACGACCGACGGCTCTTGGGCTCACCGCAGTTCGGCCTCGCGCGGCATGACGCCATGTCGAGGCCTTTCCGAGCCGGTCGGTGCCGCGAATCGGCCTGACCGGCTCACCAGGTTCCCACCACCTGGCGACGGGGCGACCCACCACCGCCTCCCAGCCGTCGCCAAAGAGCGGAGCACGCCCGTCCCCGAGAGGGTGCGGGCGTGCCGCTTTTTTGCTCTGAGAGAACTGGTTGCCCGTGCCGCGTGCGTCCGGGGGAGAGCGATGGCCGCTCAGCGCCGGCGGCGGTGTGCCATCAACGCCGCGCCAACCAGCGGCGCAGGGGCCGCGGGCGCCGGGATCGGCTGGGGCGGCCCGACCGGGTCGACGCCTTCTTCGAGTCCGTCCGTCCCCAGCTGCTTGAGAAGCGGCGGGAGCTGGCCGCGGATCTCCCCGTTGGGGTACTGCACGGTGTAGAGCTGGATGTAGAGCTGCCCCCGGTAGAGCGCGTCCTCGTTGTCGAAGATGCTCGAGGAGAACGCCCCCTGCGACCCGCCCAGCTGCAGCGTGGAGGCTGTGAGCCGGATTCTGTCGCCGTCCTGCACAAAGGAGGCGAAGTTGCTCGGGTCGAGGGCGATGTCGCCGTTCTGCCCCCGGGCGCCCTCGTAGATGTGCAGCGGGGTGCTGTTGGGGCCGGTGCCGAGCAGGTCGTCGAGATCGATGCCGGTCACGACGAGGTCAATATCGTACCTGAAGGTGTGGTGGTTGTAGGCCAGGCTGCCGGTTGCGCGCGCCTCGCTGCCGGAGGCGGGAACGACGTTGAAGCCGCGCATGCCGAAGACGATGTCGAGCACATGGCCCTGAGCCGAGGCCGCGCACGCAGCAACGAGGATGGCAGGCAAACAGGATCTCATTGTCCTTAACTCCGTCTTGACGAACCGCCCGAATGGACTTGTTCATTGTACCTCAAACGTGTATCGTAACCAACGTCCGATTCCACTCTTCGCACGGAAAGCCTCGGCTGGTGCGTTTGGTCGGGCAGAAAGAGCGTTCAGGGAACGGGATGCCCGCCTTCTGCGGTGCGGCCCTTGGAAAGTACAACACCCGGGGATATTGGAGATGTCAGCCATGCGCGGACGGAAGGGCTTCACACTGATTGAGTTGCTGGTGGTCATCGCGATTATCGCGTTGCTCATCGGCATTCTGCTTCCCGCTCTCGGCAAGGCTCGCGACGCCGCACGGACGGTTGTGTGCGGTGCCGGGAGCCGCCAGATCTCGCAGGGGACCATGGGCTACCTGAACGACAACAAGGAGTACTACACGGGCGACCACGCCCAGACTGCCGGCCGCACGCAGTTGGCGGCGTGGCTTCCCCGCGCTCGCGTGTACCTCAGCGACTACAACCAGGAGGTCTTCTACTGCCCCACCGCCCTCAAGGAGGCGCAGTGGGACAACGAGTGGCGCAACGCCAACGAGGTCATCCTCCTCCGCAACGGCACCGACATCGACCAGACCTACCTCGGCCACCTCGAGGGCGAGGCCATCCTGGACGGCCACGTCATCGGTGGTGACCCCGATGCGCGCATGAAGAACGGCCACTTCTGGTACTCGTCCTACGGGTTCAACGGCTGGGGCATCAAGGACTTCCCCAACAAGAACGCCGGCGAACCGTTCCTCGGACTCGGCGGCCACGTTGCCCTGCCCGGCGGCATCAACAAGGGCTCGGCGTACTACTGGGAGCGCAGCGAGGCCAACATCGTCATGCCCGCCGACATGATCGTGCTGGGCGACACCACGACGGACGGTGCCCAGGATCAGTGGCTGACAGCGCAGGCTTCCGGCGAGATCGCTCACCCCTCCGAGCGTCACTCCGGCGGTTCACAGATCGTGTTCGCCGACGGGCACGTCGAGGTGTACAAGAAGGACGACCTGCTCCGCCGCGACGAGAGGTCCATGCGTCGCTGGAATTCCGACTACAAGGGTCACGAGGAGTTCTGGGGCAGCTGAGCGGCGCCCCCTTCGGCGTACTGACCAGACCACTCACAGAAACGCTGCGCCGGCACACGCCGTCGCGAAACGCGGAGATCGCCATTGGCTAAGCCTGTTCAGATTCTGATCGCTGTGCTCTGTCTCGGAGGAGCCGGCTACCTGATCTTTAACTTCATGTCCAAGCCCTCGCCCACGGCCAACGAGGGCACACCGGACTTCCTCCACTTTAAGTGTGGCAATCCCGAGTGCGGCCTTGGCTACTCGTGGGAACGCGGCACCGACACCGGCGGCCGCGACATCGACACATGCCCAGACTGCGGCACCATCGAGGCGTTCCGCGCAGCCAAATGCCAGGAGTGCGGCCACTATCAGGCGATGGCCGGACACGGTTCCTACGAGAAGATCTGCCCGGAATGCGGGGCCGATATCCCCCCGATCCGCGAACAGAGGTAGGCGTCGTCGCGCTGACGCGCTGCATTGCCCTCCACATGACCATGAAGACGCGGCCGTGTCTGCCGGACACGGCCGCTTCTCGTTTTGCGGTCTGCGGCGTGAGCGATCGAGGACCGCTCCGCCGGATTTGAAGTCAGTTCGTCGAGTGCGTCGCCATCTGCACCGCCGACAGACGCGTCGTCCGCACCTGCAACTCCGCGTCGGCGCGGGTGGGCATCACGCGCTCGTGCTCGCCGCCCTCCTGCGCACTGTCGCCGTCGTCGATCGACGAGACGGAACTCGTGTCATCGGTGCACTGCTCGTCCTTGACCGTGTGCAGATCATCAAGGATCGCGTTGAGGGCACGCCGGTGCTCGGCGTCCTGATAGTTGGTCGGGTATGCCATCTGATCTCGTCTCCCATCTTGAGTGGTGCCCCGCTTCACACCGCACGGGGATCGTCGTCCTGACTTCACACACAACCACTCGGTGCGCCCATCCTACCCGCGAGGTTCCGTGATGATGCGTGCTATTACGTAGGAAGCGAAAAAAACGAGGCTTTTCGGTCACTTGCGCAATGCCTGCGCGACCGAAAAGAGTTATTCACATGGAGGCGGTGTGGAGCACAGGAGCGCAGACGCGGCAGGGCCTGCGCCGCGGACGATAGTGCGGCCGCGCTCCGTGCGGGCGTGCGTCGCTGCAGCAGCCCGTCGGGCTCGCCCCACGCGCCGCAGAGCACCCGGCGGCCGCGCGAGCCCGCTACCGGTCCCCCGTCGGGCTGTCGGGCACACACCAGAGACGCCCGGGCTTCTTTGCGACCTCTTCGTCGTACTCGGTGCGTTCAAGCCATTCGGCGTGTCCGTCGGCGCAGGTCACGGTCGCGCCCCGTCCGTGTCGCTCGTTGAGCCCTTCGTACGGATAGCTCGAACCGTCGTTCCACCCGTCGCCCTCGGTCTCCCAGAAGAGAATCGCCATCGGGTTGAGCTGGTCGATGCGGTAGCTGCTGTATCTTCGCTCCAGACGCCCGAACGCGACCACCGCGCCGTTCATCAGATAGCTCGTCGTGTTCGCCGACCCCGTGAAGGGCTCCTTGTGCGACGGGCACCGGTAGATGTCGTCCACCTCCAGGTAGGGCCACAGCACCCCCCCGCGGTGCGTCTCCCACTTCCACCCGTTGCGGCCGGGCTCGGGCGGCGTGTAGAGCCACCCCGGCTCCCGGTAGCCCCGGTTGCCCACCGCCCAGTTGGGCCGCGGCAGCCAGTCCTGCCAGCTGTTGCAGTACATCATCGTCGCGGTGATGATCTGCTTGTGGTTGGTCTCGCAGGAGAGCTTGCGGGCCGCCGAGCGGGCCTTGCCCAGCGCCGGCAGCAGCAAGCCGATAAGCAACGCGATAATCGCGATGACGACGAGCAGCTCGATGAGGGTGAACCCGGAACGCTTCATGGCCCCGTGTGTATATCACGGACGGGCCGCGTTGCCAACGGCCGATCCCGGGCCGGGTCCGGCTACAGAGCCCGCCCGCCGAGCGACATGCCCGACCAGGTCGGCCCTCTCGAGGCGGCGACGGGGGTGTCGGATCCCCCGGTGCGGACCGCCCAGCGGGTCAGACCGGCGCCGGTGACGACCAGCCAGATCACCGCCGCGGCGGCGAGCGCGAAGCCGGACTCGTCGGGGAAGAGGGCCAGGGCACCCGCGAACAGCGACACGCTGCCGATCTGGAACAGGAGCGTGCCCGACCACGTCAGCGCGAAGACGCCCACCGTGATCGTCAGCAGCGCCGTGGCCACCGCGACCGCCTCGGGCAGTTCGGTGATCACCGCGCTCGGGAGCGCGTCGACCGGGAGCGACCATGTCGTGAGTGCCTCGGCGACCGCCGCGGTCCACATCGGGTACCACCAGCCGAACGATGCGCCGATCAGGCCGATCACGATCGCCGGGGCGTCAAAGAGACGTCCGGCCACCGCGTGCGACCCGAAAAAGAGTGCGGCGAAGGTCATCCCGAACAGCAGCGCGGCCTGCGTCGGGTCGTTGTTGATCCCGGCGACCGCGGCCGTGCCGGCGATCACGACGGCACACAGCCACGTCAGGCTGATCGCCACGTTGCGGCGGGTCTGCTCGGCCCGGCCCGCCTTCAGCTGCTGCTGCGCGATCCGCTGCGGGAGCTCGTTCTCGATGCGGCGGGCCTGCTCGCGGCTGCCCTTGAGTTCGCGGCGGACCACGTCGCACTGGTCGGCGAGTTCGCGGCAGCGAGACTCGAGCTGGATCGTCCGCTCCTGCGCCTCGGTTGCGCGCTGTTCGGCCTCGGCGGCACGCTGGTTGGCCAGCTTCTGCGCCTCGGCCAGCTGCGCGGCCAGCTCGACGATCTCGGGCGAGTTCTTGCCCTCGGTCGCCGCGTGGGCGGCCAGCTCCTTCTCTCGGGCGGCCAGCTCGGCCTGCTCCCGCCGGAACGCCTCGGCCTCGGCCTCGCGGCGTTCCCGCTCGGCGCGGAGCGCGGCTTCGGCGGCGCCGAGACGGGCCTGCATCTCGTCGACGGCGGCGAGCCGCTCGCCCGAGCTCGACTCCCGCGCCTCAAGCTCGGCGCGTTTGGCTTCGAGCGCACGCTGCTGGGCGAGCATCTCGTCCCGTTCTCTGGTCAGGCGGGCGCGCTCATCGCGCAGCTCGGTGGAGGACTCGCTGAGGATCTGCTCGCGTTCCTCGATCTCGGCCTGGCGAGACTCGAGCTCCTGACGCAGCCCCTCGAGCTCGTCCTCGATCCCCTGGCGTTCCTGGTGCAGCTCACGGACATCGCCCAGCCTCTCCTCGAGCGAGCTAATCATGTGCATGAGATCGTCTTCGGACGTGTCTACACCGTCGATGACGATTGATCCGCCGCTGGGCTTGAACTCGGCTTGCTCACGAAAGCTGTCCATGATCGGTACCTTCCTCCCCCCGTCGCGCGGCGCACCGGGGCACCGAACATCTACAGGGATCGGTCGCGCCGAACCATACAATGACGGGGAATCACCCGGCGGCTCGGTCATTGAGAGAAGCTGTGCCGATGAGAGGGGTGAGGGGTCCTGGAGGTCGTCTGGGTTGGGTGAATCCGCCGAAGTTTCAGCGTCCGAGAAGCCGGGCGATCGTCGCGCCGGCGCGTTCGACATCGGCGCGGGACACGTCGAGATTGGTCACCGCCCGGATCGTGCGGGGCCCCTCGGCGAGCACCAGCACGCCCTCGGAGGCCAGCGCCTCGCACACGGCATGGGCAGGGCCCAAGGCGTCGGAGAGATCGAAGTACACGAGGTTGGTCTCCGCCTGATCCGGTGACGAGTGGACGCCGGGGATCTCGGCGAGTCGCTCGGCCAGAAGGCGGGCGTTGGCGTGGTCGTCTGCGAGGCGGTCGACGTGGTGATCGAGCGCGTGCAGCGCCGCGGCCGCGAGCACCCCGGCCTGTCGCATCGCCCCGCCGAACATCTTTCGGAAGCGGCGGGCGCGCTTGACGGTCGCCGCGTCGCTGGCAAACGCCGAGCCGGCCGGTGCGCCGAGCCCCTTGCTGAAGCAGACACTCACGCTGTCGGCGTGCCCCACGATCTCGCGAACGGACCGCCCGGAGGCGACGCTCGCGTTCCAGAGGCGTGCGCCGTCGATGTGCGCGCGCAGGCCGAGGTCGTGGGCTGTCTCGATCACCGCGTGGAGTTGCTCGAGCGGCCAGACCCGCCCGCGCCCGCGGTTGTGGGTGTTCTCGAGCGAGACCAGACGGGTGACGGCGAAGTGCTGATCATCGGGCCTGACGAGGGCTCGAACGGTGTCGGCGGTAAAGGTGCCACGCGGGCCGTCCGCGAACCGGGTCGTGACGCCGCTGAGGGCCGCGGGGCCGCCGGTCTCATAGTGCACGATGTGGCTGTCGGGGTGGCAGATGACCTCGTCACCCGGCTCGGTCTGCGAGCGGATGGCGATCTGGTTGGCCATGGTGCCGCTGGGGACAAAGACGGCGGCCTCCATCCCGGTGATCTCGCACACGCGGGCCTCGAGCCTGGCGACGGTCGGGTCGTCGCCGAACATGTCGTCGCCCACCTCGGCCTCGGCGATCGCGCGGCGCATCGCGTCGGTGGGACGGGTGACGGTGTCGGAACGGAGGTCGATGGGTCGGTTCACGTGGCGGCCTTTGCTGTGGTGGTGCCGGCGGGAGCGGGCCGACCGGGCTCGGCATCAAACAGCGTGGCGTGGGTCGGCCAGGCGCCCTCGAGCTGCAGCAGGAACTGCTTGCGTTCGAGCCCACCGCCGTAGCCCCGGAGCCCCCCACCGCTCTCGATCACCCGGTGGCACGGCACCACGATGGCGACACGATTGGCGCCGTTGGCGGCACCGACGGCTCTCTGCGCCCCCGGCGAACCGATCCGCTCGGCGAGCTGGCCGTAGGAGCAGGTCGTCCCGTAGGGAATCTCGCACAGGGCCCGCCACACCGCCTGCTGGAACGGCGTGCCGGGCGTCTCGAGCGGGAGCGAGAACTCCCGGATCTCGCCGGCGAAGTACGCACCGAGCTGTCGCTCAACCTCGTCGTGCAGCGGCACCCGGGTGGTTTCCGGCTCGGCCCGCAGCGCTGCGCGGAGTTCGTGTTCCTCTCGTTCCAGGCGCGGACCGACAGAGAACTCCAACGCCGCGAGCGTCTCGGCCCCCTCGCGTTCCACGACGATGGCGGCGAGCGGGCCCACCGGAGAATCGAACTGCTGGCAACACAGGCGCGTCATACGCGGATGGTACCGTCGTGGGAATAGCGTGCACCCCTGCGCCTGTAGGGCTCATTGACAGGGACCGACGGAGGGAGGAAGCTGGCGGCGATGGCGTGTGTGGCGAGAAACCGACACCGGCGGTGGCTGGCCCGGCTCGCGGCCGGGATCGGCACCGCGTGGCTGGCGTGCGCCTCGGGGTGCATGGGCACGGTGCATGTCACCGGGGCCGCCGCGGTCCCCCTGACCGCACCGAGCGAATCGGGGCTCGAGCGACGGTTCCCCGGGGCCTCCGCCCTCGTCGATGGCATCGACACCGCGGCCGACGCCGGCCGCTGGCGGGCGGGGGACCGGGTGCTGCTGGGCATGACCTTCGCCAACGGCACGACCGAGACCGAACGCCTGCTGCTGGTCGAGCTGCTCGACGAGCCCGGCAGGCGGCCGATGTTCCGGCGGCGGGTCAACGTGTTCGGGGACGAGCTGCGGATCGACTCACCCACGCGGGCGGTCCGGCTCGGGCTGTTTGACGCCGAGGGCGAAGTGATCGACCAGCGGGCGGGGCAGCTGGCCGAGGTCTTCCTCGATTACGGCCCCGTGGAGGTCGCGCGGATCGGCGGCGGCTACGCCATCTCGACCGGGGGCGACGACGAGCCACGCGAGAACCCCCGCCCCGAGATCGAGCTGGAGACCCTCACGCCGAGCGTCTACGGCATGATGAGCCTTCTGGCCTTTGGCGACGGCGCGAGCGACAACCCGACCCTCGCCCAGCTCATCCAGCGGGCCTTCACCGCCGGGCAGCAACTCCGCCTCCTCTGGACGTGGGGCAAGTTCGAGATCCGCTTCGGCGACGTCGAGAGGCTCCCCGCCGGGGCCGAGCCCGTGCCCGGGTTGCGGGGCGTGGAGGCGTACGACTGCCAGATCCGGATCTCGATCGGCGGGGTCGAGGCCCTCTCCGGGCGGGCGGTCGTGGTGCCGACCTACGCCCCGATGGGCCTGTGCGGCGGGATCGTGGCGGCCGAACTGGTCAACTCGGCCAATCCGAGCCTGCGGGCCGGAATCGTGCTGCTGGGTGCCGAGCGCGGCGTCGAGAGCCTCGCCGACCAAGCGGCCCAAGAACAGCGCTATTGATGCGAACAGGCCCGCAACAGACGCCAAAAGCGGGCGAGGGATGTCTACATTACTTGTGAGATGCCGCGTGCGGCCGGCCCTGAGCCCGACGCGACCAGCGTCTCTTCGGCCTGCCCACGCCCGCGATACCGAGACAAGGAGTCCTCATGCCGCCCGCCAACCCGTACAACGCCCGCCGTCAGCTTGAGACCTCCTCCGGCACCTACACCTACTTCGATATCGGGGCGCTGGACGCGGCCGGCGTGGGTGTCGGCATCGCCAAGCTGCCCTACTCGATCCGGGTGCTGCTCGAGGGCGTGCTCCGCAACTGCGACGGGTTCACGGTGACCCAGGACGACATCGCCGGGCTCGCCAGCTACGACGCCAAGTCGGTCAACAGCATCGAGATGCCGTTCGTCCCCGGGCGCGTCGTGCTGCAGGACTTCACGGGCGTGCCCTGCGTGGTCGACCTCGCGGCCATGCGGGACGCGATGAAGAACCTCGGCGGCGACGCCTCGCAGATCAACCCGGCGGTGCCCTGCGATCTGGTCATCGACCACTCGGTGCAGGTCGACGACTTCGCCACGCGCGTCTCGCTGACGATCAACGCCGTGCACGAGTTCGAGCGCAACAACGAGCGGTACACCTTCCTCAAGTGGGGGCAGGAGAGCCTCGACAACTTCCGCGCCGTGCCGCCGGCCACAGGCATCGTCCACCAGGTCAACCTCGAATACCTCGCCCGCGGCGTGCTCACGCGAGACGTGGCCGGCGAGATGCAGGTCTTCCCCGACTCTCTCGTCGGCACCGACAGCCACACCACCATGATCAATGGCCTCGGCGTCGTGGGCTGGGGCGTCGGCGGCATCGAGGCCGAGGCGGTCATGCTGGGCCAGCCGGTCTACATGCTCACCCCCGAGGTCGTCGGCTTCCGCCTCACCGGCAAGCTGCCCGAGGGCGCGACCGCGACCGACCTGGTGCTCATGGTCACCGAGCAGCTCCGCAAGTTCGGCGTCGTCGAGAAGTTCGTCGAGTTCTTCGGCCCCGGCATCGCCGCGCTCAGCCTGCCCGACCGCGCGACCATCGCCAACATGGCCCCCGAGTACGGCGCGACGATGGGCTTCTTCCCCATCGACAGCGTCACGATGGAATACCTCAAGCTGACCAACCGCAGCGAGGCCGAGCGCGAGCTGACCGAGAAGTACGCCAAGGCCAACCACCTCTGGTGGGAGCCGGGCTCGCCGGAGCCCGAGTACACCGCGGTCCTCGAGCTCGACCTCGGCACGGTGGTGCCCAGCGTCGCCGGACCGAAGCGTCCGCAGGACCGCATCGAGTTGAAGAACCTGCACACCTCGTTCGCCGAGTCGCTGGTCGCCCCCGTCGGGCCCAAGGGCATGGGCGTCGCCAAGGACAAGGTCGGCACCACGGCCAAGGTCACCCACACCGCCGAACGCCCCGGCGAGAAGCCGGGCATGGTCAGCGAGCTGCACCACGGCAGCGTGGTCATCGCCGCGATCACCAGCTGCACCAACACCAGCAACCCCGACGTCATGGTCGCGGCCGGCCTGGTCGCGCGCAAGGCCCGGGCCCTCGGCCTGACCCGCAAGCCCTGGGTCAAGACCAGCCTCGCGCCGGGATCCAAGGTCGTCACCGAGTATTACGACAAGGCCAACCTCACCGAAGACCTCGACGCGATCGGCTTTGCGACCGTCGGCTACGGGTGCACGACGTGCATCGGCAACTCCGGCCCGCTCCCGCCCGAGGTCGAGGCCGCGATCGATGAGGGCGACCTTGCGGTCGCGTCGGTCCTCAGCGGCAACCGCAACTTCGAGGGCCGCGTGCACCCGAAGGTGCGGGCCAACTACCTCGCCAGCCCGCCGCTGGTCGTCGCCTACGCCCTGGCGGGCCGGGTCGATTTCGACATCTACAACGAGCCCCTCGCCCAGACACCCGACGGCAAGGACGTCTTCCTCAAGGACGTCTGGCCGACGATCGACGAGGTCCGCTCGACCGTCGCCGCGTGCATCAACCGCGAGCAGTACGAGGCCAAGTACGCCGACACCTACACCGGCAACGAGACCTGGAACGCCGTCCCCGTCAGCGAGAGCGAGCTCTACCCGTGGGAGGCCTCGAGCACCTACATCCAGAACCCGCCCTTCTTTGAGGGCATGACCGAGGAGGCCCCCGGCGTCACCTCGATCCACGGCGCCCGCTGCCTCGCCCTGCTCGGCGACAGCGTCACCACCGACCACATCTCCCCCGCCGGCGCGATCGCCGAGGACACGCCCGCCGGGCAGTACCTGATCGCGCAGGGCGTCGCCAAGCGCGACTTCAACAGCTACGGCAGCCGCCGCGGCAACGACCGCGTCATGACCCGCGGCACCTTTGCCAACGTCCGCATCCGCAACCGCATCGCCCTCGGCGAGGACGGCAAGATCCCCGAGGGCGGGTGGACGCGCGACTTCACACAGGGCGACACCATCGAGACCGCTCCCGTGGTCTACATCTACGACGCCGCGATGGCCTCCAAGACCGCGGGCGTCCCGCTGGTGGTCATCGCCGGCAAGGACTACGGCATGGGCTCGAGCCGCGACTGGGCGGCCAAGGGCACCAACCTGCTCGGCGTCCGCGCCGTCATCGCCGAGAGCTTCGAGCGGATCCACCGCAGCAACTTGGTCTTCATGGGCGTGCTGCCCCTGGTCTTCCAGGAGGGCCAGACCGCCGAATCGCTCGGCCTCAAGGGCGACGAGGTGTTCAACATCGTGATCCCCGAGTCGATCGAGCCGCGGATGGACGTCACGGTCGTCGCCAACACCCCCGCGGGCAAGACCGTTGAGTTCACCTGCACGATGCGCCTCGACACCCCGGTCGAGATCGAGTACTTCCGCAACGGCGGCATCCTGCAGACGGTGATCCGCAAGAAGCTGAACGAGTCGAGGCAGATGGCCTGAGCCCCGGGGCGGCAACCGCCCGGCCGTGGCGAATCTCGCGAAAGTAGGTATGCTCCATCCCAACGTTTCTGTTGGGAGGACATCCATGACTACGGCCTCGATCTCGCCCACCGGTCCTCGCGTCTGTCCGAAGTGCCAATACGACTCCGGGAACCCGGACGCGGAGGCCTGCCCCGAGTGCGGCACCTCGATGGTGCCCCACTGCATCATCTGCGGCTACGACCTCAAGGGGCTTGCTCGTGATGGGGTCTGCCCCGAGTGTGGCACATCCGTCGAGCAGTCGTATCTCCCCGATCTCCTGCAGAACCGCTCCCCTGAGTACCTCGGCCAACTCCGCTCAGGGCTTTCGTTTGTGCTCAACGGCATCCTGGCGTACGTATGCGTCGTGGTGATCGGCATCCTCAGCGCGATCGCCCGCGTCTCCGGGGCCGAGCTGTTTCTGGCCTTTGCGGGGACGGCGTGCTCCATCGCGATCCTCGTGGGCTGGTGGCGGCTCACGACGCCGGACCCCGGCATGCCGCCCGAGGCCAACGCCGGGCTGGGAGCGCGGCAGATCATCCGCATCGCGGTATGCGTCCAGCTTGCGGCGTCGATCTTCGGTCTCATCCCGCAGTTCAGCACCGGCCAGACGCTCGCCCCGGGCATGACGGCGATCGTCGTGCTCTCGGTGGTGCTCGGGCTGCTTTCGCTGGCGGCCTGGGTCGCCCAGTTCTTCGCGGCCATGCTCTATGTCCGCTGGCTCGCCCGCCGGGTCCCCGACCAGAAACTCCACAACCGCGCCAAGCGGTTCATGTGGCTCGGGCCGTTGCTCCAGACCGTCGGGCTGCTGCTCATCGGTCTCGGCCCGCTCATCGCGCTGGTGATGTACTGGAACATGCTCGACGTCATGCGCAAGCACATCAAGCGGATGCTGGCCGAGACCTGAGTCCCTGCGGCAGGGTTCCGGGCGCTATTCTGATCCCATGGCCACCCGCACCATCACCACACTCGTCACCGGCCTCTTCGACTACGCCGGGCTCTTCCCGCCCGCCACGCTCGACATGCAGAAGGCGTGCGAGAACTACGCGCGCGACCGCATGGGCAGGCACGCGTGGATGCTCGGCCGCATCGTCTGCCCGGCGTCCAAGCTCCACAAGCTCTCCGAGGCCGCGGCGATCCTCATGCCGGGCACCTACGGCACCAGCGGCTACCGCGAGCACGCTGATATTCTCGAGCCCTGGGGCGTCTCGGCGGTCATCGACCGGCCGCTCGATGAGGCCCTCGAACTGATCGACGCCTTCGATGAACACCACGCCGAAGAGGTCCACGGCCTTGCCCGTGTCGAGTGCCTCGAGCTGCGCCCCGATTCGCCCGAGGCGATCGACCGGGCTCTCGACCAGATCCCCGAGGACGTCATGGCGTTCTTTGAGGTGCCGGCCATGGAAGACTGCCGCGGCTTCGTTGCAGCGCTCGCGGGCAACGACGCGGCCGCGAAGATCCGGTGCGGTGGCGTCACGCCCGAGGCCTTCCCCACCAGCGAGCAGGTCGCGGCGTTCGTCCTGGCCTGCAAGAACGCGGCCGTGCCGTTCAAGGCCACCGCCGGCCTGCACCACCCCGTCCGCGCCGAGCAGAAACTCACCTACGAACCCGACAGCGAGCGGGGCGTGATGCACGGGTTTGTCAACCTGTTCATGGCGGCCTCGTTTGTGCGCGCAGACGACGTGCCGCTGGAGTTCGTCGTCGAACTGCTCGAAGAGCGCGACCCCGACACCTTCAGCTTCGGCGAAGACTCGGCGACGTGGCGCAACCACGAGATCGGCGCGGCCGACATCGCCCGAGCCCGCGAGACGTTCGCGCTCTCGATCGGCTCGTGCTCGTTTGGGGAGCCGGTGGATGACTTGCAGAAGCTGGGGTGGTTGTAGTGGCTTTCCTGTCAACGACCACTCTCCCTGTCTCTTCCCGCCCCGGAGGGGCGACGGGCCGTTGCCAGGGGCGCAGGACCGCCAACGGCGGGACCAGCCCCTGGACCGCAGACAGAACTCACCCCGCTCCGGAGGAGCGGCGGAATCACGCGACGCTTCCGCGGCCCCTCCGGGGCCGATCGGATCGGGAGGGCCCCATCCAGGGGCTTGGCCGCACGCGGCCCGCGCCCCTGGCAACGGTCCACCGCTCCTCCGGAGCGAAGACCATGCACACGAACGACTGCTGAGAAGGAGCACCCATGCCCTACGAAATCAACGACACCCACGACCCGAAGCTCGAGAGCTGGGTGGAATCGGCGAACGACCCGGAGTCGGACTTCCCGATGCAGAATCTGCCGTTCGTCTACATGGCATCGCCGGACGACATGGGCTCCGCCGAGCACCTCGGCGTGCGGATCGGTGATTCGATCCTGAACCTGTACGAACTGAGCCACGTGGTCCCGATTCTCGGGAAGTCGGCACGGGGTGAGGAGTTGTTCCATCTGGAGAACGGGCCGAGCCTGCTGGACGGCGCCTCGTCGGGACTCGGGCAGCAGATCAGGAAACGTCTTCAGGAACTCCTCGGGAGCAGCGCATCCGACGCACTGCAGGCCCAGGTCTCCGAGCATTTGTTCCCTGCAGACGAGTGCTTTCTTGAGCATATCCAACCGCTGGACTACACCGACTTCTACGCCTCCCTCCACCACGCCACCAACGTCGGCTCCATGTTCCGGCCCGACAACCCGCTGCTGCCCAACTACAAGCACATCCCCATCGGCTACCACGGCCGCGCGTCTTCCATCGTCCCCAGCGGCACGCCCGTCCGCAGGCCCGTCGGCCAGCAGGCACCCGCCGAAGAGGGCGGTTCGCCGCAGTTCGGGCCGTGCAAGATGCTCGACTTCGAGCTCGAGATGGGCATGATCATCGGCCGCGGCAACGAGCTGGGCGAGCCGATCTCGATCGCCGACGCCGAGGACCACGTCTTCGGCATGTGCATCGTCAACGACTGGTCGGCCCGCGACCTGCAGAAGTGGGAGTACCAGCCGCTCGGGCCGTTCCTGGCCAAGAGCTTCGCGACGAGCGTCTCGCCCTACATCGTGACGATGGAGGCGCTCGCGCCCTTCCGCGTCCCAGCCTTTGCGCGCGCAGCCGGCGATCCGCAGCCGCTGCCCTATCTCGACAGCGAGTACAACCGAGCGAGCGGCGGCATCGACATCACCTGCGAGGTCTGGCTCGCGACCGCCGAGATGCGCAATCGCGACCTCTCGCCCGTCCGCATCTGCAAGAGCTCGTTCAAGGACCTGTACTGGACCCTCGCCCAGTTTGTCGCCCACCACACCGTCAACGGGTGCAACCTGCAGCCCGGCGACCTGCTGGCCAGCGGCACGATCAGCGGGCCCAGCCGCGACAGCCGCGGGTCGATGCTGGAACTGACCTGGGATGGCGATCCCTGGGCCAACCCGCCCGTCGTGGTGCCGGGCACGCAGCGGACGCCCATCAAGCTGCCCACCGGCGAAGAGCGCAAGTTCCTCGCCGACGGCGACGAGGTGATCATCAAGGCCTACTGCGAGCGCGAGGGCTTCCGGCGGATTGGGTTCGGCGAATGCCGGGGAACGATCGAGGCCGCGCGGACGTAGAGCGGGTGTGCTCCTGCTTTGCGCGTTCATCTGGACGGCCGAGGCGATCGTCGTCGCAGCGGTCAGGCACGAGTACCGGCAGGTGCCCGTCTACCCCAAGGGCGAGGGCAACTGCCAGGGCTGCGGCTACTCGCTGGCCGGTCTGCCCGCCGGCGTCCTCTGCCCCGAGTGCGGCAAGGCGGACCCGGGGGCTCCGACGATCCTGACACGGAGCGGCACCATCCCCGCCTATGTCGCCCGGCGGCTCGCAACAGCGTTCTCGCTCTCCCTGCTCGGTCTGGTGCTGTTCGCGGCGGTGCTGCACGTGGCGCTCCGCTGGTCGTATGTGCTGCAGTTCGGGGCCCAGCGGGCCGGCCAGCTCGGCGCGGTCATCCGCACCCGCGGCATGGACCTTGAGTGGCAGGAGTCGCTGCTGCCGATCTTCGCCTGCGGCAGTGTCGCCGCGCTGAGCGGCCTGCTCTCGCCCGAAGCCCGGTGGCTCCGGCCGACCTGCTGGGTGATCGGTGCGGGCTGGCTCGCGTCGGTGACCTGGCTCTTCCTGCAAACCTGGGTGATCTACGGCTAAGGTCGTGCGCCGCAACCGGTTGCGCGGCCAACACCTTAGCTTGAGGGAAAATGGACATACCTTGCATGCGCCCTGAACGTATGTGTATGCTGATTGAATGAAACATCATCAGATACTCGTGGCGGTTGTGTTGTTTCTCATCTCGGTGCTCGGCCTGAGCGGGTGCGAAGACCCGGACGCGGCGGAGAAGGAGGCGATTCTCGCCTCGCTCCGGCAGCTCGACCAGGCCAACATCGACTGCAACGGAGCCGCGGCCGTGGCGGTGATGTCGAGCAAGGGGATCGCCGCCTACACGCGGCTGGTGAACCTCGCCCTCGACGGCACCCGCGTCGAGGTGCTCGGGCTCGAGCCGAGCGAGCTGATGCAGGTTCTCCAGCTCCGCAACCGGTTGACGCGCGCGCAGCTCGAACAGATGGACGGGGCGGACTATCAGGAGTACGCGACGAGCGAGTGCTGGTACGTCGCCGAGGACTCTGAGGACGTTTCGTACGTGTCGTCGATCGACGACATCAAGGTCTACGGCGACCTCGCCCACGCCGCGATCCTCGACGAGGACGGCAAGGACTCGGGTCTCGTCGTCGAGTTTGCCAAGGAAGACGGCGTCTGGAAGGTCAACGAGTTCTGCTTCCACCGGCTCTATGACGAGTACCTGTACAGCGTCGCGGCCCAGGAAGACATGGAGGTCGCCGAGCTCCTGGTCCTGATCGAGGAGATGGACTGGGGCAACGACATCCGCCGCTCGATCTGGGAGCCGATGCGGTAGAACCGCACCCAGCGCTCCGCCTTTCAGCGACGGAACATCACCGCGCACGCCGAATGCCCGTGCAGGTAGCTCTGGTCCCCCACCGGCCCGATCTCGCCGGCGGTGAAGCACCCCGCCAGCGGGATGAGCGACTTGTCGGACTCGACCAGCCTGCCGCCCTTGGCCTGCTCGGGCGCCGGGAGCGTGTCGCGGAACGCCTGCTGGATGGTCATCGCGTCGTGGTGGCGATGGTCGAAGAGGTTGGTCCCCCGCCCTGTGCACGTGATGAGCAGCACCCCGTCGGGGCGGCCGTGGAGCTGCTGGGCGTTGAGCAGCAGGTCGAGGTCTTCCTCGGCGGTCTGTGCATCCCGCGTATGGAACCGCACCGTCTGCCCGACCCTGACCAGGTCCTGCACCGCGATGTAGCCGGTCTCGGGGTTGACGCCCGCGACGTTGCGGATCAAATAGTCGCCCCGGCCGGTGTGGTCCTTGTACTCGCTGACGACCCGCCCGAGAAAAAGGCCCTGCTGCAGCAGTTCGCGTTCGTGCTCGCCCAGCGACTCGAACGCCTCGCGGAAGACATCGAGCGCCGGCCGGCCGCCGAGCTCGTAGATGATGTTGTTCTTGGCCTTGGTGATGATCATGTTCTCAGCGAGGGGCCGGCACCCCTGGCTGACCACCGTGTCGATATGCACCGGCCCGGAGATGCTCACCCCGACAAAGCCGGTGCGGATCAGCGTGTCGTTGCAGAGCATCGCGTTCTGCCCGGCCTTGGCCGCGCCCGAGACGATGCCCCCGACGATGACACCCGCCGGCCGGCCCGTGCGGTCGGCGGCGCGGCACTCGTTGAGCTGCGGCAGCAACTGGTTCACCGGCGTGCTGAACGGGTCGGCAAAGACCAGCGTTGCGCGGAGCGACGGGTCTCGCCCGATCAGCTGGCCCAGGGCCATACGCCCGGCCTCGCCCGTCGCCGCCGAGTGCCGGAGCGAGGCGCTGTGGAACGGGTGAACCCGCACCCCCGGGAGCCGTGCGGCCAGAGCCGAGACCGCCGGGGTGTGCTCGAGCTCGCGATCCCCCGCGACAACCGCCGACGTGGTCACGCCGATCACCGCCCGCGGCCGGAGCGCGCCGCCGACCGCCTTGCCGATCGCGCCCAGCTCCTCGGCGTGGTGGGCCGAGACAAACAGCAACAGCAGGTCGGGCTCGGGGATCGCGCGCAGCTGCTCGCCGACCTCGCCCGCAGCGATCGACGCGTCGGCGGAAGTGGAGACCCCGGAAAGGAACCGCAAACCGGCAGCCGGCGGCGGGAGTGAGGGCTCAGGCGACTCGTACACCACGCCGCTTACGAACCCGGCTGACCCGGCCCGCCGCCGATCACGTTCAGCCCGTCCGGGGCGAGCGTGTCGATGCGTGTGGGCGTGACGATGCGGAGCTTGAGGTCGCGGTCGAGCGTCGAGGACCCGAGCACGCCGACGATCTCGCCGAGCTTGTTGGTCACGCCGAGGGCGTCGTCGCCCGGCACGATGTAGCCGATCGTGCGGGGCACGCTCTCGTTGACGCTGACGATGCGGTACATCAGCGGCAGTCGGTTGCCGTCGTAGACACTGCTGCGGACCAGGCGGCCGACGAACTGGTAGCCGCGGGTCGTCTCCAGCTCACGGATCTGCGAGGCGATCTGGGTGTAGCTGGCGTCAATCGACTCCCGCTTGGCACGCAGCTCGCGCCGGGCGTCGCGGGCCGAGATCCGCATCTCGATGAGCTGCAGCCGCTGGCCGAGCGAGGAGGCGATCCGCTGCCCCATCGCGTCGTCGCCCTGGGCCGAGATTGCGCGGCGCAGCTCGGCCGCCATCTCGTCGAGCTCGGCCGTGTCGCTGTCCTGGGCCTGCACCTGCGTGAACAGCTCGGAGAGCTGGCGGAGCGTCCCCACCAGGCGGGAGTGCGAGTCCTCGGCGGGCCGCCCCTGCTCGATGCGTGTGACGTTGTCGTCGGCCTCGGGGGCCGGCTGCGCGTCCGTCTCGGGCTGTGCGGGCTCGGCGGCGGGGTCACGCAGATCGATGTCCTCGCCAGCCGCGGGATCGGTCGCGGGCGGGGTGGTCTCGACCGGTATGGCCTCACCCTCATCGCCCGACGCCTGCGGCGTGGCCTGCTCGTCGGACGCCGCCGCGCCGTCGTCGGCCGGCTCGGTCTTGGCCGGCTCGGCGTTGGCCGGCTCTGTCTTGGCGGGCTCGGTCTTGGCCGGTTCGGTCACCTGCTGGGCGGGGAGCGAGGCGAGGTAGGTCTTCACCTCGGCTTCGGACGCCGGGCGGAGGCTCCCGACCTTGAGGTAGGCACGAGCGGCCGGCGGCGGCGTGACCGAGTAGCCGATGACCTTGTCGTTGGCGTCCTTGATCGGTGCGTACACCCGCATCCGCGTGCCGATCGGGGCGTCCTCGCCCCGGGGCATGGCACGCTGCCAGCTCTTGCCGAACCCTCCGGCCTGATTCACGCTCTTGAGGCCGCTCTGCCGGGTGAGAGAGACGAATATGCCGTCCCCGGAGAGCTCGACCTCTTCGGCCCGGACGTACACCGGCAGGTCCGGCGGATAGGCCACGCGGGCCCAGCCGCCGCCCTCGGCGTCGATCCAGACCACGCGGCCCTTCTCGAGCAGCGCGACGTGGTAGTAGCCGTCCATATCACCGGCTTTGAGCGGCACGTTGTCCGTCGTCGTGACGGCGTAGTAGGGCTCGACCGCGACGGTCTGCCCCCGTGCCGGGGTCGGGACGAGCATCAGCACGGCCGCGGCCAGCAGCGTGGCGCGGGTGACGAAGGATGCGAAACGGGTGGGTGTGATGCGGAGCATAGAGTCGCCTCCTGGCGGGTCTGGCCCGACGCCGCTCGCTTCGGCCTTCGCGCAGAGCCCGTTCGCTCCGCGTTTGGCGCTTCCTTGCGTCCGCCGGGTCGTTGGTGAGTGTATCCTTGTCGGTCCGCGTGTGGGTGTGAGCCGCGTTGCCCGTGTGGGCAGCGGGCTCAACGGCATCGCAGACCGGGGTCCGCACCCGGGTTTTCGAGGCCCACGCCCACAATCCGCCGACCCCACCAACCGCAGGCCCGCCGCCGTGGCTTGCTTCCTCAGAGGCCCGAGCCCAAGGGATCACCGAATGCGTCGCGATCGACTGGCTGTTGGCATTGTGCATGTTCTCTCCACCGCCGGGCTCGCCGCCGGCCTGAGCACCGCTCTCGTGGCGGGCCTGACCGGGTGCGGCACCTCTCCGCTCGATATGAACCGTGAGCAGTCGCTCCGGACCTACGTCACCGAGGCGGCCCGGTCCGAGCTGGCCGATGCCTCCGCCCGACCCCAGACCCGGGTGACCACCCGCGACAGCGACCCGCTCCCCATCGACCCCAAGTTCCTCCCCGAGCTGGAAGCCATGGCCGGGCCCGCCTCGCGCGAGATGACCGCCCGCGACTACGGGTCCGACCTGACCGGGACCGAGTCGCAGTCGGTGGGCGTCACGCTTCGCCACGCCATCCGCGCGGCCGTCAACAACAACCTCGAGATCCAGTTCGCACGCCTGGCCCCCGCGATCAGCGAGACCGACGTCGTCGCCGCGGAAGGAGCCTTCGACTGGGTGTTCTTCTCGAACGCGACCTGGAACAACCTCGACCAGATCGCCCCGAACAGCTCGTTTAGCACCACCAACGGCCTCACCCAGCAGCAGTCGGTGCAGAACGCCACCGGCATCCGCCGGCCGCTCGAGTCCGGCGGGCAGTTCAGCATCCAGCAGGAGCTGATCTACACCGACTTCAACACACCGGGCGTGACCTACACGCCCGACCCGGCGACGCAGGCGGCGCTCACCTTGCAGTTCGACCAGCCGCTGCTCCGCAACTTCGGGTCCGACGTCGCCCTGGCCCAGATCCGCGTGAACCGCAACCTCGAACGCAACTCGGTGGCCGACCTCCGCGCCCAGCTCATCCAGACGGTCAACACCGTCGAGGCGACCTACTGGGAGCTCGCCCGCGCCCAGCACGACCTGGTCATTCTCGAGAAGCTGCTCGAACGCGGGATGGTCACACGAGACCAGCTCCAGGTCAGGCTCGAGTCCGGGCTCGACGTGCCCCCCTCGCAGCTGGCCGACGCGGTCGCCCGCGTCGAACGCCGCAGGGCCGACGTGGCCACCGCCCGCGACGTCGTCCGCGACACCAGCGACCGGCTCAAGCTGCTCATGAACGACGCGGACTACCCGGTGGGCTCCGAGATCCTCGTCACGCCGATCGACGTGCCCATCGACGAACCGATCGAGTTCAGCCTCGTCAACGCGCTGACCACCGCGATCCAGCACCGGCCGGAGGTCGACCAGGCCATCCTCTCCATCGACAACACCTCCATCCGTGAGGTTGTCGCGGCCAACCAGCGTCTGCCGCAGCTGAACCTGCAGCTCCAGGCGAGGTTCCAGGGCCTCGACAACGGCCTCGGCGCGCTGGGGAACGAGACCGACGGCGACTTTGTGGACTATGTCGTCGGGCTCAGCTTCGAGCAGCCCATCGGCAACCGGGCCGCCGAGGCCGGCTACATCCGGCGACGGCTCGAACGCGAGCAGGCCGTGCTCTCCTACCGCAACACCGTGCAGCAGATCGTGCGGGACGTGAAGTCGTCGCTCCGCTCGGTGATCCGCAACTACGAGCTGATCGAGCAGCGGCGGAACTCCCGCATCGCGGCCTCCGAATCGCTGCGGACGCTCGAGGTCGAGAACAAGGAGATCCGCGAGCGCTCGTCGGAACGGCTGGAGCTCGAGTTCAACCGCCAGGAGTCGCTGGCCAACGCCGAACGCCTCGAGATGGAGTCCATCGCCGCGTTCAACACGTCGGTGGCCCAGCTCTACGCCTCCATGGGCACCGCGCTCGAACGCAACAACATCGCCTTCGTCGCGCCCGCGGCCGAGGACGCGCTGCAGCCGCGGTACTCGACCGACTATTGGGCCTCGTGGGGCGAGAGCGAAGAGCAGGACCCGACCTTCGGGACCGAGCCCGAGGGCACCCCCGGCGGGGTCAGCAGCGAGATGATCGCCGAGGTCACCGAGCCCGACCCCGCGGATCTGGCCGACGAGGCCGACGCGGCGATCGAGGACGAAGGCGCGAACGCTGACCAAGCCGGCGCTGACGAATCCGACGCGGGCGACGACTGATCCCGATGCAGGCCGGCCCTGAGGACATCGCCCTGGCGGTAGAGCGGCTCCGCGCCAAGCGGCTCGTCGCGTTCCCCACCGAGACCGTCTACGGCCTGGGCGCACCGGCCCTCGACGCCGAGGCCGTCGCCGGTGTGTTCCGCGTCAAGGGACGCCCCTCCAACAACCCGCTCATCGTGCACGTCGTGGACGAGGCGATGGCCAGGCGCGTCTGCGCCGACTGGCCCGCGCACGCCGCCACGCTCGCGGCCGACTTCTGGCCGGGCCCGCTCACGCTTGTCGTGCCCAGGTCCGCCGACGTGCCCGACGTGGTCACCGCCGGCGGCCCGACCGTCGCCGTCCGCTCGCCGCGGCACCCGCTCACGCTCGCCCTGCTCGAAGCGCTCGGTGAGCCGCTCGTCGGCCCGAGCGCCAACAGGTCGGGCGGTGTCTCGCCCACGTGCGCCGATCACGTCCGCGAGAGCTTCAGCGAGGACGAGGTGTTCGTGCTCGACGGCGGCCCGTGCGTCGGCGGCATCGAGTCCACCGTCGTCGATGTCTCCGGCGAGCGGGTGCGGGTGCTCCGGCCGGGGCTGATCTCGGCCGAGCAGATCGCCGCGTCGATCGGTGAGTCTGTCGAGTCTGGCGGGCACGGCGGGCACGGCGGGCACGAGGGACCCGCCCGTTCCCCGGGTCAGGTCGGCCCCCACTACGCCCCGCGGGCCCCGGCCCGGCTTATCGAGGAGGCCGAACTCGCGGGGGCACTGGCCGGGCTCGAGCCGGGCACGTCCGCCGCGGTGCTCACGCGGCGCGTCGATCACGTCACAGCCCCCCACCACGCCATCGCGATGCCGCCCGAGGGCGAGCGGTACGCCGCCCGGCTCTACGCCGCGCTCCGTGAGGCCGACGCGACGCGTCCGGCGGTTGTGCTCATCGTCAAGCCCTGGCCGGGCGGGCCGATCTCGGGCGTGTGGTCGGCGATCGCCGACCGGCTGGGCCGGGCTACGTCGCCGCGGGATCGGTAGGGGCGAGGGCCTACTGCTGCCGGACGCGGTGCTCGATCGAGCCGCTGTCGCGTTCGATGAGGATCTCGTCGGCCTCGGTCAGGAAGAGCCCGTGGTCGATCACGCCGGGGATGTCGTTGAGCGACGCCGCGAGCTCGGAGAGGTCGTGCTCGCCCAGCGCGACATCGATGATCAGGTTGCCGTTGTCGGTGATGAACAGCTCGCCCTTGATGGTGCGGCGGCAAACGCCGTTGAGCCCGAGGTTGCGGAGCTCACCCCGCACGGCCGTGAGCCCGAAGGCCAGCACCGCGATCGGCAGCGTGGTGCGCTGCCCGAGGCGGTTGACGAGCTTGGACTCGTCGACCATGTAGACGCGTTTCTCCGAGGCCCACGCGACGATGCGTTCACGCGTCATCGCCCCGCCCGAGCCCTTGAGCATGTTCATCCCGCCGTCGACCTCGTCGGCACCGTCGAAGAGGTAGTCCACCTTCTCGACGAGCGCGAAGTCCATGACCGGCAGCGCGTGGAAGCGGGCGAGCGTCTCCGTCGCGTGGCTGGTGGCGACGCACCGCAGCTTGAGGTCCTCGGTCTTGACCCGCTCGGCCAGCGCCACCACGCCGCGAGAGGCGGTGCGGCCGGTACCGAGACCGACGAGCATGCCGTTCTGGATCTCGGCGACAGCTGCTTCTGCAAGAGGATCGGCGACGCGTTGCTCGCTCATGATGAGGCTCCGAACTCGATTCCCTGGGCCAGCCGCATGGACGACCCGTGATTGATAGTGACTGTCTGGCGACGCATGTACTGCCGCCAGGCATCGCTGCCCGACTCGCGGCCGCCGCCGGTATCTTTCTCGCCGCCGAACGCCCCGCCGATCTCCGCACCGCTGGTGCCGAGGTTGACGTAGGCCAGCCCGCAATCGCTGCCGGTGCCCGCGGGGCTGAGGAACCGCTCGGTCGCCCGCACACCGCCCGCGAAGATCGCCGAGCTGAGGCCCTGGTCCACGTCGTTCTGCATCGCGATCGCCTCGTCGAGGTCGCGGTAGGTGAACACGTACAGGATCGGCGCGAACGTCTCTTCGTGCGAGATCGGGAACGGGCCGGACGCCGGGGCCCTGATGATCGTCGGCTGAACAAAGTGCCCGCCCAGACCGTCGCCGGTCACGCGGTCACCACCGACGAGCACCTCGCCGCCCTGCTGCTTGGCCTGCTCGACCGCCCGCAGGAACTGGTCGACAGACCGGGAGTTGATCAGCGGCCCGACCAGCGTCGAGCGGTCGAGCGGGTCGCCGATCTTCACGCCCTTGTACGCCTCGACCAGGCGGTCGGTCAGCGTCTCGGCGATCGACTCGTGCACGATCAGGCGGCGGGTCGTGGTGCAGCGCTGCCCGGCGGTCCCCACCGCGCCGAAGAACGTGCCCTCAAAGGCCAGATCGAGGTCCGCGTCGGGCTCGACGATGATCGCGTTGTTGCCGCCAAGCTCCAGCAGCGTCCGCCCCAGCCGCCGGGCGACGACCGCACCCACGTGCCTGCCCATGCGGCAGGAGCCCGTCGCACTGATCAGCGGCACGCGTCCGTCGTGGATGAGCCGCTCGCCGACCACATCGTCCGTACCGATCACCAGATTGAACACGCCCTCGTGCCCCATCTCGCGGGCGACCCGCTCGGCGATGGCGTTGGTCGCGATCGCCGTGAGCGGGGCCAGCAGGCTCGGCTTCCAGATCAGCGAGTCGCCGCAGACCGCCCCGAGCATCGCATTCCAACCCCACACCGCGTTGGGGAAGTTGAACGCCGTGATAACACCGACCGGCCCGAGCGGGAGCCACTGCTCGTACATGCGGTGCTCGGGCCGCTCGCTGGGCATGGTCTTGCCGTAGAGCTGGCGGCTGAGCCCGACCGCAAAGTCGGCGATGTCGATCGTCTCCTGCACCTCGCCGATGCCCTCGGCCCGGATCTTGCCGACCTCCAGGGCCACGAGCTCGCCGAGCGGCACGAGGTAGCGGCGGAGCTCCTCGCCGATCGCCCGGACCACCTGGCCTCGCACCGGCGCCGGCACGCGGCGCCAGCGGTCAAAGCCGGCGATCGCCTCGGACAGGACCCGCTCGTAGCTCGCCTCGGTGTCGAGACGCACGCCGGCGATCGGGCGGCCCGTCGCCGGGTTGTCGCTCAGCACGACCCCCGTCTCGGGGGTCTCGTCGCCGACGGGCTCGAGCACCACACGCTCGTGGTCGGTCAGTCCGAGTTGCGTCAGCAGAGCGGTGGGCATGGCGTGGCTGATGGCGGTGGGCATGGCGTGACTGTAGGGCCGCCGGGATTCCCCGCGGCTACACCCGGGGCTCCGCGGCCTGCTCGGGCACGGGCAGCCCCCGCAGGAAACTCGTCAGCCGGGCCAGATCCGGCGAACGCGCGTCTCGCACGTACGCCCCGCTCACCGCACACCCCACCGCCAACGCCTCGGCCAGGGGCAACCCCAAGACCTGCGCGAAGCTGAACCCCGCGCCGAAATGGTCGCCCGCACCCGTCGAGAGCTTGGGGTGGGCCGTGAACGGCCCCTCGAACCAGGCGCTCGCACCCGAGTCGTCCGCAGCCCCGGCCCCCTCGCGCGGGTGGATCACCAGGCAGGCCACCCCCGCCCGCTCCCGCACCCGCTCGGCCGCCAGCCGCACCCCCGCACCCAGCGACGGCGCGTCGGTGAACGCGTCCACCCCCAGCACCCGCGCGACCCGCTCGCCCTCGGCCAGGTTGAGGCTGAGCGTCACAGGCAGCATGTCGTTGAGCCGCCCGAGCGTCTCCAACGCCGAGCGGAGGTCCTCGTCGGTCCGCTTCGCCGGGTCGGACAAGTCGATGAACACCCGCCGCGGGTGGCCCCCGCCGGACGCACCCGAGGCGAGGCCCGGCAGCACGTCGCGGATGAGCCCCTCCCAGATCCCCTGCACCCCGCCGCAGAGCGTCCAGTTGACGATGCCCAGGAGCCTCGACCGCTCGCAGTGCGCGCGCAGCCCGTCGAGCCCGACGCGTTCGACGAGCCGCTCCCACGTCACGGCCTGCACGTTCGCAGCCTTGCCGAGCATGATCTTGCCGTCGTCGAACTCGAGCGCATCGGTGTAGGCCGGAGCCGCGATGGGGATCACCCGCTCGCACCGCTCGGCGAAGGGCTGGTAGACCGGGAGAAGCTCGTCGGACTCGTCGTCCTTGCCGACCGCGCCGATGTAGGTGGTGGGCATGCCGAGACGGCCGAGCGCCCCGGCGTAGAGCGGCCCGTTGCCGCCGAAGCGCACCTCGTCCACCACCAGCTCGATGTTCGCGCTCTTGCCAGCCGCGTCGGCGACGCGGCCGGCGAAGCGCGGGATGGTGGTGATCGGCTCGAAGTCCTCCATCGCCATGCTGCGGCGGCGGTCCACCACGCGGATGATCGAGTCGAGAAACCCGTCAAACCCGGCGAGGGCCGGCGTGGCGGCGAGCACGCCCCCGGCGAGCGCACGGTCGAGCGCGTCGGCTGCGGAGCGGGCGATGGACTCCCGGCTCGTGGCGCCGGACGTCGTGGAGTGCGTGTCGGTCATGGTGCGGAGCGTACACTCGCTGTCCCATGACCGACCAGCCCGAACAGCCCGAGGCCGCGGATCTTTCGCGCATCGTGATCGCGACCGGCAACCCGCACAAGGTCGAGGAGCTGAGCAGGCTTCTCGCCCTGCCCGGGGTGGAGTTTGTCGGGTTGGGGGAGCTTCCCGGGCACGAGGAGTTTGCCGAGCCCGAGGAAGTCGGTGACACCTTCGTCGCCAACGCCACGATCAAGGCCCTGTCCTACGCCGCCCAGACCGGCCTGCCCTGCCTGGCCGACGACTCGGGGCTGGAGGTCGATGCGCTGGGCGGTGCCCCCGGGGTCATCAGCAGCCACTACTGCACCGACGGGCGCGAGACCGGCATGAACCGCCCCGAGCGCGACGCCGCGAACAACGCCAAGCTGCTTCGGGAGTTGGAGGGCGTGCCGGCCGAGAAGCGTGCGGCGAGGTTTGTGTGTGTGATGGTGCTGGCGGGGCCCCTTCCTCAAAGGATGCCGGAAGGCCCAGCATCGCCTGGACCTACGGAGACATCATCCCGGCAAGGGTCAAACTCAGGGGGGCGGGCTTTCCAGCCCGCCTCAGGTTCAGAGGGGCGGACTTTCCAGCCCGCCTCAAGTTCAGGGGGGCGGGCTTTCCAGCCCGCCTCGGGGACCTTCAGCGGTGCCCTCCAAACATCCCACACCGGAAACCTGCCTCACTGGCAAGCGCCCGGAGCGACGTACTTCGTCACCTTCAGACTCAAACGCGGCGAGTTGTCGGCGGCCGAGCGACAGATCGTCTGTGACGCTTGCACCCACTGGCACGGCGATCGACTGCTCCTGCACCTCGCGACCGTGATGCCGGACCACGTCCACATGGTCTTCCGACCCCTGCCAACGGCCGATGGGTCGTGGCCGACACTTCCTTCGATCATGCAGAGCATCAAGGGCTATACGTCGCGTGTCATCAACACACACCGAGGCACATCGGGCACCCTGTGGCAATCGGAATACCACGATCGGATTCTGCGCACGCCGGCTGAGATAGAACAGAAGCTCGAGTATGTCGCCCTGAACCCGGTGCGTGCGGGACTCGTGTCCAAGCCGGGTGAGTATCCGTTCACTATCCAAGGCGATTGGGATCGATCCGAGGCGGGCTGGAAAGCCCGCCCCCCTACTCACGAGGCGGGCTGGAAAGCCCGCCCCCCTGCTCACGTGGAAGAAGCGGGAACACAAGCGCTGGCACAGACTCCAGGTGAGGACAACCCGTGCGTCCTCGCCACCTCCCGCGGTAGCTTCGAGGGACGCATCGGGCTGCCGGGACCGCCACCCGACGGCGTGCCCCGGGGTGCGAACGGGTTCGGGTATGACCCGCTCTTTCTTGCTGGGCCGGAGTGCCAACACACCGGTGCCGAGTTGTCTTCTGAAGAGAAGAACCGGCGGAGCCACCGCGGGGTTGCAGCCCGGGCCATGCTCGAGCAACTGCGCACGCTCACCTCTCGGGCATAGGCCGCAAAAATGCACGAAATCGTGGGCGTTCGGGGCAGGGCGTCGACGATCCCGCCCCAAAGGAAAGACGGCCACAAGCCTTCGCTTGCAGCCGCCTGGAGGAGAGAGAGAGTCCTGAATTCACCCTTTCATACGGGCGGGCCAGGGCTCCGGTTCACATTATTGATCGTCTTTGACCTTGTATTCGGCGTCGATCACGTCGTCGCCCTCGGACGAGTCGCCCGTTCCGGCGTCCTCGCCGTCGGCCTCGGCACCGCCGGTGGCCCCGGCGCCGCCCTTGGCGGCCTCCTCGTAGATGACCTTGCCGAGTTCCATCGCGGCCTGCTCGAGGTCACGGATTGACGCCTCGATCGCACCCTTGTCGTCGCCCTTGAGCTTGGGCTCGAGGTCGGCGATGGCGCTCTCGATCTTGGCCCGGACGTCCTGGCCGACCTTCTCGCCGTGCTCTTCGAGCTGCTGGCGGGTCTGGTGGACCATCTGGTCGCCGCGGTTCTTGGTCTCGATGAGTTCGCGGCGCTTCTTGTCCTCCTCGGCGTGGGCCTCGGCCTCACGCTGCATCCGCTCGATCTCTTCCTTGTCCAGGCCGCCCGAGTTGGTGATGCTGATGTCGGCGCTCTTGCCGGTCTTCTTCTCCGTCGCGGTGACGGTGAGGATGCCGTTGGCGTCGAGGCTGAACTCGACCTCGATCTGCGGCGTGCCGCGGGGAGCGGGCGGGATGCCCTCCAGGTCGAACTGCCCGAGCAGCCGGTTGTCCGAGGCCATCTCGCGCTCGCCCTGGCTGACCTTGATGGTCACGCTGGGCTGGTTGTCCGCGGCTGTCGAGAAGACCTCCTTCTTGCTGGTCGGGATGGTCGTGTTCTTCTCGATGAGCTTGGTCATCACGCCGCCGAGGGTCTCGACGCCCAGGCTGAGCGGGGTCACGTCGAGCAGGAGCACGTCCTTGACCTCGCCCTGCAGCACGCCGCCCTGGATCGCCGCACCGATGGCGACGACCTCGTCGGGGTTGACCGTGCGGTTGGGCTCCTTGCCGAAGATCTCCTTGGCGATCTCCTGGACCTTGGGCATGCGGGTCGAGCCGCCGACGAGCACGACCTCGTCGATCTTGGAGGTGTCGAGCTTCGCGTCCTTGATCGCCTGCAGGCAGGGCTCGCGGAGACGCTTGTAGAGGGTCTGGCAGAGGCTCTCGAACTTGCTGCGGGTGATGGTCACCTGCAGGTGCTTGGGGCCGCTCTGGTCGGCGGTGATGAAGGGCAGGTTGACGGTGGTCTCCTGCATGGTGGAGAGCTCGACCTTGGACCGCTCGGCGGCCTCCTTGAGCCGCTGCATGGCCATGGCGTCGCCGCGGAGGTCGATGCCCTCCTTGGCCTTGAAGTCGCTCGCGAGGAAGTCGATGAGCGTCTGGTCGAAGTCGTCACCACCGAGGTGGGTGTCGCCGTTGGTGCTGAGCACCTCGAACACGCCGTCGCCGACATCGAGGATGGAGATGTCGAAGGTGCCGCCGCCGAGGTCGAAGACCGCGATCTTCTCGTTCTTCTTGCCGTCGAGCCCGTAGGCGAGCGCCGCGGCCGTCGGCTCGTTGATGATGCGTTCGACCTTGAGACCGGCGATCTCGCCGGCGTCCTTGGTCGCCTGACGCTGCGAATCGTTGAAGTAGGCCGGGACGGTGATGACCGCACGCTCGACCTTCTCACCGAGGTAGTCCTCGGCGACCTTCTTGAGGTCCTCGAGGATGAACGCCGAGATCTGCTGCGGCGTGTACTCCTTGTCGCGGACGCTCACCTTGACGAAGTCGCCCGCGGCCCCGGTGACGCCGTAGGGGACGCGCTTCTCGTCCTCGCTGACCTCGTCGTGCCGGCGGCCCATGAACCGCTTGATCGAGTAGACGGTGTGCTTGGGGTTGGTGACCTGCTGGTGCTTGGCCTGTTTGCCGACGAGGCGTTCGCCCTTGTCGGTGAAGGCCACGACGGACGGGGTGGTGCGGTCGCCGGCGCTGTTGATGAGCACCTTGGGCTGGCCGCCCTCCATGATGGCGACGACGGAATTGGTCGTACCGAGGTCGATACCGATGATTCTGGACATGGCGTGATCTCCCTGCGTGGGCGGGGCCCACGTTCAATGATTGACGATGGCGCGGCGGGGCAAACCGCCGGGCGGAGAGGATTATGCAACCCGGATGCCAACGCGCCGGAGTAGTCCGGGCCTCGAATCGGCCCGCGCCGGGCCGGCGGGGCGGTCAGGACGAGCGATGCGCACCGCGGCCTGCCGATTCGGCAGAGCCTCGGCCGCGTGCCCCGGCGCGGCACTAGCACCCTTTCATCACCCGAACTTCGAGGCTACGACTGGTGCCCGGGGAACGCCACCGGCCCGCCGGTCTCCAGGCTCTCCCGTTCGGCCTCGAGCAGCGCGAGAGACTCCGCCGCGTCGTCGCACGAGACCCCGGCGTCCGGCCGCCCCTCGGCGATACACCGGATGAGGTGGCGGATCTCCGCGTCGTAGCCGGTGATCGGCTCGACCTCGACCGCGGCGCTCTGGCCCTCCTGGCTCAGCATGAGCTGGGGATCGCGCCCGAGATCGAACTCGGCCGTCGCGTGCTCGAAGCAGACCACGAACCGCATCCGGAACCCGAAGCCCGGGTCGTGCCCCCAGCCGCCCTCGGCGATCACCATCTCGGGCCCGTCGTCGTAGCGGTACATGGTCGTCAGGTGGTTGGACGAACCCTCGCTGACCACGGCGTTCGGCGAGCCGAAACAGTGGCGGATGACATCGGTGTCGTGGATGTGAAGATCAACAAGCGCCCCGCCCGAGCGGGTGGCGTCGGCGTAGAAATCGGCCCACGCCGGGGTTGAGCCCAGCCTGTGGAAGGTCGCGCTGCGGACCGACCCGTATTCGCCCGAGTCGATCGCCCGCTTGAGCCAGGCGTAGGCCGGCCAGAACCGGATGCACATCGCGGGCATCACGATGGCCCTCGATGCGCGCGCAGCGTCGGCGACCCGCCGCGCATCCGCGGCCGTGAGCGCCAGCGGCTTCTCGATCAGAACGTGCTTGCCGGTCTCGATCGCGGCCAAGCCGAGGTCAACGTGCGTCGGGGTGGGCGTGCAGATCGAGATCAGGTTCACGCTGTCGTCGGCGAGCAGGTCCTGCCAGTCGGCGTAGCCGGTCACCTCGGCGGGATCGAAGATCCGCTCGGCCTGCGCACCGGTCGCGATGTTGCCCGCGCCCTCGCCCCGCCCGTCACGCCGGTCGGCGTTGGGGTCGGCCACCGCGACCAGCCGGCAGGGCAGTCCCGCGGCCTGCGCGTCCTGATAGGCCGCGACATGAGTCCGGCCCATGAACCCGAGCCCGATGACACCGACGCCGATTTCACTCACGAGGTTCGCTCCGTTCGGGGTGGCGCACCCGGCTCGTCGTGGCAGATGCACGCCGGGGCCCCGCGAGCGTATCAACCCGGCGACGGCACGTCCGCCAGATCAAATCAACCGCCTCGTCCAGTGCGCCCAAAACCCGGGCCGCCGGGAGCCGAAGTGTCACGATTCCAGCGTCCGCCATGAACACATCACGCCGCCGATCGTGCGTGCCGCGGAACTCGTGCGACGCACCGTCAATCTCGACCACGAGCAACGCCTCGTGACAATAGAAGTCTGCGATGTACGGCCCGAGCGGCCGCTGACGCCGGAACAGGAATCCCGTCTGCTTGCGCCGGAGTCTGGTCCAGAGCAACACTTCCGGCTTGGACATCGATGCCCGCAACTCTCGGGCGCGGTTCCGGGTGACCGGGTCGCTCTGCATCCGTCGTCGCCGTTCCCCGTGTTCGACCTCCTCGCCGCCCATATCCGTAGTCTACGGCCTCTCTGAACCGCGGCCGAAGGCCCGCGCGATCCCCCTCCTCCCTGAGGAGGGGGTGCCGAGCGGAGCGAGGCGGGGGAGGTGCGGCCCGACAGCGTTCGCAGAAGCGGCACAAGGGAACCGAGACGCACCTCCCCCGGTCCTCGCTTCGCTCGAACCGCCCCCTCCGCAGGGCGGAGGGGGACCGAGTCAGCGGCCCGCAACGCTCCGGTCAGCTGCCTCTGCGTGAAGCGACCCGTCCGCCTCACTCGGGACCCACTTCACGAAGCCCTCGATCGCCTGATACTCGGGGAGCCCGAGCTTGTCGTAGACCTCGGCGGTCTTCCGGTTGCGGTCCTCGGCGCGCTGCCAGAACTCCCGCGTGTCCCACGAGCCGGGGAACAGCGCCCGGTCCTTCTGGCTCTCGTGCTTGAAGATCGCCATCCGCTTCCGCTCGACCTCGTCGGGCGAGAGCGGCACCGCCATGTCCAGCTCGTGAGCCCCCCACTCCTGCCACGCGCCGCGATAGAGCCAGAGCTCGCAGTCGGACATCCACGGCCGGTCCTGCATGCGGTGGAACGCGGTGGTGATCGACGCCAGGCACGTCCGGTGCGTGCCGTGCGGGTCGGAGAGGTCGCCCGCGGCGTAGACCAGCTGCGGCTTCACCCGGTCCATGAGGTCCATGATGATCTGGATGTCGTCCTCGCCGAGCGGCTTCTTCTTGACCTTGCCGGTCTCGTAGAAGGGCATGTCGAGGAAGTGGATGTGCTCGGGAGCAACGCCGCTGAACTTGGCCCCGGCGCGGGCCTCCGACCGGCGGATGACCGCTTTGATCGTGCGCAGCTCGGGCGTGTCGACCTCTCCGGGCGTCTTGGTCTGCAGGAAGGTCTGGATGTCGCGGGCGATCGCCGCGGCCCGCTCGGCGCCGTCGCCGATGCCCAGCGCCGAGCAAAGCTCCTGGAAGAAGTCCACGTGCCGCTCGGCGGCGGCGTCAAAGACCGCGATGTTGCCCGAGGTCTGGTAGGCGACGTGCACCTCGTGCCCCTGGTCACACAGGCGAATGAACGTGCCGCCCATGCTGATCACGTCGTCATCGGGGTGCGGGCTGAAGACGATGACCCGCTTGGGGAACTCGTCGGGGCCGTTGGCCTCGTCGACACCCTTGCCGACGACGAACCGGGGCCGCCCCGGCGTGCCGCCGGGCCAGCCGGTGATGGTCTTCTGCAGGCTCCTGAACACCTCGATGTTGATCTCGTAGGCCGTGCCCCGCTCGGACATGAGCTCCTGCAGCCCGTGCTCGTTGTAGTCCTCGGCGGTGAGCTTGAGGATCGGCTTGTCGAGCGTCTGCGCCAGCCACGTCACCGCCCGCTTGGTCAGGGTGGCGTCCCAGGCCAGGCCCGCGTCGGCGACCGGGCCGAGCAGCCAGGGGGTCTTGAAGCGGGTCAGCTCGGCGGCGGCGGCCGGATCGAGGACGACCCGGGCGTCGGCGTGCTGCTGGAGGAAGCTCGCCGCGACGACGGGCGTGATCTCGCCCTCGACCGCCTGCCGGATCACCGGGGCCTTGTGCTCACCGAAGGCCAGCATGACCAGCCGCTTGGCGTCGAGGATCGTCCCCACGCCCATCGTGATCGCCTTGCGGGGCACGTTCCACTCGCCGAAGAAATCGCTCGCGGCGTCCATCCGGGTGACGCGGTCGAGCGTGATGAGCCTCGTCCGGCTCTCCCGGCCCGAGCCCGGCTCGTTGAACCCGATGTGGCCGGTCCGGCCGATGCCGAGGATCTGGATGTCGATACCCCCGGCCGCCCTGATCTTCTCCTCGTACTCGGTGCAGAAGTCCGCCACCTTCTCGAGCGCGATGGTGCCGTCGGGGAGGTGGATGTTGGCCCTGTCGATATCGACGTGATCGAACAGATACTCGTCCATGAATCGGTGGTAGCTCTGGAGCGCCTCAACCTCCATCGGCCAGTACTCGTCGAGGTTGAACGTCACCACGTTGGCAAAACTCAGCCCCTCCTCACGGTGCAGCCGCACGAGCTCCTCGTAGATGCCGCACGGGGTCGATCCGGTCGCGAGCCCGAGGACGGCGTTGCGGCCCTCGGCGGCCCGGGTGCGGATGAGTTCGGCGATGTCGGCCGCGACCGCGACGCTGGCGGCGGCGCTGGAGGGGTGAACGGTGACCGCCATCTTCTCGGTGCCGCCTTGCGGGGGGGTGTGGTGGTGCATCTCGCGGGGGTCCTTCCGGGTCGAAAACGCGTGCGTGGGAGGGTCGATTCGGAGAAGCCTAGATCGCTGTCCGGACCGGAACCCGCCCGGAGAATGAGATATCCGCCTTGCCCGGGTGCGAACCGTGGACATCCCCCGTATCCTGTGCCGTCACGCAGGCAACCCACGGATCGGGAGACCGCAGATGCACCGCTCGAACAGCTTCGCCGCCCCCTCGCCCTTCGCGATCGTGCTGTCGGTCGCCATCGTGCTGACCGGGATCCTCGCGTCGGCAGCGATCCAGGGGTGCTCCTCGGGCAGCCCCTTCCGGACCGATGCCGCGGAGAAGCGCGACGACACGATGCGGGGCGTCTGGGTCACCCGCTGGGACTACCGCACGGCGGTGGACGTCGAGAAGGCGATCGACGACGCGGCCGCGACGGGGTTCACGGATGTCTTCTGGCAGGTCCGCGGGCAGGCCGACGCCTACTACCGCTCCAGCCTCGAGCCGTGGGGTGAGGACCTCTTCCGCGACCGGCCCGAAGCGACCGATCCCGGGTTCGATCCGCTGGCCGTCGCCGTCGCCCGCGCCAAGCAGCGGGGTGTGCGGCTCCACGCGTGGGTCAACGTCTACCCCCTCTGGAAGGGCAAGGGCCAGCCCAAGGACTCGCGGCACGCGTTCCTGCGCCGCCCGGACTGGCGGCTGACCGACGACCACAACCAGCCGCAGCCGCAGTCCGACCAGTACGTCGTGGCCAACCCGACCGACCCGACGGTGCAGGCCCACATCGCCGCCGTCTGCCGCGACATCGTGAGCCGCTACGCCGTTGACGGTCTGCATCTGGACTACGTCCGGTTCGTCAACGACGGCCTGCCGGAGGGCCGGATCTTCCCCGCCGACCCCGCCTCCATCGCGCGGTTCTACGACGCCACCGGTCGCCGCTCGCTCACCTCGATCGAGGACAAGGCCGCCCACGCCGCGTGGGTGAGGGACGAGATCACCAAGCTGGTCGATCGCATCCGGCGCGACACCAAGCGGATCCGTCCGCGGCTGGAGCTGAGCGCGGCGGCGTGGAGGACTCCCACACTCGCCAGGGAAGCCGTGCTGCAGGACTCCGAGGCGTGGCTCCGCGACGGCACCGTCGACCGCGTGCTGCCAATGATCTACACCGAGAGCAACGCCGACTACGTCCGCGACCTCAAGCTCTGGGTCGAGGCCGCCCGGGGCAAGCCCGTGACGCCGGGCATCGGCGCCTACAAGCACCAGGCCACCCAGACTCTGGAACAGATCAGGCTGTCGGAGCCGGCCGACGGCTACTGCCTGTTCGCCTATGCCACGATCTTCGAGAGCGCAAACCCGTTCGAGAAGAAGGACGCGACCTCGGTCGCGATGCGGGAGGCGAGGCGGCGTGCGCTAGAAGCGGTGCAGCGGGCACCGGTACGCAACTAACGTTCCAGAACGCTCCGACCGGAACGGGTAGGCTCGGGCGATGTCGTCTGTCAGCACCGTCCACCAACGGGGCCCCGTCACCACCCGCGTGCGGCGGACGCTCCGCTTCTGGGCTGACCGTCCGCTGCTGCGGTTGGTCGTCTACGCACTGGCGCTCGGCGTGCTCTCGATCTCGCCCGTGCGGACCTACACCGGCGCGCTCCGGTGGATCAACAACCTGACGGGGCCAGCCGGCTCGCCCCCCGCGAGCGGGACCCCAGCCTGGTTCCGTATCGATGGCGACTCGCTCGAACCGCTGGACCGCGCCGAGGCCGGTCCCGACATCGTCGGCCTCACCTTCATAAGCGTCAGCACACGCATCGAGCCGCCGGGGCACGACCTTGCCTTCTGTGCGGTGCGGATCTGGCTCGCCCCGGCGACGTGGGCCGACCCATCCCGAACGCCCCCGCCGGACCGCGAGGAAATGGCCAGGATGCTCGCGGCGCAGCTCTGGCTCGAGACCGACCCGCCCTACACATTCACCGCGCTGGGCGGGGGTGTCTACGAGGCCATGTACAAGAGCATCCCGGGCGTCAGGGCGTTCGCTCGGGCGCAGACGTGGCCGTCGGCGCGAAGGGCGCTGTTCCTCGCGGCTATCGCGATGCTCGTCGGCGAGAGCCTTGCCTTCCTCGGCCGGCGGATCGTGCTGATTCAACCCGGCGCGTGCCGTTCGTGCGGGTATCCGCTCGCGGATCTGCCGAGCGAGCGGTGCCCCGAGTGCGGCTCGCCGCGGGCCGCGTGCGAGGCGAACGAGTCGCCGGCCTGAGCGGGAGGCCCCGTTCCGCTATTCTCCGTTCCCCCATCGGAGACACCGCATGCGCCACCTGCTCAGACCCGTCATCGCCTGCGTCCTGCTCGGAGCGCAGGCCGCCGCCTCGCACGCCCAGACCGACGACAACCTCCCGTCCACGCCCGAGTCGGCCGCCCTCGTCGAACTGCTCAGCGACTATGAGGCCGACCGCCGCGCGGTCCGGTCGTTCTACAGCATGTCGTTCGACGGCCGCTCGTACGACCGGCTCGGCGGGGTGGACGCCGACGCGAGGCGGGCGCTCGAGGCGATCGACTTCGACGCGCTCGACCAGCAGGGCAGGATCGACTACCTGCTCTTCCGCACCGAGCTCGACGCCCGGGCCGCCGAGCTCGACCTCCAAAGCCAGCGGCTGGACGAGATGCGCGAGCTGATCCCCTTCGCCGAGACGATCGCCGCGCTCGAACGCGACCGGGTCGCGATGAAGCCGATCGACGCCCAGGCCGCGGCGGTGCTCCTGGACGGCATCGATGAACAGATCGAGGACCTCCGCAAACGCATCGACAGGGGCCGCAAGGAGGGCGACGCCGGCGACGACCGGCTCGTGGTCTCCGCCGTGGTCGCCAACCGCGCCTCGCGGACCGTCCGCAACATCGCGCGCACGCTCAACCACTGGTACGGCGAGTACAACGGCTACAAGCCCGGGTTCGGCTGGTGGGTCTCCTCGCCCTTTGCCGACGCTCACGCGGCGCTCAACGACTACGCCGAGTTTCTCGGCAAGACCGTCGCCGGCGTGCAGGGCCGGGACGACGACCCGCTCATCGGCGACCCGATCGGGCGCGAGAAGCTGCTGACCGACCTCAAGACCGAGTGGATCCCCTACTCGCCCGAAGAACTCATCGCCATCGCCGACCGCGAGTTCGCGTGGTGCGAGGCGGAGATGCTGCGGGCTTCGCGCGAGATGGGCTTCGGCGACGACTGGCACGCGGCGCTCGACGCGGTCAAGCAGGACCACGCCGCCCCGGGCGAGCAGGACACGCTGGTCAGCGAGCTCGCGCAGGAAGCCATCGACTACGTCACCGACAACGACCTGGTCACGGTCCCGCCGCTGGTGGCCGAGCTCTGGCGGCTGGAGATGATCCCACCGCGTGATCAGCGGGTGTACCCCTTCGCTTTCTACGGCGGCAACCACATGGGCGTCTCCTACCCCACCGACGAGATGGGGCACGAGGACAAGCTCATGTCCATGCGCGGCAACAACCGGCACTTCACCCGCGCGATCGTGCACCACGAGCTCGTGCCGGGGCACCACCTGCAGGGCTTCATCGCCCAGCGCGAACGGTCCTACCGCGGCACGTTCCGCACGCCCTTCCTCGTCGAGGGGTGGTGCCTCTACTGGGAGATGGTGCTCTACGACCGGGGCTTCCCCCGCACGCCGCAGGAACGCATCGGCATGCTCTTCTGGAGGATGCACCGGTGCGCGCGCATCATCGTCAGCCTGAGGTTCCATCTGGGCGAGATGTCGCCCGAGGAGATGATCGAGTTCCTGGTGGACCGGGTCGGGCACGAACGCTCCGGCGCGACCGGCGAGGTCCGGCGGTTCATCGGCGGCGACTACTCGCCGCTCTACCAGGCGGCGTACATGCTCGGCGGGCTGCAGCTGCGAGCCCTCAAGGCGGAACTGGTCGGCACCGGGCAGATGACCGAGCGCGAGTTCCACGACACCGTGCTGCAGCACAACTCGATCCCGGTGGAGTTGATCCGGGCGGGGATGACCGGTCAGCCGCTCAGCCGGGAGACGGTCTCGGGCTGGCGTTTCGGGGAGTGACCGCAGCCGGCGGCCGCCCCCGGGCGTTATGAGACCACACGACCCAACCGGAGTGTAAAAATACTGTGGTGTTTTTCGCCCAACCCCGGATCCGGGTTGCCTCCGGGCTGCGGATGGAGAATGCTTTGGTGCGTGGGTCCGTTCGTCCCGACATCGCAGATCTGGAGAGAGTTGTGAACAGCAAGAAATATGCCCTGATCGCCCTTCTGGGCGCCGCCTCGTCCGTAGCCAGCGCCGACCGCATCGACCTGGTGGTCTTCGAGAACGCCGACGACGCGGACGTTTCGGGCCTCAGCCTCTGGGTCGACGTGATCGACCGGGGCACCCACGCCGATTTCGTCTTCCACAACGACTCGACGATCTCGAGCTTCGTCCGCTCGGTCTACATCGAGGGCACCAGCTTCGCTGACGATGCTCTCGACAACGGCCGCGTGGGCGCGTCCCAGCAGGACGGCGTCAGCTTCGTCGAGGGCGGCTCTCCGCCCAATCCCGCCGGCTCGATCAAGCACTTCGGCGGCAACTGGCAGGGCAATCTCTTCTCGAGCAAGGCCGACAAGGGCGGCTCCGGGAAGGACGGCATCGACGAGGGCGAGCAGCTGGTCCTGCAGTTCGACTACGACCAGGTGACCTTCGCGGAGTTGATGAGCAGCCTCACCTCCGACGAGCCGGGCTTCCGCATCGCTCAGCACGTCCAGGGCCTTCCCGACGGGTCGAGCGTGTGGACGAAGAACGACAACACACCCGAGAACGTCGTTCCGCTCCCCTCGGGCGCGGCGATGAGCCTCGCCGGGCTCGGCCTCATCGCCGGCCGCCGCCGTCGCTGAGGAGCGCCCCGCCGGCAATCACGCACACACTAAACCCTAACGCCCCCGGTTTCTCGCGAATCCGGGGGCTTTTGCGTGGGTATCTGGCGACGGGCGTAGGAAAATCCTGATTTTGCTGGTAATCTCAAAAACACGAGAGACACGCCGCGTCTGCGGCATCGCCGGTACGGATCAATCAGGAGAGAGAGCATGAACCGTCATTTCGCTGCGCTGGGATGTCTTTGCGGCCTCGCGACCATCGCGAACGCGGACATCGTGAATCTGGCCGTCTACGAGAACTCGGACAACGCCGACGTCTCCGGGCTCAACCTCTTTGTTGAAGTCACCGACGGCGGCTCGTACATCGAGTTCGCCTTCGGCAACTCCTCGAGCATCAGCGCGGTCGTGACCGCTGTCTATGTCGAAGACGCGGACGCGATCGACGGCTGGCTGCTCAACGGCCACATCTCCGCCGAATCGACCGGCGTCAACTTCTCCGACGGCGCCACCCCTCCCAACCCCGCGCAGATCGGCGACGCCTTCGGCGGCTCGTGGGCCGGCAACCTCTACGCGGCCGACGCCGACTCCCCCGGACCGACCAACGGCATCAACGAGACCGGCAACGAGTCCCTGACGCTCCGCTTTGACTACGGCGGCGGCGCGACCTTCGCCGACGTGCTGGCCGCGCTGACCGCGGACGACCCCGGCTTCCGCTTCGCCCAGCACGTGCAGGGCCTCCCCGGCGGCTACAGCGTCTGGACAACCACCGTGCCCGCGCCGGGCTCGGTCACGGCCGTCGCGCTCGCCGGGCTGCTCGCAGCCCGTCGTCGTCGCTAAGGACGAACCGACCCATCACCAGCCCCTCCGCACCGCCCCCGGGCCACGCCCGGGGGTGGTGTCTTTTTGCACGTTGAGCTGACCCCTCGGATCACCCGCCGCGAAAGACTAACTCGATCTCGTCAAGCCCCGCGCCGAGCACGCGTCTTGCGATCGCGTCGAGCGCAGCACGCTCACCCGCAAAGTGCATCGTGCGGTGCACGTGGCTCCCGGTCTCGCCGGGACGCAAGGCCAGCGCCGGGCTCGAGGTCTCGATCTCGTAGAAGCCGCCGATCGCCTCGCCACCCGGGGTCGTCGGGCCGTCGTTGTAGCTGTTGATCACGTCGCCAGCGAAGGGCTCGTCCTGGTGGTGCCACATCGAGTTGACGTACGCGGCGGTCGGCACCTCCGGCAGGCTGTGCTGCACGATCGTGAGCATGCCGGGCTCGGGAGCCCAGGAGCCCGCGACGCCGAGACCCCGGGCGGGCCCGAGTCCGAGCTTGCCGCGGTGCTGCGCATCGGCCCTGAAGAACATCCGCCCCTCGCGGACCACCAGCCGCTCGGCGGGGATCTGGCCGAAGTAGGCGCCGTTGACCACGGGGCCGAGCCTCTCCTCCGGCCCCGGCCGGAAGGGGATCACCACAGTCGTCTGCGCACCCGGCCGGAACATCCCCGGGATCCAGATCGAGAGCAGCCCGGACTCGCGCGTCCAGGCCGCTCCGCCGGTGTTGGTGATGGCGTTGCGGCTCTCAAAGCCCACCGCGTTCACCGCGCCCGAGAGCGGGACGCCGATCGCCCCGGCGATGCCCTCCGCGCCCAGCAGCACGATCTCGCGGCTGATGCCCACATCGAACACCGTGCCCGAGACATTCGTCAGCCGGGCTTCGTGGGAGAATCTCGCTGCGTTCGCGTCGGCCTCGACTAACGCGTACGCCTCGCTGTCGATCGCTGCAGGGGTCTGCCACTGCGCGAAGGTGTAGTCGGTGCCGGGTGGGAAGAAGATCGAGAACTGCCCGCCCTCGGGGCCGAGCCAGAAGCGGTCCTCGCCGCCGAAGGCGTTGATCTGCGGCGTGCGCGCGCCCGAGGCGATCAACTCATGATTGATCCACCCGTGGCAGCCCCCGGCGTCGCCGCCGGCGGTCGAGACCATGACCCTCGCCTGATACTCACCGACGACCGCGACTCGCGGCTTGCCCGCGTCGGCACCCAACACCACGACCCCGTCGGTATGACGGCGCAGGAACTCGACCTCTTCGGCAAACGTGCGGGGCGGATCGGTGGGCGACGGGAATGGAGAGTTGGTCATGCGCCTGATTGTTGCCGCTCGGTGCGGCGCAGGCGGGCGGCCAGCCGGAGCGAGTTGCCCAGCACCGAGACGTCGCTGAAGGCCATCGCCAGCGCGGCGATGATCGGCCCGTGCACCCCGAGCAGGCCGAACGCGGCCGCGGGAATCGCGAGGCTGTTGTAGACGAACGCCAGCGTCAGGTTCTGCTTGATCGTCCGCAGCGTGCGCCGGCCGATGCCGAGTACCTCGAGCACCACCCCGATCCGCTCGCCGGGGATCACGATGTCGGCGCTCTCGATGGCGACGTTGGTGCCGGTGCCCATCGCGATGCCGACCCCGCCCCGCGCCCCGGCCTCGGCCAGCGCGGCCGCGTCGTTGATGCCGTCGCCGATCATCGCCAGCGTGCCGCCCAACTTCACCGCGGCCTCGGCCAGCTCGCGGACGCGGGCGACCTTGTCCTGCGGCGAGAGGCCGCCGTGCGCGCGCGCAGGGTCGATACCCAGATCTCGCGCGATCGCCTCCACCACCGGGGACCGGTCGCCGGAGAGCAGGTGCGTCTCGATGCCCCGGGCCCTGAGCGCCGCGAGCAGCGGCGCGGCGTCGTCGCGCGGTTCGTCGCGGAAGGCGATCACGCCCGCGACCTGCCCGTCGGAGAGAACGACGCTCACACTCGCATCGTCCGGGCTCTCCGGGAGATCGATGCCGCGTTGGGCCGCAGTGCTGGTGGAGATGACCTCGACCCGCTTGCCGCCCACCAACCCGGCGAGGCCGACGCCGGGCGTCTCGGCGAGATCACGCACCGCCGCCACGTTAAGCGACCGTTCGCGGGCCGCGTCGGAGATCGCGACACTGAGCGGGTGCGTGCTGGAGGCGGCCAGCGCGGCTGCGAGGGCGAGGGGTTCGTCGTCGGCCCCCACCACCCGCGGCGTGCCCTGTGTCAGCGTGCCGGTCTTGTCGAACGCCACCACCCGCACGGCGGCCGCCCGCTCGAACGTCTCGGGTGAGCGGACCAGCACACCCTTGCGGCTGGCTGCGCCGGAGGCGACCATCACCGCGGTCGGTGCGGCAAGACCAAGGGCGCACGGGCACGAGATCACCAGCACCGTCGTCGCGCTGACGAGCCCGGTGATCCAGTCGCCGGTGAGCAGGCCCCAGCCGAGCAGCGTGACCGCGGCGATCACCAGGACCGCCGGGACGAAGACGGCCGCGACGCGGTCGGCGAGGCGCTGGATCTGCGTCCGCCCCGACTGGGCGTTGATGACGATCTCGGCGATGCGGGCGATGGTGGTCTCGGTGCCGTCGGAGGTGGCCCGGACGACCAGCCGCCCGGTGAGGTTCATCGCCCCCGCGACGACCTCCCCGCCCGGCGCCCGGTCCACGGGGATCGACTCGCCGGTGACGACCGACTCGTCGATCGAAGAGCTGCCCCGCACGATCTGGCCGTCGACCGCGATCCGCTCGCCGGGGCGGATGAGGACGAGGTCTCCCGGCATCACGCCGTCGGTGGGCGTCTCGATACCCTCGGCATCGTCGGGCAAGGCGAGCTTGACGACCGTCTCCGGCTGCAGGGCGAGCAGGTCGCGCAGCGCCGAGCCGGCCCTGGCGCTCATGTGCGATTCGAGCCAGTGCCCCAGCGCGATGAGCGTCAGCAGCCCCGCGGCCTCGGTGAAGTAGAGCGGCAGGTCGGCGACGCCCGAGAGTGCGCGCACAAGGTTGAACACCGACAGCCCGATCGCGGCCGTGGCCCCGATCGAGACCAGCGTGTCCATGTTGGTCGAACGCGCGAGCGCCGCACGGAACGCCGAGGCGTAGAACGCGCTGCCGACGTAGACGAACATGGCCAGCGATGCGACGACACCGATCCAGAACGGCAGGCCGCCGCTGGGGTGGTGCGTGTGGATGCCGATCGAGGGGCCGAACCAGTGGAGCGATTCGAGCGGCAGCCAGACGGCCCCACCGACGATGACCCGCCACTTCCAGCGGCGGACGGCCGCGAGACGCCGCCGCTCCATCGCCTCGCGTCGTTCGGCGAGCGACTCCCGCCGGACCATCGGCTCGGCGGTAAAGCCGGTCGAGCGGACAGCCTCCACCAGTGCGTCGGAGTCCGGCGGCGGCTCGCCGGCCTCACCCCGCACCAGCGCCATCGCCCCGGTCAGGCTGACCTCGGCATCGCCGACCCCCGGCACCCGCCGCAGGGCCGACTCGACCTTGCCGACGCAGCTGGCGCAGTGCATGCCGTTGACGCGGAGGCGGGCGGGTGTAGGTTGCGTTGTCGTCTCGGGCACGCGTGCTCCTTCTTACCCACACCAAACGGGCGCGAGGCACAGAGTATTCACGCCGCCGCGGGAGGAGGGGAGGGCAGAACGCGGAGAAGGCGGGAACCGATGAGCATCACCGAATCAAAGAGCCCCAAGCGTCAGCGCCGGGCCGGAACAGACGCACCGGACCTCCGCGCCGACGCCCGGCGACTGTTTCCCGCTCACACGCTGCGCTGCGCGAGATGGTCGTACTCGTCGAGCACCCGCTCCCCGAGCGTGCGGGTGCCGGGGAGGCCGGGGTGGCTCTGGCCGGCGATCTTGAACGTGCTCAGGACGTACTCGGCGTCATCGCGGCTGAGGCCGTAGAGGTGGAGGTAGGCCGCGTCGAGTTCGGCGAGCAGGTCGGCCCGCTCCTGGGCCTTCCAGTGGTTGAGCTTGCCGCCCTCGGCGTCACCGCCCTTGAACTTGGCGGCCTCGGCCAGCGGCAGCATGTCGCTCGCGGTGCAGGAGAGCTTGAGCACGCGCTCGCTGATCCACGTGGCGAGCGTGCAGCGGTTGTCCCACGGGCACCGCTGGGCGTACTCGTGCGGGGGGATTGTCGGGAGTTGCTCGACGATGAAGTAGTTGAGGTGTGTGCTGCCGACCTTCTGCCTTGCGATGAAGTCGTAGGCGAAGCTGTTGAGATTCCCAAGCAGGCAGCACCGCAGGCGTAGGTCGATCGAGGCGTCAAACCGCAGGATCGGGGCCGAGTTGACAACGGCGGAAACCGGCACGAACGACGCGATCATCGTGCGCGTGTTGGTTGAGCTGGTCACGTCCTTGTAGCAGAGAAACGCGGGCTCTGCGCTCTCACCGACTGCTTCGAGCACCGCCTCCCGCGTCGCCCACCAGCGGGGCATTGAGAGGTGCCCGAGGTCGCCGTGCTGCGAATCGGTGGTCTCTTCCTTCTGGTTCTGCCGGACCCAGTTGTGGTCGGCCGCGATCACGTCGCACGCCCGATGATCGTACGCCTGGATCATCTTCGCCTCGTAGACGGGCAGGTACACCTTCTTGCCCTTGACGAACCGGTTGCCTTCGAGCCGGTACCGCTTGGCCTTGAGGTCGCCCGGCTCGGCGAAGAGCTCGGCGTCATTGGTCTGGTCGAACATCCGCAGGAACGAGACGCCCCAATCGTTGGTCACCGTCTTGCGGTCCCGCCGCAGCAGCACGGGCACGCGGCGGTACACCGCCTTGGTCAGCTCCGCGTCCCGCCGGGTGCGGAAGATCGGGCACGTCTTCGTGTTGGGGTTGACCAGCGCGATGTCGGCGGCGCTGAGCTTGATGTGCCGCTTGGGGTCGGCCAACTCCTCAATCTCGCGGGCGAAGAAGACGTAGTCGGCCTCGTCGGCGGTGTGTGTCTCGCCGCCGAAGCAGACGATGCTGAACTTGAACCGGCCGTCCACATCGGGGAAGACTCTCTTCTTGTTCTCAAAGTCGTACAGACACCGCAGCCGCTTGGAATCGGTCAGGGCAGCGAAGAACTCCTTGCTCGTGTTGTCGGTGGCGATCCCGCTGGGCACCAACAGACCGACCCGGCCCTCGGGCGAGACCAGCCGCATGGCGAGCTCGGCGAAGACGATGTAGGTGTTGATATCGCCCTTGCCGGTGAGCGGGTAGTCGTCGCCGTGGCGGCAGTGCCGGCCCAGCGCATCGGCTTTGGCGAGCGCGGCCTCGTAGAGCGTGTAGAGCGGCGGGTTCTTCTTGGCCAGCGCCGCGATGAGCGTCCGCCGCTTGGCCGCATTGGAGGCCGTCGCGATCTTCGGGGCGGACAGCGAGAAGAACTCCCGCTCCTGCACCTTGATCCGCTCCCACGGCGGGTTGCCCACGACCGCGTCGAACCCGCCCGGGCCGCCCTCGCCGAAGACCTCCGGGAACTGGGCGTGCCAGTCGAAGGCGCGGGGGTCCACGGCCGGGTCGTCCACGAGGCTGTTGCCGCAGCGGATGTTGTGGGCCAGGTCCGTGAGCTTGTGCCCGGGCCGGGCAGTGCGGATCCAGAGGGCAAGCTGCGTGATCTCGACCGCCTCGGCCGAGAGGTCGACACCGTAAATATTCTCGGCGAGGATGCGGTCGGGTACCGCGTCAACTTCTTCGGAGACGTCTTGTCTCAGACGTTCGAGGTGGCCGAGCACTTCGAGGTACCTGGCTTCGAGGACCTCGTAGGCTTGAAAAAGAAACGCTCCGCTTCCGCAGGCCGGGTCCACAACGCGGAACGACCCGAGCACGCTGAGGCATCCCCGCCAGAACTCGGGCGAGTCGGCGGTCGTCGCGTCGAGACCCATCGCGCGGGCGACGCCCTCGAACCGCTCGGTCAGCAGCGCATCGACCGCCAGTTCATTGATCGCGGTGGTGAAGGCGGGCGGGGTGTAGTAGACGCCCATCCGCTTGCGGCGGGCGCTCTGGGGCATCGCGGCGTAGGCGTCGGCGTCCGAGCCTTCCCCGAACAGGTCGCCCTGCCGGAGCTTCTCGAGTTCGGTGATCGACTTCTCGAAGAGGTGCCCGAGCACGTCGAGGTTGATCTCGTCAGCAAAGTCGTAGGTGCCGACCGAACGGAAGAACCCCGTCCAGCGATCGTCGAGGTCGAGCTCGTCGACGCGAGACGGGGCGAAGAGCCCGCCGTTGTACGCCGAGATGGTGCCGTCGGCGCTGCCGCCGTCTACGGCGCGGAAGAGCTGAATGTAGTTCTGCCAGCGCGGGTTGGTCGCCTTGGTGAAGGGCGGGACTTCCCGGAACGCCCGGTCGAGCGTGTTCTCCGGGAGGAGTTTGCGGTCTTCACAGAACGCGATGAACAGGATGCGATCCATCACCCGCTGGGCGGCCTCGACCGCCTCGTCGAGCGAGAGACCGTGGTCGCGGAGCAGGTGGTCGATCAGTTCGTGCCGCTCGCGGCTGTACGCCTTGTAGAGCTCGTCGCCGACCGTGCGCTGCCGCTTGTCGGTCGCGTCGAGCATCTCCTCGGTAATCGGAGGGTGACCGAGTGTGCGGTCGAGCAGCGAGCGGCGGGCGAAGGTGGCGTAAAACCGGCGGAACGTGGCTTTGTCGCGGAGGTCCTGCAGCGCGTAGTGCTCGAAGCGTCGTTTGGTGTGGCTGCGCTCATAAAGTCGGAAGCTGACGATATTGGAGACGATGCCCCATCGCGTCTCGGGCAGATCGGCGAGATAGTCCCAGCATTGCTGCACCGCGGTCCGGCCGTTGGAGCGGTCGCGGTCGAGGTGTTTCTTCGGACCCTTGAGTTCGACCACCGCCGAGGGAGCCACGGTCGAGGCGGCACGGAACCGCCCGAGGCTGACGTCGGGGATGGCCTGCCCGTAGCTGGCCTTGACCTCCAGGTGCCACGCCTCGAGGCCTTCCGTTCGGCGTTTGTAGCCGAGTGCGTCGCCGAAGACCTCCCGGACGAAGTCGCCCTCGACCTGCGACTCGTTCATGCGTGCCAGCTTGCCGGAGGCCTCCAAGTCCGCCCAACGCACCAGCACGGCGTGTGCGGCGTCTACCTCCTCGTCCGGTAGCTTCTTGCTGGTGGCGAAGGGCTTGACGTGCCGGGGCAGCAACAACCGGTCCGACCGGGGCGGGCGGACGGCGTTTGGGGCGAGGTCTTCAAAGAGTCGGGTCGTCATGGGCGAAGGGGATGGTATCGTGAAGTGCGCCGAGTGTGGTAGCACCACCACGCCGTTTCTTTCGCTATCGGAGGCTTGCTAATCCTTGGCCTTACGCCGACTCAGCAGCGACGCCCAGAAACTGCGCAACACTCCCCTCACCGCACCGGCACCACCCGGTACACCTCGCCCACCGCCGACTTGAAGCTCGCGAACCCGTCCGCATCCGTCTCGGCGATCACGTCGCCGCCCTTGGTCGAGACGCGTGAGGGCACCGGGCACCACACGCGGCAGGGCACGCCGCCGAAGGACCGCAGCTCGGCCGCGTTCAGCACGCCGTTCTGCCAGACGATGTCCACCTCGAACCCGCCGCGGGCGCGGAGGCCGTGCACCGCGCCGGAGGGCCAGGCGCTCGGCAGCGCCGGCAGCAGTCGGATGACCGGGTTCGCCGCCGTGCCCTCGTGGCTCTGCAGCAGCATCTCGGCGATGCCGGCGGTGCCGCCGAAGTTGCCGTCGATCTGGAAGGGCGGGTGGTTGTCGAACATGTTGGGCAGCGTGCTCTTGGCCAGCAGCTGTCGGATGTGCTCGTGGGCCGCGTCGCCGTCGTGCAGGCGGGCGAAGTGGTTGATGATCCACGCGCGGCTCCAGCCGGTGTGGCCGCCGCCCTGGGCGAGGCGGGCCTCGAGCGTCTTGCGTGCCGCGGCCATGAACTCGGGGGTGTCGGTGTAGTTGAACTGGTGCCCCGGGTGCAGCGCAAAGAGGTGCGACATGTGCCGGTGGCCGGGCTCGGCCTCGTCGTAGGGCATGTCCCACTCGAGGATGCGCCCGTCGGGGCCGATCTGGCTGGGGGCGAGGTTGTCGAGGGCGGCGCGGGCGCGGGCCGTGAACTCGTCCTCGATGCCGAGCACCCCGGCGGCCTCGAGCGCGTTGGTCAGGCTGTCCCAGATGATCTGCTGGTCCATCGCGGTGCCCATCGCGATGTGGAGCGTGCGGCCCTCGTCGTCGCGGTAGGCGTTCTCCGGAGAGGTCGAGGGGCCCGAGACCAGCAGCCCGGTGCGAGGGTCCTCTACCAGCCAGTCGAGTAGGAACTCGCACGACTCCTTGATGACCGGGTAGGCGGTCTCGGCGAGGAACGCCTCGTCGAGCGTGAAGCGGTAGTGCTCCATCAGGTGCTGGCTGCACCACGCCCCGCCCATCAGCCACATGCCCCAGACGACCCGCCCGGTCGGTGCGGTCCAGAGCCAGGCGTCCGAGACGTGGCCCGCCGCCCAGCCGCCGGCGCCGAACGACTCGGCCGTGCGACGCCCGTCGGTCCGCAGCCGGTCAACGAAAGACAGCAGCGGCTCGTGGCTCTCCGACAGGTTCGTCACCTCCGCGGGCCAGTAGTTCATCTGCAGGTTGATGTTGGTGTGGTAGTCGCTGTTCCAGGGCGCCTCCATGTGCTCGTTCCACAGGCCCTGCAGGTTGGCGGGCATGTCGCCCTCGCGCGAGGAGGAGAGGAGCAGGTAGCGTCCGTACTGGAAGTAGAGCGCCTCGAGCGCGGGGTCCGACCGCCCCGCCCGCACCAGCGCCAGCCGGTGGTCGGTGGGCACGTTCATCGGTTCCTCGCCGAGGTCCAGCCCCACGCGGGTGAACATGCGGCGGTTCTCGCTGATGTTCCGCGTGAACAGGGCGCGGGTGATCCGCCCCGTGGTCGCCTGGATCGTCTCGTCGCAGACCGCGCCGAGGTCGCGCTCGAGCGGCGACGACGGGTCGAGCTTGTTGTAGTCGGTCGCGGCCGCGATCGTGATGTTCACGGTCTCGGCGCCCTCCACGCGGATCCCGCCGTCGACCGCGGTGATCGTCCCCTTCGCCGACCGGACCAGCGCCCGCCCCTCGAACCGGACGCCGAGATGCTCGCCGTTGTGCTGGGCCCGGCCGCGCACCACAAGCGTGTCGTCGCCGAGCACCGTGACCTCCGCGTCGGGGCGTTCGAACGAGACCGTGAAGTCCATCCCCTGCGGATCGTCGGTGCGCATCTGGATCAGGACAACGTCGTCGGGGCGGCTGGCCATCACGCGGCGGAGGTGGAACCAGCCGTCCGCCAGGAACGCCGTCGAGACCACGGCCGCGTCGAGGTCGAGCGCGCGGCGGTACGACGCCAGCTCACCGATGCTCGAGAACGAGAGCTTCAGATCGCCCAGCGGCTGGTAGCTCCGCGGGCTGATCCGCGGCGAGAGCGCCTCGGCCTGCAGCAACGCCTCGGCCTCCTCGGCCTCACCGGCGAAGTACAGCTCACGGGCCTTGGCCACGGCCTCGGCGGCGTGCTCGCGCTGGGGCGGCACGGGCGGCCCCGCCCAGATCGTCTCCTCGTTGAGCTGGATGCGCTCCTCATAGACCCGGCTGAAGACCATCGCGCCCAGCCGGCCGTTGCCGACGGGCAGGGCCTCGTTCCACGTGGCCGCGGGCTGCTCGTACCAGAGTGTGTGGTCGCGAACCGGGGCCCCCTGCATCACGCGGGCGTTGGCGACCAGTGGTGTGCTGGCGGCGGCGAGGGCGGACAGCGCGCCCGCGTCCGGCGAGGCCCATGCCGCGTCGTCTCCGGGCCGGACCCGCCAGGCGGTCAGAACCCGGACGGTGTCGTCCGCCCCGATCAGCAGCGGCGTGCCGCCGGTCAGGCCGCCGGCGCCGCCGCTGTCGAACACGCGAACGGCGATCGTGTTGACCTCGCCGGCCTTGAGCAGATCGGCCGGGATCGTGTACTCGCGGGGCGTGCTCCAGGCGGTCGCGACCTCCGGCGGCATCGAGCCGGTCGCGCCCACGCGGACGCCGTTGACGTAGGTCTCGTCGACATCGTCGACGCCCGCGAAGTAGAGGGTCGCGTCCTTGCCGTCCCAGGTCACCGGCACGTTGACGCCGGTCTGGTACCACGCGAACCCGTCGTAGGAGGCCAGATCACCGCCCAGACTCTCCCACGACGCCGGGGCGTTGATCGACCGCCAGTCGCCGTCGGCGGCGGGCTGGGCGAACAGACTCGAACAGGCCAGAGCGGCACAGAACGGCAGGATGGCGCGAAGATTCATGCCCACACGATAGCAGAGCGGGGCTCGGCGCAGGGCAGATCCCGCGACGCCCGGACCGACCCCGGGGCCCCACGGGCCTCAGTCGGCGGTGGCGCCGGCGGGCACCGGCGCGTCAGGGCCCGGCTCGATCACCAGCAGGGCCGAGTCGTAGCTGAGCACCCCGAGCATGATCGCGCAGATCAGCCGCTCGAACCGGACGCGGTAGACGTGCGAGCCGAAGGGCTGATCGGCCCCCAGCGGGTCGGCGATGGTCACGTGCCGCCGGTCGTCGTCGAGGCCGAAGATGATCACAAAGTGGGCCGCCGGCTCGCCCTTGACGTCGTCGGGCTCGCCGGTCTTCCAGACCTCGCGGGGCTCCATGTAGAGATAGGTCGCGCTCAGAGAGGTCATCACCGGCAGCCCGCGCCGGAGATAGGAACGGACCAGCTTGGCGGTGAGCTCCCGGAACTCGATACTCCCGCCGAGCCGCAGGAACTCCATGTACCGGTTGCTCACAAACCGGTAGCTCGGCTCGGTCTCGTACTCGAGCTGCTGCTGGAGCTTGACCGTCAAATCGGCGCCCTTGCCCTGGAACCAGGTGGGGTCCCAGATGTCCAGGTTGTACGGGTGGATCGTCGCCTTGTAGCCCCGGTGCAGCGCGTGGATGCCGAGCAGCGACGCGAGCGTCCCGCCCTCCTTCAGCATGCGCGTCTCTTCGATGACCGTGGACAGGTCGACACGGTCGCCGAACGACTGGTAGACCGCGTGCAGACAGGTCGGCCCGCACGCCGCGTCGTGGGGTTGGGTCAGGATCTGAAACGGTTCTGGACGCGGTTCGTCGTCGCGGCGTGTCATACGGGCGGAACTATACTCTCGGTCGCCCACGCACCAGCGGTCGTCACCGCCACAGGGAGCCCGCGCCATGCCAGGGGAGTCTCCGCCGCACCCGGCCGATTCGCCACGCGTCGTCGGGGTATGCCACGTCTGTTTCGCCTACGACATCGGGCTCTCGGTCGATCTGGACGGGGCGGCGGCGCGCCTCCGCGACGTCCACGAGCGCCGCCAGCTGCCGCTGCAGCGCCGACGCGGCGCACCCTGGCTCGGCTACCAACCCCCGCCGCTCCGCGTCACGCTCCGGCCCGACCCGATCTCGCTCGGCGCGCACTCGACCCTCGCCGAGGTCGAGTGCACCGTGTTCGACTTCGGAGGCGTCTCCGTCCGGTACCGAATCCCCATCGACTCCCCCCTCGACGGCCTGCCCGCGCTCAGCGACAGACTCTTTGACAACCAACTCCTCCTCGACGACTCGCGTCAACGCGTCACCGAACTCTGCGGGGCCATCGCCGGGGCGGTCGCCCAGCCGGCGATCTCGGCGGTGGTCGAGGACTACTGCGTCTTCGCGATCGAGCGGTTCGAGGGCGTCGGCAGCCTCGACGAGCTCCTCGACCGACACGGCGAGAGCATCGCCAGGGTCCTCCGCGCCGAGACCGGCTCGCTCTCCCCGCAGCAGGTCCGCGAGTCGCTCGACGGGCGGGTGACCTTCTCCGCCGAAGACGCGGTGCTGGCCAGCTGGGAGTGTGCCGTCGTCTTCGACAGCGACCCGGACGACGTCCTGACCGTGCTCGAGCACGTCAACGTCGAACTGGCCGAGATGCGGCTGCTGGATGAACGCCTCGATGAAGCGCTCGAAGACGCCTACCGGCTCATGCAGAGCCACTCCGAGCGGTCGATCTGGCCCCGCGGGCCGGGCGGGGCGGGCCTGCGCCGCATCGCAGCCTCCCAGGTGGACGCGGCCATGCTCTTCGAGAGCGTCAACAACGCGATCAAGCTCGTGGGCGACCAGCACCTGGCCCGCGTCTACGCCCTGGCCGCCAGCCGGGTCCACCTGGCCCAGTGGGACGCGACCATCCTCCGCAAGCTCAGCACCGCCGAGAGCATCTATCAGAAGCTTTCCCAGTTTGAAACGGGGCGGCGGATGGAGGTGCTGGAGATCGTCATCGTGATCCTGATCGCCCTCTCCATCGTCCTCATGTTCGTCCCGGGCGGGAAGTAGCCGACCACCGGCCCGTTCCGGCGGCGGGCCGCCCGTTCCCCCACTACGCTTGCCGCGTGGCCAAACGCAGCCCCGCCATGGCGCAGTACGACCGATTCAAAGCCCAGCACCCCGGGTGTGTGCTCTTCTTCCGCATGGGCGACTTCTACGAGCTGTTCTACGACGACGCCGTGATCGCCTCGAAGCTGCTCGGCCTGACGCTCACCGAGCGCTCCAAGGGCCAGCCGATGGCCGGCATGCCCCACCACCAGCTCACCAACTACCTCCGCAAGGCGATCGACGCCGGCCTCCGCGTCGCGGTCGCCGACCAGATCCAGGACCCCAAGGACGCCAAGGGTGTCGTCGACCGGGCGGTCACGCGGGTCATCACCGGCGGCACGCTCGTCGACGACGGGCTGCTCGACGACGCCGCGGCCAACCGGCTGGGCGTCGTCGCCTTTGTTGAATCATCCCGCGGGCTCCGCGCGGGGCTCGCCGTCGTCGAGGTCTCGACCGGGGCGTTCACCGTGCTCGACTGCCCGCCCGAACGGGCCGGGGACGAGCTCGCCCAGCGCGGCGTGCGCGAGCTGCTCTTCTCCGAGACGCACTCGAAAGAACCGCCCGAGCGGGTCAGGCTGGTCCTGGACGCACTCGGCATCTCGGGCACGCCCCGACCCGCGTGGCAGTTCCGGCGCGAAGAAGCGCTCGAGGCGATCAAGACCACCTTCGGCGTCGCCTCTCTCGACGGCTTCGGCCTGAACGAAGACGACCCGGCACTGCCCGCAGCCGGAGCGGTCATCCGGTACCTCCGCGAGACCCAGACCCCCGCCGCCGAAGCGGCCAACGGCAAGGGCGGCACCCCCGTCAACCCGGCCGACTCCACCAAGTACCCGGGGCTCGGGGCGACGCTCGCCCACCTGCAGCCGCCCCGGCGCGAACGCGACGAGGGCCGGTGCGTCGTGGACTCGGTCAGCCTCCGCGCACTCGAGGTCGAGCGCACCATCCGCGGCGGGGGCGACTCGATCGAGGGCTCCCTGCTCGGCGTCTTCCTGCGGGCCAAGACCGGCGCGGGCAACTGCCGCACCGCGATGGGCCGACGTCTGCTCCGCGACTGGCTCTGCACCCCGCTGGCCGAGGCCGACCCGATCGTCGCCAGGCAGCGCTGCGTCGCGACGCTGGCCGAGGACCGCCGCTCGGCGGCCGAGCTCGGCACCGTCCTCGCCGACGTGCAGGACGTCGCCCGCATCGGCGGGCGGATCGCGCTGGCCCGGGCCACGCCGCGTGACATCGTCGCCCTCGGCCGGAGCCTGGACACACTCGACCGCGTTCGGGCGGTGCTCGCGGGGGCCGAGTCGTTCGCCGCGTTCGACGCGACACTCGCCGGTGTGCGTGAGTCGCTCGCGCCGCTGGCGACCGAGATCGTCTCGCGGTGCGTAGAGAACCCGCCGGCCCACCTGCGCGAGGGCGGGCTCATCCGCGACGGCATCGACGCCGAACTCGACGAGGCGCGGGGGCTGCAGAAGGACGCCGGCGTCTGGCTGGCCGCCTACCAGACCCGGCTGGCCGAGGAGATCGGGTTCGCGGGGTGCAAGGTCGGGTACAACTCGGTCTTCGGCTACTACATCGAGCTGACCAAGGTCCAGGCCCGCGACTACGCCGAGCAGATCGACAGGGCGGCGCTCACGCGCAAGCAGACCCTCCGCAACGCCGAGCGGTACATCACGCCCGAACTCAAGGACTTCGAGGACAAGGTCACCACCGCCGAGGCGCGCGCGCTGGCGCGCGAGCAGGCGATCTTCCGCGAGCTCTGCGACGCGGCCGTGCGCCAGCTCCGCCCCGTCGCCGCGTTCGGCGAGGCCATCGCCTCGATCGACGCCCTGCTCGCGCTGGCCGACAAGGCCGCCCACCGGGGCTGGGTGTGCCCGCAGATCGTCGAGTCGCAGACGCTCACCATCCACGGCGGGCGGCACCCGGTGCTCGACGAGCTGCTCGGGGCCGACTTTGTGCCCAACGACACCGAGCTCGGCGCAGCCGCGGCCGTGGACGGCTCCGACCGCCCGGCGCTCGCCCTGCTCACCGGCCCCAACATGGCCGGCAAGAGCACCTTCATCCGGCAGGTCGCGCTGCTGACCCTGCTCGCCCACACCGGCAGCTTCATCCCCGCCGACCGGGCGACGGTCGGGCTCTGCGACCGCGTCTTCACCCGCGTCGGCGCCGACGACGCCCTGCACCGCGGGCAGTCCACCTTCATGGTCGAGATGTCGGAGACGGCCAACATCCTCAACCACGCGACCGAGCGTTCGCTGGTCATCCTCGACGAGATCGGCCGCGGCACCAGCACGCTCGACGGGCTGAGCCTCGCGTGGGCGATCTGCGAGTGGCTCGCCTCCGAGCGCGGCCCGCGCACGCTCTTTGCCACCCACTACCACGAACTGACCGACTTGGCCGAGCAGCTGCCCGAGCGCGTGGCCAACCTGCAGGTCAGCGTCCGCGAGTGGACGACCGCCGACGGGCACGACGAGATCGTCTTCCTGCACCGCATCGAGCCCGGGCGGGCCGACCAGTCGTACGGGCTGCACGTGGCCAAGCTCGCCGGCGTGCCCGGCGGCGTCGTCGCGCGCGCGCAGGATGTTCTCAGCTCACTCAGCGTCGAACGCGCCGGCGAGCGGGCAACCATCCAGACCCCCGCGCAGGCCGCCGAGCCCGAACGCGGGCAGCTCTCGCTCTTCACCGAGTATGTGGACCACCCCGCGATCGCGCAGCTGCGCGAGCTCAAGCTCGACGCGATGACCCCGCTGCAAGCGTTCGACGCGCTGCGGGCGCTGCGCGACCTCACCCGCGGCGAGGCCTGACTCCGCGTCGGCGCTCCCGCCAATCTACTTGCATCCGTCTGGCCCCAACCTTATCCTTGCGTTATCACGCCCCCGCCGTGCGGGCCGGGGCGCTCGGGGGGAAACCGGACATGAGCAAGATCTGTGGCATCTGCGCCGAGGACTGCAGCGACCGGCCGCGTGTGAAGGACCGGAAGGGGCGGTACTTCTGCAAGGCGTGTGTCGCCGAACGCACCGGCGGGCACGCGAGCGCGCGGGCTCAGGAAGTCGCTGCCGCGAGCGCCGCGGCGGCCGACGGCGATGCGCCGTTCGAGCTGGACGACGGCGACGCTTTCGAGATCGCGGAGGCCGAACCCGGCGCAAGACCCCTCCCGATCGACATGCTCCAGCACGCCAAGCCCGGCGTCCAGTGCCCCGGTTGCGCGCGCACGATGCCCCCGGGGGCTCGGATCTGCGTCTCCTGCGGCTACGACGTGGAGAAGGGCATCCAGAGCTCGACGCAGATCGAGAAATCGACCCGCAAGGGCAAGCGGGGGCACTTCTGCCACGAGTGCGGCTACGACCTGAAAGGGCTTCGCGAGCCGGTCTGCCCGGAGTGCGGCACCCGCATCAGAGCCAACAAGCACGAGCGCTGGGACCGGCAGACCGAGCGCGACGTGATCCGCACCGAGTGGACCAAGCCCCTGGTGACTGCCGGCATCGGGCTGGTGGGTCTGCTCATCGTCGCGGCGATGCAGGACCTGTTCGACGTCTTTCCTTATATCGCGATGTTCATCGGTGCCGAGATCGTCGTCGGCTACGCCGTGCTGTGGGTCAGCTTCATGTTCCTCGGCGACATCGGCACCCCGCTGCTCAACCTCGTCCGGCTCGCCGCGCTCTATCTCGTGGTCGACACGCTGTGGATCCTGGTCTCGCCGGTGCCCTCGTTCTGGCTCCGCAACGGCGTGACCGGCCTGGCCTACATCGGGCTGTTCACCAACTTCTTCGACGTGGACTGGCAGGACGCGTGGTTCGTCATGGTCTTCAACTGGATCGTGAAGATGGCGCTGATCGTCACCGCCGCGGTGATGCTCGCCAACTACCTCTGAGCCGCGCCCCGGCCGCGGGGCCTCAGGACGACATCGCCGCCATCACGCTCCCGGCCTCGCCCCACGCGGTCCGCGCCGCGTGCTCACGCTGCACGCCCGCGACGAACTCCGCCAGCGGCATGGCGCCCAGGTCCTTCTGCACGCCCCGCGCGCGCACCGAGACGTTGCCAGCCTCGGCGTCGCGCGGCCCGACGACCGCCATGTAGGGGATCTTCTCCTCGGCCGCACGCTTGATCTTGGCCTGCACCCGCTCGTTGCCGTCGTCGAGCGTGGCGCGGACACCGGCGTCGCGCAGTGCCTTGAGAGCCTCGGCGGCGTAGTCGTTGGTCTTCTCGCTGATCGGCAGCACGCGGACCTGCTCGGGGCTGAGCCACGTCGGGAACGCCCCGGCGAAGTGCTCGATCAGGAACCCGACGAACCGCTCCATCGAGCCGAACGGGGCGCGGTGGATCATCACCGGCCGGTGCGGCTTGTTGTCAGAGCCCGTGTACGACAGGTCGAACCGCTCGGGCAGGTTGTAATCGACCTGCACCGTGCCGAGCTGCCACTCGCGGCCCAGCACGTCACGCACTACAAAGTCGATCTTCGGCCCGTAGAACGCCGCCTCGCCGGGCTCCTCGCTCACCTTGACCCCGAGCGTCCGGGCCGCGTCGCGGCAGGCGGCCTCGGCCTTCTCCCACACCTCGCTCGAACCCACGTACTTCGACGAGTCCGGATCACGCAGCCCGACCCGCACGCGGAAATCGTTGAGCCCCAGCGTCTCGAACGCGATCTTCACCAGGCTCAGGCACCCCTGCACCTCTTCGCCCACCTGATCGTCGCGGCAGAACAGGTGCGCATCGTCCACCGTGAACGACCGCACCCGCATCATCCCGTTGAGCTCGCCCGACTGCTCCCACCGGTAGACCGTGCCGAACTCGCTGAGCCGCACCGGCATGTCGCGGTAGCTGTGGGGCTGGCTGTCGAAGATCTTGATGTGGTGCGGGCAGTTCATCGGCTTGAGCAGATAGCCCTCGATCTCGCCGCTCTCGAGCATGTTCGAGAGGTCCGAGCACGAGCACCCCTCGTCGGCGAGCCCCTTGAGGAACTCCCGCTCCATCACCGGCACGAACTGGCTCTCGGCGTAGTACGGGAAGTGGCCGCTGGTCTTATAAAGCCCCAGCTTGCCGATGTGCGGGCAGAAGACGTCGGTGTAGCCCTGCCTCCGCAGCTCGGCGCCGATGAAGTCCTGCAGCTCCTTCCGCACGATCGAGCCGTTGGGCGTCCAGAGCACGAGGCCCTGGCCGACCGCCTCGTCGATGTGGAACAGCCGCAGCTGCTTGCCCAGCACGCGGTGGTCGCGGGCCTTGGCCTGCTCGAGCCGGTCGAGGTACTCGTCGAGATCCTTCTTCTTGAAGAACGCCGTGCCGTAGACACGGGTGAGGCGGTCGGAGGTCTCGTCGCCGTGCCAGTAGCTGCTGGCCAGCGACATGATCTTGACCGCGCCGATGCGCCCGGTGTTGGGCACGTGGGGTCCGCGGCAGAGGTCTTCCCAGTTCTTGCCCGGCTCGCCGGTGGCGTACCAGGACAACCGGACCTCCCCGTCGCCCGAGGCCGCGATGGCGCGCTCGGCGTTGTCGGTCTTGTACTTGCTGCCCTCGGCCGCGAGCTTCTTGAGCCCCTCCGCCGCCGGCATCTCGTAGCGGGTGAACCGCCGGTCCTCCTTGACGATCTTGCCCATCTCCGCCTCGATCGCCTCGAAGTCGCCCTCGCGGAGGGGGCGGTCTTCGGGGAAGGCGATGTCGTAGTAGAACCCCGTCTCCAGCGGCGGGCCGTAGACCAGCTGCGCCCCCGGCACGACCCGCTGGATCGCCTCGGCCATGACGTGGGCCGCGGAGTGGCGGAGGAGCATGAGGGCGTCCGGGTCGGGCTCGCCGTCGCGGGTCTTCTCGGTGACGATGGCGAGCTGGCAATCCCGCTCGATGGGGGCGTGGAGGTCGGCGAGTTCGCCGTCGATCTTGGCCCCCACCGCCGCCATCGCCAGGCGCGAGCCGATGCTCTCGGCGACCTTGAACGCGGTGGTCGCGCCCTCGAACTCCTTGACGGAGCCATCGGGGAGCGTGATGCGGATCGTGTCGGAGGCGGCTGCGGGGCTCATCGGGGCTTCTCCACTCCTGCCGGGCAGGGGTACGGGCTGGTGTTGAGGGGCAGGGTATTCGTCGGAACTGTGAACAGCGGGCAAACAAAAAACCCGGCCGCGGGGCCGGGTCGGGTCAGTCGGGCTCACGCACGGACATCACCTCCCGGCTAGCGGCAGGGTCTCGGGAGTCGTGGTGGTGGTCGTGTGCGCGAACATCTGTCAGGAGTATACGACCGCGCCGGGGCGGCTCTTGAGAGTCGCGGGGGTGGAACACCGGATTTTCTGTTGACAGATATATCGCACACCGATATATTGACCACATGAGCACCCGCATCGACACCACCACCTCCGAGTTTGTCGCCCTCTCGGTGCTGGCCGACGAGCCGCTCTACGGCTACGCGATCGCCAAACGCGTCGCGGCTCGGTCGGACGAGCGGCTCCGGCTGACCCCCGGCGTGCTCTACCCGCTGCTCAAGCGGCTGGAGAAGGCCGGGCTGGTGACGGCGACGTGGGAAACCGTTCGCTCCGACCGTGCGGACGAGGACTCCGAGGGCCGCCGCCGGAAGTGGTACCGCCTCTCGGCCAAGGGCCGCAAGCGGCTCGCCCACCACGCCAGCGCCCAGCGCGAGCACCAGCGGCTGATCGAGGCGTTTTTGCCGCCGGAAGAGCCGGAGGCCGGGGCATGAGCACGACCAAGTCCTCCACGAGCACCCCCACCCCGCCCGCTGACCTCCGAGCACCGGAGGAAACGCACGACCAGATCGGCGCGTGGCTCGACCGGCTGGTGCGTCTGACCCGCCTGCCGGCGGCCGAGGCCGCCGAGCTGCGGGACGAGCTCGACGCCCACCTGCGTGAGCGGGTGCGTGATCTGATGCTCAGCGGTCACGACGAGCCCGACGCCATCCACAGGTCCATCAGCGAGTTGGGCGACCTGGCCCAGCTCGCCCAGCGTTATCGAGAAGCAAGCCGAACCCCACGAAGGAGACTGTTCATGAATCTCGCCGTGATCGCCGTCGCCGGTTCTGCCCTCGGCCTGAGCACGCTTGCGCTGCAGCACGGCCAGCCCGAGACCCCCGCCGCCGCCCTCGCCGAGGGCGAGTTCCACCTCGTGCCCAGGGCGGTGACGACCCCCGAGGGGACCGGGATCTCGCTGGAGATCGTGCCGCGGCCGACCGGGGATGGGGGCTCGGTGCCCGTGCTCGCCAACATCCCCGTCGTTGGACGCCTGTTCGGCGGCGACGCGCCCGTCGCGGCCGCGCCGCAGCCGAGCGCGGACGACCAGCAGCTCCGCGACGTGTTCCTGACGCTCGCCGAGCCCTACGACGCGAGGGTCTACACCTACTGGAACGATCTGGATCTGGTGGATCTTGCCGTCGACACCCGGGTCGGGTTCATGCCCTTTGAGGGGCAGTCGGTCGAGAAGGCGCTGGCGATGCTGAGCGACGCCTACGGCCTCTCCGGAGACGAGAGCCTCGACCACCGCGTGGAGAACGGCCTGATGGAGATCGCCACCCGCCGGTTCTTCGACCAGCGCGAGGTCACGCTCGTCAGCTACGACGCGGCCGAGCTGCTGTGCGCCGTCGCGCCGCTCGAACAGAGCGCCGAGTCCGAGATGCTCATGGAACTGATCACGTCGCTCGTCGAGCCCCCGGTGTGGGAGCGCCACGGCGGCCTCTCGACGATCAACGTCGCGGGCAACCGGCTGTTCGTCAACGCGCCGACCAGGATCCACAAGCGGGTCGTGTGGCTGCTCGAAGAACTCGCCGCCGACGGATCGGACGTGGCAACGCGCGATCTCGACGACGCCGACGTCATGGTCGTCTACCCGCTCGTGCACCCCGACACCGAGTTTGCGGTCCGCAAGCTCGGGCACGCGCTGCGCGAGTTCGGCGCCGAGGTCCACCCCGACCCGAAGCACGAGGCCGTGATCGTGGTCGGCGACAGGGCGGCGCAGTCGGCCGCCGAGGCGATGGTGCGGGCGCTCGAAGAGGAGCACCCCGCCGCGGCCGCACCGGTCGAATCCTCTCCGGGCCGGTGAGCATCGAGAGGCGCGGTCGGGCGGCCCGGGAGGTACACGTCGCCCGCCGACGCGGGGTGTACGCTCGCCCCCCTGCTCTGCTCGGCCCGGGGGCCGGCGGCCGACGCCACCCGGATCTCGGTGTGTCGGGGCGAGGACGGCGCGCCGGTCCACCTGCTTGATGTTTCCGCCCTCAGGGCCTTGCCAGAGGCCGCGATACCCGTCCGGGGCGGAGACAGGGTCGTTGTGGCCCGGGACTGACCGGCGGCCCCGCTTTGACGCCCGGGCGATCTCGCGGCATGATGTGTCCTCATCCGGCACTCGCCGGAGAGGGAGCCGTCCGCTTGATCTGCCCGTTCTGCGACAAAGACAACGACAAGGTCATCGATTCCCGCGCCAGCGAGGGCGGGAGGGTCATCCGCCGCAGGCGGGAGTGCCTGGCCTGCGAGAAGCGGTTCACGACCTACGAGCGGGTGGAGCAGACCTCGCGGCTGATGGTCGTCAAGCGGGACGGCAGCCGCGTGCCGTTCGACGGCGAGCGGGTGCTGGCGGGCGTCATGAACGCCTGCGGCAAGCGTCCGGTCTCCGACGTGGTCAAGCGCCGCATCGTCGAAGAGATCGAGGAAGAGCTCAACCGCGAGTTTGAGCGGGAGGTCGACTCCGGCGTGATCGGCGAGCGCGTGATGCGTCGGCTCCGCGAGATCGACGGGATCGCCTATATCCGGTTCGCCAGCGAGCACCTGCAGATGGACACCGTCGAGGAGATCAAGCAGGAACTCGAGGACCTCGCGGCACGCCCGCGGGGCGGGCGCGACCAGCAGGAACTGTTCAGTCGCGGGCGCTAGCCCGGCCCGGGGCACGCCGGACCTCCGTGTCGACCGTGGGCATGCCCCGCGGCTTGGGCCGCTCGATGACCATCGGGCCCACGGGGGTCAGGTGCGCGTCGCGCAGCTCCAGCCCCGCGGCCTGGGCGACCAGCGCCAGGCTCACCCGGTCGTGCTTGTCGAGCTTTTTGCCGATCGAGTCGCGGTGACGCTCCACCGTGCGCGGCGAGAGCTCGAGAAGCTCGCCGATGACCTTGGCGCTCTTGCCCTGCCCGATGAGGGCGAGCACCTCGAGCTCTCGGGGGCTGAGCACCGAGAGCGGGCCGAAGTTGGCGGTGCCGGTCGTCACCACCTTGAAGTCGTCGGGGATCAGCTCGTCGTCGGTGATCCCCTCCCGGACGGTCAGCAGCACCCGTGTGGGCGCGTCGCCGTCCCCCTCGATCTTCTGGTACTGCACCTCGAACCGCTTGCCGCCCCAGATGTACCGGACGACGAGCCGCTCGTTGGTCTCGATCACCCGCTGGAGCAGCGCGACTTTTTCCGCCGCCCACTCGGGCGGATAGAGCTCCCCGAGCCGGCGTCCGGTATGCTCTTCCACGGTCCCGCCGCCGTACATCCTGGCCGCGGTATCGTTGATGTAGACGATCGTGCCATCGGCCTCGAGCAGGCCGACGCCGAGCCCCGGGATGGCGGCGAACCGATCGAACACTTTGGCTTCAGATCGGTTGTAGGACTCAGACATGCACCCTCCACCAGTTCAATCCCGACGACATCCGCCGTTCTGACACGCCCCCCAACCACGCTACGTACCTTATCAGATAGAGGAACTCCATGCTATCCAAACGCTGCTCAGACCCCTCTGCGGCCCTGCACGATCTGCGGGACCTCGGCATTCTCTACGACGGCTGCACCGTCATGGTCGGAGGCTTCGGTCTCTGCGGCATTCCGGAACAGCTGATTATTGCCCTGCGCGACACCGGCGTCCGCGATCTGACCTGTGTCTCCAACAACGCCGGCGTGGACGACTGGGGCCTCGGCCTCCTCCTACAGACCCGGCAGATCAAGAAGATGATCTCCAGCTACGTGGGCGAGAACGCGACATTCGAGAAGCAGTTCATCGACGGCGACCTCGAGGTCGAGTTCAACCCGCAGGGCACGCTCGCGGAGCGGATCCGGGCCGGCGGGGCCGGGATACCCGCGTTCTTCACCGCCACCGGGGCCGGGACGGTGATCGCCGAGGGAAAAGAGACACGGAAGCTGCGCGCGCCGAGGCACGCCGCCCGCGTCAACGCCGACGACCCGTCCACCGCGCCCCGGGATTTCATCTTGGAGACCGGCCTCTACGCAGACCTCTCACTGGTGAAGGCCTGGAAGGCCGACGAGTTCGGCAACCTGGTCTTCCGCAAGACCGCGCGGAACTTCAACCCGATGATGGCGACCGCCGCGGCGTTCGTCGTGGCCGAGGTCGAGGAGATCGTCCCGACCGGAGACCTTGATCCCGACTGCATCCACACCCCGGGAAGTTACGTGGACCGCATCGTCCAGACCGAGAGCGAGAAGCGGATCGAGCAGCGGACCGTGCAGCCCTAATCGACAGGGTTGCCAACCTCAGGAGCAGCCACGGGTGTCGCCCTCAGCGGCTCCCGGAGCATGCCGATAGCAGACAGAACGGACGCGATGAGCCCGTTCCTCGCCGCGATGGGCCACCACGACTGCACCTCGACGTTCGCCGCAATACAGCCACAGGGCACCGGCACGGGCGGCGGATCAACGACCAATCCGATCGCGTATACCGTGAATGCGAAGAAGACTGTCGAGCACAAGATCGCCCCGAGGCGCGTACCTACCCAACGACGGCGAAGAGCGCACCAGACGCCAAGAGTGCCGCAGACCAACTCCGCAACAGCGACCGCCCAGACCGCCATGAAAATCATGCCATCCGGCACGAGCCCGTGCGACCGGAGAGCGAACGCGAACGCCTCTGGGTCTTGAAGTTTCAGAGCCCCCGTGACAACGAACAGCACGCTCACTCCGAGCAGCAGAAGCCTCGCAGCGCTGTACCCAGCCCGCCGAACCGGTATCCGACAGGTTAACCGCTGGCCGAGGAACGCCGTCGCCACAGTTCAAATCCTCCGATGACCACGAGCAGCGCTCCGGCTCCAAGCACCGGCCATCGCCAGCGTGCGATCCCCTGCCCCTGATAGTCGGCCGACAGCGGATCACCGCGAAGCACCCACCCGCCGTACGCATCGCGCTCGTAACCGAGTTGCTTCGCCGCGCGCGTGGTTTGGATATCGATCGAGATCCCGCGGGCCGCGGCCTCGACCCGCGCGACCTCGAATGCCTGCACGCCCGCGCCCGAAGTATCGCTCTGTACATCCAGCACGTCACGATCACCCCGAGCGCCCACCCCGGTCGCAAGGGCGAAGACACTCCCCTTCCGGTCCGATTCGTACGTCACCGCCCGTTCGCGCCTGTCCGTTTCGTCACGGAGCCACGACCGCACGACCCGACCCGCTTGGTCAAAGCGGATCTCGGCGAGAGGCCGGTCCGCAGCCGCCACCGCCTGATACGCAACCGTCCAGCCACCATCGCTCTCCGCATGCAGTTCCCGGATGGTATCGGGGGCCTCCATGAAGTGAAACAAGTATCCCGCCGGGATGTACTCCGCCACGCCGATGGGTGTCCCTCGTATCCCGGCTTCCGCGCCCGAGCGCACCTCACCGGGCGGCCCTCGGAACACCCGCCCCGAGGCCGTCCGCCCCGCGCAGGCACGTTCGGTGGCATAGAACCACGCACGGGAGGCCGCGTCGAGCCCGACCGAAACCTGCGATACCCCGTCCCCACGGGCATAGGTGACGACAACGCTCCCATCCTCGGGCGCATTTGCCTCACACCACGCGAGGAACTCACTCTTGCCCTCGACCACGCGCGACGCAGGGCCAGCCGGTCCACCCTGCCCCGATGCGAGTGGCGCGAACTGCAAGGCGCACACGCCAAGCACCCGCACCATCAGACCCCAGTTCATTCGGGAACCTCCCCGCAGTCGCCCTCGCACTTCTTGACCCAATACGCCTGGTCCGTGCAATCGGTCACGATGGGACCGATGCCTTCCACAGCCCAGCAGCAGGTCCCGTTCGGAAGCTGCCCCACCAGTATCGCGCCGACCACGGGGGGGCCACCATCGCACGCTGAGTGCACGAAGTATCCCGTTGCCCCGACATCGATGAAGCAGCATTGCGCGGGACGAATCTTTTTCTGGTACGCCATCGCCAGAGGATCATCCGGATCCGGCGAGGTCGGGTACCCCTCCTCACAATATGTCGCCGTCTCCCCGGAACACGGCCCATCCGGCCCGTCGCCCGCGGGCGGCCAGAGGTAGTCATAGCGGCAACAGATCGGCACCGCCTGCCCCAGCACGCTCGCCCCGATGACACCACTCGCCACAACCGTCAGCACTCGATCCCATGCCATGAGATTCGCGCCTTTCGCAGGTTGACTACTTGCGATCCAGCCCGTGGACGCCGAGCCAGGTCGTCCAAACGGGAACGCCGATCCCGTTCTCCTCCCAGACAGGTTGCCCGCCGTTAAACTCGATGTAGTTCCCCGAAGTCACCGAGCCGTCCGCCATCGCGACCGGAAACTCCCAGAGGCCGCCGCAGCAGAACGCCTGCGCCTTCGGGTCTGGTGGGTCGATGCCGTTGCTCTCAATAAACATCAGCCCCTTGCCCGAAGGAAACAACACCTCATCGGTGCGGACCGGCGACCAGTGCGCATCCGAGCTGGGCACCGTGTGCCCCGGCCGCATCAGCCGCCAGTCGTACACCGCGCTCATCGTCATGGCAACCCGGAAGTTCGTCTCCGCCTCGTTGACGCGGGGGTCGATCTCCAGAAGCGACCCGAAGTACCCGCCCGCAAGCATGGGCTTGGCCCACCCCTGCGACGCGAACAAAGGGCTCTCATACTCACCCCAGAGCGGGTACACTTCCCCGAAGTCCGCCGCGTACTGCGTCACCACGGTCGCGGTCTGCCTGAGCATGAGCATGTCTCTGGCCAGGTGTCCCCGGGAGTACGCACCGGCAAGTGCCGGGATACTCAACCCGATCAAGATCATCACCAAGCCAATGACGACGACGAGTTCGACCAGCGAAAAGGCCCGCCCCCTTCGCCTCAGAAGATACCCCAGACCGCCTGCTTGTCCCCTAGTCATTACTTAAGATTACACACACACACACACGCACGCAAGCCCTTCGATTTCGCTTCCAAGATTGTTTTTGTTCGAGTGGGGCTTGCTCCGAGGTACGGTTTTCATGCGGCTCGGCCTCGGACTCATCCTGATGCTCGTCGGCGGCGGGGTCATGCTCGTTGGCATCGTCATGGCCCTGCTCCAGCTCGGCAGCCTCTACCAGGGCGCGATCGACGACCCGCTCGGCCAGCCCATGGGCACCGAAGACTCGGTGCGGTTCGGCATGCTCCACTGGGTCGGTATCGGGGCCGTGGGCGTCCTGCCGTTCCTGATCGGCGTCGTGATGTTCAAGGGTGCGATGGTCAAGATCTACCGCCGGCGCCGCCTCGCCGCCTCGGCACGCGGCTAACCCGCCGCGCGCCAACGATCCGGCCATGCTCGACCCCAACCGCTACCGCGTCATCACCTTCGACTGCTACGGCACGCTCATCGATTGGGAGGCGGGGATCCTCACAACCCTGCGCGGCCTGCTCGAACGACACGGCGTGGATCCGGCCCCCGACGCCGACGACCTCCTCGCCCTCTACGCCGCGCTCGAACCCGCAGCCCAGGCCGGTGACTACCGCCCCTACCGTGACGTGCTCGCCGAGGTGACCCGCGGCGTGGCCGCCGAGTTCGGCTTCACGCTCAACCCGGGCGAAGAGCACACGCTCGCCGAGTCAATCCGCGACTGGCCCGCGTTCAAGGACACCACAAAGGCCCTCGCGCGTCTGGCCTCGTACTACGACCTGGCGATCCTCTCCAACATCGACCACGACCTGTTCGAGGCCACCCGGCCCCGGCTGCTCGCGGTGCCGACGGGCTTTGAGCCCTTCGACTTCGAGACCGTCATCACCGCCGAGGACACCCGCAGCTACAAGCCCGCGATCGGGCACTTCTGGCACGCGATCCAGACCCTCGGTGTGCCGGGAGCGCGCATCCTGCACGTCGCCCAGAGCCTCTACCACGACGTCGTGCCCGCCCAGTCGATGGGGATCTCGACCGTGTGGGTCAACCGGCGGGGCGACGCCGCGGGCGGCGGGGCGACACCGGAGGTCGCCGACACGGTCGAGCCGGACGTCGAGGTGCCCGACCTCCGCTCGCTTGCCGACCTGCTGCTGGGGCGGTAGTCACGCAGAGCACCCAACCAAAAAGACCGGTCCGCCGCACAATGCGGAAGACCGGCCTAGAGGGGGACGTGGAATGTCGCGGGCCTTAGCGGCGGCGGCGGATCGCCATCAGCCCGGCAACGCCGGCGAGGCCGAGCGCGCCCGGCGCGGGCACGAAGGACACGTTGTCCACGAGGCCGCGGATGGTGGTGTAGTCGCCGTTGAGCGTCGCGAAGATGCGCATCGAGTCGAACGCGGGGGCGTTCACCGCGAGGTGCATCGCGGCCGGGTTGTCACGGCCGTTGGGGTCGTTGCCCGCGACGACGAACGAGGTGCTGTCCACGACGTTGCCGCCGAGGAGCGCCTCGAGCGTGACGGTGATCCCGCCCCACGGGCCGTTCTCGTAGTAGACAAGATCGAGGCTGCCGCCGGTGTACGAGCCCGCGGCCGACATGCTCGCGGTCGCCAAGGGTCCGATCGTGACGTTGTCACCGGGGACGAACGCACGCCCGAAGGTCAGCGTGTTGGGGAACGAGACGTACCCGGGGAAGTCGTTCCACACGATGGTGGACTGCTCGATGATGAACTCGCTGCCGAGCTCGGTCTCGTCGAACGGTGCGCCGTCGGGGTAGAACCCGCTGACGTTGTTGGCGTCGAAGAACGACACCCCGCCGCTGGTGTAGCTGGTGCCGAGGAAGCCCTCGACCTCGCTGTCAAAGTCGGCGAACTGGCCCATGGCCGAGCCCGACACACCGGCGATCAACGCCGCACACATGAACATTCTGTTACGCATCTGCATTTCTCCTGACTCTCCTTCTGGTGCTCCGCACCGCGCGGAACGTACCGGACACCTCGCGGCACCCGTAATGCCCGGCCGGCGCGTTTGCGCCGGCCGGACCATCCCCACGATTCGTCGCCCACGTTCCGCCGCCGGGGACACACCCGCGTCAGCGGCACGCCGCCCAGTCATTCAAGAACCGCAGCACGTCCTGCGTGTTGATCGATCCGTCGCCGTTCCAATCCGCTCTGGACTCCTGCGCAACCCACAGATTCAGAAACGCCAGGAAGTCCTGGGTGTTGACCTCGCCGTTGCCGTCCAGGTCAGCATCACAGGGAGATGGTACAACACCCGTCATCACAAAGCCCGCCAATTCGCCTCGGGAATTCCACCCAAAACCGGCGATATCCCCCGCGGCGTTGATCGACTGCGCACTCACCAGCACGTCCCATTCGGACTGGTCGGGCGCGAGGAAGTCGTTCAGGTCGTGCATCCGGCCGTCGAAATACACCCACGCGTGCGGGTCCATCAGGAAGTCGTCGTCGAGCGTGCTGCCCACGATCACACCGGCTTCGTTGACGTCGTACGCCTCGGAGTTCTCAAAGCCCGGGAGGGAGCCGAGCAGCACGACGGGGTTGTCACGGTCGAGCGTGAAGACCGCAGCACTCCACGGCCCGTTGGTCAGATTCGCGAGCCCGATAATCGTGCCGGCGTCGTTGATCGAGTGCGCGATGCTGAACGTATAGCCGCTGGGTCCGATCTCCTGCGCGTCATACCCGCCGCGCCCATCGGGCACACCCATCATGGCCGTGTCCGGATCGCCGAAGAAGAACCCGTGCCCCACGACGACACCAGAGCCGTTGACGCCCTTGTTCGCGCCGCCGTTGTAGCCCGGCACCGTGCCGCCGGCGAGGCCGGTGCCCGGCCCGCTCCAGACGAAGCCCTTCGAGAACCCGCCCGTGATCGATGCCTGACCGACGACGAGCCCGTTGTCGTTGATGTCCCACCCGACGGAGTTGCCCACCGCGTTCATGTCGGCGCCCAGATCGGTCCAGCCGCCGCCCTCCCAGAGCATCGCGGTGCGGGGCGACGCGCCGGCGTCACTCCAGCCCACGATCTGCCCGGAGTTGTTGATCGCCCAGGCGCTCGAGTTGCCGTCGATCGCGCCCAGATCGGTCGGCACCCCCCCGACCCAGCGGACCGCGTGCACCGTGCCGTCGGCCAGCTCGGCCTCGCCGACCACCTCGCCGGCGTCGTTGATGCCGAAGGCCAGCGAGCCCGCCCCGCCCAGCGAAGGAAGCGGCGTGATCTCGCCGACCTGCGCCGCAGCGGCGCCCGCACTCAACGCGATCACGAAGGCTGCGGTCGCGGGCCGCCGATCTCGATTCCACATGGTCTGCACTCCTGCGTGTGATGAGCGGGGCCCGACAAAGCCCCGTCATTCTTCGCCAAACACCTGGAGATGTTGCACTGTTCTGAGAATAATAATGAGAACAGTCTTGAGGTCAAGACTTTTTTCTGAGATCATGCACCCAGCATTCAGGAGTGCCGTGTCCAATCTCCACCAGACATCCCCCGCATCCGACCTCAAGGCCCCGGCGGGGCCATCTGGTATCGTCCGCGTCATGCCGACCGCCAGGCTCAACCCGCGCCGCCAGGCCGTGACGCCGCTGACGACAGAGGAGCGGGAACAGGCCGCCCGGATCGCCGTGCGGCTGCAGGCCGACCTCGGGGCGCTGGTCAGGGCCCTCCCCGAGCCCGCCCGGGGCGCCAGCGGGATGGCCCGGCACCTCGAACTCGTCCGCCCGACCTGCCAGCGGATCGTGCAGTCGCTCGCCGAGACCGAGCCCTCTCCCGAGATGCTGACCTCGCTCCCGGGGATCCGGGGGCTCGAGCAGTTTCTGGAGGCCGTCGCGGCACACGGCGGTGATCCCAGATCGATCGATCTCGCCGCGACGGCGGTCCGCCAGTTCGGCACCTTTCTCGACCGGATCGGCGGGAGCCAGTCCAAGCTGGCCGCGAAGCTGAAGCAGGACCGGTCCTTCGCCGGCGGCGACGACCTGCGGGCCGAGACCGAGCGGGCGGCGGTCTTCGACGCGGTCTCCCGGATGATGGGCCGCCAGATCGAGACCGCCTTCAGCGTCTACGCGTTCCGGCCGACCGGCGAGAACGACTCGATGCTGGAGCGCATGCTCGCCCACGGCCAGATCGGCAGCCGCGTCCGCCCCGGCGGCATGCCGATGGTCCTGACCTCGGGCAACACGATGTCGTTTGAAGAGCCCGGCGGCCCGGCCCGGCTTCTGGACAACGCGCCCGCGACGGGCAAGACCCAGTCGGCCATCCTCGCGCCGTTTACGACCCATCCGCTGCCCACGGTCACCTCTCGCGGCAGCAAGGGCAAGCTCGTCCAGGTGATCGATCCGGAGACGCTCGACAGCGAGATCGAGATCGATATCGCCCTCGGCGAGCGGTCGCTGCACCCGATGGTGGACGAACACGGCGAGCCGACGCTCAACGAGGTCTGGACGCTCGTCAACGCCCCGACGCGGCAGCTGCTGTTCGATGTCTATCTCGAAGAGCGACTCGAACGCCAGTACCGCCCGAGCGTCGATGCGCAGATGTGGTACCCGAACCTGTCGAGCCCGGGCGACGACCGCTGGATCACGCGGTTCCCCAGCCAGCCGCGGCTGCAGCTGCTCGGTCGCGGGCTGTCGCAGGCCGCGTCGCCGGCCAACGCCCGCCACGCCGAGCTGACCGCGTTTTTCTTCGACCGGCTCGGGCTCGATCCCGACCGGTTCGTCGGTTTCCGTTGCGAGGTGGCGTATCCGATCTGGCGTGCGGGGTACCGGATGGCGTTTGAGCGTGTTCCCGGCTGAACGGCCCCGGATGCTTTATGATGGGGCATGCCCCTCGACCGAAACCAGATCGCCAAGCGTGCCGCCCAGGAACTGCAGGACGGCTTCATCGTCAACCTCGGGATCGGGATGCCGACTCTGGTGGCCAACCACATCCCCGAGGGGATGGACGTGTGGCTGCAGTCTGAGAACGGGCTGCTGGGCATCGGCCCGTTCCCGACCGAGGACGCGATCGACGCGGACCTGATCAACGCCGGCAAGCAGACCGTGACCGCCCGGCGCGGCGCGAGCTACTTCAGCTCCTCCGACAGCTTCGCGATGATCCGCGGCGGGCACATCGACATGTGCATCCTCGGCGCGATGGAGGTCAGCCAGGAGGGCGACATCGCCAACTGGATGATCCCCGGCAAGATGGTCAAGGGCATGGGCGGGGCCATGGATCTGGTCGCGGGTGTGCAGAAGGTCATCGTGATGATGGATCACTGCAACAAGAAGGGCCAGACCAAAATCCTCGAGACCTGCACGCTGCCGCTCACCGGGCAGCGGTGCGTGGACATGGTCATCACCGACCTCTGCGTGCTGGTGATGGACCACCAGCGGAACCGCTTTGTGCTCACCGAACTCGCCCCCGGCGTCACCAGGGACGAGGTGATCGAGAAAACGGACGCCGAGATCGTCTCGGTGGACGAACCCTCCCTGATCGAACTCTAGAATACCACTCTCTTTCCCTGGCGCGGCGGGCACTCGCTCGCGCGCCCGACCCTTTCATCCGCCCGACGTTCGTGGGCACAGACGCAGGAGGAACGCATGGCCAATTACAAAATCGAAGACGTCGAGGGCATCGGCCCCACCTACGGCGAGAAGCTCCGCGCCGCGGGCATCACCGACACCGACGGCCTTCTCGCGGCCTGCAAGACCGCCAAGCAGCGCAAGGACCTCGAGGCGAAGACCGGCATCGAGCACGGCCGCATCCTCAAGTGGGCCAACATGGTCGACCTCTACCGCATCAAGGGCGTCGGCTCGGAATTCGCCGAGCTGCTCGAGGCCGCCGGTGTGGACACCGTCAAGGAACTCGGCACCCGCAACGTGGCCAATCTCGCGGCCAAGATGGTCGAGGTCAACGACGCCAAGAAGCTCTGCCGCCGGACACCGACCGAGGCGGACGTGACCAAGTGGGTCGCAGAGGCCAAGTCCATGCCCGCCGGGCTGGAATACTGAGCCGGGCCGGAATCACTTCAGTGCAAAACGCAACAGGCCGCTCCCGATGGGGCGGCCTGTTGCTTTGCATACCGGTTGTCCGGATGGAGATCAGGACGGATCAGCCGTCCGAGTCCTCGTCCGGCGTCTCGGTCTCGCCGTCGTCGGTGCCCGGGTCAGTGCTTTCGTCGGTGCTTTCGTCGGCGCTTTCGTCGGGCGCGTCGTCTGCCTCGGGCAGCTGCGGTGCCCGGCCAAGCGCCCGGTCGATCGCCAGCTGCAGCTCGTCGGACCAGTCGACCTGGATCTTCTCGTCGGGGACCCCGGCCGCGTCGGCCTCGGCCTTGGCGTTGGCCAGAAACGCGCGGAGCTCGTCGGCGGTCACGCTGCTGGGGTTCTTCAGATCAACGTTGAAGTTGCCCGCGTGGATAGCGACCTTGTCGGTGGCGTCCAGGGGTGCGTGGATGGGCTCGGTGACATCGTCGATCTTGGTCTGCGAGATCGTGCCCTCGGCGACGCCGCGAACAAACCGGCTGAGGTGCTTCGAGCCGTCGGCCTTCTCCTCGTCGGTCAGTTCCGACTTGCTGATGTACGACTCCTCGATGCCCATGACGATCATGGCGGGCATGACCGGGCTCTGGCCGAGTTGCTCGAGCACCTTGAAGAAGTCCTCGACCGACACGTCACCGGCCTCAAACTCGCTCGTGAACGAGTTCACCACGGCCAGCACTTCCTGCTTCTCTGAGTCCGGCAGCGAGCTCTGCTCGATACCCTTCTCCACGACCGTGTCCACGAGGTCGCTGGCCCAGGTTCTCCAGTTCATGGCGGCATAGATGCCCGCCCCGACCACGAGCACACCGACGACCGCCAGCGCGATGAGGCATCCCGCCAGGACGCCCCCCCGGCGATGTGTACGCTTTCCGATCATCCGTCCCGAACCATGCATAGAAACCTACCCCTTCCCCGGCCCGCCCGACTGAGGGCATGACTTTGCCGGTGTCTGTCCGCATCATAACTGGGATTGAGCCCCCGGTCGTTTCGTGATCGGCCCTCCGGGGCCTTCCAAGGGAGATTGTCGATGCCCCAGTTCTTTGATGCCCATCTCGATCTGGGCTACCTCGCGGAGGTCGGGCGCGACATGCACGCGCCGCTCGACGACTGCCGCGGCAGGCTGCTGCCCGCCTCGATCACGCTCCCCTCGCTCCGCGATGGCGGCGTGCGGGCTTGTCTGGGCACGATCTTCACCGAGGCGATCGCCCCGGACGGCACCACCGACACCCCGGAGGCCTCCTACCCGGTGGGCGACACGCTGGCCGCGTGGAGGGCGGGGATGCGCCAGCTCAAGCTCTATCAGGCGTGGGCAGAAGCGGGAGTCATCGAGTTCATTCCCAGACGCCCGAGCACCGCCGCGTCGGCGCACGAGCCTCAGGCCCCGAGCGTCGAAGCGCCGACGCGAGCGCCCGACGCCCCGCTGCTGCTGGGCATCCTCATGGAGTGCGCCGACCCGATCGAGACGCCGGAGCAGCTCGACGAGTGGGCCGACGCCGGGCTGATCGCCATCGGCATGGCATGGTGGCGCGGGTCGCGCTACGCGGGGGGAAACGGTCTCGGCGGTCCGCTGACAGACGCCGGCCGCGACCTGGCGACGCGCATGGACCAGCTCGGCATCGTGCACGACCTCTCCCACCTTTCGCAGCAGGCCACCGACGACCTGCTCGCCCACACCGACCGCGTCGTCATCGCCTCCCACTCCAACTGCCGCGCACTGCTCGACGGCGAGGCCAACCCCGACTGGCAGCGCCACCTCAGCGACGAGACCATCGCGGAGATCGGCAAACGCGGCGGCATCGTCGGGCTCAACCTCGTCCGCAACTTCATCCGCACCGGACTCAAACGCGACGACCCCAACGACCGCCCCACTCTCGACGAGGCCATCGCCCACGTCGAACGCGTCTGCGAGGTGATGGGCCACCGACGCGGCGTCGGGCTGGGCACCGACATGGACGGCGGCATCACCGCAGACGAACTACCCCGCGGCATCGACACGCCGAGCGACCTGCACAAGCTGTGCGATGCGCTCACAAGCCGCGGCTGGTCCGACGCCGACGTCCGCGGCTTTGCGTGGGGCAACTGGGCGAGATTCTGGGGGCTGGAGTAGCCCGGATCGAACCCGCGTCCGGCTACTTGGCCGCCAGCCGGGCTTCCTCTGCGCAGTGCGCGCACCAGAGCACGGGCTGATTGAGATCGAACATGGCCGACTCGCTGCCGTGGGTGGCCGGCGGCAGCGCGGCGAGCCTGTCGAGCATGCGCCGCTTGTACCGGTCCGGATAGAGGCCGTACTCGCTGGAGTCCTGCGTGTAGGCGTACTCGCCCTTGAGCATCTCGTTGATGCGCTCGATGCGCGTCTCGCTGGCCGGGTGGGTGCTCAGCCACTCGGGCGGGCGCGAGCTGCCCGCCGACGCGGCACCGAGCACCTCCATCACCTGACGCTGGCCCTTGGGGTCGTACCCGTTGGCGACCATGTACTGGATGCCGAGCCCGTCGGCCTCGAGTTCCTCATCGCGCCCGTAGCTGAGCATGACGACGTTGCCGCCGACCGCCAGAGCGGGGACCGCGTACTGCCCGTACTGCCGGAATGACGAGTCGCTGTCGGAGAGCCCCACGCCCACGGCCAGGCCGGCCAAGATCAGATTCATCCCGAGCTGCTTGCTCATGCGCTGGTTGCCGTGCCTCGCCATCACGTGCCCCACCTCGTGGCCCATCACGCCGGCGAGCTGGGCCTCGTTGCTGAGCTTCTCGGCCAGCCCTCGGGAGAGATAGACCTTGCCGCCGGGCAGCGCAAAGGCGTTGAGCACCGCCGAGTCGAGCAGGGTGTAGTCCCAGTCCAGCTCGGGCACCTCCGCGTAGGCCTGCTCGAGGGCGACGCGGGTGAGCTTGGCGCCGACCTCGTCCACGTAGGCCTGCGTCGTGGCGTCGGGGACCTCGCCGCCGTACTCGCTGGTGAACTGCGGCCCGGCCTCGGCGGCGAGCGAACGCTCTTCCGCCCAGCTCATGTAGAGAAGGCTCGATTTCCCTGTGGCGGGATTCGTGGAGCAGCCGCCGAGAACGCAGGCAACGACGATCGACAGGAGCAGGCACGCCGCTCGGCATCCGGACAGTGTGTGCATCTCGAAAACCCTCCTACAGTCCCAACCCGGTGGGACGCCCACCCCGCCGAGGAGTTCGGCCGCGGGCACGATCCTATTGAAGATGACCCAGACCCCTCCGACAACCCCACCGCCCGAGACCGCCGCAGAAGCCGCGCCGCAAGCTGCCGCGTGGACCGACGCCGAGCTGGCCGATCCGCACAGGCGGGCGGACAAGGCGGCCAAGGTGCAGTCGATGTTCGCGGCGATCGCCCGCAGCTACGACCTCAACAACCGGGTCCATTCGCTCTGGAGAGACCAGGCCTGGCGGCGGGAGGCGGTCAGGGCGGCGCAGATTCGGCCGGGAGACGAGGTCTTGGACTGCGCCTGCGGCACCGGCGATCTGACGCTCGCCTTCGCCAGAACTCCCGCCAAATCCGTTATCGGACTCGATTTCACCGCCGAAATGCTCGATTTTGCGAGGCTCAAGACCGACCGCGAGGACCGGCCGGGACGGATTCCGGGTCCGACGGTCCGGTATCTCCAGGGCGATGCGCAAAACCTGCCGTTCGAGGACGAGTCCTTCGACGTTGTGTCGATCGCGTTCGGGATTCGAAATGTCCAGGACCCCTCGCGCGCACTCAGGGAGTTTTTCCGGGTGCTCCGTCCCCAAGGTCGGCTCGTCGTGCTCGAGTTTGACCGGCCCGGATTCGCTCCGATGCGCTGGTTCAACGACTTCTACTGCGGGCAGGTCATGCCGCGGACCGCGACGTGGCTGAGCCGCGACAAAAGCGGGGCCTATCGGTACTTACCGAAAAGCGTCGGGGCGTTCATGACCAGCGCCGAGCTCGCCCGGGCGATCGAGGAAGTCGGCTTCGGGCCGGTCGCGCAGCGCGCGATGACCTTCGGCATCTGCGTCAGGTCTCTGGCGCACAAGCCGGGGTAATTGCCAGCGGCGTTTTCTGCCTGCCCCGATTCGCTTATCGGACAGCCAAGGTCGGCGTTCAGGTGGCCGCAGGTCCGATTCTCCGCAGATGAAGAGTCGTTCATGGCACAGCGGCATCGGGGCCGATCACTCGCTAGCCCGGTGGCGTACCGGGCGACCGGGCGGAGCCCGAGATGTAACCTGGCGTCCGACTTCGCGGGGATCCGCTGCCGGGCTGGTACACACACGGAAGTGGGAACTCAGCACCATGAATCACGAACACCTGATGGAGCGTCTGTTTGAGATCTTGATCAACGGCGATCGTCCGGCCTCCCGGGCCCTGATCAAGCAGATGCAAGAGGCCGGGATGACCGGCAACCAGATGCTCAGCGACGTCTACTGGCCGAGCTATGAGGCGATCGAACGCCTCAACCGCAACGACCAGCTCACGGTGCTCAGCTACCGCCTGGCCACCCGACTGCTCCGCGTCATGATCGATCAGACCTCCACCCTGCTGGAGCACGCACCGCGCAACGGCAAGGCGATCTTCGCCTCGTGCGGCCCGAGCGAGGGCGAGGAGATCGGCGGCCAGATCGCCGTCGACCTGCTGGAAGCCCACGGCTACGACATGACCTTCTCCGGCGGCGGCGTCGCGGCCGACGAGGTCCTCGCGCTGGTGCAGGAGGCCAAGCCGCAGATCCTGCTCATGTTCTGCTCCTCGCCCGGCGACCTGCCGCAGATCCGCCACCTGATCGACTCGATCCGCGAGATCGGCGCGTGCCCGAACCTGCAGATCGCGGTGGGCGGTGGCGTCTTCGCCCGGGCCGAGGGCCTGGCCGAGGAGATCGGCGCGGATATCTGGGCAAGCTCGCCGCAGGAGCTCTACGAGGAGCTCATCGAGAACCCGAACCACCGTGCCGAGGTGAACCGTTCGGAGTCGGCCCGGACGCGTCGCCCGCGTCGGAAGGTCGCCTGAGGCCCCGTACAGCCCGCAAATGGACCCACAGGCCGCCCCGAACTTCGGGGCGGTTTGTGATTTTGGGGTATCCCGCGGGACAAAACAGTGGCAACCCCTCCCGAGGGGTCCCTGTATAGTGTGGGTCGGGAGACCCTATGGACCGTGCGACAGAACAATCGCTGATTCGACGAGCCGCGGCGGGTGACCGTGCGGCTGCCGGCGAGTGCGTCAGGTGCTTCCAGGGTCAGTTGTACGCGTACATCCTCCGGCTCTCGGGCCGCCCGGAGGTCGCCGAGGACATCGTCCAGGAGGCCTTTGTACGGGCGTTGACCAACCTCGATCGGTTCGACGATCGGTACAGGTTCTCGACGTGGCTGTTCACGATCGCCCGGCGGCTCTACATCAACTCGCGACAGAAGCTCAAGCCGATCTACGAGAGCGAGCTGGTCGGCTCGATTGGCGGGGCCGGCGCCCGCCCGGACTCAGGAACCATCGACGACGAGGTCGCGGGCAACGCTCGCGACGAGATCCAGCGGGCGTTGCAGCACCTCCCGCCGGAACAGCGTGAGGTCGTGGTGCTCTTCCACCAGTTCGACTGGTCGATCGCGCAGATCGCCGGGCACATGGACATGCCCGAGGGGACGGTCAAAAGCCACCTGCACCGCGGGCGTCGTCGCCTGCGTGCGGTGCTGGAATCGAACGAGCGTTCGGCGAGCCGAGTCGAGGAGGTGTGGGGATGACTCTCGACAACTCCAATCTCGGACAGAACGGTGCGCCGGGACGGCCCGAGACGCCCCCCACCGGCCCGCTGATCGACGCGTTGCTCGACGGCGATCTCTCCGACGAGCGTTCGCGTGAGGTGCTCCGCCTGATCCGGCAGGACGCCCAGGCGTGCGAGGACCTCGCCCGCACCCGCGTCGCCGTCGATTCGCTCCGCACGCCTCTTGATGTCCCCGATCTGAGCGAGGCGATCCTCGGCAAGGTGCACGCCCGCCGACGCTTCCTGCCGGGTCGGTCGCGCAGGCTCGTGACCGCGGGACGCCTGGCCGTCGCCGCGGGCTTCATCGGCGCGATCGGTATCGCCTCGCTGGTGCAGCGCCACGTGCCCGCGGTCCGTCTGGCCGACGAGCCCACGCCCGTCACGCGGATCGTCGAAGCCGCGGCCCCCAAGGCGATCGACCGGCCGGCGCTGACAGACCAGACCGTCGAGAAGATCAAGGCGTCGCTCGGCTCGGGCTCGACAGGGCCCTCGGTTGGTCGGCTCACGCTGTCGCCGCGGATCAGGCTCGGCGACCAGCTCCACTACGACCTTGCGATCGACCGTGAGTCCGGGGTTGTCTGGTCGATCACCTCGTGCGACAGCTTCGCGGCAATCCCTTCCGCCGCGGGCGATGCGGGAGCCGGCAGGATCGCCGAATCCGCGCCGAACATTGTGGTCGTGGGACCGTCGGCCTTGGTCGGCGGCGCCGAACGCCCGGAGCCGGCGGCGGCCGAGCCGAGCCCGCTCCTGAGCCGGTTCCGCCCGCTGATGATGTACCTGCGCGAACCGCCGAAATTGACCGAAGGCGACTCCGCCGAATCGGACAGATAACGCAACGCTGTTGGCTTCGAACCGCTTGATGTCACACACACCACTCCATGCCCGTTCTCGGCTTTGGCGGCTCGCGAGAACCGCGATACTTGCGGTCGCGTCGCTGTGTTGCCTCCCGGGTGTCGCCTCGGCCGATGACGATCTCGGCCGGGTGGTCTCGCGCATGCCGATCGGGGTGGACTTTGTCGCGGCCGTCGACAACGGCGCCTCGCTCCGCAAGAGCCTCCACGGCTCGCCGGTGATGCTCGCGGCGGCGGCGATGAGCCGGCCCGCGGCGGTGATGAACGCCTGGTCGGAATTCGCCGGCGAGCTCGGCATGACCGACGCCGAGGCATTCGATCTCTTGCTCGGCCAACGCGTGATCGTCGTCGGCTCGCAGCTGCGCGCCGACGCGACCGAGCCGCCGCGCTGGGCGATCCTCAGCGAGCTCGACCCCGAGACCGAGCGGAGCCTCCGCGCCCTCCTGAAGGCGGTGCCCCGCCGGATCGTCAACGGGCAGCCGGTCCTCGAGTTTGAGCACGGCTCCTACCTGCTGGCGACCTCGAACGGGAGGCTCGTCTGCGGCGCGGACGGACGCTTCGAGAACACGCTCGCCTCGTCGATCCTGTTGCTCGCGCCCGCGGCCGACCGCGAGCTCTTCGATGAGATGTTGCCCCTGCTGCGGTGCGACAACCCCGAACGCATGCTCGCTCACATCCCCGCCGGGCGGATGGTCGAGACCTGGGCGACCCGCGACGCGATCGTGGTCTGGCGCATCCCCGACCCTCTCGGGTCGCAGCACCGGTTCGTCGGCGCGACGTTCGGCACCAGCGGCGACGGGTGGGGCATCGACGCGATGGCCTACCCGGCCGACGGCTGGGCCAAGCAGGGCGACTTGGTCACGATCCCCACGTGGTCTCCCGCGTTGCTCGGGACGCTGCCCTCGGGCGCGGCGCTGGCGATGATCGGCAGCCGCGAATCGGTCCGGGAGGCCCGGGCGTGGATCGAGCCGCTGGTCGGCAACGGCCTGCCGGACCCGAGCGGCGAGTCGTTCGAGCACGTGCTCGGCCGCCGGTCGATGCTCGGGGTCTGGCTCCGGCCGGGCAACCCCGGGACCGACGAGCAGACCGAGATGCTCCTGGCGATGGACACGCCGGATCTGTCTCGGCTGGCGGCTCGCGCCGATGCGTACATGTCCGAGATCATCGACGCGGGGTTCGGCGAGGGGCAGCGCCAGAACGCCAGCGTCGCCGCGACCCCGCCGCAGCTCTCCGATGTCCGCTCGCTCTCGGTCACGGGCGACGACCGCGCTGTCGCCTCAGTCCCGACACTCAGCTGGGCGTTCGTGCCCGAGGCGGCCTCGGGCGAGAACGCCGGGTGGTGGCTGATGCACTCCTTCCCCAACGGCGACACGCCGGAGACCGACCCCGCAGACTCGGCGGGGCGCTCGCTGGAGGAGATCGGCCGCCTGCCGGCGAGGCGCTACCTGCACGTCGGTCGCGTGCGTCCGCAGGCGTGGTCGGCGACGTTCCGCCAGAACAATGCCGCGGCGCAGACGACCGTGAGCGACGAGTCTGGCTCGGTGCTCGGCATGCCTGCGTTGAGCGACTTTGTGCTCGGGCACATCCGCGCGACCGACTGGGCGGTGTGGCTGGAGGACTCGGCCAACCTGCTGCGGGCCGAGTTCCGGCTCGAACTCGGCAACAGCGCTCCGCACGTCGAGTAAGCTTCCGGCGTGACGCAACTCCTCGGAATCGATGTCGGGACCTCGTCGACCAAAGCGGTCGTGTGCGATGCGCACGGCTCGATTGTCGCGACGGCGTCCGCCCCGCACCAACTGCTGACCCCCAAGCCGGGCTGGTCGGAGCAGGAGCCCGAGGGCTGGTGGAAGGCCGCGATCGCCGCGATCGGTGCCGTGCTCGCGTCGCCCGGGGTCTCGGCCGACGCGATCGCGGGCGTCGGCCTCTCGGGACAGATGCACGGGTCGGTGCTGCTGCCGGCTTCGGCGCTCTCGGGCGACGCATCCAACGCCGCTGCGCTCCGGCCGGCGCTGCTGTGGAACGACCAGCGGACCGCGGCCGAGTGCCGAGCGATCGAAGCGGCCGCCGGGGGGCGTGCCGGGCTGGTCGAACTGGTCGGCAACGCGGCGCTGACGGGGTTCACGCTGCCCAAGCTGCTCTGGGTGCGCGCGCACGAGCCCGAGACGTGGGCGAGGGTCGCCGGCTGGTGCCTGCCGAAGGACTTCGTGCGGCTCCGACTGACCGGTGCGTTCGCCGCCGACGTCGGCGACGCCGCGGGAACACTGCTCTTTGATGTGGACCGGAGGGTCTGGAGCGAGCGGGCGCACGCGCTCTTTGATCTGGATCCCGGTCTGGCCGCGCCGGTGCTCGAGTCGTGCGCCGTCGCCGGACGGATCACCGGCTGGGCCGCGGGCCAGACCGGCCTGCGCGAGGGCACCCCCGTCGTCGCGGGCTCGGGTGACAACCAGTGCGGCGCGGTCGGCGCGGGGGTGGTCGAGCCGGGGCTGGTGCTCGCGACTCTCGGCACCAGCGGCGTGATCTACGCCCACAGCGACCTGCCCCGGAAGGACCTGGGCGGCGGAGTGGCCGACACGGGTCGCGTCCACACGATGTGCGCGGCAGACGGGAGTGCGGGCACGCCGGGCCACTGGTCGCTCACGGGGTGCATGCTCAGTGCCGCGGGATCGTTGGCGTGGCTGCATGACGCCTTCTTCCCGGATGTGGCCTACGAGACTCTTCTTGCAGAGGCCGAGGCCGTGCCCACGGGGGCTGCGGGGCTGGTCTTCCTGCCCCACCTCACCGGCGAGCGCTGCCCACACCCGGACCCGGACGCTCGCGGGGCGTTCATCGGGCTTACGGCGCGGCACGGACGCGGGCACCTGGTGCGTGCGGTGGTCGAGGGCGTGACGCTGACGATGCGGCAGATCCTCGACATCTTCTCCGAGGTCGGGGTCGAGGCGTCGCGGATCCGGCTCGGCGGGGGCGGGGCCAAGGGCGCGTTCTGGCGGCAGCTGCAGGCGGATATCTACGGCACGCCGGTTGAGTTGCCCAACACCGAGGAGGGGCCGGCGTTCGGCGCTGCGCTCATGGCGGGTGTCGGGGCCGGGGTGTGGGACGATCTCGCAGCCGCGTGCGCCCCGACGATCCGCGTCACCGAGTCGCGGTCTCCGGAGGGCAGCGCGGTCGAGTTCTATCGGGGGCTGCTGGCCGAGTACCGCACGCTCTATCCCGATCTGCGCGCGCACTTCTCCGGGCTCGGCGCGTTCGACCGTTGAGCGCACGACGACGCCCGCGATCTCCGCGGGCGCGCCGTCTCTCTCCTCCGACCCGGTCGGGGATGTGTTCAGCTGTTTCAGCGGCGGCGGCGGGCGGCGAGCCCGAGCGCGATGCCCGCCGCGGCGAGCGTGCCGGGGACCGGGACGCTGCGGGTGCTGGTCGTGAGCGAGACGTTGTCGATGCCCCAGGACTCGTCGTACACACCCTGCAGGCCCTTGCCGAACCACGTGATGTAGAGTCGGTCGGTGTCGCCGGGATGATCGAACGTGAGCGTGATGTTGCGGTAGATCGAGTCCTTCCAGGTGGAGGAGTAGGCGAGGTGCTCGGGGCCGACGTCGGGGGCACGCATCGACTGCGACTTGTCGCCGTTGGAGATGGTCTCGTGCATGAGGACCTGGCCGTTGACCTGCACCTCGAAGACGTCGGGGCCGTGGTTGGGCCCGTCGCCGTCCCAGGAGTCGAACGCGAAGAGATCGAACTTGAGCGTGTAGTGCGGGGTGTGGTCTCCGCCGCCACCGTTGTCGCCGCCGCCGTCCCCGCCGTTGTCCCCGTTGCCGCCACCGACTTTGATCTTGCCGATGGGGCTGATCCCGCCGCCGGCTCCGACCTTGCCGAGGAGGCCGCCGGTCTTGCCGCCGCCGTCCGGCGGCGGCTCCTGGAAGAGCGAGAGTGTGATGCCCCGGTCGCTGTGGCGTCCGTTGAACTGGGTAAAGCCGGGCTGGGTGTCGAGCCGGCTGTTGCTGCTCCACTCCGGCCCGAGGCCCGGGTTCTCAAAGTCGGTCTGGTAGATCGTGACATCGGCCTGCGCAGCGCCGGCCGCGACGAGCGTGGCAAGGGCGCCGAGGGTGGTCAGTCGTGTCTTGGTCATGTCTTTCTCCTGCCGGCGTGAGCGAACGCCTGTCGAGTCGGTTCGCGGTGTTGCGGCCGGCTCGGTGGGCTCGGGATCTGCGTCGATGGACCTGTTGCCGACGGGAGAACCATGCATCGAGGCGGCGCGATCCCCCAGCGAATCCGGGCCCGGGGTGCCGGAAGGCGTGATGTCTGTGCCGGATGGGTTGGGCTGGAAACGGGGCGGGCGCGGTGATCGGACGGTGCGGCCGCCCGGCGGGCGGCGTTCCTCGGTCCGGTGCCTACGATTGCTCTCGGCGGGAGGTGCCCGCCCAGCCCCCAATCGCATGTCCGCCCAACCGCTCGCACAGGCCGGCCAGACCCCGGCGTGGGAACCGCTCCATGACCGCCATCGAACCCACGATCCGCAACGTCGCGATCGTCGCCCACGTTGACCACGGCAAGACCACGCTGGTCGACCACCTGCTCATGCAGTCCGGGAACTTCCGGGCCGGTGAGCTCGAGAAACTCGCCGGCGGTCAGCACGACCTGATCCTGGACTCCAACCCGCTCGAACGCGAGCGCGGGATCACGATCCTCTCCAAGAACTGCGCGGTGAACTACCACGCGGCCGACGAGACCGACTACCGGATCAACATCGTCGACACGCCGGGCCACGCCGACTTCGGCGGCGAGGTCGAGCGTGTGCTGCGGATGGCCGACGGCTGTCTGTTGCTGGTCGACGCCTTCGACGGCCCCATGCCGCAGACCAAGTTCGTGCTCAGCAAGGCCCTCGAGGCGGGCCTGCTGCCGGTGGTGGTGATCAACAAGTGCGACCGGCCGGACGCCGAGCCGAAGCGTGTGATCAACGAGGTATTCGACCTACTGGTGGACCTGGGTGCCGACGACCACGCGCTGGACTTCCCGGTGGTCTACTGCTCGGGGCGTGACGGCTGGGCCAGCGACACGCTCGACGCGCCGATCGAGGAGCTGCGCAAGGGCGATCTGCGTCCGATCTTCGAGGCGATCATCCGGCACGTCCCCGCGCCGCACGCCCAGCCCGACAAGCCGCTGCAGATGCTCGTCACCACGCTCGACTACTCCGACTATCTCGGGCGTATCGCGATCGGGCGGGTGTTCTCGGGCAGCATCCGCAGCGGCCAGCAGGTCGCGCTGCTGAAGCGCGACGGCGAGCGTGTGACCGGCAAGACCGGGCGTGTGCTCCGCTTTCAGGGGCTCGGCCGGATCGAGGTCGACGAGATCGTCGCGGGCGACCTCTGCGCCGTGCCCGGGCTGCCCAGTGTGGAGATCGGTGACACCATCGCGCACCCCGACCAGACCGAAGCCCTGCCGACGGTGAAGATCGACGAGCCGACGATCTCGATGATCTTCCGCATCAACGACTCGCCGTTCGCCGGACGCGAGGGCAAGTACGTGACGAGCCGGCAGATCCGCGACCGCCTCGACAAGGAGCTGGAGCACAACGTCGCGCTGCGGGTCGAGAGCGGGCGGAGCGCCGACGAGTTCCTGGTCTCCGGGCGCGGCCTGCTGCACCTGGGCATCCTGCTCGAGACCATGCGGCGTGAGGGCTTCGAGCTCTCGGTGGGTCGCCCGGTGGTGATCACCAGAGAGATCGACGGCGTCATCTGCGAGCCCGTCGAGACGCTCGTGATCGACTGCCCCGCGACCGCCGTGGGTCCGGTGATGGAGCTTGTCGGGGCGCGCAAGGGCGAACTCAAGAAGATGGAGTCCCGCGGCGTCGAGACCTCGCACATGGTCTTCGAGATCACCAGCCGCTCGCTCATCGGGCTGCGGAGCCGCATCCTCACCGCGACCGCCGGCGAGGCGATCATGCACCACCGGTTCGACCGCTACGTGCCCGACTCGGGCGACCGGCTCGGTCGGACCAACGGCGTGATGATCGCGACCGAGACGGCGCAGGTCACGGCCCACGCGGTGGAGAACCTCCACGACCGGGGCGTGCTGTTCGTCGCGCCGGGTGACAAGGTCTACGCCGGCCAGATCGTCGGCGAGCACAACCGGGACAACGACATCAACGTCAACATCACCCGCGAGAAGCAGCTCTCCAACGTCCGCAACGCCAACAAGGAAGCGACCGTCACGCTCAAGGCGCCGCGGAAGATCACGCTCGAGTCGGCCCTGGAGTACTCCGAAGACGACGAGCTGGTCGAGATCACGCCCGGCGCGGTGCGGATCCGCAAGCGCATCCTCACCGAGGGTGAGCGCAAGCGTGCCGAGCGGCAGGCCAAGGACCGCGAGAAGGCCGGCACCGCGGGCTGACCGCTACCGGCTCTCGCCGAGCACCATCCTCGGTGACGGGCTGCGTTCGAGCTCGAGCCCCTCGCGCCCCGCGACGATGCGTTCGACCATCTCCGCCGGGTCGTCGGTCGCCGTGAACAGCTGCAGGTCTTCGGGGTCGATCGTGCCCTCTGGCACCATGGTGTTGCGGACGAAGGTGGCCAGCGGGCCGAAGTAGTCCCGGCCCATCACCACGACGGGGAACCGCTCGACCTTGCCCGTCTGGATGAGCGTGCCGACCTCGAAGAGCTCGTCCATCGTGCCGAACCCGCCGGGCAGGACGACGAACGCGCTGCTGTACTTGACTAGCATCACCTTGCGCACGAAGAAATAGTTGAACTCGATGAACTTGTCGAGGTAGGGGTTGGGCTGCTGCTCGTGGGGGAGCTTGATGTTGCACCCGATCGAGTACCCCCCCGCCTCTCTGCACCCGCGGTTGGCCGCCTCCATCACGCCCGGCCCGCCGCCGGTCATCACGGCGAAGCCCGCCTCGGCGAGCCGCCTGCCGACCTCGCGGGCGAGCTCGTAGTAGCGGTGGTCCTCCTCGAAGCGGGCCGAGCCGAAGACCGTGACGCAGGGGCCCGTAAAGTGCAGCGCCCGGAAGCCCTTGATGCACTCCAGGAAGATGCGGAACGCCCGGTTGAGCTCGGCGAGCCGGCTCCGCGGCCCGGCGAGAAAGCGCTCTTCATCGTGCGAGCGGGTGCCCTTACCCCAGCGGTGCGGACGGGGCCCCTCGGGCATCGTGCCGTGACGGTCGTGCGGATCGGTCATGCCCGAGTGTACGGGATGTCCGCAGCGCCCCGCCGCGTCCGGCTGGCGCGAGTGCGGAGAGCGAGCGGGGCACCGAGACGGCTAGCCCAGCACCCCGCGCTGGCGGAGCTGCCCGAGAATCAGCCCGCCGACGTCGGTGTCAGAAGGGACGAGCAGGTGCCCCACATCGCGGGCGGCGCAGGCCCGCTGCACCCGCTCGATGTGGGCGTCCAGCCGCTGCTTGTACTGCCGGATGATCGCCCCGGACATGGTGACCTCGACCCCCTTGCCGGTCTCGGCGTCGGTGAGTCTCAGGTCGCCGACGAGGCCGGACTGGGCCGCCCGCTCGGGCGCGATCTCGCTGGGGGCGAGCACCTGGACGAACGAGGCATCGAGCCCCCCACCGCCCACAAGGTAGGAAAGCCCCGACTCGACCCCCTCGGTGACCATGCCGTCGGAGACGAGAATGACGACGCCGGAGCCCTCGCGGGAGAGGCCGAACGCCCGCAGCGCCCGCTCAAACGAGCCGCGGCCGCGCTGGTCGGCCTCCGGCGAGGGGGCCGCGTGCTCGGACGCCTCGAGGCTCTCCAGCAGGAACTTGGCGACCCGGACCGTTTGCCGCCGGCCGCGGAGCGGGGCGAGCCGGCGGAGCGGGTCGGCCCCGGCGTGGCCGAACGTGGCGACCGAGACCCGGTTCTGGTTCACCAGGCCGATGTAGGCGAGTGCCATGGCCAGTCTGTGGGCGAAGAGCAGCTTGCTCGGCTCGTTGCCGCCGCCGGCGAGCATGGAGGCCGAGCAGTCCACGAGGATGTGCAGCCCGAGGTCTTCTTCAGCCCGGAAGAGCTTGACGAAGAACCGGTCGAACCGGGCGAAGGCGTTCCAGTCGAGCCGGCGGAGGTCGTCGCCGGGGGTGTAGTCGCGGTAGTCGTCGAATTCGACCGACTCGCCGCGACGCTTGCTGCGGCGTTCGCCCGGCAGGCGGCCCGCGAAGACCTTGCGGCTCATGACGTCGAGCCTGTCCAACCGCTTGGACAGCCCCGGGCCGAGCAGCTCGTCGATCGTGGTCGGCAGGTTGCGTTCGGGGCGGATGAGCATCGCAGGCGAGCATACCCGCCGCCGCTCCGTGACAGGAGATCCGTCAGTGACCGCGGCAGGCAGAACACGCCGCGGCGGCAGGGGTCAGATCAGCGGAACTTGCGGGGGTCTTCCATCGGCTTGCCGTCGGCAAACTCCCACACGACGACCGGCATCCGCTTGACACCCCACTGGCGTGCCTGCTTGTGCGTGGGCATGAGCAGGTCGATGTGGTGCCCCTTGATCGCCCCGCCGCGATCGAGCACGGGGACGATGTTGCCCTCGTCGTAGCCCTCGACCGAGAGCATCGAGCCGAAGGGGAAGAGCCGGGTGTCGGCGGCCACGAGGTGGCCCCCGTTGGTCTCGACCGAGTGCAGCGTGGCGGTGATGCCGTCGGCGAACGGGCCGCAGGAGCGGGCGTCGGGCGAGTAGGCGGTCACGGTCATCCACACCACGCGAGCCGGGCGGACGGGGCGGCCGTTAAACCAGCGGACCTGTTCGGCCTTGCGCTCGAGGATCCGCTCGGCGCGCTCGGCCTCGGCCGGGGTGGGCTCGAGCTTGACCACCTCGGGTGCCGGCGCATTGATCGCGGGCGTCCGGTTGGCCGCGGCAACGATCGATGCGCTTGCACGATCGGCACCCGGCTGCGCCACCGACGCCAGGGCCGGCAGGTGGCTCGCTTCCTTGACCATGGCCGCCGAGACGGCGGTCATCGCGACCAGCAGCACGAACACGCCGGCCTCGACCGACGCGCGAGTCGACAGCCGACGACACAACGCGTCCAACACGGCTCTGTGGTTGTTCTTCACGATCCGCCTCCCAGACTCGACGGCAGCAGAGGCGTCTGCTCCTAGAAAGCTTGCGAGCTTCCCGGCCGGGGACAAGGTCCACCTCCTTGTGGCCCGGTCCGTCGATGCGGGAAGTCTAACCCCGAAAGCACCGGCAGGCAGCCGGCGGGCCAAGACTTGTGCCGGCCCACTGAGACGTTTCGGGTGCTGGCAGGGGCTTCTGTCGCTATAAATGGAACCAACGTCAGAAACGGCCCGCCCGCTCGTATTATCGGGCTTCGATTTCTTGCTGTGCCGCCCGATTGCTCCCCCTCCGAGGCCCGAATCCACTCATGACACCCACGGAGATCCTTATCGCGGCCGTGATCGGACTGGTCGCCGGGGTGGTTGGGGGGCTCTGCGGCATCGGGGGCTCGATCATCATGCTCCCCGCGCTGGCGCTGGTGTTCGGCTACGACCTGCCCGACGGCGAGCCCGATCCGACCCGCAACGCCCACCATCTCTACATGGCCGCGGCGGCGATGGTCAATGTTGTCGTGGCAGCGACATCGATCCGGCCGCACATCAGGGCCAAAGCCATCGACCGCCGGATCGTGACACGGCTCGTGCCGCCGATGGCGATCGCGAGCGTGGCCGGGGTGGTGCTCAGCAACGAGTTGCCCGGTCGCTACCCGAAGGCGGCCCTGATCGTGTTCCTCTTCCTGTTTGTGGCGTGGACACTGTTTACCGCGATCCGCAAGCTGCCCGAGCCCACGCCGGAGCAGCTCCGGGCGACGACGCCCCGTGTCGGCGGCATCGGGACGCTGGCGGGGTTTCTGGCCGGGTTTCTGGCGATCGGCGGCGGGATTGTGCTGGTGCCCTCGATGCAGATCATCGCCCGGGTGCAGCTCCGCCGCGCGATCGCCGCGAGCGCGGTGGCGATGTGCGCGGTGGCGCCGATCGGCGCGGTGCTCCGGCTGGCGACACTCCGGGAACACGACCTCGCCTGGATGGACGCGGTCTCTCTGGGGCTGGCGATGGCGGTCGGCGCGGCGATCGGCTCCCCGCTGGGGGCACGGCTGACCCACGTGCTCAAGCTGCAGTACCTGCGTACGGCCGTCGCGATCGTGCTCGGGGTCTCCGGGGCGAAGATGGCGGGCTTCTTCTGAGGCTCTCGCCGGCTCAGTCGGCGTCGCGCACGTAGTAGACCCCCGCGTCGACCTCGGCGAAGCCGCGTGCGTCGAGCGCTTCTCGCAGCGGGCGTTCGTGCGGCTCGACGGTGAAGTAGATCTCGCGAGCGCCGAGGGCACCCGCGTGGGCGGACGCGGCGGCGAGGGTGTCGTCCCAGGCCTCGGGCAGCGCGAAGAACGCGGTGACGGCCGAGTATCGACCCCGCGTCTCCATCGCGAAGGCCCCGCGATCGCCGAGCCGCCAGAAGGCGTCGGGGTCGATCCAGCCGCCGTCGCACCGCGCGCGCAACTGCTCGGTGGTCATGTCCGGCGCGGTCGGGTCCGAGCGGGCCAGGTCGGCCACCAGTCCGAGATCGGACATCCGCACCGTCGAGAGCGCGGGCGGTGCCGTCGGCGCCCCGACCGCCCTCCCGAGCAGCGGCAATCGCTTGAGCAGCCGCCAGCGGCGTGCGGTCAGAAACTCGATGTGCTCGGTCCATGTCTCGCGGAACCGCTGGATGTAGATGTCTCGCGGCGAGGCGGCGAAGGTCTCGGGGATCGAGCGGACCATCTCGTCGTAGAGCGCGACCTCGAGCGAAGGGTCGCGCGGGGAGGTCCAGGGGAAGCCGAAGGGGATCGCCCAGCCGAGCGACTCGGACGGCGGGCCGTGGGCCTGCGGAGACCACTCGAACGGCGGGTGGACGCCGATGTAGCCCGCCAGCGAGCCGTCGGGTCGCTCGGCGTAGAGACGGCTGGCAGGAGCGGCGTGCGCCTGGGCGAGCTGGTGCTCGACGTTCCTGAGGCACGATCTCCAGGCCCGCGGCAAGCGGGCGGTCGCCTCCAGCCAGAGGGCGTACTGCGGGGCGGCGTCGGCCATCGAACGGAACGGGCGGATCGTCCAGTCGGGCATCGCTCGGCTCCGGGGCGGCTAGAGGCGTGGCTGGATGTGCGTGTCGATGTCCTCGACCCACCGCCTCGCGGTCGCGGCGTCGAAGCGGTCGGGCAGGTCGATGTCGGGATCGGCGTCGAGGAGGCTCTCGAGCAGGGCCTGCACCACGCGTGACGGCGGGAAGGGCCGCTCTCCCGCCCAGTGGTTGTGATCCACCCAGCTCAGCCGGACCCGGTGGGTTGTGGAGGCTCCCCCGTCGCGGTCGATGTCGATGACGTAGCGCCAGCCCTGGGGGACCTCGGTTTCTGAGCGGATATGGACGGTGGCGGCTTGGGGCATGGCGTCTTGGCAACCTCGCGGCGGACTGCCGCTAGAGTACGTCGCGGCGCCGAGGGCCGGATCGCTCGGCGCGGCGGGGTGGAGTCTGCTTCGGGGCTTGGAGGGTCTGGACTTTGACGTTTCTTCTCGAGATCGTTCGCCTGGGCATCACGAACCTGCGTCTGCACCTGCTGCGGTCGTTCCTGACGGCGCTCGGCATCATCCTCGGCGTGGGCGCGGTGATCACGATGGTCGCCATCGGCGAGGGCTCCAAGCAGGAGGCCCTGATGCAGATCGAGCGGCTCGGGGCCAAGAACATCATCCTGCGGAGCCAGAAGCCGCCGGAATCGAACACGCAGACCGGCGGGCAGCAGCGGAGCTTTGTCGTTTCCTACGGGCTGACCCGCGACGACCTCGAGGTGATCCGGGCGAACTTCGAGGACGCGGAGGTGATCGCGCCCATCAAGGAGTTCGGCGGGCAGCTCATCAACGGCAACCGCTTGCAGACCAGCCAGTCGTACGGCGTGACGCCGGAGCTGCTCGACGCGGCCCGGCTGCGGGTGGACAGGGGACGCTACATCACCCAGAGCGACCTCGACGAGAAGGCGATGGTGGCGGTGATCGGCAAGGACGTCGCCCGCCAGATGTTCCCGCAGGAGGACCCGCTGGGCAAGACCGTCCGCATCGACGACAAGCCGTTTCTGATCGTCGGCTTGCTGGCGCCGGTCGGGCTGGCCGGCGGCTCGGGTGCCTCGCTGATCGGTCGCGATCTCAACCTGGACGTGCACGTGCCGATCACCACGGCGCGGTCGGTCTACGGCGACATCGTGGTCAAGCGCGAGAGCGGCTCGTTCTCGGGCTCGGAGGTCCAGATCTCGGAGATCTACGTCGTCAGCGCGGACCGCGACCGGGTGATCGTGGACGCCGATCGGCTCAACCGGATCGTCGACATTCGCCACGCGGCGACGCGTGACGTGGTCTCCATCGTGCCCTACGAGCTGCTCGAAGAGGCCAAGCGCACCGCGATGACCTGGCAGATCGTGCTGGGCGCGATCGCCGGCATCTCGCTGCTGGTCGGCGGCATCGGCATCATGAACATCATGCTGGCCACCGTGCAGGAACGCACCCGCGAGATCGGCATCCGGCGGGCGATCGGCGCGACGCGGAACCACATCACCGCGCAGTTTGTCGTCGAGACCGGCGTGCTCAGCGCTGTCGGCGGCATGGTGGGTGTGCTGGTCGGGGTCGGCCTGAGCGTGGGCATGGACAGCCTCGGGCCCTGGATCAAGTCCAGGTTCGACACCCAGACGGTGATCTCGGCCGAGGTCACCGGCTGGTCGGTCGCGCTGGCCTTTACGGTCGCGGTGCTCACGGGGCTGTTCTTCGGGATCTTCCCCGCGATCAAGGCCGCCCGGCAGGACCCGATCGTCGCGCTCCGCCACGACTAGCCCGCCGCAGGTTTGAAGCGCGCAAGAAAGCACGGAGGCGGGTGCCTCCGTGCTGTGCGTGGTGCGTGTGTTGTGCTTGGGCGATCCGGCCCGGATCAGCCGAGCAGGTCGCGGAGCTCGTCGTCCACGGGGTTCCTGGCCCGGTCGTCCTTGGGGCCCTTGCCGCGCTTCTTGGTCGGCTTGCTCTCGGCGGCGGCGACGGCTCCGGACTCCTCCTCGTCGGTGATGTCGTCGTCGTCATCATCGTCGGGATCGTCGAGCAGGTTTTGTGCCTCGACCTGCGCCTCGAGCTCTTCGAGGCTCAGTTCCTCGTCGTCGGGACCGTCGGAGGCCTTGCCCTCTTCGGCGAGACGCCGCTTGTACGCCTCGACCTTGGGCTTGTCGGGCGCGAGCAGCAGGCTCGCCGAGCGGCCGGCCCAGCGCGGGGGCATCTCGACCTTGGCGATATCGGAGAGGTCGTCGACGATCTGGCTGAGCCGCTCGATGCCGATTTCCTTGTGCATCATCTCGCGGCCGCGGAAGCGCTGGGTGATCTGCACCTTGTGCCCCGCGAGCAGGAACCGCCGTGCCTGCTGCACACGGATGAAGACGTCGTGCGGGTCGATCTTGACCGACCGCCCGAGGCGGATCTCCTTGGTCTCGCTCTGCTTGCTCTTGGCCCGGTTACGACGCTCCTTCTGGGCGAGGTCGTACTTGTACTTGCCGTAGTCCATGATCTTGCAGACCGGGGGCCTCGAGTCAGGGACGATCTCGACGAGATCGAGCCCCTGTTCCTGCGCCATGCGCAGGGCCTCCTGTGTCTCGATCACGCCGATCTGCTCGTTCTCCGAGCCGATCACACGGATCGGTGAGATCCGGATCAAGAAGTTGACGCGGGTGCGCCGGACGGGCCCCGTGTCTCGATAAAAGCGTCTTCCTCTGGCGATGGTAAGGCCTCCTGTGTGTTCAGCGGCGAGAAACTGCGGTCACCACGGTGCGCCCGCGCCGACGCGGGAGCTGACCGAGAATCGAATCGAGATGTGCGGGTTGACGAGGGTTCATGCGTCCATGACGCGACCCGGATACAGGCCAGCCGCAACCGATGTGGTGTCAGACACCGTCGATATGGGCACAGGCCGGACTCCGGGGAAACCACTCAGTTCGGGCCACACCGTGCGGCCCGACACGCCAAAGACTAACCCGGGCCCCCGTACAAAGCAAGCGAATCGGGCGACAGCCCGCCCCGATGGCCCGCCCGGACCGCCCTGAGACCGCCCTAACTGACGGCCTGGATGATGTTAAACGTGATGCTGACCGCCGCGACCGCACACAGCAGGAAGAACAGCCAGGGCCGGATCAGCTGATTCCCGCCCACGGAACGGTCCTGCGGGATCTCCATCGAGGTCGCGGCCTGGGCCTCTGCCGCGGCGAGCGTCGCCAGCGTGTCGGAGGGCAGCACGTCCTTGTGGGCGATGGTCGGCGATCCGCCCGAGCGGACCTCGCGGAGGTCGAGCAGCAGGTCGGCGCAGGAGCGGTACCGCTTGCGGGGGTCCTTGGCCATCATCATCTCGATGACCTCGGAGATCCCGGCGCCGAGCTTGGGGTTCACGTGGTCCGGCGGGACCAGCTCGGCCTTGAGGTGCTTGTGCATCACGGCCGACGGGTTTTTGCCGTCGAACGGCACGCTGCCGGTGACCATGTGGTAGAGCGTCGCGCCGAGTGAGTAGATATCCGCCGGCGGGCCGATGTCCTTCTCGCCCCGGATCTGCTCGGGCGAGATGTAGTACGGCGTGCCGAACGCCTTGCCCGCCTCGGCCTCGGCCGCTTCCTTGTCGGTGATCGCCCGGGCCAGACCCATGTCCGCCAGCTTGGCCACTCCCTCGGGCGTGATCATCACGTTCTTGGGCTTGACGTCGCGGTGGATCAGGCCCTTGGCGTGGGCGTGGTCGAGGGCTTCGGCGATCTGGATGATCGTGTCCAGCGCCTCGGCCTCGCTGAAGCGACGGTGCTTGACGATGTCGTCGTAGACGGTCCGGCCGTCCACGTACTCCATCACGAAGTAGTAGAGCTCGCCCGAACGGCCGACGTCGAACGCCTGCACGATGTTGGGGTGGTTCAGCTGCGCCGCGGCACGGCCCTCGGCGTAGAACCGCTCGATGAACTGCGGGTTCGCGGCAAACTTGGGCGGCAGGATCTTGATCGCCACCGCCCGGTCGAGGCTGATCTGGTTGGCCTTGTAGACCGTCGCCATCGCCCCGGCGCCCAGCTTGCCGAGGATCTTGTAGCCCGGGATCTTCTGCCCCGACCGCTCGGCCTCGATGATCTGCCGGAGCCGGGCGATCTGTCGCTTGGTGACGTAGTTGTTCTCGACGAGGGCCTGGGCCAGCGAGAGGTGGCTCTGCTGCTGCTCGCGGAGCTTCTTGACCCGGTCGTTGGCCTCGGTGACCTCGTCCTCGGTCGCGAGGCCCTGCTCGATGACAAGCCGCCCGACGAGCGTGTCGACGTTGGTGCCCTCGGGGAGGGCGTCCTGCAACGCCTGCTCGGCGTCGCTCACCGTCGAGGTATCGCCCGGTGGGACCGGACGGGTATCCCCGGCCCCGTTGGGGCCGGTGTTGCCAGCGTCCTGCTCGCGTGTTTGATCACTCATTGGCGTGTGTCGTCTGTCAACCGTCTCGGGGCCGAACGCTCGCCCTCTCTCCATACCCGCTCGGGTGAATACCGGTTCGATTCTACCGGCTTTGCCGGTGTCGGATCAGATGCTGGAGGCCTGAGACGCAACTCCCGGGTTTGCGGACGACTTCCCGGTCCGAATACCACCGGCCGCCGCCGCGGCGTAGGCTAGCGGAGACGACCGGATGACGCGCCACGGACGGGCATGACTGTGAAAACTATGGACCTCGACCACCTCCTCGACGACCTGACACCCCCCCAGCGGGAGGCCGCCACCCACACCGAGGGGCCGCTCCTGGTGCTCGCGGCAGCGGGCAGTGGCAAGACCCGGGTCATTACCCGACGCATCGCCAACCTGATCGGGTGCGGCGTGCCGGCGTGGTCGATCCTCGCGCTCACCTTCACCAACAAGGCCGCGGGCGAGATGCGCGAGCGGGTCCACACGATGCTTAACCCCGGCGGCGACGACAGCCGCCTGACCCGGGGCCTCACCGTCAGCACCTTCCACGCCCTCTGCGCCAGGCTGCTCCGCCGCTACGCCGAGCTGGCCCTCCACGACGGCGTCAATCTCGGCGTCAAGCCCGATTTCACGATCTACCCCACCGCCGACCAGCTCGCGGCCATCAAGTCGGCCGTGCTGGCCCTCCAGCTCTCCACCAGCAACTGGCCGCCGCGGAGCGTGCTCAGCGCGATCTCGGCCGCCAAGAACGAGCTGCTCGACGCCGAGGCCTACGCGGCCCGGGCGTCCGACTTCTACTCCAAGAACGTCGCCAAGCTCTACAGCTCCTACCAGGCCAAGCTCCGCGCCGCCAACGCCGCGGACTTCGACGATCTGCTCGTCCTGACCGCCAAGATGCTCAAGGAGTCGGCCGCGGTCCGCGAGGAGTGCCAGAAGCGCTGGCAGTACCTGCTCATCGACGAATACCAGGACACCAACCACGCCCAGTTCGTCATCGCTTCACTGCTGGCCGGCAACGGGCCGGAGGGCGGCATCGGGCCGAACATCTGCGTGGTGGGCGACCCGGACCAGGCGATCTATTCGTGGCGTGGGGCGGACATCGCCAACATCCTCGAGTTCGAGGAGCGCTACCCCAACGCCGCGGTGATCACGCTGGGCGAGAACTTCCGCTCGACCGCCCCGATCCTCGCGGCGGCCGACACGCTGATCCGCAACAACAAGCAGCGCAAACACAAGGACCTCTTCACCAGCCGCGAGGGCGGTGAGCCGGTCTCGGTCGTCCTCTGCCGCGACGAACGCCGCGAGGCCCAGCTCGTCACCGACTGGCTCAAGTCTCACGCCGAGAACGAGGACGGCGAGGGTGCCCGCTGGCGCGAGATGGCCATCTTCTACCGCACCAACGCCCTCAGCCGCGTGATGGAGGACGCTCTCCGCGAGGCCGGTGTGCCCTACGTCATCGCCCGCGGCACCGCGTTCTACGACCGGGAGGAGATCAAGCACGCGCTGGCCTATCTCCGCGTCGTCGCCAACCAGGCCGACGATGTCTCGCTCGACCGCGTCGTCAACACCCCCGCCCGCGGCATCGGCAAGACCTCGCTGGACAAGGTCCGCGAGGTCGCGCAGGCGTCCGGCGTCCCGCTGTGGGATGCGCTCAACGCCGTCGACGAGGTCCCCGACCTCTCCGCACGCGCCATCAACGCCGTGAAGGCCTTTGTCCAGACCGTCCGCAACTGGACCGGCGGCGGGTCGTTCATGGGGCGCGAGGTCAGCGGCTCGCTGGCCGAACTCGTCGAGCGGGTGATCCGCGAGAGCGGGCTCGAGTCGATGTACTCCAAGCAGGCCCAGACCAGCAAGAGCGAGAGCGACGCCGAACGCCTCGACAACCTCAGCGAGTTGGTCAGCTCGGCCGCCCAGTTCGAAGAGGAGTACGACGCGGCGTCCGACCCGTTCGCCTTCCCCACCGGCGATGGATTCGATCCGGCGGCGGACCTGGCCACGCAGGCCGAGACGCCGCCGCTGCTGGCAATGCTGCGGGCGTATCTCGAACGCGTCTCACTCGTCGCCGATGCCGACGCGGTCGACCCCTCGCACGGATCGGTCACGCTCATGACGCTCCACGCGGCCAAGGGCCTGGAGTTCCCCGTCGTCGCGGTGATCGGTCTCGAAGAGGGGCTGCTCCCCCACTCGCGAGCGCAGACCTCAGAGTCGGACCTCGAAGAAGAACGCAGGCTCTGCTTCGTCGGCATCACACGGGCCATGCAGCACGTGCAGCTCAGCTGCGCGAAGTACCGCACCGTCCGAGGCATGTCCGAACGCACCATCCCCAGCCGCTTCATCGAAGAACTGCCCCGAGAACACACCACAATCAGCGACCAGTCCGACGCCTGGGCCGACACCGGCGGCGGCTTCGACGACGACTTCGACCAGTCCGCCCGCACCTACGAGACCAAACCCGGCGGCAAGCTCGCCCAGGCCCAGCGCGAGCTGCCCGTGGGCAGCAAGGTGCGACACCCCCAGTTCGGCGTTGGGCAGGTGATGAGCCTCGAGGGCGGGGCCAGCATCCGCGCCAAGATCAAGTTCCAGCACGTGGGCGTCAAGACGCTCGTGCTGGAGTATGCGAGGCTCACGCGGCTCGGCTAGTCGGCGGCCGAACGGCGTGACTCCAGGAACTGCCGCTCTGCCTCGATGAACGTGTCCGGGTGGTCGAGGTTCACCATGTCGATCCCGACCTCGAGGCCGCGGCGAAACACCGCCGGATCGTTGTCGCGGGTGTAGAGCATCACGCGGAGCCCCAGCTCGTGAGCCCGCGCGACGAACTCCGGTGTCAGACTGCCCGGGCCGCACTCGATGATCTGGGCGTCAAAGTCCCGTTTGGCGGTCGCCAATCCCTCCTCGCTGTCGGCGTTGATCTTGAGCGCGATGCCCGGTGCCAGAGAGCGGAGCGTGCGGGCGTGCTCGTCGTCGCCGAACCAGAAGAACACCTCGTCCTCCATGCCGGCCTCGCGGACGGCCTCGAGCACCTGTTCGATGTCTGCGCCCTTCACATCCAGATAGACCCGCACGTTCCCCCGCGCCCAGGCCAGCAGTCGCGACAGACGCGGGATGCGCTGGCCCGCGTAGACCGGGCCGAACCACGCGCCGGCGTCGAGCAGGTCGAGCTCCGCGGCGGTCGTCTCGCTGATCTTGCCCTCGCCGTCGGTCGTTCGAGCCAGCCCCGAGTCGTGCAGGACGTAGAGCACCCCGTCGGCGCTGGTCCGGACATCGACCTCGACGTACTCGATGCCCCACGCCACGCACAGCGCCGCCCCAGCGAAGGTGTTCTCCGGCGCGTACTTGTTCACACCACGGTGACAGACGATCTCCACGGTGTGGTCCGGGTGCCTCCGGACCTCGGGGATGGGCGCGGGCTGCGTGTTGGCGGGGGCGGTGACGGCCTGCCAGATCATGGCGGCCGCGGCGGCTACGGCGAGGAGATTCGGCATGGCGAGAACGTAGTGACGGCCCGGCCGGGCAGACGTTCAGGACGTGTCAGACCATCGCAAAGATTCGCGTGCCGGCGACGCCGACGCCGCTCCACGGGTGGCTCGCCCTCCGTGCCGCGGCCCCGCTCCGCCCAACCCTCCCGCACCGCTGCAACTCTCGGGGCCCGAACGCGTACACCGATGCTGTGCGATCCCACCCCGCCGGACACGCCGATGAACGCGTCACGCTGCACTCCCTGCACCGCGCCGGCCCCTTCCGCATCACGCACAAGACCTACAGCGGGGCGTTCTGCCAAGACTGGCACGAGCACGACGAGGCGAGCATCGACTTTGTCCTCGCCGGGAGCGGGGCCGGCACCTACGGCCGTCGCGACGTCGTCTCGCGTGCGGGCGCGGTCGAGTTTTTCGCAGCCGGCGTCCGCCACCACTTCACGTCGCACGCCCGGGGCATCCGCTCGCTCCACATCGTGATGCCCGCCGGGCTGCCGCGCGGCGCCGGTATCGACGCGGACACGCTCGTCCGAGAGCTCGACGCCACCACCGCCCTCGGCCCCGCGGCCGCGATCGTCGAGGAGATCTCCCACGCGCCCGAGCCTGACGCACTCCTCCTCGAGTCCCTCGCCACGCGGCTGCTCGAGGAACTCCTGCCGCGGGACGGCGTCCGGGTCGACGACGGCGTGTGGATCGCCGAGGTCCGCGAGTTGCTGCTCGAAGCGCCCGAGCTCGCCTCGAGCCTGAAAGAGGTCGCCGCGAGGGTCGGGCGGCACCCGTCCCATGTCGCCAGACACTTCCGCCTCGCGACGGGCGTGACGATCGGCGAGTATGGCCGGCGCGTGCGCCTGTCCAGAGCCGCCCGCTCGCTCGCCTCACGCCAGTCCCCGCCGATCGTGCACGTCGCGCTCGAGCAGGGTTTCGTCGACCAATCGCACTTCAGCCGGGCGTTCCGGTCCGCCTACGGCTGCACGCCGCTGGCGTTTCGCAATCGCCTCGGACGTGCGCCCGCGTCCTGACCGGCCACCCATTTCATCGCAAACGCCGACGCCCCGCGAGCAGCCAGACCGCCAGCGGCCCGACCGACGCCGGCGCGGGCACCGCGTAGAGCTCGAACGCGCTGTCGCTGTCCTGATAGCCCGTCCACTCCGACGACGCCCAGGAATACGTCGCCGACCAGCCGTTCAAGAGGTCGGCGTCCTGCCACTGCCACGCGTCGGAGGCCGAGTTGGTCTCGATCATCCCCGCGCTGACGGCGATGAAATACTGTCGCCCCTCGACGGCTGCGAAGGGCGCGGTGAGCGTCGCCTCGTGCCGGTATTCCTTCGCCCCGTTCGGCGCGAGCCGGCCGGTCTCGGTCGGCGAGGTGTCCGCGATGTCGAACACCTCGACCGCGAGCAGCGCACCGGGCAGCAGGTCGCCGCCCACGTCCGTCGCTTCGAAGAACTCGATCTGGAACGTGTCGAAGTTGGTCAGGTCGTCGTGCCTGTGTTTGGAGCTCTGCCCCCACCAGACAACCCGCGAGACCTCCGCGTCGGCCGCGAGCGTGAAGTCGTCCGCGTGTTTGTAGTTCTTCCGCACCCGGGGCTCGGACTGGCTGTACCAACCGAGGCCGACGTTGTCGGGGTTGGCGGTGGTGGGCTGGCTGTAGATCGACACATCAAGGGCGTGGGCCGCGGCCGAGACAACCATCAACGAACCGGCGGCGGCGGGGATAAGCGTGCGCATCACTGGGGCTCTCCTTCAAGGGGTGGAGCGTCCATGATGGGCAGAGCGGACCCGTGGAGATTGGACGACAGTTGCGCCGAGCGATGCTTCTTGCACAATCAGGCGTGCGATCCGGCCGGCCCGACGCGCTCGTCTGGGCGGGGTTGTGCAGCGTCTTCGCCCTCTCCGCCGTGCGCCCCCGGATGCGAACGTCACTCAAGGAGCCGCGGGCTCAACGATCGCCGCCGCCGGGCGCCGCCCGCGGCAGGTCGAAGCACATCGAGACCTGGCTGCCGTAGATCGGGTAGTCGATCCTCGCGCGGTAGACGCGGAACTCACGCGGGTTCCAGCCCAGCTTGCCGAAGACCTGGGAGAGCAACGCGCCGTACCGCGGCACCGTGGACGAGCCGATGCGTTCGGCGGTGTGGCCGAGCGACTCGATCGACTCGATCATGTCGAGCAGGTCGAGATCGCGCGCGCGGTCGTTGACATCCGCCACGCCCTCCATCGCGGTGTCGTAGATCCGCAGCCGCGGATCCGACCCGGGGAAGACATCGTGGTGAACGATCGCGTCGAGCTGCAGGACCTTGCTCGGCAGCGGCACCTCGGCAAAGACGAACCCCTGCCGGTTGTCCCCGGTGTCGTAACGCTTGGGCAGCTCGTTGAAGTTCGCCTCCGCGAGCGCCAGATCCCGCGTCGCGCCGGGCCCGAAGCCCTTCGAATCCAGCGTGTAGTGCACGACCTCGTCGGTGCGGTGCACACCGATCTGCGGCACCGGCGAGCTGCTGAACTCCTTGAGCACCGAGTCGTGCAGGCCGTCGAGGGCGGTGCCGTCGAGCGACATCGGGCGGCGGCCCGCCCGGTCGGGGCTCATCCGCCGCGTCGCGAGCTTGACCGACGCGCCCGGGCGCAGCCGCTGCAGACCGAAAAGGCCCGAGACCCAGACCAGGTCGAGATGTTCACCGTCGGCCGAGGGCCGGATCAGGGCGGTCGCGAGGATCGTGTCGGCGCGAACCCCCTTGAGCTGGCTCATCGCCTTGAACGCCGACTGCTTCCACCGGGTCTCAAAGTCTCGCCGGGCCTCGGGCACCCACGCCGAGACGATCGCGTCGAGCGCGCCGCGATCGCCCAGCTCATCGCGGATCAGCCCGGCGAAGCGGTCCACGGCCTGGGACGCGTCGGCGATGAGGGACGACTCGACACCCTGCTTGGACGCCTCGGCGAGCACCCGGCGGAGCGGGTCCGGGCCGGGGAAGCGGTGCAGCGCGGACATCGCGTCCGAGCTCTTCACCGCGCGGAGGACGCGGCTGGCCAGCACCTTGTCGATGTTGATCTGGCGGGCGAGTGCCTGAGGCCCCTGCGGGCTGCCCGGCACCGCGTCGAGCACTCGACCAAGCGATTCCACCAGATCCGACCCGGTCCGGATGATGCGGATCTCCAGGTCGGGCGTGTCCGCGTCGGGCTGAACGGCTTGCTCGGGCATCTGAGAGGCATTCTACTCATTTCTGGATCGACGTGTGAGGATGTCGGATAAATTCTGGAAGTTTCCCGGAAACATCTTGGAATCGGGCGTTGCTCCCGGTAGGCTCTCTCAGGACACCATCTGCGACGATCGCGGCACGGGCGTTCCCGGGCCGGTTCGACGCCGCACAACGCAGGAGAGCTCAGATGAACTGTCGTCTCGCGCACAAGGTCGCACTCACCGCCGTCGCGGCCATCGCTGCACACGCCGCTGCGGATATCACCGTGGTGAACTTCGAGAATGGTGCCGAAGGCTGGGAGGGGCCCCAGGGCTTCGGCGGCAGCACGTTTATCGACCCGACCAACGGGGTGGGCGGGAGCGCTGGTCTCCGCACCCAGTTCCACGACTTCGGCGTCGCGTTCACCAACAGCACCAACCCGGCGTTCGTCGGCGACTTCGCCGGCTACTCCGAGTTCACCGTCTCGGTGGACGTCAAGGTCGACAAGATCGGGACGTTCCTTCCCGTGGCGCGCCCGTTCATGCTCGAGCTCCGCGACTACGACTCGGCGCAGGGCGGCTACCCGTGGACCAGCGTCTTCTACCTGTTCGACTGGATCTCCGAGGACGACAACAGCGACTACCGCACCTACTCGGTGACCATCGACGATCCCGGCTCGACCGACCTGCCCGCCGGGTGGGGCGGCTACGGCGACTACGACCCCGACACGTTCGAGACGCGCCTGCCCCCGAACATGACCTTCGCGGACGTTCTGGCCGGCGTCGACGAGATGGTGTTCTCCACGCTGCTGCCGGACTACTTCTTCACCGACGACGACTTCGACGTCACCCTCGACAACATCACGATCTCGACGGTCCCCGCGCCCGGTGCCGCGATGGTGCTCGGCCTGGCCGGCGTCGGCGCGATGCGTCGGCGGCGCTAAACAGCGGACGCCAACCGACTTCCTCTCAGAGCCCGGGGCCGCGAGCGGTCCCGGGCTTCTTCTTGCGCCCCGTTCCCGCGGCTCACGCCCGGTGCGACTCAGCGTCCCTTCCGCTTCGTCTTGCCCGCCCTGACGCCCGGCATGCCCGCCTTCTTCCGCCGCCCGCCGCCGCGCCCGCTCAGGGCGTTCTCGATCGCGGTGCGCGTCAGCAGCAGCGGCGGGTAGTCGTCGGGCCGCTTCGGGGGCGCCGGGCTCAGCAGATCAGCGCTTGCGGCCGAGGCGGCCTCGGCCTGCTGGGCCGCGTGCTCGTCCAGCAGCTTGCGGACGATGACCGCCTGGTCGCGCAGGTCGGCGGCCTTCTCGAAGGCCATCTCCTCGGACGCTGCGAGCATCTCTTCTTCGAGCATCTTGAGCAGGGCCGAGGCGTCGACGCGTTCCTCGGTGGTCGCGACGGCCTCGCGGGCGCTGCGCCGGGCCTTGAGGTCCGACTCAATGCCGCGGCGGATCTCCTTGACGATCGTCTGCGGCGTGATGCCGTGCTCGGTGTTGTACGCCACCTGCTTCTCGCGCCGGCGGTCGGTCTCGTCCATCGCGGCCTGCATCGAGGGCGTGACCGTGTCGGCGTAGAGCACGACCTTGGAGCTCGAGTTCCGGGCCGCACGCCCGATCTGCTGGATCAGGCTCGTCGCCGAGCGGAGGAAGCCCTCCTTGTCGGCGTCCAGGATGCCGACGAACGAGACCTCCGGCAGATCGAGCCCCTCTCGCAGCAGGTTGACCCCGACGAGGATGTCAAACTCACCGGACCGCAGATCGGTGAGGATCGTGATCCGCTCGAGCGTGTCGATCTCCGAGTGCAGGTAGCGCACGCGGAAGCCCTGCTGGTCGAGATAGCTGGCCAAATCCTCGCAGAGACGCTTGGTGAGCGCGGTGACGAGGGCCCGGCCGTTGGACGCGACACACTCGCGGCAGCGCTCCAGCAGGTCCTGCACCTGCCCGGAGGCCGGCCTCACCTCGATCTCCGGATCGAGCAGGCCCGTCGGGCGGATGACCTGCTCGTGCACCACGCCGCCGGAGCGCTCGAGCTCGTAAGGGCCGGGGGTGGCCGAGACGTAGAGCGTCTGCGGCACGATGGCCTCGAACTCCTCGAACCGCAGCGGCCGGTTGTCGAGGGCTGCGGGGAGGCGGAAGCCGTGATCGACCAGCACCTCCTTGCGCGCGCGGTCACCGTTGTACATCGCCCTGATCTGCGGCACGGTGACGTGCGACTCGTCGATGATGAGCAGCCAGTCGCGGAAGTTGGGCCGCGCTCTGGTCGCGCCGGATTCGACACCCCCGGCCGCTGCGACCGGCCCCGCGGCACCATCGGCGGCGGGGGCGAAGTCGAAGTAGTCCAGGAGTGTGTATGGCCGCTCGCCGGGTGCACGCCCGTCGAAGTAGCGCGAGTAGTTCTCGACGCCGGAGCAGTAGCCGACCTCCTCGATCATCTCGATGTCGTACTTCGTGCGGGCGAGCAGGCGCTGGGCCTCGAGCAGCTTGCCCTGCGCGCGCAGCTCGAGCACGCGGGCGTCGAGGTCGGTGCGGATCTGCGTGATGATCGGCTCGAGCTCCTCCTCCGGCATCACGTGGTGGACCGCCGGGAACAGGAAGAACTGCCGTTCTTCGGCCAGCAGTTCGCCGCTGGTCGGATTGATCAGGTCCACCCGGTCGATCTCATCGCCGAAGAGCTCGATGCGGACGGCGAACCGCTCGTAGGCGGGCCACACCTCGATCGCGTCCCCCCGCACGCGGTAGCGGCCGCGCTTGAACTCGATATCCGTCCGCTGGTACTGCATCGCGTTGAGCGCGAGGAAGAAGTCCCGTCGGTTGATGGTGCTGCCTTTGGTGATCGTCAGCAGCCGCTGCGAATAGGCGATCGGCGATCCGAGGCCGAAGATGCAGGAGACACTCGCCACCACCACCGTGTCGCGCCGGCCGAGGATGTTGCTCGTCGCGGCCAGCCGGAGCATGTCCAGATCGTCGTTGCGGCTGGCGTCCTTCTCGATGTAGATATCGCGCGAGGGGATGTACGCCTCGGGCTGGTAGTAGTCGTAGTAGCTCACAAAGTAGTTGACGCTGTTGTTGGGGAAGAACTCGCGGAGCTCTTCGTAGAGCTGGGCCGCGAGGGTCTTGTTGTGGCTGATGATGAGCGTCGGCTTGTTGAGCTGCGCGATGACGTTGGCCATCGTGAAGGTCTTGCCGGTGCCGGTCGCCCCGAGCAGGCAGGCCAGCGGCGCCCCGTCCTTGAGGTCGCGCGTGATCCCCTCGATCGCGCCGGGCTGGTCGCCGGTGGGCGTGAACGGAGCCTGCACGTCGAAGCGCTGCTGTCCAGACCGATTGGAGGGCGACTGGGCTGAGCCGGGGGTGATCATGTCCGTATCGTAGAAGCGCTCCAGACCCTACTCGTACCGCACCCCACCGTGCTCGATCCACCCGCCCTCACGCCGGTTGCCGGGGTCGTGATGCGTCCAGTGCAGCGTCCCGCCCTTCTCCGTCCATTCGTATTGCCCGCGGATGAGGATGGTGTCGCCGTCCCGCAGCGGCACCCGCTCGGCCAGGTCGATGTTGTGCGCCACCAGCAGCGTGCGGTCCGTCGAGAGCTCGACGAGGAATCGCTGGTGCCTGCTGCCCTCGTTGTCGTCGGGCAGGATGTGCACGACCTCACACCGCACCGTGACCATCACGCCCGATCGCTGCTCGGTGAAGAGGTCCTCCACGAGCTTCGTGTCGTCCGCAGCCACCCGGTCCGGGGACGCGGTCTCGCGCTGCGAAGTTGGCGCCGACGGCGGCTGCCCCTCCTCGGGTGCCGAGAGATCGATGCCCAGCACCCGCGCCAGCAGCACGATCGCCACCACGAGCACGATGCCGCCGATGCTCAGACCGGCCTTCTTCGGCTTTGCCATGCGTGAGTCTCCGGGGCTTGCCCCAGCATACACCAGCACCCGGCGCCCCGCGGGCGCGAAGTCAGCGTTCAGCTCCGCGAACTGAGCAATTCCCGCGGCCTCATGCGATTCAGCCGCAAAACGGCCGGCACGCTCGCCAGCAGGCAGATCACCAGCACGATGCCGCACCCGGCCAGGATCGGCAGCGGCGGCGGGCGGAGGTCCCACACCACGCCCAGCAACGACCGGTGCAGGTGCTGCGCAGCCAGTGAGAGCTGGATGCCCATGAGCGTGCCGAGGATGCCCGCGGCGATCGCGATCAGCACCGCCTCGGCCGCGACCATTCGCGCGAGCATGCCCCGGTGCCCCCCCACCGCGCGCAGCACGCCCAGCTCGTAGCGCCGTTGCTCGACGCTGTTGATGATCACGTTGGCCACGCCGAGGCTCGCGATCAGCATGTTGAGCACCGCGACGAGCGATGTCGCGTACAGCATCGCCCGCATGAACTCGATGATGTCGGCGAGGATCTGCCGCCCGCTCCCGGCGTCGAGGATGCCGTACGGCGCCATCTCCCGCCAGATCGCGTCCACCGCCTCGTCGTCCCGCGTGTCCGGGTCGAGGCCGATCTGGATGAGGTTGATCGAATCGGTGCCGAACCGCTCGCGCAGGTCGTCGCGGGAACCGAATACCGCGTGCAGCGCCTGCTGCGTGTACTCGGCGCCGACATCAAAGAACTTGCTGACGATCTCCAGCCCCGGGCTCGTCACCACGCCGACGATCTCGAACTCGTGCTCCACGCCCTCATCGCGGCACGAGAACATGTCGCCGATGTGCAGGTCTTGGGCGACCTGGAACTCCCTCGCGACGATCACGGCGCCGCCCTGCTGCAGCCGACGCAGCGCAGTCTCCGGATCGCCCTCGATCCACGTCAGCGTCGCCATCTCAAAGAAGGGCCCGGGCTCGAAGGCGATGAAGGTCGTGTAGTACTGCTGCAGCGCCCGCACGCCGAAGGCGTCGGTCTCGACCGGATGGAGCGTGATCGCGCACGTCCCGGTGACGAACGGCATCGCGTCGAGCTTGTCCTGGGCTTCCGGCGGGATGTTGAGCCCGCTGACGAACGCGTCAGGGAACTGCAGCTTCTCCAGCCAATCCCGGATCAACGCCCCGCCCTGGGTCCAGAGCCCGACCATCAACGCCAGGCCCGCCATCATCGCCCCGGCCGTGAAGCCGTACCGGAACGGCGTCGCGGCGACGAGCCGCTCGACCAGCCCACGCGGCACGCCCAGCGCCCGCACGAGGAGCGGCCCGCACACCCGTGTGACGAGAATCATCACCGGCACCGACAAGAAGAAGTACCCGAAGAACACCGCCGGCAGGCCGACCGTCGCGTACGCCCAGAACATCGTCTGCCCGTCGCGCGGCACGAGGAATGTCAGGAGTTGAATGCCCAGGCCGAGCACCGCGACCAGCGTCGCGGCCGCGATGATCTTGCGGCTCGGTGCCGCCGCCCGCGAGGCCATCGCCTTGAGCGGGCTCGTCCGCGCCGCCCGCCACGCCGGCCACGCCGCGCCGAGCAACCCCGCGATCAGGCTCCCCGCCGGCGCGAGCACCAGCCCCAGCGGGTTGATGATCGTGCCCTCGGGGACATACTCGCGGAACGCCGAGACGACCGCGGCCGCGATGCCCAGCCCCAGCGGCACACCGATCGCCGCCCCCGCCAAGCCGATGAACGCGCCGACCAGCAGCTGGAATGCCGCGAGCTGCGTGCGGCTCGCCCCGACGCAGCGGAGCATCGCCAGCTCGCGCTGCTGCTGCGCCGCGTCCACCGTGAGCCCAGTGAAGATGATGAACGCCGCGGTAAGAAACGCCAGCACCGTCGCCAGGATGAGCCCGAGCTGACTCGAGGCCAGATTCTTTTCGACATTGGCGGTCACCCGCGCTGTGGTCGTGAGCACGAACCCCTCGGGTACCTCCGGGCTGTGCGTCGCTGCGAACTCGGCCGGATCGACGCCCGGTGCCAGCTTTGCCTCGATCTCGGTCAGCTTGCCCCCGCCGCCGGTCGCCGAGGCCAGCGATTCGAGCGTGGTGTACGCCTGCGGTCTGCCCCCGAGCGGCGCCTGCCTGGCGATGCCCACGACGGTGAACTCCGCCGGTGCGCGCAGCAGTCGCCTCACGCGGAGCCGGTCGCCCAGCCGCAGCCCGACGGTGGCGTTCAGCCGTGCAGCCTCGTCGGCCGTCTCCACACTCTCGGGGATCTCGACCGCCGGTGTGTCTGTGACCGCCGTGCCGACGGTGATGCCGTAGCGTCCCGAGCCCCGGTCTTCGGCCTGATAGACGTAGGTCAGCCGCTCGGTCACGAGACCGTCCACCACGATCTCGCCCGGTGCCTCGGGCAGCCGCCCGGCGACCAGTTCGACCGGTCGGAGCTGCTGCCACGTGTCAAAGTCCACGCCGTAGATCACCGTGGATAGATCAAGCGTGCGGCTTTCGCGAGTCCAGGCGTCACCACTCGCCGCATCGGGCACCGCGAGCACATCCACTGTGAGTTCAAGCCGGAGAGACTCCTGCCGCGAGGGTGAGGCGACTTCCACACCCGGCCAGGCCTCGACTCGCGAGAGCCAGTCGGCCTGCACCGACTTGACCGAGGTCGCGGGCTTGAGCACGACGTCGGCCGCGCCGACGGTGCGGCTGAGCTGGCCGCGGATCGCCGCGTTGAGCGAGGCCATCGCGCTGGACACCACCGTGATGAGCGCAGCCGACAGCGCGACCGCCAGCACGATGAGGATCGTGCGGCTAGGCCTGACCCAGAGCCTGCTGATAGCGAGCCGCCACACCGGCCGCATCGAGCCCCTCCGTTTCCATTTCGCCCCGGACGCGTCCGTCCTGCAGCAGGAAGGCCCGCCGGCAGTGCGCCGCCGCTGCGGGCTCGTGCGTGACCATCAACACCGTCATCTCGTGCTGTGCCGCCAGCGTGCCGAGCAGGGACCACAGCCGCTCGGCGTTGGCCGAGTCCAGATTCCCCGTCGGCTCGTCGGCCAGCAGCACCGGCGGCGAATAGAGCAGTGACCGGGCGATCGCCACGCGCTGCTGCTCGCCGCCGGACATCGCCTCGGGCCGGTGGCTGGCGCGGTCCTCGAGCCCGAGCAACTCGAGCAGTTCGAGCGCGCGGCGGCGGAGCTTCTTCGGCTCGTCCCCGGCGAGCAGGCCCGGCAGTTCGACATTCTCGGCCGCCGAGAGCGTGGGGATCAGGTTGAACTGCTGGAAGACGATGCCCAGGCCGCGCCTGCGGAAGTCGGTCGCCTCACGCTCGGAGAGGTCATGCACGCTCCGCCCGCCGATGAAGATCTCGCCCGAATCCGGCCGGTCGAGCGTCGCGAGCAAGTGCAGCAGCGTCGACTTGCCCGACCCCGACTGCCCCATGATCGCGTAGAACCCCGGCTCGGCGATCTCGAGCGACGCCCCGCGCAGGGCGGGCACCTCACGGTCGGCCAATCGGTACGACTTGTGCACATCGATGCAACGGATCATGAGCGCAGCGCAAGAGCCTCCCGGCGGTTGTTCGAGAGGAAGCCTACAGCGTTTCACCCCCCGGTGTGAAACTTCGTCGGTGGATTCTCTTGCACGCGGGCCGCCCGGCTCAGCAGCCGGCCGTCCACTGGTTCAGGAACGCGATCACGTCCCGGGTGTCAATCAGGCCGTCCCCGTTGGTGTCGGCGCGACCCTGCCCGCCAGACCAGCTGTTCAGGAAGCTGATCACGTCCCGGGTGTCGATCGTGCCGTCGGCGTTGAAGTCCGCGGCACAGACCGGCGGGTCGAACCGCAGGCCGTCCCACCAGACCGTAAAGCCCGCCCCCCACGTGTCGGCGTGGAGGGCGATGCCCCGGATCGAGGTGATGTCCGGAGCCCCCTGCACCGTCCGGGCCCACGCCCCGTCGCCGGCCAGCGGGATGCTCAGCTCGACCCACCGGCCGCGGGCCTGATTGAGCGCGTCCTGGGTCGAGTGCAGCTCGATGAAGTCCCCGCCGTCACCCAGCAGCCGAATCCACGGGCTGCTGTTCTGGAAGCCGAGGTTCTCGTTGTCGGCGTAGACCCACAGGTGGATCCGCTGCACCGCAGAGAGATCCCACGAGGCGATACCCACGCCCGGGTAGGTCGCGGCGTTGTCACCGCCGCCCGTGGCGATGTACTCCAGCGAGCTCTGCCCCTCACGCACCATCGCGTCGTCGTCGCGCAACAGCAGCTGCCCGTCCTGCGCCCAGGTCGCCCAGTCCGCGGCGTTCTGCTCGGTGAGCTCGAGCGGCGGGAAGTACTGCACGCCGCCGCCGATCGAGAGGGTCCGCTCAAACACCGCGGTGCCGGTCTGCCCGGCCCAATACGCGTCGTTGGCCTCGGTGATCGGCAGCCACGCGTAGTCGGTCTGGCCCTCGTGCTCGATCTCCAGCAGCAGCAGGCCGTTGGTGCCGACCACCGCGACATACCCGAACGGGTTCGGCCCCAGCGCATCGCCGGCGAACGTCTCGGGGATGATGTCCGGGTCGATCGGCACGTTCGGCAGCGTCCACTCGCCCGCGCCGTCGGTCACGCCCGTGAACTTGACCTGATCGGTGATCACATCACCCTGCCCGGGACGCTCGGTCCGCTGGTACACCCGCACGGTCGCGCCCGCGAGCGGCACGCCGTCGTGGCCCAACAGCCGCACGCGGCAGTGCTCGGGCAGCGCGTACAGATACTGGCCGTAGTACCCGTGCGCCTTGTCCAGCCACAGCGTCATCGCGTCGGCGCTGTGCTGGCTCACGAGGTGGTCCACGCCGTGCATCAGACCCGGGATCGCCCAGTAGGCCTCGCCCGAGACATGGTTCCGGTCCGCCGGAAGGTCCAGCCGGTAGAGATCGATCAGCCCGAGCTGGTGCCCCATCTCGTGGAGCAGCCCGTAGTCCAGGTCCTCACCCGGGTCGTAATAGCCGCTGAGCCGGAGCGTGCCGTCGGTCGCCTTGTACCGGAACGGGAAGATCGCAAAGTCGATCCGGTCGACCACCGGATCCGGCGCGTCGTCGGCCAGCGCCGCCACGACGTCGAAGTGCACCCGCTTGTCCGTCCCCGCCGCCTCGAAGAGCTGGTTGAACCGGGCCATGTGCAGGTTCAGCCAGTCGAACAGATCGTCCGAGACCGCGTTGTAGTCCGGCGACTGCTCACGGAAGTTCTCGATGTAGGTCAGGTCCGCAAACGAGAGGAACGCGACCGATTTGCTGTCGAGCGCGAACGTGTTGTTCTCCGGCCGGTCGTCGGCGATGTCCAGCCTCGCCCCGATCTCGTGATGCGCACCGTCCCACGGCATCGACCACGAATAGGTGAGCGTCTCGCCCGCGTCGAGCGCGACAAACGGCGAGGCGCTGTCCACGACCCCGCCGTCGAGCGACCAGGTGTAGGGCAGGCTCGCGATGTACGGCGTCGTGCCCCTGTTCCGCACGGTCATCGTGTAGGTGACCGTCTCGCCGATCTCCGGCCAGCGCTGCGTGTCCTCGTCCTGCCCGGAGCCCAGACCCGTCGCCGCGGTCGTGATGTAGGGACCGAAGCCGCCGGGCTCGGTGATCTCGTGGTAGGTGTACGTCGGGTCGTACCGCGGGAATCGCGGCGTGCGCGAGACCGACACGATCTGCAGGTCAGTCTCCAGCCGGGGCGTCCGCGGCCCGACGCTCTCGACCTCCTCGGTCTCCGCCCCGCCATCAAAGACCGCGGTCACCGCGTAGTGGTACCGCACACCGTTGCTCGCCGTGTCGTCAACAAACGCCGTCGCGCCGGGATCGCCCACCACCGCGATCGGCGACAGCCCGTCCACGCTCGAGAACGGCGACAGCTCTCGGTAGACCGCAAAGCCCTCCAGCCGACCCATCGGGTCGGGGTAGGCGTCCCACTCCAGCGACACGCTGGCGTTGCCCGCGTAGGCACGGAGCCGGTCCGGCGCCGGCAGCGGCAGGTCGAAGCCGAGCCCGTCGATCCACAGCACAAAGCCCGCGTCCCACGTGTCGGCGTGGATCTCGACCGAATCGACCGAGGACAGATCGGGCGTGCCGACATCCGAACGCTCCCACACCGAGTCGCCCGCGTACGGGATCGCAAAGTCGGCCCAACGGCCCAGCGCATCGTTGAGCACGTCCACCCGCGGCCGATACTCGACATACCCGCCGTTCGAGTACAGACGCACCCAGGGGCTGCCCCCCTGGAACGTAAAGTCGTTCTCGGCGTACGCCGAGAACCGCATGCCGCCCGAGCCGTCGGCCAGCATGTCCCACGACGCCGAGCGGTCGCCGGGCGACCACAGCCACGTGTCGAACCCGCCGCCGGTCTCGAAGCGGAGCGAGGCCGAGCCCTCAACGAATCGCTGCGTGTCGTTCGACACGCTCGCGAACGAACCCTCCGCCTGCGCGCTCCACGCGGCGGCGGACATCTCGGTCAACACATCGGGCGCCGGCGGCGGATCGGCATACGCCGCGGCCGCGACCGCGCAGAACACAACACGCACACAGCAAAAAAACACATCGAATCGCACGGCTCTCTCCTGGAGATCTCTCGGCCTGACCCGCCGTCCCCGGCAGATCGCCCCGCATCAAGTCTAGCCGAAACTCACAGGCCTTCCGACTCTCCCTCACGCGCCACGCGCATTCCCGCACGCTGAATACGGAGCCGTGCATATCCACCCTGATGCAGCGCCGGATTGGTGTGGTTCAGATGAAGAAACCGCACCTTCGCCCGCTCAGACTCCGGCAACGACGCGAACCGCTCCATGCTGTGCGTAATGAAGGGGTGCGGGAACCCGCTCATGTCCCGCCCGGGGATCTCGCCGTTGGCGAAGAACGTGCCGTCGAGATACGCGATGTCCACGCGCGCGATCATGTCCTCGATCCGCGTGCCCATCGCGTCCCACTCCTCCCACGAATCGATATCAGGAACGAACAGCACCGAGCGGGTCGGGCCGTCGATCCGATAACCGACGACCTCCGAATACTCCTGCCGGTGCGGCACCAGAAAGGGCGTCACCGAGAGCCCCTCGCCCAGCACCACCGCCTCGCCCGCCGTCAGCGTGCGCAGCTCGATGTTCTCGTACCGCACGAGCTGGTCCCACGGCCCGTTGCTCTCCAGGAACTCCCGCATCCGCGGCATCGCGTGCACCGGCACACCGTCCGTCCCCATCGACTCGTGCCCGAGGAACATCAACCCCGTGTAGTGGCCGATGTGCGCGTGCGTGAGAAACACCCCGTCCAGCGGCCGCGGCCTCGGCTCGCCGACGTGATTCCCCGCCCGCCACCTCCATCGCGGCCCCTCCGCCTCGGCGTGCAGGTCGTACAGCTGCCGCCGGAAGTCCGGCGTCGCGTCAAACATCCACACGCTCTCGGTGCGAGGGTCGATCAAGCCGAGGCAGGCGACCATCCGCTGGCCGTTGGCCTCGCCCCACCGCTGATCGGCGAAACTGCCCGCCTGGGGCACGCCGCCGTCCTGCGCGATGCCAAGGACCACGACCCTGGGATTCAGGTCACGACCGGGCCCGCCCACAGCGCACCCGAGCTGCGCAACCAGCACGAAGCACACCATGATGCACGCAGGGAAGAATCGGATCATGCCCGGAGAATACCGGAACAGCCGTCAGGCGGGCCGGATTCCGCGGTACAACTGCTGCACCCGGTCCGCCTCCTGCTTGCGCACCTGCTCAAGCACCAGCCGCGGCACGCGCCACTGGCCCTGCTCGGCCGTCACGTTTGAGCAGTGCTCGCTCAGGCACCGGTACAGCAGCTTGAACGCGTCACGCGGCTGGTGCATCTGGTCGAGCGCATCGACCACGTCCCGCCCGGTCACGTCCTCGGCGAAGAGATCGAGCAGGCTGATCGGCTCGGCCTCCGGGTCGCGGCAGGCCTTCAGCCGCGCGTCGCACAGGTCGTAGAGCATCGATCCCGTCCAGCTCAGCCGCTCGACGAGATTCTGCTTGTCCAGCCGCGCCTCCTGGAAGAACGCGCTCGATTCCTTGAACAGCGCGTGCCGCAGATCGACCGGCAGCAGCATCTTGAGCCCGAACGACTCCTGCTGCAGGAACTTGTTGTTGAACATCGGCCAGACCACCGACCGCATGCGCTCCGGGTCGCCGTTGATCAGCGTCGGCTCGTCCACACGGTCCACCAGCACCACCACGCCGCCGTAGCCCAGCACACCCAGCACCCGCTTGAGCCGATCCAGCATCGCGTAGCGCGTCTCGTCAGAATCGGTCAGCGGCAGCACCAGCGACGACTGGTCCGCGCTGGCCAGCCGCCCCACCGTCGCCGAGAGTGACCGCTCCGTCCGACGCAACGTCCGCAGCTGCTTGCGGAGCCGCTTGCCCAGCAACAACAACCGTCCCCGCTCGAACAGAAACTCCTTGGCCGCGAGCACCAGCCACACCGCCGCCAGCACGCCCGCCGCGATCTTGGCCGTCAGCGCCAGCGTCTCGGCGTCCTCGGCGACCCTGAAGTAGGCGTACCACGCCGCAGCCGCGGGGAGCACCCACCCGCCCCACGCCAGGGCCCGGAACACCAACCGCTGCCAGCTCGGCCACGCCCGGAGCCGCCGCCGCAGGTCCTTGCCGCGAGCGACCGCCTGCTCGGCGTTGTCGTAGACCGCCTGCAGCAGGAGCATGTCCCGCCGCAGCTCCGGCCCCGCCCTGCGGATCCGCCTGACCGCGTCGCTGGGCACCGGGCTCGGGGCGCTGACCGCCGACCCCTCGATGATCTGCTCGACGATCGAGGTCGTAGCGATCGATAGCAGCGCGTCGATGTGGTCGACCAGCCGGATGCTCGCCAGCGAGTCGGCCGGGTCGCTCTCCCCCGTCCGCTCGTGCAGGCAGTCCAGCACCGCGTTGAGCCCGTCGTAGGGGATCACCCACACGCCGCGCTCCGGGTTGGCTAGGTTGTGGAGGCGGATTTGCTCGGCCAGCTGCATGCGGATCGCCGTCTTGCCCGAGCCCTTCTCGCCGAACACCACCGACGTCGAGGGCCGCGCCAGAGAGCCGAGGATCTTCTCAAAGTCGGAGTGCGCGGTCATCGGGCCGTCCACCGGCTTGGCCCCGCGCGCATCGGGCAGCCCGAGCTTGGCGAAGACCCCGTCGTCCCGGGCCTCCTCGCCCTTGAACGGGTTCTCCGTGATCGACCAGTGCTCAAAGAAGTGTGAGAGGTTCATGGCTGAGTGACCGAACCGACGCGAGCATCCACCAACAGTCTATACGCCCGCCGCGGGCACGCCGACGCGGGGCCGCCCCCGCCCGGGAGACAGCCCCGAGAGCCTCCCCCGGACCACGACCCGGCACACTCCGGGTCAGTGATCGACCCGGGTCCCCAGCTTGGGAGAGAGCTCGGCGAGGATCTCCTCGAGCAACTCCCGCGTCCTGGCCTCGACGTTCAGCCGCAGCAGCGGTTCGGTGTTGCTCTTGCGGACGTTGCACCACCAGCCCTTGCCGGCGAAGGCGTCGATCGTCACGCCGTCGAGATCGTCGATCTCGGCGACGCCCGCGTACTCCTCCCGGAGCGCGTCGAGCGCCTCGTCCTGCTCCTCGATCTCGAAGTTGATCTCGCCGGACTGGTAGTACTTCTTCGCCGGCGCGGTCAGCTCGCTCATCTTCTTGCCGCTCTTGGCCAGCACGCTCAACACCGTCGCCATCGCGATCGCGCCCGAGTCGGCGTTGAAGTTCTTGCGGAAGTAGAAGTGGCCGGAGAGCTCGCCGCCGAACTGGCAGCGGTGCGTCGCCATCTCCTGCTTCATGAACACGTGCCCGACCCGCGAGCGGATCGGCTTGCCGCCCAGCTCGCGGATCGTCTCCTCGACCGCCTTGGTCGAACGCAGGTCGTAGACGATCGACGCACCGGGACGCTGCTCGAGCGCGCTGGCCGCGAGGACCGCCGTCAGGTGATCGCACCCGATGATCTCGCCGTTCTCGTCCACCACCACGCACCGGTCGGCGTCGCCGTCGAAGCAGATGCCCAGGTCGGCCTTCTTGTCCACGACCGCCTTCTGCAGCTGCGCCAGGTTCGACGCGACCAGCGGGTTGGGCTCGTGCACGAACTCGCCCTTGGAGTTGTCGAAGTTCAGCTCGACGATCTCCAGCCCCTCGATCTCCTTACCCTTGGCGCCGAAGATCTTGGGCACCATCGTCCCGGCCATCCCGTTCGAGGCGTCGATCACGACCTTGAGCGACTTGCCGCCCATGTCCAGGAACCGGAGCACGTGCTGGCGGTAGGCGTCCCACAGGTCACGCTTCTCGACCCGGCCGTCCCGCGTCGACCGGCCCTTGTCCGCCGTCGCGGCATACTTGCGCACATCTGCCAGACCCGTCGCCTCGCCCACCGGCTTGGCCTCGATCTTGCAAATCTTGAACCCGTTGTACTGCGGCGGGTTGTGGCTGGCCGTCACCATCACACCGCCAGCGCAGCCCAAGTGATTGACCGCAAAGTACACAAACGGCGTGTCCACCAGACCGACATCGATCACGTCGCCGCCGAACGCCTGCACACCGTCGATGAGCTGCGCCACCAGCGTCGGGCTCGACTGCCGCATGTCACGCCCGACCACGATGTTCCGCATCATCGGGGAGTTCTGCCCCTGCGCCTCGGCCTCCGCGAACAGGAACCGGGCCGCCCCCCAGCCGATCTGCCAGGCCATCTGGTCGCTGAGCAGATCCGGGTAGGTGCCGCGAATGTCGTAGGCCTTAAAGACGCGTCCGAGCATGAAGATCTCCCTGTGTCAAAGAACAGAGTCAAAGAGCGGGGGCCCCACCGTCGCCACGATGCATCGGGAACGATGAGGGGCGAACACTAGACGACCGCCCCGCGAAAGTCAGATTTGTTCTTATCTTGATAGGGTCAGAATCCGCCCGCCCGACCCGACGCCACGCCACTAGCTGTGGATGACCTCGGTCCGCACCCCCGCGGGCAACGCGTTCATAAACGCCCGCCCGTACCCCGTGGTCAGCACACGCGGATCCAGAATCACCACCCGACCCGTGTCGCTGGACGACCGGATCAGCCGGCCGAACCCCTGCTTGAACCGGATCACCGCCCGAGGCAGCGAGTCCTCCTTGAAGGGGTCCCCGCCCCGGTCGCGGATCCGCTCGATCCGCGCCTCGGTCAGAGGCCGGTCCGGAGGCTCAAACGGCAGCCGCGTGATGATCACGTTCCGCAGCGAACGCCCCCGCACATCCACACCCTGCCAGAAGCTCGCAGCACCGAACAGCACCGCCCTATCGCTCTCCCGGAACTGCCGCAGGATCTCGGTCCGAGACCCGTCCCGGCCCTGGACGAGCAGCGGCAGTTCCTCCTCCGCCAGCGGCACCCGCGCCATGTCCGCCACCTTGTAGAGCGTGCTGAAGCTCGTAAACAGCACGAACGCCCCGCCCCCAGTCTCGCGGACGTGACGCACGATCCGCTCTGTCAGCGCTCCCTCGTACGACTGGGACTGGCTGCCGAAGAGCGGGCTCGCGCCGCGCCCCTGCTGCGCCCGCCCGCCACGCGCCCCGCCCGAGGGCGCCGGCATCGTGCGATCGACATACACCTCGACCTGCCGTGCATATTCAAACGGGCTGCCGAGCTGCAGCGTGCGCGCGCCCTCGCACCCCAGCCGCCCGATCGTGTACGCAAACGCCGTCTCGGCGTGCTCGGTCGGCTCGTCGTCGCGCACCGTCCGCGTCGCGAGCGTGGCGCTGGTCAGCACCGTGCTGTGCTCGGCGGAGAAGAGGTACTTCTCCAGCAGCGGCGCGACATCGATCGGCGAGGCCGCGATGGTCACCCGCACACCGGCGTACCCCGCCTCGCCGTCCCGGCCCGGCCGCCGGACCTCGATCCAGTAGACACAGTGCTCGGCGGTCTGCTCGACCCACGCCTCCGCGACATCCGCGATCGACACCGCCCGCTCGATGTACGCCGCGAGCTCGAACCGGTCGGGCTCGTTCTTGGTGTCCTCCCGGAGCGAGCGCAGCCGCATCGCCAGGTCGTTCATCGCCGGCGTCAGCGGGTTGGCCACCGCCCGCGGCTCGTGCACCCGCCCGTTCCGCACGCCCGACGACTGCTCCAGCGAGATCATCGACTCGAAGAAATCCCTCGATGCGCGCTCGGCCCGGGCCACCAGCTCGATCGCCCGCCCGACCGCCTCGGCGTCGTTGTGCAAGTTCTGCAGGTTGGCCAGATACCCCCGCCTCGACCTCGACTGAAACAGCGTGCCGAGCAGATGGTTGACCCGCCCCTCACTCAGCGAGAGCCCGAAGTGCTCCGCAGCCACATCCTCCACGCCGTGCGCCTCGTCGAGGATGACGTGGTCGTATTTGGGCAGAAACCCGACGCCGCGCGCGCGCAGCGCAAGATCAGAGAAGAACAACGCGTGGTTGCAGATCAAGAGCTGCGACCGCTCCATCACCCGCCGCGACGACTGGTAGAAGCACTCGTCGTAATGCGAGCACTTCCGCCCCATGCAGTTGGACGAATCGCTCTGCACCTTGTCCCACACGCCCATCCGCTCCAGCGGCGGCAGAGTGCTGAGCGAGCCGTCGCTGGTGTCGTACGCCCAGTCCTCGATGACGTGGAGCGACCGGCGTGCGGCAGGGTCCGAGAGCAGCTTGTCCTGCCGGCTGCTGGCGAGCTTGAGCCGCCGGATCGAGACATAGTTGCCCCGCCCCTTCACCAGACACGCCCGCAGATCACCCGCCCACGCACCACCCTCACCGGGGGCACGACTGCTGTTGGGGGGCGGGCTTTCCAGCCCGCCTTCCACACCACCCCAGGGGGGCGGGCTTTCCAGCCCGCCTTCCGATTCCTCACCCCCGGAGGCGATCGTGCTCTGCAGCAGCGGGATATCCCGCTCCATCAACTGCTCCTGCAGCGCGATCGTGTTGGTCGCCACAACCACCGTCTCACCCCGCGACAGGCACCGATTGATCGCCGGCACCAGATAGGCGAACGACTTGCCCACGCCCGTCCCCGCCTCGACCAGCAGCGTCTCGCGCGACTCCATCGCCGCCGCCACCGCCGCCGCCATGCGCAGCTGCGGCTGACGGGGCTCGTAGTCCGGGCCCAACGCACGGGCCACCGGCCCGCCCGCGTCCAGAATGTGCGTGATCGCCGACGACATGTTCGGAGTTTAGCGGGGCAAACCTCCGGCCCTGCCGCGCCGAATCAATTCTCCGACGATTCCGCGCCCGCCCCCGGCAGCGGCCGCAGGTGCTCCTGAAGCAACGGGCTCGGCACGTCGTTCAGCGGGACCGCATCCTCAATCGAGAACGCCCCCACCGCCGTCCGGCGCAGCCCGGCCAGCATGCCGCCCACACCCAGCGCCATCCCCACATCCCGCGCCAGCGACCGGATATACGTCCCCTTCCCGCACCGGACATCCAGCACCAGCCTCGGATAGACGTACTCGAGGATCTCGATCGCGTGGATCTCGACCGGCCTGGCCTTCATCTCCGGCTGCGCCCCGGCGCGGGCGAGCTTGTAGGCCCGCTGCCCGTCAACCCAGATCGCCGAATGCGCCGGCGGCACCTGCTCGATCGTGCCCACAAACTGCGCGCACGCCGCCGTCACCTCCGCCAGCTCCGGCGCACGAATCACACTGATCTCCGTCTTCTCGCCCTCGCGGTCGTCGGTGCTCGAGCGGCACGACAGATCAACCTCGGCGATATACCGCTTCTCCCCAGCCATCACCTCGTCGCACAGCCGCGTCGCCGCCCGACCGATCAGCACGACAACCACGCCGGTTGCCAGCGGATCGAGCGTCCCACCGTGCCCCACCTTGACCGCCTTGGGCGCACCGCCCCGCCGCAGGCACGCCTTCACCACGCGGCAGATGTCCATCGAGGTCGGCCCCTCCGGCTTGTCCACGACGAGCAGACCGACGGGGTTGGTCGGGGTGACCGGGTTCGGGGGGCTCTCAGTCAATCTCGGATCCTCTCCACAATCGCCAACTTCTCGAGCCGGCCCTTGGCGTAGTGGACGCCAAAGACGAATTTGGCCGGACGCAGCTCGAGCAGGCGTTGAAGGTAGACATCCTCGGCCGTCACCGAGACGATCGCGACGCCGTCGCCGTGCTCGCCGAACCATGCCATGAGGTCGTCGGGGCTCGTAAACGACGGCCGCCCGCGGGCAAACCATGTCACGCTATCTTCATTGAATCCGACCCAGGTCACCGGACGGTCGCCGGCAAACTCCGCCGCGGCACGCTGCGCCGAACGCGACAGCCCGAACACCCCCGGCGCCACCGCCACCAGAAACGCCACCAGCAGCGGCCACACCGCGAGCATCGACCACGCCTGCGTCTCCCGGAACTCCAGCCGGCTGATCGTCCGGAACGCCTTCACCATCGCGTACCCCGTGCAGGCCATCGCGAGCACCGCCGACCACTTGAGCACTCCGCCCGGCGTCATCAGCCACACGAAGCCGAAGCCCAGCAGCAGCAACGCCCCCACACCGAACCAGACATACGCCCCGACGCGCGCGCGCTCCGGGTGCGGGATCGGCGACGGGATCCACACCATCAGCCCCCGCGCCGTGATCAACGCCACCGCCGGGTACATCGGCATGGTGTAGTGCGGCAGCTTCGTCCCCACCAGCTCGAACACCACCCACGTCGGCACGAGCCAGGCGATCAGGAACGCCTCCGCCGGCTGCGATGTGCGCAGCTCGCGAACAGAGTGCAGCACCCCACGGAGCCGCGAGCGTAAGCTCGCGGAGGGGTGCGTTGCGCCCGCGGTTCCGTCCGCCTGCTCACCCCCGCGGCTCTGGAGCCCGACCCGCCACGCCCGTGCCACCGACCACCCCGTCAGCAACGACCCCGGCCAGAACAGCACCACCAGCAGCACGAGGTGATAGCCCGGAGGCCCCCAGTGCCCCTCCTTCGCGCTGCCTGCGCGCGCAAAGACCTCGTCGTACACGATCGACCAGTACCGATCCAAACCCACCTGCTGCGCCACGGCGTAGACCCAGGGCCAGAGCACCATCGCCACGATGACAACACCAAGCAACGGGTGAAGCGACCACAGCCATCGCCAACCACTGGCGGGCTGGAAAGCCCGCCCCCCTGAGTTCGATGGCGCACCGCGCGTTCGGCCGCGACTCAGCACCGCCAGCGACAGCACCGTGAGCACCACCACCATCGGCGTGATCGGGCCCTTGGTCAGCACGCCCAGTGCCACAAAGACCCACAGCAGTACCACCGACACCCATCGGGCGAGCCTCGAAATGCTCTCGTCGGCCCTGGCCGCCGCCCGCCAGAGCCGCCAGAGCTGCCACATGGCCAGCGTTGTGCACGCCACCATCACCATGTCGGCCCGGGCTTGGTGCGCCTCCCACACGAAGACCGGCGCGACGGCCAGCAACGCCCCGGCAACCCACCCCGCCCGCGGGTCAAACATCGACACGCCCAGCCGCCAGGTCGCCAGGACCGTCACCAGCCCCGCCAGCAGCGACGGCACGCGGTACATCCAGATCGCGTCGGCGAGCGGATCGCCCCATGTGAAGACCGCTGCGCTCGCCGCCTGCGCCCAGTAGATCAGTGGCGGCTTGTTGAGCCTCGGCTTGCCCCCCACCATCGGCACCGCCAGCCCGCCCGAGTGCAACTCGGCATCCCGCGCAGCCTCGGGCAGGGCCACGCTCTCGTACATCTGCCGGCTCGCCTGGGCAAACCGAGACTCGTCCCGGTCCACGGGCGGGATCGTGAAGAACCCGGGCAGATAGACTGTGCAGCACAACACCACGAGCAGCAGCCCGCCCAGCGGGCCGTGCGCATGGCCAAGGAGCAGCCTTCTGCGAGCATCGATGTCAGTCAACCCACTCCGCATCTCGTGGGAGCATAATCGCGCCCTCCCCCTGCCGATCAGACTCGCCCACCTTATCTGGGCGGTCTGGTCGCCCGTGCACCGCTGGGCGTGCACCGATTCCCGACGCCCCTGGGCACCGGCCGCCCTCTACGGCCTCATCGCGGCCGTGGTGCTCTGGCGGATCGACCCGTGGGTCATGAACCTCGTCACCGCCGGCGGCACCCGCGGCTCCCTCCCGATCGGGGGCGATATCCGGCGCGAGCTCGAGGTGCTCCAACAGTTCGGCCAGGGCGGGATGACCATCCTCGTCGTGATCGTGGTCTGGCTCCTCGACCCGACGCACCGGCGACGCATCCTGGACTGGCTGGTGGCGATCGGCGTCGCCGCGCTGCTGGCCTTCGGCCTCAAGATGCTGATCGGCCGGCCCAGGCCGGTCCTCGGCGAGCCCGAGATGGTGCTCGGCCCCTTCGGCATGTACCCGGTGCCCGTGGACGACGGCTTTGTGGTGACACACGCCTGGGCGTTCTGGCAGGAGGATGTCGGCAAATTGTGGTCGATGCCCTCGAGCCACACTGTCTTCGCGGTCGTCGCGGCCGCGATGCTGGCCGCGTGGTACCCCCGGCTGCGCGGGCTCATGATCGCCGTTGCGGGGCTCGTGGCGCTGGCGAGAGTGGGGTTCGGGGCCCATTATCCGAGCGATGTGGCCGCGGGAGTCGCGGTCGGGCTGATCGCCGTGGGTCTGGCGAACCGATGGAACCTGAGCGGGACGCCCGGTCGATAACGGGGCGTCGGCACGACCGGCTGACAGCCGCCGGTCGGCGGCTTACACTTGCGTCCCCCAGCCGGAGAGGTGTCCGAGCGGCTGAAGGAGCACGGCTGGAATCCGTGTTGTCGGGGCAACCCGGCACGGGGGTTCGAATCCCCCCCTCTCCGCTTTGATAAGGCCCTGCGATCGCGGGGTCTTGTTTTTTGCGCGGCGTGTGCCGAGGGCCCCGAAGCGTCCCCCCCCAACGCGGCTGGCGCGCATGGGCCGCCGTCTGTGCCGACCGAACCCCGCGCACGTGAGGGAGCTTCCAGCGACGACGGCGGCCCCGCGGCGGCAGCCCCGTGGCGGCGGCCAAGCCTCTCTCGATCCGATCAGGACCCCCGGGACGCTCCTCCCGAGCCGCCGGACGACGCCTCGAGACGGCGGAAGACCGCCGCGACCAACCGGTCGCAGCGTTCTCCGTCGAACGACAACGCGCGTCTGATGTCCTCGGTGCCCGTGCCCTCGAAGGCACGCTCGAGTTTCGGCTTGGCCCGGAAGAGCGTGACCTTGACGTTGCTCTCGGTCATGCCGAGGCTCGACGCGGTCTCGGCCGTGCTCAGTTCCTGGATGACCCGGAGCATCACGACACTCCGCTCACGGTCCGAGAGCACGCTCATGGCTTCGTCGAACACACGCATCCTCTCGAAGTTGCTCATGAGGGGCTCCAACGTCTCGGCGCCGGCCGACGATCCGAGCGGCACGCCGGTGCGCTCCCGACCCTGGATCCTCGCGCGGCGTTGCCGGAAGCGGATCGACTCGTGGTACACGATCCGCGTCATCCACGTGGCGAGGCTGGATCGGGCCTCAAACTCGGCCAGGCCCTTGTAGATCCTGAGGTAGGCCTCCTGCAACGCGTCCTGCGCATCGGTCTCGCTGGAGAGCAGCGCCCGGGCCGTGCGGAACAGCCGCTGGTTGTGGCGACGCATCAGCAACTCGAACGCGCCGCTGTCGCCGTCCACGACCCGGGCCGCGACCGCCTCGTCGGTGAGCGGGGCCAACTGTGAGAGCGTGGCAGATTCCAGACGCATGATCAATCCCCTGTGCCCCGGACGCCCGGGGCGACGCGGTGTCACGGGGCGAGCGAGGACGCGCGGGCGGGCTTCGGGCCGGGCGTGGGCAGCAACCGCTCGCCCCGGGCCGCGGCGAGCCCCGCGAGCGTGTAGGCACCAAGGGCCATCACCACGTCGCGCACCGCGATATCCAGGTACCCGGCCAGGGCGACGTTGACCGCGATAAGCATCAGCCACGCCGCCACCACGTACCCGCCGAGCCTCGTCAGTTTGGTCAGCACCGCGAGGCCCGCCACGATCTCGATCACCCCGACAATCATCATAAACACCCCCGAATCGAACGGGAGCGCGCCGGCGACCATCTCCGGCAGATACTGCGACCAGTCGGTCAGCAGGTTGGTGAACTTGTCGGCCCCCGCGACGATCGGCACCAAGCCGTAGCACAAGCGGAGCGGGACATACAAGCGGTTGAGTTGCGAGTCGGTGTTCATGGGTGTTCCTTCCTTTCGGAGAGCACAGACCCGCGCGCACCAGCCGGGGTTACACACGCACACACAATCGCACGCCCCGCGGGGAGGCACGCCCGGTTCGGCGCGGGCCGCAGAGAACGGGGTCCTCAGCATCCCGCCGACCGTCCCGGTGTGCTCGGGCCCGAAGCCGTCGAGCCCGATAGGTATCGCCTCCGGTCGATCGCACCGGGTCATGGTGCCGAACAGCCGGTCCCAGACCGAGAGCACCGCGCTGTAGTTGCTGTCGGTCTGCGGCTGCCACCGGGAGTGGTGCACCCGGTGCAGAGACGGCGTGATCACCACCACGCCGAGCGCCCGCTCCACACCCCGCGGCAGCCGCACGTTGGCGTGATGGAACAGGCTCATCGGCAGCAGCACCGCGTTGTAGACCGCGACGTCGCGTACCGAAACGCCCAGCACCACCACCAGCGGCAGCAGCACGATGCCCTGCGCCACGATCTCCAGCGTGTGGAACCGGAACGCGGTTGTGGCCTCGAGATGCTCGGCGTGGTGGTGCACCGCGTGCAGCCGCCACAGCGGCCCGACCTTGTGCATCAGCACGTGCCCCGCGTACTGGCACAGATCGAGGATCAGAAACCCCGCCAGCACGGCGGCCCATCCGGGGAGTCGGGCCCGGCCGAGCAGACCGAGACCGAGCGAGTCGGCCCGTGCGTCCGCGCAGGCCAGCGCCGCCGCGATGCCGATGCCGGGGAGGGCGTTGAGCACGCCGAGCAGCAGGTGCCGGCACCGGGCTGCGCCGACGCGGCTTGATCGCACGAACGGCACGACCGCCTCGGACGCCCAGCACGCGGCGAGCGTCGCCGCGGCGATGGTTGACTGCGCCTCGTAAAGCATCCCGACTGCGCCGGCCCTCCCTGGTTGATCAGACCCTCGTGCTGCGCGCGCGGTTACATCTCGCTTCGACACGCCGCCCGAGCCGCGTGCGCGTAACCAACACCACGGGAGTGCGGTCCAACGCCCCGACCAACTGGCGCCACAGGCGCAGAAAGGGATGAGGTCATGCACAGCACGAATCGATTCGGAGCGTCTCTTGCACTTCTCGGCGTCGGCGTGGGCCTGGCGCGGGCCGATGTTGTCGGTGTGAACTACTCCACCGGGGCCGTGTTCTCCATCAGCACCAACGACGCAACCGCCACCCGGATCGGGCAGACCGCGACGGGAATCATGGGCGTCGATCGTGACGCGCACGGCTCGCTGCTCGCGATCACCGACGGCATCGCCGGGAAGCTCGCGTTCCTCGATCAACAGCGCTGGCAGCTCGACGCGGTCGGCAACCTCAACGCGGGGTTCACCTTCGAGGGAGGGCTCGCCGCGGGCCCGGGCGGCGAGCTCTACGCCGGGACACGCCTCTCGGGGACCGGCAGGGCGGTCTTCCAGATCGACCCGCAGACCGGGAGGATGGGCCGGAGCATCACGCTCTCACGACCCGAGATCGACCTCAACGGGCTCCAGTTCAGAGACGACGGCGTGCTCGTCGCGATCGACGCCGCCGCGGGCGACCTGGTCGCCATCGACACAGAAACCGGCGAGGTCCGGTCGATCGCGTCGCTGCTCACGCCCGCGGCGGGTGCCGTCGGCGGGCTCGCGATCGACAACGGGATGGGGTTCTATGTCACCGCGGGAACCACGTCGGGCTCTGACGGTGACAACAGCCTCTACAGCATCGACCTCTACTCCGGAGCCCAGACGCACATCGGGACACTCGGGGCCGAGGCCGGATCCGGCTTCGGCATCAGCGCGCTCGTCGGGCCCGCCGTGCCCTCGCCCGCGGCCACGCTCCTGCTGTCGTGGGCCGGCGGCCTCGCTGTCGCACGCAGACCCCGGCGCAGCCCGGCCGGGGACGCCCTCACCCGATCACCCGCCGCTTCTGCTGCAGATAGTCCCACAGCACAAACCGATCCAGATCCGACCCGGCGGTGAAGAACACCCGCCCCCTGGTCGTCTCCGCCAGGCGGTGCGCGAAGGCGATGTCGTCGGAGTTCTGGCTCCAGCTCGGCACGAGGAACATGTTGATCGTGATGCCCTCCTTCGCGCACCGCTGCGCCTCGCGCATGGTCGCCTGCTCGGTCAGCGGGTCGGGCGGGTAGAGCAGGTACAGGTGCTCGCCCTCGTAGTGCGCCGTCGGCAGGCCGTCGGTGATCAGCATGATCTGCCGGTTGGGTGTGTCCTGAGCCGCGAGCATCTGCCGCGCCAGCCGGAGCGACGCCTGGATGTTTGTAAAGTGCGGGTGCACCATCAGCTCCGAGACCTCGGGGTCGGACATGTCCACCCGCAGCCGTACCCACGGATCATGAATAGTCACCGGCTTGGGCATCAGCTCGGGCAGCTCCGAGACGTGCCGCAGCTTCGCGAAGGTGTACATCTCGATCAGCGAGAGATGATCGCCGGGGTACTCCCGCCGGATCAGCCCGTCGAGCGCCAGCGCCATCTTCTTGCACGCGATGTACTGCCCGCCGTGCCGCATCGAGCCGGACATGTCCATGATCACCGCCGTCGCGGCCTTCGGGTTGTTCCGCGTCTCGTGCACCTCGATGTCGTCCGCCCCGACCGCAAAGCCCCGACCCGCTCCCGCGCTCCGCGCCGCGGCGTTGGTCAGCGTCTGCGCGATGTTCAGGTGCGCCGCAGAGTCGCCAAACTCGTACCCCCTCGTCCGCGGCAGCTCGACCGCGCCCTCCCCCACGATCGGCCCCGCGTGCCGCCCCGAACGCGACGCGTCCAGCTCGCTGAAGATCTCGTCGAGCAGCTTGCCCTGAATCGTCCGCAGCGCCTTGGCCCCCAGCCGGTACCCCTCCGCCGCGCGCTCGAGCCCGGCGAGCTCCGCCTGCTCCCGCACCATCTCGCGGATCCGCTCCTCCATCCCGCGCAGCTGCTCGACGTCCGCCTCGTCCACGAACCGCCGCAGCGCGTCCATGTCCACGCGCCCGATCTTCGCGTTCTTCTTCGCCTCGCGCAGCTGCTCGAGCAGTCGGTCGATCGTCTCCAGTTCCTCGGCGATGGCCAAGGCCTCCGCCGGAGTCAGCGTCCGCCGCCCGGTGAAGTCGTACCGGCTGACGAGCCGCTCGATCTCCAGCCGCGTCCCCATCGCGTCGATCAGCCGCATCACCTGCCCGGCCAGCGGCCCCCGCTCGCGCTCGGCCCGATACCACAGCCGCTCGAGCTCCGGGATCGACTCGCTCCGCACCGCCCTGTCGATCTGGTCGCGCAGCTTGCCGGAGGGGGGCTCCACCTCGGTCGCCGCGGCCGCGAAGTCCCGGTGGGCCGCCGCCAACGCCGATCGGGGGTCGTAAGTCTCCAGGATCCGCCGCTTCCGCTCCTCCAGCATCGCGATCAGCGCGTCGAGGCTCGGCCCGAGCTCCGCGATCTGCGACGGGTCGATCTCGATCGCCTCGGCCAGCTCCTCATCCGTGAGGGGTCTGTACGACCCGTAGATCATCAGATGGTCCATCGCGGCATCGGTCAGGGCGTCCCCGGCGGGCTCGGTCGGGGAGGGGAACCGCTTCGGGTCGTATCCCAGGTAGCTGTGGACGATCCCTCCCGGCGCCCCCCGACCCGGCCGGGAGGGACCCGCATCGCGCTGTTGACCGTCATGTGTCACGGCCGACTCCCAATCAGATACAGTGAGTTTCGCCCGGAGGGCTTTGGCACGGCCTCGGGCCGCGTACAGTCATACGCCTCGGGTGCCCCTGCCAAGCTCGCGGGTGCTCCACCCCACCATCCGACGACGCTCGCTCCCCAACGGAGACGCTCTTGTACGAAATGACCACGAAGACCCGCCGCAACACCTGCCTCGTCAACAGCACGCCGGGCGCCCCGCTCGGCGTCAACGTCGTGGGCTATGGCTACTACCTCCCCGACGAGGTCATCACCAACCACGATCTTGCCAACATGGTCGACACCTCGGATCAGTGGATCCTCGACCGCACCGGCATCCGCTCGCGCCACCGCGCCGCCAAGGAGCAGGCCACGAGCGATCTGGCGATCGCCGCCGCGTTGCCCGCGCTCGAGCGTGCCAACATCTCCCCCGCTGAGCTCGACACCATCATCGTCGCCACCGCCACGCCCGACTCGCCGGTCCCGGCGGTCTCGTGCGTGGTGCAGGCCGGACTCGGCGCGACCAACGCCGCCGCGATGGACGTCGGCGCGGGCTGCTCCGGGTTCCTGTTCGCGCTCCACACCGCCGCGTGCTTTGTGCGCGCGGGCGCGGCCCACCGCGTGCTGGTCGTCGGTGCCGAGACCCTCACCCGCGTGACCGACTACGGCGACCGCCGCTCCTGCATCCTCTTCGGCGACGGCGCCGGCGCCGCCGTCGTCACCTCGCCCGAGGCCGGCGCAGAGTCCACCATCCCCCGCTCCAGCGACGGGCTCGAACTGCTCTACTCCGCCCTCGGCACCGACGGTGAGATGGCGAGCCTCATCGAGATCCCCGCCGGCGGCAGCCGCAACCCGGCCAGCGAGGCCACCATCCGGGATCGCGAGCACTACCTCCGTCTCGACGGCCAGGCTGTCTTCCGCCAGGCCGTCCGCCGCATGGCCGAGGCCGCCCGCGACGCCCTCGACGCCACCGGCCTCAAGGCCAGCGACATCGACTGGATCCTGCCCCACCAGGCCAACGCCCGCATCGTGACCGCCGTCGCCGAGCAGGTCGGCGTCCCCACCGAGCGCGCGATGCTCGACATGGCCGAGACCGGCAACACCTCGGCCGCGTCGATCCCGATCACGCTGGGCCGGGCACGCGAGAGCGGCCAGCTCGCCGCCGGGCAGATCATCCTCATGCTCGCCTTCGGTGCCGGGCTCACGTGGGCCTGCCAGGTGTGGCGCGTCCGCGAATAGCAGACGTCGCGGGCTAGACCTCATATTCCACCCGCCCGTGCCGCACCCCGCGGCTGATGCGCTCCGCGGCCCACAGCCCCGCAAGCACAAACTCCACGCAGCTGGCCCGGACCGCGGGGTCCTCCGCCGCGTTCACCTCGAACGCCTTGTCCCACGCCGGCGGCACCCGCTTGAGCAGCTCGGCATAGTGCGCGCTCGGCAGCATGTCCCCCACCTCGATCCGCACGCCCTTGGCGAAAATCTCGGAAATCTCCGCCAGCCCGTGCTCGTCGACATACTCGGCAAACACCTCGCCAACCGCCTGCGCCATGATCGCGTCGAGCACCTGCGCCTCGGTCATCTGGTGCGTGCCCATCATGTCCAGCTCGAGCTTGCCCATCGCCGAGGCGTGGAAGTGCGCAAGGTCGCTGATCCGCGGCACCGCGGGGGTCGGCTCGCCCCGCCCGGCGAGCAGGATCGCCCGCCGCCGCGCGCTCGACACCATCGTCTTGTAGTTGGCGATGCTGAACCGCGCGCTCACGCCCGACGCGTGATCCACCCACTTGCTCTGCCTGGCCACCACCGCCATCTGCTCGACCACCTCGGCCATGAACCGGGGCACCAGCACCGGGTAGCGATCGTCGAGCTCGTCCAGCCCGTCCGCCCGCGCCTGCTCGGCCGTGATCTGCAGCCCCAGCTCCCGCTCGCGCGGGTAGTGCGTCACGACCGTGGTCCCGATCCGGTCCTTGAGCTGCGGGATCACCTTGCCCGACCGGTTGTACGTCGCCGGGTTGGCGCTGAACAGCACGCACACATCGATGTCGAACTTCACCGGATAGCCGCGGATCTGCACGTCCCGCTCTTCGAGGATGTTGAACAGGCCCACCTGCACCAAGTCGTCGAGATCGGGCAGCTCGTTCATCGCGAAGATGCCGCGGTGCATCCGCGGGATCAGCCCGAAGCTCAGCGCCTCCTCGGTGTTCAGGCTCACGCCGCCGGTGAGGATCTTCGCCGGGTCGATCTCGCCGATCAGGTCGGCGAACTTCGTCCCCGGCGCCAGCCGCTCGGCGTACCGATCATCCCGGTGCCACCACGCGATCGGGATCTCGTCCTCCGGCCGCTCGGCCACCATCGCGCGGCCGGCCGAGGTGATCGGCGCGAGCGGGTCCTCGTGCACCGGCGAGCCGGGGATATCCAGACACGGCACCCACTCGTCGAGGAAGCGCACCATGAGCCGCATCAGCTTGCTCTTGGCCTGCCCCTTCTCACCCAAAAAGAGCATGTCGTGCCCGGCGAGCACACCGTTGACGATCTCCGGGATGACCGTGTCGTCGTAGCCGACGATGCCGGGGAACAGGGACTCGCCCCGCTCAAGAGCCGCGACCATGTTGTCGCGGATCTCCGCCTTTACCGTGCGGCTGGTCCATCCGCTCTCGCGCAACCCGCGCAGTGTGGACGGGCGTGTCTCGGTCGTCGCTGTGCTCATGCTGGATCCGTGCCTCCGGGGTGCGTGGGGTGCGGCGGTCCGGCCGGCCGGGCCGCCGCCATACAGACCGCTTCGGAGCCCCGCTTCTTCCGGATGCTACACACCCGCCCCGAGAGACCGTTCGACACATCGCACAATCACCCGGCCGACGGGCCTCACGGCTCCCAGTCGGGGTCGTCCGCGCGTGCCGCCTTGTCCGACCACATCCGGCGGTCGAGCATGTCCTCGGGCGACTGCGATGCGCTGTGCCCGTCCAGGAAGCTCACCAGCGCCCTCCCGCCGTACCTGGGGTGGACGTTCCCGAACCGGTCCGGCGCCTCGCTCTCGTCGAACACCGCCTCGAGCGGCGGGGGCTCAACCCTGTGGAAGCCGAGCTCGACACCCCCGCCGCCGGTGCCGCCGGGGCCCCGCGCGGTGGCGAACGCGATGAGGCCCGTCGGACGGAACGCGTCGCCGATCCGTCGCACCGGCGCGCGGGCCGCGAGCGCCTGATCGCCCAACGCGTAGTTGCCGCCGACGTAGTTGACGTTGAGCCCGAACGCCGGGTAGACGCTCATGCGGTAGACCCACTCAAACTCGCCGCCGTCGCCGCTCCGGATCTCGTCGCGGTCCTGGTAGAACTCCGCCTCCCCGTTGACCAGCGTGGTCCCGAGGAACTCATACCCGAACCAGGGCGCGAGCCTGTAGAGCCAGCGCTGGGCGATCGGGTCGCCCCACTCGAGCCCGAACTCGTCGATCACCCGCCGGCCCGAGCCCGTGCCGAGGTAGCCCTCCGGGAGCCAGTCCCGCGAGTCCCCCGCGTACATCGTGTACGCCCCCATCAGCGAACGCGACGCAACCAGCGCCCGCGTCGCGCGGGCCTGGGTGCGCGCCTTGCCGAGCGCCGGCAGCAGGATGCCGACCAGCAGCGCGATGATCGCGATCACCACCAGCAGCTCGATGAGCGTGAACCCGAGCCCGGCGTTCCGTGTCCGCTCGCCATGCATCGCGGCATCCTCCTCCGGCCGATCAGCAGCCGGCGGTCCAGAGGTTCAGGAACGCGATCACGTCGCGCGTGTCCACGCCGCCGTCCTCGTTGATGTCCGCCGAGCCCTCGCCCGCGCTCCACGCGTTCAGGAACGTGAGCACGTCGCGCGTGTCCACGATCCCGTCCTCGTTGAAGTCGCCGCGGCACACGTCCTCGAACGCCAGCGTGTCCACCGCGATGCGGTTGACGCTCACGTGCGCGTCGGACGTCGGGATCTCGATCACGATCTCGTCCGGGTTGCCGTCGATGGCGAACTCGTAGAGCACCTCAACGATGTACCCCTGATCCGCCAGCTCCCGCGTGATGAAGGTCATCTCGACCGGCGCCTCGCCCAGCGCAACGACGTTGTCGTAGTCGAGCTCGTTGCCCTCGGTCAGCACCTGCAGCAGCAGGGTCGTCTGCCCCGAGCCGTACCCGTAGTTGGGCACCGTCACCTCGACGTTGATCGGCCCGAACGGCGAGTACAGATTGCCCGAGCCGGTGACAAACGCCGAGCCCGTCGTCTCCACCACGTCCGGGCTCACCCAGCCGTCCGGCAGTTCGCCCGGGAACTGCCCCACGTCCGGGTCGTTCCCGCCGAACGCGCTGCTGAACACGTCCCACTCGAAGTAGGTCGAGTCCGCGTCGCCGCGGTCCCAACCGAAGTCACCCGGCGTGATGAAGTCCGCTCCCGCGGCACCGGCCAGCACCGCCACCACAACACCCGCCCCGACAACCCGGCCCGTAGTCCTCGACATCCTCGGCTCCCTTCAAGTAGCGGGACGAACCACCGCCCGCGTCATGCACACACCGGCCGCGCACCGCCACAGGGACACCCCGCGGCGGGCACCTCCTCTGCGAGGCGGCCGGAAGAATTGGAAAACACATCCGTTCTCACCAACCGGGACAGGCCGCCCCATCCCGGACTCCGTCGATCAAGACGCCGCGGTCGACCCCTCGGTCATCGCGTCAAACGTCTCGATGATCAGTCCAAACATGCGCTCCGCGCCGGTGATCACCCGCTCGCGTTCGGCCGCGTCGAGCGACAACTCGCTCATCGCCGCACAGAACGCGCCCCACGTGGCCTTCTGCGCCTCGCCGTACGGGTCGAGGTACCGCGTGCCGCGTTCGCCCTCCAGCCCGAGCCCCTTGCGGATCGCCATCGCGATGAAGCGACCGCCGTTCGTGCTGCCCTCAAGCACGTAGTGCATGCCGAGCAGCGCAGCGTCCTGCAGATCCTGCACCGCCGAGACGAACCGCGTCACCGGCTCCACCGGGGGCTCGACCTGCGCACCGTCGAACGTCGCCAGGTCCTCGACGATTGCCTCGGCCCGGAACTGCGATGTCGCCACAGGCCCCAGCACGGCCGAGCCCAGCCGGCGGCCGAGCTCGTTCTCGAGGGCCGCGTGAATGTGCCACATCTGGCTCAGATACGAGACGTACCCCCCGACTCCCGACTGCCCGCGCACCAGCGCCGCCTGCACAGGGTGCCGCTCGGCCTGCGTGTGCAGTTCCCCGGTCCGCTCCCGAAGCTCGGCGAGCATCGGACGCCCCACCGCTGCCGCGACTTCCTGCTCACCCATCACAGCACCTCCCGTGCACCCTGAACCGCCAGGGTCCCGATCGCAAGCCACACCAGGCCCTTGACCAGAAAGAACGCAAAGCCCAACGCTCCGAATCTGACCAGCAATTTCTTCATCGCGGCTCCCGATACACCCCTGGAAAACTGCGATTGAGTCTGCGTCTCAATCTCACCGCAGGAGGGTATCCGCACCGCCGGAGAGGTCAAGCCGATCGGGTGCTCGACATCGCGCCGCGTCAGAGTTGCGTGGTTTCACTCCGGCAGCGCGGCCGCGTTGTCTCAGCCCGCAGCCCCGTCCCCGGCGAGCTCCGCCCCGCCCGGATCCGATGGGCGGACCGGCATCTCCACGCCTTCGAGCTCGGCGATGTCCCGGGGCAGGACCTGGAACTCCACGTCAAAGTGGAACGGCTCGAAGAACGTCCCCGGCACCTCGAGCGCCCACGGGTCGCCCTTGTGCCTCAGCAGCCGGTACGGCAACACGAGGTCCATCGACACGCTGCCGTCGTCCTCCACCCAGATCGCCGACCGCGCCGCGCCGTCCCGCTGCGCCGTCTCCCCGTCGCCGGTCGCCGACTCGATCACCAGGCTCGAATACCTTGTCTGCGAGGGCAGAATGCTCCCGCCCATGTCGTCGTGATCGCTCGCCAGATTGAACATCTCGGTCTGGTCGATCGTCAGGCCGCACGCCTCGACGTCGTCCACGCGGTAGCGAAGACGCTGGAGCAACGTCTCGGGATCCGGCGTCACGTCCTGGTTGAACCGCACGTTCCGCAGCTCGATCTCGACCGAACTCCCGTTGGCGATGTCCTCAAAGAACATCAGGTCCCGGTCGGTCTTGAACAGCCCGACCCGAACGATCGCCCCGTCGGGATGCCCCGCCCCCCGCTCCAGACGTGAGCCGCCGAGCGCCACAAACACCTCGAGGTTCCGCCCGAGCACCGTCCGGTCCGCCGTGCTCGTCAGCGGCACGTCCAGCGAGTACTCCACCCGAGACCCGTCGCCCTCCGTCCAGGCGATGCGCACGTGCGGCACCGAGGTGCCGTCGGCCAACAGCAACGGCCCGGAGCCCGCCCCGAACGCCGACGCGACCCCGCTGACCAGAAGCAGCACAGCCCACTTTACCAGAGTTTGCCCATAACCGAACATACGCCAACCCCTTCCGCCCACCGAGTGCAGGAACCAAGCCCCCTCACCGTACGAACGGGCTCAAGTCTGGTTGCTCAGGGAGCACCATCACAGTAGATTGCATCGGCCAAGCCCGTTCCTGACTGCGGAGAACGTCTCTTCAGCGGGTCGCACGTGCAACGGCATCATCATTCCGCACCGAGAGGGGAGTTTGTTCATGACTCGCACCCGTTCTATCGCCGTCCTTACGCCGGCGCTGCTGTTCGCAGCGGCCAGCGCAGCCCTCGCCGATCCCCCCCGTGCGGCGGGCGACGAGGACATCCTCAAAAAGCTCGACCGGCCCGCAGCCGCGATCGATCTGACCGGCCCCGGCGACGGCGACGGCAACGAGCGCATGGCCTACGACAGCCAGAACATGACCATGCTCGCCCACTTCACCCTCGCCGACTTCCCCGGCGGGTCGACCAGCGGCAACGACTGCTGGGGCTACGTCTCCCCCTCCGGGCGTGAGTACGCCATCATGGGCCTCGAGCGCGGCTACGCCTACGTCGAGGTCACCGACCCCGAGAACGCGGTCATCGTCGACTACATCTCCGGCCCCTCCAGCCTCTGGCACGACGTCAAGGTCCTCGGCCACTACGCCTACGGCGTGAGCGAGGGCGGCTCGGGCATCCAGGTCATGGACCTCTCGGACATCGACAACGGCAACGTCACCCTCGTCCGCAACAAGACCCAGCAGGGCCACTCCTCCACCCACAACATCGTCGCCAACCCCGACTCCGGCTTCCTCTACCTCGTCGGCGCCAACATCCAGAACGGCGGCCTCATCGCCGTCAACACCAACGACCCCGAAGACCCCATCATCTCCGGCGCCTGGAACGCCATGTACGTCCACGACGCACAGGTCGTCTCCTACACCGAGGGCCCCTTCGCCGGACGCGAGATCGCCTACTGCCTCTCGGGCTTCAGCGGCGGGTTCAGCCAGACCGGCCTCCGCGTCGTTGACGTCACCAACAAGAACAACATGTTCACCATCGCGACCATCTCGTGGGCCGGCGCTCGCTACGCCCACCAGGGCTGGCTCAGCGAGGACCGCCAGTACCTCTACGTCAACGACGAGATCGACGAGGGCGACTCGGTCAACGTGACCACCACCCGCGTCTTCAACGTCAGCGACCCGGCCAACCCCTCCTTCGAGGGCATCTTCACCACCGGCCTGCCCGCCACAGACCACAACCTCTACACCCACAACGGCCTGATCTTCCAGTCCAACTACCGCTCCGGCCTCCGCGTCTTTGACTACTCCGACAACCCCGTCAGCCCCACCGAGATCGCCTACTTCGACACCTACGCCTCCAACGACGGCGTCGGCTACAACGGCTCGTGGAGCAACTACCCCTACCTGCCCAGCGGCACGATCATCATCTCCGACATCGAGGGCGGCCTGTTCCTCGTCCGGCTCGAGGGTGTGAACCTCGAACTCATCCTCCCCCAGAGCAAGATCGACCCCAACACCCCCACCCCTGTCACCGTCGAAGTCACCGAGACCTTCTCCGGCTACGACGACCAGTCCGTCACGCTCAACTACTCCATCAACGGTGGACCTGAAGAAACGGAGGCAATGGCTGCGCTCGGCGGCGGTCTCTTTCGAGCCAGCATCCCCGGCGCAAACTGCTTCGAGACCGTTGACTACTCCGTCTCCGTGACCACCGACACCGGCAGCACTGCCAAATCAGAGACGATCAACGCCTTCGTCTACGAGGACCTCACCACCGTCGTCGACTACGACGGCGAGTCCACCAGCGGCTGGACCGTCGGCGACACCGGCGACAACGCCTCCACCGGCATCTGGAACCGCCAGGACCCCAACCCCACCGACGCGCAGCCCGGCGACGACGCCTCCGACGACGGCACCAACTGCTGGGTCACCGACGGCCGCGGCGGCGGTCTCGGCGACTACGACGTCGACGGCGGCAAGACCACGCTCAAGAGCCCCGTCTACGACCTCGACGGCCTCAACGACCCCTACCTCGGCGTCTGGGTCTGGTACTCCAACAACACCGGCGCCGATCCCAACAACGACACCTTCCGCATCGACTTCTCCTCCAACGGCGGCAACACCTGGACCAACGCCAAGACTCTCGGCCCGTCGGACGAGTTCTCCAACGGCGGCTGGTTCTACCACGAGATCCGCGTCGCCGACATCGTCTCGCCCAACGCCAACTTCCGCGCCCGCTTCGTCGCCGAGGACGCCAACAGCGGCTCCATCGTCGAGGCCGCCGTCGACGAGCTGAGCATCTACGACTACGTCTGCGACGGCTGCGTCGCCGACTTCAACGGCGACGGCAACGTCAACACCCAGGACGTCCTCTCGTTCCTGAACGCCTGGAACGCCGGCGAAGGCTCGGCCGACATCAACGGCGACGGCAACGTCAACACCCAGGACGTCCTCGCCTACCTCAACCTCTGGAACGCCGGCTGCTAGAGAGCCCCCGCGTCCCGGACAGATCCGAAAAGCACCGAACGCCCGCAGGCACTCGCCTGCGGGCGTTCGTGTTTGTCCGGATCACTGCGCGCCAAAGCCAGTCGGCAGGGATCATCTACTGACGGACAGTGATGCCGATCGAGCCGTTCGAGGTGTCCAGCACCGACTCGGTCTCGCCGCCACGCAGCTGCACCACCTTGGCCGTCTTCTCATCCCGCAGCATCTGCACGTGCCCGGCCCCGCCCCCGTCCTGCACGCGGATCGAGCCGTTGCTCGTGTCGGTCCGCACGATCCCCGCAAAGTCCGGGCCGACAATCAGGTCGACCGAGCCGTTCGACGTGTCAACATTGACCGGCCCCGCCGCGCCGTCGGCGAGTTCCACACTCACGCGCCCGTTGCTCGTCTTGGCCTTGACCGGCCCGATCGCGTCCGTCACCGTGATCTTCCCGTTGCTCGTGGCGAGATCGATCGGGCCATCGTGCCCGCGGACGATCAGCTGACCGTTCGACGACCGCGCCGTCACGCCGCCGGCAAAGCCGTCGATCGTGATGTGGCCGTTGCTCGTCGCGACATCGACCGGGCGTCCACCGGGGGCCTCGATCACGAACGAGACTCCCTCGCTGCCCTTGCGGACCTCCGGCCAGACCGCGCTGATCCGCAGATCACCGGTCTCCGAGCTCCCGACCAACTTCACCGCGTCGGCGCGTTCCTGCGTCGTCGCGCGCACGGTGGCTTTCACCAGCACGTCGTCGCGCGCAGTCTCGCTGAGCTCCACCGCGCCGTTGTCTGTCTGCACCTCCACCCCGGCGCCCGCCGGCACGAGGAACACCACCTCGATATCGCGTTGGAACTTGGCGCTCTGCCACGTCCCCACGCACCCCGGCAACACGAGAGCCGATCCCGCCACCAACGAAAGCACACACGCCCGAGTCCGCCGCATGAGTATCCTCCTTCTCCAACCCGTACCCTGTCCCGACCGGCCACGACAGACGGGCGACACCCGCCCGACTCCGCCATTGTTGGGTCTGTCCAGATTCCGATTGCATCATCACACCGGGAACACACCGTGCCAAGACCATTCACCAGGAACGCCTCGCAGACCGCCGCCCGCTCGCTCCGCAAGGGGCCGGGCCGGCCCGACACCTCGCCGCAGACCGTCGGCGACAGGATCACCCGCTTCCGCGACCCGGTCTTCGCCGACCGGGCACTCCGCCCCTCCCCGGCGCTGCTGCGCCAGCCGGAGCCGACCGGCGCCGCCCCCGCCCCGTCCGTCGCCCCCACCTTCGCCGACAACGGCTCCTGGCACACCCTCCGCCTCGAGATCGAGCCCGGCACAGACGTCTTCGGCACCGGCGAGGTCGCCGGCCCCCTCCGCCGCAACGGCCGCACCATCGGCCTCCGCAACACCGACGCCTTCGGCTACGACGACACCACCGAGGCGCTCTACCAGTCCCACCCGTGGGTCGTCGGCGTCCGCGCCGACGGCAGCGCGTTCGGCCTGCTCGCCGACTCCCCCCGCCGCGGCGTCATCTCCATCCAACGCGACATTCTCATGGCCTTCGAGGGCGAGCCCTTCGCCGCCTACCTCATCGAACGCGACAGCCCGCAGGAAGTCGTCCGCACCCTCGCCGAGCTGACCGGCACCGCCGCGCTCCCCCCGCTCTGGTCGCTCGGCTACCACCAGTGCCGCTGGTCCTACGAGCCCGACTCCCGCGTCCGCGAGATCGCCGGCGAGTTCCGCCAGCGCCGCATCCCCTGCGATGTGCTCTGGATGGACATCGACTACATGCACGGCTTCCGCGTCTTCACCTTCGACAGCGAGAAGTTCCCCGACCCCGCCGCCCTCAACCGCGACCTCCACGAGCAGGGCTTCCACGCCGTGTGGATGATCGACCCCGGCATCAAGGTCGACGAGCAGTACGACCTCTACCGCCAGGGCCGCGACGGCGGGCACTTCATCACCACCGCCGACGGCGGCGAGTTCCGCGGCAACGTCTGGCCCGGGCCCTGCGCCTTCCCCGACTTCACCCGCCAGCGCACCCGCCAGTGGTGGGCCACGCTCTACCGCGACTACATGGCCACCGGCATCGACGGCGTCTGGAACGACATGAACGAGCCCGCGGTCTTCGGCGCACCCGGCAAGACCATGCCCGACACCAACCACCACGACGCCGACGAAGACCTCGGGGGCCCGGACTCCCACGCCCGCTACCACAACCTCTACGGCATGCAGATGGTCCGCGCCACCCTCGACGGCGTCCGCGCCGCCAACCCCGACAAACGCCCCTTCGTCCTCACCCGATCCAACTTCCTCGGGGGCCACCGGTACGCCGCCACCTGGACCGGCGACAACACCAGCAACTGGGACCACCTCCGCTGGTCGATCACCATGGCCCTCGGCATGGGACTCTCCGGCCAGCCCTTCGTCGGCCCCGACATCGGCGGCTTCGCCGGCAACGCCGACGGCCACCTCTTCGCCCGCTGGATGGGCATCGGCGCGCTCCTGCCCTTCGCGCGGGGCCACTCCATCAAAGACTCGGTCGACCACGAACCCTGGAGCTTCGGCCCCCGGTGCGAACACGTCTGCCGCCTCGCACTCGAACGCCGCTCCCGGCTGATCCCCTACCTCTACACCCTCTTCCACGAGGCCTCGCGCACCGGCCTGCCCGTCGCCCGCCCGCTGTGGTTCGCCGATCCGGCCGACCCCAAGCTCCGCGACGCCGAAGACTCGTTCCTGCTGGGCACCGACGTCCTCGTCCGCGCGCGCACGCGCTTCACCGGCCCGTGCCGCTCGGCCATGCCCGCCGGCGGCTGGGCACGGTTCGAGCCCGTCGCCCCCGGAGACCCCGAGCTGCCCGAGCTGTTCCTCCGCCGCGGCGCTGTCCTGCCGCTCGGCCCCGTCCGCCAGCACGTCGGCGAGTCACCGCTCGACCCGCTGACGCTCATCATCCATCCCGACAAGGACGGCCGCGCCACCGGGCTGCTGTATGAAGACGCCGGCGACGGTCACGGTCACGAGCGCGGCGAATGCCGGCTCACGCGCTTCGACGCGAGAGTCGATGCCGCGGGATGCCACATCGACTACACAGTTCTCGACGGCGCGTGGGAAACACCCGAACGCACCGTGCGGACGGTCGTCGTGCGCGCATAACAGGACGGGCGCCACGCTCACAGGCCGCGGCACCGTTACCGGTTCAGGTGATCTCGACGATCAGGAACTTCTTGACGCCGCGGGGCGCACGCACGCTGATGGTCTCGCCGACGCTGGCCTTCATCAGCGCCTCGCCCATCGGGCTGGTCACCGTCACCTCGACATAGTCGAGCGACAGGTCGCCGCTGGCCTCCCCGACGAGCCGGAACAGGTCCTCTTCGCCGGTCTTCTCGTCCCGAAGCTTGACCGTGGAACCAAGGAAGACCACGCCCTCGGCCATCTGCGTGGTGCCGTCCACGACCTGGCTCTGGTCCAGACGCTTCTGCAGCCGCTTGATCTCGGCCTCCTCGTACCCCTGCTGCTCACGGGCGGCGTGGTACTCGGCGTTTTCCTTGAGGTCGCCCAGCTCGCGAGCCTCGGCGATCCTGGCCGTGATCTTCGGCCGGTTCGCGATCAGCTCCGCGAGCTTCGCGGACAGACGTTCCTTCTCGTCGGCGGTCATGATTTCCATAGTCGTCTGCCTCCACATAAACACCAACCGCCGAGACATGCGATGCCCGGCGGCCGCTCTATTCAAGCGCTCTCGGTCCTGCGAAACAAGCCCGCCGCACCGAACATCACCCACACCACCGCCCCGGCCAAGCCCACGACCCCGATCGACCGCCAGTGCCCCACGCTCACCGCCGCCGACGCACCCGTCCAGAGCCGGTCCCGCGAGATCTCAAAGCCGGAGGTCACCGGGCTGGTCATCCACCACCAATCGAAAGACCCGTCCCCGTGCGCCGCACCCCCCAATGGACCGATCGCCACCAGCGGCCCGAGCCCGGCGAGGGCCACGAGCACCAGCATCCACCAGCCGCGCCCGCTCCCCGGCCCGGTCAGGTACAGCCCCATCGCCAGCACGCCGCCGATCACCAGCGTCCACGCCGCCAGCGACGCGGCGAGCGCTGCGACGACCGGCACGGGCCACGCCGACATCGCGATCTGGGGCCAGATCACGGCCTGCGCGGGGATCAGGAGCACCATCATGTCCTGCACGATGGCCCGCGCGATCCGCCTGGGCCGTTCGCTCGGCGCCGACTGGCTCAGCCGCGTCATGGGCCACAGCAGCGCGATGCCGACGGTGATGGCCGCCAGAAGCGACCGTGCCGCGGGCCGCATCGCCAGCGCGTCGTGAGACCCCGGCGCCCCCGCCGTCCAGAACGCCCCCACCGTCGCCAGCAACAGATACAGCGTCCAGAAGAACGCGAAGATGCGGGGCTCGCCGCGCCGGTGCGCCCAGTCGCGCCCCGCGGGGGCAGGCCTGCCGAAGACGTCCAGATCCACCGCGCGCGCATCGCCGGCGGGGCTCGACGCGGGCTCGGGCACGGGGTGCACAGCCTGCTCCCCGACCCGCGGCGTGGGGCCCGATCCGTCACCAGGCTGGAGTTCGGATCCGCCCATCTGCCCGTTTGTACGGCTCTCGGGCTCTTCAGTTTCGTCGGGGCGAACGGTCACGGCGTGCCCGTGCGGTCGAGGATCAGGTGCTCGCCGGAAATATCCAGCCGCTGCGCACCAGAATCGATCCGACGCTCGTACATCGGGTTCGACGCCGCCGCCCGCAGCCGCTCCATCTTCTGCTTCGTCGTCGCCTCGCCCGGCACGAACTCACCGAAGCGGCCGCCCCAGATCACCCGCGAGTCACGGTCGGTCACGATCGACAGCCGCCCCAGCGTGAAGTACTCAGCAACGTCCACCCCGGCGACCTGCCCGGCGAACGGCTCGCGCAGCAGCGGCGCCAGAAGACCGAGCCCGGCCTCGACGTCCTCGCCCGGCCAGGGGTTGATCACGTCCAGCGTGCCGACCGCGTCGAGCGGCACCTGCGCGCGCACACCGACCAGCACCCGGAGCCCCGACGTCCCCGCCTCGTACTCGATCGGGAAGGGACGCCCCCGCCAGTCGAGCGGGTAGTCACGCCCGTTGACCCGCACCGCGCACGCCGGCTCACGCCAGACGCCCGAGACGCGGATCGTCGAATCGCCCGTCCGCGCGACCCGCGGCTCGGTGTCGAACCACCCGCTCGCCGCCAGCATCTCGCCCACCGACGCCAGCGCCCCCGCGTCCAGCGAGCGGCCGACCAACTGCGTATCGATCTGTTCGACGATCTGCTCGCGCAGACCCTCGCCGAGCCAAGTCTGGTCGGCCCCGCCCAGCGTCGGCCACTCGATCTCCACCGTGGTCGGCTCGGACGCCAGGATCTCGCCCGCGCGCGCATGCACCGTTGCCGCCCCCCAGCCCGCCGCACCGAGTCCGACCAGCGCTCCAACGACGACCGCGCCGAGCCGCAGCCCGGGCGAGGCCGCCCAGGCCATCCGGTCCGGCTTGGCTGCGCGGCGGGACTTCGCTTTGCTCTTCTTCTTCGCCATCACCAATCTCCGATCTCTCGCGCCGTGTCGCGCGTCCAATCACAGTGCATGCTGCGTGTCCCGGGCGTTCATCGCCACCCTGATCAGGTGCGCGCACAACGCCGGCATGTCCAATCCCGAGGCCCGCGCCGCCATCGGCAGCAGCGAGTGACTCGTAAACCCCGGCATCGTGTTCGCCTCGAGAAGCCACACGCCACCGTCGCCCCCCAACAGATAGTCCACCCGCCCGAGATGCCGGATCCCGATCGCACGGGCAAGCGCCAGCGCCGAAGCGCAGCACGCCTCGGCGACGCCCTCCGGGAGTTCGGGATTGACCACGTACCGCGTGTCGTCCCGGTCGTACTTCGCGGCGTAGTCGTAGACACCGCCGGTCGGCGCGATCTCGATCAGCGGGAGGGCCGTCAGCCGCCCCTCGCGCTCGAGCAGGCCGACCGTCAGCTCCCGCCCTCGCACCATCGACTCGACCATATACACCCGGCCGGGCCGGGCCTGGATGTCACGTGACACGGTTTCCTGCGCACAATCCCACTCTCCGGCGTCGTGGCACAGGTGCAAGCCGACACTCGACCCGTCGTGCACCGGCTTGATCACCACCGGCATGTCCAGCGGCGAGACCCGGTCGCCGGCCTTGAAGACGCACGCGGGCTTGGTGGCGATCCCCAGTGACGACGCGACGAGCTTGGTCGCCATCTTGTCCATCGCGACCCGTGCCGCGACCGGGCCGCTCCCGACAAACGGGCGGCCGTCCGCGACCAACAGGTCCTGCAAAGGCCCGCCCTCGCCATAGCTGCCGTGCAGCACGGGGAACACAACCTCGCCCGGCAACGACGCGAGCTCGGCCTGCGTCGGGCGTTGGATGGTCACGTCGTGCACCGCCGCGCCGGCGTCCCGCAGCGCGGCCGCGACGCCCGCGGCGCTCTGCAGGCTCACCGGATGCTCATCGTCCGGCCCACCCGCGAGCACGAGCACCGACGGCAGCGGCCCGCTCATGCCCCCTCCCGCGTCCAGACCACGACCTCACGCTCCAGCGTCACGCCGAAGGTGTCGAGCACGCGTCGCTCGACCTCTTCCATCAGGGCGATCACGTCCGAAGCCTTGGCCCCCTTGGCCACCGGGAAGAAGTTCGCGTGGCGCTCGCTCACACTCGCGCCGCCGATCGAGAGCCCCTTGCACCCGGCCCGGTCGATCAATAACCCCGCGCTCGCCCGCGCCCCCGGCTGGCCCACACCGTCGATCGCCTCGACCAGCGTCGGGTTCTTGAAGCAGCACCCGGCCGAACGGTCCGCCATCGGCTGCGTGGATTTCTTGTAGGCCATCACTTCCTTAAGGCGCGCGCGCAGCGCGTCCGGGTCGCCCCGGCGCAGCTCGATCTCACACCCGGTGACGATGTACCCGCCCAACCCGCTCTGGCGATAGCCAAAGTCGATCTCCGACCGCTCGAGCGTCCGGGATTCACCCTCACGCGTCACGACAAACACACGTCGCACGACGTCGGCGATCTGGCCGAACGACCCGCCCGCGTTCATCACCAGCGCCCCGCCGACCGACGCGGGGATGCCGCCGAGCCCCTCCAGCCCGCCGAGCCCGTCCCGGACCGAGCCGGTGATCAACTTCGGCAGGTTCACACCCGCGCCGACACGCAGGACGACTGTCTCGCGGTCCGGCGCGCCGTCTGCACCCGGCAGCGGCTCAGACTCTCGGAACGAGCCCTGTTCAAGACACACCACAAGCCCGCCCACGCCCGCGTCGTGCACAAGCAGGTTGGCGCCCTCGCCCAGCACGCGGCACGCGGGATCCATCTCCAGACACGCCAGCAGTTCCGCCTCGTCCCGGGGCGAGGCCAGCGCGTCAGCGCCGCCGCCCACCCCGAACCACGTCTCGATCGGGGCGTCTCGTTGGATGAGGATGGGCTGCACGGTGGTTGCCATGTGGAACGATCACACCCTCGGGTTCAGGCCCCGGAACGCCCGGACGCCGGGAGCTCCATGTAGCTGTGGGCGATCTGCCCGACCGGCCCCGCACCCATCACGACTAGAAGATCGTTGGGCTGGCAGAGGTTCTCGAGCTGCTCGACGATCGCTTCGAACGGGTAGAGGTGCATCGCCCGCACGCCGCGCTTGCGCAGCCGATCGACCAGATCGGCCGCCGAAACCTTGGTCTTCTCGATCTCCGTGTCCCGCACAAAGTAGATATGCGGCACGATCACGATGTCCGCCTGGCTGAACGCCTGGGCAAATTCCTCCAGCAGAAACCGCGTCCGCGAGTGCTGGTGCGGCTGGAACACGCAGACCAGGCGCCCGTTCTTGTCCTGAGGCCGCTCAAAGTCGCGCAGCGCCCGCAGCGTCGCGTCCACCTCGGTCGGGTGGTGTCCGTAATCGTCGTAGACGCGGACCGAGCCGCCCGAGACCGGCCGGTCGCCCAGGAGCTGCAGCCGGCGGTCGACGCCGCGGAATGCGCCCAGACTCCGCGCGACCCGCGCCGGGTCTGCGCCCATCCGCACGGCCAGTGCGCACGCGGTCGCGGCGTTCATGGCGTTGTGGACGCCGGGGATCTGCATCGTCCAGCTCGCGATCAGCTCGCGCCGGAAGGTGAGGGCGACCTCGCGCGAACGCGAATCGACCCACACGACCCAGTCGGCGGCGGGGCTGAACCCGATCGTCTCCACCCTGCACGAGAGCCCCGCGGTGATCTGCCGGCGGTGCGCCCCCTCATCGGCGATGAGCAGGTACCCGCCCTGGTCGGCCGGCGGGAGCAGCCGCGCAAACTCGGCGAAGCTCTCCACCACCGCGTCGAGCGAGCCGTAGATATCCAGATGGTCGGCCTCGACCGACGTGATGGCTGCGACGGTCGGCCGGTGGTGGTGGAACGAGCGGTTGAACTCGCACGACTCGGCCAGCAGCAGCCCCGGCCGGCCGGCCAGTTCGCCGGTCGGGATCGAATCGGCCCCGAGTCGGAAGCCGGTGCGGGCGGACTTGCCGTCCGACGCGACATCGGCCTTCGCGGGCACACCCTCGCTGGTCAGACACCCCGTCGCCAGCTGCGAACAGAGCGCCCCGACGATGACCGTCGGGTCTAGCCCGGCGTCGGTCAGCGCCGCGCCGAGCATCGCCGTGATCGAACTCTTGCCGTGCGTGCCGGCGATGCACACCCCGCTCCGCCCGAGCATGCACCGGCCCAGCGCCTCGGCGTAGGTCAGTGTCCGCACGCCCCGCTCGGTCGCGGCGAGCATCTCCGGGTGGTCGGCCCGGATCGCGGCCGACGCGATCAGCAGGTCGCAGGCCTCGGGGAGTTTGCCCCGGTCCTGGTCGAACCCGATCGCGATGCCGCTGGCCTCCAGGCTCTCGGTCACGTGCGTGGGGGCCTGATCGCTCCCGGCGACCTGTGCCCCGCGGGCCAGCAGCATCCGCGCCAGACCCGACATGCCGCACCCGCCGATGCCGATCATGTAGACGTGCTTGCCCCGCACCTCAAACGGCTCGGCCGCGGCGGAGGGGGTCGTGGAGTGCTCGATTTCTGCGCGCGGATCGGCCATGCCCAAGAGTATCGGCGAGCCGGCAATCCCCGCGTGAAACAGCACCGAACCCCCACGAATCCCCGCAGATTCCGCGAGACGCCCCCACCGGCCCGCTATCCTCCGCCTCCATGACGCCCACCGACGCACCCCTGCCCTACCGCATCGCCTGTCTCTGCGACCTGCGCGACGCGGAGGGACGCATCCTCCTGCTCCACCGCATCAAGCCGCCGAACAAGGACCTCTACTCCCCCATCGGCGGCAAGCTGGAGATGGCCACCGGCGAGTCGCCCACGCACTGCGCCCAACGAGAGATCCTCGAGGAGGCCGGGATCGAGGTCCCCATCGACCGCCTCCACCTCAGTGGCATGATCTCCGAGGCCGGCTACGAGGGTGCCGGCCACTGGCTGCTGTTCTACTTCCGCGTCCTCGGCCCCGTCGAGGTCAAGGCTGGCCCGATGAACGAGGGCAACCTCGAATGGCACCACCCCGAGGACGTCGCCAGCCTGAGCCTGCCGGAGACCGACCGTAAGGTCATCTGGCCGCTGGTTCGGGAGCACCGGCCCCGGCGCGAGGGCGAGTTGCCCGGCTTCTTCGCCGTCCACGTTGACTGCACAGGCCCCGAGATGGCCTGGAGCGTCGAGCAGAGCCTGCCGCCGCACATGCCCTGAATGCCCCGCCCGCGGGGTCGCCCGGTGAATCGAACGGGCCGCGGTTCCGTATACTGTGCTGTGATGAATGCCCGCACGCAGCAGTACGGTAATGGTTTGGGATTGCGCCGGGCACGAACGCGATCGCTCCGCCTCATCGCGGCGGTGCTCTCACTCGTCACGGGATTGCTGGCGGTCGCCCAGGACGCCGCCCAGCCGGAGAGCCCCACGGCCGCACAGTCAACCGCCCCGATCTCCGTGCCGGCCCACCGGCAGGCAGACAACGTCGCGGTCATCTCGATCGAGGGCCCGATCGACCGGGTGACGTCGTTCAGCTTCCAGCGCCGCCTCGCGATCGCCGAGCAGAACGGCGCCGACGCGTTCGTGGTGGACCTCAACACCCCGGGCGGCGAGGTCGTCGCGGTGCTCGAGATCACCAACGCCATCCGCAACTCCCCCATTACCAACAGCGTCGCGTGGATCAACCCCCAGGCCTACTCCGGCGGCGCGATCATCGCGATCGCGTGCAAGGAGATCATCACCGCGCGGTCGGTCGCGATGGGCGACGCGCTGCCCATCGGCATCGGCAACCTCGGCCAGCTCATCGAGATGCCCGAGGCCGAGCGTCAGAAGATCACCGCACCGCTGCTGGCCGAGGTGGTGACCTCTGCGCGCGCACGCGGCTGGGACGAGTTCGTCGTCCAGGGCTTCGTCGCCCTCGGCGTTGAGCTGTGGTGGGTCCGCGACACGACCACCGGCGAGACCTTCGCCATCAACGAGGCCGAGTACCGGATGCTCTTTGCGGGCGACCCGCCGCGCAACCGGCCCATCGTCTCCTCCGCGCCACGCCTGAGCGACGAAGCGCCGGACGCACTGAATCCGGACGCAGACCCGGACGCCAACCTCGGCACCCGTCCCGAAGCCGGCCCCGAAGCCGAGGCCGATCCTGCCTCCGAACCGACCGGCGGCACCGAGCGGTTCCGTCCGGCCGGGCCGGGCATCTCCGGCATTGAGATCGATCCCGTGATGATCGGGCGCAAGAGCCAACGCCGGACGGTCTCGGAGGGCGATCGGGGCAACATCGAGCTGATCGGCTACCTCTCGACCGGCGACGGCCCGCTCACGCTGGACGCCGAGCAGCTCGCGCTGCTCAACTTCTTGTCAAACATCGATCAGACCGGCGCGGTGCAGCCCGTCCTCACCGACGCCGATCTCCAGCAGTTCTTCGGCGCCAAGAACCTCCGCCGCATCGACCCGAGCTGGTCGGAGTGGCTCGTCTCCATGGCGACGACGCTGCCGGTGCGGGGCGTGCTGCTGGTGGTCTTCCTGCTCATGCTCTTTCTCGAGATGTCCCACCCGGGCATCGGCCTTCCCGGCGCGATCGCTCTGGCGGCCCTGGTCGGCCTGCTGGCCCCGCCCGCGCTGATCGGCATGGCCAGCTGGTGGGAGATCGGCGCGATCGCGGCCGGCATCCTCCTCATCTTCTTCGAGGTCTTCATCCTCCCAGGCTTTGGCATACCCGGCATCGCGGGGCTCCTCCTGCTCTTCGGCGGCATGCTCGGCACCTTCGTCGGAGGCGACGGCGGGCTCTTCCCCGACAGCCCCACAGAGCAGTCCAACCTGCTCTACGGCCTGCTCACGATGGTCCTCAGCCTCGTCAGCGCCGGGGTCGGCATGTACTACATCGCCAAGCACCTCGGCTCGGTCCCGCTCCTGGGCCGGCTCATCCTCGACGACGAGACCGACCGCGAAGACCGCCTGCTCTCGCAGATCCCCATCGGCGATACAGACATCCCGCCCGTCGGTGCGGTCGGGACATCCATCACGCCCCTCCGGCCCTCGGGCCGGGCCTCGATCGGCGACAAGGTCATCGACGTCGTCAGCGACCTGGGCTATGTCGACGCGGGCGAGCCGGTCCGCGTCGTCTCGGCGGACGTGTACCGGGTGGTCGTCGAGCATCTGGTGCCCAGGGCCGGCGAGCCGGAGCGGGGCGACACCGGGGATTCAGCAACCACGTAGAGTGAGGATCGCGAGGCGGGCTCGCGTCGGGAAGGGCATCGGTTTGGACGACGGGACGATCTTGTTGTTGGGCTTGGGGCTGCTGGCGGCGGGGCTCCTGCTTGTCGTGGCCGAGGTGTTCATCCCCTCCGGCGGCCTGATCGCGATCGGCGCGGGCGCGGCCGCGATCGCGGGGATTGTCGTGCTCTTCCGCCACAACGACCCGTGGTGGGGCTTCATCGGGATCGGGCTGGTGCTGGTCGGCACGCCGATCTCTCTGAATCTGGCCCTGAAGGTCTGGCCGAGCACGCCCGTGGGCAGGCGAATGCTCATGGGCGACACCACCGAGGCCGATCTCGAGGCCAAGCGTGCTGCGGAGATCGAGGCCCGCGAACGCCGACGTGCCCTGGTCGGGGCCGAGGGCGAGGTCGTCTCCCCGCTCCGCCCGGTGGGCATTGTCAGGATCGGTGATCAGCGGCACGACGCCCTGGCCGAGTCCGGGATCATCGAGCCGGGGCAGCGGATCCGCGTGACGGCCGTGACCGACAACCAGCTCAAGGTGCGGGCGATCTGACCCGGCGGGCGGCGAACCGCCCGGGCGAGCCCTCGGTCCGTATACTCGCAGAGCGAATCGCGCTTCACCAAGGCAGGAGTCCACATGCTCGTCAACCACCTCTCCCAGACGCCGCTCGCCACACTCGCGCAGACCGCCGGCGGGCTCGGCCCCGTCACGATCATCATTCTGGTCGTCGTCGGCCTCGCGCTGCTGATCGGCGTCTTCCTGATCGGCCAGTTCATCAACCTCTACATCCAGGCCCTGCTCTCCAAGGCCCCCGTCGGCATCCTCGAGCTGATCGGGATGCGGCTCCGCAAGGTGGACATCCGCACGATCGTCTTCAGCCGCATCCGGGCGGTGAAGTCGGGCCTGCCGCTCTCGACCAACGAGCTCGAGACCCACTACCTCGCCGGCGGGCGCGTGCCGAATGTTGTCAGCGCCCTGATCGCCGCCCAGAAGGCCCGGATCGATCTCGACTTCGACACGTCGTGCGCGATCGATCTGGCGGGGCGTGACATCCTCGACGCGGTCAACACCAGCGTGAACCCCCGCGTGATCGACTGCCCCAACCCCTCCGGCGGGCGGTCCACCATCGACGCCGTCGCCAAGGACGGCATCCAGCTCAAGGCCCGCGCCCGCGTGACCGTCCGCACCAACCTGGCCCGCCTGGTCGGTGGTGCGACCGAGGAGACCGTCGTCGCCCGTGTCGGCGAGGGCATCGTCTCGGCGATCGGCTCGGCCGACACCCACAAGCACGTGCTCGAGAACCCCGACCGCATCTCTAAGGCGGTGATGGCCCGAGGCCTCGACGCGGGCACCGCCTTCGAGATCCTCTCGATCGATATTGCCGACGTGGATGTCGGTGAGAACATCGGCGCCAAGCTCCAGGCCGATCAGGCCGAGGCCGACAAGCGCCGCTTCCAGGCCGAGGCCGAGCAGCGCCGCGCGATGGCCGTCGCCCAGGAGCAGGAGTACAAGAGCGAGGTGCAGAAGAACCAGGCCCTCGTCGTGCTCGCCCAGGCCGATGTCCCCAAGGCGATCGCCGAATCGTTCCGCAACGGCCACCTCGGCGTCATGGACTACTACCGCCTGCAGAACATCCAGTCCGACACCAGCATGCGGAGCGCCATCGCCGGCGGCGACTCGGACGGGCCGACCAAGCAGTAAGAGAGGGCACGGCCGCCGCGCGCGCAGCCTGTCACCGCCCCGCGGCCGCCTCGCTCTCGCGCCAACGCCACGCCGCGCCGCGGAGCAGTTCACTCACACGCCGGCACCGGTGGTCTTCGTCGGTCCACATCGACGTCGCGGGCTCGGCCGGGGGCAGGCCCTTGGCCAGCTCGTCGCGGCCCACCCGCAGGTCAACCCGCCCGCCCGCCGACAGGTCCTCGCTCTGGGTCTGCACCGGCCTCACGGCCAACTCCGACGGCACGCGGTGCATCGACGGTGCCGGCGTTTCGCTCGCGAAGGGCAACGACGAGCCGAAGACCCCGGGCCTTGCCAGATCAACCGGCAGCGGGCCCACGTAGTAGACCGTGCCCGGCGGCACCAGCGGCATCGAGTTCCAGCCGTAGATGCTGCGGTCGAAGACCGCCGTCACCGCGCCGTTGCGCCGCGCAAACAGCCCGCCCGAATCGACGATCTCGTAGAGGCGCTCAAAGCCCATGGGCACCCGCAGATCGACGGGCCGGAAGGCGTTGTCGGTCATGAGCGGGCTCAGATCCACGCCGCCGGGAGAGACCTCGCGGAAGCGGTCCTCGTCGCCCTGCCCGTGCGCGGGCGCGACCAGCCCCGCGCCGAGCAGGAATCCGAGGGCAATCGTGCGGGCGGTCATGCTCTTTCTCATCGGCTACTCCCGGGGTTCCGTATTGTCCCCGATCCGGGAATGAGGATGATCCGCATGGTGATCGGCGCCACCGCCTTCGGATCGTCGGCTGCGAGCGCGTCGAGGGCGCGGCCCTTGGCGGTCCAGGCGTAGATCGCGTCGAGCAGCGGGCCGTCCACATCGGAGTAGCCCGTGTCCTGCCTGTCCAGGAACGCCGCCCGTGCCACCGTGCCGTTCTTGCGAAACTCTATTCGCACCACGGGGTTACGCGGCACCGACATCATGCGGGTGGTCACCGTCCAGCGGGGCCTGACGGTCGTGATGTCCAGCCCCTCCACCGCAGGGGGCTTGCCCGGCTCCCACTCGGCGATCTTCGTGCGGGAGGTGGCGTCCGACTCTTTCTCCGACGCGATCGCGTCGCGCGGGTCGCCCGGCGGCGGGGGCGCAGCGGGACTGGCCGCGTCGGCCGCGGACTGTGCTGATTGAGCCGCCATGGCCTGCTGGAGGTCCTGCAGCTCCTGGGCAATCTGGGCAGCCTGTGCGATCTGTGCGTCCACCACCGCCCGCCGGGCCCGCGCGGCGGCGCGGCTCAGCGAGCGGAACAGCCGCGACGCGGCCTGCTCTGTCGACTCGCTTCGCACCGCCAGAACCGGGGACGCCTCCGTCTCGGCCGCGTCGCCGGCGTCGCCGGCTTCGAGCTCTGCGAGAGTCTCTTCCGGCGCCTCCGCAGCGACCTCCGTCTCGGGCTCGGCCGCCGCTTCGACAATCACCGCCGCCTCGATCGGCTCGGCCTCGTCGCTCGCCTCCGCCACCTCTACCGGCTCGCTTTCGTCAGCTTCCTCCGCCGGCTCGATCGGCTCCGGCAGGGCCTCGGCCACTTCGAGAGCCGGCTCGGTCGGATCTGTCAGCTCGGGCACCTCCGCCGCCTCGGGCACGCCCGATGCGATGGGCGAGAGCGCCGCCTGGTCGATCTCGGCGACGGTTGCGCTATGCGGCGTCGGGTCCTCGAAGCCGAGCCAGTTGATCGTCACCTGTCGCGATTGCTCGATGCCCGGCTGGATCTCCGGCGGCAGTTCTGCCGCGGGCAGGGCCACCTCCAGCGGCGAGGGCAGCGACCCGCCGAAGCCGCCCGGCTGGAAGAACAACACCCCCGCAGCCGCGGCGTGCAGCACGACGCTGCAGACAGCCCCCACCGCCAGCCGGCGGCGGGACTCGTCGTCCGCGACGTCATCGGAGATGAAGGGTGCGGCGGCCGCCATACGCGTTCCTGCCTCAGCGGGGGTGTTGGTCTCTGCGTCGAGACCCGGTATCTTGCACATGGAGGGTACGCCGCCGGGGCCCATCGGGGTCTCCAACAGCCGCCGTGCCCCGGGAGGCTCAGCATGCTCAATTCACGCACAATCGACGGTTGCGCGCGCAGAAACCTCAACCCGGCAGGGCGACACTCGGCCGCGGGGCTGGTGCTGTCGCTCGCGGTGCTCGCCGCGGGTGCTGCCACGGGCCTGGCCCAACCCGGCGGCCGATCCGGTAATCAGCCCGGCGGCTTCGTCGATGTCGAGCCCCACACGCTCGGTGTGGGCGACCCCGCGCCGGCTCTGGCCATCGGGCAGTGGATCAAGGGCGAGCCTATCGAGTCGTTCGTCGAGGGGCGCGTCTACGCGATCGAGTTCTGGGCGACGTGGTGCGGGCCGTGCATCGCGGGCATCCCCCACCTCAGCGAGGTCCAGCAGCGGCACAAGGACCACCTCGACATCGTCAGCGTCACGAGCGCCGACCCGGGCAACACCCTTGAGGCCGTCACCGAATTCGTCGCCGCCCGCGACGGCGAGATGGGCTACCGCGTCGCGTTCGACGACCTCGACCGGACCAGCAAGCTGTACATGGAGGCCGCGGGGCAGAACGGCATCCCGTGCGCCTTTGTCATCGACAAGCAGAGCCGCATCGCGTGGATCGGCCACCCGGCCGACCCGGCGTTCGAGGGCACGATCGAGGCGATCATCCGCGACGAATTCGACCCGGCCGCGGCCGTCGCAGCGCGCAAGCTGGCCGACGAGCGGCGGGCCCGTCTCGAGAACGCCCAGCGCGAGCTGCACGCCGCGTGGAACGCCGGCGAGACCGAGATCGCGTTCGACCTCGCCGACGAGATTGTCGAGACCGATCCGCAGCTGATGTCCAGCTGGGCGTGGTGGAAGTTTGAGTCCCTCATGGTCGGCGTCAACCAGCCGGAGCGGGGCCATGCCTACGCCAGATCGCTCATGCTCGGCCACTACCGCGAGGACGCGCAGATGCTCACGCGCCTCGCCTACGGCATCGCCGACTCGATCGGCGTGGAGGGGGCCGACCTCGACCTTGCGCTCGAGCTGGCCGAGCGCGCGGTGGCGCTGCGCATGGGGCAGGACTCGCAGACCCTCGCCGCGCTGGCGATGGTGCGCCTCGCGCGGGAGGAGTTTGACGAGGCGGTGGCGGTGATGCAGCGTGCGGTGGATGTCGCGCAGACCCCCGCGATGCGCGATCACCTCGCCAACGAGCTGGAGTTCTACAAGTTCGACCGCGACACGGCCGCACGCAAGAAGGCACGCGAGCAGGAGTAGCACCGCCGCACCGGCGGCGAAAGCCCCGTGCTAGCCCGGCGGTGGTTCGACGCTCTCACCCGGCGTCCCGAAGAGCTGGAACGCCCCGAGCCCCGCCTCGCTGAGTTGATCGATCACCCCGAGCAGGTCGCCCGCCGGGCAGGCGGTGTCGGCCGCGATGTTGATTTTCGCGTCGGGCTGGCCCGCCAGGGCCGCGCGGAGCGCCCCGATCAATGCGCCCTTCTCGACGGGTTCGGCGTCGAGATAGACCCGGCCCTCGGCGTCGAGCGTGATTGTGACCGCCGCGGCCGATTCGGCCGGTTTCCCGGCCCCGAGCGTGGGCAGCGTGACGTCCAGCACCTCGGCCCGCACCATCAGCACCATCGCGAACACGAAGAACGTCAGCAGCAAAAACACCACGTCGATGAGCGGGGCCATCTCCAGCCGGACCTCTGGGCTGTTGGTTCGCACGCGGCGCATGGCCAGAGGATACGCGACGCGACCGGAGCGGGGCCCCGGCGACTTCTAGCGGGACACGCGGCTGTAGGCCCGCCCGCCCCACTCGGTCGGGCGGTCGTGGATCAGGTCCTGCGCCGCCTCGCGCAGGATCCCCGAGACCCGCCAGCTGGCCAGCGGATAGAGCAGCACCGACCAGAGCGGCGCGCGGCTCAGGCGGTAGATCGCCGCGAGGGCGACGCTCCAGATCACCAGCCCGGCCAGGCAGACCACCGCCCCGGTCACCCGCACCCAGCCGGGCTCGAACGATGTGGCCAGCGCGACGATCGCCCCGAGGCACGCCAGCACCGGAAGCAAAGCGTCGAGGATGCGCACACGCACCGTGGCGCGGCTGAGCCGGCGGGGCTTGCGGTTGGCGCACTCGGTGTAGATCCGCTTCCAGCCCTTGCGGAACTCGGCCCACGTGTGGTACATCCGGCAGATCAGCACGCCGTCGGCGTTGAGCAGCCCGGCGGAGAGCTTCTCCTCCGACGCGACCCGCGAGATGCCGAGGTCTTCGAGCAGGTGGTCTTTCACGCGTTCGTGCCCGCCGAACGCCCAGTAGGGCTTGGCGCGGAACAGGATGAACTGGCCGTTGGCGAACGCCCGGCGGCGCTCGGCGCGGCTGGCCCGAAGCGGCGGGTACTGGCGCATGAGTTCCAGCGCCGCGACCGGCTGCACGACGCGCTCGAACCACGTGTCGGTGGTGAGCGTGCTCATGAGGCTGAGCAGATCGAGCTTGCGCTCCTGGGCCAGCGCGACCGTCGCCCGCACGCACCCGGGGTGCAGCGTGGTGTCGGCATCAACGAAAAGCAGGAACTCCGCCCCCCGGGCGTGCTCGGACCGGTGCATCGCGGTCCACATCGCGTTGACCTTGCCCGCCCAGTCGTCCGGGCACGATTCGATCTCGAAGATCTCGAACCGCTCGTCGGGCCCGGCCGCGCCGCGGGCGATCGACGCGGTCTCGTCCGTGCACCGATCGAGCGCCAGCACGAACCGCACGTGCTTGTAGTCCTGCTGACGGAGCGAGTGGACGAGGTTGCCGATCACCTTCGCCTCGTTGTGGGCGGGCACCACCACGCAGACCGAGGCCCCGGGGACGGGGAGCGAGAGGCCGTCGCGAGCCGTCGGGAGAAGGACGATCGTGCGGATGACCTGATAGAGCGCGACCGACCAGTAGACCGCCAGTGCCGCAGCCGCGGCCAGACCGACGAGTGTCACTATGAGGAGAATCGCATCCATGTGCCGCACCGGGAGGGCATGAGGGTAGCGGGTAGACTCTGACGATGTCGCCCAAGCACCCCCGCCACCCCGGAGACCACGGGCCCGGCGGGCACCATCCCGAGAGCAGACGCCAGCCGCCGTCCGAGCCGCCGAGTTGTCTGGTGCTCTCGCGGGACGCGGTGCGGCGGGTCGACCAGCTGGCGGTCGATCGCTACGGCATCCCGTCGATCGTGCTGATGGAGAACGCCGCGATCGGCCTCCGCGAACGCTCGCTGGCGATGCTGGACGGACTGGGGATCGATCGGGCGGTGATTCTCGCCGGCCCGGGCAACAACGGAGGCGACGGCCTGGCGCTGGCCCGGCACCTGCACAACGCCGGGGCCGAGCCCCTCGTGCTTCTGGCGGCGGACCCTGACCGGATCGCCGCCCGCGGCGGTGACGCCGCGATCAACCTCGCGATCGTGCAGAAAATGCGCATCGAGACCGGCCGCCTCGACCGCTCGGCGGGTGCTGAGCTGCTCGAGCGATCCGCCTCGGGCCCGGTGCTGATCGTCGACGCGCTGCTCGGCACGGGCCTCCGCGACGCACCGACCGGTGTAATCAGGGACGCGATCCTGCATGTCAATCGGCTCCGGGCCCCGCGGGTCGGGGTCTTGGCGGTGGACATCCCCAGCGGGCTCGACTGCGACACCGGCGAGCCGGCCGGCGGCGGCCCGGCCATCATCGCGGACACGACCGTGACATTCGTCGCGCTCAAGCCCGGCATGCTGCGGCTGGAGGCCCAGCGGTGGACCGGGGACGTCACGGTCTCGCAGATCGGCGTTCCGCGCGAGTTGGTTGAAGAACTCGGAGAACACATGCCGGACACCCGCCCGGGGCCGCGGCCGCACGAGACCGCACGCACCGGCGAGCGTGCCCCTCCGGCGTCGCACGGCCGGGGGGCCGATCGGGGCGGGTAGGATGTCGTGTCGGACGCCCTCATCTGGCGTCCCTGTCGGTCAGTAAGGAGTCGGCGATGCTGGTGCGGATGGAACTGTCGCGCATTCTGATCCGTGAACTCAACGACTTTCAGGTCATCGAGCTGCGCGAAGTCTCCGAGGGCACCGACGTCCTCGAGGACCCGCGGTCGTTCCCGATCGTGATCGGGCTGCCCGAGGCCCAGGCGATCGAGCGTCGTCTCAAGGGCGTGACGATCCAGCGGCCGCAGACGCACGATCTGCTCGCCAATGTCATCGAGGCCCTCGGGGCGTCGCTCGATTCGATCTCGATCACCGAACTCCGCGACCACACCTACTACGCGACGCTCGACGTCCGCAACGCCGAGGGCGAGGCGGTGCAGATCGACGCCCGGCCCAGCGACGCGATCGCGCTCGGCATCGCCGGCGAGGTGCCCATCTACGTCGACGATGCCGTGATCGCCGCGGCGCAGGAGCCGGGATGACCGCCCTCCCGACGTTCGAGGCCGGGTGGGCCGCGCCGGACACCTCCGCACAACCCGGCATCGGCGGCACGCTCCGGGCGCGACCCGAGGACTTCCTCGTCGAGGAGATCCCGCTCTACCAGCCCAGCGGCACCGGCGAGCATGTCTACCTGTTCGTGCAGAAGCAGGCGATGTCCACGCTGGACATGGTCGGCGTGCTGGCCCGGCACTTCGGCGTGCCCAAACGGGACATCGGCTACGCGGGGCTCAAGGACAAACGCGCGATCACGCGGCAGGTCGTCTCGGTGCGACTGCCCGGCCGCGACGTCGACGAGATCCCCATGCTGCGGGACGATCGGTTGGCCATCCTGTGGGTGGACAAGCACGAGAACAAGCTCCGGCGGGGGCACCTCAGCGGCAACCGCTTCAGCATCAAGATCCGCGATGTCGGGTTCCAGGCGGCGCTGCCCGCCCAGCAGACGCTCGAGCGTATGGCCCGCGAGGGCATGCCCAACCGGATCGGGCCCCAGCGGTTCGGCATGCTCGGCAACAACCACCTCGTCGGGCGCGCGATCGTCCTCGCGCAGTGGGAAGAAGCCCTGCGCCACCTGCTCGGGCCGAGCGAGACCAACCCCGGAGCCCAGCCCGATTCCCGCGCGAGCTTCGCCGCGGGACGCTACGCCGACGCCTTCGCCGAGATGCCCGGCTCGCTGAGTGTCGAGCGGGTGGCGCTTCGGGCGCTGGCCGACGGCGCGACGCCGGAGGAGGCGATCCGCAGCATCGACCGCGCCGCGGTCTCGTTCTTCGTGACCAGTTTCCAGTCGGCGATCTTCAACGCGGTGCTCTCGGCCCGTGAGGCCGCGGGCACGCTCGGCACACTCACCGAGGGTGACGTCGCGTTCATGCACTCCAGCCAGCGCACCTTCGCCGTCGGGCCCGCCGAACTCGAAGACCCCGAGACGCCGGCGAGGCTGAAGCGACAGGAGATCAGCCCCTCCGGCCCGATGTGGGGCACGCGGATGCGGCAGGCCGAGGGCGCGGTGGGCCGGCTCGAGCTCGACGCGCTGCACGCCAGCGGCGTCGACGAGGCCGCGATCGAACACTTCGCCGAGATCGGCGGCGAGATCGAGGGCGCGCGCAAGCCGCTCCGGGTGCCGGTCTCGTCTCCTGAGGTCGAGGGCGGGGCCGACGAGCACGGGATGTACGTGCGCTGCGCGTTCGACCTGCCGCGTGGGGCGTTCGCGACCAGTGTGATGGCGGCGATCATGGGCGACCCCAGCGCCGAAGAGCCGGAGAGCGACTGAGATGGCCGAGACGACCGTCCGGATGATCTGTTTCGACGCTGGAGGCGTGCTGGTGCGCATCTGCCGCTCGTGGCAGGAACGCTGCGAACGGGCCGGTATCCCGTTCCGCTGGGGCTCTGAGACCGAGGCCGACAGCCAGGAGCGGCGGGCCGTTCACGCGGAGTTTGAACGCGGGCGGATGTCGCCCGAGGCCTACTTCGAAGCTCTCGCCACCAGCACCGACGGCCTGTACACCCCCGAAGAGCTGCACGCGATCCACGTGGCGTGGATCGCCGAGGAGTACCCCGGCGTTCGCGCGCTTGTGCGCGCGCTGCGCGAGGTGCCGACGGTCTCCACGGGTCTGCTCAGCAACACCAACGCCGTGCACTGGATGACCCCCTCGATGACCGGCGACGCGGGCTCGGCCGTGAGCGGCATCGACCATCCGCACGCCAGCCACATGCTGGGCCTGACCAAGCCCGGCGCGGAGATCTACCGGGCGTTCGAGCAGGAGACCGGCTTTGCGAGCTCGGCGATCCTCTTCTTTGACGACATGCCCGAGAACGTCGACGCCGCCCGTGCCGCGGGATGGGCAGCCGAGCGGATCGACCACACCGGCGACACCGCCGCCCAGGTCGTCGGCCACCTCGCGGCCCACGGCGTCCGCCTGCAACCCAGAAGTTGACCATACACTCCTGACCGCATGACCCTCACCCTCGCCGACGCCTGGTTGCACGATCTCAGCCCGTTTGTCGTGCGCTTCAGCCAGTCGTTCGGACTGCGCTGGTACGGCCTCGCCTACGCGCTCGGCTTCCTCGCGGGATATCTGCAGCTGCGCTGGCTGTCGAAGCGCGGGCTCATCGCGATCCCCCCCCACCGGTGCGGCGACGCGATCCTCACCGTCGTCGTCGGCGTGGTCGTCGGCGGACGCCTGGGCTACGTGCTCTTCTACGAGCCGTCGCTGCTCTGGAGCTTCTCACCGAGCGTGCCGTGGTGGGGCGTGCTGGCGATCAACCGGGGCGGCATGGCCAGCCACGGCGGGATGATCGGCGTTGTCCTCGCAGCGTGGTGGCTCAGCCGCGGCTGGAAGCGCCCGGACGGCACCCGCGAGGGGCGGTCCTCCATGCTGCAGGTGGCCGACGCGTTCGCGTTCATCGCGCCCGCCGGCCTGCTGTTTGGCCGTCTGGCCAACTTTGTCAACGGCGAACTGCTCGGTCGCATCGTCGCGCGCCCCGGCGAGCCCGCCCCGTGGTGGAGCGTGCGGTTCCCGCAGGAGGTGCTCAGCCAGCACGACTGCCAGCGGACCGAGGCGCAGTCGCGCGCACTCGACCTGCTGATCTTCAGCGAGGCACGGGCGCCCGACGAGCCCTGGGACCACGTGTACGAGCGGATCATCGAGAGCATCCAGGCCGGCGGAGCGGAAGGGCAGCGGCTCGCGCGCGAGCTGACGCCGCTGCTCTCGGCGAGGTACCCGTCGCAGCTCCTCCAGGCCGCGGCAGAGGGCCTTGTTCTCGCCGCCGTCCTCTGGATCGTCTGGGCCAGGCCCCGCGCACCGGGCGTGGTCGGGGCGTGGTTCCTGATCGCCTACGGGCTCATGCGGGTGCTGACCGAGCTGATCCGGCTTCCGGACGCCAATGTCGTGATGCCGCGTGTGCTCGGGCTGAGCCGCGGCCAGTGGCTCAGCGTGCTCATGGGTGTCATCGGCGTGCTCCTGCTGGTGTGGCTCAGGCGGTCGGCGGCGGCGAAGATCGGCGGCTGGGCGGCACAGAAGCCGAGCGTTCCCTCAGCCCCGGCGCCCGACTGACCGATACAGTCCGGACCACCATGACGACACCCCACGAGACGAATACCACGCCGGCGGACCCCGACCGGGCCGAGCGGCCTGTCGAGGACGTGCCCCCGACCGAGCACGTGATCCCCGGCGCTCCGGTCGGGAGCGCTGTCGCGCGCGCGCCGTGGTGGCAGCTGCACCGGCGCATGTACGACTGGGTGCTCTCGCTGGCCCACCACAAGCACGCGACGACCTCGCTGTTTGCGCTGAGCTTCGCCGAGTCGAGTTTCTTCCCGATCCCGCCGGACGTGCTGCAGATCGCCCTGACGCTCGAGCGCCGCGACAAGGCGTGGTGGTTTGCCGGGGTGAGCACGCTGGGCTCGGTGCTGGGCGGGGTGGTCGGCTACCTGATCGGCATGTGGGCGTGGGGCGCGATCGGCGGGTTCTTTTTCGACCACATCCCGGGCTTCACGCCGGAGCACTTTGCGGTGGTGCAGGAGAAGTACTCCGCCCACGCGATGCTGGCGATCCTGACCGCCGCGTTCACGCCGATCCCCTACAAGGTGTTCACGATCACCGCGGGCGTGTTCGGCGTCTCGCTCCCGATCCTGATCATCGGTTCGTTGATCGGCCGGGCGGCGCGGTTCTACCTCGTCGCGGCGATCATCTGGAAGTTCGGCCCGCCCGCCAAGCTCTTCGTCGAGAAGTACTTCAACCTGCTCACGCTGCTGTTCATGGTGCTGCTGGTGGTCGGCGTGCTCCTGATCAAGGGCATGGGCGGCGGATCGCACGCCGACGACGCCACCCCGGAGACCCCGGCCGCGGCGGAGCATTAAAGGACCCGAGCGTGCGCTCGGGGCTGGTGGGGTTCCTGCAAGCTCGGCGCGTGGGCGTCAGTCCATGCGGCGGGGCGACACGGTCGTGACCAGGCGCATGCTCGCCGACTCGAGGTTGGCGGCGATCGCGGCGTCGTTGAGGTCGTCGGGGCGGATCGTCAGGTCGATCGTCGCGTGCTGCAGCCGCGGCCCGACGTCGTAGTAGAGCGTGAACGTGACGTTCTGCACGTTGGTCAGCAGCGGGTAGGACTGGGCCTCGCCCTGCTGCACGCCGTCGACCATGTCGGTCTGGACATACCAGAGCGCGTAGACGTCCTCCTCGGCGGTGTCGCGTCGCTCGATGCGGATGACCCGCTCGTAGCCGGCCGCCTCGTCCTTGTTGACCACGAACTCGATCTCCGGCGGGTCGGGGACCAGCACCGGGTCGAGGATCGGGTTGATCGGGTAGGGGCCGAAGTCCTCGCCCGTGCGGATCATGGTCGTCATGCGGTGCATGACCATCCGCGCGATGACGTGCGAGGAGGCGCTCTCGGTCGTCGCCTTGTACGCCTTGAAGCTGCCGTCGAGCGCGCCGAGCGTCGCGGTGAGCAGCATCGAGCTGATCATCAGCGCGATCAGCAACTCGGCCACGCTGAAGCCGCGGCGGGAGCCCGGGGCGCGGCCGTCCGCCGGTGAGAGTCGAGCGTGGTCGTTCACAGTTGACCCTCCTTGTAGGTGTCCACGAGCGGGAGCGCCTTGACCGGCAGCATGATGCCGTTGGGCAGATCGTTGTCGGGGTTGAACCGCAGGCGGATCCGGCCGAACCCGTTGAACGGCACCACGACTCCCCCGTCCGGGGCGTCCTCGAACGGGCCGACGTCGGCGAGGCCGTCGCCGTCGGTGTCCCAGCCGACGATGCGCTGGCCGTCGACGATGGGCAGATCGAACGGGTCGTAGGCCTCCTCGTCGCCGTCTTCCGGGCCGAAGTAGCCGAGGCTGGCGTTGAAGTCGGCCGGGTTGCCGATCGGGTTGCCGTTGATGTCCTTGAGCGGGCCCGAGCCGAACTCCGGCGCGAAGGTCAGCAGGAGCGAGCCGTGGATGTCCGTGTTGCCGCGGACGTCGAGCACACCGGCGACGATCGTGCCCTGGAGCTTGACCTCCTGCTCCGGCGGGCTGTTGAACGTGCCGACATCGACCGAGAAGTTCGGGAGCATCATCGAGCTCTTGACGAGCTCTTCGAGGTCTCCCTCCTCGGGGTTGAGGGACTCGTCCGTGGGGTGCTCCTCGAGGAACCGGGTCTTGCCGGTAAACTGCATCTTGTTGCGGATGTGCGTGTACTCGTACGGCACATCGCTGACGATCGACCCCACGAACAGGCTGTCGTGGAAGCGGAGGTTGTTGGAGTAGGGCCGCGTGTCGGTCACCCGCGTGGGGACGACCTCCGGGCCGCTCCCGATGTCGCGGATGGTCTCGATGATGAGCGGATCGGGCAGCGCGTTGTAGGCATCGACGTTGTAGCCGCCGATCTGGCTGGCGGGGATGTCGCCCTTGTCCATCGGGTTCTCGGCCATGAGCATGAGCTGCGAGGGCGGCTGCGCCTCGGGGGGGAGCACGCCGTCGCCCAGGGGCGGGGCGTCGCTGTCGCCGGTGCCGGGGTCGTACTCGGAGGGGTCGTCGCCGAAGACCCAGCGTGTGCGCTTGGGCACGGGCCGGCCCGTCGCGGTGTCGAGCTCCATCTTGCCGTACTCGTTCCACGGGATGCTGGGCTTGTCGGCGTCGAGCGCGTTGAAGTTGTCGGCGTGTGCCCGGACGTAGGTCGCGCCGACGAACGTGCAGTCCACGAACAGCCCGTTGAGCCCCTGGGGGATCTGCACGTCGCGGAAGACCATGTGCTCGAACACCGGCCGGTAGTACCAGTCCACGGCCGCGGGAGCGCTGAAGGGCATCGCCTCGAAGTGCGCGGTCTCCCAGTTGTCCGGCAGGCCGTCGAGGTCGTCGTCGGGATCGACCCGGAGGTAGCGGGGGTAGTAGACGTGGTTGCCCCCGCCGTCGGTGTAGCCGTCGCCGGACTCGCGCGACTCGACGTAGCCGTCGAGGTCGGCGACGTTCACGCCGAGGTTGTCGGCCACCTGCTGCCAGAACACCTCCCCGTCGGCCGCCGCCTGCAGCGCGGACTCCGAGTCGGAGAAGCTGTCGGCGGTGATCAGCGGCAGGTCCTGCTCGGACGCGTCGAACACCCGCGGCACGTCGCCGGTCTTCGGCTTGATGGCCCCGGCGAGCTGGTCGTTGTAGTCGGGGTTGGCGCTCGACCACGCCGACTCGCTGGTCTTGAACACCAGCTTGCCGTTGAGCTTGACGTACCGGTCCATCTTGTCGAGGTAGCCGTCGAGGTAGCCCAGCTCGTGGTCGGGGTAGTGCTTGTAGGCGTCGTCGGAGCCGGGGTTGACCCAGTACCAGTCGAGGAACTCGTCGCCGTCGTCGGGGTCGTAGCGGCCGTCGCCGTCCACGTCGACAAAGCCCCACACGCCGTTGCGGTTGCGGTCGGGCGTGCCCGAGTCGATCAGGTGCGCCAGGTCGGCGTCGACCGGGTCGCCCGAGTCGTCCACGAACTCGGTCTCGATATCCACCCGGCCGTCGCCGTTGCTGTCGAAGTGGTTGATGAACAGGTCGTACTCGTCGACGTAGCCGTCGCCGGTGGCGTCCGCGAAGGCCGACTCCGGGTCGGGGTCGCCCTCGTCCATGTCGTAGCCCTCGGGGATCGCCGCGCCCTCGATCGGGTGCTCGGGGCGGAGCCGGTTGTCACCGTCCACGTCGATCGCCGGCTCGCCGGCGACCGCGTAGAACGCCTCGAGCTTGGAATCGAGCGTCGGGTCGATCCGGAAGAAATCAGAGCGGGTCACGAGCGGGTCGCCGTGCTCGAACTCCACCTGGTCGAACCGCGCGCCGAGGTCACCGACCACCTGCACGTTCTTGCCGATCAGGATGCGGCTCGGGCTGACCACCGCCTGGTCGATCCGCTTGGCGATGCGGAAGTCCTGCATGATCATCCGCGTCATCGGCGGGCGGTTCTCCTGGAAGTCGTAGCCGATCACGATCACGCGGATGTCCGTGCCGTTGGCCAGCGGGGCGTAGACGATCTGGTAGCCGGCCGGGGGAGGGCCGTTGTCGCTCGGCGTGTCCACCGCGACGATCGGCGTCATGATCCAGTCGTCGTCGCGGTAGACGTCGAGGCTGGCCTCGGGCCACGCCTCGGTCATCAGCGGCGCGTCGATGTCCGACTCGCTCTGCACGATGATGTTGGCGTCCAGCGCGTGCAGGAACAGCAACGCCTCGGCGACGCCGGCCGGGTCGTCGTCGTAGCCCAGGCCGTTGGGCAGCACCGTGTGGTCGCCCCAGCCGCCGAGGTTCCCGAGCCAGAGGTCCTCGACGAAGTCGGGCACCATCTCGCTCTGCTCGACCATGAACCGGCCGGTCGCCTGGGAGAGCCGGTTCTGCGCCACGATCAGCCCCGTCTCCGCCGCGCTGAGCGCCGCGGTGACCTGCAGGTGCGTGCTGGCCGTGCGGATGTTGCCGCGGCTGGTGATCGCCATCGCCGCCACCAGCGACCCGAACAGCACCAGGAACATCATGGCCAGCACGGACACCACGCCCCGTCGATCAAAGCGGCGGAGTCGACGTCGGCGGCCCCGTCCACGGAGCGGCCGAGCGGTCGGTGTCACGCGTGATGTCCTGCGAACTGCCACGTAGATTCCTCCTCCTCACCCGTGCCCGCACCCCGGACACGCACCGCCTCACGCCGCGTCCCTACGGCGCGATCCAACTCACCCGAGCCATCTCGAGCTCCTCCCCGCTCGCCGACGTGTACGTCACCACGACCGTCACCCGGAGCGGGAACGACTCGCGGTCCAGGGGCGGCAGACCGTCTTCCTCCGCGTCCCGCCCGTACGCGTCGTCGCGAATCCACGAGCTGTCGAAGGGTTCCACCTTCTCGACGGTGATAGTCTGGGCCCAGCCGTTCATCGGCTCGGGGTTGCCGTCGGCGTCGAGGTTGATCGTGCCGTCGATGTTGATCTCGGGGATGACCGCGCCCAGCGCGTTGATCGGCCCGTCCATGTTCCCGCCGAAGCCGAACCGCATGCCGTCGAGGTCGTCCAGGTCGTCGAGATCGTCGGTCGTCAGCTCGCCGGGCTCGGGGCCGAAGGCGTAGGCGTTGTCCTCGTCGAGGCCCCGGACCGGGTCGTGGCGGGACATGTTGCGTGCGAACTCGCGGACCTCCTGGGCCAGGAAGTTGCCGCTGGCCGCGTGCGACGACCACAGGTTGCTCTGGATGAACGCCGCCTGGGCCTCGACCATCGCGAGCACGCCGACGCCGATGATCACGAGCGTCAACGCGGTCTCGAGCAGGGTGAAGCCTGCGCCCGTCGGCCGGGCCCGGGTCCTGCGCGAGATGGTTGTCGGCCTGCCGGTCATCCTGCTCCCTCCGTGATCGGCGCCGCGATCGCTGGGCGAGAGCGCGGCCCGATCCCCGCTTGACTATCCATTACCCGACGAGCTGGCTCATCTTGAAGATCGGAAGAATGACGGCCATCGCGATGAATCCAACGACTGAACCCATTACAACGATCATGACGGGCTCGATCATGCTGGTCACCGCCTTGATCTGCTCCTTGAGCTGCTTGGCGTAGTAGCCGCTGATCTCGTCGAGCACCTCGCCCAGCTTGCCGGACTCCTCACCCGCCGCGATCATCTGCACCACGCTCCGCGGCATCAGGGCGTCCTTGAGCAACGGACCGGTAATCTTGCGGCCCTGCTTCACGCTCGAGTGCACCCGGAGCCACATGCCCTTGTAGAGCTGGTTGCCCGAGATCTCCCCCGTGATGCTCAGCGTGTCCAGCATCGGCACGCCCGCGTTGATGAGCTGGCCCATCGTCTGCAGCGACCGGTTGATGTACAGGGCATTGAACATGTTCTTGAGCATCGGCAGCGAGAGCTTCAGCTTGTCGATCCAGAACGAACCGACCTCCGTCTTGGCCACCACCACCAGCAGCCCCGCCACCGCCACGACGCCGCCCACGATGAACGGCCACTCCGCGGTCATGAACTTGCTCAGACCCATCAGGAACTTGGTGGACCAGGGGAGCACGTCCTCCTTGCCCTCGAAGATCGTGTAGAACCGCGGCAGCACGAACGAGAGCATGAACACCGTCACGCCGATCGCCATGGTCGCGATGATGCCCGGGTAGATCGACGCCCCCACCACCATCTTCCGCGTCTCGATCTGCTGGCCGATGTACCCGGCGATGCGGTCGAGCATCTCCGAGAACGAACCCGACATCTCCGACGCCCGCACCATCGACACGTAGAGCTGCCCGAAGAGCTTCGGGTACTTGGCGATCGCCTCCGAGAACTGCTTGCCGCTCTCCACGTCGTCCTTCAGGTTCATCACGACCTTCTTGAACTGGGCGTGGTTGGTCTGCTCGGCCACGCCCTCGAGGGCGGCGCGCAGGTTGATGCCCGCGCGGATCATGACCGCCAACTGGGTCGTGAAGTCCAGGACGTGCTTGGTGGTCGGCTTGCTCGAGTTGAGCCGCTTGAACGCCTCGACCAGCCCCGACCCCGCCTCGCTGGCCCCCGCCGGCGAGAGCGACACGACGTGCAACCCCTGCGTGCGGAGCGAGGCCGCCGCGGCCGCGACCCCGTCGGCACTCACCGTGCCGCTGTTGACCTGCCCGGCGTTGTTCCGGGCCTGGTATCGGTAGTTCGGCATGGGTTACCTCTTCATCAGGCCGCGAGCTGGCGGGCGAGCTTGTCGGGATAGACCGCCTGGGCGATCGCGTCTTCCTTGCTGATCATGCCGTTGAAGTACAGCTCGCCGATCGCCGTGTCGAGGCTGCACATCCCGATGGCGCGGTTGGTCTCGATGACGTTGGGGATCTCGAACGTGCGGCTCTCGCGGATCAGGTTCCGCACCGCCGGCGTGCACAGCAGCACCTCCACCGCCGGGCACATCCCGCCGGAGTCCTGCCGCGTAAACAGCGTCTGCGACACCACCGCCTGCAGCGTGCCCGCGAGCATGGCGCGGATCTGGTTCTGCTGGCCCGCCGGGTACATATCGATGATGCGTTCCACCGTCTGCGACGCGTTGACCGTGTGGAGCGTGGACAGCACCAGGTGGCCGGTCTCGGCCGCGGAGATCGCCAGCGCGGTCGTTTCCAGGTCTCGCATTTCGCCGACGAGGATGATGTCCGGGTCCTGACGCAGAGCGTGCTTGAGACCCGACGAGAACGTCGGCATGTCCTGACCCAGCTCGCGCTGCTCGATCAGGCACTTCTCGCTCTCCAGGGCGTATTCGATCGGGTCCTCGAGCGTGATAATGTGCTTGGCGTACCGCTCGTTCATCGCCTGGATCATCGCCGCGAGCGTCGTCGACTTGCCGGAGCCCGTGTCCCCCGTCACCAGCACCAGCCCTCGCGGCAGATAGGTCAGCCGCGCGATGATGTCCGGGAGGCTCAGCTTCTCCAGCGGCGGGACCTTGGTCTTGATCGTTCGCAGCGACATCGCCACGGCGCCACGCTGCATGTGCGCGTTCACGCGGTACCGGCCGAACTGCTCCTTGGCAAACGAGAAGTCAGAGTCCTTCTGCCGCTCGAAGATCGACTGCGCCTCGTCCGGCGCGATCTCCTTGAAGTACCGCGACGCGTCCTCGGCGGAGACCTGCGGCAGGTCCATCCGCTGCACGATCTGGTGCACACGCATCGTCGGCTGATGGCCGGCAACAATGTGAATATCGGAGGCGTCCGCTTCGTGAGCCAGCTGCAGGATCTTGTCAAGTTCCACGGTCGTTCCTCCCTGTCGCCGAGATCGAACGGGCCAATCGCCCGGACCTTCGGCGTCAGGTTCATCGACGCAAGGGAACCGCACGTTCACATCCGCAAGCACCCGGCGCGGCCCCACCCCCTTGCCGCAGCTGCGCATACCGCACAACCCGTCCCGCCCGCGACGCCCGCCCAGCCGCTACCGGCGGCCGCCCCCACCACGACCGGCACAACCGGCACAGACTCGCGTCGGACGTCCCGGCGAAACTCTCAGGCCACCCGCGCAGCGCCACACCGGGGTTATCTGCCGGCCGCCGCGTCCCGGGCCCGCACCGCGAGCTGATCGCACCGCTCGTTCTCCGGGTGCTCGTTGTGCCCCCGCACCCAGTGGAACCTGATCTGGTGCCCCGACCGCAGCTCGTCCAGCCGCTCCCACAGGTCCTGGTTCTTCACCGGCTTCTTGTCCGCCGTCTTCCAGCCCCGCTTCTTCCAGCCGGCCATCCACGACTCGAGCCCCTTGAGCACATACTGCGAGTCGCTGTAGAGATCGACCTCGCTCGGCCTTGTCAGCGCCTCGAGCCCCCGGATCACCGCCGTCAGCTCCATCCGGTTATTGGTCGTGGCCTTCTCCCCGCCCGAGTCCTCCCGCTCCTTCATCGTGACCGGGTGACGCAGGATGTACGCCCAGCCCCCCGGACCGGGATTCCCCGAGCATGCCCCGTCCGTATACAGCTCCACCTTCGGCGGCTTCTCCGCGGGCGCACCCCCGCCCGACGTCGCAACAGATCCGGCGGGCTTGGAGCGGGCTTTGGCCATGGGGCGGACTGTACCCGGGTGCCCCCCGCACGTCAGGCGTCGCGTTCCAACCACATCGCGACTTCTCGCCCGAATCTCCCGATCCGCGGCAGTATGATCGGACTATGCCGACCGCCGCCCCCACCGCCGACGCCGCCCACCTCCACCGGTTCGAGGTCTCCCGCGCCCCCGGCCGCGCCGACCCGCGGGGCGACCGCCTCGTCGCCGAAGCCGCGACCCTGGGCTATCAGATAGACACCGCCCGCTCGATCCGCATCTATCTGATCGAGGCCCCCATCGGCAGCGACGCCTCCGCCCGGCTCGGCACCGGCCTGCTCGCCGACGCCGTCGTCAACGCGTGGACCGAGGGCGTCGAGCCCGCCCAGCCCGGCGCGGTCAGCATCGAGGTCCACCCGCTCCCCGGCGTCATGGACCCGACCGCCCAGTCCGTCCGCACCGCAGCCGCCGAACTGCTCGGCGTCGAGCCCGACGCCGTCCGCGTCTCCACCGGCTGGCGCTACGACCTCACCGGCCCCGACGCCGCCAAAGCCACCGAGATCGCCACCCGCCTGCTCGCCAACCCCGTCGTCAACGCGATCCACGACGCCCCCTTCCATCCGCAGTCACTCCCCGTCGGGCACGCCTCCGAGTTCCGCCTGGCCCACATCACCATCCGCGGCCTCGACGACGCCGCACTCACCACCCTCTCTCGCGACGCCCACCTCTTCCTCAGCCTCGACGAGATGCGGACCATCCGCGACCACTACGAGAGCCTCGGCCGCGAACCCACCGACATCGAACTCGAAACCCTCGCCCAGACCTGGAGCGAGCACTGCGTCCACAAGACCCTCAAGAGCACCATCCGCTACCGCCGCGAAGAGGGTGCCGCGGGACTGCCCGTTCCCGGCCTCGACACGCCCGAGGGCCTCGAACGCCCGGGGCACACCTTCCACGACGACGGCTCGGTCACCATCGACAATCTGCTCAAGCGCACCGTCGCCGCCGCGACGTTCGAGCTCATCGAGGACGGCCTCGACTGGACACTCAGCGTCTTCAAGGACAACGCCGGCATCATCGCCTTCGACGAGACCACCGCCGTCTGCGTCAAGGTCGAAACCCACAACCACCCCTCCGCCATCGAGCCCTACGGCGGTGCGGCCACCGGCATCGGCGGGTGCATCCGCGACATTATCGGCACGGGCCTGGCCGCCAAGCCCGTCGCCAGCACCGACGTCTTCTGCGTCGCCCACCCCGACACCGCCGACATCCCCGACGGCTGCCTCCCGCCTAAGCGCATCCTCACCGAGGTCGTCGCCGGCGTCCGCGACTACGGCAACCGCATGGGCATCCCCACGCTCAACGGCGCGGTCTACTTCGACGACCGCTACATCGGCAACCCGCTCGTCTTCTGCGGCTGCGTCGGCGTCATGCCCATCGACCGCGTCGAGGGCGACGCCCGGCCCGGCGACCTCATCGTCGCCCTCGGCGGACGCACCGGACGCGACGGCATCCACGGCGCGACCTTCAGCTCCGCCGAACTCACCGACACCCACGCCGACGAGTTCAGCCACGCCGTCCAGATCGGCAACGCCATCGAAGAGAAGCGCACGCTCGACGCCATCCTGCGCGCGCGCGATGTCGAGGGCGGCCCGCTCTTCTCCGCGATCACCGACTGCGGCGCCGGCGGCTTCAGCTCGGCCGTGGGCGAGATGGGCGCAGAGATCGGGGCGAACGTCCAGCTCGACGCCGCGCCGCTCAAGTACGACGGCCTGACCTACACCGAGATCTGGATCAGCGAGGCCCAGGAGCGCATGGTCCTCGCCGTCGCCCCCGACCGCCTCGCCGAGCTCCAGCAGATCTGCGATGAGGAGCACGTCGAGCTCTCGGTGCTCGGCACCTTCGGCACCCCCGACGCCGAGCTCATCCTCAACTACCACGACCACGAGGTCGGCCGCATGTCCATGCACCTGCTGCATGAGGGCATCCCCCAACCCACCCGCGAGGCGACGTGGACCGCTCCCCAAAGAGCCCCAAGCGTCAGCGCCGGGCCGGACAGAGCCCCTCGCGCAAACGAGGGGACACCCCCAACCACACCGAGCCCCACTCCCCCCGCTCGCGCGGGTGGCTCTACCCCCACCAACTCCGACGCCCTCCTCACCCTCCTCGCCCACCCCAACATCGCCAGCAAGCACTGGATCATCCGCCAGTACGACCACGAGGTGCAGGGCAACACCGTCCTCCGCCCCCTCGTCGGCGCCGGCGGCAAGGGACCCGGCGACGCCAGCGTCATCGAGCCCGTGCCCGGCACCGGCCGGGGCCTGGCCATCGGCTGCGGCCTGGCCACCGGCATGGGCGACCCCGCCGCTTCGGGCGATCCCTACCTCGCCGCCATCGCCGGCATCGACGAGTGCATCCGCAACCTCGTCTGCGTCGGCGCCGACCCCTCACAGGTCGCCATCCTCGACAACTTCTGCTGGCCCAGCTGCAACAAGCCGGAGAACCTCGGCTCCCTCGTCCGCGCCGCCGCGGGCTGCTACGACGGGGCCAAGGCCTACCGCACGCCCTTCGTCAGCGGCAAGGACTCGCTCAACAACCAGTTCACCATCCCCGGCGAAGACGGCAAGCCCGGCCGCACGATCGAGATCCCGCCCACCCTGCTCATCACCGGCATCGGCATCGTCCCATCGCTCGAGAAGTGCATCACGATGGACGCCAAGCGCGCCGGCAACATCCTCGTCCTCGTCGGCGAGACCACAGGCGCGATGGGCGGCTCGCACTACGCCCAGATGTTCGGCACCCCCACCGGGGGCCTCACCACCGACCCCGACTCGCTCATGGCCGAGGTCGAACGCCGAGCCGCGGGCGTGCTCGCCGGCGTGCCGGCCGGGCCCAAGAAGCACGCGCAGGCCCTCATCCGCTCCCTCACCCCCACCGCCATGGGCAAGCTCGACCAGCTCGTCTCCGCCTTCGGCCCCCGCGCCAGCGAGACGGCCAAGCTGCTGGCCACCCGCCTGGGCAACCCCGCGATCGAGAAGCTCGCCGGCGAGATCGGTCCGGAGAAGGTCCAGGACCTGCTCCGCATCGTCGCGACGGCCGCCGAGGCCCAGGGCCTGACCAACCGCATGCCCGCCTTCGACCCGACCGCCGGCGCCCGCACCGCCCGCGCCGTCGCGGCGTGCATCGCCGATGGCCTCGTCGCCAGCGCCCACGACTGCTCCGACGGCGGCCTGGCCTGCGCCGTCGCCGAGATGCTCATCGGCAGCAGCACCGGCACCACCGGCCTCGGGGCGATGCTCGCCGACCACCCCGGCACCATCCACCCCACCGCGTGGTGCTTCGCCGAGAACCCCGGCCGCTACGTCCTCGAGGTCCCCGCCCTCGAGATCGCCAAGCTCCGCAAGACCATCGCCGCGACCGCCAAGGGCGTCTCGGTCGAGCAAATCGGCGTGCTCGACAGCACCGGCCGCCTGCGCTGCGAAGAACTCGGCTTCGACCTCGGCGTGGAACAACTGACCACTGCCTGGCGCGGCACGCTGGACTGGTAGGACCGCACAGCTCCGCCTACGCGATGGCCGCCCGCCTCGACGCGCACAACGCGATCGCCAGCGCATCGGCGATGTCCGGCGGGCTCGGAGGCTCGGCCAGGCCGAACACCCCCTGCACCGCCCCCTGCATCTGCGCCTTGGTCGCGTGCCCGTGCCCGGTGATCGACTTCTTCACCTCATTCGGCTTGAGCTCAACCAGCCGGCACCCCGCCTGCCGGATCGCCAAGAGCAGCACCCCCCGCGCGTGCCCCATCACGATCGCCGTCGCCGGGTGCTTGTAGTGGGCAAAGAGCGACTCGACCGCCACCAGCTCCGGCCCGAGCCTCGCCAGCGCGTCCCGGAAATCGCGATCAAGCTCGACCAGCCGCGCCGAGACCGAGGCCGCCGAAGACGACGCCCCGCCCTCCTTGTCCGCATCGCTCGCACGCTGGCGCAGTCGGAAGACTCCCGCCTCCACGATGCTCGGCTCGTCCGGCCGCGTGTCCGGGATGTCCAGACAGCCGTAGCCCGTCAGCCGCAAACCGGGATCAACGCCGAGCACTCGCACCGCAGCAGTCTATCCGCCCACCAATCCGACCGCGTCAGTCGCCACCATCTCCATCCCCCTGGAGCCCCTCGCGCGAGCGAGGGGACCCCTCACCCTCTAGCCGCGTCCGCTCGATCAGCAGGATGTGCTTCATCAGCGTCGTCGCCGCGGTGCTTCCCGCAGCCGCCCACCCTCGCCAGCCGTCGCGCCACGCGCTCTTCATCACCATCTGCTTGACCATCGCCCCCACCGGGCTGGTCACCAGCTTCCAATAGCTCCCGTCAACCCCCGCCTCCGCAAGACTCTGCGCCGAGACCTCCGCGTGGCGCAGGTTGTTGGCCAGGTGCTGCCGCATGTCCGTGAACGAATCGTGCCGGAGCGTCCCGGGCAGATCCGCCAGGATCGGCGCCCGGCCCGCCCGCGCCGCGTCGGTCGGCTGCCGCGAGCCCCGATACGCGACCTCCAGCTTGTCGTGCGGATTCAGGCCGCCCCAACCGGCCAGCCCCGCCTCGACATCCGCCCGCCGCACCAGCCGGAGCCGCCACTCCGGCTGCCAGCAGTGATTCAGCGGCCGCCCCGCAAACCATGTCTTCCGGTTCACCCGCGCCGCCGCGACCGTCGGGTCGTCTCGGCCGAGAAACTCGCGGACCGACCGCGCCAGGTCCGGCTCGACGCTCTCGTCGCTGTCCAGCGAGAGCACCCAGTCGCACGTCGCCGCCTCCAGCGCCATCTGCTTGGTCGCGATGTGCCCCTTCCACTCGACCCGCTCGACCCGCGCCCCCTCGCGCTCCAGCAGCGCGATGGTGCTGTCGGTCGAGCCCGAGTCCAGCGCCACGATCTCGGTCGCCAGCCCGGCCACGCTCTTGAGCGTGCGCCCGATGGTGTCCTCGTTGTTCTTGCACACAATCACGACCGAGAGAGACATAGACCATGATCGTCCGGCCCGCAGCCGCGCATGTCAAATCCACTGACCAATCGCCCGTCCGTGTACCATCAGCCCGTGCCCGCCCCCCCAAGCGACAACCCGCGCGTGCTCCGCCAGAGCATCCCCGGAGACTGGGCCGCCGCACTCGGCACCATCGAGCACGCCCGCTGCCTCAAAGACCACCCCGGCGGCACGGTCTGGCGGGCCACACTCCTCGGGCACGACTGCATCCTCAAGTCCACACCGCTCACCAGCCCCAAGCGCCGCGTCCAGGCCCTCCTCCGCCGCTCCCCCGCGTGGAAGCACTGGCGGGCCGCACACTGGCTCTACGCTCATGGCATCGACACCGCGCCCCCCCTCGCCCTGCTCCGGTGGGCGCACAAGAACGCCCCATCCGAGTGCCTCATCCTCGCCTTCCTGCCCGGGGGCACCGTGCTCGACCACCTCGCAGCACGCGACCTCGCGCCGGCCGCAGAACACCGCCTCGCCGAGGCCGTCGCCACGCTCGCCTGCCGCCTCGCCTCGCAGGGCGTCCGCAACCGCGACGCCAAGCCGAGCAACCTCATCGTCACCGAGATCACCACCCGCCTCGCGACCCTCGCCGTAATCGACTGCGCCGACCTCCGCCGCGTCCGCGGCTCGCCCGAGCATGCCGTCGCGCTCATGCTCGCCTCCGCGTTCATCGAGCCCCTCGGATGCGAGCTGCCGCCCCGACGTGCCCTGTGCGCGCGCGCCGTGCGCACCGCCGCCCGCACGCTCGACCCCGACCACCCGACCGCCGCCGCGAAACGCCTCTGGCACCAGATCACCTCGATCGTCGCCGCCCACGGCGACCCGACCCCCGCCGACCACCCGCTCGCCAAGCAGCCATAGAAAAACGCCCGGCAACAGCGGTGCCGGGCGTCGCATCTGCTCGTGAATATCCGGGTGCTTACGTCTTCTTCCAGCACCCCCGCTCCCGCGCCGGCACACCGGCCGCGAGGAGTTTCTCCGCATCCTCCGGGCTCATCGAGCCCTCCGCGACGTACGCCGCGATCTCCCGACGCGATTCCTCCCGCGCCAGTGCCTGCTCGGTCTTCGCCCGTGTCCTCGTCCGCAGCATCATGTACTCAACCAGAATCGCGACGATGATCACCGCCCCGACCAGGACGCCGATCACCATCCAAGCGAGTTGTTCACCGTTCAGGCCCACATCCATCATGCGCTCCTTCACTGCTGATCGTTATCGCTTCCCACGCTCCCAGTGCGGCTGACCGGCGGTGATCAGCTTCTCCGCGTCATCCGGCGATATCGACCCCTCCGCGACGTACGCGGCGACCTCTCGCTTGGTCATCTCACGCGAGCGGGTCCGGGCCACGTTCGAAATCGCACCCGAGAGAATCGCGATGATCGCGACGAGCAGACCCCCGCCGATCGCGATGATCGGGATAATCTCGTTGTCAAGAGATGCAAGACTCAGCATGCCCCAACTGTCCTTTCCTTCTCAGAGCCCCGAGCCAGCTCGGGTGAAACCACACCACTCCGATCCGCGGCCCCTACATCGACCCGCAGCTCTTGCCCGCCTTCATCAGCTTCTCGCCCTGCTCGGGCGTCATCGACCCTTCCGCGATGTACGCGGCGATCTCACGCCGCGTCCGCTCACGGGCGACCGACTTGACCATCCCCGCCATCGTCCCGAGCACAATCCAGACCAGCCCCACCCCCGCCATCATCAACGGGACGAACAGATCCTCGTTCTGCAGGATTGATATCAGCGAGTTGTCATTCATCGGTCTTTCCTTCCCGAGCCGAAGCCCCAACCGCACACACCCGCGCATCGGGGTGCGCGTCGGCTGTGCAGCAGATCATTGGGAACCACTCACCGCCAGTTTCGCAGATCGGCATGCCGAACACAACTCCAACGCCCCCAATCGGCCCCCGATGCCCCCTCCCCCAGACCGCGCTCCACACCTCCCGACGCCCGCCAGTCCGGGCATACGGTGCCCGAATGGCCCACCCGCTCCATCAGGCACTCGCCCCCCACCTCGCCGCCGTGCTCGACGGCTACCGCGAGGGCGCCTTCCTCATGGCCGCCCAGACGCCCGGCTCCAGACCGCATGACCCCGCGCCCATGTGGTACGAGACCGACCCCCGCGGCGTGATCCGCCTCGACCCCCCCGGATTCCACATCAGCCGCCGCCTCCGGCAGACCATGCGGGCCGGCCGCTTCCAGGTCACCACCGACGCCGCCTTCGCCCGCGTCATCCGCGCCTGCGCCGACCCCCGCCGCGACGGGGCGTGGATCGACCGCCACATCATCTCCATCTTCGAGGCACTCCACGAGGCCGGCCTGGCCCACTCTGTCGAAGCGTGGCGCGCGTGGCCCGAGGGTGAACACCTAAGCCCCGCGCCCGAAGACGCCGTCTACTTCGACCACACCAACCGCCGCACGCTCGTCGGCGGGCTCTACGGCCTCCGCGTCGGCGGCGTCTTCTGCGGCGAGGCCATGTTCAGCCGCCCCGACCTCGGCGGCCGCGACGCCAGCAAGGTCTGCCTCGCCCGCACCATCCTCCACTGCCAGGCCCGGGGCTTCACACTCCTCGACACCCAGATGTGGAGCGAGCACCTCGCGACGTTCGGATGCGAAGAGATGCCCGCAGCGACCTACCACGAGCTGCTCGAACAGCACCGCGACGATGCGTGCGAGTGGGGCGCTCTCACACCAATGCCGTCATCATCCTGAGCCACGCGACCACGATCCATAGCCACACGACCCACCCCAGGACGAGCCCGTCGATGACGAACCACGGGGCGAGATCACGATGTGCTTCCCGCAGTTGGCGACCGTCCTCTACGCCATACAGCCACCAACACCCGATGAGCACGCACACGCCGTGCAGCACACTGAGCGCAGGAACGGCGATGTAGGGCGAGAGACTGACCATGATCGACCCAAGGATCAACGTCACCGCCGAACCCATCGCGAGCCACCGAGCACCGCGGCGAATCAAAACCCAATCATCTACTCGTTGCCGCTCCGCACTCCGCGGCGGCTCGTCCACGGTGCCGCACTCAGGACAAGGCAGCGCCTCTTCGAGCCCTGAAAGGTCGTACCCACACTCTCTGCAGCGAGGCGGCCAACCAGCAAACGACGTCGGCTCAGCATCAAGGAACGCTTCACGATGCCAGTCCAAGCCGCATCCGCGGCATACCTCGGCCGCATCTTGCAACTCACCTCCACACACGCAGCACTCGGCCGCGAGATCACCACCAGCCCTGTACCGCACCATGTCACGCGTGATCGATGCGATCGCGCACACCAGCAGCAACAGGTAGCCAATCGGCAGCACCATGAGCAAAGCAAGCTGAACATCAGTCATGAACCAGATCTGGCGTCCGTGCCATCCGAACAGGACGCTCGCGAGCGGTGCCACCACCGCCACCGCGAGGACGCTCAGACTCAGCCAACCCGACCGACGGCTCATCATCAATCGCGACTCCGTCAATCACCGCTTTCTGCACCCACCTGCCCGCGAGAGACTCTGTTGGGATCTGGCTCAACCCCCTTGCGACCACACTCCGGACACGCCGCACCCGCCGCCAACCCCGCCCGGTCATACCCGCACCACGGGCACAGCCCCGCAAACCGCCTCGCACGCCCGCCGCGGGCGAACAGCGGCAGCAGAAACGCCGGACCCGCCACGACGATGCCAAGGGCCGCACAGACATTGAGCATGAGATACGTGCCGGTGAAGCAGTGGCAGTCGATCTTCCGCCGCACCAGCACGCTCAGCGGGATCAGCGCCAGCGTCTCGATCACGGAGCCCGCGAACACCACGCGGGCGATCCGCGTGAGCAGCCCGTCGTTGGTGAGCGCCGACCGCCTGCTGTAGGCAAATAGCAGGACCGACCCGACGATCCAGCTAAGCAACACCGACGCGAGCACAGCGATCCCCGCAGCCTCATTCTCCACCGACCGCGGCCAGAACGCCTCAAACATCGCGAGCACAATCCCGACCACCATCAACCCGATCAGAAACGCCGAGACCACCAGCGCCAGTTTGAGCGACTTCCCACGCTTCAGCGGCGGCGTGCGGAGTTGCCATGGGAAGACCAGCACCCACTGCACAAGCGTAAACACCATCACCCAGAATGCGAAGATCTTCCACGCGTCGGGGTCCATCAACTCCCGCACGCTCGGCGGATTGAAGCCCCCGTTCTCGAACGAGAACACCACGATCGGCACCGCCGCAACGAGCATGCTCTGCATGATCCAGTAGCCGAGCACCAGCAACCATCGCTTGACGGAACTCTTCATTTCGCCACCCCGTCCGCGTGCTTACACCCGCGGCTCTGCTCCCCTCACGCAATCGTCATCTCCGGCGGCTCCAGCGGCAGGCTCCTCGCCAGCTTCAAGAACGTGTCGTAGTTCGTCCCCATCTCCGTCACCGAGTCGCCGCCAAACTTGTCGCAGAACGCGCGCGCAATCTCGAACGCCACCGCGTTCTCCATCACCACACTCGCCGCGCTCACCGCGCACACATCGCTCCGCTCGTACTGGCTCTCGTCGGCCTTCTTCGTGTTCAGATCGATGCTCGGCAGCCCGCGCAAAAGCGTCGCGATCGGCTTCATCGTCCCGCGCACCACCACCGGCTGCCCGTTCGTCATGCCGCCCTCGGTCCCGCCGGCGTTGTTGCTCGAGCGCACAAACCCCAGCGTCGGCGTGTTCCGCTGCGACGCGTCGAAGTAGATCGGGTCGTGCACCCGCGACCCCGGCAGCGCCGCGCAGTCGCGGCCCATGCCGATCTCCACCGCCTTGAACGCCTGGATCCCCAGCACCGCCGCCCCGATCCGCGAGTCGAGTTTGTCCCGCCAGTCCATGCTCGAGCCGATGCCCATCGGGCACCCAAACCCGTGCGCCTCGACGATGCCGCCCACCGTGTCCTTGTCCACCTTCGCCTGCCGGATCGTCGCGCACTGCTGTTCGGTCACCGCCGCGTCGGGGCAATACGTCTCGCTCGCGTCCCGCACCGGCACCATCTCGCGCCAGTTGTCCGGCGTCACCGCCACGCCCGTCGCGTGCGGCCCGATCTGCCGCACAAACCCGAACACCTCCACCCCGAACTCCCGCAGCAGGCACTTGGCCACCGCCCCCGCCGCCACCCGGGCCGCGGTCTCCCGCGCACTGGCCCGCTCCAGCGTCTCGCGGCAGTCGGTCGTCAGCCACTTGATGCTGCCCGCCAGGTCCGCGTGCCCCGGCCGGGGCCGGTGCACCGGCGGCGTCCGCTCCAGGTCGTCCAGCCGCGAGTCCTTGTTCTTGATGAACATCGTCAGCGGCGACCCAATGCTCCGCCCCCGCCGCACCCCGGTGAGGAACTCCACCCGGTCGGTCTCGATCCGCTGCCGCCCGCCGCGCCCGTACCCCCCCTGCCGCCGCGACAGCTCCAGGTTGATCAGGTCCTCATCGAGCACAACCCCGGCCGGCAGGCCGGTGACAGTGGCGAGCAATCCCGGCCCGTGCGATTCGCCGGCGGTCTGGTATGAGAGTGTTGGCATGCCCGGAGGATACCAACCTCGACACCATCAGAGCCTCGAGCACCGGGCAGGGACCGCCCCCGAGACCAACCACTCGTGTGATCGAAGTCCCGCCGGGCCCGAAGACGTGGCGAATGCCCGACCGATGCATCACAGAACATACCGCTCTTCAAACTCAATCCCGTGCGCCCGTAGAAGCCGCTTCAGTTCACTCCCGAAGTCCTCCTCCCGATGATGCTCGGCCTGCGTTGCGATGTACCGCTTCACCACGCGTTCCTGTGACTTGCTCACTGTGAAGACCGAGTACCCCTCTTGCCACGCAAAAGAACGAAGCGTCGGATACGTCTGGTGCACCCACCGTGACGAGCACGCCTTCAACTCACGCATGAGGTCGGAGATCGGGCGGTCCGTGCGCCATCGCAGATACAGATGGACGTGATCGCTCACGCCGCCGACGGCATACAGCACGCCGCCCTGGCCACGCACGATCCCCCCGATATACGGGTACAGATCCTTCGCCACCACCTCCGTGATCCACGGTTCGCGCCCCTTGGTCGAGAACACCGCGTGCAGCAGAATCTGTGAATAGGTCCCCGGCACGGCCCGTCCCCCAGCGCTGGCTCCCAGTCTATCGAGACCGTGAGACTGGTGCTCGAGAGTGAAGCCTGCCGCCCCTCCGGGGCTGCGGCGGCGCAAACTCTACCCCGCTCCACGGGCTCCACGAGGCTGCCGCCTCGCTCCGCCCGTGGCTACATCATCACGCCCCATTCGGGGCCGGGACGATCACGCCCGGGCGCCCGGGTCCGACCCGCTCGCAGCCCCGAAGGGGCGACAATCCTGTAGCCACGGGTGAAGCTCGCGCAGCGAGCGCAACCCGTGGAATAAGTGCACGCACCTGAGAGCCCCGGAGGGGCGACAGGATCCACTCCGCGCGTCAGCCCACACCGCCGATGTCACCATCGAACGGCACCGGAGGCGCAGCCCTCGACGGCCTGTCCACATCTCCCACCGGCCTGTTCGATTGCCCCGATTTCACCGGTGCGTGGCGGTTCACCCCACCAACGTCTGCCCCCGCCCCGGCCCCACGCTCACGATCGACACCGGCACGTCGAGATACTTCTCGACAAACTCGACGTATTCCCGCGCTCGCTCGGGCAGGTCGTCCCACCCCCGAGCCCCGGTGATCTCCTCACCAAAGCCCGGCAGCGTCTCATAGACCGGCGTCACCTGCTCCAGCTCCACCGCATCAGGCGGGAACCGCTCCGTCCGCTCGGTCGTGCCGTCCGCACGCTTGATGTCGTACGCCGTGCACACCTGCAGCTCGTCAAAGCCCGCCAGCACGTCGAACAGCATCAGCGCAAGCTCCGTCACGCCGTTGACCATCACCGCGTACCGCACCGCCACCAGGTCCAGCCACCCGCACCGGCGGGGCCGTCCCGTGGTCGTGCCGTACTCGTTCCCGCGCTTGCGCAGCAGGTCGCCGGTCGCGTCCTTCAGCTCCGTCGGCATCGGCCCGGCACCCACCCGCGTCGAGTAGGCCTTCATGATCCCGACCACCCGGTCGAGCCTGCGACCCGGCACGCCCGTCCCCGTCGAGATGCCAAGCGCCGTGCAGTTCGAGCTGGTCACAAACGGGTACGTCCCGTGGTCCACATCCAGCAGCGTCGCGTTGCCGCCCTCAAACAGCACCCGCTTGCCCTCGCCGAGCAGATCGTGCAGCAGATACGTCGTGTCCATCACCCGGGGCCGCAGCTTCTCCCCCACCGCCGACAACCGCTCGGTCAGCTTCGCAGGGTCCAGCGAGTCGCCCACCTCGATATCCACCAGCCGCGTCCGCTTGAACCGGCACGCGATCTCCAGCTTCTCCCGCAGCGCCTCCGGCCTCAACAAATCCCCCACCCGGATCGCGCTCGACCGCTGCGCCTTGTCGGCATAACACGGCCCGATGCCCCGCTTGGTTGTCCCGATCGAGCCGTCCTTGCCACCCTTCCCCCCGCCGGTCAGCAGCCGCTCGCGCACCTCGTCCTCGAGCTTGTGATACGGCGCCACAACGTGCGCGCGGCTCGACACCACCAGCGACTCGGTCGAGACCCCCCGCTTCTCCAGCCCCTCGATCTCCTCGAGCAGCTTCTCCGGGTCCACCACCACGCCGTTGCCCACCACCGCCATCACGCCGGGATACAGGATCCCCGACGGCACCAGGTGCAGGGCGTACTTCTGGTCGCCCACCACCACCGTGTGCCCGGCGTTGGCCCCGCCGTTGTACCGCACCACCGCGTCGTGGTCGGCCGCGAGCAGGTCCACGATCTTGCCCTTGCCCTCGTCCCCCCACTGCAGCCCGACCACCGCCGTGCAGGTGCCCTTCTGGGTCCGGTCACGCCCCTCGGCCCGGCTGAGCGACCGGGGCTTGGCCGCTGTCGTCGTGCTGCTCTCAATCATCGATGCGGTTCCCTCTGCACCAGGCGTGTGGGACGGACTCTCCAAAGCACGCGGCCGACCGACGGCCCGCGACCAACAACGATAGGGGCGTCCGATAGGTCCGCCGATCCCGAGACAGCCCGCACGACCCGAATGCCCGCCCGCTCCCCGGATCACGCCCGCGACACTCCGCCTCATCCGACCCCCCCGACAGCCCGATCAGAGGGCGGTACGGAGAGTGTGAGCCAATGGAAGAAACCATCCGCATCATGTGCCCCAACCTGCTCTGCCGCAAGGTCTTGGGCGTGCCCTCCAGTGCCCGCGGCAAGACCGTCCGGTGCAAGGGCTGCTCGACCGCGATCCGCATCCCCGAAAAGGCCACCGACGAGTCCAACACCTCCGGCAAGACCGCACCCAGCGTCAAAAAGCCGGCCTGATCGCCGGCCGGCTCCCCCACGACACATCCTCGATCGCTCTCCGCCCGCCGCCTACAGCGCGGGCTGGTCGTCGTCGTCGTCCGAGAGGTCGAAGTCGAAGTCGAAATCCACGCTCGAATCGTCGTTGGCCAGCGAGGTGTTCACCGTCGCCGCGTCCGACCCGGCCGAACTCGCCGCCGACTTGACGTGCTGGCTCAGCGCCTCGGGGTCGATCGACGCCGGGGCACCGTCGATCCGCACCACAAACAGCAGCGTCCCGATCTCGAGCACATCGCCCGCCGAGAGCTCCGCGTCATCGACCTTGTGCCCGTTGACGAACGTGCCGTTGCTCGAGCCGAGATCACGGATCCGCACGCCCGAGCCGCCCGTCACCACCTCGCAGTGATGCCGCGACACGTTGGCCGCCGGAATCCGGATCTGGCAATCGTCGTGCCGACCGATCAGAATCTTCCCGGCTTTGAGGGGCACCGCCTGCTGCTTCCCGTCCGAACGCACATGAACAAGGGCCGAATCCACTCGAGCACACTATCCTTTCCCGCCGGACGTATGTCCGGCCTGCCGTTCGGTCCGGCCCTCAAGCCGGTCGTCCGGGACAATCCGCGGGCGCGACATCCGAATCCCGCCTACTCGACACACCGGCCCGGAAGTCCAGACCGTGCCGCAGGGTAGCCTAGTGTGACCACCCGCCTCCCGCAAATCCCCAGCACCTCGACCGCCGCCGTCGTGCAGGCCCTCGCCGCCGACCCCGCACACGCCCCGGTCAGGCACCTCTACATCCACGTCCCCTTCTGCTTCCACAAGTGCCACTACTGCGATTTCTACAGCCTCGTGGATACCCGGGACCGCCAGCAACCCTTCACCGACCGCCTCCGACGCGAACTCGACGCCCTCGCCCCCCTCGCCCGGGGCGAGCCCCTCCGTTCCATCTTCGTCGGCGGCGGCACGCCCACGCTCCTCCGCCCCGACCTCTGGCAACAGCTCCTGGACACCCTCGACTCCGCCTTCGACCTCTCCGCCGTCAGGGCCGGCACCGCCGAGTTCAGCGTCGAGTGCAACCCCGAGACCGCCACCCCCGAGCTCTTCGACACCCTCCGCGCCGGCGGCGTCAACCGCCTGAGCATGGGCGCCCAGTCCTTCGACCCCAAGCACCTCAAGACCCTCGAACGCTGGCACGACCCCGCGAGCGTCGAGCGGGCCGTCGGCCTCGCCCGCGACGCCGGCATCTCCCGCACCAGCATCGACCTCATCTTCGCCATCCCCGGCCAGACCCTGCCCGAGTGGGAGGCCGACCTCGACCGCGCCTTCGCCCTCGGCACCACCCACCTCTCCTGCTACGCCCTCACCTACGAGCCCAACACCGCCATGACCGCCCGCCTCAAACGCGGCGACTTCGCCCCCACCGACGAAGACCTCGAGGCCGACATGTACGAGCGCACCGTCGAACGCTGCGCCGCCGCGGGGCTCGGCCGCTACGAGGTCTCCAACTTCGCCGCGCCCGGACACGAATGCGCGCACAACCTCGCCTACTGGCGGCAGGCCTCCTGGCTCGCCGCCGGCCCCAGCGCCAGCAGCAACCTCCGCACCGCTTCCCCCGAGCCCGAACAGCCCGACGTCCACCTCCCCCAACCCGGCGCGGGGGCTTTCCAGCCCCCTCAATCAGGAGCGGGAGCCTTCCAGCCTCCTCAGTCAGGAGCCGAGGCGTTCCAGCCCCCGAGCCCGGGCGAACGGACCTTCCAACCCCCCGTCCCCGGACGAACCGCCTTCCAGCCCGCCGGCACCGCCGAGAGGACCTTCCGCCCCTCAAACACCAACACCCCCCCACCCGCCAGCTGGCGCTGGAAAAACCAGCCCCGCCTCGACGACTACCTCAACCGCGACGACCACGGACACCCCCACGCCGTCGACATCGAGCACCCCGACGCGACCAGATTCCTCGGCGAAACGCTCATGACCGGCGTCCGTCTGCGCGAGGGTCTCGACCTCGAACGCGTCCTCCGCAGCTTCGACGAAACCACCGCCGCCGCCGTCCGAGACGTCGCCGCCGCACAGATCGACCGCGGCACACTCCTCCAGGATGGCAACAGGATCAGACCGACCGACTCAGGATTCCTCGTCGCCGACGGTATCGCCCGCGAGTTCCTCGGCGTCCTCTGGTAGGTCGTCGTCCTCGACCAGCGCTCCCCGCCCGGCCGCCCGTTCTCCCGCCGTCGGCGGCGGGTGCAGGTGCATCCGCGTCAGGAGCGACCGCAGGTCCTTCGGGAACGGCGAGTGCACGTCGATCTCTTCGCCTGTGATCGGGTGGTTGAACGCCACGCGGTGCGCGTGCAGCGCCAGCCGCGACGACGCCCGCCGCGCCACGTCCGGCCCGTAGAACTCATCCCCCAGCACCGTCGACGAGATCGAGTCCAGATGCACCCGCACCTGGTGCAGCCGCCCCGTCACCGGCCGGGCCTCGATCAGGCACCCCGAGACCGACTCCTCGATCACCCGGTACGCCGTCACCGCCGGCTTGCCCGACGTGCCGATCCGCGCGGTCTTGGTCGACGTGTACTTGTCCACCTTCTTGACCACCTCGACGATCGGCCGCTTGATCACCCCCGACGGCTTGTTGGGCGCACGCCTGCACACCGCCCAATAGAACTTCCGCACCGCCCGGGTCTCGAACGACTCCCGCAGCCCGTCGTAGGCCTCCGCCGACAACGCCACCACCAAAAGCCCGCTCGTGCCCCGGTCGAGCCTGTGCAACATCCCCCAATCCCGCTTGGCCCCGAGCTTGGCCAGCCGCGGCCCGTAGTGGGCCATCAGGCCGTTCAGCAGCGTGTCGGTGTCGTGCCCCACCCCCGGCACCGTCACCAGCTTGGCGCGCTTCTCCACCACCAGCATGTCGTCGTCGGCATGCGCAAGGCGGAAGGTCACACGGTCGTTGGCAAAGGGCACAGCCACACCCGACAGTAGCTCCGAAACGCGGCCTGCACCGGCCGGTCGATCCGGATAACCTAGAGGCATGACCTACCGCTCACCCGTCGAATACAACGCCGAACGCATGCACGCCGCCGCCGTCTACTGCTCCGACGGCCGCGTCGGCGAGCATTTCGACGATTTCCTGCAGAACGGGCTCAAACTCCCCCGCTACGACCGCGTCGCCCTGCCCGGCGGCCCCGGCTGTCTCGCCGGACACACCGAGGCCCGCCTCGAGCAGGAAGGCGTCATCGACGAGCTCAAGTTCCTCACCGACGCCCACGGCATCGACCGCGTCGTCCTGATCCAGCACCAGGGCTGCGCCTTCTACGCCCACCGCCTCGGCGTCGAGCCCGACCGCATGGCCGCCCTCCAACGCGCCGACCTCGTCCGCGCCGCCTTCCAGATCCGCCGCGTCTCAAGCGCCATCAACGTCGAGGCCTACTTCGTCGGGCGCGAAGGCGAGGGTCTGGTCTTCGAGCAGGTCAACATCGACTGACGCATGCTCCCCGGCGCCACTGGGCGCTAGCCCAGTGCCCCCCGTACTACGCAACAACGGCCCAGCTCCCGGGAACTGCTGTGTGGCATGCCCACGCGTAGTGGGCATGGAGTTGTGCAACAGGTCGAGCACAAGCCCACGAAGCGTGGGCATGCCACACGAACCCGCCCCACGAAATCGGGAGTCTTCCTGTCTCACAACACCACACCC
>JBICHP010000004.1:0-168443 GCA_043100935.1 Phycisphaerales bacterium JB054
CACAGCCCGGTACCACGATGCACAAAACGCGTCGTGCCGGAGGCATCCTCCCCCCCCCCGGTGCCACGATGCACAAAGTGCGTCGTGCCGTCAGCATCCTCACCCCGCCGGCACCCATTCGGCACGACGCAGCAAAGCTGCATCGTGGCACCACCCACAAATGAAATCCGTTTCAGTCCCAGATCACCGCCGCCTCAACCCCCGCGCCCAATATCTCTCCAGACGGCGAGCGTGTGCCCGCCGCGTCCTTCACCCCGATTCTCGGAGACAGACCATGACAACCCACACCACCGAACCCAAGCGCACCACCCCGAGCAACGAGGTCGCGCCCACCAACACACGGACCGACAGCAACCACGGCTCCGTCGCCGGGCACGTCCAGACCATCAAGGAGGACGTCAGCACGCTCAAGTCCGACCTCTCCGTCGCCGCGGCCGAGGCCACCCACGTCGCCCACGAGAAGGCCCAGCAGGCGCTCGACGTCGCCAAGACCGGCGGCGAGCGCGCCAAGGAAGCCCACGAGAAGGTCTGCAAGACCGTCTCCAAGCACCCCACCGCCTCCGTGCTGCTCGCCCTGGGCGCAGGCCTCCTCGTCGGCCGGGCCATCGGTGGACGCTGAGCATGCTCTCCAACCTCCGCACCATCGTGAGTGCAGGCGGTGACCTGATCCGCTCCGAGGGCACTATTCTCGCAGAACGCCTGCGACGAATCGCCCTCTGGAGCGGACTCGTCGCCCTCGCCACGCTCGTGCTGCTCGTCGCCGCGATCGCCATCAGCGTCGCCGCGACCGCAGCACTCGCCGCCGAGATCGGCTGGATCCCCGCCCTCGCGATCGCGGGCTCCTGCGCGCTCATGCTCTCCATCGCCACACTGCTCTACGCCAGGCGCGCCATGACCCGCCAGCTGAGGAGATCCGAGATGCCCCTCGAACCCCGCACCACCTCGACGATCGCCAGACAGGAGATCGCCGACGCCCTCCCCGGCACCGAACCCGGCACCGAACCCGACGCCGAGTCGGCATCAAACAGCCAGACAAACGGCACAGCCGGCCCCACAGACGGCGACCTCGCGGCCAAAGTCACCAAGTTCATCGCCGATCATCCCGCCGAGATCGCCGGCGGCGCCGTCGCCGTCCTCGGGCTCATCGGCCCGGTGCGGTCGTTCCGGCTGCTCTCCAGGGGCGTCGTGCTCGCCGGCATCGCCCAGTCGATCGTCAAGCAGATGGGCAACACCGAAACCGCCGAAGCTCCGGGCGCAGAGCAGCACGCTTCTCAAAGCGCCGCCCCGCCCCGACCGACCCACGCCGCAGCGCACGACTAAACGCCCGACCGCCGGTCACTCCGCCAGCCGCTCGCTCAGCTCCCGCGCCCGCCGCAGCAGTTCATCCTGCCGACGACCAACACCCTCGGGCCCGTGCCCGCCCTCGGCGTCCTCATCCTGCACGGCGCGGATGTCCTCGAGCTCCGCCCACACGCGGTCCAACTCGTCGCGGATCGGCCCCTGCGCAGCCGCGCGCTCGCGGCGTTCGGCCTCGTGAATCAGCTTCACGTGCTCACGCTCACGCAGGATGCTCGCGCCCCACACCGGCATCGCGCCCAGCAGCGCAAGGCCGCAGAACATCAACAACATCGCCATCGCGTGCGGCACGCCGTTGACGATCCACATCACCACCAACGCCGCCGCGACAAGCGCAGCGCCGATCAGCGGCACCGCCACAAACATCGCCCGGCTGTTGCCGATGTCGACGCCGTGGCCCTCGGGGTCATGGCTCTCCAACTCTCGATACACGGGGGATTCAACCGGCGACGGAGCGCCACGGTCGGAGAAGCTCTGTGCGACATTCGTCATGATGCACCTCCTCTACCCCAGTGTACCGACAGACCTCCCCGACCCTTCCCAATTCCCCGAGAAATCCCGAGAACCACCCCCCGCGGCGTGCCACCCCGCGCACAGACCCCCGCCACCGAGCCCCCGCCCCATCACTCCCCCGCACACATGCCAAGCAGCTTCTGCACGGTCCGCCAGTTCCGCCCCGTGCTCACCGTCCCCAGCACCGAATCAAAGTACGCGTTGGTCAGCTTTGACCTGGCCACCCCGTTCGGCAGATGCAGATACACCTCGCGCCCAACCAGAGCGAACGCATCCCCCGGCGAGCGATCCGGATCGAGAGCGCCCGCCCGCGCCTTCGTTGGCCGGTCCGCCAGGAACATCACATGCAGTGACGCAGGATCGGCCATCTTCCCTGTGAACGGCACCCCCTCCGCCACCGCCGCCAATTCCTTTGCCGACCGCACCACGACCGGCGAGTCCACGCCGCACCGCTCGGCCAGCAACGCCCGCAGCACCCCCGGCACCCGCTTCGCCACCGCCGCGGTCGCCTCGAAGACCACATTCCCGCTCTGGATATACGTCCGGGGCGCCGCGCCGCCGGCTTCGAGCACCAGCCCGCGCAGATCCTCCATCGCCAACCGGTTCTTGCCGCCGACGTTGACACCGCGGAGCAGCGCGATGTGATACCCGCTCGCCATATCGCGAGCATATCGATGCCTCGCCGCGACGCCCCCGGAGCCACCCCGCGGGCACCCGACCCCCATACACTCCCTCAAACCCCCTCCCCCGCCGCCCGCCTCCGCCGCGACCGCGGCCCGCGAGCCCGCCGCGGGGGAAGAACGAGGACCGCGACCGATGCCGTACTACACCAAGCTTGGCGAGATCCCCCCCACCCGCCACATCCAGTTCCGCCGCCCGGACGGCGCGCTCTACTCCGAAGAAGTCTTCGGCACCGAGGGCTTCGTCGGCCCCACCAGTACGCTCTACCACATCCACCCCCCGACCCAGGTCTCCGGCTGGAAGAACCTCTACTCCACCAAGGTCGAGTACGTCGAGCAGAGCGTGATGCGCATGCGCCACCTCAACACCAACCCCATACAGGCCGAGGGCGACGCCGTCACCGGCCGCAAGGTCATCCTCGGCAACAACGACGTCGAGATGTCCATCTGCCAGCCCGCCGAGCAGATGCTCTACCACTACAAGAACGGCCAGGGCGACGATCTGCTCTTCTTCCACTACGGCTCCGGCACCATCCACACCCAGTTCGGCACGCTCACCTTCGGCAAGAAGGACTACGTCATCCTGCCCAAGGGCATCATCTACAAGATCGTCTTCGACGACCTCGCCGACGCCGACCGCCCCGAGGGCGTCACCCGCGAGCAGATGCCGTTCGGCAAGTTCCTCTGCTTCGAGACCATGAACACCTCCCACTACGGCCCGCCGCCGCGCTACGTCTCCAAGGCCAACGGCCAGTTCCTCGAGCACGCGCCCTACTGCGAGCGCGACTTCCGCATCCCGCAGATGCCGCTCAGCTACGACGAGAAGGGCGACTACGAGGTCCGCATCAAGGCCCGCGACAGCGTCCACAGCTACATCTACCCCTACCACCCGCTCGACGTCGTCGGCTGGGACGGCTGCTACTACCCCTACTGCTTCAACATCGACAGCTTCGCGCCCATCGTCGGCAAGACCCACATGCCGCCGCCCATCCACCAGACCTTCGAGGCCCACAACTTCGTCATCTGCTCCTTCTGCCCCCGGCTGCTCGACTTCCACCCGCTGGCCATCCCCGTCCCCTACAACCACTCCAATCTCGACTCCGACGAGGTCCTCTACTACGTCGAGGGCAACTACAAGGCCCGCCGCGGCATCGTCTCCGGCTCCATCAGCCTCCACCCGCAGGGCATCGCCCACGGCCCCCACCCCGGCACCGTCGAAGCCTCACTCGGCAAAGAACGGACCGACGAACTCGCCGTGATGTGCGACACCTTCCGACCCCTCTTCCCGACCAAGTTCGCACTCGACATCGACGACCCCCACTACCCCGAGAGCTGGCGCAGCGACCACCACGCCCCCGGCGAGGTCAGAGCCGCCGACAATCAGGACGGCACCGTCAACACCTGGACCTGATCCGCCCGACACCGCGGGACCGAAGCGGTACACTGCCGCTCCATGCCGCCGCGCCAGCCCCCCCAAACCCGCCACCTTGCCCGCTGGGCACGCAACGCGGCCCGTTCCGCAGCCGGGCTGGCCCTCCTCGCGGGCACCGCCGCAGCACAGCCCGACGCCCCCGCTCTCGCCCAGGTGCTCACCGCCGCCGCCCTCGCCCAGCCCGCCGACACCCTCGACCCGCTCGACATCACCGGCCGAACCTTCGCCGGCCTGAGGCTTCCACTGGCCCCGGTCCCCGGCGTCGTCGAGTTCGCAGCCAACAAGGCCCGCGTCTGGATCGAGCAGGACGGCGACACGATCACCCAGCGACTCATGCTCGACGGCGACGTCGCCGTCACCCTCGGCGGCACGCGGCTCGAGGCCGACCGCGCCGTCGTCTGGCTCGAAAAACTCCCCGGCAACCCCGGCGACGCCCAGACCTACCAGGTCTACGCCTACTTCGATTCGGTCGGCTCCATCGCCGCAGACGCCGGCTCCTCCCTCCAGGCCCGCCGCCTCAGCGTCGACGGCGTCGTGATGTCCGCCCGCCCCGTCGAGCTCTCCGCCGACCTCGCCGAGCAGGGCCGCCCCCGAGACGCCTTCCTCCGCGAGAGCGAGCGTGAGTTCACCCGCTACCTCCGCGAACTCCTGCTCGGCGCTCCCGTCGCCCTCGACGACGTCGAGCCCGCCGCACTGCCGCCCGAGACCGGCGCCGGCACACCCGGCCGCTACGCCCTCCCGCAGCCCGCGAGCACCCTCCTCGAACGCCCGCCCACACTCGCCGACCCCGGCGACGACATCTTCGCCCGCGACGGGCTCATCACCTTCGACGCCGGCCAGATCGCCATCGTCACCGGAGAGTCCGGCCGATCGCTCCTGCTCACCGACGGCGTCGGCGTCCTCTACCGCGACACCAAGTCCAAACGCCGCCTCCAGATGTCCGCCGAACGCGCCGTCGTCTTCCTCTCCGACGGCACCATCGCCGAACTCTCCAGCTTCAAGTCCGAGGACATCCGCGGCATCTACCTCGAGGGCGATGTCAGCGCCAGCGACGGCGAGTACACCATCCGCGGCCCGCGCATCTACTACGACGTCCAGAACGACCGCGCCATGGTCGTCGACGCCGTCTTCTGGACCTACGACCAACGCATGAGAATGCCGCTCTACGTCCGCGCCAAAGCCCTGCGGCAGGAGTCCAACCGCCAGTTCGTCGCCGAGCAGGCCACCGTCGCCAACACCCGCTTCGCTCGGCCCCACCTCTCCATCGGCGCTCAATCGGTCACCATCGACCGCTACACACGCACCGACGGCACCACCGGAAACAACGTCGACGCGCACGACATGACCCTGCGCGCCGGCTCCGTCCCCTTCTTCTACTTCCCCCGATGGGACGGAGACCCGGACCGCTTCCCCCTCCGCGACTTCGAGTACACCGGCGGCTCACGCACCGGGCAGGCCTGGAAATCCTCCTGGGACGTCTACACCCTCCTCGGCATGGAACGCCCCGAGGGCCTCGACAGCGTCTTCCTGCTCGACTACTACAACGTCCGGGGCTGGGCCATCGGCACCGACACCTCCTGGCAGACCGACCGCATGCGCGGCGGCGTCTTCGGCTACCTCATGTTCGACGACAGCGGCACCGACCTCACCCCCGGCAGCCGCAAGATCGAGGTCGACGGCGAGACCAGGAGCCTCCTGCTCGCCGACAACCGCTGGCAGCTCAACGAACTCTGGTCGCTCACCACCGAGCTCTCCTACGCCTCCGACCCGCGCCTGATCTCCGCCCTCTTCCCCGACCTCGCCGAGGAATACCGCGAGTTCACCACCCGCGCCCGCCTCGAGCGCACCGACGCCAACTCCCAGCTCGCCCTCGAGGCCAAGAGCGACCTCAACGACTTCATCGCCAACTACTACCTGCTCGAGAGCCGCGGCTACTCCGTCGACAAGCTCCCCGAGCTCTCCTACGTCCGCACACTCGACGACCTCACCGCCAACATCTCCCCCGGCGCCATCACGCTCAACAGCGAATACCGCGCCGGCCAGCTGGCCTTCAACTTCCACGACCCCGCCGCCCGCGAGCTCGGCTTCCGCAACAGTCGCCTCTCCCAGGCCGCCTTCGGCGTCGACCCCGCCGAGTCCATCGCCGACGCCCTCCGCGCCCAGGGCCTCTCCGAAGACACGATCTCCCGCTTCGACACCCGCCAGGAGATCTCCGCCGTGCTCGACGCCGGCCCCCTCCGCATCAACCCCTTCCTCGTCGGCCGCGCCACCGCCTACGACACCGACTTCGAAGAGTTCTCGCCCGAAGAGTCGGACAGCGCCCGCCTCTGGGGTGCCGCGGGCGTCCGCCTCTCCACCACCCTGCAGCACGTCGACAACTCCATCGACAGCGCCTTCTTCGACCTCCACCGCGTCCGCCACATCGTCGAGCCCGGCGTCACCCTCTGGCACGCCGGCACCACTGTCGACCGCATCGACCTCCCCGTCTACGACGAGGCCGTCGAATCGATCGCCGAGGGCTCGATCGTCCGACTCGGTGTCGACCAGACCTGGCAGACCAAACGCGGCGGGCCCGGCCGCTGGACCAACGTCGACGTCCTCAAACTCCGCACCGAATACGTCTGGGCCTCCGGCGACGCCGACCGCGACAGCCCCATCGGCCGCTACTTCGACGACCGCCCCGAACTCTCCAGCGTCGGCGAGTTCATCGACGCCGAGATGCTCTGGCAGGTCTCCGACCCCGTCGGGCTCACCGGACGAATCATCTACGACGTCGAAGAAACGCACCAGCCGGCCTACTCCGCCGTCGGCCTCCTCGTCGACCACGGCTACGGCCTGCGCTCAAGCGTCGGCCAACGCTTCGTCAACGCCCTCGACTCCACCATCGTCTTCTACAACCTGCAGTACGACGTCACCGACAAATACCGCGTCACGTTCTCGACAAACTACGACACCGCACTCGACGACTTCGAAAGAATCAGCGCCACACTCACCCGGTCCTACCCAAACCTCACCGTCGGACTCGCCTTCAGCTTCAACAACATCAACGACGAGACCTCGTTCGGCTTCATCCTCTCCCCCCGCGGCATCCGCGGCGGGCTCGGCCTCCGGTCCGGACGCAGCTCCAGCAGCCGAGGCTCAAGCTTCGGCGGCTAGCCACACACCCCCGGCAACTCAAACCATTATCCCCCGCCGCCGCCCTCAGGCGCCGCCGCCTCGGGCTTCGACGCCGCCTCCCGCGCCTCGCGCTCCCGACGCCGACGCTCCTCCAACGCCTTCCCGTACGCGATCATGCACCCCGCCATCACCGGCGCAGCCTTCTGTCCCGTCGCCCGACTCAAAGACGCAAGCGACGTCAGCCGACCCTCGTTCACGTCCCGCGTCAGGTCCACCACCACGTTGTCCACCGCCTGGAACACCGCGCCCCAGATCGCATACTCATCCGGCGTCTGCGGCAAGAACCGCGACGCCATCGGGATGCTCTTCCACGGAAGCACCACCGTCCACTGCCCCCGGTCCTGCTGCATCACCAGCCCGAACGGCGGGAACACCGGCTTCTCGTCCCACAACACCGCCACCCGCTCGTCGTCGATCCACACATAACTCAGCCGCCCCTCCGCCTCGGCCAGCCACGAGTACGGGTCCGACGCGATCGTCTGCAGCACACCGTTCCAGCGGTTCTCGTCGTCCGCCGCCGGGGGCCCGCGACGCGTCCGACCCGACGAAACCGTCGACCCCAACTGCTGCAACAGCCCGACGCCCCGCCCGGCCTTGGCCTCCTCCTCCGCCTTGGCCCGCATCGCCGCGACCTCTTCCGGGAACCGCTCGTTGATCGCCACCGCGAGGTCCTGCAGGTGCCCCAACACCGACCCCAGCCGGTTGTAAACCCCCTCCATCTCCGGCACATCCACATACAGCAGCTCACTCAGCCGCTCGGCCTCGTTGTTGAGCACCATCTGCTTGGCCGCCTCGAGCACCGCGTCCGGGGTCGACCGGTCGTACGCCCGCGCCGCCTTGGGGCCAAACAGCACCGAACCAAGCCCGATCCCCGTCCCCACCAGCACCACCAGGCTGGCAAGGAAGATCAAAAAGCTCCTGCCCGAACTCCCCGCAGCCTGTTCAGTCATCGGTCGTTCCCTTCCAATCGGCCTCAGCCGCCGCCAGCGCAGTGTACAACCCGACCCCGAGAGACTATTCGGATTCCGATCCTCGCCGATTCACCCGCCCCCGACACCCGGCCTCAGCCTCCCGTCGGCCCCGGCCCCCCATCAGCCCCGGCCCTCATCCCCGGCCGACCCCGCCAGCAGCTCATCCGCAGCCCACCGCACGTGGTCAAAGAACGCATCAAAGTCCGCCTCGCACAGGTCCGGGTTCAGACACACCAGCCGCACCGTCGACACCCCGTCAACCGTCCCGTGGCTGACCCTCGCCCGCCCCGCCCGGTCCATCAGGTGGCAGACCTCCCGGGCGTCCACGCCCTCGACCGTAAAGCACAGATTGATCGACTGCGGCCGCTTCACCAGCCTGAACCGCGGCTCCGCCTCGATCACCGACCGCGCATACGCCGCCAACGCGAACTGCCGCTCGATCCGCCGCGCATACCCCGCGTCCCCGTGACGCTGCCACGCCGTCCACAGCTTCAACGCGTCGTTCCGGCGGCCGCACTGCAACGAACTCTGTCCCGGGTTGTACGTCGCGTCGTCACGCTGAAACAGATAGGTCGCCGTCTCGTCAAAGTGCTTCTGCGGCATATCCGGGTCGCGGAACAACGCCACCGAACACGTCAGCGGCACCCCCATCATCTTGTGCGCATCCCACGTGAACGAGTCCGCCAGCTCCGACCCCCGCAACAGATGCCGATGCTCGTCCGACAGCAGCAGCGTGCCCCCGTACGCCCCGTCCACGTGCAGCCACACCCCGTGCGACCGCGTCACCTCGGCCAGCGCGTCCAGCGGATCAAACGCCCCCTGCACCGTCGTGCCCGACGTCGCCACGACCATCAGCGGAACCACCCCCGCCCCGACGTCCCTCCGGATCGCCGCGTCAAGCGCCGACGCCAGCATCCTCCCCTCATCGTCAGTCTCCACCGACCGGACATTCCGCCGGCCGATGCCGATCATGCCCGCGTTCTTGGGCATCGAGTAGTGCGCCTCGGCCGAGATGTACATCGCCACCGGGCGCCCGTCCAGCCCCGTCTCGCGCACGCCCTCGAGCCGCTCGTTCCGCGCCACCACCATCGCCGCGAAGTTGGACAGCGAGCCGCCCGGCGTAAACAGCCCGCCGCACCCCGCCCAACCGACCTTCCGCCCCATGTGCGCGATCAACGCCCGCTCGGCCAGCACCTGCGCCCCGGCCGCCTTGTAGGTGTAGGGCGACGTGTTCGCGATCACCGCGACCAGCTCCCCCAGCAGCGCCGCCTCGTCCCGACCCGCAAACAACTGATTGAAAAACCGACGCCCCGACGTGCTCGGCGTGAACTCGAGCAACCGCCCGAGCCGGTCGGCCACCTCGCCCAGCGACCTCGACTCCGCCGGCGGCCGCAGATCCAGCGCCGCCTCGAGCTCCGCCGGCGCCGGCAGCCGCGACGGCTCGTCGTCCCGCGCCATCAACCGGCGCGCCAACTCGGCCGCCAGGTCCAGCACATCACCATCGGCGACGGCTCCCGCCGCACCGTCTTCCCGAAGCCAACACGACCCGCTTCCGTCTCTCGATCCTGCCTGCACGTACGCCTCCGATGCTCGTTCCCGACAGGGACACACCCCGCAGAACCACGCTCAGAGAGAAGCGTAGCCGGGCGGCCCCGCACAGGAAGAACACCGAATCCCGCCCCGCGGCTACGCCGCGCGGCGGCGGCGGGCACCCCAGCCCAGCCCAGCCAGCCCCAGCATCCATGTCGCCGGAGCGGGAATGAAGACCCGTGCGGTCGTCGTGATCGAGTCATACTCCACGCTCACGCCGCTGTCGCTCGTGTAGACGTTGCTGCTCTCGTGATTCGCCGACGACACACTGATGATCGTGAAGTTGTGAGTCACCTGCCAGTCGAACTCGTAGATCACCACCGGATTGTCGTCGATGAAGCCCGAGTTGAACAGCGGCGGCAGCTGGAACGCCTCGATCCCCAGGATGTCGTTGTTCCCCTGCAACTGCCCGTCACCGGTCAAGTCGCCCATCAGGTTCTCATGATGCGTAATCGTTCCCGCGGTGCCAAACTCGTGCCCGCCGCGAATCTCGAAGATCGAGCCCGCAAAGCCGACCTGCTCCGGATCCATGATCGCATACAGCTTGAAGTTCAGCACCGACTCGCCGCTGTACAGAAAGTCGCCCCCGCCCGAGTCGTTGATGCTCCAGGCATACGTGATCGTCCCCTGCGCCACCGCCGCCGCGGCACTCCCCACGAGCGCACCAACACACACCAGTCTGTTCCTGCCCATACCAGACACCTCCTCGCAAACGAGCTAAACCTGTCCCCGAGCAACTCCGCCCGGCTCTCCCGGTAGAGTACCGACAACCGAACGCAACTCCAAAACCAAACACAGGAGGCAGTATGCAACACCTTCCTTCATCACCAGACCCGACCACCGCCCGCACCATCGCCAGGCAGCGCCTCGCCATCACCGCCCTCGCCGGCGCCCTCGGCCTGCTCGTCGGCCTCGGCATCGGCAGCGAATCGCCCCGCCCGGCCCCGGAGACCGCCCCTCCCGCAGCCGGGTCCAGCCCGACACACGCCCCCGTCCAGTACATCGCCGGCGATAACCGCATCTACCGGATCCACGACACCGGCGAGATCGAGTACCTCATCGTCGACTTCGCCAACGGCACCGTCGCCGGCATCCCCGGATGGGCCCTGCTCCGAGTCGACAACACCCTCAGCCGCGACAGAATGGGCAACGTCATCAGAGCAAACGGCAACTAAGGCCACGCAACCCGTCGCAGCTCACCGCGAGATTCCGTTTCCGTGCTCCCGCCCCCTCATGTAGACTCGACCAAGCGTCGACCCCCTCACCTCTCCCAACGGAGCACGACCATGCCCAGCAACACCCGCCGCACCGTTTCCCTCGCCGCCCTCGCCTGCATGCTCTTCTCCGGCGCGCCCGTCGCAGCAGCGGGCGACATCCCAGAGCCCCTCAACGGCATCGTCTACAGCGGCAGCAAACGCGTCGTCTCCCGCGTCACGCTCAACGGCATCGCCTTCGACTCCGTCACCGTCTTCTCCGACCTGCCCTACCTGCTCTGGCCCGTCACGCCCGCCCCCGCCACCACCATGCCGGGCCCGGACACCGACGACCCGCAGTCCGTCGGCACCTGGCTCGCCCTCGCCGCCAACCAGCTCGGCTACACCGGCTTCACCCCCCGCTTCGCCGAACGCTTCGCCTGGAAGGACCACGAGGTCTTCGCCTACGACCTCGTCCACGCCGGCATCCCCCTCCACGACGCCCGCATCCTCGTCCACCGCGACCAGAGCGGCATCCTCGGCATCGTCAACCAGATCGACGGCCGCGTGATCTCAATCGACGCCGCCAACCCCGCCGTCGCCGAGGCCGAGCGTGCCTACTACCTCGTCCCCGCACCGGCCGGCGACTACCGGGCCATGGCCGTCCGCGCCGACCAAAGGCGCTTCTCCGACCGCTCCACCCTCGACATCATCGCCCCCGACGGCCGCGTCCTCGAGTCAGAGGTCTCGCCCGACCCGGTCATGATCCAACGAGACGACACCCCCGTCTTCACCGAATACAACGTCCCCGGCAGCTTCCCCGACCAGATCTCCGTCGCCGAAGACGGCATGGTCTGGTACAGCGAGCCCAACAACAACCAGCTCGTCGAGTTCGACCCCCTCCTCGAGCAGTTCACCTTCCACAACACCACCGGCGCCTCCGGACCCGACGGCATGATCGTCGGCTCGGCCAACAAGGTCTGGACCGGCATGTACTACAGCGGCGGCCTCGGCGTCGTCGACGGCAACACCAACACCTTCACCAACTACCCCTCCCCCTACAGCCCCTCGGCCATGGCCATCCCCGTCGAGACCTCCAACGGCTCGATCTGGGTCACCGACCACGCCAACAACCGCATCAGCGAGTTCGACCCCGTCAACGAGGTCTTCCTCCAGACCATCATCATGCCCACCCCCAACTGCTGGGTCGTTCAGGGCCACGAGGACACCTCCCGGGCCGAGGTCTACTTCACCGAATACAACGCCAACCGCCTCGGACGACTCTCGCTGGCCAACAGCACCGTCACCGACATCATCACCCCCGGCGGCGGCCCCGCCTTCTGCGTCTACTCCAACGACAAGGTCTACTACTCCCGCTGGAGCGAGTCCGGCATCGGCGTCCTCGACATCCCCTCCGGTGTCATCACCGAGTACGAGTTCCCCGTCAACAACGAGCCCGGCGGCCCGCTCTGGATCCGCCCCTCCGGCGACATCGTCGTCGGCACCCGCAACCAGGGCTACGTCATGGTCTTCCACGTCGACACCCTGGCCTTCTCCGCCCTGCCCATCCCCACCAGCTTCGCCGGCCTCAAGGACGGCATGACCGTCGGCGCCGACGACATCATCTGGTTCACCGAGACCGGCGTCCGCAAGATCGCCAAGCTCGAGTTCTGCCTCAACTCCTGCCCCGCCGACTTCAACGGCGACGGCGACGTCAACACGCTCGACGTCCTCGCCTTCCTCAACGCCTGGTCAGACGGCGACCCCGAGGCCGACATCAACGAAGACGGCACCGTCAACACCCTCGACGTCCTCGCCTTCCTCAACCTGTGGGGAGCCGGCTGCTAACCACTCTGCCCTCCCCAGTTTCCGAAGTTACCCCGACACCGAGCCCGAAAGGGCTCGGTGTTTCTCTACCCCACCCCAGCCTCCACCGACGCCGCAGCCGGCGGGTGCGGCACCGCGTCCGGCGGCGGCAGCCGCAGATACCGCGCCAGCCGGAACGCCCCGAAGTAAAACGGCACCGTGTCCAACATCGCCATCGCCGCCTTGAACACATACCCCGTCGCGATAAACACCAAGAGCTGAGGCCACACCGACGCCCCCTCGTTGATCGGCAACGCCCTCGCATAAAAGTGCGTGATCAGGATCACCGCCGTCGTGTCCACCAACTGGCTCACCAGCGTCGATCCGTTGTTCCGAAGCCACAAATGCTTCCCGTTCGTCAGCTTCTTCCAGAAGTGGAACACGTGCACATCCACCAGCTGCGCCACCAGATACGCGATCATGCTCGCCGCCACCGCCCCGAACGCCAGCGTCCGCACCTCAAAGAACACCGGCACCCGCCCCGCACTGTCCCGCACCATCTCCCCCGTCGCCGCGTCATACTGCTCCCACCCCGGCAGCACACCACCCACCCACAAGATCGCAATCACCCACGCATTGAGCAGAAACCCGACCCACACCACTCGGTTCGCCCGCTTCCGCCCGTACAACTCGCTGATGAAGTCAGTACACAAAAACGTGATCGGATACGGCAACACCCCCACCGCCACCGCAAAGGCCGTCGCCCCCGGCGTCGCCGCGTCAAAGTCGATCTCAAACAGCTTGATAAACCGCGTGATGCCCAAAATGTTGAGCATCGCCAGCGTCCCCAGAAACAACCCGGCAAACACCAGAAACAACGTCTCCCGCCGCGCATACAGCCTCGCCTCGCTCAACTCGGGCAGCCCCGCATACCGGTGCTGACGGGAAGGCAACGTCGCGTGCTCGTCCATACCCCAAGCCTACCAGAACACGCCCACCACAAGCCGCCCCACCCCGCCCGCAGCCGCCCCTCAAGCCGTCCCCCCGCACGATCCGGTATCCTGCGATCCATGCCGCGACTCCCCCACCAAAGCCAGCCCCCGCTCCGCCGATCCGCGCGCGCACAACTGACCCTCGCCGCCACCAGCCTCACCCTCCTCACCGGCTGCGGCACCACCGACTGGGGCGTCCGCGACCCCCTCACACTGAGCGACATCGGCGACGGCATCCTCGGCATCGGCGCAGCCCTCGGCGGCGCCGTCGGCCTCAACGCCCTCCACGACGCCGGCGGCGCCAACAGCAGCTTCGGCACCTTCACCGGCGACGACAACACCCGCAACAACTGGTAACCCCACACCACCCGCCGACGGCCCCCGCCCGCTTCAACTACCCTCCCACCCATGTGCGGCATCGCCGGCATCCTGCGTACCTGGCAACCCGGCGAGGCCCCGCCCGACCCGCGAGACGCCATCCCCGAAGCCTGGCTCGACATCCTCGACGACTCCATCAAGCACCGCGGCCCCGACGGCCAGGGCCGCTTCCGCCAACGCGTCACCCGCCCCGACGGCACCACCATCGACGTCGCCCTCGTCCACCGCCGCCTCAGCATCATCGACCACGCCGACGGCCACCAACCCATGGTCATCGGCAGCGCAATAGAGCCCCTCGCGCAAGCGAGGGGACACGCCGAGACCTCTCTCCCCCACCCCACCCCACCCCTCCTCTCCCGCGAAGGCCACCCCTACCAACCCCTCCCCACCCCCACCGACCACCACACCTGCCCCAAATGCGGCCCCGGCCTCACCGCCGTCGTCTTCAACGGCTGCATCTACAACCACCGCGAACTCCGCGCCGAACTCGAAGCCGCAGGACACACCTTCCACACCGACCACTCCGACACCGAAGTGCTTCTGCACGGGTGGCGGGAATGGGGACCGCTACTCTTCGACCGACTCGAATCAATGCACGCGGCCGCGATCTGGGACACCACGCCCGGAAGCATCCTCCTCGCCCGCGACGATTTCGGCGAGAAACCGCTATACGTCTCCGCCGGCGGCGACGAGAGCTTCATCGTCTTCGCCAGTACCCCGTTCGCTGTGGCGTTCGATGCCGCTGACGGGCACCACCTCGCCAAACAACCTGACCCGATCGTCGAGTGGATCCGGTTCGGCTACGACGCCGAGGTCTCTCCGTTCACCCATGCAATCCAACTCGGGCACGGCGACGTTGCCTCCACTGTCGATCCCCGGCCCGAACGCCCGGCCAGGCTCGCCCCGCTCCGCCGCGACCGCAAGCACGCGGCCCAGCCGGCGCTACCGACCCGCATCCGACGCGCGCTCCCCCGCGTCGGCCCCTCCGACAAGCTCCTCGATCGCATCGACCGCGCCGTCGAACTCGCCGTCACAACCAGGCTCGAGGCCGACGTCCCACTCGGCTGCCTGCTCTCCGGCGGCGTCGATTCATCCCTCATCGCCGCCAACGCCGCCCGGCACCTCAAAGAACTCACCACCATCTGCGTGCGGATGCCCGACCCCCAATACGACGAATCGCACCACGCACAAGCCGCAGCCAGCCACATCGGCACCCGCCACATCGTCGTCGACGCCGACCCCAATCCGGCGGAAGACCTGCAACTGCTCATCCAGTCTCTCGGCCTGCCCTTCGGCGACAGCTCGCTGCTCCCGACCTACTGGGCCTGTCAGGCTGCCGCGAAAGAGTGCAAAGCCCTCCTCAGCGGCGACGGCGGCGACGAGCTCTTTCTCGGCTACGAACGCTACACGACATGCAGGTACACCGAGTTGACCAACATGTTCACGCCGCTCCCGCAGCTCGCCAGCCTCCTCGCGCTCACGCTCCCGCGCCGCGATCCCAAGTCCAAGCCCGACAAGCTCGCCCGATTCCTCTCCGCCGGAGCCGCGGGCCAAGACCAAGCCTACCGCGAGATCCTCTCAATCTTCCCACGCCGCGACGCGCGACGGCTCTTCCATGCACCCCGCGCGATTCGGCCCATGTCCGACGCGTGCGTCGACGATCCGATCAAGGCCCGCGACTACGACCTCCAACACCACCTCCCCGGAGACATGCTCCGCAAGGTTGACACCGCGTCAATGCTCGCCGGCATCGAGGTGCGCGCGCCCTTTCTCGACCGCGCCCTTGCCGCCGCCGCGATGGAACTCGGACTCGACCAACTCAGGCCATGGGGCCAGCGCAAAGGCCTCCTCCGCGCCCTCGCCCGCCGCCACCTCCCCGCCGAGATCGTCGACCGCCCCAAAATGGGCTTCGCCATCCCCATCGGCGAGTGGTTCCGCACCGACTACGGCGGCATGCGCCAACTCCTCTACGACCACCTCGAATCCACAGACCCCTTTCCCGGCCTCGCCGACGCCGGCGTCGAGATCAACACGGACTTCGTCCGCCGGATGCTCCGCGAACACGACGCCGCGGGCGAGCGATCCATCAACCCCTGGCACGGGCGCGACCACTCGCAAAGGCTCTACATGCTGGTGGTCCTGAGCATCTGGTGCAAGTGGCTCACCACACTCACAGAGCCGCGGGCGTAAGCACGCGGAAGGGGCCCGACTCCGCCCCGCGCCGCGAGGTACTCACCCGCGCCCCATGCACAAACCGCACGCCCCCGCTCACAACTCCGGCGCAAACCCCCGCCGCATCGTGTTCTCACAGATCGCCCGAGGCTCCACAAACTGCAACAGATAGTCCTTCCCGCCCGCCTTGCTCCCCACACCGCTCATCCCAAACCCGCCAAACGGCTGCCGCGCCACCAGCGCCCCCGTGCACCCGCGGTTCAGATACAGGTTCCCCACGCGGAACTCCCGCTTGGCCTGCTCCAAATGCGACGGCTTGCGGCTGAACACCCCGCCCGTCAGCTTGTACGGGTGGTCGTTGGCGATCGCCAGCGCCTCCTCAAAGCTCTTCGCGTGCATCACCGCCAGCACCGGCCCGAAGATCTCCTGCCGCGCGATCGTGTGATGCGGCTCGACATGGCTGAAGATGTGCGGCCCGACATACTCCGTCGGGATCGTCCCCGTCGATGAGTCCGCCGGCGGAGCATCCATCGCCAGCTCCTCGCGGCAGCCCTCTGCGCGCGCGGTCTCGATCATCCCCCGGATCATCTCCGCCGCCGCCTTGTCAATAATCGGCCCGACGTCCGTCCCCGACCGCGTCGGGTCCCCCACCACCAGCGACCGCGTCGACTCGACCAGCCGCTTGACAAACAGCTTCGTCGCCTCACCCTCCGGCCCGTCCGGGTCCACCACGATGCACCGCGAGCACGCCGAGCACTTCTGCCCCTGAAACCCAAACGCCGAGTGCCGCACGCCCAGCACCGCCTCGTCAAGATCCGCCGACGTGTCGATGATGATCGCGTTCTTCCCGCCCATCTCGCACACGACCTTCTTGACCTGCGTCTGCTCCTCGTGCGTCACGCCCGCAGCCTTGATGATGTCCAGCCCCACCGCCTTCGACCCCGTAAACGCCAGCAGGCTCACCCGCGGGTCACGCACCAGCGCCGCCCCCGTCGTCTCGCCCGGCGCGGGGCAGAACTGCAGCACGTTCGCGCCCTCGGCCATGCTGATCTCCTGCACGATGCACGCAGACAGGATCTCCCACGCCACCTTCGCGATGCCCGCCGTCTGCTCCGCCGGCTTCAGGATCACCGTGTTGCCCGTCACCAGCGCCGCCGCGGTCATGCCGCACGCGATCGCCAGAGGGAAGTTCCAAGGCGAGATCACCACCGCCACGCCCCGCGGCTGGTAGAACTGCTCGTCCAGCTCGCCGATGAACCGCCCGATCCGCTCCCGCCGGAACAGGTGCACCGCCTCCCGCGCGTAATACTCACAGAAGTCGATCGCCTCGGCCACATCCGCATCAGCGTCCACCCAGCACTTGCCGTTCTCTTTGATGATGATGCCCGAGAGCTCGTCCCGCCGCGCCCGCATCGCCGCAGCCGCGTTCACCAGCACCCGCGCCCGACGCTCCACCTCGATGTCGCGCCAGCCCTTGTGCCGCGTCCCGTCCTTCCAGCGACCGTTGAACGCGCTCAGCGCCCGCTCGACCATCGCGTCGGCCTCTTCGGGCGTCTTGTCGCTGGCCACCACCGGCACCTGCGCACCATGCACCGCGCCGGCAAAGATGTCCCGCACCTGCACCCGCGAGAAATCCCGCAGCGCCTCGTTCACAAACGCCCGGCCGTCCCCCACGCCCGGCTCGGCGCGGGACAGCGCATGCCGCTCCGACGCGCTCATCGCAAGATCAAGCTTCTCCTCAGCGCCCCGCTTCCGCTCCGGCGCCGCCAGCAGCGCCGAGGGGTCCGCCTTGTCCAGAAAGCCCGACCGGAGCCACGACTCGTTCGACGTGTTCTCCAGCAGACGACGCACCAGATACGCCATCCCCGGGATCATCTCCCCAACCGGCACATACTCCCGCACCCGCAGGTCCAGATCGCTCGCCGCGTGCTTGAGCTGATCCGCCATCCCGTGCAGCATCTGCAGCTCAATCGCGTTCCGCGGCAGGCCCCGCTGATCCAGCGCCGCCACCGCGTGCGCAATCGACCGCACGTTGTGCGACCCCAGCGCCAGCTTCACACCGCCCGCACCCGGCGACATCCGCGTCGGGCCCTCCGCCGTCGCGTCCGCCTGCCCGCCCAACGCCCGAGGGCACGAGTCCAGGAACACGTCCGTCATGTCCTCAAAGCACTTGTCGCTCTGCCACTTCTCGTTCCACACCGGGCACAGCCACCCCATCTCCTCGGCGTGGATCGTCTCGTAGTCCCAGTACGCCCCCTTCACCAGACGCACCGTCACCACCCGCCCCGTCCGCTTCGCCCAATCCGCGATCCGCTTCGCGTCGTCCACACCGCTCTTCAGATACGCCTGCATCGCCAGCCCGGCCCGGAAATCCACCGCCTCGCAGCAGCGCATAAACAGCTCGAGCGTCAGGTCCTTGAGCGCAAACTGCTCCATGTCAAAGTTGATGAACACGTCCCGCGCGCGCGCCTCCTCCAAAATCGGCACGATCCGCGTCATCAGGTCCGCGATCGCCCCCTCCGTGTCGATCGGGTTGCACTTGGCGCTCAGCGACGAGATCTTGATCGACACGTTCGTCCGCGGGATCGAACCCAGATGGTCCGACTCCAGCCGCGGCTGCGCCTTCCACTCCGACACACGCTCCGGCAGGTTCTTCACCAGATCCAGATACTTGTCCCGATACTCATCCGCCTCCGCGTCCGAAACACACGCCTCGCCCAGAAGGTCCACACTGAACGCGATCCCCTCCTTCCAGAGATCCCGCAGCCCCGGCAGCGCGCTCTCCGCGTCCGTCCCCGCGATGAACTTCGCCGCCATGCTCTTGATCTGGCCGCTGATAGTCGACGTCATCAGGCCCTTGGCCATGCCGCCGGCCTTCAGCCCGATGTCCATCCCCGGAGGAAGCCGCACATCCGGCTGCGTCAGATAGTCCACCAGGTGCTCGTGCACCGCCTCCGCCGACCGCAACATCGGGAACGCGTCCACAAACCGGAACAACTGCACCTTGAAACCCTGGTCCTTCATCGACCAGTCCATCAGCTTGTCGGAGTAGAACTTCGCGCTCAGCAGCCCGGCCTTGTGCCCCTGCGCCTGCTTGAGAAGGTCCGTCCCGATCGCCAGCGTCCGCTCCTCCAACCCGCCCGCCGGGGGCGTCGGGGTCGAAGCGATCGTGGGCCGTGCCTTCCGGGAAAAAATCGCCATCGCATAGTCCTTCCAAACGAGCGGGACACCGCCGCACCAGAGTCTCATCCGGCCGCGTCCGGCAGGGCCGCGACTATAGGATTCCTCTCAGCCGCTCAACAGCCCCGGCCGCACTACCCTCCACCCGTATGAGGCCACCGCCCACCATCGTCTCCATAGGCAACTTCGACGGCGTCCACGCCGGACACGCCGCCATCCTCCGCCGGGCCGGCCAGCTCGCCGGAGACCTCGGCGCCGTCGGCGGCACCACCGTCCTCGCCTTCGATCCCCACCCCCTCACACGCCTCAATCCCGACCGCACCCCCGCCCGCCTCACCACCTTCGAGCAGCGCACCAGCCTCCTCACCCACGCCGGCGCAGCCACCATCGAACGCCTCGAGCCCACAGACGACCTCCTCGCACTCACCCCCGAGGCATTCCTCGAACGCGTCATCGCCAAGCACAACCCCCGCGCCTTCGTCGAAGGCGCAGACTTCCGCTTCGGCAAAGACCGCACCGGCACCATCGACACCCTCAAGACCCTCTGCCAACCCCGCGGCATCGAGGTCCACACCGTCCCCCCCGTCGCCGTCGGCCTCTCCGACAACTCCGCCGTCACCGCCTCCAGCACCATCGCCCGCTGGCTCCTCCAGTACGGCCGCGCACGCGACGCCTGGGCCGTCCTCACCCGACCCCACCGCATCGCCGGAACCGTCGTCCAGGGCGACCGCCGGGGCCGCACCCTCGGCTACCCCACCGCCAACATCAACACCCCAAACCTCATCCCCGCCGACGGCGTCTACGCCACGCTCGCCACACTCCCCGACGGCTCCACCGCCCCCGGCGCCCTCTCGGTCGGCACCAAGCCCCAGTTCGGCGAACACGCCCGCACCGCCGAGGTCTACCTCCTCGGCCGCACGCCCCAACCCGACACGCCCAACCTCCCCGGCCTCCCCGAATACGGCTGGCCCATCACCCTCGACCTCGTCGGCTGGGTCCGCGAGCAGATGCAGTTCCCCTCACTCCAGGGCCTGCTCGACCAGATCGAGCGAGACTGCACCCGCGTCGAACACATCCTCAAAGCAGTCACCACCCCACCCACCCCCAACACCAACCACCCCCACGAGGCGACCGCATGACCGACCTCCAAACCGAGTACGCCTCCAACACCTCCATCGCCCAGGCCGCCGACTGGCTCGCCTCCTCAGGCTCGGTCGCCATCACCACCCACTTCAAACCCGACGGCGACGCCGTCGGCTCCAGCCTCGCCCTCGCCCGCACGCTCAGCCGGCTCGACCCCGCCCGCCACGTCGAACTCTGGTACGCCGGCGCACTGCCCGACTTCCTCGCCGAAGTCGCCGGCGACACCCCCACCCGCCACCTCGACACCAACCCACCCACCGACGCCGACCACCCCGACACCCTCGTCATCGTCGACACCGGCTCGTGGTCCCAGCTCGAGTTCGCCCGCGAGGCCGTCACCGGAAAGAGCAACCGCACCCTCATCATCGACCACCATCTCCGCGGCGACGCCACCATCGCCGACCGACGCATCGTCGACACCACCGCCCCCGCCGCAGCCCAGATCATCGCCCACCTCTGCTGCAAACTCCTCAACCTCCCCGCCACCAACCTCCCCGTCGAGATCGCCACCCCCCTCTACCTCGGCATCGCCACCGACACCGGCTGGTTCCGACACTCCAACACCACCCCCGACATGTTCCGCCTCGTCGCCGACCTCCTCGAAGCCGGCGTCACCAGCACCGACCTCTACCGCATCATCGAACAACGCGACCGCGTCAGCCGCCTCCGCCTCTTCGGCCGCGCCCTCTCCAAACTCGAGATGCACACCAACAACTCCATCGCCCTCGTCATGCTCGACGAGCAAGACTTCAAAGACACCGGCGGCACCTCCGGCGACACCGGCGGCTTCGCCGACCGCATGCTCGCCGTCGAGTCCGTCCAGGTCGCCGTCGTCCTCACCGAGTCCAAAGACCACACCGGCGCACCCGTCACCAAAATCAGCTTCCGATCCAAGCCCGGCCCCGACGAGATCGACGTCAACCGTGTCGCCGGCACCCTCGGCGGCGGCGGCCACGCCCGCGCCGCCGGAGCCCGCCTCCCCAAATCACTCACCGAAACCCGCGACGCCGTCCTCGCCGCTCTCGCCGCCAACTAGCCACCAGGCCCCGCCAACCAAACCCCAACGACCCCCGCCCCCCGCGCCAGCCCCGCCCCGCAGCGGACACCGGCAGCTCCAACCGCCCCAAGTTCCGCCCCAACACCCCCAAGGGCACCACCTTCAAAAAGCCCCCCCTCGAGCTCTTCACCACCACGCTCTGGGAATACCCAAGCCAGCACTACCTCCCGACAAACCCCAACGCCCCCACCGTCCAGGGCAACCCAAACTACATCGGCGCCACCCCCAGCTGGATCATCTGGCAACTCCTCCAACGCTACACCGCCCCAAACGAAACCGTCCTCGACCCCATGTGCGGCAGCGGCACCACCCTCGACGTCTGCACCGACCTCCGCCGCACCGGCATCGGCTTCGACCTCAACCCCTCCCGCCAGGACATCCAACCCGCCGACGCCCGCAAACTCCCCCTCGACAACAACACCTGCGACTTCGTCTTCATCGACCCGCCCTACTCCACACACGTCAACTACTCCGACGACCCCGCCTGCATCGGCAAGCTCGACGCCGGCGGCCGCGACGGCGGCCAGGCCTACTACCGCGCCATGGCCCAGGTCATCGCCGAGCTCGCCCGAGTCCTCAAACCCGGACGCCACCTCGGCCTCTACGTCAGCGACTCACGCCACGAAGACAACCCCCGCGCCCGCACCACCCGCGGCACGCCCCGCCCCAACGACCGCTCCGAGTTCATGCCCATCGGCTTCGAACTCTTCGCCATCCTCCGCCGACACTTCCAACCCGTCGACATCATCGCCGTCGTCCGCCGCAACGCCAAGCTCGCGCAGACCAACCGCCAGCAACAGTCACTCCAGGCCAACACCTTCGAGCGCGGCTTCAACTACCTCTTCATCATGCAAAGGCCCGCCGCACCGCACCCCAAACGCCCCGCGCAGCACCGCCCGCCCAACCCCACGCGCCGCTGACCCCCCAAGCGCTCACGACGCCGGATGGTCCGCCGCCCGCTCCACCTTCGCCCCCGGCAGCGCATCATCATTCTTGTGGAAGTTTGACTGCACGATCGGCGTGTACACCATCGTCTTGCGCTTCGAGTCCACCGACCCCTTCACCCATCCCTCCACCAGCATCGTCTCCAGCGTCGACACACCCTGCGTCACATAAAACCCCGCCCCCTGGCCCGAACGCGCCGACTGCTTCCTCGCCGCCGCCTCCAGCCCCCGCTTGATCGACGCCAGATCGTTGTGCTTCCGCAGCAAACCCACCAGCACGCCATACAACCCGACGTTCGGCAACCACCGCCCGTCGCGCACATAGCACTCCGCCTGCACGATCTTCCCCTGCGAATACACCGGCATCTGCTGCTTCTTCGTCCCCGAAAGATCCAACCGGAACGTGTTGTACTTGTTGATCTCCCAACCGCTCCGGTCCTCCCCCTCGCCCGAAAAGACCTTCGTCACCTCTTTCACCGCCAGCAGATCCAACCCCCCGAGACCCGGGAACGAAAAATCCTCGTGCGCAAACCCGCCCAGGCTCAGCCACCGGAACGCCTGCTTCGGCGACATGTCCAGCCCCGCCTCCTTTGCGATCTCCGCCGTCAGATCCTCAAGATCCGTAAACTGCCCGTTCGCGCAATACCAATAGTCCGCAAACCGGATGTACTGCTCGATCCGCTTCTTCTGCCGCTCGGCGTACATCTCCCGAAGCCACGACTCCTCGTGCTCCCCCCGACGCATCGCCAGAATCGTGTACGCCACCTCACGCCCGCCCGTGTGCGCAAGCGTCAGCCCGCCCGCCAGGATCGGATCGGCAAACCCCGCGGCCTCACCCGCCAAAAACCAGTTCTCCCCCGCCAACCGGTCCGCCACAAACGACCAGTCCTTCGTCGTCTTCACGTTGCCGTCCCGGGTCGCGTTCCGCGTCAGCGACGCCACCCGAGGCTCGGCCTTCACCGCCTCGGCGTACAACTCCGCCGGGCTCAGCTTCCGCTGCTTGTAGTACTCCACCGGACACACAAACCCGATGCTCGTCCGCGTCGGCCCCAGCGGGATAAACCAGATCCACCCCCCCGCCAGGCTCAACACCTGCACCCGCGTCGCACCCGTCCCGATCTCCACCGCCCACTCGGCGTTGTCCCAATAGTCCCACACCGCCATGTTCCGCAGGCGGCTCGGCTCGGTGATCCCGACGCCGAGCGCCCTGCGCAACACCCCCACGTGACCCGATGCATCAACCACATACTCACCAGCCACCGTGCGCCCGTCCTCGAGCGTCAACGAACGGATCCGGTCGCCCTCGATCTCCGCGCCCCGCACCGCCGTCTCCTCCCACACCTCCACACCGACCGACTCGGCGTGCCGCAGCAGGATGTCGTCGTAGATCGCCCGGTCCACCTGCCACGCCGTCATCCGACGCTGCCCCTCAAACTTGCCCGGACGCCCCTCGTCCTTGTACACGCTCAGCGGGATGAACTCAAAGTCCCACAACTCCGGAGAGTTCCCCCACCGGTACGTCGCCCCGATCTTGATCGGAAACTCCGCAGCCTCCATCTTGTCCCACACGCCCATCTCGTCGAGCACCGCGCCGATCCCCGGCAACTGGCTCTCGCCAACATGCTCCCGCGGAAACTTCGCCTTCTCGATGATCAGGACCCTGATCGTCGGGTCGTACTTCTTCAAGAGCGTCGCGATAGTGGTCCCCGCAGGCCCACCCCCGACGATCACAACGTCATATGTGCGCGCGGCAACACCCACGTGTACTTCCCTTCGAACAAAACCACCCCACGCAGCGGTCGGCAGGACGCCGAAGACGAGTGTCACCGCTGCCGGCAAACGAGACCTGGACCCAGCCAGCATACCAGAATGTGATCGAAAATCCAAACCTTCAGGCAACCGCCGCAGAAAGGCCGCTCCGCACCCCCAAAGCCCCGCCCCTACGCGGTCCGCTCCACCCAGCCCCCGCCCACCACGCGCCCCGCACCGTCATACACCACCAACGCCTGCCCCGGAGCAACCGCCCGCTGCGGCTGGTCAAACCGAACCGCAAACCGGCCGGGACGACCCGAAGGCCCCGGCTCCTCCGAATCCGCCAACGCCGCCACCCGCGCCCCCACCGGCTCACCGTGCGCCCGATACTGCACCGTCACCGCCCCCCCCTCACAGTCCGCCGGCGCCAGCCAGTTCGCCTCGGCCACCTCGCACGACCCGACCAGCAAGTCATCCGACTCCCCCACCGTCACCCGATTCCGCACCGGGTCCCGGTCCACCACATAAATCGGATGCCCCAGCGCAACCCCGATCTTCCGACGCTGCCCGATCGTGAACCGGTGCTGCCCGCCGTGCTCGCCCAGCACTCTGCCCGCCGTGTCCACGATCTCGCCGCGCCCGCGCGCCGCCTCCGCCACATCCGGACGCCGCCGCTCCACCAACCCCGCATAGTCATCGTCCGGCACAAAGCAGATCTCCTGCGAGTCCGGCTTGTCAAACACCGGCAGCCCCAGCTCCTCCGCCAACGCCCGCACGTCCGCCTTCCGCATCTCCCCGATCGGCAACAGCATCGACCCCAGCTGCTCCCGCGGCACGCCGAACAGCACGTAACTCTGATCCTTCTCAAAGTCCACGCCACGCGCCAGCGCCGGCCCGCCATCCCCGCCCGTCACGATCCTCGCATAATGCCCCGACGCGACAAAGTCGCACCCGAACTCCCGCGCATAGTCGTGTAGCTTGCCGAACTTCAACCAGTCGTTGCACCGCACGCACGGGTTCGGCGTCTGCCCCATCGCGTACGAATCCACGAAGTAGTCGATGATCCGCCCGAAGTCCTTCTTGAAGTTGCACACATAAAACGGAATCCCCAGCTCCGCCGCCACCAGCCGCGCATCCGCCGCGTCAGAAACCGAGCAGCACCCCCGGTGCCTGATCGTCGGACCATCATCCACAGAGCCCCTCGCGCGAGCGAGGGGACCGTCTCCCTCCCCCGCATCGGATGCTTCATCGCCCCCCCGAACCGCACACGCCTCCTCCACCACCCCGAGGCTCTCCCCCACCGACCCCAGCCGCATAAAGCAGCCGATCACCTCATACCCCTCGCGCACCAACAGCGCCGCCGCCACCGAGCTGTCCACCCCACCGGACATCGCCACAAGCACCTTGCCCTTGCCACGCGCACCGCCCGACCCGGATTCTGCAGAAACCTCGCTCATCCCCGGAGTTTAGGACCCCCACCCACAACCACCACCCCCGCTCCCACCCACCGACCCCGGGTGCCGTGGTCTGTGCGAGGCCCCGAGCGAAGACCACGCACGAGTAGGTCCCGCCCCGTGGTCTGAGCGAGTCCCCGAGCGAAGGCCACGCCCGAGCCAACTCCCCCGGTGCCGTGGTCTGAGCGAGTCCTCGAGCGAAGGCCACGCCCGAGTAGGTCCCTCCCCGTGGTCCGAGCGAGTCCCCGAACGAACGCCCCCAAACCAAAAAAACCACCCCATCAACCACCAGCGCGCGCAACTTCGCGCCCCTCCCCCCAATCCCCCTTCCATCCCCCACCCCCGCACCGCAAAATAGGGCAAGGAGGGGACACCAATGCCGCACGCACACACCACCGAACCCACCACCACCGAGCACCCGTCCCCCCAACACCCCGCCCAGAGCACCAGAGCCCACACACCAGACGCCCTCATCGCCGACTACCTCCGTGCCGACCTCACCCTCCCCGATCTCGCAGCCCTCCACGACCTCACGCTCGAGCAACTCCTCGACACGCTCGAGTCCCCAGCATTCACCAATCTCCTCGACCGCCTCACCAACCAGGCCGAACTGCAGGCACGCCGCGCCGCCACCGCCGCGAGACCGATCGCCATCCAGACCCTCCGCCACCTCGCCACCCACGACCCCGCCGACGCCCGACCGCTCTCCCCCGCCCTCGAAGCCCGCCACCGCGAGATCACCCGCAAGGCCGCAGCCCAGCTCTCACGCCCACCCACCTCCAAAGCCTCCACCAAAAACACCACCGCGGGACGCCAACGCGCCCCGCGGTGTCAAAGCTCAGACAAACCGGCCAATCCGACCGGGCCGTGCGCTCAGCAGCCGCCGCTCCATGCGTTCAGGAACGCCAGCACGTCGAGCGTGTCCACCGCGCCGTCGCCGTTGAAGTCGGCCGCCTCATCGTCCGCCGTCCACGCGTTGAGGAACGCCAACACGTCCTGCGTGTTGACCGCATCGTCGTCGTTGAAGTCCGCGACGCACCAGAGCAACCCCTCCAGCCTCGAATCCCGCTTGGCAAACCGGGTGCCGCGGAACGCCGGACCCGCCGTCGCGATGCTCCACACAGAGTTGCCCCCGGGATCCACCTCGACGATGCGGTTCTCGAGCGAGATGCACACCAGCGAGTTTCCGTTCGCCATCCGCTGCACACCCGACATGAAGTTCGAGAAGAACGCCGCCCCGTCGATCGTGTCCTCCGAAGAGGTGAATCCGGCCGGCCCGTAGGGGTTGCTCATGCTGATGCTGTACGTGCCGTCACCACGAACACCCGTGTTGATCTCCTCGATCGACGAGTAGCCCCTGGGGTTCCCGTTGTTGAAGATCGTGATGTTCCCCGCGCCGGGGAGTCCCGCCGGGATCCACTCCGGATCGTGCTGGTTGAAGAGCTTCTGATCCTCGGGCCCGCCGCGCCCGTAGATCTGCGGATTGCCCCAGCGGTAGAGGATGTCCCCGCTGTCGTTCGCATCGTGCGAGATGATGTAGATCTCATTGAGCGTGAAGCTGCTGAGCACGATCTGGTCGAGCGCCGCGTTGTAGTCGAGGGCGTTGAAGTGAAGCCAGTCAGGCACCTCCGGCCCCGCGTTGATGTCGATCCGCCCCGGGTGCTCCGAGATGATTCCGTAGTTCGGCAGGTTGGGGTCAAAGTCCTGCACCAGGTGGTCCCACACCCGCCACTGCCACACGATCGTGCCCCCGTCCGTCCCGGACGGCTCGATCTCGATCACCGACTCCGACCAGACCTCCGCACCAACCCGCGCCGGGTCACGCCCCTGCGAGATCGCGTCCGCCGCCGAGTGCCGCTCCCACACGATCGCGAGAATGTTGCCGTTGGGCAGCAATTCGATGTCGTGGTGCTGCACATAGTCAGGACCGGCCGCGAGATAGCTCCACTCCAGCGTCCCGTCCCACGCGATCCGCTCGATCCGCCCCCCGAGACCCGGCCCGCCGAAGTCCCCCGCGCTGGGATCGTTCGCCGGACGCAGGATCGCCCCGTCCTCGACCAGATACACCGAGGCCCCCGGCGTGAACGCGCTCTCCCACGTCTGCACCACGGTGTTGTCCAGATCCACCAGCACGGTCTCCGTGCTGCCCACCGGGCAGAACAGCGTCCACTCGCCCTCGTTCTGCGCGCCGGCAAACGGGGTCAGGGCAAGCATCGCGGCCGCGACGGGCGCGCGCAAAAACAGCCGGTGATCGGTCTTGTAACGCATGCAAACTCTCCTCTGGGGGAATGGGGCGTATTTGTCGTTACCGTCCCACGAGGTTTCACGATAGCCGGTGAGAACCACCGGTCCTACCCGAATCTCAGGAAAACCCCACACCCGCGCCGCCGCGAACGTGCGCAATGCCCCGCGCAGCGCACAAGCCCGAGAAAACCGCGACCCGCAGGCCCGAAACCCGACATCCCCAACCGGAAGCCGCGCGCACACGCCGTACGTCCGCTCGCGATCGAGTCCTACGCTTGCGCCGGAGGTTTCCCCATGAATCGGTTCATCACGCCCCTGCTCGCTCTCCCGCTGCTCTCGGTCGCGTCCGGATGCATCGTCCAGGACATCAACGACGGCATCGGACTGGCCAACGACAACCTGACCTCGATCAACGACAGCTTCGCCAAGGTCGAGAAGGCCAACGCGCTGCTCACCAAGGTCGACGCGCAGCTCACGACAGTCGAAGGCCAGCTCGTCGAACTCAACACCAAACTCGAAGTCCTCGAGAGCGTCAACGCCCAGCTCGCAACCATCGACGGCAAGCTGACCAAACTCGACGGCTCGGTCACCTCGCTGCAGGTCCCGCTCACGCAGATCGAGAAGCACCTGGCCTCCCTGCGCACGACGATCAACAACATCGACTCGACGATCCCCTTCCTCAAGATCTCCGGCGACGACAAGGAAGAGAAGGCCGAGCTCAAGGCCGACCGCCAATCCGACGACGCGACAGAAGGTGAACCCGACAGCGCAAACCAAGAAGCCGGCGATGACGCCGGCTCCTCGGGGGGCTGAGACTCACCTGGCAGGAGTGCCAGCCGGTTCGTTGCCCGTCTCCTGTCCCGATTCAGAGATGTCGCCGACCGCCTCAGCGCCGGCGGCGGACCAGCGCGGCACCGCCGCAAGCGAGCATAGAGACCGCACCAGGCGCCGGCACGGTGTGGTACCAGATGTTGTCGTACGAGATGCCCTCGGCCTCGGTGTTGGTGATCACCATCCCCGCGATCGACGCCGAGCCGTCCGAGGTCGCAAAGCCGAACCCGCCGTCGCGGATCTCATCGATGGTGACCGAGCCCAGCAGCCCGCCGTTGCGGTCGTAGAAGTCGGCCCGCAGATCGCCCCCGTCCAGGGCGCCGAAGGTCGTGAACCCGACGTCGGGCTGGCCGACATCGAACAGGAACGTCGCGGCCCCCTCGCCGATCGCCTGAAAGTTGGGCCAGCCGGGCGAGCTGAGCCCGCTGATGGCGTGGCCGGTGCCGCCGACGGGCGTGGTGTCACCGATGACCAGGTTCTGGGCGGGTGCGCCGAGGGCGAGCGAGAGCGGCCCGTCGGGCGTGCCGCTGATGACGTCGTGCGTGCCGCCGCCGCTCTGGTTGGTGCCGTCGGAGACGGTCTGGCCGTCGAAGCGTTCGGCGATCGACATGCCGAAGGGGTTGGCGACGACGCCGTCGTAGTTGGCCCCGACGAACGGGGCCCCCGCGTCGAAGGTCTCGAAGGTCTCGATGTAGTCGCCGGTGAGCGAGCCGTAGCTGACGGTGATGATGTCGGCCGACGCGGCGGCGGCCGCGGCGCACGCGAGGATGGCGATGGCACGTTGTGGTTGGACGTTCATGAACTCTAGATCTCCCTGCTGCAAGTGACACCCCCCGGCCGGCGCGCTCCGATAGCGTGCCGCAGGTGCCGGCGGGTGGTCGCTTGTCTCTCTCCAGAGGTACATGCGTCAGAACGCGGCGGGCTGGTCAGCGATTGGTCGAGAATGTCTTGTTTCGTTGGCGGAATGGTCAGTAGACTCCGACTCAGTACGCGGGGAATCCACCATCATGGAGCACACTTTGACCGAGGCCCGACCCGACGACCCGACGGTGACCGACGCCACGCCGGAGCGCGAGCAGTCGCCCGACGACTGGATCCCTCGGGTGTACCAGGAGTTGCGGCGGATGGCCCGGCAGGAGATGCGCCACGAGGTGCGGGGCACGCTGCAGACCACGGTGCTGGTGCACGAGGTGTACCTGCGGCTGTTCGCCGGGCGGGAGATGGCGTGGGAGAACCGGGCGCACTTCTTCGGCGCGGCGGCGCGGGCGATGCGGCAGATCCTGATCGATCACGCGCGTGCGCGGCGGGCGGTGAAGCGCGGCGGCGGCGTGCGTCCGCGGTCGCTGGAGGGTCGCGATGTGCCGGCGCCGATCGCCGATCCGGAGCGGCTGCTCGATCTTCACGAGGCGATCGACAAGCTCGAGCGGGTCGACGGGCGGAAGGCGCAGATCGTGATGCTGCGGTACTTCGCGGGGCTGAGCATCGCGCAGACGGCGCAGGTGCTCGACCTCTCGGTGACGACGGTCAAGAACGAATGGAACTTTGCCCGGGCGTGGCTCTTCCGTGAGATGTCCGCCGAGCCGGGTGACACGAACGAGCAGGGCCCTGCGGGAGCGGCGTGCGGGGAGCGCGGCGATGGATGATGCGCGGTGGGACGAGTTGCAGCGGGTCTTCACTGAGGCGGTGGCCCTGCCAGCGGAGCAGCGCGGGGCGTATCTCGATCGCGCGTGCGCGGGCAACGGGCCGCTGCGGCGGGAGGTCGAGGCCCTGCTCGCGGCACACGCCAGCAGCGAGAGCGTGCTGGAGTATGCGACATCAACGGAGGATGAGACGCTCCCGCCGAGCGGGCCGGCGGGTGGTCCGGGCGGCATCGCGGGAACGGCGGCGCTGCCGAGCGTGCCGGGGTACCGGATCGTCCGCGAGCTGGGTCGGGGCGGGATGGGGATCGTCTATGAGGCCGAGCGTGCGCACCCGCGTCGGCTGGTGGCGCTCAAGGTGCTTCGGTCGTCGTTTACGCAGCCGGCGATGCGGAGGCGGTTTGAGTACGAGATCCAGCTGCTCGCGCGCCTGCAGCACCCGGGCATCGCGCAGATCTTTGACGCGGGGATCGTGCCGTCGCCGGAGGGGCCGATCCCGTACTTTGCGATGGAGCTGGTGCACGGGCGGTCGCTCCACGAGGTCGCCAAGGACCCGGGGCTGGACCTGCGGGGGCGGCTGGAGTTGATCGCGCGGATCGCCGACGCGGTGCACCACGCGCACCAGAAGGGCGTGATCCACCGCGACCTGAAGCCCGGGAACATCCTGATCGCGCCGGACGGGCAGCCGAAGATCCTCGACTTCGGTGTTGCGCGGGCTGTGGATCCTGATCTGCAGATGACGACGATGCGGACGGAGGTCGGGCAGTTGATCGGGACGCTGCCGTACATGTCGCCCGAGCAGGTGGAGGGCGATCCCGGGCAGCTTGACACGCGGAGCGATGTGTATGCGCTGGGTGTGGTGGCGTATGAGCTGATCGCGGGTTCGTTGCCGTATGACCTGCGGAACAAGCTGATCCCGGAGGCGGTGCGGGTGATCCGGCAGGAGGAGCCGAGCCGGCTGAGCGCGACCAACAGGGAGTGCCGCGGCGATGTCGAGACGATCATCGCCAAGTCGCTGGAGAAGGACCGGGAGCGTCGGTACCAGAGCGTCGCGGAGTTTGCCAGCGATGTTCGTCGGTTCCTGGCCGACGAGCCGATCGTGGCGCGGCCGCCGAGCCGGGTGTACTTGGTGCGGAAGTTCGCCAAGCGGCACCGGGGGCTGGTGGCGGTCTCGTCGGTGGCGTTGGTGTTGTTGGTGTGCGCGGCGGTGGTGTCCACGGTGCTGGCGGTGCGGTTGTCGGGCGCGAATTCGTCGCTGTCGGCGGCGGTCACGGAGGCCGGGGAGGCCCGCGCCGAGGCGCAGGCGCGTGCGGCGGCTGCGCAGGCGGTCAATGAGTTTTATACGACGCACCTGCTGCTGGCGGCGGCGCCTGAGGTGTCGCTCGGTCGTGACGTGACGATCGTCGAGGCGCTGGACGATGCGGCGGGGCGCGTGGACACGGAACTGGCGGACCAACAAGAGGCGGCGGCGTTTATTCACAGGGCGCTTGGGAGTGTGTACAGGCGGCTGAACGATCAGTCGCGGGCACTCTACCACAGCGGTCGGTCGCTGGAGTTGTACGAGGCGACGCTGGGTGATGACGACGTGGTCACGCTCGAGGTGATGAACATCCACGCGCGGCTGCTGATGGACGATACCCGGTATGCGGAGGCGGAGGCGCTGCGTGAGAGGTCGCTCGCTGGGCTCCGTGCGCACGCGGGTCCGTCGCACCCGGCGACGCTTCGGGTGATGATCAGCCACGCGATGGTGGCGATGGAACTCGATGAGATCGATCGTGCGATCGGGCTCTTTGAGGAGGCTCTGCCGCAGTATGAGCGGTGGCCGGAGGCGGACGCGGAGACGCTGCTGGACTACCGCACGGCGCTCTCGCAGGCGTACGACGCGGCGGGGCGGGCGGACGAGGCGCTCGAGGTATTGCAGTCGGCGATCGCCGAGGCGAGGCTGACGATGGACCCGGACCATCCGACGTATCTGAAGGCGCTCAATTCGCTGGGCGCGACATATGCGACCCGGGGCGACTTTGCGTCGGCGTTGCCGATCACGCAGGAGATCGCCGAGTCGGCGGAGCGTGTGCTGGGCGAGGGGCATCTCAACGCGTTGCTGGCGCGGCAGAACCTTGCGCGGACGTATTCGGCGCTGGGGCGGTTTGCGGAGGCCGAGCCGATCTGGCTGGATGTCGTGCCGCGGATTGTCGAGCAGTTGCCGGACCCTCACCCGCTGGCGGGGATTGTGACCAAGTCGCTGGGGATCGCGCTTGCCGAGCACGAGCGGGATGCCGAGGCGCTGCCGCATCTGTTGGAGTCGTACCGGCACCTGGAGGCGACGTACGGCAACGAGCATCCGCAGACGCAGCAGGTGGTGCGGTGGCTGGTGGCGGTGTACGACCGGGGGGGTGATGTCGAGAATGGTGATCGGTGGCGGGCGTTGCTGGGCGGATAGGGTCTGGCGCTCGTCGGGGGCGGTGTTGGCTGCCAATCCGGCAGACGGCTGGGCTTTTTGCGGTTGGGGGCGGTGTGGGTGCTGTTTGAGGCGTTTGCGGCCGGTGCGGCGGCTTGGCACGCGGCTCGCACGTGTTCTGGCACCATGACTGAAAGTACACCAAACGCAGAACGACCGTTTCTCATCGCCGCGTGGCCCGGTATGGGCAATGTGGCTGCGATCGGCGGGGGGTATCTCGTCCGCAAGCTCGGGCTCCAGCCGATGGGCGTGGTGCCTCTGATCAACCACGTCGACCTGAACCATGTCGGCGTCAGGTCGGGCGTTGTTGAGCGTCCGCACCTGCCTCGCGGGTTGCTGTTTCGCACGCCGGAGGACTACGTTGGCCGGCCGCTGATTGTGTTTCTGGCGGAGGCGCAGCCCTCGCGGAATGGCTACGCGTTTGTGCACGATCTGCTGGATCAGTTGCGAGATGAGCAGATCGAGCGGGTGTTCACGTTTGCGTCGCTGGCGTCGGCGATCCACCCGAGCGAGGAGCCGGGGGTGACGGCGGCGGTGACGACGAGCAACCTGCTGGATGAGCTGGCGGAGTTTGGGATCAACCCCGCGTCGGACGGGCGGATCGGCGGGCTGAACGGCCTGCTGCTGGGCGCGGCCGGCGAGCGTGAGCTTGACGGGGCGTGCCTGCTTGCGGAGATCCCGTTCTACGCGGCGCGGGTGCCGAACTTCCGGGCGGCGCGGTCGGTGCTGTCGGCGTTTGGCGACATCACGGGCATCGACATCGACTTTGCGGAACTGAACCAGCGTGTGGACGCGGGCGAGGAGGCGATGCTGCGGATGTTCGAGCAGGTGCAGGCGGCGCAGGAAGAGGCGTCGGAGAACAGCGAGATGTTCGACACGGAGCTGGAGGACGGTCTGGAGGACGTGGGCCCGGACGATGTGGACGCGGGCGGCGGCGGGCCGACGGCCGACGAGGAGCACGACGACGGGCTGGACGCGGACGTGCGGGCGGAGATCGAGCGGCGTTTCCACGCGGCGGCGGCTGACCGGGACGTGGCGTTTGATCTGAAGACTGAGCTGGACCGGCTCGGCGTGTTTGATGAGTACGAGGACCGGTTCCTTGACCTGTTCCGATCGTCGGAATGACGCGGGGCGGGACGCATCCTGAATGACTGAAACGCAACGACGCCCCGGAGTCCGGGGCGTCGTTGCCTGCGCGGGGTGCATCGGGGCCGCGGAGTTACCGGTTCATTCGCAGCCGGCGGTGAAGGCGTTGAGGAAGACGAGGAAGTCCTGGGTGTTGATGACGCCGTTGCCGTCCATGTCGGCGGTGTTGTCCTGGTCGTTCCAGGCGTTGAGGAAGGCGAGGAAGTCGAGGATGGAGATCTCTCCGTCGGCGTTGAAGTCGGCGGCGCAGGCGTCGGCGCCGGCCATGGCGGTGAGGTCGAGGCCGGTGTCGTAGGTGCGTTCGATGTTGCCGTTGGCGAGGTTCATGCGGTGGACGATGCCGTCGGAGCCTGCGATGAAGAGGCTGCCGTCGGTGTAGGCCATGCCGACGCAGTCGGAGGCGACTGGGTAGGTGACGCGGTATCCGCCGGTGACCGCGTCGAAGACGTAGATGGTGCCCTCGCGGGAGCCGATGAGCAGGTCGGTGCCGTCGGTGGCCATGGAGTTGACGGTGCCGCCGCAGGCCGTGAAGAACTGGAAGTCCATGCCGCCGATGGGGGACTTGTAGACGAAGGTGCTCCAGCTTCCGGTGAAGATGGTGCCGCCGAAGAGGACGGAGGCCTGCTGGGGGTCGCTGAGGTAGTAGGTGTCGATGAGCGAGCCGTCTTCGGCCTGGTACCACTGGATGTCGCCCGCGTCGTTGGTGACGTAGAGGGTGTTGCCCCACCGGGTCATGGAGAGGGGGTTGCCGATGACGGGGAAGGTGCCTTTGAAGAACCCGGTGTCGAGATCGATGCGGTAGACGGTGCCGTCGGAGCTGGCGGCGAGGACGTCGCGCCCTTGGAGGACGAGGCCCTCGACGTTGCCGCCGCAGGAGACGGGGTTGTCGACGACGCCGGTGTCGGTGTCGAGGTGCCAGATCTGGCCGAAGTTGCCGGCGAGGTAGAGATCGTCGGCGCTGGCGGTGGTGGCTGCGGCGGAGAGGGCGAGGGCGGTGAGGGCTGTCCTTGCGAGCGAGCGGTGCATGTGGTTCTCCTTGCTGGGTGTGCGTGCGGGGGTGGGTGTCGGTCCGGCCCCCGGGGGTTGCTGCACACATGATCCGCGGCGGCGGGGGCGAGACGGCCCCACTGTTTGGTGGGTTGACCGGGGAGACGGGGGTTTGGGGGGCGGGAGAGGGGGTTGGTGTCAGGCCCGGGCGGGCGGTTCGCGGCCGACGAAGAGTGCCATGAGCTCGGCCCGGGAGGAGACGCGGAAGTGGCGGTAGATGGCGAGGATGTGCTCGTGGACGGTGGCGCGGCCGACGCCGAGGGCGGCTGCGGCGTCTTTTTCGGCGAGGCCCTCGAGGACTGCGTCGAGGACGTCGCGTTGTCTGGGGGTGAGGTCGGAGAGCCTGGGTTCGGCGGCGGAGGCGAGGGCGTTGCCGAGGAGGCGGCCGATCTCTTCGTGGACGCAGCGGACGAGCCACCATTCGCGGCGGGTGAACGGGGGTTCGTCGGCGGCGCGGTGGATCCAGAGTGAGTGCCAGAGGTCGGCGAAGGGGAGGCGCTGGATGGAGATGATGTAGTCGTCGATGCCGACGCGTTTGTGTCGTTCGTTGAAGGTGCGGGAGCGGTACCAGGCTTCGCGGCCCCAGAGCTGGTCGCGGGTGCGGGTGACGAGTCGTTCGTCTGCGCTGATGAGGGCGGGGTATTCGGGGGTGCGTTCGACGGGGACGTTGGTGGCGTAGTCGAGCCAGAGTTGCTCGGCTTGTTTGTCTCGCCATCCGATGCGGACGGAGCCGAGTGATTCGGCGTCGCCGGTGCCGAAGCTGCGCATGTTGCCGCTGATGCCGACCTGGGCGCGGACGGTCTGGCAGAGGCCGTGGAGGAGGCGTTCCTGCCACGCGATGAGGTCGGCGCCGAGGTCTCGACACTCACTGACGAGTCGGTAGGCGCCTCGGATGTCCCTTGCCTTTGGTCTGTCGGACCTGCTCACCCACCGCCGCCGGGTGTGCCGCCACCGCCGCCGACCACGCCGGTGACGGGCTGGTTGGTGAAGCCCTTGACGGTGGAGATGCCGGTGTCGACGCCGATGCTGACGTAGCGGCGTCCGTTGACGACCTGTGAGGAGGTGTCGGTGCTGGGCCACCAGGAGTAGCCGCCGAGGTTGCGGTGGAGGTAGTCGGGGCCTCGGACGAGGAGGCTGCCCTGGAAGTAGCGGATGGAGGCGGTGCCGCCGCCGGAGAGCCAGGTTTCGGGCTCGACGAGGGCTTCGATGATTTCGATGAGTGCGACGGAGCGTTCTTCGAGGGTGGTGCGGTCGAGGTCGTCGTCCTGGGCGTCCTGGAAGGGGCTCTGTCCGCCGCCGCCGCCCTGTGAGCTTTGGAGGACGGTCTGGAGGTCGATCTCGGGGGCTTCGTCGTAGTCGGGGATTTCCCAGAGGAGGTCGGTGATGGGGTAGATCTCGAGGCGAGCGCGGCGGGCGAGGAGTTCCTTCGGGCCGCACTCGATGGTGCCCCATTCGGTCATCTGCCAGGTGTAGCCGCCGGAGAAGGCTGCGGAGCCGGCTTCGGCTTTTTCGAGGACCATCTCGAGGAGGCGGAGTGCGGAGACGCGCTTGGCCTTGAGGGAGATGAGTGCGTCGGGGTCGAGACCGTCGATGGCGGAGTCGTCGATCCACATGGGTTCGAGGTCGGCGCCGGTGATCTCGCCGATGAAGTTCATGACGTCTTCGAGGCGGTACTCGTCGAAGTTGATGTCGGGCATCTGCCGCTGCATTTTGGTGAGGTTTTCGCGCTTGAGCTGGTTGGGGCTGGGCGCGGCGGCGGCGGTGTTGGAGAGGGACTGGGCGGAGGCTGCGGGGAGGGTGCCTCCGAGGAGGGCTCCGGCGGCGGCGACGAGAAGGCCGATGCGGAATCCGGAATTCAGACGGCGGGTTGTTGCCTGCATGAGCGGCCTCCTTGGGGGCGTTGCCTGGGGCGGCGTGTGATCGCGGTCTTGGACGGAGTCGCACGCGCTGTTGTCACACATCGGTCGAGGACCGTGACGGCCTGCGGCCGCCCCGATCATTACTGTATCAGACGGGTGAGGGGATTGGAAGGGGTTTGGATCCGTTCAATTCCCAAACATCCGTTTCGGGGGCCCCGCGTCTGACCGTTGGGTCGGGTGGGGGCTCGGGCGGGGGTGGTCGGGCGCGGTGGTGCGCCCGGGGGGTGTCCCGTCGTTCATGTTGTACCGCTGTTGGACCTTGCAGGATGCACGTGAGTTCCGGAGAACGTGCATTCGTCATAATCCGCAGGGTCTGACTCGGGCGGGCGGGGCGGTTGGTCGACGTTGTATGGCAGGAAGGCCGGCGGGCACCGCGGGCTTCGAGGATGGGCGACCGGCGGACGACGCGCAGAAACGACGCGTTTTGGGCGGCGGGGCGTGCTGGGGGTCCATATCTCGGGTTGGGGTGCCTGTACGGCCGAGGACACAACCGGAACGGGTCGGCGCTCCTGTGTGGGGAGAGGCGGCCTCCGGGTATCGGTTCACCGCTGTCAGAAAAGGACACAAGATCATGAACACCCCCTTCGCCAACTGGACCCCGAATTCGACGTTCAACACTGCGCCCTCTTGGAACGGCCATGGCGGGACGCCGTTTGGTTTCCAGGGCTGGAACCCCAACTTCCAGCAGGGCTGGAACGGCGGCTGGAACCAGAACGGGTTCAATGGCTTTGGGAACGGCCCGTTCGGCTTCTTTGGGCAGAACACGTTCCCGACGCCCCACCACTTCTCGAACCAGAACTTCTCGAACCCGAACTTCTCAAATCAGGGCTATTGGAACCAGAACGGCCCGTGGAACCAGACGACCGGTTGGAATCAGGCGACCGGCTGGAATCCTTCGACGGGTTGGAGCCAACCTTCGCCGTTCAATGGCCAGCCGTTCAACGGGTATGGCCACGGCCCCAACGGCTGGTGGTTCGGTAACGCTGCGGCGTTCGGGACGCCCTTTGCCGGGACCGGCTTTGGTCAGTTCTGGAACACGGGGCACTCGAACTTCAACTCGCAGCCCTGGAATCAGAACGGGTTCCAGAACGGGTTCAACGGCTGGGGCTCGGCCACGACGCCGTGGTTCTCGAACACGCCGGCGAGCTTCCCCCAGACCACCAACACGTGGAACGGCACCGGCTGGCAGCCCTTCGGGACGTGGTTCAACAGCCCGGCCACGCAGAACTCCTACGCGGGCGCGTTCGGCGGGACTCCGTGGAACGGGACCGGATTTGGCTGGAACACGCCGAACACCTTCAACACCAACTTTGCGCAGAACTCCTTCGCGCAGAACTCCAACCAGAACGGCACCCCCACCTTCACGCCCAACTTCGGCGCGAGCTATGCGCCCAACAGCGGCACGTGGCAGCAGCCGATGCCGTCGTACACGGGCACTCCTGAGAACTTCGCGGGCAACACCGGCTCGTACACGCAGAACCCGGTGAACTGCAACGGTCGTGACGCGGCCTGATCGGGATCGCTGATTCTGCCTTCTGCTGATGTCTCCTCGCAGCCCGGCCCTTTGAGGCCGGGTTGTGGTTTTTGGGGGGTGGGTGGTGGTCCGGGCTGCGGGGTGCGGCGGCGTTAAGGGCACGCAAAGTCCGCGTCCGTGCGGGTGCGGGCGGTGTCGGGGCGCGGGTCGCCGGGTATGGTGGGCGGGGCTTTCTGCGGAATGGAGAGGACAGCATGTTCACGGGTCGGCTTGTCGGATTGGTCGCGGCTTTGGGGCTTGGTCTGTGTGTGGCGGTGGGTTGGGCTTCGGACGGCGGTTCGGGGGAGCGGGCGTGCCTGGTGATCGCGCACAGGGGCGCGAGTGCGTATCTGCCGGAGCACACGCTGGCGGCGTATGCGCTGGCGTATGGGCAGGGCGCGGATGTCATCGAGCCGGACGTGGTGATGACGGCGGACGGGCGGCTGGTCTGTTCGCACGACACGACGGTGTCGAACCGGGGCGCGATGGAGCGGGCCTTTCCGGGCCGGGCGAGGGAGGACGGTGAGTGGTACTACATCGACTTCACGCTCGAGGAGCTGCGGTCGCTGGGCGAGAGCCCGGGGCGGGGCGGCGAGCGGGTGGAGGGGCTGCGGATCGCGACGCTGGGTGAGTGTCTTGCGCTGGTCGGTGAGCTCAACCGGAGGACGGGGCGGGAGGTCGGCGTGATCCCGGAGCCGAAGCGGCCGGCGTGGCATCGGGAGCAGGGGATGGACCTCGCGGCGGCGCTGGTGTCGGAGCTGTCGGAGGCCGGCTATGTGAATCGGTCCGACAACGCGGTGGTGCAGTGCTTTGAGCTTGCGGCGCTGCGGCGGATGCGGGGGGAGCTTGGGTGCGATCTGCGGCTGGTGTATCTGTGCGGCGATCCGGTCTCGGACGGGGTGCTCGATGAGGTCGCGTCGTTTGCCGACGGGATCGGGCCGAGTTTCAAGCTTGTCGAGACCGAGGAGGGCGGGGCGGGCGAGGACCCGACGCTGATCGAGCGGGCGCTGGCGCGGGGCCTCGGGGTGTATGCGTACACGTTCGGGACGGACCGAGCGCGGCAGCGGCGGTTTGTGGAGCGCGGCGTGAGCGGGTTGTTTACGAACAACCCGGACATCACGCGGGGCGTGGTGGACTCGGTGCCGGAGGTCCGGCGCTGATTCAGGCGTCGCGGGGTGCGGACCGGGCGAGGCTGGCCATCTGCAGTTCGACGCGCTTGACCTCGCGGATGACCGCGTTTTTCTGCATCTCCAGCCACCACCACAGCTTGAGGAAGGAGGAGCCCATCATCAGGAGCAGTGCGCCGAATCCCCAGCGGAGCATCGACTCGACGTCGTCGCCGCTGAAGAAGCGGACCATGCAGATGATGGCGGCGATGAAGAAGACGACCATCCAGAAGCCCGTCAACACGTTGAGCCAGCGGTTGCGGCCCTTGAAGGTCTCGAAGACCATCTCCCACGGCGGGATCTCGGGTGAGAGTTTCTCGTACTCGGCGGCCTCGTCGGTGCGGAGGGCTTGGCTGATCTTGCGTTCGAATTCGTCCATGGCGGGTCTCCTTCGGAGTGATTGTGCTTCTGGGTGGGTGCGGGTTCAGCCGGTTGCGGGCGTTCGGGGCCGCTCGGGATTGGCCGCCTCGACGCGTTCGCGGAGTGCTTCGCGGGCGGTGAAGAGTCTGGATTTGGCGGTGCCCTCGGCGATGCCGAGCATCTCGGCGATGACGCGGACGGGCATGTTGTCGGCGTAGCGCATCGAGAGGAGGACGCGCTGGTCGGCGGGCAGGGTCTGCATGGCGAGGCGGAGCGCGTCGAGGGGTTCGTTGGCGGGCTCGGGTGCTGGTGACTGGGCGTGGGCCAGGTCGCCGTCGGGGTGCGGCCGCTCGGCGCGGCGTTTGCGATGGGAGACGCGGTCGGCGCAGCGTCGGGCGAGGATGCGGTAGAGCCAGGGCGCGAAGCGGGACGGGTCTTCGAGGCGCCCGAGTGAGCGGGCGACGGCGACCCACGTGTCCTGGGCGGCGTCGGCGGCCTCGGCGGGGTCGATGAGCAGGCGGGTGGCCCGGCGGAGCAGGAGCGGGTGCCACGCGGTCACGAGTTGGCGCCAGGCGTCGGGCACGCCCTCCATGGCCTGGAGCACGATGTAGTCGTCCAGGATGGTGTCGGCGTCGCGGGGCACGGGGGTCTCCGAGGGGATCGGCGGCGTTGTCCGGAGAGAGAGTCCGGGCTGAGAGCGTCGGGGTTCACCGATCTTGGAGATGGTTGCCCGTCCGGGAGCCTGGGTCCGGATACCATGGCCACCATGCCTGAACGAGTCCGCATTACCGACGTTGCGCCCCGAGACGGGCTGCAGAACGAGCCCGGCTTTGTCCCGACGGCGTCGAAGGCGGAGCTGGTCCGCGCGATCGCGGGCGCGGGCGTGCGGGAGGTGGAGGTCACGAGCTTTGTGCGGCCGGAGTGGGTGCCCCAGCTCGGGGATGCCGCGGCGTTGTGCGATCTGCTGGCCGGGCACAAGCCGGAGGGCGTGCGGTACTCGGCGCTGGTGCCCAACGAGAAGGGTCTCGAGGGTGTGCTGGCGGCCAACGAGCGTGCGGGGATGAAGCTGATCGACAAGGTCAGCGTGTTTACGGCGGCGAGCGAGAACTTCAGCCGGAAGAACACGAACGGTTCGATCGCCGAGACGATTGAGCGATTCCGGCCGGTGGTGGCCGGGGCGCAGCGGCACGGGCTGGCGGTGCGGGGGTATGTCTCGTGCGTCGTGGCGTGCCCGTTTGAGGGGCCGATCGAGCCGTTCGCGGTCGCGGCGGTGGCGACGCGGCTGGCGGATCTCGGCGTGGATGAGATCGATTTGGGTGACACGATCGGTGCGGGGACGGGGGCGACGTTCGGGCGCGTGCTCTCGACGACGCTGCAGGCGTTGGACGAGGCGCACGAGTGGACGGATGCCTCGCGGGTGACGGTGCACCTGCACGACACGCACGGGCTCGCGGCCGAGTGCGTCCGGGTCGCGCTGGAGCTTGGCGTGCGGAGCTTTGATGGGTCGGTTGCGGGGCTGGGCGGGTGCCCGTTTGCCAGCACGCCGGAGCGTCGGGCCCCGGGCAACATCTCGACGGAACTGCTGGTGCGGGAGGTCGAGCGGGCGGGGCTGCGGCACGAGGTGGACTTGGAGGCCCTGGGCGCGGCGGCGGAGCTGGCCCGGCGTCTGGTGTCTGCGTCGCGGCTGGCGGAGGGGACGGCTTCTTGATCCGGGTCGAGACCGAGGGAGATGTGGGGACGATCACGCTGGCGCGGCCTCGGACGCGGAATGCGCTGACGCCGGAGATGCTCGAGGGGATGCGCGGGGGGATTGAGGAACTCGGCACGCGTGTCGGGGCGGTCGTGCTCGCGGGGGAGGGCGGCGCGTTCTGTGCGGGGTTTGACCTTTCGTTGTGCCGGGATTCGGCTGATGGCTCGGCGATGCGTGATCTGCTGCGCGGGCTTGACGGGGTTGTGCGCGCGATGCGTGCGTGCGGGGTGCCGGTGGTGGTTGCGGCGCACAAGGCGGCGATCGCGGGGGCGTGTGCTTTGGTGGCGGCTGCGGACTTTGCGGTGGCGGACCGGGGGGCGAGGTTTGGGTATCCGGTGGTGCTGCTGGGCATCTCGCCGGCGGTGTCTGTGCCGACGCTGGGGCCTGGGGTGGGGCGTGGTGCGGCGCGGCGTCTGACGCTCGATCCGGGGCTGATCGGCGGGGCGGAGGCGTTGGGTCTCGGGCTGGTGAGTGATCTGGTCGAGGAGGCGGCGGAGGTCGTGCCGGCGGCGATGGATCTGGCGGGGGCGCTGGCGCGGAAGCCTCGGGGCGGGGTTGCGGCGACGAAGTCGTGGTTGAACGAGATTGATGGGGTTGATGAGACGGGGGATGCGGGGCTGTCGTGCTCGCTGGGCCTGACCGGCGGGGATGAGGAACGGCGGCTGCTGCAGCGCTTTTGGGAAGGCCGGGCTGAGGGTTGATGTGTACACTCGCTGCCTGGCAACCCACACAAACACCGGCTCGCTCGGAGCGAGCTGTAGAATTTTGGGGCAAAGAGAAGATCGGGAACCCCGGAACGGTCCGGATCGGATATCGTGGGACGAACACGGGCACGGCGAGGCCGCCTTGGCCACCCCACCGCTGGCCCGACGTCCGGCGTCCCCGGCACGGTGACGAGCCGGACGGTATCCTGCCACACGGAAGGTTGCAGGGACCACCCCCGCAGTTGGAGAGTTTGCTATGTCGATGAGCCGCTTTTTTCGTCGCGGGTCTGTAGATGCCGTCGCCAAGGGGAGTCTGTCCTCGGTGGTGCGTGCTGCGGGCCAAGCCGAGTCGATGCTTGAGACGCTGGAGTCGCGTGTCTTGCTGAGTGCCGACTGGTCTGGCGCGATGTCGCCGGAGCTCTCGTATGGGGCGAGTGCCCATTCGGAGCCGGGCGTTGAGTACGTGGCGTGGCGTGGCGGGACGATCGAGGTGATCGAACGCTCGTGGCTGCTGACGTTTGACGAGGCGTACGGCGCGGAGGAGGCCGAGCGGCTTGCGTTGGAGGTGGCGGGGGCGACCGGGCAGGGTGTTGTGGGTGTGGAATCGCTGGGCCGCGGCCGGTGGGCGGAGGTGTCGTTCTCGACGACGCCGAGCGACTGGGCGGTGCGGACGGCGGTTGAGTCGTCTCCCTGGGTGCTGGCGTTCGAGCCGAACGCGGTGTACCGGACGGACCAGATCCCTGACGACTCGGCGTTCGGGAGCCAGTGGCAGCTGGACAACACGGGGCAGAACGTGCCGGGGTCGGGGATTGGTGTGGTCGGTGCCGATCCGAGCATGCTGGAGGCCTGGGACATCACGATCGGTTCGCGTGACGTGGCGATCGCGGTGATCGACACGGGCGTGGACCTGCAGCACCCGGACCTGGCGGCGAACATTTATGTCAACCCGGGCGAGATCCCCGGCAACGGGATCGACGACGACGGCAACGGGTTCATCGACGATGTGAACGGCTGGGACTTCGGCGAGTCGGACAACGACCCGGACGACGCGGCGGGGCACGGGACGGCGGTCGCGGGGACGCTTGGTGCGGTCGGCAACAACGGCATCGGTGTGGCGGGCGTGAACTGGGACGTGTCGATCGTGCCGATCAAGATCGCGGACCAGTTCGGTCGGTTGAGCACGTCGGCGATCGTCGCGGGGCACGACTATCTGACGATGATGATCACGGACTTCGGTCAGAACATCGTCGCGAGCAACAACAGCTACGGCGCGTTTGTGCCGTCGTTCTATCTGGATGAGTTCCCCGAGGGCTTTGCGGGCGAGCAGGAGGCGATCGAGCGGTTTATCGCGACGGGCGCTTCGTTTATCGCTGCGGCGGGCAACGACGCCAACGACAACGACCAGTTCTTCACGAACTATCCGTCGTCGTACCCGATCCCCGGGATCATCTCTGTCGCGGCGAGCGACAACAAGGACGCGCTGGCGGGCTTTAGCAACTACGGCGCGAGCGAGGTCGATCTCGCGGCGCCGGGCGAGCAGGTCTACACCACGTTCAACGGCGGGTCGTACGGCTACACGAGCGGGACGTCGTTTGCGAGCCCGTACGTCGCGGGCGCGGTCGGGCTGCTCAAGGCGTTCCGGCCGAACGCCTCGGCGGTGGAGATCCGGCAGGCGCTGCTGGACAGCGTGGACGTGCTGCCCTCGTTCCAGGGGCGGGTGGTCTCGGGCGGCCGGCTGAACATGGAGCGCGCGCTGCAGGTGATCGGCACGGACGGCCCGATCGCGGTGGGCTTCGAGCCCGGCCCGATCACCAGCCGGCTGGACGCGGACACCGGGCTGCCGATCGACACGGTCACGGTCACGTTCAACAAGGACATCGACGGCTCGACGCTGGACGCGACCGCTGCGGCGATCACGTACGCGGGTGCGGACGGGCTGTTTGGCACCGGCGACGACAACTCGGCGTTGACGCCTATCGACAGTGTTTCGCTGCAGTCGGGCGAGACGCGGATCGTGGATATCGAGCTGGACCTGACCGGCGTGCCGCAGCAGCGGCTGCCGCTGGGCAAGTACCGGGTGACGCTGTATTCGGGCACGTCGGCTGATCCGAAGTTCCAGGACCTCGACGGCAACCTGCTGAACGGGGACAGCTCGAGCGGTTCGGACGAGACGTACGACTTTGAGGTCGTGGGTGTCGGCGGGGCGCTTGAGCCGAACGACACGCTTGCGCTGGCGACGCCGGTGGCGTTCAGCGGGTCGGGCGAGGGTTCGTTCGGGAGTGTGACGCTGGGCGACGGTCTGGCGGCCGGCCTGGACGTGGACATGTACCGCCTGGACGTGCCGCGGGGCGGCCTGATCACGGTGGGCATCACGGCGGCGAACCTGACGGTGCCTTCGTCTCTCGACTCGTACGTGCGGCTGTTTGACGCCAACGGCGAGGAGCTGGCCAACAACGACCAGTTCAACGGCCGGGACTCGTTCCTTGATTACTTCGTGACGACGGGCGGGACGTACTACGTCGGCGTGTCGGGCTTCCCGAACTTCGACTACGACCCGGAGGTTTCGGGCAGCGGCCGGAGCCAGTCGACGGGCGTGTACGACGTGAGCTTCCGGTATCAGCGGATCGCCGACGACCGGCTGACGGTGTCGAGCAGCATCTCGGATCCGCTGCCGATCCCGGCGGTCGGGACGCAGGGCTCGCAGAGCTCGAGCATCTATGTGTCGGATGCGCGGGCGATCAAGGACGTGAACCTGCGTCTTGATCTGGATCACAACTACGTGAGCGATCTGGAGATCACGCTTATCGCGCCGGACGGGACGGAGCAGATCGTGTTCAACCGTCACGGCAACGACGGTGACGACTTCGAGGATCTGCTGCTGGACGACGAGGCCGGGTCTTCGGTGGTCACCGCGACGCCGCCCTACACGGGCAGCCTGCGGCCGACCAACGGGCTGAACGCGTTCGACGGCAAGGCGGCGATCGGGACGTGGACGCTGCTGATCCGCGACCGTCAGGCGCTCAACAGCGGGCAGCTGAACAGCTGGTCGCTGGAGTTCACGCTGGAGAACGACATCTTCGGTGCGTTTGAGTCGAACGACACGCTCGCGACGGCGCGGAGCCTGGACGAGATCTCCGGCACGGGCACGGCGATCCGTCAGGCCGAGATCGGCGACGGCGGGTTCGGGACGCTTGACCGTGACATCTTCCAGTTCACGGTTGACGCGGGCGCGACGCTCAACGCGACGGTGAACTCGGGCGGCTCGCTCAACACGGCGCTGCGGCTGTTTCAGGCTGACGGGACCGAGTTGAAGTCGGCGAGCCCGGCGGGCACCGACAACGCGACGCTGACGAGCTTTGTGTTCGCGGCGGGCGGGACGTACTACATCGCGGTGAGCGAGGGTGGCAACACCGGGTACGACCCGTTCGACGTGACGACGGGTACGGCGGCGGTGACGACGGGGAGCTACACGCTGAGCGTGAATGTCTCGGCGGGCATCTCCGATGCCGCGGCGGCGTACGCGAGCGACACGCTGGACCTGGGCGTGGCCAGCGACGGCACGCTGGGCGCGACGGACTCGAACGGGGACCCGCTGGGTATTCAGTACGCGGGCGCGGACTTCCTGCTGACGCAGGGGACGGGCGCGGGTCTGAATTCGGTCTACGGGCTGACCGCGTCGGGCTATGACTTCCTGAACGACGGGTCGCGGGGTGCTTCGGCGCTCCCGGTCTCGCTGACCAACCAGTCGGGCCCGCTCAACAACCGGATCACGGCGTCCGGCGCGTTCCGCGACATCCGCGTGGAGCGTTCGGTCACGCTGGGCAAGAGCGACCAGTTCCTCGTGTTCGACGTGGTGCTGACCAACGCGGGGCTCTCCTCCGCGACGGACGTCTCGTGGCTCGAGATGTTTGACCCGAACCAGGGCAGCAACCTGGACGGGCGTGGTCCGAGCACGGCCAACGACGTGGACGCGGCGGGCAAGTACGCCAGCGCGAGCGTCTCGACGAACGCGTACCCGGACGGTCTGACGATCTCGATGGGTGCGCCGGCGTCGGACAGCCGGGCGCTTGCGACCTTTATCGATCCGGACTCGCTGGTCATCCGCGACCCGAGCCAGGTGCTCGACTTCGGGCTCAACGATCCCAACGGCAGCAGCGGCGACCTGAACATGGCGCTGGCCTTCGATATCGGTACGCTCGCCCCGGGCGCGACGGCGAACCTCCGGTACTTCGTGTTCCTCGGGGACTCGCCGGATGAGGCGCAGAGCTTCTACGACGAGGTCAACGCGGGGACCGGCACCGGCAACCTCGCGGCCGACCCGGCGACGCCGGCGGACGAGACGCTCTCGAACGGCGAGCTGGCGCCGACGCTGCCGTATGTGTACTACTTCCCGGCGGGGTTCAGCAGCGACAACATCTTCAGCTTCGTGCCGATGATCAACCCGAACGACGAGGCGACCCGGGTGGTCGCGATCGCCCGCTACGAGGTGGGCGAGCGGGACGATCTGATCGCGGACTTCACGATCGCGGCCCAGGCGCGTGGCGGTATCACGACGAACACCCCGGCGACCTTCGCTGCGGGCTACGGCAACCCGGGCGGCTCGCTGGTGCGTCCGCTCGAGCCCTACGCCCTTGAGGTGCGTTCGGAGCGTCCGATCGCGGCGACGTTCAGCTACTTCGACACGTTCCTGCTCGGCGGCGAGGAGGCTGCGGTCGGCGAGTCGTTCACGGCGACGACGAGCGACACGTGGACGTTCGCGAGCGTGGGCAAGGCGGACGGCCGGTTCGACTTCCCGGTGTACATCAACACGACCGACCAGGCTGTGAAGGTGACGACGACGCTGCTGCCGACCGGCGGCGGTGACGAGATCGTGCTGACGCAGGAGCTTGGTGCTCACCGTCGCGGCGGCTGGAACCTGTCGGCGATCGACAGCATCCCGGACGGCGAGTACGGCATGGTGGTCGAGGCCGCGGGGCAGATCGTCGCGTCGCTCTCGAGCTACGACGACGGGACCACGTCGGGCCGCATCTCCGCGACCGGTGCGGTCGGGTTTGCGGGGCTGGGCTCGCTCAGCGGCGCGTCGCCGGAGGGCGAGATCGGGCTGAACTCGACCGAAGAGGTGGTCGGTATCACGAACGCCAACGAGGCGCAGACCTCGGTCACGCTGTCGTTCCTGTTCCAGAGCGGCAGCGCGTACCGGACGAAGGTCGAGGTCGCCGCCCGCGGGCGTGCGGAGCTGGACGTTGCTTCGCTGCCGAACTTCCCGTCCGGCGAGCCGTACTCGATCGCGTACTCCTCAACGCTGCCGGTTGCGCTCTCGCTCCCGACGCTGATCTTTGAGGACGGGGCCTCGTCGGCGTTCTCGCAGCAGGCGTACACGCTCTGGGCGTTCGGCGCCGGTTTCCGTCCGATGGACGGCACGCCGCAGGTCGTGACCGAGTACCTCCGCGTCTTCAACCCCTCGGACTCCGACGTGGTCATCGAGATCACGGTGCGCTTCGACGGGAACTTCGCGGGCACGGACGTGCCGCTCGGGCAGGAGACGTTCCGCAAGATTGTCCCGGCCCGTCGGGTTGCCGAGTTTGACATCCACGAGTTTGTCACCGGCGATCGTCGGATCCAGGACACCTTCTACGGCGTAACCGTGAAGGGCGCTTCGCCGATCGTGGCGTACCTGGGTCGCTACGACTCGTTCTTCCCGGGTGCGTTCGGCACGCTCGGTGTGCCGGTGGGCACGACCAGCTCGATCTGACCGCTTCGGCGGATTGGTGCATCCTCTCTGGCCTCCCCCGATCCGGGGGAGGTTTTTTTGTTCGGCCGGCCGTGGCGCGGCCGGCGATCGCCCTCGGGTGGTCGTGCCGGTACGATGCGCCATGAGCCTTGCCACCCTCGACGTCCGCGGATCGATCGCGACCCTCACGCTCAACCGTCCCGAGCAGCGCAACGCGCTGTCGATAGATCTGCTCTCGGCGCTGGCCGGGTGCGTCGAGGAGCTCAAGGCCCGCGCGATGCGGTCGGACGGCCCGAAGGTTGTCGTCCTGCGCGGGGCCGGCAAGTCGTTCTGCGCGGGGATGGATCTCAAGGCGGTGCTGGGTGCGACCGCGGCGGACAACGCGCTGGCCGAGTCGTTGCTGGGCGGGCTCGCGGAGCTGACGATCGAGATCCGCAACCTGCCGGCGGTGGTGATCGCCCAGACCCAGGGTGCGGCGATCGGGGGCGGGTGCGGCCTGACGTGCGTGTGCGACATGTCGCTGACGCACGATGAGGCGAAGGTGGGCTTCCCGGAGGTCGACCTTGCGGTCTGCCCGGCGGTGGTCGCCCCGTGGGTGGTGCGGAAGGTCGGGGCGGGGCGGGCGCGGCAGATCCTGCTCCGCGGCGGGCTGCTCTCGGGGGCGGAGGGTGCGGCGGTCGGGCTGTTCGACCGGTCGCTGCCGACGGCGCAGGGGCTGGAGGAGGAGGTCGCGAAGCTGGCCGAGCGGATCGCGGGGGGTGGGCGGATGGCCCTGCGGGAGACCAAGCGGCTTCTCAACGACCTTGACGGCTCGACGGACGCGGAGATCGTGCGTCGGGGGGCGGCGACGTCTGCGTCTGTGGTGGCGTCTGAGGAGGCTCAGGCGGCGTTGCGGTCGCGATTTGGGTGAGTCTCGGAGGGGTCTCCCGGTGATTCCCGCAACATGCGCGTCGGGGGTGCCCCGGGGGATCAAACCTCCCTATACTGTGCACCAGGGCCGGTTGGCCCGGCACTGTTCGTGGCCGGGACTGTCGGCATCGTGGGAGCGGAGCCCCCATGACAGCGACCCCCTTTCCCATCGAACGTGAAGCATCCGGCCCCCTTGGCGGGATCTGTACTGTCCGTCTGGAGCAGCCGGGGCGGCCTGTGGTCGTGCTGGATGAGCCGCTGATCCGGCGGCTGGACGCGACGCTGGACGCGTTGCCGGCCGGGTGCACCGGGCTGGTGCTGGCCTCGGCGAGCGAGCGGGTGTTCGTCGCGGGGGCGGACCTGAAGACCATTGTGGAGCTCGACGACGCGGCGCTGGATCGGTATCTGGCGTTCGGGCAGCGGGTGTTCGGCAAGCTCTCGCAGCTGCCCTTCCCGACGGCGGCGGCGATCAACGGTGCGGTGCTCGGCGGCGGGTTGGAGGTCGCGATGCACTGCGATGCGCTCATCGCGGCACCCTCGGCCAGCGGCAAGCCGTACCCGGTGGGTCTGCCCGAGGCGGGGTTGGCGATCTGCCCGGGTTGGGGCGGGACGAACCTGTTGCCGGCGAGGATGGACCCGGCGGAGGCGATGCGGCGCACGGCGGCGGGGCGGCCTCTGACGTTTGACGAGGCTCGCGAGGCGGGGCTGTTTGACGCGGTCGCGGCTTCGGCGGGCGATCTTGTCGGCGAGGCCAAGCGGTGGATCGCCGAACGGATCGGTTCTGGGGCTGTGGTGCGTGACGGGGCGCCGACGCGTTGGATCGGGCGGCGGGACGGGGCCGCGGCGTGCCTGGCGGCCTTTGATGCGGTGCGGGGCGAGCTGCCCGCGACCGAGGCGGCGGCGGCGGTTGCCGACGCGATCGATGCCGGCCTGACTCGTGGCTGGCAGGCGGCGCTCGATTGTGAGCGGGGCCATCTGGTGCGGTTGCGTCGCACGCCCGAGGGGGCCGCGGCGATCCAGGCGTTCTTTGAGCGGTCGGCGGCCAAGGCCTGATCTGGCTTGTGGCGACCGGCCCATCTCGCACGGGACAGTGTTGCCCTCGGCGCTGAACCGGACGATGATATCCTGAAAGCGTCCCGTCGAGACGGCGGGTGAGGAGTTTGAGCGATGGCTGATCTGAAATCGATGAAGGGTGTTTCTGAGAAGGACCGCAAGCTGATCGCGGAGGCCGAGGACCTGCTGGGTCCGGAGCCTGAATCCATGGGCTTTGTGAAGAACCTGTTCTGGGGTCGTTTCCGAGCGGACATGGTGATGCCGTATCCGGCGGGGAACCCGGAAGAGGTGGCGCGGTGCGATCAGCTGGTGGCCGAGCTGGAGGACTACCTCAAGAACGAGCACCCGTCGGTGCAGATCGACCAGGAGCAGGAGATCCCGCGTTGGGTGATCGACCGTCTGTTCAAGATGGGCGTGCTGGGGATGACGATCCCCAAGGAGTACGGCGGGGGCGGCTTCGGGATTACGAGTTATAACCGTGCGCTCGAGACGATCGGTAAGTATTGCGGCTCGACGGCGGTGATGGTGAGCGCGCACCAGTCGATCGGGTGCAAGGCGCTGATGCTGTTTGGGACGGACGAGCAGAAGAAGCTGTGGCTGCCGCGGCTGGCGACCGATCAGCTGAGCGCGTTCTGTCTGTCGGAGCCGAACGTCGGGTGCGATGCGGGCGGGCAGGAGACCACGTGCGAGCTGAGCGAGGACGGGGAGCACTACATCCTCAACGGTGAGAAGAAGTGGGCGACCAGCGGTGCGCTGGCGGGCCTGTTTACGGTCATGAGCAAGCAGAAGATGGCCGACGGGAAGACCAAGGTCACGGCTCTGGTCTGCACGCCGGACATGGACGGCATCGACATCTTCCAGAAGAACCGCTCGAAGTGCGGTATCCGCGGGACGTGGCAGGCACGCATCAAGTTCACGAACGTGAAGGTGCCGAAATTCAACCTGATGCACAAGGAAGGGCGCGGGCTGAACGTCGCGCTGACGTGCCTGAACTACGGCCGGTGCACGCTGAGTGCGGGCATGCTGGGCGGGGCCAAGCGGGCGATGGATCAGGCGATCAAGTGGGGTCAGACGCGGTACCAGTTCGGCGATCCGCTGGCGGAGAAGGAGCTGGTGCGTCAGCGCATCGCGAACATGGCGGCGCTGACCTATGCCAGCGACGCGGTGCTCTACATGACCACGGCGATGCTGGACCGGGGCGACCAGGACATCATGGTCGAGACGGCGGTGTGCAAGGTGTTCTGCTCGGAGATGGGCTGGCGCGTGGTCAACGACGCGATGCAGATCATGGGCGGCGAGGGGTACATGACCGAGAACGAGATCGAGCGGATCTTCCGCGACTCTCGGATCAACCTGATCGTGGAGGGCTCGAACGATCTGATGTGGTCGTTTGTGTTTGCCTACGGCGGCAAGCAGCTGGGTGAGTGGATGCTGGGTGTGCGCGAGGCGCCGCTGGGCAAGAAGCTCTCGATGCTGCCGCAGATCCTGCCGCTGGCGGCGGAGGTGTTCCTGGGCATCCGCAAGTCGGCGCCAAAGATCTCGGGCGTGCACGAGTCGCTGCGCGGTCCCGCGGAGCGTCTGGGCCGGATGATCAGCGAGTTTACGTACCAGTTCAAGCAGGCGAGCAAGCGGTATGACGCGGCGATCGTGAACCGGCAGGTGGTGCAGACGCGGCTGGCGCTGGTGGCGATCCAGCTGCACGCGTGGAGCTGCACGCTGTCGAAGCTGGATCGGGACGTGAAGGCGAACGGTTCGAACGGCGGCGAGGAGTTTGCCCGCGACAAGGCCGCGGCGATGCACTTCTTTGATCTGTCGGAGCTGGAGATCCAGAAGCAGTTCCGCGATCTGTACTATCACGCCGACGACACGATGTTCGCGGCGGCGGACGCGGCGATCGCGTACAGCGAGACGCAGCCGGCGTCGGACTTCATCATCCCCGAGCGGACGCCGACCGACCTGCGTGGCAAGGGTCGCAAGCCGGATCTGTCGGCGGTGAAGCAGTTCCCCGGAGTGAGCCGCGAGGCGTCGCCAACGGAGTAGGAGAGGGGGTCCGGGCCGCGCAGCCCGGACCGGCTATGCTGTAGTCGCAAGGCCCTTCCGTGAGGCCGGGCGGTGCGTGACGAGAGACCGCGGACAGGTTCCATCGGAGACCGCGATGCCGAAGAAAGTCGTGTACGAAGCCAAGATCGAGCACCTGCAGATTCTCGACGAGGACGGGAAGCTGGACGAGAAGCTCGCCAAGGACACACTCACCGACGAGCAGGTGGTGTATCTGTATGAACAGATGTCGATCTGTCGTCAGTACGACGAGATCGCGTTCAAGCTGCAGCGTTCGGGGCGGATGGGGACCTACCCGCAGAACAAGGGCCAGGAGGCCAACGCGGTGGGTGCGGGGCTTGCGCTTGAGAAGGGCAAGGACTGGCTTGTTCCGTGCTACCGCGAGAACGCGGCGCTCTTCATGCACGGTCTGCCGATGCACTATGTGCTGCTGCACTGGATGGGCGATGAGCGGGGCAACCAGATCCCGGCGGATTGCCGCATGACGCCGCTGTCGATCCCGATCGGGACGCACATGCTGCACGCGATGGGTATCGCGTGGGCGAACAAGCTGCGGGGCGACGACTCGATCGTGGCGACGTTCTTCGGGGACGGTGCGACGAGTGAGGGCGACTTCCACGCGGCGATGAACTTCGCGACGGTGATGCAGGTTCCGGTGGTGTTTTATTGCCAGAACAACCAGTGGGCGATCAGTGTGCCGCGCGAGAGCCAGATGAACTCGGCGACGGTGGCGCAGAAGGCGCTTGCCTACGACATGCCGACGATCCAGATCGACGGCAACGACATCTTTGCGACGTACAAGGCGACGAAGGACGCGGCCAAGCGTGCGCGTGAGGGCGGCGGCCCGAGCTTCATCGAGGCGGTGACCTATCGGCTCGGCGACCACACGACGGCGGACGATGCGCGTCGCTATCGCGATCAGGCGGAGCTGGACGCGTGGATGGACAAGGACCCGCTGATCCGCACGCGGCTGTACATGGAGGGGAAGGGCCTGTGGAGCGACAAGCAGCAGACGGAGCTTGAGGAGCGGGCCAAGCGGATCGTGGACGAGGTGGCCAAGACGGCGCTGGAGATCGAGGCGCCGTCGACATCGGACTTCTTCGACCACATGTTCGCGGAGTTGCCGGCCGACCTGGCGCGGCAGCGCGACACCATGCGGACCTCGAGCCTCGGGCTCGATCCGGACCAGGTCGGGCTCGGTGCCCGGGCCCAGAGGGTCTAGTTTCTGTTCCCCCCGGGGACCCGCCAACCGCAGGAGACGCTCCATGTTTGTCCAGCTCAAGACCACAGAAGGCAAGAACGTGGCGGTGAACCCGCTGGCTATCGCGCTGATCATGGAGCGGGACCCGGAGAGCACCGCGATCGAGACCACCGACGGCAACGAGTACACCGTCGCCGAGGCGTTTCTCGACGTGAAGGTGAAGCTGGAGAGCGCGATGAACGAACGCTACCGCAAGCAGGTCAAGCACTGACGGAGAGACGATGCCGCAACTTACTCTGGTACAAGCGATCAACACCGCCCTCGCCCAGGAGATGGAACGCGACAGCCGCGTGGTGATTCTCGGCGAGGACGTGGGCCCCAACGGGGGTGTGTTCCGGGTCACCGAGGGCCTGCAGGCGCGGTTCGGGAAGGACCGCGTGGTGGACACGCCGCTCGATGAGTCGGGCATCATGGGCAGCGCGATCGGGCTGGCGATCGGGGGGATGCGTCCGATCCCGGAGATCCAGTTCGAGGGGTTCCTCGGCCCGGCCTACGACCAGCTGGTCAACCACGCCGGGCGGATGCGGACCCGCACCCGCAGCGCGATCACGGTGCCGATGACGGTGCGTGTGCCCGTCGGCGGCGGGATCCACGCGCCGGAGCTGCACTCTGACTCGCCCGAGGCGATCTACACGCACTCGCCGGGGATCAAGGTCGTCATGCCGAGCACGCCGTACGACGCCAAGGGTTTGCTGCTCTCGGCGATCCGCGATCCGGACCCGGTGATCTTCTTCGAGCCCAAGCGGGTGTACCGCAGCTTCCGTGAGGAGGTGCCGGACGAGGACTACACGATCCCGATCGGCGAGGCGAAGGTCGTGAGCGAGGGCGACGACATCACGGTGGTGACGTGGGGGGCGCCGGTGTTCCAGTGCCTCGGGGCGCTGGACAACCTGCCGGAGGATGTGAGCGTCGAGCTGATCGACCTGCGTTCGATCTACCCGCTCGATATCGACACGATCACCGAGAGCGTGAAGAAGACCGGCCGTTGCGTGGTGGTGCACGAGGCGCCCAAGACGGCCGGGATGGGTGCCGAGATCAGCGCGCTGATCCAGGAGAACTGCTTCCTGCACCTCGAGGCGCCGGTGCAGCGGTGCGCCGGGTTTGACACGATCATGCCCTACTACAAGCTGGAGCTTGAGTATCTGCCGGAGACGCCCCGGATCCAGAAGGCGATCGAGGAGTGTCTGGCGTACTAAGAACTTTCCCGATGGTGCAAGCTCTCCTGGCGCAAAGCTCGACTCGCACCATGCCTTCAGGGACGGGGCGGGACATCGCCGAGTGGGCGGACAGCCCGGAGAAGCTCGTCCTCGTGTGGGTGATCGGCGGAGCGATCCTGATCGGTGTTGTCGCCCTGCTCATAAAGATGAAGATGGACAAGGACTGAACAAGACATGGCCCAAGCAAAGTCAACCAACCCCAATGAGTTCATCCTGCCCGACCTGGGCGAGGGCGTGCACGAGGCCGAGCTGATCAAGTGGCGGGTGGCCGTCGGTGATCGGGTCAACGAGCACGACATCCTCGCCGAGATGGAGACCGACAAAGCGCTCGTCGAGGTGCCCAGCCCCCGCACCGGGGTGATCAAGTCGCTCCACGGCAGCGAGGGCGAGATCCTCAATGTCGGCAACGTGCTGGTCGAGTACGAGGGCGACGGCGGCGCGGCGGAAGCCCCCGCCGCCTCCGCCCCGAGCACTCCCGCGGCCCGGCCCGCTCCGGAACCGGAAGAGCCGGAGGAGCGCGAGGACGCCGGCACCGTTGTCGGGCAGGTCGGCGGGGCGCTCGCCGGGCTCTCGGCGGGTGAGGGCAAGGCCCTCGCGACGCCGGCCGTGCGTCGGCTGGCCCGGGACATCGGCATCGACATCAACCGCGTGCCGGGCAGCGGCATCGGCGGGCGCGTGACGGAGAAGGACGTTCGGGCGTTCGGGCAGTCGGGCGGCGGTGCTGCGGCACAGCCGGCAGCGACGCGGCCGAGCACCCCCCCACCGCCGCAGCCGTCGGCCCGCGCGACGACGAGCTCGCCGGGGTTCCCGATGCCCGCGCCGCCGGCGCAGGCCGGGGCGTCGGGCGTGCCGACGCCGAACCAGTCTCCCTCGCTGGCGCCGGGTGCCGACTCGGCCCGCGTGCCCTTCCGCGGCGTGCGTCGCACCATCGCCAATCGCCTCCGCGAGAGCGTGGACACGGCGGTGCACTTCACGGTGATGGACGAGGCGGATGTGTCGGACCTGGACGTGCTGCGGAAGAAGCTGGCGGCTGCGAGCGGTGAGAAGGTCAGCTTCCTGCCGTTCGTCTGCTCGGCGGTGGCGAGGGCGTTGTCGGAGCAGTTTGGCGTGCTCAACGCGACGGTGGACGACCCGAACGAGGAGATCATCCAGCACCGCTCCGTGCACCTGGGCATCGCGACCGACACCGAGTCGGGGCTGATGGTGCCGGTGATCCGCGATGCGGACCGGATGGGTGTGCTGGAGATCGGGCGGCAGATCGGTGCGATCGCGGCTGCGGCGCGGAACCGGAGCATTCCGCGGGAGCAGCTGATGGGCTCGACGTTCACGATCACCAACGTGGGCAGCTACGCGGGTCGGTTTGCGACGCCGGTGATCAACTACCCCGAGGTGGGCATCCTGGCGGCGGGACGGGTCCGCGAGGGCATGGTCGTCGGCAAGGGCGGCTGGTTCCGCGTGGGCAAGCTGCTGCCGCTGAGCCTGGCGTGCGACCACCGGGTGGTGGATGGCGCGACTGGGGCGTTGTGCCTGGCGCGGGTTGTCGAGTTGTTGCAGGAGCCGGAGCAGCTTTTGGGGCCGGCGCGGGCGTAGGACGGCGGTGTCCTATTTCTGACTCGAATCGTCGTCGCCGGCTCGCCGCAGCGCGGACTCTGCGTTCATGGTCTGGAGTTGGGCGAGGAACGCCTCGGCGCGATGCTTGCGGGCGTAGGCCTCGCGGGTCGTGTCGTTGAGGTGGCGTTGCCCCTTGATGTCGGAGTTCTGGAGCGCGTTGGCCCAGCCGCGGAGCTGGCGGGAGATGCTCTCGGAGCTTGATCTCAGATTTGAGATCTGAGATTTGAGATGCTGATATCGCGGGCAGCCGAGCATGACCTGGCACATGGATCGGCATTCGCCGGCCGAGCCGCGGGCGATGTAGAGGAACATGAGCAGTTCGTTGGTCGAGCCCCGCTCGAAGCCTTCTGCGATGTTGTTGGACACGGAGAGTGCGGCGCGGAGGAGTTGGCTCTTGAGGTCGCCGTGCCCCGCGAATGCCTGATCGGACGCCACCGATTCGACGTCCACAAACAACCTCGCGGCGTCCTTCCACACCGGGAGGTCCTCGAACCGCTCGTACTTCATGTGGAGAAGATACCCGACCGGCGGGAGCGGTCCAAAGCGGGGTTCCTTGGTGTCCGCATAGGATCGCGTATGCCTGACGACCCCATGCCGCTGGCCATCGCCTCCGCCCGCGCGAGCATCGCGGCCGGGCAGTCGCCGTTTGGGTCGGTCATCGTGCGGGGTGGCGAGATCGTCGCGACCGGGCACAACCATGTCTGGGCGTGGACGGACCCGACCGCGCACGCGGAGGTTGTGTGCATCCGCAACGCTTCACGCATGCTCGGGACGATCGATCTGCGCGGGTGTGAGCTCTATTCGACGTGCGAGCCGTGCCCGATGTGCGCATCGGCGATTCACTGGGCGAACCTGGACGCGGTGCACTTCGGAGCGCGGATCGCCGACGCGGAGGCGGCGGGGTTCCGGGAGTTGACGCTGCCGATCGAGACGATCTATCGCGAGGGCAAGAGCGGCGTGAAGATCGTGACCGACGTGATGCGTGAGGAGTGCGCGGCGCTCTTTGATGAGTGGAAGCGTGCGAGCGGGAAGGCGTATTAGCGGGCGGTGCGTGCGAGTGGGGTGCGGGTCCCCTCGCTTGCGCGAGGGGCTCTACGGGGGAGGTCGTCAGGTCCCCTCGCTTGCGTGAGGGGCTCTATGGGGCCTTTGTCGTTTCGCTTGCGGGGGGCTTCTTGGCCATGCAGACTCGGGCGTAGCCGAGTGTGAAGCCCATCCGTGCGACGTTGCGTTCGGTCGCGATGCCGGGCTTGCTCTCGATCAGGGCGAGTTCACAGCCGCGGTCGAGGGCGTGGGCCATGCGGTGGGCGAGCATTGCCTGCTGGACGCCCCGGCCGCGGAACGGCTCGGCGACGGAAGCCCCCCAGAGGGAGGCGGCCCGGCGTCCCTGGTGTTCGAAGACCTCCATGCCGCACGCGCCGACGGGCTCACCATCGATGAGGGCGGTGAATCCGGCCGATCTGGGGTGGACGATCGAGCGGACGCCCATCTCGATGTGCTCTTCGGGGATCGGCTGCGGCATGAAGCCGGACATGACGAGGATCGCGTGACGGCGGCAGGCCTGGGTGTCGCCGGGGTCGGTCGGGATGATCTCGAGCCCCTCGGCCGGCGGGTGGGTCATCGTGGCGAACGGGTCTTCGCCGGGGTGCAGACGGCGGACGAGCACGTGCTCCATCTGCTCGACGGTGTAGTGGCGTGCGGCGAGACTGGCGAGGAAGGACTCGGTCGCGAAGGTGGTGATCTCGAGCTTGGGTGTCGCGCCGCGTTCGGTGAGGAAGGCCTCGAACGCGTCGATGTCGGGCTCGTCGACGTCGGTGTTGAAGCCGAGCATCGTGGCGTGGTTGATCCAGTCGATGCCGGGGCTGAAGGTGACGACGCCGCCGGCGACCGCCGCGGTCTCGTGCGCGAGCTCGCCCAGCGCGTTCTTCTGGCGGTGCTCGTTGATGGTGGCGACTTCGATGGGGGGCAGGGCCGGGAGAGGGGGCATAGCGGTGTTCCTGAGCGGGTCGAGGGGTGCGGTAGATCGGTCGGGCGAGAGGATACTACACTCTGCCTTACCGGAGGAAACACTATGCGTCGAACGTGGTACTCGTCGGTCCTGATATCGCTCGCGGTCGCGCTGCTGCTTTCGGGGCGGGCGGCGGCTCAGGTGGGCCCGATCCCGCGTGTGAGCACCTTTGCCAACCCGATCGACGTGCAGGCGGCCGATCCGGACGTGTTCTTCGAGGACGGCACGTACTACATGTACGCCACCTCGCGGGCGAGCTTCGGGTTTGTGGTGTGGACGTCGACCGACCTCGTCCGGTGGCGGCACCGCGGGCTGGCGCTGCGCAAGACCGAGGCGAGCTGGGGGCAGAAGGACTACTGGGCGCCGTGTGTGATCAAGAGCGGCTCGCGGTACCTGATGTACTACAACGCGCAGCCGGCGAGCGCGGGGGAGGGCGCGTCGGGCCACCGCATCTGCGTGGCCGAGGCGACCAGCCCGCTCGGGCCGTTCAGGGACGTGGCCGCCCCGCTGTTTGACCGGGGCCGGATGGCGATCGACGCCCATGTGCTGGTGGACAAGGACGGGCAGGGCTATCTCTACTACGTGACCGGCAGCGTGATGGCGGTGCGGCTGGACAAGTCGCTCACCAAGACCGAGGGCGAGCCGGTGGTGGCGCTCTCGCCGACGCAGCCGTGGGAGAAGAAGTGGACGGAGGCGCCGTTCGTGCTCCGCCGCGGCAACAAGTACATCATGTTCTACTCGTCGCCCGGCTACGACATGCCGGAGTATTCGGTCGGCTACGGCGTGGCGGACTCGCCGATGGGCCCCTTCGTCAAGCCGTACGGGGCGCCGGTGCTGACGCAGTCGGCGTCGGTCTCCGGCCCCGGCCACAACGGCGTGACGACCTCGCCCGACGGGACCGAGACGTTCATCGTGTACCACACCCACCAGCAGCTCGTCGGCGGCGATCCGAGGCAGATCGCGGTGGACCGCATGCGGTTCCTGGACGATCCGAAGTTTGGCGTCAGGGTGCAGATCGACGGGCCGACCACCCTCGCCCAGAAGCTGCCGTCGGGGGCGCTTGGCCCGTTGCCCGCGACGACCGATGAGTTCAACGGCACGACGCTGGACCGGACCCGGTGGACGATCGTCAGCGAGGACGGCGGGGCGTGGAGGCTCCGCGACGGGAAACTGCAGATCTCAACGCAGGGCGGCAACGTCTGGGGCGACAAGTATGACCTGCGGAACCTGTTCCTGCAGCCCACGGGCCCCGGGGACTTTGAGATCGTCACCAAGACCGACTTTGTCGTGCGGCAGGGGTTCGACAACGTGTCGCTGTTTGTCTGGTGCGACCACAACAACTACATCCGTCTGAGCAACGTGTACGCGGGCGGGCGGAAGTGGCAGGTGGTGCGCGAGCTGGGCGGCCAGCCGGTGCTGCACGAATCGCCGAACACCATCGGCGACGAGGTCTGGATGAAGGTCACGCGGCGCGGCCGGACCTATTCGTGTTCGGTGAGCGCCGACGGCAGCACGTGGTGGCCGGTCGGCCCGCCGCTGGCGGCCGACTTCAGCGAGGTGCAGGTCGGGCTGTGGGCGGGCACGCCGGGCAACGACCGTCGTGCGGACGCCGCGTTCGAGTTCTTCCGCGTGGGCACGCCGCCGCCGCTGGCGGGGCCGACGCTCGGAACGCCGTCGCAGCCGGCTCGCCCGTCGCGATAGGCGGTGTGTCGTCGCGGCTCGGCCTGCGGTGCGACGGGGTACCATCTGCCGATGAAGCACGTTCGTTATCGCTGGAGGATGCTCGACGCCGGCCCGCTGCTGCTTGATGGCGGTTCGATGTTCGGCGTGGTGCCGCGGGTGGTCTGGTCGCGCATGGTCGCGCCCGATGACCAGAACCGCATCGCCGTCAATCACAATTGTCTGCTGCTGGAGAGCGAGGACCCGGACCCCGAGCTGGGCAGGACGCGGCGCGTGCTGATCGAGACGGGCACGGGCGACAAGCTCGATGAGAAGATGCGGACGATCTTCGGGCTCGAGGACCGCACGGTGGAGACGGCGCTGAACGAGGCCGGGCTCGAGGCGGCGGAGATCGACGGGGTGGTGGTCACGCACCTGCATTTCGACCACGCGGGGGGGCTGACGCGGCGGTGCCGGGCCGGCGAGACGGCCGACTGGACGGCGGGGCCGCGGGAGGCCTCCGGGGACGCGACGGAGCTGAAGCTGACGTTCCCGAACGCGGCGGTGTGGGTGCAGTCGCGCGAGTGGCGGGATGCGCTGGCGAACACCTCGGTGATGACGCGGACGTACTACCGGGACCATCTGGCGCCGATCGAGGCGCGGGTACGGCTGGTGGAGTCGGTGCCGCCGTTTGCGCCGGGGCGGGTGCCGCAGCGGGACGAGTTGCCTCGGACGGCGGCGGAGGTTCGTCGCACGGAGACCGAGCCCGGGGTCTGGGTGATGCTGACGCCCGGCCACACGTGGGGGCAGCAGGCGGTGGGGTTCACGGACGTGGACGGGCGGCAGATCGTGTTTACGCCGGATGTGCTGCCGACGGTCTGGCACGCCGGGCCGGCGTACAGCCTGGCGTACGACGTGGAGCCGTACACGAGCATGGTGTCGCGGCGGTGGTATCTAGACGCGGCCGCCCGCCTGGGCTGGACGCTGGTGCTCGACCACGAACCGAACACGCCGGTGGTGACGGCCGCTGCAAACGCCAAGGGCTGGTTCGAGCTCTCGCCGCAGTCGATCCGGGGCTCGTCGTAAAGGCGGATCGGGCGGATCTTGGCGGCGACGGGCCCCTGGGGCTCGGCGGTGCGGTCCCGCGGCGTATCATGCGGAGACCAGACGACCCAGAGGCCCAACAGTGACGACCCCCAACGCCACGCTTCCAGACGAAACAGACGGTGCGGCACCCGCACGCGACGGCACCCGGGAGAACTCCCGGGCGGATTCCGGCGCGGCGTCTGGCGGCGCGGCGAGCGAGGCCCCGTCACAGTCGGCGACGATCGGCAAGCCGCCGGCGAAGGGGTCCGGCAAGAAGCGCCGCAAGCAGAAGCGGTCGCTCTTTGTCCGCATGGAGGCATTCGTGAGCCGACTGAGCACCCGCAACACGTTCTGGCACCGGGTCTGTTCGCTGATCTGGCTGCCGTACGCGTTTCACTCCGGCATCAAGATGAAGCGGCTGGACGGGCAGACGTTCCAGGCGACGCTGCCGTTCAGGCGGTTCAACCGCAACTGGTACAACGCGATGGCGGGCGCGGCGCTCCTGGGCAACTCGGAGATCGCGGGGGGCACGTACGTCTTCGGGTACTGCGGGAGCGACTACACGGTGGTGTGCAAGCACCTCGAGTACAAGTTCCTGCGTCCGTGTCTCGGGCCGGCGGTTTATCGCATCAAGCCCCGTGACGACATCGAGGCGCAGGTCGCCAGCGGCACCGAGTTCAACGCGGTGCTCGAGATGGAGATCTATCAGGCGATCAACAAGCCGGGCTCGAAGGACCGACGCGTCGGGCGGTGCACCGCGACGTTTCACATCACACCCAAGGCGCAGCAGCGGAGCAAGGGCCGGCTCCGGTAGCGGAACGCTCGGGTGGGCGGCCGCGGTTTGATCTGCGCGGCGACTCCCCCACTGCTCAGGCCCTCCGCCGACGCACCCCCACCATTGCCAGCGGCGCGACGAGGGCCAGCGTGCCCGGTGTCGGGATCACGGTGTCGAGGTAGTCGGTCACTTCGCGGAGCGAGATCTCGGTCGCGGCGATCGCGGCGTCGAGCGGGGTGTTGATGCCGACGTGGATGTGCCCGGCGGCGAAGTTCCGCCATTCGGCGTCGGGGGCGCTGTTGAGCGAGTTGTACCACACGCCGTGGAGCCCGATGAACTCGGAGAGGTAGTTGCCGCCGGTGCCGTTCTCATCGATGTAGGCGTTGTTGATCACGCCCGAGTCGAGGACGGCGTCGCGGATGGCCTCCATGGGGAGGCTGCTGTAGAGATTGGTGCCGATGTCGAGCGACTGGAAGATCGGCATGTCGAGCGTGGGACGGAAGGGTTCGGAGTAGTCGGCGGCCCAGTTCTCGGGGGCGCGGAGGTTGTGGCGGCTCTCGATCTCCCAGTTGGAGCCCCGGTTGCCGCGGCTGAAGGTGATGATCGCGGCGGGCTTGATCTCGTTGGTGATGCGCTGCCAGTCGGCGGAGGTGTCCTGGTAGTCGACTTCGAAGTCGCCGGAGCCCTGCCCCCAGTTGTTGTCGCCGTCGTCGATGAACGTGGGGAAGTAGGAATAGACGTTGTAGCCGCGGCCCTCCCAGTTGCCGCCGACCCAGCCCTCGGGGTTGAGCTCCGGGTTGGTGCTGAAGCGCTGCACCATGTTGGCGGTGGGCGGCCAGTAGCCGGTGATCATGATGTTGCGGGTGTTGTCGGCGCTGGCGAGCGGCGCGAGTGCCGCGAGGCCGACGAGGGCCAGCAGGGCCGCGTGGCGTTGGTGGGTCGGGTGCATCGTCTGGTCTCTCCACGAAGGAACTGGCGGCTGGGCGCACGCGACGACCGTTGCCGGACGGGCGGCCGGTGCAACCATGCCACACCGTTGGGGCTCCCGCCACCCGATTCGCGGGAGAATCGTGTCTCTCCTAGACTTGCCGACCTGTGAACACCGCCCCCCAGACCAGCCCGTCCACGCTCCGCACCGCCCTCGGGTGGGCGGTGTATCTCGGGTGCTCGTGGACGTGGTGTATCGGGATGTTCCTGCCGATCCTGATGGTCGGGGACTACGGGCTCTGGGGGTTCGCGGTCTTCGCCGTGCCGAACGTGGTGGGTGCGGCCGCGATGGGGTGGGTGCTCAGGACCTCGGGCGCGGCAGAACGGATCGCCCGCGAGCACGCGCTGGCGTGCGGGTTGTTCGCGGCGGTCACGATCGCGTTCCATCTGTTCTTTCTCCAGTGGCTGGGCACGCGAATCACCGGCGTCTGGTGGATCATGGCGCTCGTCGCGATGCCGATTGCCGGGGCGTTCGCGTTGCGGCTGTCGCAGCGTGCGCTGCGCGGGATCGCGGTCGCGGTGTGGCTGGTCTCCATCGCGACGCTCGTGCTGGTCCTGCGTGATCGCTCCGGGGCGGCGGACTGGTCGCTCGGGCACACCGACCCGCCGCTGGACCTCCTCTGGCTCGCGCCGGTGTGCGTGTTCGGCTTTGCGCTGTGTCCCTATCTCGACCCGACATTCCTGCGCGCGCGCCGCGAGTGCAGCCCGCAGCACGCCAGGGTGGCGTTCGGGTTCGGCTTCGGGTTCTTCTTCGCCGTCATGATCGTGCTGACGCTGCTTTATGCGGCGCTGTTCCCCGTCGACGGGTTCGTGATGGGGTTCGCGGGCGCGGTGACGTTGCTGTTTCTCGTCGCCCACTTCGGAACGCAGGCGATCTACACGTGCGCCCTGCAGTGGAAGGAGGGCTTGCCGCTGGGCGGGCGGGTGCTCTTTGTGGTGCCGCTGCTGGGGCTGTGTGCGGGGCTGCCGGTGTTTCATGGCTGGACGCTGGCGGGGTCGTCGTCGCACGAGGTTGTGTACTACTGCTTCATGGCGTTCTACGGGCTGGTGTTCCCGGCGTATGTCTGGATCTGCATGATCCCGACGGCGGACGGGCACTCGGGGCTCCGGGGCGATCGGGGGCGGCTCAAGCTGCGGGTGTGGTGTGCGGCGGTGGGTATCGCGGCGCCGTGCTTCGGGATGGGGCTGATCGCGATGGAGGAGTTCTTCCTCGTGCCGGGCCTGGGGCTCGTCTTGCTGGCGAGGCTGGCGGTCAGGCCTCGGCTGGCGCGTCGAGCCGCGTGAGGGCCTCGCGGGCGGTCTGTCGGACCAGCTCGGCCTCTCCGGCGTCCCAGGCGATATCGGTGAGTCGGGCGCGGAACCGCTCTCGCCACGACGCGGCCCGCGGGCTTGCCTGGTCGCTCTCGCGGTCGAGTTGTCCGAGGCCGACCAGGATGGCGTTGCGCTTGGCCTGGGCGAGGGTGATGCGCTTCATGGCGCTGCTGGCAAAGCGGGCGCGGCGGGACTCTTCGTCCCAGCCGAGGACCTCCAGCAGGTCGAAGCTCTGTCGTGTCGCGGCCAGCGCGGGGTTGAGCGACGCCTGGTTCGGCGGGGCCTGGTTGCTGCGGGCCGAGTTGTGCGGGCAGACTTCCTGACAGACATCGCACCCGACGAGCCAGTCGTCGAGCGAGGCGGCGAGCGGGGCTTCGATCTGGTGCTCGTGCTCGATCGTGAGATAGCTGATGCACCGCCGGGCGTCGACGCTGTAGGGCGTGATGGCGTTGGTCGGGCAGGCGTCGATGCACCGGGTGCACGTGCCGCAGTGGTCCGGCTCGGGGCGTTGGCCGGGGGGCGGCGGGAGTTCGAGGGTGGTGAGGAAGCCGCCGAGGACCATCCAGCTGCCGCGGTTGGCGTGGATGAGCAGCGTGTGCTTGCCGACCCAGCCGAGGCCGCACCGGAGGGCCATCTCGCGTTCGAGCACGGGGGCGGTGTCGCAGAAGGCCCGGGTGGCGGTGCCGGGGTAGGCCCGGCGGACCTGGTCGCAGACGCGGTGGAGGCGGCGTTTGAGCACGGCGTGGTAGTCGCGGCCTCGGGCGTAGCGGGCGATGCGCCCGCGTGCGGGGTCGGGGTCGTCCGGGGCTGTGCCGCGGGGCCCGTAGAAGTCGGCGACCATGACGACCGAGCGGGCGCCCGGGAGGAGGCGGGTCGGGTCGAGCCGCTCGTCGAGGGTTTCGGCGAGCCACGACATCTCGCCGTGCTTGCCGTCGTCGAGCCACCGGCGGAGGGCGGCGGCGTGGGGGCTCGGTTCGATCGGCGCGGCGCCGGAGAGCGCAAAGCCCTCCTGCTCGCAGAGGGCGAGCACGCGGGTGGACCGGGCTTCGGATTCGGCGGCGCTCATGTCGGGGTGCGCCCCGGGGGCGTCGGGGTCAGACGCCCGCGGCGGCGGTCGCGGGCGTGCGCGCGCTGGTGCGGGGTGCGCGGTTGTCGCGGGCTGCGAGCATCCACGACTCGACGGTCTTGAGCGCGCGGCGGAGGACGCCGTCGGCCTCGGCGAGTTCTGGGCGCCAGTAGCGCATCCACTCGACGACGAGCCACCCGGTGTAGTCGCACCGGGTCAGGTGCGAGACGCCGCGTTCGAGCGGGATCTCGCCGTGCCCGATCTCGACGGGCTGGTTGCCCTGGAGGTCCTTGAGCTTTACGGAGACCAGTCGGTCACCGAGCAGGTCGAGCGCGGATTCGACGTGGTCGCCCTCGCGTGCGCCGACGGCGATGTTGTAGGAGGCGCCGAGCCACGGGCTCTGGCACTCGGTGAGCACCTCGGCGACCTGCTCGGCGCGGCTGAACATCCCGCCGTTCTCAAAGACGAGCGAGACGCGGTGCTTGCTGGCGGCGGTGAGGAGTTCCTGCAGCCGCTCAACGACGCGGGCCACGGTGCGGCTGCGCTTCTCGCCGGTCGTCGCGTCGAAGCCGAACACGCGGAGGTGCGGGCACTCGATGTCGTTGGCCAGGGCCACGAAGCGGCGGGCGTTCTGCAGGTTGCTGTCGTGTCCGGGGAGGGCGCGCCCGATGACGGGCGGCCAGACCGGCGCATCGAACCGGAGTGATGTGCCGAGCGACATCACGTGCGTGCCGGATTCGATCGCAAGGCGGCGGATCTTCTTCGGATCCGTCAGCGCGGGTTCGCAGGCCAGATCGGTCCCGCCCCAGCCGAACGTACGGAGTTCGACGCCCTGGTATTCCACCTCGTCGGCGAAACTCATGACGCGTTCGAGCGTCCAATCGGGACAGGCGACCGTGCTGAAAGCGATCTTCATGGAACGATGCATACCGGGTATCTCGCAGGCGATTCGGGGGGAGGACCGAGGGAACCGCTCTCATGGTAGCGGCACTCGGTGCGGCCGGCCCGCGGGGTTCTCGGCCGCGGGGCGGGGGTTGGGGCGGGCCGCACAGACCGCGCAACCGACGGCAGCGATGACGCAGGCGGAGCGATCCGACCCGCTGGCGGCGGGCCCCGGCGGTCTTTGCTGGCCGGATCGGGTATCGGCTTCCGATTCTTCTCCCACACGGGGCGGGCACAGTGTGGCCCGGAACCTGAAGGGAATGTGCATGTCCATTCGTCGGTCGGTCAAGACGGCGGGGCAGGGGACGGTGATGGTCGTCGTGGTGCTCGCCGGGAGCGGGTGCGCGACGGGTTCGGCGCGGACGGACTACTTCGTCTCGCGCGGCGCCGCCCATGAAGCACAGCGCGGCGACGGATCGATCGTGGAGTTCACGCCCGATCGTGGCAGCTCGACATGGTCGGGCTCGCTCTCGTTTGTGCCGATCCTCGACGAGGGCGACTTCGCCGACAGCAGCCGGTAGGGGACGCTTCTGCCAGAGGTGGGCCCGCGGGGACGGCCGGTGGAGTCAGACGCCGATGCCGTGCTCGGGCGGCGGCGCGGCGGGGAGCGTCAGCTGCAGGTCGGTGCCCCGCCCCGGTTCGCTGTGGAGTTCGATGCGTCCGCCGTGGGCTTCGATGATGCGCCGGGCGGTGGGCAGGCCCAGCCCGGTGCCGCCTGACTTGGTGGTGTAGTAGGGATCGAAGATCCGGGCCGCGGCAGCGTCGTCGATGCCGGGCCCGGTGTCGATGACGTGCAGGATCGCCGTCGGGTTCCGGTCGTCGTCCTCGCCCCGTCCGGTGCGCAGGATGAGTTCGCGGGGCCCGCCCTCGGGCTGTTGCGACATGGCCTGGACCGCGTTGAGCATGAGGTTGAGCACAGCCTGTTTGATCAGGGGCGGGTCGCACCACGCCTCGAGCCTGCCCGGGACGAGGTTGCTGCGGAGGCGGACGCCCTGCTGCTCGGCCTGGGGCATGAAGAAGTCGATCAGTTCGTCTATCGCTTCGTTCAGGTCGGCGGCTCTTGCGTCGAGGCGCAGCTCGCCGGCGTACTCGAGGAAGTCTGTCAGGATGCCGCGGAGGCGTTCGGCCTCGCGTCCGAGCGAGCCGAGCCTGCGCAGGAGCGGGGCGCGGGCCTCGTCCTCGATGGGCAGTTCCTCGACGCCCTCGGACAGGAGCTGGACATTGAGGCCGATGGTGGAGAGGGGGTTCTTGATCTCGTGGGCGAGTCCCCGCGTCATGGAGCCGAGCTCGGCGAGGCGTTCGGCACGGCGGGCCCTGGCGTCGGCGGCGCGGACGCGTCGTACGTGCCGCCTGACGAGGTGGGTGGCGGCCGCGGCGGCGACAAAGAGGCCGATGGCGAAGCCGATCAGCCCGCTCTGCGCAGCGGACATCGCGGTGCGTTCTGGCACCACGGCGTTCGCTAGGCAGAGAGGTATCGCCAGCATGCTCGGCATGTGCGAAGTCTACGGAGCACGGAGAACGCACACGTGATCGGCGGCTGTTCCGCTCGGCGACGGCTCATCTTCGGGGCGTGCGGGTGTACTGCCGCTTGGGCACCACAACCGTCGGCTCGACGTACTGCACTCGCGTGGCCTTCCAGCCCTTGTCGGTGTTTTCGGCGTCGTACGTGACGTCGGCGCCGTCCTTGAGGACCCGGAAGCCCTCGCCCTCAATACACGAAAAATGCACGAAGATGTCCTGTCCCTCAGGGCCGACAATGAATCCGAATCCCTTGCGAGGGTCGAACCACTTGACCTGCCCGTCGACGCCCTCGAGCCTGCCCGGAGTATCCAGGTCGCTCATGGGTCACCCCCAAAACGTTCCCCACGCCGACGCGAGACGGAGGCCAGCACAAACCCGGCAACCCGTTCCGGCGTGGTTGGCGCGCCCGACGGCCCAGAACAGGCTGCTCGGTTCGCGGTTCGGCGAGGAATCGACACGAGGAATCGACTCCGGCCGGACACACCAGATTACCAAAATGCCCGGCGGCGTCAACTTCCGTCCGAAAACGCAATCGGGCGTCCCGGAGGACGCCCGATTGTTCGGATTCTAGAAGGTGGCGAAATCGCCGTGCCGTGCCGTCGTGGCCTCAGGCGTCGACGGTCTCGGCTTCTTTCTCGGCGGCCTGGACAGCCTTGCGGCTGAGCTTGATGCGGCCCTGCTCGTCGACCATGATCACCTTGACCTTGACGACGTCGCCGACCTTGACGACCTCATCGACGCTCTTGACGAAGCCGTCGGCGAGCTCGGAGATGTGGCACATGCCGTCGGTCCCCGGGGCGAGCTCGATGAACGCGCCGAAGTCCTTCACGGACACGACCTTGCCCTCGTAGATGGTGCCGACCTTGATCTCTTCGCAGAGCGCCTGGACCTCGGCGAGCGCGGCCTCGACGGCCGGGCCGTTGGAGCTGGAGATCATCACGGTGCCGTCGTCCTCGACGTCGATGTTGACCTCGTGCTTGTCCTGCAGGGCGCGGATGACCTTGCCGCCCGGGCCGATGAGCTTGCCGATCTTGTCGACCGAGATCTGCAGGGTGACCATCATGGGGGCGTAGGGCGAGATCTTCTCGCGGGGCTTGTCGATGCACTTCTCCATGGTCTCGATGATCTCGATGCGGCCCTCGCGTGCCTGCGCGAAGATGGTCTTGATCTGCTCGAGGCTGAGGCCGCGGGCCTTGAGGTCGAGCTGGATGCCCGTGATGCCCTCGCGGGTGCCGGAGACCTTGAAGTCCATGTCGCCGAAGAAGTCCTCTTCGCCGAGGATGTCGGTGACGAAGATCTCCTTGTCGCCGTTCTCGTCGGTGAAGCGGCCGACCGAGATGCCGGCGCAGGTGGCGTGGATGGGCACGCCGGCGTCCATGAGCGCGAGGCAGCCGCCGCAGACAGACGCCATGGACGAGGAGCCGTTGCTCTCGGTGATGTCGCTGACGAGGCGGACGGTGTAGGGGAAGTCTTCGGGGCTGGGGAGGATCGCCATGAGCGAGCGCTCGGCGAGGGCGCCGTGGCCGACCTCACGCCGGCCGGGGCCCATGATGCGCTTGGCCTCGCCGGTGCAGAAGGGCGGGAAGTTGTAGTGGAGGGTGAACTTCTTGGAGTATTCGGGGAGCAGGCCGTCGACGATCTGCTCGTCGCGGGCGGTGCCGAGCGTGCAGGAGACGAGGCTCTGGGTCTCGCCGCGCTGGAAGAAGGCCGAGCCGTGGGTGCGGTGGAAGACACCGACCTCGGCCTCGATGGGGCGGATCTCCTTGGGGGCGCGGCCGTCGGCGCGGCGGTGCTTCTCGGCGATCAGCTTGCGGGTGGTCTTCTTCTCGAGCGTGCGGAAGGCCTCCTTGGCCTCGGAGCGGAGCTTGACGCTCTCGGCGTACTCGCCGTAGGTGCCGGAGTCGTTGATGGGGAAGTGCTCGTCGAGCAGCTGGGTGCGGAGCTCGTTGACGCGGTTGTTGCGCTCCTGCTTGCCGCCGATCTGGCGGGCCTCGAACATCGCGTCGGCGCAGACCTGGTTGACCTTGGCCACGACCTCGTCGCGGGGCAGGCTGAGGGTGCCGAGCACCTTCTCCTGGCCGACCTTGCCAACGAGCTCGTCGATCAGGCCGAGGATCTCCTTGATGTGCTCGTAGCCGAACGCGATCGCGGCGTGGACGTCGTCGTCGGGCACCTCGGCGGCGCCGACCTCGATCATGTTGACCCCGTCGGCGTGGCCGGCGAGGACCAGGTCCATGTCGGAGTAGTCCATCTGCGAGACGGTCGGGTTGATCACGAACTTGGGGCCGTCGTCGGTGTGGATGCGGCCGACGCGGACGGTGGCGGTCGGGCCCTCGAAGGGCGCGTTGCTGATCGCCAGCGCCGCGGAGGCGGCGGTCGCCGCGAGGACGTCGGTGTCGTTCTCGGCGTCGTGGCTCATGACCCAGCACTGGATCTGGACCTCGTCGATGAAGCCGTCGGGGAAGAGCGGCCTGATCGGGCGGTCGATCATCCGCATGGTGAGGACTTCCTTCTCGTTGGGCGCGCCCTCACGCTTGCGGAAGCCGCCGGGGAACTTGCCGCCGGCGGGGAGCTTCTCGCGGTAGTCCACGGCGAGGGGGAAGAAGTCGAGTCCTTCGCGGGGCTTGTCGCGGACGACGGTCGCGAGGACCGTGCTCTCGGCGTATGTCGCGATGATCGCGGCACCGGCCTGTCGGGCGACCTTGCCGGTCTGGAGGGTGAGCGTGCGGCCGCCGATCTCGCGCGAGACGGAGACGTTGCCGAGGGGTTTGGTTGTCATGGTGAATCTGCCTTGAGGCTGCGCCGCTGCCGATCCTCAGCCACACGCCGAGCGACCGATGGCGGCTGACCCGAGACTCTGCGCTGGTCCGGGAGGCAGAAGGCATGATGCAGGCCCGAAGGGCTGCCCCGTGCCGACTGCCGCGTCGAACACCCCGCGAGAGCCGCGGATCCCGTTGTGGGTCCAAAAACAAACACCGCCGACGTTTCCGTCGGCGGCGTGTGGTTGATTACTTGCGCAGGCCGAGCTTTCCGATGGTGTCGAGGTAGGCCTGGCGATCCTTCTTGGCGAGGTATCGCAGCAGCCGGTTGCGCCGGCTGACCATCGCGAGCAGGCCGCGACGGGAGTGGAAGTCTTTGCGGTGCTCGCGCAGGTGGCCGGACAGTTCGGCGATGCGCTGGGTGAGCAGCGCGATCTGGACCTGCGGCGATCCGACGTCGCCGTCGTGCATGGCGTACTCGGAGATGATTTGGGAGCGGAGTTCGGGAGCCGTCGGCATCAGCAATCCTCAGCCTGATCGAGGGGGTAACACTCGATGGAAGTGAACGGGAACGAAACGCCTCGACTGACCCGCACACCCGGCCGGAGGCCGCGTTTGTTGTGGGGGCAGAGTCGGACCCGGAATAATAGCCCGGCCCGAACCCCGATCAATCGCCAGAGGCCTCTGGGGCGTGCTGAGCCCCTCCAGCCCCGGCCCGGCGTCCTCGCCAGATCTGGACCGATCTCCCCCGTTTTGACCCCCTCAGGCGCGATTCTGCGGGTACTGTTCGGCCATGAGCCCCGCCACCACCCAACTCTCGACCTCGGCACGCGTCAGATCCATCAACCCGTCGGTCACCGTCGCGTTCGGCGGCAAGGCCAAGGCGATGAAGGAGGCGGGGATCGATGTCCTGAGCTTTTCCCTGGGTGAGCCCGATTTCGACACCCCGCAGCCGATCAAGCAGGCCGCGATCGACGCCCTGCTGGCCGGGCAGACCAAATACATGCCGACCCTCGGCGACGCCAAGACCCGGGCGGCGATCGCGGACAAGCTCGTCCGGGAGAACGGCATCCCGGGCCTGACCGCCGACCACATCGCGATCTCGGCGGGGGGGAAGCACTCGCTCTACATCTGCTGCCACTGCCTGCTCGACCCGCCGGAGCCGGGCGAGGACGCGGCCGAGGTCATCATCCCGGTGCCGGCGTGGGTCAGCTACGCCCCGATCGCGCAGATGGCCGGCGGCAGGGTGGTCGAGCTGCCGACGGGGCCGGAGACCGATTTCAAGATCTCGCCGGAGCAGCTCCGGGACGCGATCACGCCGCGGTCGCGCCTGCTGATCCTCAACAGCCCGAGCAACCCGTGCGGCACGATGTACTCGCCGGACGAGCTGCGAGCCCTGGCGGCGGTCGTCGCCGAGGCCGCGGCGACGGTGGCGCCGGACCTCGTCGTCATGTCCGACGAGATCTATGAGAAGATCGTCTACGGCGGGATCGAGCACTTCTCGATCGGCTCGGTGCCGGAGATCGCCGACCGGGTGGTCACGCTCAACGGCATGAGCAAGGCGTACTCGATGACGGGATGGCGGATCGGCTACGCGGCGATGCCGGGTGAGTTCGGAAAGACGCTCATCAAGGCGATGGGCACGCTGCAGGGGCAGATGACCACGTGCATCACCTCGTTTCTGTATCCGGCGATCCGCACGGCGATCGCCGAGTGCGATGGCGAGGTCGAGCAGATGCGCCGGGCGTTCGCCGCCCGCGCGGAGGTCATCCACAAACGACTCAACGCGATCGAGGGCATCATCTGCCCCAAGCCGACCGGCGCGTTCTACGCCTTCCCCGATGTCTCGAAGTTCTTCGGCACGACCTCCGGCGGCGGCAAGCCGATCAACTCGGCGCTGCAGTTCAGCGAGGCGCTGCTCGAGGAGGCCCACGTCGCGTTCGTCCCCGGCGAGGATTTCGGCGGGTGCGGCCAGAAGTGCGTGCGGATCTCGTTTGCGTGCAGCGAGGAGCAGATCAACGCGGGGATGGACCGGCTTGAGGCCTTCCTCGCCAAGCTGCGATAAGACGAACAGTTTCGTCCGAACGGCCGATGCCGGTCGCCGCTACAGGTTCTCGGCCGCCTCTTCCCGCAGCCCCAGCACGATCTCGCCCGACTCCTTGTCCTGCCTTACGCTGACCCGCCGGTTGCGGACCAGCTCGAGCAGGGCGAGGAAGAGGCCGAGCATCTCGTGCCGCGGGCGGCCGACGAAGAGCGAGCGGAGCGTCATCGTCTCCTTGCCCTCTCCGGCGCCCCGCCGCAGGGTGTCGACCATGTCCTCGGCGTAGAGCTCGATGGGCGTCTCGTCGGAGACAACCTCGTGCTCGCCGAGCCGTTCGAAGTTGATCGTGTCGCAGATCCGCGTGAAGGCCTCGACGAGATCGACGACCGACAGGTCCTCGATATCCAGCTCGCGCTCCTCGGCCATGATGGTGCGGATCTGCTCGGTGTCGTAGCCGGTGCGGCCGGCCGGGTGGCGCTTGCTCCAGGTGTCGAAGCGTTTCTCGAGCGAGTCAGCCGCGTCGCGGAAGCGTTTGTACTCGAGCAGCTGCGAGACCAGCTCGGCCAGCGGGTCGGGCTCGTCGGAGGCATCGGTCTGGTCGGCCCCCTCTTCCCGCTCGCCCGCGGCCTCGGCCCCGAGGATCCGCGACTTGATCTCCGTCAAGGTCGCGGCCATCAGCAGGAACTCGCCCGCCCGGTCGATGTCCACCCGGTCGATCCCGTCGAGATAGGCCATGTACTGGTCGGCGATCGTCGCGATGGGGATGTCGGTGATGTCCACCTCCGCCCGCCGGATCAGAAAGTACAGCAGGTCGATCGGCCCCTCAAAGGCCTCGAGCCGGACGGTGTACTCCTTGTTGCCCATCGCGGGCTCGGTCGTCGTCATCGCGGCCTCCGGGGGGACACCGGAGTATACGGGACGGAGGCTTTGTAACAGGGGCGGGGGCTTTCCAGCCCCCGTTTTGGCACACAGAACAGTACTGGGCCACAGCCGCGGCAAACCGGAAGTCCCGCACCTCCAATCGCAACATTCGGCCCCCACACTCCAGCCTCCACCTCCCAGTTTGACTTGCCTGCCGGAGTCCTGGCCAAGCCTCCCCTCGCTCGCGCGAGAGGCTCTACCCTTTGCTCATGGCATCTACGCCCACCCCAGCCAGCGCCTCCGGCACCCAGACCCGCCCGAAGGCCGCGACCACGAACCCATCCACCCCCGACGCGGCCGCCCAGGACGAGCTCGCCTACGCCCGGCGCGTCTACGCTGCGGAGGTTGGGGCGATCCGGGCGACGGCGGACCTGCTCGACGGGTCCTTCGTGGAGGCGGTCTCGCTGCTGGTCGCCTGTGCCGAGGCGGGGGGGACGGTGCTCGTCACCGGCCTGGGCAAGAGCGGGCTGATCGGGGCGAAGATCTCGGCGACGCTGGCGTCGCTTGGCATCCCGTCCCACCCGGTCCACCCGGCCGAGGCGGCGCACGGCGACCTGGGGCGGTTCCGGCGGACTGACACGGTCATCTGCCTGAGCCGCTCGGGCGAGACCGACGAGGTGGTCAACCTCGCGGCGATCCTGCGGCAGGACAAGCTGCCGATCATCAGCATCACCGGCGGGACGCCCCCGCCCAGCGACCCCGACGGCGGCGGCCGCGCCCCGAGCAGCCTTGAACGCCTCGCGACCGTCGCATTGCACCTCGGCGAGTTTGACGAAGCCGGCGAGGGCCCCGAGGCCCCCACCGCTTCCTCGACCGCCACGCTGGTGCTGGGCGATGCGCTGGCCCTCGCGGCGGCGCGGCGGCGGTGTTTCACCGATGCCGACTTTGCCGAGCGGCACCCCGGCGGCACGCTCGGCGGCTTGCTGCGGCCGGTGGGCGACATCCTGCGGATCCGCATCGGCCCCAACTGCCCGACGGTGAGCGAGGCGACGCCGATCCTCGAGGCGATCGGCGCTGGTCCCGGCCGCCGGGCCGGCGCGGTGCTGATCGTGGACGCCGGCGGCAGGCTGACGGGGATCTTCACGGACGCCGATCTGCGGCGGAAGCTCTCGGAGCAGGGCCCGGGCGAGTGGATGCACGAGCCGATCGCGTCGGTCATGACCCGTTCGCCGGTCTCGCTGGCCGAGACGGCGCTGGTCCGCGACGCGGTGCTGCTGACCCGGGAGCGTCGCGTGGACGAGATCCCGATCGTCGACGCGTCGGGCAAGCCCGTGGGCGTGCTGGACGTGCAGGACCTGATCGCGATGCGTCTGGTGCGGGGCGAGCAGGGCCGGCCGGCCGAGCCGACCGCCTGAACCGCCGGGAGACCGGGCGCGATACGATCCCCACCTATGACACCAACCGCCAAGGCATCTCGTCCGATCGGGTTCTATGTGGCTGTGGGTGCGGCGTTGGTCTGCGTGCTCGCGGTGGGCGTCATCCTGATCCGCGCGATGACCGCGCCGCAGAGCGGGGGCGGAACGGAGACCGACGGGGCGTTTGCCAGCGGCGCCGACGGCAGCCTGCTCGGGGAGGATTCCGGGGCGAAGGGGCTGCAGATCCAGGTCATGGACCGGGACAACCGGGACCGCGTCTCGGCCGAGTTCCGTTCGGAGACCATCACGCCGCTGCAGGCCCAGCGGTACGAGGTCACGCAGCCGCGGGCGACGTTCTATCTCGATGACGGGCGCGTGGCGCACATCCGGGCCGAGGGCGGCACGATGGTGATGCCCGACCGCACGAAGACGCCGGAGACCGGGACACTGCGGAGCAACGTCGTGGTGCGTCTGTTCAGCGTGCCGCTGGACGGGGGCAAGCCCGACCCGGACCACGACGAGCCCTCGATGACGTGGACGGGCGAGTCGCTGACGTTCGACGCGACGCTGGGCGAGGTCTCGACGACCGAGCCTTTCGTGCTGACCGCGCCGGGGTATGAGTTTCGGGCGCGGGACGCCAAGCTGCTGATCAACCAGACGCTCGAGCGGCTGGAACTGCTGACGGTCCGTCAGGGCGGCGTGCTCACCGCGTTTGCGGTCGAGGACCCTGCCGAGCCCGAGCCGGCGCCGGCTGCTGAACAGCCCGAGGCGTCGGCCCCGCGCAACGGCGCGGGCCGCCCGAAGACCGCGGACGCGGCCGACGCCGAGCCCGCACCCCTCCCGCCGCCGCCGGTGGTGACGCTGTATCAGGCCGTGATGCGCGACGACGTCCGCCTCGACCGAGCGGGGCACAACATCGCCAGCGACCGGCTGGATCTGTTTGCCAGAACGATCGACAACGCGCTGCCCGAGGGCGCGATCGCGAGCGTCGAGATCAGGCCCACGCCGTCGGAAGCGTCGGGTGAGGCGGCGCCCGCGGGCGGTGCGGAGCCGGATGGCGCGGAGGCGGAAGCGCTGGCGTCAGAGGAGCCGCGGGAGCAAGCCGGCGCCGGCTCGCGGCCCCGGGGCACGCCGACCACCGAGACCGCCGACGCGACGCAAGCGGAAGTCGCGCCGATCTCCGACGACGCGGTGCTGCGGTGGTCGGGTTTGCTGGAGATCAAGCCGCTCGCTCTTGAGCCGGACGAGCTCTCCAGGAATGACCTTCTCGCCCGGTTCACGGCCGAGCGCAGCGGCGTTGTGACGTTCGCCGATCGGGCCTCCGACGCGAGCGGGCGGGCGGCGACGGTGGAGTACGGGTTCACAACGCAACGACTCGTCCTCAGCGGCCCCTCGCAGGAGAGCAGCGTCTTCCTGACCTCGCCGACAATGGGCCGGGCCACGATGGGGCGGCTCGAGCTCAACCTCGGCACCGGCGACGGCCTCGTGCCGGGTCCCTTCGGCGTGGTCGCCAACGACAAGGTGAGCAAGCTCGATGCGCGCGAGCGGACCACGCTCCGGTTCGCGGCCCGGGACGGGCGCGTCACCGGCGAGCTGCGTGAGGTGATCTGCGAGGGCAGCGTGGTCGCCTCCGACGCCGACTCGACGCTCAAGTCCGACTTTCTTCACGCCTACTTCGACATCGGGGATTCGGGCGGTTCCAAGCTGCGCCGCCTCATCGCCCGCGACACCGTCAGCCTGAGCGACGGGCAGGGCAACGGCGGCACGTGCGACGCGCTCGACGTCGCGTTCGCGCCCAACACCGACGAGCCCCAGCCCACGTCCTTCGACGCTCAGGGCCGCGCCAGCTTCCGCGACCGCACCGCCAAGGTCGACGCCGAGCACCTCTACGCCACCCTCCGCACACAGGAGGGCGGCGGGCTCGAGGTCGTCAAGGCATGGGGCGACGGCGCGGTCCGGTTCCGCCGCTACACCGACCAGATCGAGATCCGCGGCGAACGCCTGTTCGCCGACCTCGACTCCGAGCTGCTCGAGGTCCAACACGAGGGCTCGCTCGCGCACATCGCCCGCGGGCCGACTGCTATTAGGGGCGAGTCGGTCACGCTCCGAGGGCTCGAGCGAACCGCGATCGTTGCCGGCCCGGGCTCGTTCGACCACAGCGCCGGCAAGGGCGACACCGCTACGCGGGTGACCGCGCAGTGGACCGAGGGCATGGCGTTTGACGATGCTTCAGGTCTGCTCGAGGCGGCGGGCGAGGTGCGGGCGATCAACCGCCCCGATCCCTGGACGCGCGAGACCATCATCGCGGCCGAGCTGCGCGTAGAGCTCGAACCCGCGGCGGCGGAGCCGACATCGGTCGCGGCCGGCGACGGCGGAGAAGAGGGCCTCGACGCGATCGGCGGGCAGGACCGGCCGATCCGCACGGTCTATGCCGCCAGCGAGGTGTACCTGGGCCTGGGTGAGGACCTCGCGACTGTCGAGTCGGCGCGTTTCGTCGAGCCCCTGCCGGATCCGACCGACGCGTCGGAGTCCGAGCCCCCGCTCGAGCGTGCGTTCCGCCTGAGCGGCACGGAGATCGTCTCGGACAACACCGCGGGGACGCTGGACGTTCCCGGGCGTGGGCGGCTGTTTGTCGCCGATCTGCGCGTGCCCGCCGACGAGGCAGCCGATGCGCCGGCGGACGAGGGCGAGCAGCGCGGGGCGGCGTTGTTTGACTGGGCCGGCTCGCTGCACGCCGACCGCGGGCTGGGCCAGGCCGAGATGCTCGACAGCGTGCAGATGAGCCACACCAACACGCGGGACGGTTCCAAGGCGATCCTCGAATCGATGCGGCTGCGGATTCACTTTGCGCCCGGCGAGGGCGACGATCCGGAGGACCTCTTCGGCGGCCTCCGGTCGGCGATCGCGACGGAGAATGTCTATCTGCGCACCGACACGCAGGAGCTCACCGCCGCCGTGGTGGAGTATGACCCCGACGCGGGGATCGCGCGGGCGCTGGCCGAGGGGTTCGGCACGGTGCGGATCCTGGATCGGCAGACCGGCTCGCCGATGACGGCGTCGGCGTTGATCTGGGACCTGCTGAGCGACCGGGTGGACGTGGTCGACCCGAGCACGGTGGTGATCCCCCGCTGAGTCGCCGCCGCGAATGTGCGTGGCCTTCTGAGAGACAGAAAAACCGCCCGGCCTTGCGGCCGGGCGGTTCGTTTGCGTGGTGGCCGCGGTTCAGGCGAGCCGCGGCGGAGTCACTCAAGCCCTGCGGCGACGCGCGGCGACGAGGCCGCCCATGGCGAGCAGCGCGGCGCCGGCCGGGGCGGGGATGGTGTAGCCGAGATCGACAACGCCGTAGTGGTAGCCGTCGAGGGTGAGGGTCGGGAAGGAGCCGTCACCACCGTTGAATCGCATCGTGGTGTAGTTGATCACGCCGGTCGGGTACCACTCGGAACCAAGGCCGTTGTTGTAGAAGTAGTTGGCGCTGTTGTTCTGCGCGAGGATGCCGACGACGTAGGTGCCGCCGTTGGCGAGGGCGACGTCGGGGACGTCGTAGTACTGCCACGAGTTGCCGTGGGTCCTGGCCGAAGTCGACGTGAGCAGTGTCTGCGAGTTGACATCCCAGATCTGCAGCGTCACGGCCTCGCCCGAGGCGGGGGTGCGCATGCCGATCTCGACGGCGGTCACGCCGTCACCGGCCACCGTGAACTCGTAGCCGCGGAACCACGACGACGGGTTGTTGACGCTGAAGCCGGACGGGTCGAGACCCTCCAACGGATGGAAGATCTGGGCCGTCGCGGCCTGACCCACAAACAGAACCGGGACCACGCAGACGGCGGCCCTGACGAGCGAACTCCTCATAGCAACTCTCCTTCACATGTCCACAAATCCAACCCCACGCGACATCGCGCGGCACGGGGGAACCCCGCTGAGGGCTTCATGATGCGCGAGAGTGTTTCGAATTGCAAGAGCGTTTTGGTCGCTCGCGGCCCCGCAGATTCGACACAGTCGTGTCCGAATAGGGCCAGTGTGGCTCGGGTCCCCGTCTGCGGCGGCGCGCCGAGCCGGCGGGAGGGGTCACGAGGAGGTGCGGTCCACGACCCGGTAGCTCTCCCGCTCGCCGCGGCCGCGGAGCGGGTAGTCCTTGCGGAGCGGGTGGGCGGGGTAGTCCTCCCACGTGAGGATCCGCCGCAGGTCGGGGTGGTTGCGGAAACGGATCCCGAACATGTCGAACACCTCGCGCTCGGTCCATTCGGCGCCGGGCCAGATGTCGGTGACCGAGTCGACAACGAGCGCCGGGTCGGGCTCGATGCCGTCGGTCGGGATGGAGGGCTCGAGGAACGTCTTGACGAGCAGCCGGTCGTCGTGGCTGTGGCTGAGCAGGTTGTAGACCACGCCGAACCGGCCGGGCATCGCCTGGGGGTACTGCAGGTAGTCGACCGCGGTGACATCGGAGAGGAAGTTGTACGCGCAGGCCTCGTCGTCCCGCAAGAACTGCATGACGGCGTGCAGGTCGGCCGGCTCGACGATCAGCGTGACCTGGCCCCGGAACCGTGTCGCCCGGAGTCGGCGGTCGCCGTAGACCGCCTTCACGCGGGCGAGGGCGGGGTGGTCGATCGGCGGGTTGGCTTCGGCGGGTGCGGCCATCTGTCGGCTCCTTCCAGAGAGGCTCACAGGATAGGGCGGAGAGGCCCGCCCGGCTCGGCCGCGTCGGCGGCCGCCGGCGTAGAGCGGAAAGGTCCCAAAAAAAACTTTCGGAACGGGCCCACCACCACGAGTCGAGGCCGGGCGTCGCCGGACACCCAGTCCTTGTGGCAGGCGCAGGAATGTGCCTCGCGCGGGCCGCCGATGCGCAAGGTCCGCCGGCGTTACAGGCTGTGCGCGTCGACCTTTGCGCGTCGATCGGACCTGCACGACGCGACCGAAGACCCGCCGAGGAGGCCGACCCGATGCAACTGCTGCTCCGCCGTACCGAGACCAAATCTGTGACCGACGCGTTCGATGCTGCGGCAGAGTCGTCAGACCGCGGGGCGATGGACCGGCTCGGGCTGGTCCAGCGGATCATGGCCCTCAACCCGACGGCGAGCCGCGAGTACCTGGGCTCGTTTACGGACCGGTCGCTCTCGATGTACCTGGCGCACCTCGAGTCGGCGGGCGCCCCCCGCGGGGCTCGCTGGGAGCGCCCGTGCGACTCGCCGGCGATCATCGGACGCGAATCGGCGGAGTAGGCGGGCGGGTCCCGGGCCGGGAATCTCGCCGGCCTCAAGAAAACGCGCGAATCAAGTTACTGGACTGAATACGCCCTCCCGGCGGGTCGATGAGGCCTGCAGTTCGGGAGGGTCTGGCCCATCGGCGGCCGCCCCCGAGCACCACGCGCACTCGGGAGATCCCATGCACGCCGAAGCCCCCGCACGTCACGTTCGGACCACACCTGCAGCGCTGCTCCTGCTCTCGGCGGGGATCGGTGCCGCGGCACTCTCCGGCTGCCACACCCATTCAACCACGGTCGAGCCCGCGCCGCAGCCGGTCGCCGAGAGCACCACGCCGGCCCCGGTGACGGCGGAGTTGTCGCTCTTTGGCGACGACGAGGTCGCCTGGGCCTCGCCGGACTCGCTCCCGGCCGACCCGATCCCGATGACCGCCTCGCCGGATTCGGCGGACGTCTCGCGGGTGACCACGGCCGAGCAGGGCGCCGACTTTGACCCGACGATCTCGGCAGACGGCCGCTACATGGTCTTTGCCAGCACCCAGCACAGCCTCAACGCCGACATCTATCTGAAGCGGACGGGCAGCAAGGTGATCACCCAGCTCACCAACGACCCTGCCCGGGACGTGATGCCCTCGATCAGCCCTGACGGCTCCTGGATCGCGTTTGCCAGCGACCGCGTGTCGGACTGGAACATCTACGTCATGCCCGTGACCGGTGGCCGCCCGGTGCAGATCACCTCCAGCCCCAACGCGGAGCTGCACCCGAGCTGGTCGCCCGACGGCACCCGCCTGGCCTTCTCCAAGCTGGGCAGCAGCTCGGGCAAGTGGGAGATCTGGGTCACGGAGGTCTCGAACACGGCGACCCCCCACTTCATCGGCTACGGCCTGTTCCCGGAGTGGTGCCCGAAGCCCGGGACGGGGCCGACGGGCGGCGATCTGCTGCTCTACCAGCGCTCCGCCGAGCGGGGCGACCGGGCCTTCGGGATCTGGACGCTTGAGTACAAGGACGGCGACGTCGGTAGCCCCAGCCAGATGGCTGGGAGCGCGACGACTGCCTACATCAACCCCACGTGGTCGCCGGACGGTGCGTACATCGTGTTCGCGTCGGTCGAGCAGCCGGGGGCGGTGCAGTCGATCAACTCGCTGCGGTTCGGCGACAGCGACCTCTGGATGATGTCCGCCGACGGCTCGACCCGGGTCAGCCTGACCACCGGCGGGGCCTCGGACCTGATGCCTGCCTGGGGGAGCGACGGGAAGATCTACTTCGTTTCCACCCGGACGGGCAACGACAACATCTGGTCGATGGACGCCGGAGAGGCGATGTACGCCGCCGGTCTGAGCCCCTCTCTGCCCTACGCCAACGTGCCCACGGAGGAGTAGCCGAAACCTCTCTCGGGTGTGCAGACCGGAGCGTCTGACCGCCGATCAAACCACATGCCGGTGCCGGTTGAAACACACCGGTCCGGAACTTGCGTCGCGATGGTGGAATCCTCGCGTCAAACCCACGGCAGGACGCCATGACAAGTGCACAGACCATGCTTGCAAATACCACACCGGTGCGGTGCGCCGTTCTTGCGCTCGCGGTTTCCCTCGTTTCCCTCCTCGGATGCGAGGGCCTCCGGAAGCAGGACGAGCTCACCCCCCCGCAGGTGACCCGGGCCCCCTACGACGCCTCGCTCGGCGAGGTGCTCTGGGCGGTGATCCCGCTCTCGAACGAGTCCGGCACGGACCTGGTCGACCCCCTGATCGTCAGCGACAAGCTCGTCGCGGCGGCCGAGGAGGTGGTCGGCGTCCGGGCCGTGCCCCTCAACCGCACCCTGCAGGCGATGCACACCCTGGACATGAAGGGCGTGCAGACGCCGGACCAGGTGCGGCAGCTCGCGGCGGCGATGGGTGTCGACGGGGTGATCCTCGGAACCATCACCTCCTACGACCCGTACGACCCCCCGACGATCGGGATGTCGCTGGCGCTGTACGCCAGGACCCCTGCGATGGGCTCCCGGGACGCCGGCGCGACGCTGGACCCCAGAACACTGAGCGCCGCTCCGACCGAGACCCAGACGCCCCGGGCGTCCCTCAGCGACCGACCGACGGCGGTCGTGAGCGCCAATCTCAACGCCCGGGACCACGGGGTGCTGACCGCCCTCCGCACCTACGCCGAGGGCCGGCACGACCCCGCCTCGTCCCTGGGCTGGAAACGCTACACCGCGAGCATGGATCTGTACACGCAGTTCGCGGCCCAGCATCTGGTGGCGGCTCTTGTGGAACAAGAGCACCAACGCCTCGCCCCGCTGGCCATCGCAGAAGACCCCCCCACGCCCTAGGGATCGGCTCCGAGCCGACCCAGCACAACGGGCCGACTCGGAGCAGATCACGTGGCACGGACGCCCGGACACGACAACCCGCACCACGACGACCCGCAGGATGCGCTGCGCGTGGTCACGCTCGTGCACGGCCGGCACCGCTGGCGTTTCAGCTGCCATCGGGGCGAGGAACGCTCGCTGGTCACGGCGGTCGCCAGGGCGGCTCTGAAGGGGCAGGGAGGCCTGGACCTGGCGGACGCCGCGATCCTGGCCCGACGCCTCGACGCCTGGCCCGCGCCGGGCACCTCGCACGACGCACGACCAGACTCGGGACACCACCTGTAGGACGAATCGCCCCGCACCGCGGGTAGCCAACCGGAGATTGAAGATGTCGACACTGCCGATCACCCAAGCCTTTGCCTCCTACCTCACCGACGAGCGCCACTTCAGCCCCTACACCGCGCGGTGCTACGGGGCGGATCTGCGGCAGTACGTCGAGTTCCTGTGCGATGCCGCGGGGATCGAGCTGAACGATCAGGCCGAACGCGACGCGCTGGCCAGGCGGGAGGCCGCGTCCGGCAACGCCGGGGCCGAGGTGGTCGGTTCGATCGGCCCCAAGACGATCACCGAGATCGTCTGCGCCGCCGACGCCGATCTGATCCGGCAGTTCCTTGCCCATCTTTCCGAGGAGCAGTACTCGGCGGCCACGATGGCCCGCAAGATCGCCACGCTCCGCTCCTTCTACAAGTGGGGCGAGCGACGCGGCCTCACCGCCACCAACCCGATGACCCTGATCCGCACCCCCCGGCAGAGCAAGCGGCTGCCCAAGGCCATCACGGTAGAGCAGGTCGAGAAGCTGCTCTCCAGCCCGAGCCAGGCCGACGTGCTCGGCCGGCGCGACCGCGCGATGCTCGAGACGCTCTACTCCACGGGTATCCGCGTCAGCGAACTGGTCGGCCTGAACGTCACCGACCTGGACGTGCCGGGCGAGGCGCTGCGGGTTCGGGGCAAGGGCAAGAAGGAACGGCTGGTGCCCCTGGGCACACACGCTCTGGCGGCGATCGCGTCCTACATCGAGATGGTCAACGCCGACGCCAAGCACTCGCAGGTCTGGCAGGGCGAGAACCGCCACCAGGCCCCGCTGTTCCTGAACAAGCACAGCGGGCGGCTCAGCTCTCGCTCGGTCCGCCGCAAGCTCGACAAGTACCTCCGCGAGGCGGGGCTCGACCCGAGCATCAGCCCGCACACCCTTCGCCACAGCTTCGCCACGCACCTGCTCGACAACGGCGCCGATCTTCGGAGCGTGCAGGAGCTGCTCGGCCACCAGTCGCTCAGCACGACGCAGGTGTACACACACCTGTCGAGCCAGCGGCTGCAGGACGCGTACAAGGACGCCCACCCGCGGGCCGAGGCCGGCTGAAGGGACACCGACTGACCGATCCGGCGCATCGCCAGAGCGCAGGCCGGTGTGAGCCGGCACGATTCGACCTCTTACAAGCCCCGGGCGCAAGCTCGGGGTCTTGTATTTGGCGGCGGCGCGACGCTCGCGCAGGTGTCACTCAACAACAGAGAACCCCGGGCTCGCGCCCGGGGCTCGTCTGGCGTTTGGCTGATGGAAGAATGCGGGCGGTGCGCCCGCGAGGGACTCAGTCGAAGAGCATGACCTGCGGCATCACCGCCTGCACGGGCTCCTGGCGGAAGTTGAGCAGGGCCCGGCCGGCGTTGGACACCTGCCACCATGCGCGTTCGCCGAGCAGCTCGCGCACCGCGGCGGCGGCGCCGAGTTGTGAGCTTGTCGGCGCCTGCAGGAAGCCGCCGAGCGCCTCGCTGATGACCTCGTCGAAGCTCTTCGGGCCCGGGTAGTTCATGACGTCGTAGCGGGACAGCCCCAGCGACGCGGCCAGGTCGGCGACGGCGTCGTCGAGTGAGCCGATCTCGTCGGCCATACCCAGCGCGATCGCGCGGTCGCCGGTGAAGAGACGGCCCTCCGCGGTCTTGGAGATGTCCATGCCCGGGCGGCCGGCCTCGACCCGCGAGACGAACAGCTGGTAGGTCTCGGCCATCTTGGCGCGGACGAACTCGCTCTCGCTCTCGCTCCAGGGGGAGACCGACGAGAAGAGCCCCGCCCGCGGCCCGCGCGAGCGTTCCACGATGTTGACGTGCAGCTTGTCGTAGAGCTCGCCCATGGAGAACTTGCCGCCGACGACACCGATCGACCCGACGATGCTGGAGGGGTTGACGTAGATCTTCTCACCACCCACGGCGGTGTAGTACCCGCCGGAGGCGGCCATCGACCCGACGCTGATCCACACGGGCTTCTCGGCACCGACGCGGCGGAGCCCCTGCCACATCACCTCGCTGGCGATGGCCGAGCCGCCGGGCGAGTCGATGCGGACCACGACGCCCTTGATGAGGTCTTCGGCGAGGATGTCTTCGAGCGCGCGACGGATGGTCCGGCTGCCGACGGACTCGCCGCCGAGCAGGCCACCGGCGACCGACTCGCCGTCCACGATCGTGCCGACGATGTTGAGCACGGCGATGGTCTCGCCCTTGGGCGAGTGGTCCGGCGGGGTGGTGAGCATCCGGAGCATGGCGAAGGGGTTGGCCGGGTCGATCTTCATGCTCGCGTCGGGCTCGACGTCGGACCAGGCGATCTCGTCGCCGTAGGCGTCCTCGAGGTGCTCGGTGAGCAAGGGCAGATCGACCACCGCGTCGATGAGCCCGGATTCGACCGCGCCATCGCCGCCGGTCAGCCAGCCGGACTCCATCGCGGCGTCGAGTTCGGCGTCACTCAGGGAAAGATTGGTCTTCAGCGTCGAACGCATGCCGCCGTACATGCTGTCGAGCAGCTGGTTGATGTTCTGGTCCCACGCCTCGCTGGGCTGGCTGCGCATGAACATCTCGTTGGCGCCCTTGTAGTCGCCGACCTGCACCATGTCCGCCCGGACACCGATCCAGCTGAGCGTGTCCTTGAGGAACATCTCCTCCATGTGGAGCCCGCTGAGCGAGATCGCGCCGCCGGCCTGGAGGATGGTCTCGTCGGCGTAGGAGCCGAGGAGAATCTCGCCGTTGCCGTAGTTCTCGGCGAACACGTGGACGCGCTTGCCGCTGTCGCGGACTTTGCGGATGACGCCGCCGATCTCTTCGATCTGGCTCGTCGAGAGCGCGGCGTCCTTGAGCCGGATGACCAGCGCGTCGGTGCGGTTGCTCTCGGCGACGCCGTGCAGCGCCTCGACCACCTCGGCGAGCGTCGTGAACGAGCCCGAGGACTGGAGCCACGCCAGCGGGTTGGGCTGCTCGGAGAGGCCGCCCTCGATCTCCATCATGGCGACATCGGTCTGCGCGACCGCGGCGCCGCCGAGCATCATCATCACCGCCGCGCCCGCGGCCAGGACTCCTCTGCCTCTTGCGTTGCTCCTCATCGGACACTCCTTCTTTCGAGCCGGACGAACGCGTCAGCCGTACCCGAGCCGTTCGAGGTCTTCCTCGTCGAGACCGAAGTGGTGCCCGATCTCGTGGAGGACCGTGATTCGTATCTCCTCGACGAGCGCCTCCTCGTCGAGCCACCCCCCGGCCGCGTGCACCGTGCCGCGTCGGAAGAGGTGCATCTGTTCGGGCAGTTCGCCCGAGATCTCGACGCTCTGCTCGAGCAGCGAGTGCCCGGAATGCAGGCCGCAAAGCGTACGCGACTCGTCCTCCCAGAGTTCCTCTGGCACCTCGAGCGACCGGAGGATCTCCGGCGTGGGCTCGTCGAGGACGATCAGGGGCACCTCTTCGAGCAGCGCGACCACCTGCCCGGGCAGCGCCTCGAGCACACCCACCAGCAGCGCGTCGAACCGGTCCCGCTCCTCGTTGGTCATGCCGTGGCCCCCGGAGAATCGGCGGCGACGAGGTCCGACATGGTCAGCGGCCTCTGCAGCACCGCCGGCAGCAGCCGCACCGTGTCGATCGCCACACCGGACATGCCCAGCACGAGCAGCACCATGCCCAGCCCCACGAACACCTCGGCGAACAACGCCAGCGTCGCGCCCCAGTCGCCGACCAGCCCGACGCTCAGACCGATCGCGTCGCCCGCGCCCGCGATCAGCATCGCGGCGACGGTCGCCGCGATGGTCTGGCGGTCCACCCGCCTCGACCGGAGCACGAGCGAGCGTGAGGCCAGCAGCCGGAGGTTGGGGCGGAGCAGCCACGTCGCCGCCGCGAGCGCGAGCCAGAGCCCGAGGCGCTCGGCCCGCCACCGCATCGGTTCGGCACCCTCCGCCCAGACGGCCAGGAGCGATGCGCCGGGAGCCCTCGGCACGGCGTAGAGCACGACATCGACGTACAGCCGGAACGCGACCGGGTAGAGCAGGATCGCCACGCTCGCGGCGATGATCCGACGACGCGGGATGCCCCCGTGGGGACGGATGATCGCCAGAGCGCCGAGGCCCGAGACGCAGAGCGACAGCGCCCCGCCGAGTACCAGATTGGTGCGCACCGACTCGGGCACCGCGCCCTCGATGATCGCGCCCGCCCACGCCACCAGCCCGAAGACCAACGCCGCCACGCCGCCGAACGCCCAGCAGAGGAGGCCGACCGACACCAGTCGCGGCCGCTCGATCGGCTGCAGCTCGAGCGCGTGCGGGTCGACCATGCTCAGGAGCGTCGCCCGCACGGGCAGCCCGCACTCGGGGCAGTTGCCCTTGATGCTCAGGCCCCGGAGCTCGTACCGGCACGAGACGCACCGGAGGGGGCCGGTCAGTTCGTGCACGATCGGCGGCTCGGCGTCGCGGCCCGCGGCACCGGGATCGGCGGTCACGTCGGGCGGCGTGACCGGTGGTCGGGCTTGGCCATCATGCTCGGGCAACGTGTGGACTCTCCTCGGCCCGCGGCTCACCCCCCGGCGGCACCCGGCCTCGTGGGGATCATATCGTGCCGCGACGGGGCCCTACCGGTATACTCCGCGACCACTCGCGGGGGGCGAGGAACCAGCCACCAGCCCATGAAGATCAATCCATCCATCGGACGGCTCCGAGCGTCCATCGCCAGTGTGTTTATCGGCAACGACGCCGCGATCGACCGTGTGATCTGCTGCATGCTCGCCCGCGGGCACATCCTGATCGAGGACGTCCCCGGGGTGGGCAAGACGATCCTCGCGGCCTCGATCGCCAAGAGCGTCCAGTGCTCGTTCAGCCGGGTGCAGCTGACGCCGGACATGCTGCCGGCGGACCTGCTGGGTGTCACCATCTACAACCGGGACACGGGCGAGTTTGTCTTCCGGCGGGGGCCGATCTTCGCGAATTTCATCCTGGCCGACGAGATCAACCGCACGACCCCGCGCACCCAGACCGCGCTGCTCGAGGCCATGAGCGAGGCGAGGGTCTCGATCGACGGGACGCAGCACACCCTCGAGCCGCCCTTCATGGTCATCGCGACGCAGAACCCGTACGACTTTGAGGGCACCTACCCGCTGCCCGAGAACCAGCTCGACCGGTTCCTCATGCGGCTGAGCCTCGGATACCCCAAGCCCGAGCACGAGCGACAGATCCTCAACACCCGGCCGGCGACCACCGTGCTCGACGGGGTCGAGCCGGTGATCTCGGGCGGAGAACTCGTCGCGCTGCAGGCCAAGACCGACGAGGTGAAGATCGACAACGCGATCCTCGACTACATCGTCGGCTTCGCGGCCGCGACGCGGGACGACGACCGGCTGCGGCTCGGGCTCTCGCCCCGCGGGTCGCTTGCGCTGGCGCAGGCTGCGCGCGCGACGGCGCTGTTCCACAACCGGGACTACGTGATCCCCGAGGACGTGCTCGACAACATCCACGCGGTCTGCTCGCACCGGATCGTGCCCCGGGCCACGCCGGAGGGTGCCGAGCTCACCGCGTCGGAACACATCCTCACCAGCATCGTGCAATCGCTCGAGAGCCCCGTCTAAGCTCGGCGCTTTCCTCCCGCATCAACGCCCTTGCCCGGACCCCGAAAGACCTTCCCCATGGCCCGAATCATCCGCCACGAAAAGACCGGCCCCTACCGCATCGAGCCGGAGGACTTCCCCGTCGGCAAGCCGATGTTCATCTGCGCCTGCGGCATCTCCAAGAACATGCCGTTCTGCGACGGGACGCACAAGGCCTGCAAGTCGGAGGAAGAGGGCAAGGTCTACCGCTACGACGGCGATGAACGCACCGAGATCGAGAGCGACTGACCAGGGCCGCACTCCGGTCGAGCCGCCGACTCTCACGCAGTCAAGGCTGCTCGCTGGCGAGCCTCGAAGCCAGCCACTCCACAGGGTGCAGCGCGTGCTCTCCGGTGCCCTCGGCGATCTGGTGCCGGCAGGAGGTGCCGGCCGCGAGCACCGCGGAGCCCGGTGCTCGGTCGCGCACCGCGGGCAGCAGGGTCATCTCGCCGATCCGCATGGAGAAGTCGTAGCGGGAAGCCGCGTAGCCGAACGCGCCCGCCATGCCGCAGCAACCCGTGTCGAGCACTCGGAGTCGGCCACCGGCGGCCCGTTGCAGTGCACCGGTGTGGGCGTCGTTGCCCCAGAGCGCCTTGGCGTGGCAGTGGCCGTGATAGAGCACATCCTCGCCGGAGGTTTCTGGTGTGTCGTCCCAGACCGGCGTGCGCGGGTGACTCCCCCACCGCGACTCAAGGAACGACTCGATGCTTGTGGTCTTCGCGGCGATTGCGCGCACGTCCGCGTCCGGCGCCGGTGAGCGGAGGTCGAGCCAGTCGTCGCAGATGGCCGACTGGCACGACGGCTCGGCCACCACGATCGCCCGCACCCGCCCGTCGCGCACCCACGGCATGAGACGCTCGGTGGTGTGGGCCACGGTTCTGGAGGCCTCGCCGAGCAGGCCGGTCGAGATCTGAGCCCGCCCGCAGCAGCCCGCATCGGCAAGGCCCACGCTGTAGCCGAACGCCCTCAGCACACGCACGGCAGCCATGCCGATGCCCGGCTCGTTGTACATCGTAAAACAATCGCCGAAGAGCACGACCGCCGGCGCGCCCGCGGGAAGATCAGCGGGACGCCGGGCGACCTGTTTGTCCACCTGTCGCGAGAGCGGACGAGCGAACGCGGGGAGGTTCCGCCGCGGATCGATGCCCAGCAATCGCGAGGCAAACGCCTTGCCGAAAGCCGACGAGGCTATCGCGTTAGAGAGGCCCGGCACGATCGAGCCGAGGCGGTTGAGCGTGCGGACGTTGCCCAGCATCCGTGCGGCCAGCGGCGCCCCGCCGCGGGCGGCGTAGCTCTGCGCGACGTACTCGGCCTTGAGCCGTGCGACGTCCACGTTGCTCGGGCACTCGGCCTTGCAGGCCTTGCAGCTGAGGCAGAGGTCGAGGGTCTTGAGCGTCTCGGGATCGTTCCAGTCGGGCTGCGCGGGGCCGGGGCCCGTGGCGCCCGCGGGCGTGGCGAGCTGTCCGGTGATGGCCAGGCGCAGCGCGTTGCCGCGGCCCCGGGTCGAGTGACGCTCGTCGAGCGTGGCCTGGTAGGAGGGGCACATCGTCCCCCCGCTCCGCTTGCGGCAGACGCCCGCGCCGTTGCACATCTCCACCGCCCCGCCGAAGCCGTGCTGATCGGCGAACGCAAAGTGCGTCCAGACCGGCGGCACGTCCCGTTCCGGCCCGGTCGGCGCCAGGCGCGTGCGCTCGTTGATCGACTCGATCCGCCGCGGCAGCGCCTCGACACCGAGCGGCTCGACGATGTTGCCCGGGTTCATCAGCCCGCGAGGGTCGAACAGCGTCTTGACCTCGCGCATCGCGTGCACAAGTTCGGGGCCGTAGAACCGCTCGAGCAGCGGCGAACGCAGCTTCCCGTCGCCGTGCTCGCCGGACATCACGCCGCCGAGTTCCTTGGCCAGGTCCGCGACCTCCACCGCGATTCGCTGCATGATCTTGCGGTCGCCGGGTGAGTGCGGGTTGATCAGCGGCCGCACATGCAGCACCCCCACCGACGCGTGGGCGTAGAACGCCGCCCGCGTGCCGTGCCGGCGCACGATCTCACGGAACCGCCTGACAAACTCGCCGAGCCGCTCGACGGGCACCGCGTTGTCCTCGACGAAGGTGATCGGCTTGCGGTCTCCGGCGATGCCGTGGAGCAGGGGCTCGCCGGCCTTTCGCAGCGCCCACGCCCGCTGCATCGACTTGGCATCGGTGTGCGTCGCGATGGCGGGTGAACGCACCACCTCTCTGAGGGCCTCAAACCGCCCCGGCAGTTCATCGCCGCTCGTGTCCGCGAAGTACTCGACATAGAGCACGGCACGAACGACCCCGCCGGGCAGTCCGGGGAGCAGATCGACATCCCGCCGGTACTCGCGGTTGGCCCGGGCCAGGCCGATGACCATGTCGTCGAGCAGCTCGACAGCGCTCGGCCCGGTCGTCAGGATCGCCAGCACCGCGTCGATCGCGTCCTCGACGCTTTCGAACGCGACCACCGCGAGCCCGCGAGCCGCCGGCACCCGGTGCAGCTTGAGCTCTGCGCCGAGCGTGTAGGCCAGCGTCCCCTCGCTGCCGCAGAGCAGCGGAGTGAGGTCGAGGTCCTCCGGCGCGACCCCCGCGTCGAGCTGGGCCAGCACCATGTCGAGCCCGTACCCCGCGTTGCGGCGGATGGTCTTGGGGAACCGCTCGCGGATCAGCGCCGCGTGCCGCTGCACGATTTCGGCGACGCCCAACGCCAGCGCCCGTGCGCGCGCATCTGTGCGCCCCGCGCCCGGTGCAAACCGCACCCGCGCACCGTCGGCCAGACACACCTCGATGCCACGGAGGTTCTCGCTCGTGCGCCCATACCGCACCGATCTCGAACCCGCGGCGTTGTTGCCGATGCACCCGCCGACGCACGCGTGCCGGCTCGTCGCGGGATCGGGCGCAAAGAACCAGCCCGTCGGGGCCAGCTGCGCGTTGAGATCGTCGACCGTCACGCCCGGCTCGACGGAGCAGCTCCCGCGCTCGGCGTCGATGCCGGAGACTCCGCAGCAGCTCCGCGAGACGTCGATCACGACGGCGCGGTTGGTGCACTGCCCGGCCAGGCTCGTCCCGCCGCCCCGGGGCAGGATGGGTGCGCCGTGCTCGGCACACACCCGCACCGCCTCGGCCGCGTCGTCAATGGTTGCGGGGATCACCACGCCCAGCGGCTCGACCTGGTACATCGAGGCGTCGGTCGAATAGAGCATGCGGTCGTGGCGGCCGAACCGGATGTCGCCATGGACCCGCGAACGCAGCGCGGCTTCGAGCGGAGCGACCCCGTCTCCGCCCGCGTCCAGCACGGTGAGCGGGATTCGCCTGTCGTTTGGGCTGTCCTTGCCGTTTGCGCGGGTCACGGTCGGACTATAGCGAGAGTGCTGTCCGCCCATTCTCGTGCGAGACTCTGGACACGCCGCACCGAACCGGGGCGGCCGGGCGATCGTCTTCTGTCACGGTTGTGTCACAGCCCGGCCCCATCGCGGCACTTTTGGCAAGCCGGCCGGTATATCCAACCGAGCATTCAATCAAGGAGCTTCTTTCATGAACCAACAGCCGAACCGCACGCCCGTCTCCGCCCCGTCCCGCCGCTCGCGATTCGCGACGACGACCTCCGCGATCACGCTGGCCGCGGGGCTGTGCGCGAGCCTCGCCTCGCCCCTGGCCCTGGCCAGCCCGGCCGACCCCGACGACCTGCCCGTCAGCCGCATCACGCTCTACCGCTCCGGCGTGGGGTCGTTTGTCCGCGAGGGCGTGGTCGAGGGCAACGCCGACGTGCAACTCCGCTTCCGCACCGACCAGATCAACGACATCCTCAAGTCGATGGTCGTGCTCGACCTCGACGGGGGTCGGGTCGAGGGCGCGACCTATGGCTCGAAGGAGCCGCTGAGCCGGCGGCTGGCGAGCTTCGCGGTCGATATCTCCGACAACCCCGGCCGGGCCGAGCTGCTCGAGCGGCTCCGCGGGGCCAGAGTCTCCATCCGCACCAGCGAGGGCGAGCACCAGGGCTCGATCCTCGGCGTCGAGCGGCAGAACGTGGTCTACCCGCAGGGGCAGCAGGAAACCCGCGCGACGGTCAGCCTCGTCACCTCGACCGGCATCTGGTCGGCGGATGTGGACAAGGTGCTCAGCTTCCAGCTGATGGACCCCGAGCTCGCGGCCGAGCTCAACAAGGCCCTTGTCGCCCTCGCCGAACACCGCGCCGACAACGTCAAGACGCTCGACCTCAGCTTCCAGGGCAACGGCCCGCGCGATGTGATGGTCGGCTACGTCCAGGAGACCCCGGTCTGGAAGACCAGCTACCGCCTCGTCATGCCCGAGAAGGCTGGCGGCCGGCTCACGCTGCAGGGCTGGGCGATCGTCGAGAACACGACCGAGGAGGACTGGGAAGACGTGCGGCTGTCGCTGGTCGCCGGGCAGCCGGTGAGCTTCACGATGGACCTCTACGAGCCTGTGTATGTCACGAGGCCGGACGTGCCCGTGCCGACCGCCGCCGGGGCGAGGCCGCGGAGCTATGCGGGAGGGGTCGACTTGTTCGACAAGAACAACGATGCGCAGTCATTCATTGACCTCAAGAGCGTTGCCCCGTCCGCTGCGCGGGCCGCGGGCCGCGACCGAGGCGAGATATCCGCCGAATCGCGTCGTTCCGCCGGCCTGTCCGCGGACTTCAGCGAGGCCGAGATGGGTGCCGCGATGCGCAACTCCGTCGCCGCCGCGGCCTCGGGCGAGTCTGTCGGCGAGGTCTTCCAGTTCACGCTCGACGCCCCCGTCACCGTCGGGCGCCAGCAGTCGGCCATGCTGCCGATCATCGCCGGCGACATCGAGGGCCGCCGCGTCAGCATCTTCAACCAGAACGACGGCCTCAGCCACCCGATGCGCGGCGTCGAGATCACCAACGACACCGGCCTGCAGCTTATGCCCGGGCCGATCGCGGTCTACGACGGCACGTCGTACGCGGGCGACGCCCAGATCGGGCACGTCTCTCGCTCCGACGAGCGGTTGCTCGCCTACGCGGTCGATCTCGACGTGGACGCCCGGGTCGAGCCCGGCTCGACCAGCACGGTGCAGAAGCTCAGCATTGTCCGCGGCATGCTCCGCCAGCAGATGATCGAGCAGAACAGCGCCAACTACTTCTTCGAGAGCCACGACCAGTTCCGCGACCGCACGGTCATCGTCGAGCACGCGAAGTACAACGGCTGGGACCTGGTGGACTCGCCCAAACCCGAAGAGGTCGCCGGCGATCTCTACCGCTTCGAGCTCGAGCTCGACCCCGGGGCCAAGGGCGAGCTCTCGGTCACGCAGCGCCGCACCCGGTACGAGTCGATCGCGCTGCTGAACTACGACGCCAACACGCTCATGCGGTACTCCCGCGACGGCAAGGCGTCGCGCGCGGTCATCGACGCCTTCCGGGAGGCCCAGCGGCTGCAGGGCCGCGTGCAGGACGCCGAGCGCACGCTCGCGCAGCTCGTCGTCGAGCGCAACGAGATCGGTCAGGACCAGGACCGGATCCGCTCGAACATGGGATCGATCGACCGCAACAGCGACCTCTACGCCCGCTACATGCAGAAGCTCGCCGAGCAGGAGACACGCCTCGAGCAGATCGTCGAGTCGATCCGGACGACCACCGCCGAACGCGACGCCCGGCAGCGGGAACTGCAGGAGTACCTCAACAACCTGAACGTCGACTGACGCGCTGCATGCGCGCCGAACCACAAGACAACCGCCCCGCGATGCTCGCGGGGCGGTTGTCGTTGATCGAGTATGTCCGGAACCGGAGCGAGGAGCCCGCCGGCGCGCGTCAGTCGCGGAACAGCGTCACCCGCGGGTCGGAGGTATCACCGTCGAAGGTGACGTTGCCCCAGGGGCGGAGGTAGGCGTTGGTCCAGCGGCCGGGGCGGTCCTGGTCGCCGGTGGCGTTGATGTCCGGGTCGTTGTCGTTCTCGTTGAAGAAGACGTTGTCGGCGAACGAGGACGTGTTGCTGCCGATGCCGAAGGAGAGCTTGAGGCCCGCCGGGTCGGGTTGGTTGACCAGTTCGACCCGCCCGTCGCCGTAGGCGAGGTGCCCGTTCCACACCGAGCTGTCGCCGTAGAACTTGAGCGTGTTGGAGTTCACTCCGAGCGTGAGGTGCAGGGTCCAGTCGCCCGGCTTGCCCTGGTAGACCGGCCCCCGGTTGCCCGCGACCACGGAGTCGCCGGCGAAGTCGCTGTTCCACGCGTCGGAACGCTCACCGAAGGGGAAGGCGGTGGCGTAGCTGGTGTGCCCGACCCGCTCGCCCGAGGTGCCCTTCCGCCGGCCGTCGTCCGGCACGCCGGAGAAGGAGTCCTGCTCGCCCGGGAATCCGGCGAAGCCGGGGTCCCAGGCCGCGAGAGACGGGTTGGCCGCTCGCGACGCCGAGTCGCGTTCGAATTCGGCATCGACGACGATCAGCTCGTTGGTCTCGACGGGGCTGACGGCCTGCTGGGCCTCGAGCATGCCGTTGAAGATCAGCAGCGAGAGGATGTTGCCGGTGTTGTCCTTGACCAGGCCGGGATTGCTCCCCGCGTCGATGGTGGTGTTGGCCAGATCGACCGCGCTCGGGCGCGGGAAGTCGCCGTCGTGCTGGCCGCCCCAGACGATCATGCCCTGGACGATCGACCGGATGTGCGTCGAGTCCTTGCCCTGCAGGGCGTAGCGGCGGGCCGCCCCGAGCGCGGGCACCAGGATCGCGATCAGGATCGCGATGATCGCGATGACCACGAGCAACTCGATGAGCGTGAACCCTGCAACTCGCGGCGACGGTCTCTGCGGCATGGCGATTCCCTCCGGCCCCACAGCGAGCCCCTGCTCGGTTGATGACCTCGCGATCTGAGCTCGCGAGATCGGTGATCCTGAAAAGAAGCGGGTCCGCCGCCGGTAGGCGACGGACCCGTGAGTCTGCGTGCATCGGGGCTCAGGCCCCGAAGGCATGGGCGAGCTTAGTCGAAGAAGACGTCGATGGTGGCGCCCGCGTTGTTGCCGGTCGCGTAGCCGGTCACGAAGTAGGAGCGGAGGTAGGCGTTGCCGTTGCTGCCGTTGCCGGTCAGGGACTGGCTGCTCTCCTTGTTGCGGTTGCTGTCGTTCTCGTTGACGAAGATGTTGTCGCGCTGCGAGCGCTCTTCAGCGTTCAGGCCGGTGAAGGTGAACGTGATGCCCTCGGGATCGGCGGAGTTCTCGAAGTCGACGTGGTTGTCGTTGTAGCCCACGCCGCCTTCCCACTTGGTGCGGGTGCCGTGGATGAGAAGCGTGTTGGAGGTGAGGCCGACCTCGGTGTCGTAGCTGCTGTTGTTGCCGTTGTCGTCGATCAGCTCCCAGGTGCCGGTGCCGCCGCTGCCGACGAGCTCGAAGCTCGGGCCGCGGTTGGCCAGGGCGGCCTCGGTCGAGATGAAGGTGTTGGACCAGCGCGACTTGCGCTTGTTGAAGGGGAGGGAGTGGCCGTAGGAGAAGCCGCCTGCGCCGTCTTCACCGTTGAAGTTGCCGTCCTCCGAATCCTCGGGGGTGGCCCGGAAGCCGGGATCCCAGAGGGCGAGCTTGGGGTCGGAGCCCTGCGCGGCGTCCGGCTCGTCGAACTGGTAGTCGTCGTACTCGCGGATGTCGCCGTTGACCTCGGCGGGGCTCACGCCCATCTCGGTCGGGAAGAAGGCGTTCCAGACGAGCACGGAGACGATGTTGCGGGTGTTGTCCTTGAGCTGCGCCGGGCTCCCGTTGACCGTGTAGTCGGCCTTGTCCAGGTTGCTGGGCAGCGGGTAGTCATCGTCGTTGTTCTGCGCGAACAGGACCATGCCCTGCATCATGCCACGGATCTGGCTGGTGTCCTTGAGCTGGCGAGCGGTGGCGCGAGCCTTGCCGAGCGCGGGCAGAAGGATGCCGATGAGCAGCGCGATAATCGCGATGACCACCAGGAGTTCGATAAGGGTAAATGCACGATTCTTCATGGAAGCACTCCTGTGCGTTGCGTCCCGCGGCACACCACCTGCGGGACAAATCTACAACTCTGCTTTTCTAGGGTGCCTCTCACTGTGCGGACACAGCGTCCGACAACGCGAGGGAGACATCCCACCGACGACCATTTCGGCACACTCTGCGGCAGGTCCCCGCTCACGGTGTGTGTGCGCGGCGGCAAGCCTGGAAGGTGCCCGAGTTGTCGGCAGGCTGTCGATCCCCGGTCGGGAACGAGAATGGCGACCCGTGATGCGGGCCGCGAGATGAGGACGTTTGGTACAACGCCGACCGAGTTTCCACACACCCGCCTTCGCACGTGCGATCTGGTGATACGCTACCAAGAGCTATCCGGCTGTCAAGGCCTCTATGTTCCCATCACGCGGCACAGAACGCGATTTCTGCAAAGTATTCCGAACAAGGACCGATCGTATGTCGTACGAAAGCCGAATTCAGGAGCTTGGCATCTCCCTGCCCGACGCCCCCTCCCCCGTCGCGGCGTACGTCCCCTCGAAGCAGGTCGGCAACCTGCTCTACGTCAGCGGACAGATCCCGATCGCCGGCGGCTCGCTCATGGCCAACGGCCGCGTGCCCGACCAGGTCTCCGAGGACGACGCCCGCGCGTGCGCGCGCCAGTGCGCACTCAACGGCCTGGCCGTCGCCCGCGCCGCACTCGGTTCGCTCGACCGGATCCGCAGCGTCGTGCGCGTCGGGTGCTTCGTCGCGAGCGAGCCCGGCTTTGGCGGCCAGCCCAAGATCGCCAACGAGGCCAGCGAACTCCTGGTCTCCATCTTCGGCGACGCCGGGCGCCACGCGCGTGCCGCGGTCGGCTCGGTCGCGCTCCCGTTGAATGTCCCGGTAGAGATCGAGTTCCTCTTCGAAGTCGACGTGTGATAACACGTTGCGTGCGAAGCGGGCGTGCGATTTGCGCTCGACCCGGGGCCGTTGTGCGCTACGCTTGCCGCCATGAGCACACACCGCAGCAACGGCAGCGCACACCCGGGTGACCACGACGACTCCCGGGCACGCTCCGCCGGGTCGAAGCCCTCTTCGACATCCCCCAACGTGATGGGCGACCTGCTGGCCAAGTCCAAGGTCGCCAACGCCACGCCCTGTCCCAACTGCAAGACCTACCTGCCCAACGGCAACGTCGTCTGCACACACTGCGGGTTCAACACCGCGACGGGCAAGGCGACAACCACCCGCGTGGTCGAGGTGAAGAAAAAAGAAAGCGGCCGAAAGGTCTGGCCCTTCAGCCGCAAGTGATGCGGGTCTGCACCGCGTGATGGTCGGGTCACCGATCGGGCGTGCTACCAGCCGCCGCGATCGCCGCCACCGCCGCCGCGGTAGCCCCCACCGCCACCGCCGCCGTAGCCGCCGCCACCTCCGCCATAGCCACCGCCCCCGCCGCCGTACCCGCGGCCGCCGCCGTAGCCGCCACCGCCGGAGCGGGGCTGACGCTCGCGCGCCTCGTTGACGACAAGGGCCCGCCCGTCGAGGTCTTTGCCGTTCATGGCCTCGATGGCCTTGCGCGCATCCTCATCGGCCATCTCGACGAAACCGAAACCGCGCGAGCGGCCGGTGTCGCGGTCCATGATGACCGCCGCCGACATCACAGCCCCGTGCGGCTCGAACGCCGCTCGCAGCTCGTCTTCGCCGGTCGAAAAGGGGAGGTTTCCTACATAAATACGCATCTTCACGATCCTGCCCGAGAGGCACCATGCTCGACCGAAGCGGTCCTCTCGGGGCCGATCCGCTCAGTCTGTCCGGGCCTCTACCAACCGAGTGCTTCCCGGAATCCGGGAGCCAGTGTATCAAACTTTCGCAGGTTCAAGCGAGCAAAAGAGCGCGGTCCCGGCCGCGGTCCCCGCCCGCCTAGAGCGGCCGCCGCGGGCTCAACGCCGCGTTGGCCAGCAGCAGCCCCGTCACGAGGCCGACGGCGACCAGCACCATCGCGAACGCGGCCTCGACTCCGCCGAGCGTGTCGGCGTGCACGAACGAGTCCACGCTGCGAAACCCCAGCGAACCCGGCACCAGCAGCATGAGCCCCGGCACCGAGAGCACCGCGCTCGGGCGGTCGGCCAGCCTCGCCCAGCCGTTGGCCGCCAGCCCCACGACAAACGCGCCGAGACACACGCCGATCTCCGGCCCGAGCCACGACGCCCCGAGCCTCGCGCCCCAGAACCCCAGCGCCCCGCCGGGCAGGATCACCCAGAGGTCCTCAGGCCTCGCACGGAACAGCACGCCCAGCGCCAGCGGCGCAACAAGCAGCGCGCCCCACACCGCGCCCGCGGGCAGCGGCAGACTCGGTGCGCTCGCCGCGCCGAACAGCCCCGTCGCCAGACGCTGCCCGAGCGCCACGCCGAAGCCGAGCGCCACGAAGATCGTCAGCGCCCCCATCAGCCGCGCCGTCCCCGACGCCAGGTGCCGCGTCGCGAGCTCCGCCACCGCCGTGGTCAGCGTCAGCCCCGGCACGAGGGCGATCACCGACGCGAGCGCCACCAGCGATGCGGACATCGGTGTCAGCCCCACCGACAGCGCCCCGGCAAGAAACGCCGCCGCGAAACCCACGACAAAGTCGGTCAGCCGCGCCACCCTCCGGTGGCTCGACGCGACCATCAGAATCACGCCGACGACAAACCCGACGAGCCCCGCGCCCACCGCGTCGCGCCACCCGCCGCCGAAGAACACCCCCGCCGACGCCGACGCGGCCATCTGCGCCAGCACCATCGGCACCGGGCCGTAGCGCGCCGGCTCGGCGACCACCTCGCCCAGACGCCGAAGACCGCCGGCCGCGGTCTCGTGACCGTCCAGCACGTCCCGCATCACCGCGTCGATCTGGGACTGCTTCTCGAGATTAACCTCCCCGGAATCGAGCCGGAGCAGGTGGATCCGCTGCTCCCCGTCGGGGCCGATCGCCGCGAGCACTCCGGTGGGCGCGGCGAAGAACTGGGCCTCCAGCCCGAGGTGCCTCGCACAGCTCGTCGCGGCCTCCTCCAGCCGGTGCGTGGGGATGCCGAACGTCGCCATCAGCATGGTCAGCCGCAGGATGAACCGCTCGCGCACCGCCATCTCCGGCCCGCTCGCCGCGGCATCGGCCGTGAGCGGGACCGCGTTCTCACGCTGAGGATCAACAGGATCTGGGGTCTCTGGCGCAGTCACCTGGCCTGATGCTAGATGCCGCGTGCCCGCAAAATGTCTAAGAACAGCCCCCGCCGGCTTGCACCAGCAAAAGTTCTTGCTAATCTACCGACTCGCCCGCGAGCCCAGGCCGCGGATATCCGACCCTCAAGCCGAGCCCACGCCCGGCGACCGCACACCCGCAGGACCACGAAAGGAGGCGACCATGCAGAACACGCAAATGAACATCGCGAAGCTGCCTGTCGTCTCCGAATCCGGTCGTCTCTGCCCGCTCGGTCAGTTCGATATCCACGCCCCGAGCACCCTCGACCGCTCCGGTCCGGTTGCGTATTCCCGCGACTTCGCTGATGCCAACGACATCCTGAGCACGCCCCCGGCGATCTAGCCCGCACGAGAATAACTCGGTTCTCTTGTCGGCCCCGGAGGCACCAGCTTCCGGGGTTGTTCGTTTTTGTCCACACACAACACCAAAGACCACACAGGAGCAGCAGTCATGAGACCGCAGAACATCAAGACCTCAAGGTGGCCCGTCCCGCACCGAGCGCGCATCCGCGTCCGCCTCGGCCGGTACGTGCTCGTCGGGCGCGTCGGCCGCGTCCACACCCGAGCCACCAGCCCGCCGCAGGAGGGCAGCTGGGGCATCTGGATGGTGAGGGGACAGCTCGGCTACGGCTACCGCAACGCGCAGGGCCGCGTCGAGTCGTGGCGACCCCTCAAGCCACATGAGTAAACCACACACACCCCGCGCCAAGCGAAAGCCGGCGCGGGGGCTTCAAAGCACAGACAAGGACATCAAGCCCCCTCGCTCGCGCAAGGGGCTCTATCCCCATTGCCCATTGCCCACTGCCCACTGCCCGTCGCCCAGCACCCACTCCCCTACCGCTCCTTCACCGACCTCCGCCGCTGCAGCTCCGCGTCCACGAAAGGCTCGATCTGCCCTTGCAGCACCTTCTCGTAGTTGGTTTCCTCGTGCCCGGTGCGGTGGTCCTTCACGCGGTTGTCGTAGAAAACATAGCTGCGGATCTGCGTGCCCCAGCCGCGCCCGACCTCGCCGCCCTTGGCCTCCATCAGCTCCGCGGCCTTCTTCTCCTCCTCGAGCTGCTCGAGCTTGGCCTGGAGGATGGTCAACGCCTGCCGCTTGTTCTGCGACTGGTCGCGGTGGGTGCTGGCAACGACCATCAGGCCGGTCGGCGTGTGGACGATGCGGCAGGCCGACGCCACCTTGTTGACGTTCTGCCCGCCCGGCCCGGACGAGCGCGCAAAGAAGGTGAACTCGAGATCGCCCTCGGGGATCTCCAGCTTCGACTCTTCAAACTCCGGCGTCACGTCAACGGTCGCGAAGCTCGTCTGCCGCTTGCCCTGGGCGTTGAAGGGCGAGACGCGGGCCAGTCGGTGCGTGCCGTGCTCGCACGAGAGGTTGCCGTAGGCGTACGGCCCCTTGACGTGCAGGGTCACGTGGTCGATCCCGACCTCGGTGCCGTAGGTCTTGGACAGCTCCTCGACCTTGAAGTGCATCCGCTCGCAGTAGTAGAGGTACATGCGGAAGAGCATCTCGGCCCAGTCGTTGGCCTCGGTGCCGCCGTCGCCGGCCGAGATGGTGACGAAGCAGTTCCGGTGGTCGTGCTTGCCGGAGAGCAGGGACTGCAGTTCGACCCGCTCCATCATGCCGCGGAGGGTGTGGAGGGCCTCGTCGGCCTCGACCAGCAGCTCCTTGTCGCCCGACTCTCTGGCCATCTCGTAGGCGACCTGCGCATCGTCAAACTGCTCGATGACCGCCTTGAGCGGCTCGATCTGGGCCTTGACCAGCTTGAGCTTGCCGACCGTTTCTTGAGCCTTGTCCGGGTTGTCCCAGAAGTCCATGGCCGACATCTTCTCTTCGAGGTCGGCGAGGGTGGAGAGTTTGGTGTCGTAGTTAAAGAGAGTCGCGGATCGTGACAATCCGCGCCTCAAGATCGTCGATCACCGGCTGGTGCGCGTCGAAATGCATCGGTGGGTCTCCTGAAAACGTGGCGGCAGTCTAGGCGGGAGGGCGTTCGGTGCGGGGTCCGGGAGGGCTTTTTCGGGCACCCGCGCCGAAACCGCCGGGCGGCGGCGTTGTACCCATACCGGGGCCGCGCGGCCTCCGACCCACCAAACTCGGGGCTGAGCACCAGCCCACACCCTCAGGAGCCCTCCCATGAACCCCCTCCGGACCTCAGCCATGGTCGCGGTGTTCTGCGCTTCCGCAGCGATCGGTCCCACCGCTTGGGCGCAGGACGCTCTGGCAACAGACCAACGACCCACCACCACGCAGTTCATCAAAGCGCAGTCGCCGCATGCCGAACCCACCATCTCGATCGATTTCGAGGGCGGGACACTCCAAGAGTACATCGAGGCGATCATGGAAGCCGCCCAACCGCATCCGCTCAACATCATCGTGCCCAAGGGTGGCGGTACCTTTCCGGTCGGGCCGATGTCACTGACCGACGTCTCTGTGGCATCCGCCCTATCGGTTATCTCAAAGGGCGGAGACGCGGTTCTCGAAGGGCGCCGTGTAAAGATCGGCTTGGACCTGGAACGAAACCCGGGCGAGGGCAGGCCTGTTCACATCGTGCATCTGTTCGACGTTGGACCCGGCGACGAAGCAGAAGATCGCAGCCGGCAGTCCCCTCGCGACTTCATCGTCCTCCAGATCAAGGAACTCACCACCGCCCTCCCCGGAGACCCGCCCGAGTCGGTCGTGCCCGCCGAGACCGTGCTCACCGCGATCGAGGCCGTGCTCGAGATCGCCGGCAGCGCCGACGAGACCAAGGTCAAGTACCACGCCCCCTCCGGGCTGGTCATGCTCGCCGGCCCGATCAACTCGCTCCGGGCCGCCGAGCAGGTGCTCAGCCAGATGTCGATGGACACGAGCATCCGCCGCAGCCGAGCCCGCGAACTCCAGACCAGCCAGGGCCTGACCAACCCCGAGATGCTCGAGAGCGAACTGGCCGACGCCCAGGCCGACCTCGAGCTGGCCGAGGTCCGCATGCACGTGGCCACCCAGCGGTACGAGCTCGCCGAACAGGGGATGGACAAGACACAGAACCTCGTCTTCGAGGGGTTCGTCGATGAGGGCGAGCTCGAACAACGCCGCTTCAAGCTGATCGAATCGCAGTCCGAGATCGAGGAGTGCCGCATCGAGATGGAGCGGCAGCTCCAGCGGGTCGAGCAGCTCCGCCGCTCGCTCGAACGGGCCCGGGCCATCTCCTCCGGCGGCGGCAGCGCGAGCGAGATCGACGCGCTGCGTACCGAAAACACCATGCTCCGTGATAGACTCGCGGTTATGGAGGCCCAGCTCAAAGCACTCCAGGAGAACCTGAACGCCCAACGCGGCACAGGCAGGGCCGGCAACGGGGGCGGCATCGGGCGGACCGGCGGTGGCAGCCGCTGAACCAACCGCGTGCCCGACGCACCACCCCAGCACCAGACCGGGCAGAAAGAGACCAGCGTGAGCGGCACCCCCGCCATCCCACTCCGCACGCTCGATCTCACGCCCCCGGGCCACGGGTCCGTCGTTGACGACACGGCCGCGTTGACCCGTGCCGCCGCGCGCGGCGACACCGCCGCCTTCGGCACCATCTACGAGCGGTGGTTCGATCGCGCCCTCTCCGCCGCCCACCGGCTGACCGGACGCGACGAGTCGTTCTGCCTCGACGTCGTGCAGGACGCGATGCTCCGCGCGGCCCGACGCCTCCCGCCCCTGCCCAGCGAGGCCGCCCTCGGTGCCTGGCTCTGCCGCGTCGTCCACCGGGCGGCGCTCGACCGCCTCCGCGCCGAGCGCCGGCGGGCCGCCCGGGAACACGCCGCGGCCGATCGCGCCACGCACAGCACGCCGCTCGACACGCTCGACGAGGACATCGCCTGGCTGCGCGCGCAGCTCCGCGAGCTCCCGCCCGACGAGGGCTGGATGCTCGGCGCCCGCTTCGGCCAGAGCCGCACGCTCGCGCAGGTCGGGGCCACGCTGGGACTCTCCGGCGATGCCGCGCACGGACGCATCCGCCGGGCCCTGCGGCGTGTCGCCGGGATGGCCCCGACCGAGCCCGCACCCCGCCGCAAGACTCCTCCCGACCGCCAGGACCGCACGCCATGATCGACCAGACTCACCACACCGACCAGACAACACCGGCGAGACGGCCACTCCGCACGCTGCACGGGCTGCCCCCCGAGCCGCTCTCGCAGGCCGCGCGGTCCAGCCGCGCCGCGATGCGGGCCGAACTCGACGCCGCCGTCCGGGCCCGTGGCACCCGACGCGTCGTCGCCAGGTCCGCAGCCGCGCTCGTGCTGATCGCGACGGTCGCGGCTCTCGGCGTGGTCACGGCACAGCGCGGCACGCAGACGGGAAGCCGTGGTGCCCGGCCCATCGCCGCCGGGCCGACGCCGAGCCCCGCACTCGACCCCGCCCGCACGTCTGCGCCAGCGGATCCCGCTCCAGCCCCGTCGCTCGCGATGGATTCGCTGGCCGAGAACGCACCCCCGGTCCGCACCACGTTGGTCGGGTACATCGCTGACGATCCGTCCGTCCTCGAGCGGTTTGGCGCGACTGAGACACCCTCCCGAGCCATCACGCTCGACGACCGGTCGCTCCTGGTCGAGCTCCGCAGCTTCGGTCTGGACGCCGGGCTGATCCGCACCGAGGGGACCGCCCGCCTGGCCTTCCACCACCGGCCCTCCGACGCGCCCGATCCGATGCAGTAAACCGCAGGACGGCCAAACGCCCCCCGGAATGCCGGGCACGCCCCGGGGGGAGGCTCGGCCCGATACGATCCGGGCGTGCTGACCCAGACCACCGAATCTCCGACCGCCGCAACGACCACCGAGACGACACCAGGCGCGACCACGCCCCCGGTCGACCCGGCCGCTCGCCAGGCGGTCGGGCGGGCCTCGTCGGTGGTGCTGGTCACGCTGCTGCTGGTGTTGACCGTGACGTGCGTGCTGATCCTGCTCGCCATGCGGCGGCGGAGCCGCTCGGAACGGAAACGCCGCGAGGCCGACCTGCCGACCGATGCCTGGGCCGAATCGGCCCGCCGGCTCGGTCTGGAGGACCACCCGGACATCCCCCGCGAGCCGGGGACCGAATGAACGGCTCGATGCACCACCAACCGGCCCCCCTGCCCGAGTCTCTGCCCGGCTCCCTGCCATTCTCAGGCGACCGGCCGGTGGCCATGGTGACCGGCGGGGCCAAGCGCGCCGGCCGCGCGATCGCGCTGGAGATGGCCGAACGCGGGTTGGATGTGCTCCTGACCTATCTGACATCCAAGGCGGAGGCCGAGGCAACGCGGGACGAGATCCGCTCGCGGGGCGTCCACGCCGCGGCCGTCGCGTTCGATCTGGCCGACCCCGGCGACACGCTCGCCCGGGCCAACACCATCGCAGCTCTCCTGCCCCGGCTCGACGTGCTCGTCCACAACGCCTCGGTCTACGAGCCCTCGCCGATCGAGCCCGGCGGCGCCGGCCTGCTCGACCAACTCGAACGCCACCACGCGGTCAACGCGTTCTCGCCGCTGGTGCTGCAGGCGGCGCTGGCGGGGCACCTCGCCGCCTCCGGCCTGCCCGGCGGCGGGGCGATCGTCGCGATGCTCGACATCCACACCGAGCCCGAGCCCGCACTGCCCCGGCGCGACCACGCGGCGTACGCGATGAGCAAGGCGGCGCTGGGCGCACTTGTGCGCGCAGCGGCGGTTGACCTGGCGCCCAAGGTCAGAGTCAACGGCGTCGCCCCCGGCGTCATCGCGTGGCCGGAATCTGGCCCCGAGGCCGACGCCGAGATGCAGGCCCGCTATCTGGCCCGCGTGCCGCTGGGCCGATCGGGCACACCGGACGACGCCGCGAAGGCCGTCGCCTTTCTCGCGTTGGACGCGACCTACACGACGGGGCAGGTGCTGCGGGTCGACGGGGGGCGGGCGCTGCGATAACGGAACTCAGCGTCGACGCCTGCACGCCACGAGCAGCCCCAACCCGATCGGCGCAAGCGTGGTGGGCGCGGGTGTCGGGGTCATTCCGACGGCGCCTCCCCATTGGGAGATATCCATGATCGGCGTGGTGACCGCACCACCGATGCCTCGTTCGTATACCCAGCCGGTGTTTGCACCGTCGGCAATGATAAACTTGCTGAAGCGTGCCCGATGCCCGAACGTCGCCGTCGGGCCCAGGTTCACGTCGAACGGCGCGGCACCGACCATTTGCAGCGAGTGCCGGTCGTAGTGCAGCATGCGGTCGTTGCCCGTGTCGAGGATGTAGATCCGATTCCTGAAAATCTCATAGTCTGTCGCGATCGTCCCCAGCGGGAGTCGCGGTATCACAAAGAGCGTTGGAACGCCGTTCTGCGGGTCGCTTGTGTCCAGCACGTGGAACGAACGGTCCTCGAGCATCACACCGACCTGGCTCTGGCTGTACCGCCCGGCCTCAACAATGGTGCCCGGCAGCTCTGCACTCCCCAGATACTGGGTGTGGTTGGAGGTGTTATACAGGTCGATCCTGTTCCCGTCTGACACGACACCTATATCGCGCCAGTCGGATCTGCCGGTCGACCAGACCCACTCGGAAGTGCGCCGTGCGTAGTCCACCTGAATGATCTCGCCAGCCGAAGAGTACATCAAGAAGGTCTCTCCGGCGAGACACAGCGATGCGTTCAGCATCGCGAGGGCACCTGCACCGATCGACATCGATTTCCTGCGCATGCCATCTCCTCTCATTCCCGCGGGGTCCCCCACGGCACTGTCCCGGCGTGCGCGCACTCGCCGCTGAGTGTTACGCCCAACGCCTGTGTGCGTCAGAATATCGTCACCGGACTCGCGCTCAAAGGCAATCTTGCAGGGTTCGAGGGTCTGACGGCGCTACGCCTTCACGCCCGCCACCGCCTCGACCGCCGCCCGGAACATCGCCAGCCCCGGCGTCTCGCCGCGACGGGTGGCTGCGGGCAGGCGGGTCCACCACGGGTGGCGGTTCCAGTCGAGGTAGCGTTCGGGGTGGGGCATCAGGCCGAAGATCCGGCCGCTCGCGTCGCAGATGCCCGCGACCAGACCCTGCGAGCCGTTGATGTCGGTGCGGTAGCGGAGGGCGACCTGCCCGTTGGTCTCGAGCGCCGCGAGCGTTGCCTCGCTGTCTGCGACGAACCGGCCCTCGCCGTGGGCGACGGGCAGGCGGAGGACCTCGTCGCTCCCGGCCCCCGACCCCAGCTCGGCCAGCGGCGCGGTCCAGATGCAGGGCGAGGTCTGGACGGCCTCGACCCCGACCCAGTCGTCGACGAAGCGGGCCGAGGCGTTGTCTGTGAGCGCAACTGTCGGTGTGGGCGCGGTTTCGGGCCAGGGGGCGCCGGCCGCCGGCCCGGGCAGGATGCCCGCCTGCACCAGCACCTGGAAGCCGTTGCAGACACCGATCATGGGGCAGCCACGCTCGGCGGCCGCCTTGAGCCGGGAGTAGAGCCGCTCTCGGACCTTCATCGCCAGAATTCTCCCCGAGGCGATGTCGTCGCCGTAGCTGAACCCGCCGGGGAAGGCGATCAGGTCGGCGTCGTCGAGCCGGGCGGGCTCGGCGAGCAGGGTGTCGACGTGGACGAGCTCCGGTGTCGCGCCGGCGAGCGCGAAGGCTCGGAGCAGTTCGACCTCGCAGTTGGTCCCGGCGGCTCGGACGACAAGGGCGTTGGGCATGGGTATAGCCTATCCGCAGCCAACACCAATCGCTCCCGATCGCAGGAGGTTCTCACGATGCCGCAGGTCTTCCCGTTCCGCCCCCTCCACTACCCGGCCCCCACGACCCAGGCCGGTGCCGCGGGCGACATCTCTGCCAAGGTCGCCCCGCCGTACGACGTGCTCGACGCGGCGGACAAGGCCGCCCTGCTGGCCCGCGACCCGCACAACATCGTCGCGGTCGACCTGCCCCACGTGCCGCCGAAAGAGCTCGGGCCTAAGGCCGTCTACGCCGCGGCCGCCGACACCCTCGAGGCGTGGGCCGAATCGGGCGTCCTGACCCGCGACGAGAAGCCCGCGGTCTACGCCTACCGGCAGACCTTCGACTTTGCCGGCCAGACGCACCAGCGGTGCGGGATGGCGTGCACGGTGGAGGCCAACCCCTTCGGCCCGCGCGACGGGGGCGGGATCCTCGCCCACGAGCAGACCTTCTCCGGCCCCAAAGAAGACCGGCTGGCGCTGATGCGGGCCACCCGCACCCAGCTCTCGCCGATCTTCGGCCTCCACGCCGACGACGGGGGAGAGGCCACCCGCCTCACCCGCGCGCTCATGGAGGCCCGGGCCGCGGACTTTGTCGCGACCACCGACGACGGCGTGCGGCACGAGCTGTGGACGATCACCGATGGGGCCGCGATCGCCGACTATCAGGCAGCGCTCGCCGGCGAGGACGTCTTCATCGCCGACGGCCACCACCGCTACACCACGGCGCTCAACTACCTGGCCTCGCTGGAGGAAGCCGGCGACGTGCCGCAGGACCACCCCGCCCGCCGGTGCATGATGGTGCTGATCAGCATGTCGGACCCCGGCCTGGTCATCGGCCCGACCCACCGCGTGCTCGGCGGCATGGCCGACTACTCGATCGACCGGTTCATCGAGGCCTCGACCAGCGAGCTGATCATCCGCGAACTGACCGCCAACCCCGACGCGATCGAGAACGCGATGGCCCACGCGAGCGTGGAGCCGGGCCACAACGTGCTCGGCCTGCTCGACTTTGCCTCCGGGCGTTGCTTCCTGGCGACGACCAAGGCGCCCGACCCGCTGCGGACGATCTGCCCGGACCAGTCGGAGGCGTGGCGCACGCTCGATGTCGCGGTCATCCAGCATCTGATCGTCGAGAAGATCTGCCAGCCCAAGCTCAACCAGGGCGAGCCGGTCAAGTGGGCGTTCCCGCACTCGATCAAGGAGGTCGTGGAGATCGGTCGGGGTCAGGAGACCGGCGCGGGCGGCGGCGCGGGCTTCGCGCAGCTCGCGGTCATCGTGCGGCCGACACCGCTCGACGCGGTCCGCGATATCAGCCGGAACAACGAGCTGATGCCGCAGAAGTCGACGTTCTTTTACCCGAAGCTGGCGACGGGGCTGTTTCTCAACCCGCTGGCCTGATCGTCGGCACGGGACCGGCGGGCGGCCGAGGCGTCAGCCGCCGACGCCAGAGCCTTCGAGCCAGTTGAGCAGTTCGCCCGCGGAGAGGACGCCGGTCCGGCGGGAGAGTTCGCCTTCGCTGTCGAAGAGAACGAGCGTCGGGAAGGCCTCGATCTGGAGCATGCGGAGCTCGCGTTGGGCCTGCTCGGTGGTGCTGTCGGTGCCGTCCACGTAGGCGGGGATCGCGTGCTCGCCGATCCACCCGGCGACCCGCTCATCGGCCAGGGCTCCGCGTTTGAGCACCTGGCAGGGGCCGCACCAGTCGGCGGTGACGAGCGCCAGCACGGGTTTGCCGGAGGAGGCCGACTCGGCGATCGCGACATCGAGCGTGGTGTGCGACGCGAACGACGCGGGCGTCTCGGCCACGCCGCCGAACCGCGCGCGCAGCACGCCCATCACCATGACGACCGCCAACAGCATCACGACCGGTCCGAGCCAGCTGCGTTTCATGTCCGTGACCTCCGTGATCGGGTCCGGGCCGGCCGCCGGGTGCGGGGGCCCGACAGGTGCACCGCGTCAGCCTTTGGTTTGTTCCAGCATCCGCTCGATATAGCGCCAGGCGTTGAGCTCGCGCCGGATCGCCTGCACCGCGTCCGGGGCGGGCGGGTTGCTCAGACCAGCGAACATTGTTCCGAGCCGCTCGATGTAGCCGGCCCGTTCGGTCTTGGCCCATTCCCGCCACCGGGCGAGTTCCTCTCCGTCGCCGGCCTCGACCGCCGCCTCGACCTCCATGCGGGTCTCCATCATCTCCATGAGGAACCCGTCCGGGAGTTCTCGCTCGTCACCTGCCGCACCTCCGAGCCGCTCGAGCAGGGCGCGGGCCCGGTCTTCGGGGGCTGCCAGCACGGCCCGGGCCCGGTTCAGGGCCGCCGAGAGGCGGGCGGCGTCGGCGGCTCTTTCCGGGTCTGCGCCGACCAGATCGGGGTGGCAGGCGGCGGCTCGGGCGAGGTAGGCCCGCTGGATGTCGGGCTCGGCGAGGTCGAATCGGGGTTCCAGCCCCAGGGTCTCGAACGGGTCGGTGGTCATGGCCAACTCTATCGCGAGCATTGACACCGCCCCCCGCACACCCGACGATGCACCGGAGGGCTGCCCCCTCCGTGACTTGCACCGGCAGGAAAGGATTTCGCCGTGAGCGGACACATCGGCATCTCCGGCGTCAGCCCCGAGGGGGCGGCGTTGTTCTTCCAATCGATCAACCGCCACCTGGCCGAGACGGGGCGGGACTCGCGGAACTGGCCCCGCGTGACGCTGCACAACGAGCCGTTCGGGCTCTATCTCGAGGCGGTGCGTGAGCGGGACTGGATGCGGGTCGGGGCGTTGCTCCGCCGCTCGGCCGACAAGCTCGCGGGGTGCGGCGCGACCTTCTGCCTGACGCCGGACAACGCGGTGCAGCACGGGATCCACGTGGCGGAGGTCGGCTCGCCGATCCCGTGGATCAGCATGCCCGAATTGATCGCCGACACGCTCGTCGAGGCGGGGTGCAAGACGGTGGGCATCATCGGGACCAAACTTGTCACGACCGGATCGACCTACCAGACGATGCTGGGGCTGCGGGGCATCCAGCTGCTGGCCCCCGACACCGACGAGATCGAGGATCTGGACTCGATCATCTTTCACGAGCTGATCTACGGCCGGTGCTGCGCCAGCTCACGGTCCCGGGTCATCGGGGTGGTGGAGCAGTTCCAGAAGCGTGGCTGTGAGGGCGTGATCCTGGGCTGTTCGGAGGCGCCTCTGGTGATCTCCACGGAAAACTCCCCGATCGAGGTGTTCGACGCGGCCCAGATCTTGGCGGTTGGGGCCGTGGAACGTGCGACGGGCTGAATCCTTGCCGGAGATTCTGCATTTTTGCCGGATAGGGGATCCATTCCGGTCCCGCATCGGGTATATTGGGCAAAGGATCGGGCTCCCGGGCCCCAGCCGAGCATGTCTCGGCCAGGTGCCGCGGCCTGGGAACGACCCGACCGCGTCCGGCCGAACGGGCCGGACGTATCGAGCCGCGAGGCTGGACGAACAGACGAGCCATGTGGTAAGCTAGTGCCCGGCGGTGATTGGTGCCCAAGATGGGGTACGCCCCAGAGTTGGGGACACCAGAGCCCTGGGAGAAGAAGCCGGGAGCGTTGCTCGTTGCGTGCGAGCCGAGTTCCCCATGGTGGGCCGAGTGCGGGCCCGATGAACGCCGCCCATGCCGGCCGCAGGATCGGCATCAACAAGGATTAGTTGCCCCGAGGACCGGGGCCTGGGAGCAGAGCAATGAGCATCTCGGACCGTCGCTCGTGGTGGAACCGTCGTCGCAATCCGCAGACCCCGGCCTCGCTTTTGCTGGACGCCGGGCGTGCCCAGCTTTCCACGCTCGAGGAACTCGAGAGCCGCGTGCTGCTCAGTGACCCCGGCTCGACGTTCGCGGACGCCCAGGAGCTGCTTCTCGACGGGAACGGGCAGGCGACCTACGACGACGACCTGCCCAACACCGGCGACATCGACATGTACACGTTCAGCGTGTCGAGCCCGGACTTCATCACGATCCTCGCCGACGCGGTGAACACGGCGGACAACTTCGACGACCGCGTCGACACGCAGTTCACGCTCTTTGACTACCAGGGCAACGCGCTGGCCTCCGCCGAGGACAGCGGCACGCTGACCGGCGGCACGCCGATCGACGCGTGGCACGGCTTTGTGCCGACCTCGAGCCACCTGGACCCCGACACGGGGATGTACACCTACTACGTGGCCGTGACGGCGCAGAACGCGGCGACGAACGGGGCGTTGGGGCTGTACACGATGCGGGTGGACGCGATGTCGACGGAGATCACGCTTTCCGGCGACGACGTGGAGACCACCGAGGACGGCACCATCAGCCGCCCGCTCGAGGACATTGTCTATCGGGTCGAGACCGAGAGCGACAGCATCTGGGACAGCCTTGCTACGGCGAACGCCAAGGCGGACAGCTCGATCGTCGACACCCGCCTGGATGTCTACGACAGCGAGGGCAACCTGATCGTCGACGACAGTCAGGCCGGCCGGCTGACCAACGCGTTCGCGGTCTTCAAGAGCAACCCGGATGAGACCTTCTACATCCGCGTGCGATCGGACGAGTTCGAGCCCGGTTCTCCCAGCACCGGCGACTTCACGCTCGGATTGGATCTGATCGGCTACTCGATCGAGATGGAGCCCGTGTCCCGCACGGGCATCGCTTCCGGCTTCTTCGCGGGCGGTGTTGCTACCGAGTTGTTCCAGTTCGTGGCCCAGGCGAGCGGCCCGGCCATCATCTCCGCGACGGGCGTGCCGCTGCCGCCTCTCGGTGATCCCGCGATGACCCTCTACGACTCCGAGGGTGAGTTCATCGCGTTCAGCGACCGGTTCTTCGGCGACAGCCCGCAGGTTGAATCCAACCTCGTGGGCGGCGAGACGTACTACGTTCTCATCGACGCGTTCGATGTTCCCGACAGTCAGGCCGGCTTCTTCAGTCTGTTCGTGGAGGCCAACCACACCTTCGACGAGGGCATCACCCTCGACGATCACGCCAACTCGCTGGACTACGCCAACGCGACCCCGATCGTCTGGAGCGACTGGATGCAAGCCGAGGACAACGTCCTTGGCCAGGGCCCGCTGCCGGACCACTCGCTGGTCTCGACCGGCTCGTTCTCGGGACGGATCCACCGCGGTTCGGACACGGACCTGTTTGTGTTTGTGCCGCCGGTCGACATGCTCGGTGGGTACATCGGGAACATCGGGGCCGAGATCGACGAAGACATGGACGGCCTCGTGGACCGCGACGGCGACGCCGCGCAGGACCTTGCTGCGATCCCGTGGTACGAGGGCTACCGCCCGTCGACCCGCGTGGAGATCCAGGTCCAGGCGTTCGAGGACCCCGGCGGCGCGGCCTTCACGTGGCTGACGCCGACCATGCGGGTGTACGACTCGAACGGCACGCTCGTCTACGACAATGTCCCGGACACGATCATCGACTCACCGCCGATGATCAACTTCGCCGGCTCGCTCGATCCCGCGCGGTACTACGCGGATCTCGATCCCGCGATCCTCATCGATTACGCGGGCGGCGCGACTCCCTTCGAGGGAGTCTTCAGCCTCGAGGTGTGGGGCGGCGAGCCGTACTACATCGAGATCGGCGGCACGAGCGGCTCAGGCCGGTACAACGCCTTCGTGTCTGTCGACGGGTTCACGGATCCGACCGACGAGAGCAACTGGAGCACGATCGGTTCGGACACACCGCTCGGCGATGATTCGTTCACAGGTATCGCCGACGACACCGGCTCGAGGATCGTCTCCGGAATCATCGAAGCCCCCAACAACTTCAGCAACAGCGCGCTCGACTTTGCCAACGCCCAGACGGTCTCGCTCGGACCGGTCTTCGGTGAGTATGTCGGGCCCAGCGGCAGCCCGACAACTGCTGGCGGGTACTACCTCGACAGCTCGGCGAACTACGAACGCGCCTACGTCATGGGCCTGGCCGACTATCCCTCGTTGTGGAGTTTCCCCGCGGACATCTCGAGCGGGTTCGGCGCCACGCTTCTGACCGGCTACGACGACGACGACATCCTCGGTGCCGGCCCGTTTGACAACACCGGCGTTGCCGTGCTTCAGCAGTCCGGCCTCGCCGGGATCGAGCACCCGCTCGACAACGACATCTACACGTTCCGGGCCACCGCGACCGGCTACGCCGAGATCCGGGTCAACACCACGCAGCTCAACGACTGGTTCGACGAGTGGATCGCCGACGGCTCGGGCGTGCTGATCGACAGCAGCATCAGCGATGACTTCAACGATGGCGATCACAACGAGGGCGAGGACGACGACCCCTTCGGTGACTTCGACGATTCGGGCTGGTACCTCGACGACAACGGCGATCCCGCCGGCGAGTTCGTCACGCCCGTGAACAACACCAAGACCAAGACCTACAACTCGATCCTCGACTCGGCCCTCCGAGTCTTCGACAACGACTTCGAGGAGGTCGCCTACAACAACGACAACAACGCCATGCTCGGCGAGACCGAGACGACCTACTCCGGTCCCAACGGCGAACGCACCTTCCACAAGCGCGACGCCCGCGTGACCTTCCCGATCGTCAAGGGCCAGGTCTACTACTTCCAGGTCGAGAGCGGCCAGGCCGCGCAGTACCAGGCGTGGCAGGACGACAACACCGTCCCCGTCAACTGGCAGCACATGATCGGCTCCTACGAGTTGCTGATCAACACCATCCCCACGCTCACCAACGACGACCACGAGAACTCGCGACTGCTCAACGCCACCACCATCGGCATCGACGAGGCAACGGGCACCGGCTCCATCGCCGGCACCATCGACAACAACCAGACCAACCCCTTCGACGTCGATCTGTTCGCCTTCACCGCGCCGGCCAGCGCCGAGCTGACCGTCACCGTCGCGCGGGCCAACGGGTCCACGCTGATCCCCGCGGCCACGATCTTCGAGGTCAACCGCCTCGCCGCCGACAACTACGAGACCATCGACCGCATCAGCGACACCGCCTCGAGCACCGGCTCGCTGACCCTGACCCTCGACGTGACCAAGGGCGAGCGGTTCCTGATCCAGGTCTTCGGCGCCGGCAGCACCGAGGGCGACTACACCGTCGACGTCTCCGGCCTGATCGATGTGGACGACCACGCCGACTGGCTCGAGTTCCAGGACGCCACCGAGATCGAGCTGCTCGACTTCCTCGGCGCGGCCGACGCCGAGGGCTCGATCGAGAGCAACGGCGACACCGACCTCTTCAAGTTCGAGGTCGGCGACTTCACCGACGCGACCATCACCGTCGAGGGCGAGAACGGCTTCAACCCCTACGTCGAGATCTTCGAGACCTCCGTCGACCCCTTCGGCAACCCGGTGCTGCTGAAGGTTGACTTCAACGACGACATCGTCGCCGACGAGAACTTCGACTCGCAGATCACGCTGGGCCTCACCCCGGCGCGGATCTCCGGCATCACCGGCGATGAGTACCCGTTCTACTACGTCCTCGTCCGCGGCTCGGACCTGCAGGCCGACGAGGGCGACTACACCGTCCACTTCTCCATCACCAAGACCGACGACCACCCCGACGCCGGCCAGTTCAGCTACGCCACCCCCATCGCGGTGGACAACGAGAACGGCCAGGGGCAGGACACCGGCGTCATCGAGGTCCTCGGCGACACCGATCTGTTCCGCTTCACGGCCCTCGCCGGCGGCATCGCCCGCGTCACCGTCTCCCGCCCCAGCGGCAGCACCTTCCTGCCCAAGCTCTCCATCATCGACGCCGACGGCAACGAGCTCGACACCCCCTCCGACGGTGCGGTGCCCGGCACGGTCCAGACCAGCGTCGTGCGGGGTCAGGTCTACTACGTCCTCATCGAGGCCTCGAGCATCGCGACCGAGTCCCAGTCCACCGGCGCCTACACGGTCACCGTCGCCGAGCCCCCGCTCGACGACTACCCCAACGCGCTCGAGTGGTCGATCGCCCACGCCCTCAGCCTCGACGCCGACACCGGCGACGCCGTGCTCGGCACGCAGGAGGAAGGCAACCCGCTCAACCCGCGCCTCGAGGTCGTCAGCGACACCGACCTCTTCACCTTCGCGACCATCGCCACCGGCAACGTCGCGATCAGCTTCGACCCGCTCGTCGACTCGATCATCGGCATCCGGCCGGAGCTCAGCGTCTACGACTCCACCTTCAACCTCGTCCAGACTGTCACGGCCAGCGGCCCGGGTGAGACCGTCGCGATCGTCCTCACCGACACCACCCCCAACCAGCGCTACTACATCCTCGTCAACGACGCGATCGGCAACCGCACCGGCGAGTACCAGCTCATCGTCGACGGCGAGGCGTCCGACGGCGGCGGCGGTGGCGGCGGCGGCGGCGACATCGACTTCGACGACGCCACCGAGATCGTCCTCGATCCCATCCGTGCAGACGGCACCGTCAACGGCATCATCGCCCAGGGCGGCGAGCGCGACCTCTTCACCTTCTCGGCCCCCTCGAGCGGCAACATCTACGTCCAGATCATCACCGCCAGCGGCTCGCTGCTGGACGCCACGGTCACGATCCTCGACGCGGCCACCGAGACCGCGGTCGTCACTTCCGACGCCACGGGCATCCCGGGCGTCGACGCCGATGTGCGGTTCGAGTCGGCCGGCGCGGGCACCCAGTACTGGGTCATCGTCGACGGCATCGGCACCGGTGTGGGCTCCTACACCATCAAGATCGACGCCGAGCCCGAGCTGTTCCGCACCTTCTACCCCGCCGGCTTCACCGGCCCCACCATCAACGAGTTCGTCTCGCTGGCCAACCCCAACGACTTCGAGGTCACCTACTCGGTCATCCTCCGCTACGAGACCGGCGACCGGGACCAGACCATCGTCTCCAACGCCACCCTCGCGGCCGGCAGCCGCGGCGGCGTGACCATCAGCGTCGCGGGCTCGGACTCACCGGTCGGCGCCCGCATCGCTCCCTACGCGATCGAGGTCCAGTCGACCGGCGGGCCGATCGGTGCCGCCATGGGCCACTTCGACTTTGGCTCGACCACCGGCGACGCCTTCACCGACATCATCTCCCCGGCCTGGAGCCTCGCCCGCATCGAGCGCAGCTCGGGCAACGTCAACGACTTCGTCCTCTACTACAACCCGCACGACTTTGACGTCACCGTCACCCTGACCGCCTTCAACGCCGCGGGCAACCCGGTCGAGGTCAGCACGGTCGTCGGTGCCCTCCGCCGCGGCGGGCTCAACATCGACCAGGTCGCCGCCCTGCCTGTCGGCATCTTCGGCGCGGTCATCACCGCCGAGCCGGTCTCCGACGCCGACGCCGCGGACTTCCAGGGCATCGTCGTGGGCCAGAGCCACTTCGACCTGGTCAACGAGTCGGGCTTCGGGCTCATCGCCGATCCGCTCGGCGGGGCCACCAACGGGGCGATCCCGTCGCTCGTCGAGAGCGACGCGGCCACCAGCGAGGTCGTGCTCTTCAACCCCAACCCCTTCTCGACCAGCGTCGAGCTCCGCGGCGAGTACGTCCGGGCCCCGCTGCCCGATCTCGCCCGCAACATCACCATCCCCGCCGGCGGCACCGTCCGCCTGACCGGGGCCGCCCTCGGCATGATCGACAGCCAGCCGCTCGGCCTCCGCTACACCTCCAGCTACCCGATCACCGTCATGGGCAACCAGACGCAGTTCGGTGACGCCGACGCCTCCAGCGCCTCGACCCAGGCCGGCACGGGCTGGTTCTTCGGGGCGGCGTTCATCAACAGCGCCCTGGCCGGCGAGTCCTACTTCGAGACGCTCGCGGTCTACAACCCGGCCGACGCCGGCACGCAGGTCAGCGTGAAGCTGCTCTTCATCGACGGCTCGACCGAAACGCTGCGTGTCAACGTCGACGCCAACGGCTTCGCCGAGATCCGCCTCCACGAGACGCTCGGCTCCGACTTCTCGAGCGGCACCAACCGTCCGGACAACTTCGATCCCAACGCCGTCCTCGGCCGCCCGGGTCTGAACTTCTTCTCGCTGTTCGCCTCGGCCGCGACGCCGATCTCGGTCAGCTTCACCCACTACGACCTGTTCCTGCAGGGCGGCTGGACCAACTCGGGCGCCGCGCTCGGCCTGCTCAACCCGATCTCCACGATCGTGTAAGCCCGGCCGCGAGACAACGCCACAAGCTCCCCCTCACGGAGCGGTGCCCCATCCGGGGCCCGCTCCGGTTTTCGTTTTGCCCCCGCCCGCCCGGCCGGCCGAGCACGCAACGACAGCCCCCGGCCCCAGCGGCGGGGCGTCGATCGCCTGTCTGGATCCGTGTCCGGGTCTTTCTACTCTTCTGCCGGCGGAAGCTCGGAGGTCTCGATCTCGCCGCCGCTGAGCATCCACTCGTCGAGCCCGCCGGCGTAGAACTTCACGCCCCCGTAGCCGACAGCGAGAAGCCGCTTGAACATCGCCCGCGCGACGGCCGAGCCGGGGTTGGCGCCGTAGACGATCAGCCGCTCGTGCTTTCGCAGCTCGGGGTCCTGCGGATCGTCCTCGCGGACATCGGGCAGCCGCAGGTTTCTGGCGCCCGGCAGATGCCCGGCGGCGAAGTACTTCGGCGCCCGGGGATCGATCAGGACCGCGTGGTCCGGGTCCTCGCCGTCGCGGGTGTTGATGGATTCCCGGACATCGGCGAGCGTGAAGATCACCGACTCATTGATGTCCTTCTCGCTGGTGCCCTTTTCGCACCCGCCGATCCCGAATCCGACCAGCGCCGCCCCGATCCACGCTGCGCCCACGATGAAGTTTCTGCCTGCCTGCATGGTCGGGAGAATACACTGCCTGCGGCGGCTGTTCTTTCCGCGAAGGAGTTTCCCCCGTGCGAGTCCTGCTTGTGATTCTCGGTGTCTGTCTGTTGGCGTCCGGCTCTCCGGGTGCCGACGGGGGCCCCGGCGGCACCGAAGACCTCCACGCCACACCCCGACTGGTCGCCGAACGCCCGGTCGCCATGCCCGGCGAAACCATCTGGCTCGCGATCGATTTCGAGATCGAGCCCGGCTGGCACACCTACTGGCCCGGCATCAACGACACGGGGTTTGCCCTCGATACCAAGATCGAGACCTCCAAAAATGTCACGGTCGGCGAGGCCGTGTGGGCCGCCCCGCACCGGTATGTCGCGTTCGGCGACATCCTCGACCACACCTTCGAAGAGCACATGACGGTGCTGCTGCCGCTGACCATCGCCCCCGAGGCCCGGCTCGGCGACGTGGTCACCCTCGCGATCAACGGCCGCTGGCTGGTCTGCCAGACCGCCTGCGTGCTCGAATCTGCGGACCTGTCTATCGAGATCCCGGTCTCGGACGCCCTGAGCAAGCCCTCCCGGGAGACCGCGGCCCTGTTTGAGCGGGCCCGCGAGCGGCTCCCCGAGCGCCTCACCGCCGACGCCCCGGTCGAGATCAGCCTCCACGAGAATTCCTTGCACGTGACCGGCAACAACGCGGTCCGGCTGGCGTTCTACCCCTCGGACGACTGCCGGTCGCCGCGCGATCTCCTCGGTCAGGGAGAAACCGAGACCGGCACACTGATCGTGGAGTTCCGCGAAGGCGACGAGCCCGTCCGCGGCGTCCTTGAGGTCTGGACCTCGAAGACTGAGTCAAAGGTGTACGCCATCGAGTTGCCCGAGCCCATCAACGCACCAACCACCGAGATCGCCACACCCGAGCGACCCGACAACTGATCCGTCCGGCCGATTCGGAAACCCGTACCGATCCCCGATCGGTTCTCAGAGACGCTTTCACCACGGAGACCACACCATGCACCGCAAATCCACCCGTTCGTCCATGTTCACTCTCGTCGCCGCCGGCGTTCTGGCTGCCGTGCCCGCGCTCGCTTCGGCGCAGAAGACCGTCGCTCCGCAGCGTGAGGGCGAGACCCGTCAGGTCCAGCTCCACACCCTGCCGACCGACGGCAAGATGGCCAACCTGCAGGACCTCGTGGGCAAGCCGGTCGCCGACTTCACCCTCACCGACTCCGAGGGCAAGGAGCACACGCTGAGCGACTACCTCAGCGATGGCAAGATCGTCGTGCTCGAGTGGTTCTGCGCGACATGCCCCTACGTCGAGCGTCAGTACGAAGGCGATTCCACCATGAACGACACCGTCGCGAAGTACGAGGACAAGGACGTTGTCTGGCTCGCGGTCGCCTCCGGCAACACCGCCAACCCCGAGGCCAACCAGAAGGCCCGCGAGGACTGGGACATGGCGCACCCCGTCCTTATGGACCCCACCGGTGATGTCGGCCGCGCGTTCGGCTCCAAGAACACCCCCACCATGTACGTCATCAACACCGACGGTGTGCTGGCCTACGGCGGCGGGATCGACGACAACGCCAGCGGCCGCAACGACAACCCCACCAACTTCGTCGTCGCCGCGGTGGACGCCCTGCTCTCGGGCTCCAACCTCACGACGAACTACGCCAAGCCCTACGGGTGCAGCGTCAAGTACGCCCGCAAGTAAGCCCCTCGATCGAATTCCATCTCCGCCGGCCCGGCCTGTCAGGTCGGGCCGGTCTTCTTTTCGGAGCGATCCACACCCACGCCCGCGAACCGAGGCCCCCACCGGCCGATACCATTGCCCATGGACGCCCTGCTGAACCTGCTCACATCCGTCTACAACCTCCTGCTCGTGGTGATCGGCTTCGGGCTGGTCGTCTTCATCCACGAGATGGGGCACTTCCTGACCGCCCGCTGGGCGAAGATCCGGGTGTTCGCCTTCGCGCTGGGGTTCGGCCCGGCGGTGGTGAGCTACCGGAAGGGCCTGGGCTGGCGACGCGGGTCGAGCGAGCAGGAGTACATCAGGCTGCTCAACACCACGCCCAACGGCGATACCCCCGGCGCAGGTGTGAGTTCTACCGAGTACCGCCTCAACGCCCTGCCCTTCGGCGGCTACGTCAAGATGCTCGGCCAGCACGACCTGCACCCCGAGAACGCGGGCGCGGGAACCCCGACCGACAGCTACCTCGCCAAGCCGATCTGGAAGCGCATGATCGTGATCTCGGGCGGCGTGGTGATGAACATCGTCCTGGCGCTGGCGATCTTCATGTTCGTGTTCTTCGTCGGCCTCGAGACCGAGCCGGCCAAGATCGGCCTGGCCCGGGCCGACACGCCCGCAGCGCGCGCAATCGCGACCAACGCCGAGACGCTCGGAGTCACCCAGTCGGGCCTTCAGCCCGGCGACGTCGTGCTCGAGGTCAACGACCGCAAGCCCGACGACTTCAACGACATCGTCATGGCCGCGGCGATGTCGGGCCCGGGGGAGAGCGTCAGTCTGACAGTCCAGCGCCCGGGCGTCGCCGAGCCGTTGCGGTTTTCCATCCTGCCCGAGCGGGACACCTTCACGAACCTCCTCGACATCGGCGTGACACCGGCGATGACGCTGACCATCCCCGAGCAGTACGGCGTGCGGCCGGACGACTGGCGTGCCGCGACCGAGACGCTCGGGCTCACCGGCGTCGAACCGGGGATGCGTGTCGTCTCGATCAACGGCAACGAGAACGTCTCGACGTTCGCCGATTTGCGCGAAGCCGCCGAGCGCTCGGCGGGTGCGCCCATTGAAGTAACGTTCGCCGACCAGGCCGGCACCGCCCGGACGGTGAGTCTCACGCCCTCGCCCCGGCTCATGCGCGACGACGCCGACCCGGCTCCGGACCTTGTCCGTCCGGTCGATCACCTGCTCGGCCTCGTCCCGGTGATGACCGTCGCCGGGTTCGACAACGCCCGGCGGGGCTACGAGCAGGGACTCCGCGAGGGGGACGTCTTCGCGCGGCTCGGCGAGGTCGAGTTCCCGAGCATGGACGCCGGCATCCGCGAGGTGCAGAAGCACAAGGGCAAGTCGATCGAGGTCGTTGTGCTCCGCGAGTCCGAATCGGGCGAGACCGAGGAGGTCGCGTTCTCGGCCTCGGTCACGCCGGAGGGGCTCATCGGCTTTACCCCCGGCACCACGGCGGACTTGTCCGCGCTGGTGAGCCTCGCCCCGCGGTCGCTCCAGCCGATCAAGCCCAACGCCGCGTCCTACACGCCGGCGGCGCTCGAGGCGATCACCCGCCCGGGGTCGCGCGTCCTTTCTGTCGGCGGCACGCCGGTGACCAATCTCGCCGACATCCGGGCCGCGCTCACGGCGGCGACCGCCGATGCGTTCTCGTCCGGCGCCGACAGCGCGCGTGTGACGATCGAGTTCGAGCCGCCCTTGCCCACACAGCCCGACGGCTCGCGCCTCGTGGAGACCGCGACGATGACCATCGACGCCGCGCAGCTCGAGCGGCTTCACGCCCTCGGCTGGGACCTGCCGGTCGGCTCGTGGCTCTTTGCCCCCGAGTCGTTCACCCTCCGCGCGACCGGGCCGATCGACGCGATCCGCATGGGCATCAACCGCACCGAACGCATGATGGCGATGACCTACCTCACCATCGCCCGTCTGGTCCAGGGCACGGTCAAGGTGGACAACCTCAAGGGCCCGGTGGGGATCGCCCATCTGGGCACCCAGGTCGCCAGCCGCGGCTACATCTGGCTCTTCTTCTTCATGGGCCTGATCAGCGTGAACCTGGCGGTGATCAACTTCCTGCCGCTCCCGATCGCCGACGGCGGGCAGTTCCTGATGCTGCTCTACGAGGGCCTGCGGGGCCGCCCGCTCCCGATCCCCGTGCAGAACGCCATCACGGCCGCGGGGCTGCTGCTCCTGGTCTCGGTGTTCCTGCTGGTGACGTACAACGACGTGTCGCGTCTATTCGGCGGCTGACCGATCCGCGCGCGCACCGAGTGCCCGTCGGCCCTAACCTCCGCCCGTGGGTCTTGCTGTCCTTCTTGGTCTTGGGTTCCTGGTGTACTGGGCGTTTCTCGTCTGGGTGACGGTCGATGCGCTGCTGAAGCCGCCACGCCGGTCGCTGGCGTGGTGCCTCTCCCGCAACCAGCCAGAGACACCCGCCTCGCTCACCCCGCCCCGACCCTTCGAGGAGGGGCAGATCCCCGACCCGCGCAACCTGCCGAAGGCTCTGCCCTACTGGCGGATCGAGGGCGAATCGCCGTCGGGCCCGGTTGTCATCTTCTCGCACGGGTGGGGCGAGTCGCGTCAGGCGGTGCTGCAGCGGCTCGATGCGCTGCTGCCGGTCTGCCGCGAGGTGATCGCGTGGGACATGCCCGGGCACGGTGAGGCGCCGAAGGGCCGGTGCCGCCTGGGCGATGGGGAATCGGACGCGCTTGTGGATCTGGCCATGCGCGCGCAGGGGGAGGACCTCGCCCCGCTCGAACGCGAGGCCGCCGAAGCAGAGGAGGAACTCGAAGACGCGGCGGACTGGAACGCGATCCTGCATCCGCCCCCACGGACCGGTGCGCCGCCGGTGGTGCTGTATGGGTTCTCCCTCGGTGCGGGGGTGAGTCTCCGGGCGGCGGCCGGCTCTCCCGAACGCTTCGCGGGGTTGATCGCCGAGGCGCCCTACCGCATGCCCGCCACACCGGCCCGGAGCGTCATGGCGGCCAAGGGCTTCCCGCACCTGCTCAACCTGCGGCCCGCTCTCGCGTTCATCGGGTTCATCTCCAACTGCGGCCCGCGCTGGCGCGGGTTCGATCGGGCCGAGCTCGCCGGGCAGGTCAGGTGCCCACTGCTCGTGCTGCACGGTGAGCAGGACGCGATGTGCCCGCCGGAGGACGGCCGCGCGATCGCCGCGGCTGCCGAGCGGGGTGAGTTCCTGGGTCTCCCCGACGCGGGGCATCTCGACATCTGGCAGCAGGACGCATCCGGCCAAGCCGCGACGGAGGCGGTGCAGACGTTCATTTCCGGACTCGCGGTCCGCTCAGCCCCTGTGCAATAGAATCCCCCATGCCCGCTCCTGCCACCGGACCCATGATCCCCTCCAGCCCCACCGTTGACGCGGTCACCGCGAACCGACGTGCGGCGGCGTTTCAGACCCGCTCGATCAAGACGTCGACCAAGCTCGCGGGTCTCAAACTCGCCCTGGCGATGACCGATCTGACGACGCTGGAGGGCAAGGACTCGCCGGAGAAGGTTCGGAGCCTCTGCCGCAAGGCGGTGAGGCCGTTCGAGCGCGACGAGGAATTGCTCGGCGAGAGGCTGCCGCACGTCGCGGCGGTGTGCGTCTATCCGAGCATGGTGGCGACCACCCGCGAGGCGTTGGACAACTCCACGCAGGGGGGCGGGCTTTCCAGCCCGCCTTCGCTCCCCAAGGTCGCCAGCGTCGCCACCGGCTTCCCCAGCGGCCAGTACCCGCTGGCGGTCCGTCTCCGCGATACGGAGCAGGCGATCGCTGCGGGAGCAGACGAGATCGACATGGTGATCAACCGCGGGGCGTTCCTCTCGGGCAGGTACGACATCGTCGCCGAGGAGATCCGCGAGGTCGCGGCGGTCTGCGATGCCGCCGCCCACCCCGCGCACCTCAAGGTCATCCTCGAGACCGGCGAGCTCGAAACCCTCGACAACGTCCGCCGCGCTAGCGACATCGCCATCGCCAACATCCGTGATGGCGACTTCATCAAGACCAGCACCGGCAAGGTGTCGCCAGCTGCGACGATGCCGGTGACGCTGGTGATGCTCGAGGCGATCCGCGATGAGTATCTCCGCTCCGGCCGCCACATCGGGATGAAGCCCGCCGGCGGCATCCGCACCGCCAAGCAGGCGTTGCACTACCTGGTGATGGTGCAGGAGACGCTGGGGGCGGTGGAAGCGACGAAGCGACGAAGCGACGGAGCGACGGAGGGGGTGCGCGGCAACGCGTGGCTCAGCCCCGCCCTGTTCCGATTCGGAGCAAGCTCGTTGGTCAACGACATCCTCCGGCAGCTGGTCAAGCAGGCCACGGGCCACTACACCGCGGCGTACGACTTCTCGGAGGCGTGAGCATATGACAATCGCAAACAGACCATCCCACACGCCCCACCACCTCGACTTTGCCACCTCCCTCACCCAGTGGGAATACGCCCCCGCCCCCGAGAGCGTGAGGCCGGAGATCGCTGAGCGCTACGGGCTCTTTATCGACGGTGAGTTTGTCGAGCCGGAAAGCGACGGAGCGACGGAGCGACGGAGCGACGAAGGAACGTACTTCGCGTCGATCAACCCCGCGACCGAGGCCCCGATCTGCGAGGTCGCGCAGGCGTCGGACGCCGACGTGGACGCGGCCGTGCGCGCAGCCCGCGAGGCGTTTCCCGCGTGGGCGGCGCTGCCCGCCAAGGAACGCGGCAAGTATCTCTACCGCATCGCGCGGCGCATCCAGGAGCGCGCGCGCGAGTTGGCCGTGCTCGAAACCATCGACGGCGGCAAGCCCATCCGCGAGAGCCGCGATGTGGACATCCCGCTGGCCGCGGCACACTTTTTCTACCACGCGGGCTGGGCAGACAAGCTGCCGTTCGCATTCGCCGGGCGCGAGCCCCAACCTCTGGGCGTCTGCGGCCAGATCATTCCGTGGAACTTCCCGCTGCTGATGGCGGCGTGGAAGCTCGCCCCGGCGCTGGCCTGCGGCAACACGTGCGTGCTCAAGCCGGCCGAGACCACCCCGCTGACGGCGCTGCGGCTGGCGGAGATCTGTCAGGAAGTCGGCCTGCCGCCGGGCGTGGTCAATATCGTGACCGGCGACGGACGCACGGGCGCGGCCATCGTCAACCATCCCGACATCGACAAGATCGCGTTTACCGGCTCGACCGAGGTCGGCAAGAAGATCGCGGCCGCCGTCGCGGGCACGGGCAAACGCCTCACCCTCGAACTCGGCGGCAAGAGTCCCAACATCATCTTCGAGGATGCGAGCCTTGATCAGGCGGTCGAGGGCATCGTCGAGGGGATCTACTTCAACCAGGGGCATGTCTGCTGTGCCGGCTCGAGGCTGTTCGTGCAGGAGTCGGTGCTCGACGAAGTCGTCGCCAAGCTCAAAGTCCGCATGGCGAGCCTGCGCGTGGGCGACCCGCTCGACAAGAACACCGACGTCGGCGCGATCAACTCGCGCGCGCAGCTCGACACCATCACGCGGTACATCGACCAGGGACGGACCGAGGGCGCGACATTCCATGAGTCCAACGGGAGCGTGCTTCCCGAGGCCGGCTACTGGTGCCGCCCGAGCTTCTTCTCCGGCGTGCAGCCGAGCGACACGGTCGCCCGCGAGGAGATCTTCGGCCCGGTGCTCGCGGTCCTGAGCTTCCGCACGCCGGAGGAGGCCATCACCCGCGCCAACAACACCCCCTACGGCCTCGCGGCCGGCGTCTGGACGGACAAGGGGTCGAAGATCTTCGAGATCGCCAGCAAGCTCAAGGCGGGGATCGTGTGGCTCAACACCTACAACAAGTTCGATCCGGCGAGCCCGTTCGGCGGGTTCAAGGAGTCGGGCTTTGGGCGCGAGGGTGGGTTGCAGGGGCTGCGGGGGTATGTGAAGGCATGAAAGGCGAACATTCACCACAGAGGCACAGAGGGCACAGAGGGGGACAGGTGGAATGCCTGACGAATCAACGAGGGATGATCCGCTCACGAGGGACATCATCGGTGCCGCTATTGAGGTGCATAAGACACTGGGGCCCGGGTTGCTGGAGTCGGCCTATGAGGCCTGTCTTGCAAAGGAACTCTCGCTCCGAGGTCTTCGCGTCGAACGGCAGAGCGAGATCAAGATCGAGTACAAGGGCGAGCAACTGGACTGCGTGTACCGAGCGGATCTCATCGTCGAATGCACGGTGCTGCTGGAGATTAAGGCCGTGGAGCAACTCCTCGCGATCCACGAAGCCCAGGTGCTCACCTACCTGCGCCTCACCGGTCTCAAGACCGCCCTCCTCCTCAACTTCAACACGCCGTATCTGCGAGGCGGCATCAAACGCCTTTCCAACTGACTCCCCTCTGCCCCGTCTTCCTCTGTGCTCTCTGTGCCTCTGTGGTGAAAGACTGCCTTTGGAGCGCTCCGCATGACCACCCGCCTCCCCATCCCCAAGACCTACAAGCTCTTCATCGGCGGCAAGTTTCCGCGCACCGAGTCGGGGCGGTCGATCAAGATCGCCGACGCCGCCGGGGACACCGTCGCCCACACCTGCCACGGCTCGCGGAAGGACCTGCGGAATGCGGTCGAGGCTGCGGCGGGTGCGCAGGCTGGCTGGGCCAATGCGACCGCCTATCTGCGCGCGCAGATTCTGTACCGGCTTGCCGAGATGATGGAGGGCAAGGCGGGTGAACTGGCTGCGGCGCACCGGCTGGAAGCCGGCGTCAACGGCGAGCGGAGCGCCGACGAGGTGGCTGCGGCTATTGATCGCGTCGTGCACTATGGGGGCTGGGCGGACAAGTACCCGCAGGTGCTCGGATGCGCGAACCCGGTGTCGGGCCCCTACCACAACTTCACGGTGCCCGAGCCGGTCGGTGTGGTCGGCATCGTCTGTCCGGACGAGCACCCGCTGCTGGCGCTTGTGTCGTTGGTCGCGCCGGTGGTCTGCGCGGGCAACGCCTGCGTGCTGCTGGCCAGCGAGACCAACCCGATCCCTGCGTGCATCCTCGCCGAGGCGATCGCGACCAGCGACATGCCCGGCGGCGTGGTCAACATTCTGACCGGCAAGCGGGACGAGTTGCTCCCCCACTTTGCGTCGCACCGCGAGATCGCGGCGATTCACGCTGCGGGTGTGTCACCGGAACAGCGCAGGACCCTTGAACTCGGTGCGGCGGAGAACCTCAAGCGGGTCACCGTGCGAGACCTGCCATCGGGCACGAGCGCGGGCGGCTGGTTCGATGACGAGACCTGCGAGGGGCCGGGGTGGATCGAGCCGTTTGTCGAGTACAAGACGATCTGGCACCCGTCGAGTGCGTGAGGGTTGGGGGGGGGGCCGTCGGGGGGTGCCACTGGTCAGACTCTGCTCTGAGAGTCTGCCCAGTGCGGGCGTGTCGGCCGTCGTCCATCGCCCCGGAGAAGTGCACCGCGCGGCACTGGGCAGCTGCGCAAAGCCTCCGCTGACCAGTGGCACCCTCGGGTGATCAGCTTGCCACGAGGGTGAGCTTCGGCTTGAACTTGGGCTTAGATTGGGGCTTGGACTGGGGCTTGCCGATCTTCTCCGGGGTCAGGTCTTCGGGGATGCGCATGTCGAACTCCCCGGCGACCTCTTCGCGCCAGCGGATCTCGAGTTCGACCTCGAACAGCCCGAGCAACGCCCGCAGCTGCTTCTCGATGCTCGCCTGAGCCCGGCGGACGTACTGGGCCTCGGAACTGCCCAGCAGCTCTCCGGCCTGTTCCTGCGCGGCCTTCATCAGCTCGCGCTGCCTCTCGGCGCCCATCGGGATGACATCGAGCAGCCCCATGACCTTGCCGGACTGGATGTCGTAGGGAGAGACGTCCACGAGCCGCAGCTTGCCCTGGATAGACGGGAGCGTGATGCGGAAGCTGCCGGAGCCGAGGCGTTCGACGTCGTCGGGGCGGAGCGCGCCGAGGTCAACGGCGTACTGCTTCTCGAACTGGAAGATCATCGCGAGCTTGGCCTGGCTGAGCACGATCGGCGGCAGCCAGCCCCAGCCCTTGGTCGCGGTGGCGATTTCCTTGGCTGCGACCTCGAGCCCGACCAGCGAGCCGGTCGCCCGGACACGCTCGGTCACGCCGTGGACGTCAATCTTGGTCGGCTGGGCGGCCGAGCGTCGGACGAGCCATATGTAGCCCACACCGATACCCAAAACGATCGCCACGACCGCGACACCAATAACGGCAAAGATCTCGCTCATGCACCCTTGTTGGGATTCGCGGCGGCGGCCTTTCGCGGTGCCCCGCTCCGGCGGCCCGCGGCGTTGGCCGCGCCCACGGGTCCCATACGCACCTCGAACGCCCGCACGACCAGGTGCACGGCCATCGAGGCCAGCACGACGAGGGCCAGGCCGCCGAGGAGCGCGCCGACCACGCGGGCGATGTCGGCTGCGCCGTCGACCGGCGCGAGCAGCCACGCGCGACCGGAACCCAACATCCAGCCCAAAGCTGCGACGACCGGCAGCGCGGCGAGGATCCCGGCGGTCAGGCTGCGCCAGGAGCGGGAGTCCTTGCCCAGCGCGAGGCTGAGGGCCAGGGCGCCGAGCACAACCGCCGCGATAAACCGGGCGTCGAACATGGGGTCTTTGAGCATCTGCCGGACCGCTTGGCCTTCGGAGCCGGCGTCGGTGGCCCGCGTGACGATGGCGCTGAATCGGCCGAGGGTGGCCGAGGCGAAGATGGTTCCGGCGATCGAGAAGGCCGAGAGCGCGGGTGCCTCGCGGAACCTGCCGAGGCCCACGAGGACGCCGAGCACGGCCGCGATGAGCGTCACGATCTCGAATCCGAACAACGCCCAGACCCTAGGCTCGCGACCGACGGCGTCCCAGGCTCCCCAGATCGCGGAAAGGCCGACGGCGGCCGACACGACCAGCACGCCCAGCCGGAGCGGAGCGAGACGGTCTCTGGCGTCCTCTGTTTGGGGCCCTGAGGCCTTGCTGGTCATGGCTGCGATCCTACGCACGGGGGGCGGGGTCGTTCGTGCATTCCTTCGGCGAACGAGGGTTGCGGATCGACCGAGGGCGCGATGATCGTCCAATCCGGCAGTCCGGGCGAGCGCACAGCCCGATCCGGCCGATATGTGTCCAGACACGGGCTACCGGGCATTCTCCCCGCTCTGGCCCGGGAGTTGCGTACCCGCCTGGCAGGCGGTCTGGAGCACGGATGCACGAGACCGACAACCCAACCTGTGCTGCGGTGGAAGACGCTCGGCGGCGATTCCGCGCAGTTCTTGCGCCGTGGGCGTCGGACCTGATGGCGCTGCGGGCGCGCGGCCTCGATCGGCCGAGCCGCCGCTACGCGCTGGGCCTGGTGCTCCGGCCGACGTCCGCCGGCTCGACCCTGGCGATGGCGCGGGGTGCGGAACCCCTGGACGGCCGCCGGGCCGCCTGAAGCAGTCCTCCCGGGTGACCGGCACACCGGCCTCCCGCGCACGACCAGAAACAGAGAGAGCGACCATGAGCGGCATTACCAGCAATATCGGGCTCTTCAGCGGCATCGACACGTCGGCGCTGATCACGCAGCTCCTCGCGATCGAGGGCCGCCCCCGCGATCTTGCGCAGCAGCGCATTTTCAACCTGCAGATCCAGCAGGGTGCCTACCTGGACATCAACTCCAAGCTCGGTGCGCTCCAGACCGCGTCGCGCCGGTTCCGGACCGAGTTCACGTTCGACTCCATGAAGGCGGCCAGCGGCGACGCGGCGGTCCTGTCGGCGGTGGCGTCTCGCTCGGCGGTGCCGGGCAACTACTCGTTCCTGGTGGACCGTCTGGTCTCGAGCCAGCAGTCGCTGTCGAGGGGCTTTTCCAACGCCGATTCGACGGCGATCAACGCCTCGTCGTTCACGTTTGAGTCTGCTGCGGGGCGGCTGGACCGCGACATCGCCCTGGCCGACCTCAACGACGGCGAGGGGATCTCTCGCGGCAAGATCGTGATCACGCAGGGCTCGAGCAGCGCGACGGTCGATCTGTCCAAGGCCGTGACGGTCAACGACGTGATCGACGCGATCAACAGCTCGGGCCTCGACATCACGGCGAGCACCGAGGGCGGATCGTTCAAGCTCACCGGCGGGACCGACTTTTCGATCTCCAACGGCACCGGGTACACCACCGCCTCGAGCCTGGGCATCGCCGGGAACTCGGCCAGCGGGACACTCACGGGTGACACCGTGTACGCCCTGTCGGGCAACACGACGCTGGGCCAGCTCAACGACGGGAACGGGGTGTTCATCGGCACCGACGTCGGCGAGGACCGCTACGACTTTACGATCACCGTGGACGTCAGCGACTCGATCGACACGAACGTCAGGGTGAATCTCGGCTCGGTGTGGGAGACGATCGACGGCGAGCTCGTCGAGACCGAGGGCGCGGTCAAGAGCATGCAGGGCGTCGTGGACCGGATCAACTCGGCGATCGCGGACGCCGGCCTCGGCTCGTCGGCCAGCGCGTCGATCTCCAACGGCCGACTGGTGATCACCAACGCGTTGGGGCGTGACATCGACGTGACGGAGGCCAAGGCCAAGTCGACGACGGCCGCGAACCTCGGCATCCTCGGCAGCGCCACCGGCACCCTGACCGGCGAGCAGCGGTTCTCCGGTCTCAACACGACGCTGGTCAGCAACCTCAACGGCGGCGCCGGGCTCGACGGCGACGGCATCCTCAACTTCACCGCCCGCGACGGCACCTCGTTCGCCATCGACATCTCGAGCGCGCAGACGGTCGACGACATCGCCCGGTTGATCAACGACGACGCGGGCAACGGCGGCCGGCTGTCGGTCTCGCTGAGCAACATCGGCAACGGGCTGCAGGTGACCGATTCGACCGGCGGCTCGAGCAATCTGATCATCACCGGCGACACGGCCGAGAGTCTGGGCATCGCGACCGACGTGACCGGCGTGGCGGAGGACTCGGTCACGGGCTCCAACCTGCAGCACAAGTACTTCGGGATGGCGACGCTGCTGGACGAGCTGAACAACGGCGCGGGGATCGGGACCGGCGACATCCGCATCACCGACGGCAACGGCGTCTCGTTCACGGTCAAGATCGGTTCGGACTCCGAGAGCGTCTACGACCTGGTCACCGAGATCCAGGGGCAGGCCGACGCGGCGGGGGCCAACATCAACGTCCGCCTGAACGACAAGGGCGACGGCCTGATGATCGAGGAGAAGGACAGCGAGCCCGACGGCGGCACCACCATCCTCGTCGAGGACGTCTCCGGCACGGTCGCCAAGTCGCTCAAGATTAAGGGCTCTTCGTCGGGCACCGGCGACGACAACTTCATCGACGGGTCGGCCGAGGTCGAGGTCGAGTTTGAGGCCACCGACACCCTCAACCAGATCGCGCAGAAGATCAACGACGCGACGGGCACGCCCGTCCGGGCCACGATCCTCAACGACGGCACCGGCAGCAACCCCTACCGGCTCAGCTTCTCGGCCCGTGCGACCGGCGTGGACGGCCGCTTCATCATCGACGACGGCGGCCTGGGCCTCAACCTCTCGACGCTGGACGAGGGCAACGACGCGCTGGTGTTCTACGGGTCGTCCGACCCGGCCAAGGCGGTGCTGCTGACCAAGTCGAGCAACACGCTCGACGACGTCATCCCCGGCGTGACCATCGACCTGAACACCACCAGCGACGAGGTCGTCAACCTCACCATCTCCCGCGACTCGGACAAGATCATCACCGCCGTTGAGGAGTTCATCGCCGCCTACAACGAGGTGCTCAACCGGATCAGCTTCCAGACCCGGTACGACTCGGAGACCGAGGTCCGCGGCCCGCTGCTGGGCGAGAGCACCCTGGCGATCCTCCAGTCCACCATGAACCGCACCAGCCTCGGTGAGCCGATCGGCGTGGACGACGAGTTCAGCCGGTTCTCGCAGGTGGGCATCACGGTGGGCGAGGGCGGCAAGCTCGAGCTCGACCGGGACAAGTTCCGCGACGCGATGGAGCAGGACTTCGACGCCGTCGCGGAGCTGCTGACCGCCCGCGAACAGATCACCCAGGAGACCGAGACGGAGATCGAGGACGGCGTGTTCGTGCGCAACACCGACACCTCCGACCAGTTCAGCAAGCTGGGGCTGATCTTCCAGTTCGAGGAGCTGGCCGACAGCTACCTCGACTCGGTGGACGGCATCTTCACTAACAAGGACAAGACCTTCGCCGACCAGATCGAACTCCAGGAGAAGCGGATCGAGCAGTTCAACATCCAGCTCGACGCCAAGCGGGTACGGCTCGAACGCCAGTTCCTCGCGATGGAAACGGCGCTGGCGTCGCTCTCGAGCCAGCAGAGCGCCCTCCTGGCGTTGCAGGGCTAGGCACGGATCTCCGTATTCGCCGCCAATCTCCCTGAAGTCGCCCCCGGGACACACCGATAAGCACCGTCATGACAACCGCCACCGAAGCCAACGCCTATCTCCGCACGCAGGTGCTCACCGCGTCGCCCCAGCAGCTGCGGCTCATGCTGCTCGACGGCTCGATCCGGTTCCTCCAGCAGGCCATCGACGGCCTCGGGAACAAGGACTACGAGGCCTCCTACAACGGCATCACGCAGGCCCGGGCCATCGTGCTCGAGCTGGCCACCTCGGTGAGCCCCGATGTGGACCGCGAGCTCGCCGAACGCGTCCGCTCGGTCTACATGTACCTCTACCGCGAGTTGATCGACGCGAGCCTCAACCGGAGCCTCCCGCGGCTCGAGAAGGCCGCCGACCTGCTCCGCTACGAACGGGAGACGTGGGCCATGCTCATGGAGAAGGTCGCGACCGAGCGTGCGGCCAACACCGCCGACACCCCGACCGCTTCGGCCGACAGGACACACTCGCCCGAACCCACAGGCTTCTCCGCCCAGGGCTGAATCGCCGCACGGGAAGAGGGGCGCGCCCGCCTATCGCTCGGCGCCGCACCTGGCGGCCAGATTCTCAAACACCGGACCCAGCGCCACGTTGGAGTCGAGCTGCCGCTCGGCCTCCTGACACGCCGTGATGCACGCGGTGAGACGCTCGGCGTCCTCGACCCGCCCCACCGCCGCCGAACTCCGCATCGCGGTGCGGAAGCCCTCCCCCAACAGCCGGAACATCCGCGACGCGGCCGCACGATTGGCGACCGCCTTGCTGGCGTGGGACTTGCCCTCGACCGCGACCGCGGCGGCGCCGTCCACGAGCTTGGAGAGGGTCTTGCCCGCGTCGATCACGCTGACGCCATCGGCGAGGCGGTCCATCGTGCCGCGGAGCTCGGCGTGCCACGCCCCGAGCCCGCCGTTGACCAGTTCGGTGAGCACGCCGGGCGAGCCGTCGGCGAACGAGACGGCCCATTCAACATCGACACCCGACATGTCGAGCCCGCTCTGCTCGGTCCACCGGGCCATGGCCGAGTTGTCGAGCGGCCGGAAGCCGACGCGCTGGCAACGGCTGCGGATGGTCGGACGGAGCTGATCCTCGCTCGAGGTGACGAGGATCAGCACCACCCCCGGCCCGGGCTCCTCGAGCGTCTTGAGCATGGTGTCCTGGGCCTCGCGCCCGAGGAGGTGGGCCTCGTCGACGATGAAGACCTTGGACGCGAGCGAGTCGCCCTGCACGACCCGGGTCCGCGAAGCCGGTTCGATCAGGAACTCGCGCACGACCTCGATGGAGATCGACGTCTGCATGCTGCGGCGGACGCGGTCCTCGCGGCTGAACGCCGCGAGTTCCTTCCGGACGACCTGCAGGTCGGGGTGCGAGCCGCCCCGGAGCAGCCGCTGGACCTCGCTGTCGGGATCGGGCCGGACGCGTCCGGAGAGATCGGGCGCGGAGGTCGGGTCGAGGATCACCGCGGCGAACGCGAGCGCGGTGGTGAACTTGCCGACACCCTCCGGCCCGTGGAAGAGCCACGCGTGGTGGAGCCTTCCGGAGGACACGGCGGCGTCGAGCACGCCCACCGCGTGCTCCTGCCCGAGCACCTCGTCGATGCCGCGGGCCAGCCCGGCGGAGGTCAGGCCGGCCTCCGGCCCGGCGGCCGGCTCGGCCGCCGCTGCGCCACGGCGGGCGGGGGCCTTCTTGCGGGTGGTCTTCTTGCTGGTTTTCTTGGCCACGAGATCAGCGTAGCTCCTACGCCGCGATCGGGCTCCGGCCCGCGGCGACCGCCGGGCGGTGCGGCCCGTGGCCGGGGCCCGCGGGCCGGGGCGGGGTCAGATGCCCTTGATCTTGTTCAGGCCGTTCATCGCGGCGACCTTGTAGCACTCGGCCAGCGTCGGGTAGTTGAACACCGCGTTGACGAAGTACTCCACCGTGGCGTTGAAGGCGATGGCGCACTGACCGATGTGGACCAGCTCGGTCGCGCCGGTGCCGATCACGTGGACGCCGAGGATGGCGTGGGTCTCCTGGTGGATCAGCAGCTTGAGCATCCCGATGTCGTCGCCGAGCAGCTGCCCCCGCGCGATCTCGCGGTACTGGGCCACGCCGGTTTCGAAGGGGATGCCCTCCTCGGTCAGTTTCTCCTCGGTCCAGCCGACCATCGAGAGCTCGGGGATCGAGTAGATGCCGTAGGGCAGCAGCTTCGAGACCGGGTCGATCGGCACGCCGAACATGTGCCCGGCCGCGCCGCGGCCCTGCTCCATGCTGGTGGAGGCCAGCGCCGGGAAGCCGATCACGTCGCCGGCCGCGTAGATGTTCGGCACCTCGGTCTGGAAGTGGCAGTTGACCGAGACCCGCCCGCGGTTGTCGGCGCCCAGCCCGGCGTTCTCGAGCGCAAGCTCCGCCGTCGCGCCCTGCCGACCGACCGCGTAGAGCAGGCAGTCGGCCCGCAGCGTCTTACCGCTCTCGAAGAACGCCTCGGCCATGTGCTCGTCCATCGTCTTTGCGCCGGTGGTCTTCTCGATCCGATCGATCCGGACGACCTTCTCGCCCATCCGCAGCGTCATGCCCGTCTGGCGCAGGTGGTACTGCAACGCCTCACCGATCTCGCCGTCGACGAAGTCGAGGATGCGGTGGCGGCCCTCGACGAGCGTGACCTTGACGCCCATGACGCTGAGCATCGAGGCGTACTCGGTCCCGATCACGCCGCCGCCCACGATGATGATCGAGTGCGGCAGCGAGGGGAGATTCAGGATCTCGTCCGACGTGATGATCGTGCGGCCGTCGAACTCGATGGTGTCGGGCCGGGCCGGGGTGGTGCCGGTCGCGATGAGCACGAAATCCGCCCTGACCCGCTCGGACCCGTGCGCACTCTCGACGACGATCGTGTGAGGATCCTCGAACCGGCCGGCGCCGTGGAGCACGGAGACGCCGTTGGAACGCATGTGCCGCTGGACGATGTCGACCTCGGCCGCGATCACCCGCCCGGCGCTGGTGGTCAGCTCGTGGAACGTGTGCTCTCTGGCCAGCTTGAAGTCGCCGACCTGGGGCATGGCGGTCTGGCGGCTGACCATCGCCAGGATGGCCTCGCGCAGCGCCTTGGAGGGGATGGTCCCGGTGTTGACGGCGACGCCGCCGAGCACCTCCCGACGCTCGACCAAGACGACCCGCTTGCCAAGCTTGGCCGCCTGGATCGCGGCCTTCTGGCCCGCCGGCCCGCTCCCGATCACGCACAGGTCGCATTCTCGCATCGGTGTCACACGCCTCTCTCGGGGTCTTGGGGGGCAGGATCCGCCCGGAGGGCGGCCGTCGGCGGAGGGGCGGCCCGAGGTCCGCCCCAGCTACAATCGGCCGATTCCCTCCACCGACCCCACCCGCAGTCCCCACCACGGCTCTCACCAACGATCGCATCCATGCCAAAGCCAACCACCGCCCAGATCCGCCAGACCTTCATCGACTACTTCGTGGGCCGCCACGCCCACCGGTTCGTCCCGTCGAGCCCGGTGATTCCCCATGACGACCCGACGCTGCTGTTTGCCAACGCGGGGATGAACCAGTTCAAGCCGGCCTTCCTTGGCCAGGTGGCCCCGGATTCGCCCCTGGCGGGCGTCACCCGGGCGGTCAACACCCAGAAGTGCATCCGCGCCGGCGGCAAGCACAACGACCTCGAGGACGTCGGCAAGGACACCTACCACCACACCTTCTTCGAGATGCTCGGCAACTGGTCCTTCGGCGACTTCTTCAAGGAGGAGATCATCGAGTGGGCCTGGGACCTGCTGACCAACGTCTACAAGCTCCCCGGCGAGCGGCTCTACGCCACCTACTTCGGCGGCGACGAGGCCAGCGGCCTCAAGCCCGACACCGAGGCCCGCGACCTCTGGCGCCGCTTCCTGCCCGCCGATCGTGTGCTGCCCGGCAACATGAAGGACAACTTCTGGGAGATGGGCGACACCGGCCCGTGCGGACCCTGCTCGGAGCTGCACTTCGACCGCATCGGCGGGCGCGACGCCGCGGCCCTGGTCAACGCCGACGACCCCAACGTCATCGAGATCTGGAACCTCGTCTTCATCCAGTACGATCGCCAGCAGGGCGGGGCGCTCAAGAACCTGCCCGCCCAGCATGTGGACACCGGCATGGGGCTCGAGCGGCTGGCGAGCATCATCCAGGGCGTGACGAGCAACTACGACACCGACCTCTTCACGCCGATCTTCGCGGCGATCGAGAACATCACCCACGACCCCCGCGGCTATCACGGCAAGCTCGGCAAGGACGACCCCGACGGGCACGACATGGCCTACCGCGTCATCGCCGACCACGTGCGGACACTGACCTTCGCGATCACCGACGGGGCGGTGCCGAGCAACGAGGGCCGCGGCTATGTGCTCCGCCGCATCCTGCGGCGTGCCGTGCGGTTCGGCAGGCAGAAGCTCAATGCGCCTCCGGGGTTCTTCAGCCAGCTCGTCCCGGTGGTGGTCGAGCACATGAGCGGGGCGTTCCCGGAGCTGAAGAAGAACCCGGAGCGGGTGATCGAGGTGATCCGCGACGAGGAAGAGAGCTTCGGGAAGACGCTCGATCGAGGAATTGACCACTTCAACGGGGCAGTTGTCCACACCCTGAATGACTTGCCACTCATCGCTGAGGCTCCGCCCGGGATGATCCGTGTCCAAGAGATCCGAAAGGATGAGCGAGGCTGGTACTACTCCACCGGCTGGATGCACCTTGACGCGGGTCAACCAACGCATCACTTGACTGTCTACGCCGACGAGTTCTCATTGGAGAGTGTGCGCCGTCACTTCTCGCGTGATCCAGTTTTTGAAGGGGACCAAGCATTTAAGCTCTATGACACTTACGGCTTCCCGCTCGACCTGACCGTGCTGATGGCCGAGGAGCGCGGGCTTGCTGTCGACGTCGACGGCTTCGAGAAGTGCATGGCCGAGCAGAAGGAACGCTCGCGGGGCGCCCAATCGACCGGTTCGGGCGAGACCGAGACGCTCGACGCCGAGGCCCTCGCCCGGCTCAAGCGGCTCAACGTCAAGCCGACCGACGACGGCAACAAGTTCAACGCCCGCGACCTGCGGGCGACGGTCAAGGCGATCTGGTCGGGGCACAACTTCGAGGAGCACGCGACGGCCACCAGCAACGTCGCCCGCCGCATCGGCCTGATCTTCGACAAGACCAACCACTACGCCGAGATGGGCGGGCAGGTGACCGACCACGGCCGCGCGCTCGTCTCGCGCGAGCGGAACGTCGGCGGCCACAACCACGGCGGCGAGTTCAAGATCGAGGATGTCCGCACCTTCGGCGGCTACGCGGTCCACTTCGGCCGCGTGGTCCGGGGCGAGATCCGCGTGGGCGACGATGTGCAGCTGCACATCGAGAACCAGCGCCGCGGGCAGGTGGCGTCCAACCACACCGCGACGCACCTGCTCAACCTGGGCCTCCGCCGCGTCCTCGGCGAGGGCGTCGAGCAGAAGGGCTCGCTGGTCGAGACCGACCGGCTGCGCTTTGACTTCTCGCACAACAAGCCTGTGTCGCCCGACGAGCTGGGCCTGGTCGAGCAGATCGTCGCCGAGCGGATCGAGCAGGACCTGGAGGTCTTCGCCGATCTGGCCCCGCTCTATGTGGCCAAGGGCATCAACGGCCTCCGCGCCGTCTTCGGCGAGACCTACCCGGACCCCGTTCGCGTGGTCTCGGTGGGCGTGCCGATCCAGACGCTGCTCGACGACCCCGACAACGCCAAGTGGGCCGACTACTCGATCGAGTTCTGCGGCGGGACGCACGTCGGGCGGACCAGCGAGGCCAAGGCCTTCGCGCTGATCAGCGAGACCGGCATCGCCAAGGGCATCCGCCGCGTGGAGGCCCTGACCGGCGTCCCCGCCATCGCCGCCCACGCCGCGGCAGACGACGCCGAGCAGCGGCTGGACGCCGCCGCCACGCTCGACGCGACCGATCTGGCCGGCGAGGCCTCGGCCATCGCCGCCGAGCTCGACCAGCTGGCCCTGCCGGTTGCGCGCAAGGCGGCGCTCCGGGCCAGGCTCGCGGCATTGCAGGACCGCGTGAAGGAAGCCGCCAAGGAGGCCGCCCGCGCCAAGGCCGCCGAGGCCGCGACGCTCGCCAGGCAGATCGCCGCCAACCACGCCAGCTCGAGCGAGCCGGTGATCGTCGCCGAGCTGGACACCGGCGGAGACCGTGCCGCGCTGCAGGCGGCGATGAAGACGATCCAGTCGTCCTGCCCCGGCAAGGCCGTGCTGCTGGCCAGCGTCGACCCCGACGGAGAGAAGCCGGGTGTCGCCCTCCTCGCGGCCGTCCCGCCGGAATTGGTCAAGCTCGGCCTGAAGGCCGGGGACTGGATCCGCGAGACCGCGACCGTCCTCGGCGGCAAGGGCGGGGGCAGGCCGGAACAGGCCCAGGGCGGCGGGCCGGAGATAGACAAGCTGGGCGAGGCCCTGCGAACCGCTCGAACAGTGGGAATGGCCGGACTCTCGAACTGACCTGCGGGCGGTTCCGCTCTGCCGAGTCAGGATTCCCAGTCGATGCCCTTCGGGCCGAATGGATGCTCATGCCCGACCCCTCACAGCCAAATCCAGAAGAACCACTGGACCAGGGTGCCCCGCCGCCCCCGACCGACGACCCGAGGCTGACGATCCCCGAGGTCCTCCGCGAGACTCCCGCCGAGCGGGCCGCCCGGCTGGGCGACGGACCCAAGGGCTCCAGCCCCCCCACCTCCTCGATGGTCGAAACCGCCAAGGCGTGGGGCATGGCCCTCGACCTGGTCTTCAGCACGCTGGGGATGTTCCTGCTCGGCTACCTGTTCGACCTCTGGCGGGGCACGGGGCCCTGGGGGGCGATGATCGGCCTGGTGCTCGGGTTTGTCACCTCGGCGGTGCGGCTCGTGCGGACGACGATGCGGCAGGAGGCCCGCAGGCGGGCCCGGAAGGGGTAGACGCCCCTCCCGAGAGGGCCGCTGCGGGCCCCGCTGATTGGGCCGGCGGGAGGCACCCGGGCACCCCCTATCCCTTGCCGTTCATCCCCCGGACGTCTATCGTTTGCCCCTCTATCTGGGGCCGGTCGGGCGTCCGACGTCGGGCCCCGATGGGCCTGCGGTTCCGGAGGTCAGAATCCCCGTGTCGGCGGTCGCTGTCAGCCAATCCGTTCGGTCCCTCTTTGCCGCGGCGATGCTCGCGGCGATCGTGCTCGCCTCGGCGTTCGCGTTCGTCGTGGCGACGCGTCTGGAAGAGACCGCGGCGGCCCGGCTCGCCGAGTCTGGCACCGAGACCGCTCCGGCCGACTCGGTCGCCGTTCTGGTCGCGATGCTCGTCGCCAGCGTCTCGCTGGTCGGCCTGCTGCCCGCGCTGGTGACCCGCGCCGAACGCTTCGGCCTGGCGGTGCTGGGCTCCTCGATCGGCCGCATGCTGCTGGGCATGTTCGCGGCCCTGATCCTCACGCAGGTCGGCGACGCGCCGTCCCGCCCGGTCTGGCTCGGCACCGTCGCCGGGCTCGGCCTGATTCTTGTTATTGAGTCGATCCTCGCGATCGCTGTGCTCTCGTATCTCGAACGCCTCAAGTCCGCCGGCCGCGATGTCGCCGCCGTCGGTGTGGAGCCGAGCCAGGCATGCTGAACACTCTCTGTCTTACCCTCGCGGCCGACAGCCCCGCCGACCACGTGTACAACCACGTGTTCATCAAGCTCGCCAACGGCTTCTGGCTGTGGTCGGGCAACCAGGGCAACCTGGTCCTCAGCGGGATCATCCTGATCTTCGGCATGCTGTGGGCGGCCAAGCACGTCTCGACCGGCTCGGGCGACGACGCCGAGTCGTACGTCACCCGCAACCCCTTCGCCCACTTCATCGAGGTGCTGTGCGTCTACCTGCGTGACGAGGTCGTCGAGCCTCTGCTGCACGACCGCACCAAGGCGCTGATGCCGTTCCTGTGGACGATCTTCTTCTTCATCCTCGTCAACAACCTGATCGGGCTGGTCCCGATCATGGACGCGATCCACCTGATCGCCCCCGGCTGGAAGGCCAAGCACATGACGCCCTTCGGCGGCACCGCGACGCAGAACATCTGGGTCACCGGCGTGCTGGCCGTGGTCGCGGCCGTCGTCTTCAACGCCGCGGCGATCTCGCGGCTGGGCGTGGGCAACTACTTCAAGCACATGACCGGCGGCGCCCCGCTGCTGGTCGCCCCGATGATCTTCGTGCTCGAGTTCCTCGGGCAGGTGCTCATCAAGCCGGTGGCGCTTGCCATTCGTCTGTTTGCGAACATGACCGCCGGGCACATCCTGCTGGCGACGCTCCTGGGCTTCGTCGGCGTGGTCATCAGCAAGAGCATCCTCGTCGCGGCGCCGGTGACCATCATCTCGGTGCTCGGGGCGTTTGCGATCATGATTCTGGAACTGTTTGTCGCCTTCCTGCAGGCGTTCATCTTTATGTTCCTCACCACAGTGTTTATCTCCCTCATGGATCATCACGACGAGCACGGCCACGATCACGAGCACGGCCATGCCGAAGGCCACGAGCACGCCCCCGCAGCGGCGTGAATAACGGGCCGGCCCGCCAACAGGGCCACACGAACCGCTCGTGCACAGCGTTCCCTTGAAAGGACAGTCCACATGAAGATCAAGAGCATCGTCAAGACCGCGCTTCTCGCGACCGCCGCCGTCGCGGTCCTCGCTCCCGCCTCGGCGTACGCCCAGGGCACCCCGGCCGCGGCCGTGGGCACCACCATGGGCAAGGGCCTCGCCGCCCTCGGCGCCGGCCTCGCCGTCGTCGGTGGTGGTCTCGGCATCGGCCTCGTCGGCAAGGGTGCCGTCGAGTCGATCGCCCGTCAGCCCGAGGCCGCCGGCCAGGTGCAGATCAACATGATTCTCGCCGCCGCCCTCATCGAAGGTGCGACCCTCTTCGCGGTCGTCGTCGGCTTCCTCGCCTGATCGCGAGTTGACCAGACACTCACCGTCCCGTGCCCTCACCGGCGCGGGACGGCTTTGACCGAAACGCGGGCCTTCCCGCACGACGCAGCCCCGGCTGCCTGGACTCGCCCCCCCCGCCCGCCGGGACTGCCCGGCCAGCTCTGGAGATACCGCATGAGCCCCGACGCTCGCAAGCCGCTCACCGACGCCGCCCTCCTGGCCGGCTTCTTCGCCGTCGCCCCGGCCGCGTTCGCCCAGGACCAAGCCCACGGCGAAGACCACGCCGCGGACGACGGCCACGCCATCGACGGCCACGCCGAGCACGCCGGGGGCCACGAGGTCGTCGGCGCGCTGCCGACCGCCAAGCAGGGCCTCGCGACGGGCATCACCGCGATCATCGTCTTCGCGCTGGTCTTCATCGTGCTCCGCGTCAAGGTGTGGCCGGTGATCAGCAAGGGCCTGGACGAGCGGGCCGACAAGATCAAGAGCGAGATCGAGGCCGCGGCGTCGGCCCGCAAGCAGGCAGCCGAGGCGCTGGAGACCTACCAGCAGAACCTCGCCGAGGCGCGGGCCGAAGCCCAGAAGATGCTCGACGAGACCCGGACGCAGCAGCAGAAGATGGCCTCGGACCTCAAGGCCAAGGCCGACGTCGAGCTCAACGACATGCGTGACAAGGCCCGCCGCGACATCGAGGCGGCCAAGCGTGCGGCGCTCAACGAGATCTACGCCGAGGCGTCCACGATGGCGACGCAGATCGCCAGCAAGATCCTCGCCCGCGAGGTCAACGCCGGCGACCACCAGCGGCTGATCGACGAGTCGCTCGCCGAGCTGCAGACCGCGTCCAACTGATACTCCCCCCACCTGCGATCCGTCGCAGCACGCCTCGCGGAGCCACTCCATGCCCCTGACCGAATCACCGCCCGACGCACTGGCCAACATCTACGCCCGGAGCCTGCTCGAACTCGCGGAGGCCGACGGCGGCCGCGAACGCATCGAGTCGGTCATGGGGCAGCTCGAGGACATCCTGGACCTGGCCCGCGCCGACCGCCGCTTCGGCGAGTTCCTCGCGTCCAAGGTCCTTTCGTCCGCCGAGCGGCAGAAGTCGCTCCGCACGATCTTCACGGATCGGTGCGACGATCTGGTCTTGCGTTTCCTGCTCGTGCTCAACGAGAAGGGCCGCCTGGGGCACCTGCCGGCGATCGTCGGCGCCTACGACGCGATGGTGCAGGAGCGGTTCGGCCGTATCGAGGTCGATGTCTTCACCGCCGCCCCGCTCGAGGTCGCCGAGATCGACAAGGTCAAAGACCGCCTCGGCTCGATCCTGCGGAAGGACGTCGTGGTGCACCCCTACACCGACGAGAGCATGCTCGGCGGCGTCAAGTTCCGCATCGGCGACCAGCTCGTCGACGCGTCGCTCGCGTCGCGCCTCCGCCGCATGCGTGACCGCCTGCAGAACACCGGCGCTGCCGAGCTCCGTGCCCGGGCGCAGCGCATCCTCGACGACACCACGAACTAAGACGCGCACACACCCGGCCCGAGCCGCGACCGCTCGGGCCCCTCCGAAGATCGGGACCCACGCCATGGCCAAGAAGACCATCGAATCCGTTGATGTCGCAGGGAAGCGCGTGCTGGTCCGTGTGGACTTCAACGTCCCGCTCGACGGCGGGGCGATCACCGACGACCGCCGCATCCGCAGCGCGATCCCCACGATCAAGAGCATCACCGACCGCGGCGGGCGGGCGATCCTGATGTCCCACCTCGGCCGGCCCGAGGGCACGGGGCACGAGCCGCAGCTCTGCCTGCGTCCGGTCGCCAACCGCCTGGGCGAGTTGCTCGGCAAGCCCGTCGCGTTCCCCTCCGACGACTGCACCGACGATGCCGCCAAGGCCGGCGTCGCCGCGATGGCCGACGGCGACGTGCTGCTGCTTGAGAACCTCCGCTTCCACAAGGCGGAGAAGGCCGGCGATGCCTCGTTTGCCAGCACGCTGGCCGGCTACGGCGACGTCTACGTCAACGACGCGTTCGGCACCTGCCACCGGTCGGACGCCTCGATGGTCGCGGTGCCCGAGGCGATGGCGGGCAAGCCGCGCGTCATCGGCTCGCTGGTCGCGACGGAGCTCCGGTTCCTGCAGGACGCGATCGCGAACCCGGCCAAGCCGTTTGTCGTCGTGCTCGGCGGCGCCAAGGTCTCGGACAAGATCGGCGCGATCAGCCGCCTGCTGCCCAAGGCCGACCACATCATCGTCGGCGGCGCGATGGCGTACACGTTCCTCAAGGCGCTCGGCCAGGATGTCGGCGAGAGCCGCGTCGAGGCCGACCGGATCAACGACGCCAAGAAGATGATCACGCAGGCCGCTGAACTCGGTGCGCAGCTGCATCTGCCCGTCGACCACGTCTGCAGCACGCAGTTCGCGGCCCACTCCGGCGACATCGAGGTCTTCGAGGACAAGATCAAGCCGGGCTACATGGGCCTGGACATCGGCCCCCGCACGCAGAGCAACTTCGCCTCCGTCATCCGCGATGCCAAGAGCGTCGTCTGGAACGGGCCGATGGGCGTCTTCGAGTGGACCGCCTTCAGCGTCGGCACCAAGCAGGTCGCCAAGGCGGTCGCGGAGGCCACCAGCAAGGGTGCCACAACGATCGTGGGCGGCGGCGACACCGCGGCCGCCGTCGAGAAGTTCGGCCAGGCCGACCAGGTCAGCCACGTCTCGACCGGTGGCGGGGCCAGCCTGGCGATGCTGGAGGGCAAGGCGCTCAAGGCGGTCGACCTGCTCGACAACGCCTGAGCATCCCGGGTAGGCTTGGTTCTCCGGTGCGGCGAGGTCGGCGTACGGGCCCGCACGCAGCTCATGCCCAACAGACCAGATCCAACCCCTCGCGACAACGACGCCCCAGAGGTCTCGGTGGTCGTCCCCATGTACCGCGAGGCCTCGCGGATCGACGCGACGCTGGCGGACATGGTCTCGCTGCTCTCGGTCGCCGACTTTACCTCCGAGATCGTGCTCGTCGACGACGGCTCGCCCGACGCGACCATCGACCGCGTCTCGCCGCTCTTGACCGATTCGCCCGACGGCCCGCTGCTCTCGGTGCGGCTGCTCCGGCACGAGCAGAACCGCGGCAAGGGCGCGGCGGTGTGCACCGGTCTGGCCGCCTCCCGCGGCCGCTGGATGCTCATGATGGACGCGGACAACGCGGCGACCGTCCGCGAACTCGCCGCCCTGCGGGACGCGATCGCGCCCGGGGTGGGGCTGGTTGCCGGTTCGCGCGTCGCGGCCGGGTCGCAGGTCAACGCCGTCGCGGGCCGCAAACTCGCAGGGTCGGTCTTCAAGCTCGCGCTGAGGGCGATGGGGCTCGACCTGCTGGCCGACACCCAGTGCGGGTTCAAGCTCTACCGGGCGGATGTCGCCGAGCAGGTCGTCGCGCTCGCTCGCGAGGAGGGGTACGCGTTCGACCTCGAGCACCTGCTGATCGTGCGGGCCACGGGGCTCCGCATCAAAGAGGTCGGCATCGCGTGGACACACCAGGAGGGCGGGCAGGTCAACCCCGTGCTCGACGGGCTCAAGATGCTGCGCCGGGCCGCGGCCATCCGGGCGCGCCGGAACGAGATCGCACGAGCCGCCAGAACGCTTCCCGCCAGCCTACCGATCGAATCGGAACCGCCGCTCGTCGTCACGCTGCCCGGCAGGGCGGCTGTGCCGCAGCGGGCGTAGCTCAGGGGCGTAGCTCAGGGGCGGCGCTCACGCGGTCTCGGCGGAGCGCTCCGTCGCCCCCTCGGCAGCAGCACTCGGCACCGCTCCGCCCCCCACTCTCCAGAAGCTCAGCGCACTCCACGCCAGCCCCAGCCACATCAGCAGCAGGAACCACGTCGCGCCGCTGATGTGCCGCCACGCGGTGAGCGCAGCCTCGAAGGGCTCTTCACCGGGGGGCAGTCGCGCGGCGAGCTGGTAGCCGATGACGCCCGCCAGCAGCGGCCACTTGCACGCCCCGGGACGTTTGACGAGCAGGACGTACGCCGCGAGCATCTGCATCGGCAGCATGATGTAGGTGTGCCGCGTGATCGATTGCGGGCTGAAGGCCAGCAGCCCGATGATGACCCCGCACCACTCCAGCAGCACGACCGCCATGATCGCCCGCTCGGCCCGGCCGCCACGCCCGACGAACATCGCCACGCCGTGGCGGCGGTAGATCCACCACGTCGCGAGGAAGACCGCCCCCGCGACCGGCAGCGTGGCGAGCCCGACGAGGGCCATCGAGGGCCCGTCGGGCCCGTCGAAGAACCGGGCCATGGCGCTGGTGATCGAGATGCTCAGTTCCCAGGTGATCGGGTGCAGGTTGATCCCCTCGGGCGCACCCTCGCCGCCGAAGAGGCGGAACAGATAGCCGTACGACTGGCCGAGATATCCCGCGGCCTTGGCAAACCCGAGCCCGGCGGCGGGCAGGAACGCGAAGAACACGCCGCCGAGCAGCATGCCGATGAGGGTCTTCCACCGCCTCCGGATCACCAGATACGCCGGGAACACGATGACGTGGTGCTTGACCAGCAGCGCCAGGCCGAGCGCAAAGCCCGCGAGCCAGGGCAGCCGCTCGATGAGCACCAGCCCCACGCACAGACCGGTCAGCACCAGCACGTCTGTCTGCCCGTGCTCGAGCTCTGACTGGACGGGGCCGAGCATCAGGGCGAGCGTCGCGAGCCACACCGCGCCCACGGTCAGCGCATCGCACGGGCCGCGGAAGGCTCTGGCGATGAGCCGCACGCTCAGCGTCATGCACAGCAGCGTCAGGAGCAAGTTGACCACACCCCAGACCACGCCCGCCTTGACCAGCCCGAGGCCGACCAGCGGCTGCAGGAGCCATGCGACCAGCGGCGGATAGAGATACCCGCCGCGGTTGGAGGTGTACGGGTCGGTGCCGAGGCGGAGGGCTTCGGCGGCGAAGTAGAAGTCGTTGAAGTCGCCGGTCTCGGTGAGGACAGCGCCGCGCCACATGCGGTACATGATCCACGCCCACATCAGGGCGACGCCGACCCACGCGACCACCGCCAGCCTGGTGCGCTTGGCCCCCTGCGGCCCGCCGACGGGGATCACCCGGTCGTTCTGCGTCATGCAGCCCCTACTTTCGGTGCAGATCAGGACCGGCCGAAGAGCCGCTCCAGTTCGTGAATCGTCAGCCGGACCGACGTCGGCCTCCCGTGAGGGCAGTTGCTGCTTCGTTCGACCTCGCCGCGGAGATCGAGCAACGCCCTCAGCTCGTCGTCACTCATCCGATCACCCGCCTTGACCGCGGCCTTGCAGGCCATCATATCGAGCACCTCGCGCAGAGCCTCTTCGCTGTCGGGCACGAACCGCTCGCGGTCGGTCTTGTCGAGCAGTTCCTGCATGAACGAGACCGGGTCCACGCCGCGTTCAAAGAGCAGCGTCGCGAAGCTCCGCACACCCACGGTCCGCGGCCCCATCGGCTCGGCCTCGATGCCGATCCGGGCGAGCAGCGGCGCGAGCTCGCCGAGACGCTCGACGCGCTCGGAGGTCGCCTCGACGATGGCCGGGGTCAGCAGCTGCTGGCTCTCCAACACGCCGCTGCTGACCCGGGCGTAGAGGATCTCAAACATCACCCGCTCGTGCAGGGCGTGCTGATCGACAATCACCACGCCCCGCTCGTCCTGCGTGACGAGATAGCTGTTGTGGACCTGCAGCACGCGGTGGGCGGGGATGGCCTGGGGCAGCTCTGTGGGCTCGGCCGCTTCGGCCGGCCCGGACTGGGCGTGGGCGGTCGGCGGATCGATCGCTTCGCGGGCTCCCGGTCCGTCATCGCCCGTGATCGGGTCGCGGCTCGCCGCGGTGCCCGACCGCTCGACCCGGTCGATCGCCTCGCGGATCGCGTCGTAGCTGAGCCGGTGCTGGGTGCGCTCGGGGATCTCCTGCGTGAAGAAATCCACAAAGCCCCGGGTGCCCGGCTGCGCCGCGGCCGGGCCCGGCCCGGTGCTGCCGGGCAGGATCTCGGTCGCGCTGGCGTAGCGGCGAGCCTCGGGGGCACCTCCGAACCGTCCGGCGATGCTCGGCGTCAGGTCTTCGCGGGCCAGCGCCTCGCGCACCGCCCGCAGCACCACCGAGTGCACCATCGACTGGTCGCGGAACCGGACCTCCGACTTCTGCGGGTGGACGTTGACATCCACCCCCTCCGGCGAGAGCTCGAGCATGAGCACGGCGGTCGGGTATCGCCCCGGCTCGATGAGTCCCCGGAACGCCTCGCCCACGGCGTGCTGGATGGTCCGGTCCTTGATCGCCCGTCCGTTGATGAAGAAATGCTGCGCGCGCGCCGTGGCCCGCGCCGTCGATGGCGTGCCCACCAGCCCCCACAGGCTCATCCCCCGCGCATCGTCGAACCGGTCGGCCTTCACCTCGATGACCTCGCCGTCGAGTTCCTTGCCGAGTATCGCGATGGCTCGGTCTCTGGGCGACTGCCCGCCGGGGAGATCGAGCACCGTCTTGCCGTCAACGACCGCCTCGAACGCGATCGCCGGGTGCGACAGGGCGCACGCGTTGACCACATCCATGCACCGCGTGCGCTCGGTGCCCTCGGTCCGGAGGAACTTCCGCCGCGCCGGGGTGTTGAAGAAAAGGTTCCGCACCGAGACGCTCGTGCCGACCGCGCCGGACGCCGGCCGGGCCTCGCCGACCACATCGCCCTCGATATCGATCTGTGACCCGCCCGGCTCGCCGGCGATGCGCGAGCGGATGGACATTCGCGAGACCGAGGCGATGGAGGCCAGCGCCTCGCCGCGGAACCCGAAGGTCGCGATGTGGTCCAGGTCCGTCGCCAGCTCGATCTTGCTCGTCGCGTGCGGGGCGACGGCCAGCGGCAGGTCGTCCGGGGCGATGCCGACGCCGTCGTCGGTCACGCGGACCAGTTCGATACCCCCCGACTCGATCTCTACGCGGACCCGGGCCGCCCCGGCGTCCATCGCGTTCTCGAGCAGTTCCTTGACCACACTCGCCGGCCGCTCGACAACCTCGCCCGCAGCGATCTGGTTGACCAGCAGCGTGCCGAGCTGGCGGATCTTGCCGCCCGTCGTCGCGTTCTCCGAGATGCCGTGCCGACCGCCGTCCATATGCCGCAGTGTATTCCGGACAAGCCCCCCACACCCGCCGCGAGGCCGCCCGTTGAACGGGGGCTGCTCGCACCGGCATCATGCCAGCCGGCTCCCTCACCAGGGCGAGCGTGAGACACCCGCGTTCGGTCGCCGGGATGCCACCCGGAAGCCCAGCCACTCGGTATCCGGGTCGATTCGGGAGGAACCGAGCGCACGCCGCACGGCCTCGCTGTCGTTTGGTGACAGACCCGACACCGCGAAACCTGCCCACGCCTCCGTCAGTCGGATGTGGTACTCCCCCTCGGGGAGCGTCTCGTCGAGCCGGATCGGGATGGTCTGGATTACCACTCCCGGGGTCAAGGGATAGGTCTGCGCCGCCAGCGCACCGCGCCCGAACGACGGCGAGCCCGAGCGTGTCACCAGCTGCGCGAGTGAAAGGGCCGGCGAGGTCTCGACATAGTCCCGAGCAGTTCGCTCGGCGGGCAGCACAGCGATGGCGGCCCCCTCCCCGTCGCGAAGCTCGAACAGCTCGCTCGTACGTCCGACCGCCAGGTCTCCCAGAAGCGGGGCCAGGTCCTGCTGGTCTCCGGTCACGACGAACAGGTCCGCGTACAGGCCGCCAGACGCGGAGCGGCAGCCGGCGATCCGGAGTCCGATCTCGTCCTCCACCACAGCCAACGCCTCAGCGGCGGGCCGGAACGGCTCAATGCGGAGCGTCGGCGGATAGGCGGGTGAAGAGCGAGAACCGCAACCGCCGACGAGGGGCATCGCGAGCGTCAGCGTGCAGAGTGCGAGCCTCGTCGTGGGCATCTTGTGTGCGGGTGTCGACCAGCAGGATCGCGTGCGAGGCTTGATGTCCATGGCCTCAGCATACTTTCCCCCCCACGACACACAAGGGCTCCCGTGCACCGATCCCCCTTTGCATGAAGCCCGCATCCGTGGCGACGTCACCGCACAACGCGAGGTGAAGACCTCCCGTACACTCCGGCCATGAGCGACAGCATTTTCAGCAAGATTATCCGTGGCGAGATCCCCTGCTTCCGCGTCTACGAGGACGACCTCACACTGGCCTTCCTCGACGTCAACCCCATCGCCCCGGGGCACACGCTCGTGGTGCCCAAGGAGCCGGCGGTGACGATCGACGAGCTCTCCGACGACTCGGCCGCGGCCATCGGGCGGGTGCTGCCGCGGATCAGCCGGGCGGTGATGAAGGTGACCGGCGCGACCGCGACCAACATCCTGCAGAACAACGGCAGCAAGGCCCACCAGGCCGTGCCGCACGTGCACTTCCACATCATCCCCAAGACCGACAGCCACGGCCTGGGCATCACATGGAACGCCGAGCCGCTCGACGGAGATGCCGGGGCCGAGATGGGGCGCAAGCTCGCCCGATTGCTCTGACCGAGGCACGCCGCAACGCCGACCCGGCAGGCGAGCGGTGGCTACTCGTGCACGAGCGACGTGGTCTCCGCGGGCAAGCTCACGACGACACCGCCTTCGGTCTCGATATCAATCGTCCCGTCACCATCAATCGCCCGTACCAGTCCGGCCGTCTCTCTGCCACCACACACGAATCGCCGCCGCGTTCCGACAAGCGTGTCCATCGCGGTGGCGTGCTTCGCGATGGCCGGTGCCGACTCGGCGACAACGGCGTCGAGCGCGCGCATGATCCGCTCTGCCAGCGAGATCCGATCGGCGGTGCCTCCCAGCTGCGCCAGTGAGGCCGCGAGGTGCCGCACCTCGGGCGGGAACGCCCCCGGCGTCTGCCGCACGTTGACACCGATGCCGACGAGCGCGACGCGGTCGCGGACTTCGATGAGCACCCCGGCGATCTTGCGGCCGCTCTCCCGCTCGACCACATCGTTCGGCCACCGCAGGCCGACACCCGCCGGGTCGGGCACGACCTCCCGCACCGCCCGGCACACCGCGACGCCGACCCCGATCGAAGTCACCATGTCCGCCGGCAGGGTGAGCGTCATGGCTAGGCCGCCGTCGGCGGTGTCGGCCCAGGCCCGCCCGAGCCTGCCGCGGCCGGCGACCTGTCGCCCGGCGACCACCAGCCAGCCCGCCGCCCCACCGCTGGCCGCCCACGCGGCGTCCTGCGTGGACGCGGTCTCGGCGACGATGTGCACGTGGTGCGCGCCCAAGTTCGGGCACGCGGCACACACCGCCTCCAGCCGGTCGGCCCAGTCGGTGATCGCAGGATCAGGGTTCACACCGCGTCCAGCCCGAAGTCGAGGGACACCGCGTGGTGGGTGAGCGAGCCGACGCTGATCCGGTCCACGCCGCTGGACGCGACCGCGCCGATCGTCTCGAGCGTGACGCCGCCAGAGGCCTCGAGCTGCAGGCCCGGCCGCCGCGCATTGCGCAGGCCGACCGCCTCGCGCATCCGCTCGACCGGCATGTTGTCGAGCAGCACGATGTCGATCGTCCCCGCGTTGAGTGTGAGCAGGTCCGCGAACTGCTCGAGCCTGTCCACCTCGACTTGAATGAACCGGAGACGGTCGCCGAATCGCGAACGGGCCTCCGTCGCCATGTTGCCGAGCCGCTCGACCCAGGTTGCTCCGGTCATCGCGGCGATGTGGTTGTCCTTGACTAGCACCGCGTCGTGCAGCCCCAGCCGGTGGCAGCACCCCCCGCCGCAGCGCACGGCGTACTTCTCCAGATGCCGCAGGCCGGGTGTGGTCTTCCGCGTGTCGTAGAGCTTCGCCGGCCACCCCTCGCCGATCGCCTCCACAAACGCGGCGGTCCGCGTCGCGACGCCGGAGAGCCTGCCGAGCAGGTTGAGCACGGGGCGTTCGATCGCCAGCAGGTCACGGGCGTTGCCCTCGATCGTCGCGACGGCCTGGCCCTGCTCGACGCGGTCGCCGTCGGCGACGAGCAGATCCACGCGGACATCGGCCTCGAAGACCTCCACGATCGGCCCCAGGGCCGCGAGCCCCGCGACGACGCCGGGCTCTCTCGCTCTGACCTCGGTGCGGAGCCGCTCGTGCTCCCCCACCGCCAGCAGGCTGGTGACGTCGAGCGCGTCCGGGCCGAGGTCCTCTTCCCGCACGAGCGTCAGGAACTGCTTGAGCCGGTCCGGACCGGCCAGCTCAACGAAGAGAGCCGGGAGGGGCAGCAGGTTGAGGTCGGCGGGGGGCATGGTGCGGCATTCTACGACCGGATCGGCCGATCACACCGGCCGGCCGCCCCGTGGCGCGTGCGGTTCTAGACTTCCCCCTCACACCGCAACGCTGGAGAATCCATATGACCCTCCTCCAGGGCAAGACCGCCCTCATCGTCGGCATCGCCAACGAACGCTCCTACGCCTGGCACATCGCCAAGGCGCTGCACGATCACGGCTGCACGTGCGCCTTCACGCACCTGCCCGGCGAGAAAAACCTCCGCCGCACGTCGCGGGCGGTCGACGCGATCGGCATCAAGGACCCGTTCTACGCCCCGCTGGACGCCTCGAGCGACGAGCAGATCGACGAGGTCTTCGCATCGTTCTCCGAGCGGTTCGATGCGCTGCACGTGCTGGTGCATTCCATCGCCTTTGCCGACCGTGAGTGGCTCGCCAAGGGCAAGTTCGTGGAGACCCCGCGCGAGGCGTACCTCAGCGCGATCGATATCTCGGCCTACACGCTGCTGGGTATCTCGCGGGCGGCGATGCCCATCATGGAACGCTCCGGCGGCGGCTCGATCATGGCTATGAGCTACTACGGCGCCGAGAAGGTCGTCCCCGGGTACAACGTGATGGGCGTGGCCAAGTCGGCGCTCGAGTCCACGGCCCGCTATCTGGCCGGCGAGCTCGGCCAGAAGAACATCCGCGTGAACACGATCTCCGGCGGCTACCTCCGCACGCTCGCCTCCTCGGCGGTCGGCGGCACCGCCGACATCGAGACCCACAACCTCGAGCGGGCTCCCCTGCGGCGCAACGTCGAGGGTGAGGATGTCGGCAAGACCGCCGTCTACCTCGCCAGCGACCTCTCCTCGGGCGTCACCGGCGAGAACATCTACGTCGACTGCGGCGTGAACACGATCGGAGTCTGAGCCGCGGGAGGGTCTCGGAGGCCACCCGCTCCCGGCGAAAGTCTGCCCAGACCCCCAATATCTCGTGTCGGACTTTCCGATAACACCAATCTGTGCGTGCGAGTGGAGATGCGCCGGTTCGGCTGTCGATATCCCCAGTAATGACGTCCTTCGGTCCCAATCTCGCAGCCTCGCTCGCCGGTTCGTCGGGGACCGAGCGCCAGCAGGTCTCACGCTCGAACCGTGAGGCCCGCGACCGCGTCCGCGCTCGGGAGACCCGGCGCAACGAGCAGGACGCGCCTGTGGACAAGGTCGAACTGACCGAGGCGGTCCGCAATCTCAAGGACAACTCGCAGGAAGAGACCCACGACGACCGCAAGGAGCAGACCGGCTACGGCACGGGTCGACGCGCCGCCCCGAAGGCCGACCGGCCACGCATTGATCTTGAGGGCTGAGCAAGCCGCTCGGTCTCCCTTCATCACGCGGCAGAGGAGCGGGCGGACGGGTTCCGCTTCTTCCGGCCCTTGGCGGCCGCCCCCGACTTGGCCGGCGCGGCCTCGGCGTGGGCGCGTTCGATCTCTCGGAACACACGGATGAGCAGGCTCCGGTCCTGATCGCGGCCGACCAACCAGCCGGCGTAGGCCATCTCCTCGAGCATGTCGTCGCGGATGAAGGGGAGCTGCTCGGGCTCGGCCGATGCGCAGACCAGGCAGATCCCGGCCGCGGCCCGGCCGACGCCCATCGGGTCGTCGGAGCCGTGCGACAGCTCCGATTCAAGAAACGCGACGTGGTCGAGTTCGGCGACGGCGGTCGATCCGTCGCGCAGCAGCGCGTCGGCGCGGACGAGCCAGTCCATTCCCTCGTCGTCTTCGAGCCCGGCGATGTTGGACGCGCCCAGACGCAGCGCCGTCTTGCCGCTGACCGCCCCGGCGCCCACAAGCGCTCGGAGCCCCTCGAGTCGCTCGGTCGGCGACATCGACGGCGAGGCGACGAAGAACGCGCTCGCGGCATCGATGCCGATCGCGGCGGCCTCCGGCCACGTCTCGGCGTGTGCCGCGGCTTCGCGGGCGAGACGCTCCATCGCCACGCCCGCCGTTGAACGGGAGCTCTTCCACAGCGACAGCCCGCCGGGACGCTCGATCACGTCGGTCACCCGGCGGCCCAGCACGCGGTCGGCGAGCGTCAGACGGTGCTCGCTCCGGGCGAGCGTGGCCGAGGCCTCGATCAACGCCCGGAGAAGGCCGGCCCCCTCACGCACGCGGCTGGTGTTGGCGCCCTCGATCACCACCGCCGCCGGATCGACCCGGCCCGGGAAGAGTGAACCGAATGTCAGCGGCCCGACGAGGTCGGCCCATTCGACGACCCCGGCGGCGTGGTCGGGACGTTCGAGCGTCACGATGCGGACCGGGCCCTCGCCGTCGTGGTAGACCGCGGCGTCGAACAGGTGCCTGCGGCACGCGCCGACCGGGTCGTCCCAGTCGCCCATGCGGAACCACTCGATCCGCGCGGCGGACTCGTCCGCCGCAGCGCCGACCAGCGCGTCCGCCTCTTCGTCGGGCAGGCAGAGCCCCACGCGGAGCGGCCGGGTCGGGAGCGTCCGCTTGGCCAACCATGCTTCGAGGCGGCGGCGTCCGTCGCCCATCACCGACAGTTCGCCGCCCCAGAGAGGGAGCCACGCCAGTTGGACGAGCGCGGCGGCGACCCGCGTCGCGCCGTCGAGACACACACTCGCGACCCGGTTGCGCGGCCACCAGCCGTCGTGGCGCGTCTTGAGATTCCCGTCTGCATCGGTCGCGAGCTCTCTTGCGTGCCCCCCGGCACCGACAAGGCTCATCAGGGCTTCGACCCACGCCGCGATCTTGGCCCGGACCGGACCCGTGCAGAGCGTGGTGAGCAGCCCGATAAACCAGATCCCCGCGGGGAGGCCGAGCACAGGCTCGCGGAGCCACGCCACCCCCAGCACGTGACCGGTCACCACCAGCCCGCACGCGGCGAGCACGATGGCCCAGGGCGGGGTGCCCGGAGAGACCCCGGCCGAACGATCGGTGACGTTGTGGGAGTTGCTGCTCATCGCAGCGTTTCATCGGCCCGACCGGCCGGTGGCCAAAGCCGCCGGGTTGGTCTTGGCGGAGCCTTCACCCGTTCCGGCCCGCACAGCCCCACCCGCCGGTGAAACACTCGGCGGGAATGTAAGGTCGAATCGGACCTACTTCCCGCTAAACCACTTGGAGATCGCGTAGAGCGTGGTGCTGCGACCGACCGCGGCGATGGACTCGGTGAGCGGGATGTGCTTGGGGCAGACCTTGACGCAGTTCTGGGCGTTGCCGCACTCGGAGACCCCGTCCGGACCCATCAGAGCCTCGAGACGGTCGCTCTTGAGTTGGGCCCCCGTCTCGTGCAGGTTGAACAGGCGTGCCTGGCTCAGGGCCTGCGCACCGATGAAGGAGTCCTTCCACTCCGACTCGTCGGCCGCGAGATCGAACTGCGGGCACGCCTCAAGGCAGCACCCGCAGGTCATGCACTCTGAAAGGGCGTAGCGGACGGCCTGGTCTTCCGGGCGTTCGCGCGGGCCCGCGCCCAGGTCGTAGGTCCCGTCGATCGGCACCCAGGCCTTGACGCGCTTGAGGGCGTCGAACATGCGCGAGCGATCGACCCAGAGGTCGCGGATGACGGGAAACTTGCTCATCGGCTCGAGCGTGACGGTGTCGCCGTCGTCGGGCGCGATGACATCGATCAGGGCCGAGCAGCTCTGGCGCACCTGGCCGTTGATCACCATCGTGCACGAGCCGCAGACCTCTTCGAGGCAGCTGCAGTCCCAGACGACGGGTGTCGAACGCTTGCCCTCGGTCGTCACGGGGTTGGCCGCGATCTTCTGCAGGCAGGAGATGACGTTCTCGCCCTTGGCGATGGTGAGTTCGAAGGTCTCCCAGCGGACGAGCTTGTTGGGCCCGTCGCACCGCTTGATGCGGAACCGCACCTTCCGCGTGTTGGCGGGGGCGGCCTTCTTTGCTGTTCCGTTCGTTGTGGCAACCGTCATCGGCACATACTCCTGCGCTGGTTCAGACCCCAGCAGCCGCGGCCTCCGCCTTGGCGGGTTCTTCCTTGTCCACCTTGCCGTAGGTGCGCGCGCGGGGCGCGACCAGCTCGGCCCTGACCTCGCGGTGCTCGACCCGCGCCCGCCCCTCGCCCGCGTCGAACGTCACGAACGTCGTCTTCATGAACTTCGCGTCGTCGCGGTCCGGGTAGTCGATGCGGTAGTGGGCTCCGCGGCTCTCCTTGCGGGACTTGGCCCCCGAGGCCATCGCCTCGGCCACGGTCAGCATGTCGCCCACCGAGCGGGCGAAGCTCAGCGACTGGTTGGTCCAGGTCGCGCCGTCGGCGAGCTTCATCCGTGCCCACCGATCCCGCAGCTCGGCGATCTTGTCGAGCGTCTGCTGCAGACGCTTCTCTTCCCGGACCACGGTGCAGCCGGCGGTCATCTCTTCGCCCATCTCCTTGGCGATGATGTAGGGGTTGGTCTCGTCGGCGTGGTCACCGCCGGTCGCGGTGTCGGTGATGGCCTTCTGCCGCGTGGTCTCCGCCCCGACCGCGCTGTCGAAGACGCTCTGCGCGATCGACTCGGCCGGAGCCGTGGAGGGCGCGCCATCGCGGATGTAGTTGGCCACGCCCACGCCGCTGAAGAGCCCGTCGAAGATGCACGAGAGCAGCGCGTTGGCCCCGAGGCGGTTGGCCCCGTGGAAGGCGAAGTTGACCTCGCCGAAGGCGTAGAGGCCCTCGATGTTGGTCATCATGTTGTTGGGCGCACCCGGCTGCATGCCGCGGCCGATCTCCGCGTCGCACGCCGTGGGCGTGCCGGAGACGTGCGCGGGCTGCGGCTTGCTCGGTGCGTAGCTGCCGGCGGTGTACTGCGTCCAGAGCCCGCCCATCGAGTAGTGCACACCGGGGAAGATCTTCATGGGCTCGTGCCGCGGATCGACACCGACGAATTTCTGGTAGATGTCCATGATCCCGCCGAGCTTGCGGGTGAGGTATTCAGGGTCCTTGTGGGTGAGATCGAGGTAGACCTGGTTGCCGCCATCAACCCCCATGTGCTGGTTAACGCAGATGTCAAAGATCTCGCGGGTCGCGATGTCGCGGGGCACGATGTTGCCGTACTTGGGGTACTTCTCTTCGAGGAAGTAGAGACGCTCGGCCTCGGGGATATCTCGCGCGGGACGGGAGTCGCCCTGCTTTCGCGGCACCCAGACGCGTCCGCCCTCTCCACGCGCCGATTCGCTCATCAGCCGGAGCTTGTCGGCCCCCGGCACGGCGGTCGGGTGGACCTGGATCATCTCCGGGTTGGCGTAGGCCGCACCGGCCTGGTAGCACCGGGCGAGGGCCGCGCCGGTACAGATCACCGAGTTGGTGCTCTTGCCGAAGACCAGCCCCGCCCCGCCGGTCGCCATCACGACCGCGTCGGCCCGGAAGGCCCGGATCTGCATCGTCCGCAGGTCCTGGGCGACGATGCCCACGCAGCGGGGGCCGTTGGTCCCGTCGGCAAGAATCGGCCGGAGGAACTCCCACGATTCGTACTTGGTCACCGCGCCGTCGGCCTCGAGCCGGCGGACCTGCTCGTCGAGGGCGTAGAGAAGCTGCTGCCCGGTGGTGGCGCCGGAGAAGTGCGTCCGCTTGAACAGCGACCCGCCGAAGAGCCGCAGGTCGCGGTAGCCCTCGGCCGTGCGGTTGAAGGGCACACCCATGCGGTCGAGCAGGTCGATGATCCGCGGGGCCCAGTTGGCCATCTCGAGGACGGGGTGCTGGTCGGCCAGGAAGTCGCCGCCGTAGATCGTCTCGTCGAAGTGCTCGTACTCGCTGTAGCCCTGCTGGCGCGCGACCTCGTTGCAGGCGTTGATCCCGCCCTGCGCGCACACCGAGTGGGACCGTTTGACCGGGACGAGGCTGAACAGGTCGACGGCGAGCCCGGCCTCGGCCATGCGGGCCGAGCCCGCGAGCCCGGCCAATCCTCCACCGACCACGATCACCCGTTGCTGCTGTGTCATCTGTGCCTGCTTTCCTCGCGCGGGTTCGACGCTGCTGCCGAAGCCCCGACGTGCGGCGGTCTCACCCGCCGGTGTGGTCCGAATCGTCGTGGTGCGCTGCCGAGTGGCCCGGCCCGTCCCCGTCGGCCTCCGACTGCGCCGCCTTCTCTAACATCTTCGTTTCAACGTCTCGCGCCGATGCGGCGTCGAGGGTCGCAAAGCCGATCACCGCCGACCACGCCGCGAGCATGAGCCCCACGCCGATCACGAAGCAGACCTGCCCCCACCGCTTCTGCGCCGCCTCGCTGACCGTGAGGCCCCAGGAGATCGCGGCGGTCCAGAGGCCGTTGGCCAGGTGGAAGACCAGCAACGACACCCCGACCATGTAGAACACGGAGACCAGCAGCCCCCCGAGACGCATGCCGTCCATGCCGCCCTGCAACGCCGCGGCCATCGTCGAGGCGGCGTACTCGGCGCTCCACTCGGTCCCCCCCGGGATGAGGAAGCTCCAGCCCCACCGCAGCGTGGCGACGTGGTAGAAGATGAACAGCACGCCGACATAGCCGCTGATCCGCTGCAGCGTGTAGCGCCAGTTGTCCTGATAGGCGTAGCGGTCGTTATTGGGCTTGCTGCTGGTGGCGTAGATCACACCGAGCACGGAATGGAACGCGATCGGCAGCCACAGCCCGAAGATCTCGATGAGGATCAGCGCGGGCAGGCTGTGAATGAAGTTGACCTCGTGCTGGAAGGTCGCGACCGCCGCGTCTGCGCCCTCGAGCCCGCCGTGGCCGTTGATGCGGCCCCAGACGATCGAGGCGTTGGTGGTCAGGTGGACCATCAGGAACATGCCGATAGGCACGACACCGGTCAACGAATGGAGACGCCTGAGGAGAAAGTGGTGACGCTCCAGAAAGCCCTCGGATTTGGCCACGAATCACACCCTTCCAGTGGCCCGCTCTTGACGGGCCGTCACGATCGCTTCACACACCGGGACCACGGCTCCCGACGCTTTTCACCGAGTGTAGCCGGCTGCGAAACCGGCCGCGACCGGCCCGGGTCACCCCGGCATGGGCGGCATGCCCGGCGTGCCGGCGGGGGGATTGACCGCCCGCATCTCGCCGTCCGGGCCCATCGTGATCTTGCCCTCACGGATGGCCTGCTCGATCGCCTTGCTCAGTTCGACAAACTGCATCCGCAGCTCGTGCGTGATACCCGACACCATCTTCGACTCATCGTCGGTCAGATTGCCCTTGGTCTTCTCTTCGAGCACGCCGAGCAGCTCGATGTGCGCCTGGGCCATCGGCGGGGAGACCACGGCCTTGCCCGTTTGCGGGTCGGCGACGGCACCCATGTACATCAGGGCCTGGCTGGCCAGCATCTGCACCAGGTCGGAGAAGCCGATCTTCTCCTGCTGGCCGGGGGCTGCACCGGGGGCGGCACCGCCCGGACCCGCCGGGGCTTCCGCGGCCTTGGCCTGCTCCTTTTCGGCCAGCTTGGCCTTCTCGGCCTGGGCTTGCGCCTTCCAATCGTCGTCGATGATGATCTTCGGCTGCTGGTCGTCGGCCATGGCGGCGTTCCTTTCTGCTAGGATTCAGCCGCATGGTAGACGTTCGGGAACAACCTCGGCCGCGACAAGGGCTTCTCGTGGGTCACACCGCGACGTTTCTTGCCCTGTTTCTCGCCGGATGCAGCAGCGTGTCGCTGCCGGAGCTTTCCGGCGGAGCCCGCCTCTCAGCGGCGGACTTCCGCAATCCTGAGCGCGACGGCGAGATGGCCGCCCGGCCCATCCCCACATACATCCCCGAGCAACGGCGGGCCGAGCGGGTGGATATCCGCTCGCTCACCGAGGCCCAGGCCGAAGCCGGCGTCGGTGAGATCGGCGTCGAGATCGGCGAGCCGGTGCTCGAACGCGAGAGCGACGCGGGTGCCGCTGAGGTCCGTCCGCCCGCCGCACAGAGCGCCCGGCCCGTCCCTGTCGATATGACCGGGGTCACGATGGTCGATGCCAAGGTCGGCGACCTCAACGGCCTGCCGATCATCGCCCGCAGCTGGCTGGAACCCCTCGGGCCGCGGCTCCGCGCCGAATCGATCGGCAAGTCCCGGGCCGAGTGGCGGGCCTTCGCCGCCAACGAGATCAACAACCGGCTCATCGCCAACCTGCAGGACGAGTTGTTCCTCGCCGAGGCCCGCGCCGGGCTGACCGACCAGGAACGCGCCGGCCTGCGTGTGTTCCTCGAGCGATTCGAGAAGGACGTCGTCCGCAGCTCGTACGGGAGCCAGACCCTCGCCGACGAACAGCTCCGCCGCACCTCCGGCATCGGTCTCGAGGAAGCCAAGCGGGAGCGCGAGCGGGCGGCTCTGGTCGCCCAGATCCAGCAACGCATCCGCGACCGCGTCCAGGTGACCTCCCGCGACCTGACGCTCGAGTACGAACGCAACGCCGACGAGTTCAACCCCCCACCGTCGGCGGTGTTCCGGCTCATCCGTGTTCGCACCGCCGAGCAGGACACCATCGCGTCAATCGGCGAGGCGCTCGTCTCCACGCCCTTCGAAGAGGTCGCGCAGGACGAGCGCAACCAGACGCCCGACCCGACGACGCGGGCGATCACCGGCGATCTGGCCAGCACGGAGCTGTTCGGCCTCGAGTCGCTGCAGACCGCCGCGTCGCAGCTCTCACCGGGCGAGTGGCGTGGCCCGATCGACGCGGGGACCTTTACCTACTGGGTCTACCTCGACCGCATCGAGGACAACTCGCGCACGCTGTACGAGGCCCAGTTGGAGCTCCGCCAGCGGCTGATGCAGGAGCGGGGCATCGAGGAGACCTCACGCTATCTGCTCCGGCTGTTCGAACGCGCGGGCATCTCCGGCTTCGACGATCTGATCGTCCGGCTCGTCCAGATCGCCGAGTCGTGGTACTACCAGGGCGAGCGGTCGCCTTGAGCGTGCGCCGGGCACCCGGCACCGCGTCGTCCCGATCACCCGACGTCTCATCACATGCCGGGCCGCAGCGCTGGTTTGCCCGCCTGCCCTTCGTCGGCCGCCGCCGGACTCGGGCCGCCCATCTCGATGTGGGTGTGCGCGGCGAGCAGGCGGCCTCGCGGTTCCTGAAGAAGCTCGGCTGCCGCACCCTCGCGCGGAATCTGCAGACCCCCGGAGGCGAGGCGGACCTGGTCTGCCTCGAGCGGCGGACGGGGACGGTCGTGCTGGTCGAGGTCAAGGCTCGCGTGAGCCCCGAGAGCGAGGCCGGCCCGAGCAGCCGGACGATCTCACCGGCCGAGGCGATCAACGCCGACAAACGCCGGCGGCTGGTCCGGACCGCCCAGAGCCTGCAGAAGCTCCCCCGCTTCCGGAACCGACCCATCCGTATCGACGTGGTCACGATCGAGTATGCGCACGCCGCCGACCGATCCCCCGCGATCCGCCACTACGTCAACGCGGTGACCGGCGCGGGCCGACTCCGCTGAGCGGGCAACACACGCGGAGCCGTCCGGGCTCGCGGCTCACCCCCACCGCCGCCGACCCGCGAGCGCCCCGCGGAACCTGCCCTCAAGCAACTGCTCTGCCGAGCGGTCGTGGTCGAACGTGACCGGGAGGATGAAGCTGAACATCGCGCCCCGCCCGGCATCGCTGACAAGCTGGATATCGCCCTGAAGCAGGTGCGCGAGCTCCTTGGCGATCGCGAGCCCCAGACCCGTGCCGCCGTACTGCCGCGTCGGCCCCTCGCCGAGCTGGCGGAACTTCTCGAAGACGCGGTCCTGCTCCTCCGGCGGGATGCCCGGCCCGTTGTCGAGCACGCTGATCCGCACGCGCTGACGGTCGTCGCCGCCCTGCCCGGCGGGCAGCCCCTCGGCCCGCAGCACGACCTCGCCCTGCGGCCCGCCCTCCTGGCTGGTGAACTTTACCGCGTTGCTCAGGAAGTTGAAGATGACCTGCTGGAACCGGCGCGGGTCGGTCTCGATCATCGGCACCTCGCCGATCACCTCGCCACGCACCAGCACGCCGTTGCGGTCGGCCTGGGGCTGGATGAGCGCCACGAGCCCCTCGCACGCGTCGCGGACGCTCATCGGCTCGATGTGCAGATCGACCTTGCCGGCCTCGAGCCGGGCCATGGTCAGCAGCTCTTCAATCAGCGAGAGCAGGTTGCGGCTCGCCGACTCGATGTTCCGCAGATACCGCGTGCGCTTGGCGAGGTCCTGATCGGGCGGGCTGTCCCCGCGCGCCGCACGCGACCGTTCCTCGGCCTCCGCGATCGAGAGCAGGAGCTCGGCGAAGCCGATGATCGAGTTGAGCGGCGTGCGCAGCTCATGGCTCACGTTGGCCAGGAATTCGCTCTTGAGTGTGTTGGTCTCGAAGAGCACGCGGTTGGACTCGGCCAGCTCGTTGAGCCTGACGTCCATGGCCGAGTTGATCGCCCGCAGCTGGTCGTTGGTCTCGGAGAGATGCTCGAGCATGCTGTTGAAGGTCTCGGCCAGCTCCTGGAACTCATCGCCGGTCTCGATCTGGCTCCGGACCTCGAGCTCGCCCGACCGCACCCGGTCGGCGGTCTCGCGCAGGCTCCGCACCGGGCCGAGGATGATGCGGTGCGTGATCTGGTAGAAGACGATCAGCGCGAGGCTCAGCACCAGCGTGCCGGCGCTGAGCAGGTAGGCGGTGTTGACGACCAACTGCCCGGCCGCGTCTGTGGAGCGGCGGGAGATGTGAACGACCGACTGCAGCTCGCCGTCGTCCGAACGCTCGGCCGCGAGATAGCGGTAGACCCGCGTCGCCCCGTCCCACGCCGCCCGCTGGGCCTCCATCTGGGTGCTCTGGCCGTCGAGCCGCCGCAACATCCGGGCGAGCGGCTTGTCGGTCTCCGCCCGCGCCCGCGCCGCCTCGGGCAGCAGACGCTCGGCCTCGAACCCGGCCTCCGCCGCGATGGCGTCGGCGGTGTTGGGCATCGCCTCGGCCGCCGCCCACGCCCGGGCGAGGTTGCGGCTCAGTTCCAGCTGCCCCCCATCCACCAGCGCCCCCATCCGCAGCCAGGGCACGCTGAGGGCCACCAGCACGATCAGCACCACCGCCCCACCGAACAGAATGACGCACTTGTCGGCGAGCGACACGCGGCGGAGCCAGGCTGCGGCATACCAGGGGTTCAAGGCGGGCAATCTCCAGACGGCGATCCGCCGGGATGGTATCTGACCGGACCCGCCGGCCCGCGACACGCCCCCCGGGGCATTTCCGCTTGACACGGGCGACAGGCCATCGCTATATTGAGAACGCCTTCTCAACAGGAGCCCCGATGCCGGGAGTGCGTACCCCAATCCGAGCCCCGATCCGACCGGGCCTTTCGCGCGGACTGACCGTGTGGGTGCTGGCCGTGACGTTGGCGGTGCTCACCCCGTTCGTCGCGGGGATTCACACGCTGGTTGCCCATCCGGGTGGCGCGGGGCACGCGTCGCACCAGACAGCACCCGCGGCCTGCGACCACGGGCACGCGCCCTCAAGCTCGAGCACATCGCCAGCAACCGCCGACGGGCTCCACGCGGGAGACCCGCACCGCGGGCACTCGCACTCCCGGCCTCACGACCCAACCGACCCCGTGCCGGCCGAGGACTGCCCGACGTGCGTGCAGCTGGGCCTGGCCGGCAAGTGCACGGACGTCCCGCCGGCAGCCGCCGGCCTGCCGCTCGGGCTTCGTGTCGCGCGGGCCGCGTCGCCTGGCCCTCTGGCCACACCCCGCACAGCTCCGGGGCGGGCAGCCCGTCCCCGGGCACCTCCGGCGTCCGCCTGACCCACCTCGTGCTGCGCGACGATTCGTCGCGCGGCGTTGTCATGCGAGAGCTGCGAGGCTGAGCTGCGCGATGCGCAGCAGGCCCCGCGCTTCACCCCGCCGGAACTCTGCACCATGCCCAACTTCAGCCCCCGCACATGCGCGCACGCAGCGCGACGCACCGCGTTCACGCTCATCGAACTGCTCGTGGTCATCGCGATCATCGCGCTGCTGATCGGCATCCTGCTGCCGGCGCTGGGCAAGGCCCGCGCCGCGGCACAGGCGGTGCAGTGTCTGAGCAACGTGCGCCAACTCGAGACCGCGCAGATGATGTACGCGGGAGACAACCGCGAGAGGCTCATCGACGCGGGGCTCCCGCACGGCGGCTCGGGCGACACCGCCAAGACGACGTGGGTCCACGACCTCGCCCCCTACTACGGCGCAGCGCCGCTGCTGCGGTCACCGGGCGACACCAGCCTGCTCTGGCCGACCGATCAGGGGGGCGAGAGCACGGGCTACACGCTCGATCAGGCCCTCGCGCTCTTCGCCGACGACGACGAGGGCAACGACCCGCTCCCCGGCGAGATCGCCCGCTGGACCAGCTACGGGCTCAACGACTACCTGACCAGCAAGGGGCCGACCTACACCGACCCGCAAGTCGGCCGCGTCGAGCCGTGGCGGACGCTCAACCGGGTGCAGTTCCCGGTCGCGACGGTGCAGTTCCTGCTGATGACCGAGGGCGACGAGCCCTACGGAGACCCCGACTACGCCCGGAGCGACCACGTCCACGCCAACGAGTGGTTCGACGATGACCCGAACGTCTCGGCGCAGCTCGCGGCCCGGCAGATGGAACTCCACGCCCGCGGCGGCGAGCCCGCCAGCCCGCAGGGCCGAGCCACGTACGGCTTCCTCGACGGGCACGCCGAGGTGCTGCGCTTCGGCGAGGTCTACCGCGGGTATTACGACAACCAGTTCTTTCCGGCCGTCGCGCGCTAAACCCGCGCGCAGCAAACGCCACAGGAGAAGCCCACATGCACACCAACCGATATGCCAACCGACGGACAGTCCGCACCACCATCCTCGCCGCGGCGGCCTCCGCGCTCGCAGCGACGACAGCCGCCGCCCAGGAGCACGAGGGCGACATCGTGCTCCTGGTCCGTGACGCCCAGGTCATCACGGCCGATGCGCAGTACAACCCGCTGTGCAGCTTCGGCACACGTCTGGCGACCGGCAACCAGACCAACGACCCCGGCTTTGACTCCCCGACCAGCGAGTTCCCGGCCAACTCGGAGGTCGGGTTCACGATTCTCCAGGCCCTGCGTGCCTGGGACGGGACCGACTTCGACACCATCCCGGCCGAGCGACTCGAGATGTCGTGGGGCCCGCTCGGCCCGGTCACAACCCCGCTCGACGACTCGCCCGTGCCGGGCTTCACTCTCGGCGTCGGCCAGTCCGGCGAGTTCCACTACCACTACAAGTTCAAGCTCACCAGCCCCGCCGCCCCCGGCGTCTACCTGCTCACGCTGCAGATGTGGTCCGACGACGGCAACATCGCGCCGAGTGAGCCGATCCACCTGCTGCTCGCCCAGACCGTGAACGATCAGGCCTTCGCCGAGGCGCTCGACTGGTGGGAGCGCAACGGGGCGTGGTGTTCCGCGGACGCCTGCGTCGCGGACTTCAACGGCGACGAACTGGTCGACACCCGCGACGTGCTGGCGTTCCTCAACGCGTGGTCTATGCAGGACCCGAGCGCGGACATCAACGCCGACGGCTCGGTCGACACCCGCGATGTGCTGGCGTTCCTGAACCTCTGGACCGCCGGCTGCTGATCCGATGAGTTCCCCGTCGGTCGCTGGGGCACGGCGACCGACCGGGGTACACCCGATCCGTGCCCATACATGAAAGAGAGACAGATGATGATCAGATCCAGCGTGTGTGTTCTGCTGGCGGCCGGGCTTGCCGCGACACCTGCCGCCGCGCAGCACGACCACGGGGGCGACTACGTCGTCGCGGTCGATGCCTCCGGCGCTCTGGCGATCGAGGGAGACTTCGACGAGCCGCGAGAGCTCCCGGCGTTCAACCAGAACGGCATCAACGGGTGGTTCGGCGACGATCCCGGCTTTGCGAGTCTCGACGAGGACGAGCCCGATGAGGGGCTCTACATGCTCGGAGGCGGCGCAGAGATCTACTTCGAGCTCGTGTCGATCGATCCGGCGGCCAAGGTCTACAGCCCGCTCTTCGACACGGTCAACCCCGGGGAGTCGTTCCTTCTCGGCGGCAGCGACCTGCACGAGCACGCCTTCTGGCACATCGATTCCGACGATGCCGCCTTCGACCCCAACCAGACGGTCTGGAACGTGAGCTGGCGGGTGATCGACCTGGGCTCGACCGGGTACGCCGACAGCGACGTCTTCACGACGCAGCTGACCAACGTCCCGGCCCCCGGCGTGCTGACGCTCGCCGGAGGCCTCAGCGTGCTCGGCATGGCCCGCCGTCGCCGCTGATTCGGGACATCGATCTCTTGCTCGAGAGCGGGGGGCGTCGCTTCGGCGCTTCCCGCTCTCTCTTTTTTAAGGTAGGCTGTCTCCCGATGCACTGTCGTACCGAGACGGACCAAATGAAAGCCCGGGCACGCCGCGTGCGGCGCGGGGCCGGTTTCACGCTCATCGAGCTGCTGGTGGTGATCGCGATCATCGCGCTGCTCATCGGTATCCTGTTGCCCGCGCTCGGTGCTGCGCGCGCAACCGCGCGGCTGCAGAGCTGCCAGGCCAACCTGCGCTCGCAGGCGCAGACCGTCTCGATGTACCAGCTCGACCACAGCGACTACCTGCCCCCGCGTCGCCTGGACTGGAGCCGCAACAACCAGGACGGCGAGCTCGACGGCGGCCTCTGGTCGATGAACCGGTTCCTTGCCGACTACATGGGCGACCCGTTCCCGGACGTTGACTTCGGTTTCCCGTCGCCGACCGGTATGTGGCGTTGCCCCAACGTGGGTGTGGACGATGATCAGCTCATCCGCCTCACGCACGCGGGGGTCGTCCACCACGCGCCCAACCGCTGGCTCTACACCTACGCCGTGGTCAACGAAGACTTGGGCACCGCCCGGTTCATCTCCGACACGCTCGCCGGATGGGACAGCCGCTGGCCGAACCGCCACTGGCGCCGGGCCGATGTGATCCCCCACCCGACCGACACCATGTCGCTGATGTGCAACACCGTCTACTTCTTCGAGGGCCACGGCCACGACGACGCCCGCGAGTACTTCGCGATCGCCGACGAGATCATCGATCAGCCCGAGGGCGCGAGCCCGAACCGCTCCAGCCACGACTCGGTCAAGAAGCTCCCGGCGGTCTACCTCGACGGCCACAGCGAGCCCCTCCCCCAGACCGCCAACTACTGGAAGCAGAACATCGCCTCCTACAGCTCGAACGGGCCCGCCTACCAGCTCTCCGAGAAGGAGGTCAAGCACCTCATGTGGTTCGTGAAGCGTTCAGACCTCGGCGGCGGGGGCGGCGGCGGGGGCGACTGAGCCGGAGATTGCCGGGCATTTCCGGGCGCGATCGGCCGCGGCCGCCTCTACAATCGCTCCGCATGACCGGACGCACCGTCTATCTCGAAACCTTCGGCTGCCAGATGAACGAGCTCGACAGCGAGCTGGTCGCCGGCGAGCTGGCCCGCCTCGGCTACGCCTTCACCGGCACCGCCGAGGACGCCGACGTGGTGCTCTACAACACCTGCTCGGTCCGCGAGCAGGCCGAGCAGAAGGTCTGGAGCCGCCTGGGCGAGCTGACCCACCGCAAAGACCGCGACCCCTCGGTCGTCGTCGGCGTGCTCGGATGCATGGCCGAACGCGACGGCGTGGACCTCATCAAACGCATGCCGGTCGTCGATCTGATGTGCGGCCCGGGAGAGCTCGACAAGCTCCCCGCCCTGCTCGACAACGCCGTCCGCACCAAGGAGAGCCTTGAGCACGGCTCGATCTGCGGAAGCCACAACCACCGCTCGGCCGGGCAGGTCGCGCTGCAGGGCAACACCAGCCGCCGCAGCGCCACGCTCGCAGCCGCGGAAGACTCGCTGGAGATGCTCGACCTCTCCCGCTCGGTCTCGCCGGTCGATCCGGCCTCGGGCGCAGCCAGCCGCTCGGCCTACGTCCGCATCACCCGCGGCTGCAACAAGTTCTGCACCTACTGCGTCGTGCCCTTCACCCGCGGGGCCGAGATCCACCGCCCGCCGGACCACATCGTCGATGAGTGCAAAAAGCTCGCCGACGCCGGCGTCATCGAGATCACCCTGCTCGGCCAGACCGTCAACCACTACCGCTTCGAGCACGGTGCCTCGGTCGCCCTCGGCGGCATCGTCCAGCCGCAGAAGGGCCGCACCTACAAGGGCAGCCACCAGCGCGACGCCTTCGCCGGCGAGCAGACGACGACGTTCGCCGACCTGCTGGCCCGTATCCACGACGAGGTGCCCGCGATCCAGCGGCTGCGGTTTGTCACAAGCTACCCGCGCGATTTCGGCGACGATGTGCTCGAGGTGATCCGCGACCATCCGCGCATCTGCCGCTACCTGCACGTGCCCGCCCAGAGCGGGTCCAACCGCATCCTCAAGAAGATGAACCGCGGCTACACCGTCGAGGAGTACAACGACTTCATCGACCGGGCCCGCCACTACCTCGACCAGCCCGAGCTCGGCCGCCCGCTGATGCTCTCGGGCGACATCATCGTCGGCTTCCCCACCGAGACCGACGAGGACTACGACGCCACCGTCGCCCTGCTCCGCCGCTCACGCTACAAGAACTGCTTCATCTTCAAGTACTCGCCGCGCCCCGGAACGGTCGCTTACGACAAGATCCCCGACGACGTGCCCGACGAGGCCAAGCGCCGCCGCAACAACGACCTGCTGGCCATCCAGACCGAGATTTCCGACCAGATCGCTCGCGAGCAGGTCGGGCGCGAGGTCGAGGTCTTCGTCGAGGGCCCGAGCAAGCAGCAGCTCAAACGCGAGGGCCTCAGCCACGGCGACATCCGCAAGGCCGGCGGCGCGATCACGCTGACTGTCGGCGGGCGGGATCCGGACGCCCGTGGCGGCGGCTCGCAGCCGGTGTCCCCCGCCGCGACGGCGACGCTCCCGAACGAAACCGTCCAGCTCTCCGGCCGCACCGACACCGACCTGATCGTGTTCTTTGATGCGCCCGCGTCAGAACGCGATGCGCTGACGGGCCAGATGCTGCGGCTGCGGATCACGGAGGCGGATCGGTTGAGTCTGCACGGGCAAGTGGTCTAACCCTCGGTCAGGTCGCACAGGTAGACCCAGACACCGTACACCAGCCCCACACACCCATCGTCCCCCGCATGCTCAGAGTGCAGCCGCCGCAGCCCTTCCACCAGCCGCTCGGCCTGCTCCCCCACCTTCGGCACATAGCTCGCGCTCATCGCCCGGCCGATCAGGCCGTCGGCGTCCAGCCGCTGCTCGTTGCGGAAGTGAAGGCGCCGCATCTGCGCATCAGAAAACGGCGCCTCGACGTGCGGGTCCTTCGCCACCGTCTGGTGGCTTGTCGGCCCCACGCCGGCGCTCGCGGCACGCACCAGGTCGTAGTACCCCTTTGACACCGGCTCGCGCTCGTCGGCGTCGTTCCACATCAGGGCGAGCCGCCCGCCCGGACGCAGCACCCGCCCAAACTCGCGGCACGCCGCGACGGGCTCGAACCAGTGGTAGCTCTGCGCACACAGCACAAGATCAACACTCGCGTCGTCGAGCCCCGTCGCCTCGGCGGTGCCGTCGCGCCATTCCACACCCCCACGACCGCATCCGTGACCCACAAGACCGGGGGGCGGGCTTTCCAGCCCGCCTGTGTGTGCGCATGGCGGGCTGGAAAGCCCGCCCCCCT
>JBICHP010000005.1:0-39018 GCA_043100935.1 Phycisphaerales bacterium JB054
GTTCGAGCGCGAGATCATCGGCGAGCGCATCCGCGACAAGATCGCCGCCCAGAAGCGCCGCGGCAAGTGGGCCGGCGGCGTGCCCGTCCTCGGCTACGACGTGGACCGGAGCGGCCCGAGCCCCCGCCTCGTGGTCAACGCGGCCGAGGCGGCGCGGGTCCGCGAGATCTTCCGCATGTACCTCGACAAGGGCTCGCTGCTCCCGGTGGTGAACGAGCTCGCCCGCCGCGGCTGGGTCAACAAGAAGCGCGTGACGGAGAAGGGCAAGGCGCTCGGCGGGCGGCCGTTCGACAAGGCCACCCTCCATGTGCTCCTGACCAACCCGGTCTACGCCGGCAAGGTGGCCCACAAGGGCGAGCTCTACGACGGGGAGCACGAGGCGATCGTCGAGCCCCCGCTCTTCGACGCCGTGCAGGCCCAGCTCCGCGCCCACGGCCGCGGCGGCGGTGCCGAGGCCCGCAACAAGCACGGCGCCCTCCTCCGCGGCCTGCTCCGCTGCAAGCGCTGCGAGTGCGCCATGACGCACACCTTCACCAGCAGCCGCAAGGGCCGGGCGCACCGCTACTACCGCTGCGTCCGCGCCATCAAGAGCGGCAGCGCCGCCTGCCCCTCGGCCACGCTCCCCGCGGGCGAGATCGAGCGCGTCGTCGTGGACGAGGTCCGCCGTCTCGCGGGCGACAAGGCCCTCCTCGGGCGGGTGCTGGCCGAGGCCCAGTCGGCGGTCCGGGCCGAGCTCGACGCCCTCATCGAAGAGCGCGACGGGCTCCGCGCCGAGATCGACCGCCACCACCGGGAGCTGCGCCGGCTCGCGGGCAGCGACACCCCACGCACCGCCGAGCTGCACGAGCGGATCGCCGGGGCCGAGCGCCGGCTGCAGGAACTCGCGGCCCGCATCGCCGAGCTCGAGCGCGAGTCCATCACCCGCGCCGAGGCCGAGGCCGCCTTCGCCGACTTCGACGCACTGTGGCAGGGCCTCTCCCCGCGCGAGCAGCAGCGGCTGGTCCGCCTCCTGGTCGCGTCCGTCGAGTACGACGGCGAGAGCGTCGCCGTGACGTTCCGGCCGACCAGCATCCGCGCCCTCATCGACCGCCGCCTGGAGGACGCCGCATGACCACCGTCGTCCGACCCATCCGCTTCACCACGCGCAGCCGCCGCAAGTGCGCCGTGACGACGCCCGACGCGCCATCCTCCGCCGAGCCAGCCGTCGGCCGCGTCCCGCGCGTCGCCCGCCTGATGGCCCTGGCGATCCGCTTCGACCGGCTCCTCCGCGACGGCCGCGTCGCCAGCCAGAGCGAGCTGGCCCGCCTCGCCCGAGTCACCCAGCCGCGGATGACCCAGATCATGAACCTCCTGCACCTCGCGCCCGACATCCAGGAGGAGATCCTTTTCCTGCCGCCGGTCACCGAGGGCCGCGACCCCGTCCACGAGCACATGCTCCGCGAGGTCGCCGCCTGCGCCGACTGGCGCGAGCAGCGACGGCGGAGGCGAGAGATCCGCGCCCGGTCGTGACAGGCCGCGATGGCGCTGTGCCCAATCCGATCGCCCTGAGACGTTGACCTGCGTTCCCGACGCCGCGGCACGGCCCAGCCGGCTGAGCCGCTCGCGCGATGACCTTGCACGCCCCAAGGAGCGTGCGGACGAGCCCGTCTGCCGCTCGACCCATCGAACACCGTTGCGATCGGGTCGCGGTCGTGACCCCACCGTTGCGCACGCTCGGGCGGGTGTGACCGCGCTATAACCCGGGCGCGCGCCTTGGAGAGAGACTCAGAGACTTCGGCCCGAATCGGGGGTCCGGGACGCTCCGTCGCCGCCCGGCCGGTGATGACCAGGAGCCTCCGAGAGACCCCCGCCGCGCGGCCAGCCCAGCGAAACGCCCGCCAGAAAGCGAGAACGCCGCCGAAGTCTCTCGGCGGCGTTCATCGTGAACGGCGGGGCCAGTCGCGATTGCAACCGGCCGACGAATAGCGGGGACAGGATTTGAACCTGCGACCTCCGGGTTATGAGCCCGACGAGCTACCAGACTGCTCTACCCCGCAATCAGGAAAGGAGCATAGGCACCACTCTCGGTCGAATCCAAGCCGTCGCGGCCAGATATCGGGGCGTGACGCTCCCCTGCCGGTCGGATCGCTGCGATCATCGCCCGCCGCTCGCTACCCCTGCGGGTGCGACGGGTACGATCCGGCATGACCACGACCGACGCGGCCCAGCCGAACAACCACGCCTCCGATCCGGCCCCGATCAACGTCCTACTCATCGGCGGCGGCGGGCGGGAGCACGCGCTTGCCGCGGCGATCTGCCGCTCGCCCCGGCTCGGCAAGCTGTGGGTGACGCACCCCGAGAACCCCGGCCTGGCCGCCCTCGGCACGCCGGTGGACGTGCCGGTGTCGGCCTCGGCGATGTACCGCCTCGAGCAGCTCTGCGATCGGGAACGCATCGGGCTCGTCGTGATCGGGCCGGAGGGGCCCCTGGCCGAGGGCTACGCCGACAAGCTGGCGTCGCCGGAGCGTCTGGTCTTCGGCCCGCGCCAGGCCGGGGCGATGCTCGAATCCGACAAGGCCTGGTGCAAGACGCTCCTCCGCGAGGCCTCCGTCCCCACCGCCGAGGGACGCGAGTTTACGGATTCCGGAACCGCGCTCCGCTACGTCATGAGCCGGACCGAGCCGCCGGTCATCAAGGCCTCGGGGCTCGCGGCCGGCAAGGGCGTCTTCGTGCCCGAATCGACCAAGGAGGCCAGCGACGCGATCCGGCTGATCATGGATGAGCGCGCGTTCGGGGATGCCGGGAAGAAAGTCATCGTCGAAGAGCGGCTGCAGGGACGCGAGGTCTCCGTGCTCGCGATCACCGACGGCCGCTCGATCCTCGTCCTGCCCCCCTGCCAGGACCACAAGCGCCTGCTCGACGACGACCGCGGCCCCAACACCGGCGGCATGGGCGCCTATTGCCCCTCCGACGCGATCGACGAGGCCACTATGGCCCGCATCGAACGCGAGGTCTTGGTCCCCACGGTCGACGCGCTCAAGCGCGACGGGATCGACTACCGGGGCGTCCTCTACGCGGGGCTCATGCTCACCCACGCGGGGCCGAAGGTGCTGGAGTTCAACGTCCGGTTCGGCGACCCCGAGTGCCAGGCGCTCATGGTGCGGCTCCGCTCCGACGCGATCGAGCTCATGCTCGCCGCGTGCACCCGCACGCTCGACAAGGTCGACGTGGAGTGGGACCCGCGGCCGGCGGTCTGCATCGTGCTCGCCAGCGATGGGTACCCCGCCAAGCCCCGCAAGGGCACCCCGATCCACGGGATCGACGAGGCCGAGGCGATGGACGACGTCACGGTGTTCCACGCGGGCACGGCGCGCAACGCCGACGGGGAGATCGTGACCGCCGGCGGCCGCGTGCTGAACGTGGTCGCCCTCGGCGACACGCTCGCCAGCGCCAGGGATCGCGCATACGAGGCGGTGCGGCGTATCCGCTTCGAGGGGATGCAGGTCCGGAGTGATATCGCGGGGCAGACGATCGCCGCGCCGCACCGGGCCTGACCCCGGCCCCGGCCCCGGACCATGCCAGCAAGGCCGCGACACGACCCGGCGGCCGCGCCGGCCGTCGCGCTAGTGCATCGAACCGATAGCCTTGCGGAACCGCATGAGCGAGACGCCGAAGAACACCGCACCGATCGCCGCCAACGACAGGATCTGCGGCCACACGATCGACAGGCCCGCCCCCCGGTACAGGACCGCCTGCGCAAAGCCGACAAAGTGCGTGGAGGGGGAGACCAGCATCGCCTGCTGCAGCCACTCGGGCATCGTCTCGATCGGCGTGGTCGAGCCCGAGAGCAGGTTCATGGTCACCAGCACGGGCAGCGCGACCAGGCCGAACTGCGGCATCGACGTGGTGAACGTCGCGATGAGCAGCCCCAACGCCGTCACCGAGAACTGGTAGAGCGCAGCGCCCGCGAGAAACAGCATCAGCGAGCCCGCGACCGGGACCTCCAGGAACCCCTCGACCACCACGTTCAGCGAGATCATCGCGGCGAGCAGGATGACAAGACCGTTGGCCGCGATCTTGGAGAACATGATGTCCGTCGACGTCACCGGCATGACGAGGAGGTGCTCGACCGTACCGTGCTCACGCTCCCGTATCATCGCCGCGCCGGTCAGGATCACCGAGAGGATGGTGATGTTGTTGATGATCTGCATCACCGAGTTGAACCAGATCGACTTGAGGTTCGGGTTGAATCTCGAACGCACGACCAGGTCGATTGGCTGCTCGGTCGACGCCGCCCCCCGCCCGACGAACCGGAGCACCTCGGCGTTGATGATGCTCTGCAGATAGATCGCCCCGTTGCCGGCGTGGGCCATCGCCGTCGCGTCCACCCCGATCTGGACCCGCGGCTGGCGCCCGGCGAGCACGTCCGCCTCGAGCCCCGCGGGGAGCTCCACCACGAACACGAACCGGTTCAGATCCATCGCCGCGTCAACCTCGGTGATGCTCAGCTCTCGCGGGGGTTTGAAGTACGGCTCGGCGATCGCGGCCTGGATCTGCCGGGAGAGCTGCGACTGGTCGTTGTCAACAATCCCGACCGAGGCGTGCTCGACCTCCAGCTTCGCCCCCGTCGCGACCGTGTAGATCGCGATGCTGAAGGTGTAGACGATCAACACCATCACGATGGGGTCGGCGCGGATGCTCCGCAGTTCCTTGATGCTGAGCCAGAAGATCTTCTGGACGTGCCCGAGCATGTCAGGCCTCCTGCTTTCTCAGCACGATGGTCGCGGTGCCCATGAACACAACGGCGAAGACCGCGATCACCAGATGGTTGTGCCACAGCTCGGCAAAGCCCAGGCCCTTGGTCACTGTGCCGATACACACCTGCTGGAACCATGCCGCCGGGAACGCGAGCCCCACCGCCCGGCCGGCCTCGGACAGCGAGGAGACCGGGACCAGCAGCCCGGAGAAGTTGACAGAGGGAATGATCGTGATGATCGACGTCGCAAAGGTGGCCGCCACCTGCGTCCGGGTGCAGGTCGACACGACCAAGCCGAACCCCGTCGCCGCCATCACGTAGAGGAGCACCCCGGTCGCCAGCGCCGGGACCGAGCCCCTGATCGGGACCCCGAAGATCAGCCACGACACCCCCGCGAGCGTGAGGAAACTCAGCAGACCGATCGCGATGTAGGGCATCTGCTTGCCCACGAGGAACTCGAAGCTGGTGACCGGCGAAGAGCGGAAGTTGGCGATCGAACCGGTCTCTTTCTCGTGCACAACCCCCACCGCCGTCATCATCGCCGGGATGAGGATCAGCACCAGCATCATCACGCCCGGGACGATCGTGTAGATGCTCTTGAACGCCTGGTTGTACCGGAAGCGCGACTCGATCTCGACGGGCAGGACCGACGTCGTTTCGCCGTAGGCCTCCCTCGCACGATTGGCGAGGTAGGCGGTCGCAAGCCCGCTGACGTAGCCGCGAGCGGTCTCGGCCCGGAAGGGCATCGCCCCGTCGAGCCACACCCCGATCTCCGGCGTGTTGCCGCCGAGGAGATCACCGCCAAACCCCGGCGGGATCTCCAACGCGAGCATCAGCTCGCCGCTCTTGAGACGGGTATCGATCTGGCCGGGGTCCGTGATGTCGGCGGCGCGATCGAAGTACCTCGAGCCCTCGAAGCTCTGCAGCAGCTCGCGGCTCTCGGGGGTCTGGTCCTGATCGAGCACCGCGTACCGCAGGTTCTCCACATCAAACGAGATCCCGTAGCCGAACGTCAGCATGAGGATCAGGGGGCCGAGGATCGCAAACGCCAGCCGCAGACGGTCGCGGACGATCTCTACGCCCTCGCGTCTGGCGTACGCCCAGAGCCGCCCGACGTCGAACGGGGACCGCGCGGAAGCTCGCCGAGCCGGAAGGCTCCGGGCGGCGGTGTCGACGGCCCCGGTCTCCGGAACGCTCGCGCCCGGGGCGTCCTCGGTCGGTCCGTGCGCCTCTTGCAGATAGGCGACGAACGCCTCCTCGAGCGTGGCCGCGTGCCTGGAGTCCAGGATCCCCTGCGGCGTGTCGACCGCGAGCACCTTCCCCGCGTGCATCAGCGAGATGCGGTCGCACCGGGCCGCCTCGTTCATGAAGTGCGTCGAGAGGAAGATGGTCACCCCCTCGTCCCGGGACAGATCGATCAGGTACTGCCAGAACTCGTCCCTGGCGATCGGATCCACGCCGGAGGTCGGCTCGTCGAGGATCAACACCTCCGGCCTGTGCTGGACCGCGACCGCGAGTTGGAGGCGTTGACGCATGCCCAGCGGCATCCCGTCGGGACGCTCGCCGGCGGCCTCGCGGAGGCCGAACCGATCAAGCATCTCCTCGACCCGGGCCTCCCGACTCTCGACCGGGATGTCGAACAGGCGAGCGTGCAGCGTGAGATTCTGCCGCACCGTCAGCTCGCTGTAGAGCGAGAAGGACTGCGACATGTACCCGACGCGGGAGCGGGACCCGGTCCCGGTCCTGTCGACGGGCTCCCCGAGGAGCGTCGCGCTGCCCTCCGAGGCGGGCAGGAGGCCCGTGAGCATCTTCATCGTCGTGGACTTGCCGCACCCGTTGGAGCCGAGAAACCCGAAGATCTCGCCCCTCTCGATGCGGAAGCTCACGCGATCGACGGCGACGAACGTCCCGAACCGCTTGGTCAGCCCCTGCGACTCGATCGCCGGCGGTCCGGGCCGACTCTCCCGCGCCGGGATCTGCACCCCTCGATGCGAACCCCGCACCTCCTCCGGCAGCATCGCCACGAACGCCGACTCGAGGTCGTCCGCCCCGGTCTCTTCCTTGAACCGGGCTGGTGTGCCGGTCGCAATCACGCGGCCCGCGTTCATGCCCGCGAGCCAGTCGAACCGCTCGGCCTCCTCCATGTAGGCCGTGGCGACGATCACGCTCATGCCCTCTCGCCGGGCACGAACACGCTCGATCAGCTCCCAGAACTGCCGACGTGACAGCGGATCGACCCCGGTCGTCGGCTCGTCGAGGACGAGCAGGTCGGGATCGTGAAGGAGCGCACTGCACAGCGAGAGCTTCTGCTTCATGCCGCCCGAGAGCTTGCCAGCGGGCCGTGCGTAGAACCGCTCCAGCCCGACGCTGGTGAGCAGATCCTTGATCCGCTCGGACCGGATCTGCCTGTTGAGCCCGAACAGGCGGCCGATGAAGTCGAGGTTCTCAAAGACGCTGAGTGTCGGGTAGAGGTTGCGTCCGAGGCCCTGGGGCATGTAGGCGATGCGGGAGAAGCACCGCTGGCGGTGCCGAGCGCTGCGCATGTCCCCGTCGAGTGTGTGCACGCTGCCGGTCTGGATCCGCCGCACCCCGGCGAGAAGCGACAACAGCGTGGACTTGCCGACACCGTCGGGGCCGATCAGGCCGGCCATGCACCCGGCGGGCACAGACAGGGTGACATCGTCGAGCGCGGTGACCGCGCCGTAGCGGTGGGTGACCCCCGCGACGGACACGACCGCGTTGGTTCCCGGTGCACTTTCCACCTAGTTGCCTTTGGGCAGACGGGGCGAGAGGTGATCCGGCCAGACCGCGTCGTCATCGACACGGACAAACGCGACCCCGCGGACCCCCGTCTTCACCGACGCCACGTGCGCCGCGACGATCTCGGGCGCGATCCGCACCTTCACGCGGAAGATGAGCTTGTCACGCTCGCTGTGCGTCTCGACCTGCTTGGGCGTGAACTGCGCCTCCGGCGCAACGAAGCTGACCTCGGCGGGGATCACGTACTCCGGCAGAGCGTCGATGATGATCCGCGCCTCGGCGCCGATCGCCAGCCGGGTCGCGTACTGCGCGGGGACGAAGATCTCCATGTAGACCTCGTCCAGGTCGAGAAGCGTCAGCACCCGGCCGCCGGCCGCGAGCATCTCGCCCGGCTCGGCGAGCCGGTACAGCACCCGGCCACTCACCGAGGCGTACAACGAGCACTCGTCGAGTTGGACCTGGACCCGTTGCACCGACGCGCGGGCCGCGTCGATCGCTTTCTCGGCCGTGCGAGCGCGGGCGCGGGCCACCTCGAGCGCCGCCTGCGCAGAATCCCGGGCGCTCTGGGCCTCGTCGGCCTGCCGCTGCGAGGCCGAACCTCGCTCTGCCAGCGGCAGCATTCGCGCCAGATCCTGCTCGGCCAGGGTCAGTGCGCTCTGCTGCTGCACGATCCCCGCCGACGCCTCCACCGCGGACTCCTCGGCCTGGGCGAGGCGGGCGTTGGCCTCAGCGAGCATGGCGTCAAACTCCGTCGTGTCCATCGTGGCGAGGACCGCGCCCCGCTCGACCATGTCGCCCTCTTCGGCCAGGATCGACTCGACCCTCCCGGCGTACTTCGTCGCCACATGGACCTGAACAGCCTCGATCCGCCCGTTGCCCGAGACGATCCCCTCGGGGAGTGCGGCCTGCTCCTTCTGCCACCACTGCCACCCGAGCACGAGCCCGAGAGCCAGAACCACCGCCACCAGAATCAGCCATGCGCGTGCCTGTTTCATTCCTTTGTGCCCTCCGGCACCGCCGTCTCCGGTGCTGATCCCGGCGTGGAGCTCTCGGGCGCGAGCGCCGACCAGCCACCCCCGAGCGCCTTGTACAGCATGATGGCGAAGGACGTGATCCGCGCACCGCTCACCGACAACTGGTCCTGCACGCTCAGGAGCGAACGCTCGGCGTCCAGGACACTGATAAAGCTCACAACCCCCATGTCGTACCGGTCACGGGCGATCGCGAGTGTCCGGGTCGCCGACTCCTCCGCGAGCGTGAGCGCCTCGTAGCGGATCCGCTCCTTGCCGAACGCCACGATCGCGTTCTCGACCTCGCCGAGCGCCACGAGGACCGCGCTCTCGTAGGCCAGCAACGCCTGCTCCTGACGGGAGGTCTGCACCTCGATGTTCGAACGCACCCGCCCCGCGTCGAAGACGTTCCACTGCATCGAGGGCCCGATGCCAAAGACCGAGCTCGAACCCGACAGAAAGCTCGCCGACCCCATGGACTCCAGACCGATCGCCCCGAGCAGCCTGAATCTCGGGTAGAGATCGGCGGTCGCCACGCCCACCTTCGCGGTCTGTGCCGCAAGCTCGCGTTCCGCGCGGCGGACGTCCGGTCGCCGGCGCATCGCCTCCGCGGGCACCCCCACCGCGATTGACGCCGGCGCGACCGGGATCGGCCGCCGCGTCGCGAGTTCTTCGCTCAGCGTCCCGGGGCGTTCGCCCAAGAGCACCGCCAGTCGGTTCATCGAGTGTTCCAGCGACGCCTCGATCGCGGGGATCTGCGACCGGGTCAGCTCGAGGTTGGTGGTCGACTGCTCGAGGTCCAGCCGCGAGACCTCGCCGGCCTCGACGCTGGCCCGCACCAACTCGAGCGTCTTCTGCTGCGACTCCTCGTTCGCCGCGAGGATCGCCAGCCGCTCCTGGAACGAGCGGACCTCGACATAGTTGAGCGCGACCTCCGCGACCAGTGTGACCAGCGCGTCGCGGTAGCCCTCCTCCGACGCGTCCACCGCGGCATCGCCGGCCTCGATCTGCCGGCGGATGCCCCCGAACAGATCGAGTTCCCAGCCCGCGTCGAAACCCGCGGCGTAGAAGTTGTCCGTCAGCCGGCCCGTGATCGAATTGTCGCTGGTCTCCCCGCGGATCGCGTACCCGGTGGCGGTGAGCGTCGGGAACTGCCCCGAACTGGCGATCGAACGCTGGGCTCGGGCCTCCAGAACCCGTGCCGCGGCCTGGCGGAGACTGAGATTCCCCGCCAACGCCCGATCGACCAACGCCGAGAGCTCCGGATCGTTGAAGCCCGACCACCACGCACCGAGCGTCGCCCCGTCCCGCTGGAGCCCCGGTGGCAGCTCGGCGTTCCATTCCGAATCAACAACCGGCGTCGGCGGGACATACTCAGGCCCGACCGTGCACCCGGTCAGCACGGCCAGGACGCACGCTGCGGGCAGTGTGTTGCACCTCGATCCTGGCCTCACTCGTTGCTCCCGCTCTGCCCCGCCCTGCTCAGACCACGCCGCAGCGTGGCGAACGGACGGGAGACCGCACCCCGGAGGCCGCGCCCGGCCCGCGTTACACCGGCCGAATCGTACGCCGCCGGGCCGGGTTCTCCGGCTTTGGCGGACATCTTTCTCCTGAAAGTCCGCACGACCCGATCCGGGTCGGCGGGGTCCCGAGCCCGCGCGCGACGCGGGCCATCGGCGGGGCCTACTCCCGCCTGCCCAGCGGCGGGCGAGCCGCGTCATCCACGAACGTCCCGGTCGCCCGCCAGAGTGCTTCGAGCTGATCGATTCGGTCGCGCGCGCGGTCGCCGAGGTCATTGACGACCTGCGCGATCAGCAGCTCCGCAGCCGTGACCGCCGGGACCGAGCTGTCGAACGGGCCGACCGCCGGCACACGCAGCTCGCACCACAGGTGCGTGATCGAGGCGAGCGGAGACAGCGGGCCGTCTGTCATAGCCACGATCGTCACCCCCAGGTCCGCGAGCGCGCGCGCGGCGGTGACGGAACTGCGGCGGTATCTGGCAAAGTCGAACACCACCGCCACATCGCCCGGCGCTGCGCTGCACAGGTCGCGCCCGACCGAGTGCTCGTGCACCAGATGCACGTCCGAGCGGACCATCGAGAGGCCGCTCTGCAGCACCCTCGCCCCGGCCATCGACGTCTCGCCGGAGAGCACCCAGACCCGGCGTGCAGCCACCAGGGGCGCGGCAAGAGCCGCGAGTCGCTCGGCGTCCAGCGCATCGAAGACGCGCTGCACGGCGTCGGCGATTCCGCTCCGGATATCCGCAGAGCCGCCGCCGCCGAGCCGACGGATCCGGGCACTGGGGCTCGAGAGCTGGCGTGAGACCCCCTCGCGGACCCACGCCTGGAGCTCGGAATACCCGGAGAACCCAAGTTTGGCCGCGAATCGGACGATGGAGGGACGGCTGGTCCCGGCCCGCTCGGCGAGGTCGGAGACCGTCCCGAAGGCCAGAAGTGTCGCGTCGGCGGACACCACCTCGGCGATTCGGCGTTCGGTCGGGGTAAGTCGGTCTCCGACGCCCGCGATGAGATCCTGGACCGACATTGTGCATCCTCGCCATGGTCATTCTGTTGCAGACAACGCAGTATAGTGTACAATACGTTTCAGTCTCGAGCCAGCCGACCCAGACCCCATCCCGGAGTGCTTCATGATCCAGCAGCAGCACGAGTACGCCCCGAACGATCGCGAACAGGCCTTCCTCGGCGCGGTCGAAGAGACGAAGTACCAGCGCGAGATCATCAACGGTCTGGCCCCGTTCTTCAGCAACAAGGCCCCCGAGGACATGCTGAGCTTCTACACCGAGAACGAGGTCACCAGCCTCCGTGTGCTCAAAGGCACAGAGCGGGACGTTGAGTCCCGCATGCCGGTGAAGATCACCCGCCACTACTACGACCTTGCGCGGAAGAGCGCCGCCATCCAGCGCATCGTCAAGGCCAGCCCGGACGAGACCGAGAACCTCCAGGGCTCGGAGGACCCCGGCAACCAGATGGACTACAGCCCCGTCGAGGGCCTGCTTCACAAGTACGAGATGGGCCTGATGTACGTCGTCTCGACCTGCTCTGCCCATTGCCGCTTCTGCTACCGCGAGGAGTTGATCGCCCGCAAGGAGATCACCCGGCAGGACGGCACCGTCAAGAAGAAGGGCCTGGCCAAGATCTCCGAGATCATCCCGTACATCAAGGCCCACAACGAGATTGTCGCGGCCAACGGTGGTGTTCATCCGGAAACCGGCCGCGAGAAGCTCCGCGAGATCCTGCTCTCCGGCGGCGATCCGATGGTGCTGAACAACTCCAAGCTCGCCGCGTGGTTCGCCGCCCTTGCCGAGGCGGACGTGGAGTCCATCCGCGTCGGCACGAAGGAGATGGCGTTCTATCCCCAGCGGTTTGACCACACCTTCCTCGGGATGCTCGACCGATTCCACGAGGCCTACCCGCAGGTGGGCATGCACTTCATGCTCCACTTCGAGCACCCCGACGAGTTCCTCCAGAAGGACGACGAGGGGAACTTCGTCGAAGACAGCCAGGGGTTCAAGCAGTGGGTCCCGGCGACGGGTGAGGCGATGCGCGGGTTGACCTCCCGCGGCTGGCTCACCGTCGAGAACCAGGCGCCGATCATCAGGGGGATCAACGACGATCCGGACGCACTCCGCATCCTCCAACGCGAGTTCAAGCGGGCCGGCGGCGAGAACCACTACTTCTTCTGCGGCCGCGACATCGTCGCCTACAAGGCCTTCAACATCCCCATCGAGTCCGCGTGGAACATCCTCAACACCTCGCAGCGCGGCCTCTCCGGCATCGAGGCCCACGCCCGTCTCTCCATCACGCACTACAAGGGCAAGACCGAGGTCAACGCGGTCACCAACAAGCCCATCCCGGGTCTCAAGGGCTCCGAGAACGGCGTGGTGATCTTCAAGCTTCTCCGCAACGCAGCCTCGGCCCCTGATCGCGGCAAGGTCTGCATTGTCGGCCGCAATCCCAACGCGCTCTGGTTCGACGACTACGAGGACCGGGTCCTCTTCGACGAGGCGGGGCTCTTTGACTACACCCGCGTCAAGGCGCCGGGCGCAGCGCCCGGCCCCTCCTCCATGCCGCAGACCGGCGGGATGTGCCGATGATCGACAAGCGGGCACGAAGCCCGTTCGAGGCCCTCGAGGACGTTCACGACGGGGCCACGGTGATGGTCGGAGGCTTCGGCGAGGCCGGCAGCCCGATCGAGCTCATCCATGCGCTCATCGACCAGGGCGCTACCGATCTGACGATCGTCAGCAACAACTGCGGGAGCGGTGAGGTGGGCCTGGCGGCCCTCCTGAAGGCCGGCCGGGTGGCGAAGGTCATCTGCTCTTTCCCCCGCACCGCCAACTCGACGGTGTTCCCGGAGCTCTATCGGAGTGGTCGCACCGAGCTTGAGCTCGTGCCCCAGGGCACGCTCGCCGAACGCATCCGCGCCGGCGGCGCGGGCATCCCGGCGTTCTACACCCCCACCGCCGTCGGCACGCCGCTGGGTGAGGGCAAGGAGCAACGCGAATTCGACGGCAGGCGGTACGTGCTCGAGCACGGCCTCCGCGCAGATTTCACGATCATCAAGGGCAAACGCGCCGACAGCCACGGCAATGTTGTCTACAACAAGACCGCCCGCAACTTCGCGCCGATCATGGCGATGGCCGGCAAGGTCACCGTGGTTCAGGTCGAAGAACTTGTCGAGCCGGGCTCCATCGATCCGGAGACCGTGGTGACACCGGGCATCTTCGTCGACCGCGTCGTCGAAGTTGCCTCACCCGCCCACGAATCCGCGCTGGTCGCAGCGGGGGCAACCTACCCATGAGCGAGACACCACCCGTCCTCGGCCGGACCCGCGAGGAGATGGCCCGGCGCGTCGCACAGGACATCGCCGATGGCTCCTACGTCAATCTGGGCATCGGTATCCCCGAGCTGGTCGCCCGCTTCGTGCCCGAGGGACGCGAGCTGATCTACCACACCGAGAACGGCCTGCTCGGCATGGGCCCTTCGCCGGAAGAAGGCGCAGGCGACCCGGAGCTGATCAACGCCGGGAAGCGGCACGTGACGGCCATCCCGGGGGCCTCGTTCTTTCACCAATCCGACAGCTTCGCGATGATCCGCGGCGGGCACCTGGACCTCTGCGTCCTCGGCGCGCTGCAGGTCGCCCAGAACGGCGACCTCGCGAACTGGTCAACCGGCGAGCCGGACGCCATCCCCGCCGTGGGCGGCGCGATGGATCTCGTTGCCGGCGTGAAGGCCATCTACGTCATCACGCAGCACTGCACGAGGCAGGGCGAGCCGAAGCTCGTTGAATCCTGCACCTATCCGCTCACGGGTGCCGGCGTTGTGAACCGCGTCTACACCGATCTCGCCGTGATCGACATCACGCCCGAGGGGTTCCGGCTCGTCGAGCTGAGCCCGGGCGTGGACTTTGACTATGTCCGGGCCCGCACCGGCGCCCCACTGCTCGCCGCGTCAGAGCCCTCTGTGACGAACTGACATGACCACACACACCGACCTTCCCGGCACGACGCGCAGTTCCGAACTCTTCGAACGGGCCCAGCGCGTGCTGCCCGGCGGGGTCAGCCGGAACACCGTCCTCCGCTCGCCGCACCCCGCCTACGCCGACCGCGGCGTGGGCTGCCGCGTGTTCGACCTCGAGGGCAACGAGTTCATCGACTTCTCCAACAACATGTGCTCGCTCATCCACGGCCACGCGCCCCCGGAGGTCACCCGCGCCGTCGGCGAACAGCTCGGCAGGGGCACCGCGTTCATGATGGCGACCGAGACCGAGGTCCTCTACGCCGAGCACCTCTGCTCTCGGTGCCCCGCGTTCGAGAAGCTGCGCTTTGTCAACTCCGGGACCGAAGCGCTGATGGTCGCGCTCAAGGCCGCCCGCGCCTTCACCGGCAGGCCGAAGGTCGCCAAGATCGAGGGCGCGTACCACGGGGGATACGACTACGCCGAGATCAGCCAGGCACCCGTCCCCGAGACCTGGGGCGATGCCTCCCGCCCGCGCAGTGTGCCGCTCGTGCACGGCACGCCGCGGTCCGCGCTCGACGACGTGGTCATCATCCCGTTCAACGACGCCGAGCGGGCCGTCGCCATCCTCGAAGAACACGCCGACGACCTGGCGTGCGTGCTGATCGATCTCATGCCGCACCGGGTCGGTCTGACCCCGGCGAGCCCCGAGTTCGTGCACGCGCTCCGAGACTGGGCCACACGCAACGGCGCGTTGCTCGTCCTCGACGAGGTCATCACGTTCCGCTCGGCGTTCGGGGGCCTCCAGACACACGCGGGAGTCTCTCCCGACCTGACCGCCCTCGGCAAGATGATCGGCGGCGGCTTCCCTGTCGGTGCTGTCGCCGGCCGGGCCGAGGTGATGGACGTGATGAACCCGCGGGGCGACCACTACCTCTTCCCGCACTCCGGCACCTTCTCCGCCAACCCGATGAGCACCACCGCCGGGCTCGCCGCGATGCGGCTCTTCGACGAACACGCCGTCGCCCGTCTCAACGCGCTCGCCGTCCGCGCCATGCACGGCATCAACGAAGCCATCACGTCGACCGGCGCGCGCGCATGCGTGACCGGCGGCGGCTCCATGTTCCGTGTCCACATGAAGCCCGAGCCCCCCCGCAACTTCCGGGAGGCCTACGCCACCGAGGCCGAGAACCGACGCCTCAAGGTGCTGCTTGATCACCTCTTCGACGCGGGCTTCATCATGATCAACACCTGCACGGCCGCGCTCTCGACGCCCATGACCGAGGTCGAGATCGACGCCCTCGTCGGCGCCATGAAGACGGGCCTGGCAAAGACCGCGTCGATGGACTGACGTCCGCGCCCGATCGACTCCCGGGTCAGGCCAGCTCAAACACCGTGGCCAGCCCCTGGCCAACCCCCACGCACAGAGACGCGACGCCCCGGTCTGTCCCAGCCCTGCGCATCTCGTGCACGAGCGTGGCCGCGAGACGCGCCCCGCTGCACCCCAGCGGGTGGCCGATCGCGATGGCCCCACCGTTCACGTTCAGCCGGTCGTCGTCGATGCCCAGCTCCCGCTGGCACGCGACCGCCTGAGCCGCGAACGCCTCGTTGATCTCGATGCGGCCGACATCGTTTAGCGAGAGCCCGGCACGCTTGAGCACCATGCGGATCGCCGGTACCGGCCCGAGGCCCATGAACGCCGGGTCGACCCCCGCGGCCGCGCTTTTGCCGACCAGCGCCAGCGGCTTCAGCCCGAGCTCGGCGGCACGGCCGGCCTCAACCAGCAGCAACGCCGCGGCCCCGTCGTTGACCCCCGAGGAGTTCCCCGCGGTGACGGTTGCCAGCTCATCTTTGGCGAATGCCGGGCGCAGCGTCGCGAGTTGCTCGAGCGTCGTGCCCGGCCTCGGGTGTTCGTCGGTATCGACGATCACGGGATCGCCTCGGCGCTGCGGCACCTCGACGCTCACGAGCTCGTCGGCGAACTTCCCGGCCTCGTGAGCCGCGGCCCATCGCTGCTGGCTCCGGAGCGCGAACCGGTCCTGCACCTCGCGGCTGATCCCGTGCTTCCGCGCGACGTTCTCCGCCGTCTCGCCCATGGGATAGGGCGGGTGCATCTCTGCCAGCCTCGGGTTCACAAATCGCCACCCGATGGACGTGTCGAACATCTCCTGCCCACGCCCGAACGCGGCGTCGGCCTTGCTGAGCACATAGGGGGCCCGGCTCATCGACTCGACCCCGCCGGCGACGAACACGTCCCCGCACCCGGACTCGATCATCCTGGCCGCGACGTTGACCGCCTCGAGCCCCGAGGCGCACAACCGATTCACGGTCGCCCCGGGGACGGTCTCCGGCAGCCCGGCCAGCAGCGCCGCCATGCGGGCCACGTTCCGGTTGTCCTCACCCGCCTGGTTCGCAGCCCCGAAGTAGACGTCGTCGATCGCGGCAGGCTCGATGCCGGTCCGCTGCACGACCGCCCGGATGACGTGTGCCGCGAGATCGTCGGGCCGAACGGACGCGAGCGCACCGCCATATCGCCCGATTGGGGTGCGGACAGCAGCAATCACGGCGGCACGGCGTGTCATCCGCCGATCATAGGACGCTGTCGCGGCTGGACTGGTTGTTCGGAGGGTTGCGTTGTCCGAAGACCCGCCGGTCTGCCCGGTCTGTCGAACGCTGAGCCCGCAGGGGCGCAGCCGCGGGCTTTACGGAAATCGGGGTGAGAGGATTCGAACCTCCGACCTTCTCGTCCCGAACGCCATCTGGCCCCGGCTCGGATCGCTAAACCACGATACCACGCGGGTTTACGGATTGCAAGTCACACCGCGCTTTGCCAAGATTGTGGGCGATTTCGCGGCCGAGCGCGGTGCACACCGCGCTCGACGTTCCCGACGGACCTCAGACTACCAGATCCATGAGCTTGGCGTACCCGTCAATGACCTCGTACCGCACCTGGTCTGACGTGATGTTCGCAAAGAACTTTCGGGCACACTCGATCTTCCGCTTCTCAATCTCGCGCAGTTCCATGGACGACATCGACCCCTTGGTCTCCGCGACGAAGAACACATGGCGGACGCTGCCCTGCTTGAAGGCGATGGCCCAGTCCGGGTTGTAGTTGCCGACAGGCGTCGGGATGAAGAATCCCCTGGGGAGCTTCGCGTAGACAACCACCTCGGTGCTCGTGTCCAGCTCCTCGACGAACTTCCGCTCCGTTTTGGAGTCCGTGAACACATACTCATAGACGTGTCGATCGGCCTTGAATGCGCTGCTGAACGCTCCGGACGGTTTCTGCTGCGTAAAGATGTCGATGTCGTGCTCGCCCAGGATCGGGTCATACGACAACCGCTCGACGATGACGGTGGCTTTCTGCTCGTTCATCAACCGGACGGCCATGGCGATAAAGCCCTCCGGATTGGTCCTGTACTGCGCGAAGGTGTCCGGGCGGACCTCGGTGAGTATCCGAGCTACGGTCCGCCGGGTGAGGTCGGTCCCCTCCGCGAGTTTCCCGATCAGGTCGTAGCGGACCGCCGAGTGCGCCGTGGCCCGATGCGAGCGGGTTTCGGTCTCTTCCAGATCGAACGCGGTCCCCGCCCGCAGTTGCTCGACCGTGGCCTCTTCCCGCTGCTCACCCCGCTGAATTGTGTACTGCAAGGGCGAGACCTTCAACTCTCGGTCCAAGGCAGTGACACACTTGCCGATCAGCTCCTCCGAATCGAAGTGGACCGTATACGCAGCCTTCTTGTTGATTCGGTCCCACAGCTCCTTGAACTCTTTCCGCTCGAAGTTCGCCAGGTTGAGCGGGTTGGTCTTCGCGGCCCGGCCGTCCTCGGGCATGGGGATCTGGGCCTCGCTGAAGACGCTGTCGATGAGCTTGTAGATCTCCGCCGCGTGCGGCTTCAGCTCCTCGGGCAGCTCGGCGAGCGTCCCCTGCTCCTTCGCCTGGTGATAGGCCGGGGCGATTCGGTCTGTCGTGTCTTCGACGTAGTCGTTCTTCACGAGGTACTTGTAGATCTGTTTTGCCATCGGGGCTGAGACCGTGACGGTGCCCTCCTCGGTGGCGATCTGCTTCCCGGTGAAGAACGCCTCGTCCGCCACTCGCGGCCGCTCGGAGAGAGTCTCGCTGATGTCCTTCTGGAGCCCGGCAACGAAGTCCTTGTAGCTCTCGTTCGCCACGACCGTCAGCACGTTGACATCGTGTACCGTTGCCGGGTCGTCCGAACGCTCGCCCCGTCGTGGGCCGTCAGAGAACACCGAGAGCCGCATCCCCCGGCCGACCTCCTGCCGCCGCGAGACGGTGCTGTCGCTGTGCTTGAGCGTGCAGATCACGAACACGTTCGGGTTGTCCCAGCCCTCGCGGAGCGCCGAGTGGGAGAAGATGAATCGGGTCGGCTCGCCCAGTGAGAGCAATCGTTCCTTGTCCTTGAGAATCAGGTCGTAGGCGTCGGAGTCGTCACTCTCTCCGGCGGTCTCGCCGCGCTTGGCGACGCTGGGGTCGATCAGACGCCCCTTCTTCTTGTCGATCGAGAAGTAGCCGTTGTGCGTCTTGGAGGCGTCGATCCCCTTGAGGTACTTCGAGTAGTCCGAGTCGTAGAGGGTCAGCGCCTCGGCCAGATGAGTGCGGTACTCCTCCTCGAACATGGTGGCGTACTCGCCGGGTTGCTCGCCGCTCTCGTCGTACCGCCGGTACTTGGCGACCTCGTCGATGAAGAACAGGGTCAGCACCTTGATGCCCTGCTCGAACAGCCGCTGCTCTTTCTGGAAATGGGCCTGGATCGCCTCGCGGATCTGTATGCGTCGGAGCACTGCCTCGCTCACATCACCCGTCGCTTCACCGGCCTGCAGCTCGTGCCCGTTGGTGAAGCTCACCGTGTCGGTCCGGGCGTCGATGTCCGCGACCACGAAACCCTTGTACTGATCGAGCCCTCCCGAAAGGTCGTACAGATTGTCGCTTCGACCCACCCGCCTGACGATGCGCTTGATCCCGTTGCCCTGCTTGACCTCGATCTCCAGCCTCGCCTCCGGCGGCTTGCCCGGCGAGATGATGACCGACTCCAGATAGAGGTAGCCGCTGGTCCCGCTCAGGCCCTTCACCGAGATGCCGCGGACGGCGATTTTCTTGACAAGCTTCTGGTTGTAGGCATCGACCGCGTCGAGCCGGTGGACCTTGTTGTGGTCGGTCTTGTGCGTCGCGGAGTATCGCAGGATCATCAGCGGGTTGAACTCCTTGAGGGAGTCAAGGGTCTTCTTGCCCTCCATCTTCTGGGGCTCATCGAGGATCAGGATCGGGCGGTTGGCCTTGATCACGTCGATCGGCCGCCGCGACTGGAAGTCGTCCAGCTCCTCGTAGATGCGGCGGGCGTCCTTGCCGCGGGCGTTGAACGCCTGCACGTTGATGATCATGGCATTGATGCCGGCGTCCGACGAGAAGCTCTCCAGCTCGTGCAGGCGCTTGCTGTTGTAGATGAACGCGCGGGCCTTCTTGTGGTACTCTTCCAGGAAGTGCTCCGCGGTGATCTCGAACGACTTGGCGACGCCCTCCCGGATGGCGATGCTCGGCACCACCACGATGAACTTGCTCCACCCGAACCTGCGGTTCATCTCGAACATCGTCTTGATGTAGCAGTAGGTCTTGCCGGTGCCGGTCTCCATCTCGATGTCGAGGTTGATCGGGCAGACCTTGGTGCTCTCCAGCTTGCTTGACTCGGGCAGGTTCTGCCTTCGCTGGACCTTCCTGATGTTCTCTAGGAGCGGTAGCGTCTTCGAGATGGGGGCGTTCTTGAACCCATCGAACTCAAAGCCCTCCTGCTGTCCCGGCAGTGACCGCCCAGGGTCAATACGGTAGCTCAGGGGGGCGGTGGGCGGCTGGCCCTCGAAGCAGTCCACCACAGCCTCGACCGCCGCGGTCTGGTAGGCCTGTTTCTTGAATCTCAGCTTCATGGTCATGGCGGGCGTCCTGCGGGCTGGCGATGCTGTCAGAGCGTCTTGACTTCGGTGCCGGGGGAGAGCTGCTTGAAGATCTGATCGACGTTGATCTTCACATCATCTGCGTTGTACCCCGAGTCGCGGAACACCACCCTCAACGGCTCGCGAGCGGCGAGTGCTTTGACGAAGTCCTCGTCGAGGCCGGTCTCGAAGCTGGCCGCGAGTGCGTTGGTGTCCACGAAGTAGACCGTCTTGCCGCCGATCGTCTCCTTGGCGACCGGGAGCGAGAGGTCCACGCCCCAGTCGAGCAGCACCTGGAAGAGCAAATCCTCGTCGGTTCGGTCGTCCTTGATGTTGTCCACGTGCCCGCCGAGCAAGGCCGGCGTCGCCTCGTCCGGGCGGTAGTACACATCCTTCATGTTTGATGAGTCGATCTTCAGGACGCGGAAGCCTCTATCGAACGCCTGCGATCTGAGGCCCGCATCTTTGACGATTGCCTTCGAAGCCCTCCGAATACGTTCCTTCGCCAACTCAGCGATGGTCGTGAATCCCGCAGAACGAGCTTTCGACCCCTCGGGACATTCTTCAGGCACTTGCACCAAGAGAAACCTTCGCTGTCCGCCATCCCGTGCGTTCACGGACATCACCGCATCGGCAGTAGTGGCGGACCCAGCAAAGAAGTCGACTACCAATCCGTCCGAGGCGCACCCTAGTTCCACCAAGCGCTCAAGCAGTTGGACTGATTTGGGAAAGTCCATCACAGACGCACCGAAAAGGGACTTGATACGGCTTCTGCCGTAGTCATTCGTCATCTCTTTGTCTAGCCATAGCGACTTCGGCATCGTGAGTGCGACCTCACCATCTTCTCCCTCGAGGTAGTCCTTTCGGTAGATTCGCCACTCAGAGCCAGACTTCTCTGCAACGAGCATGCCCCCTTCACGTTCCACTTTGTCCTTCCCCCATGTCCAGCAGGTCTTGGTTCCGTCAGGAGCATCCGGCCACACTTCATCGGGGTGAGTTGCAGACCGCAGCAGAGACACCGATCCATCTGCGCGATTCACGTACAAGGGAAAGTAACGATTCGGCCGCGTGACGGGATTGAATGCCTGATTCCTGTTTCGCAAGCCCAGCAGCCTGTACTTTCCTCTGCCATCTTGGCGGCCGTACTCGTCTAGCATACGACCCGATTTCCTTAAGCCCGAGATCGCAGCAGAATTGAGAGCATTCCGTGCAAACACAACAACATAGTCGTGAGTCGTCGCGATGAATCGGTCTAGGTGACGCCCGCGGGGATTGCATTGAACGGCAAACGTTCCAACGAAATTGGCATCGCCGAATACCTCGCTCCCCACCTTGATCAGGTTGTCGAGTTCGTGTTCGTCAATCGAGACAAATACGATGCCGTCGTCAGCGAGCAGCGTGCGGGACAGGCGGAGGCGAGGGAGCACCATTGAGAGCCAGTCGGAGTGGAAGCGGCCGTTGGACTCGGTGTTCGCAACGAGCCGTCGGCCTTCAGCGTCTAACTGCTCCGCCCGGAGAAGGTACTCAGAGGCATTGCAGGCGAAGTCATCGGCATAAATGAAATCCTTGCCCGTGTTGTACGGCGGATCGATGTAGATCATCTTGACCTTGTTCAGGTAGGTCTCCTGGAGCAGCTTGAGCGCGTCCAGGTTGTCCCCCTCGATGAACAGGTTTCGCGTCGTGTCGAAGTCAACGCTCTCCTCCCGGCACGGGCGGAGCGTCTTGGCGATCGGGGCGTTGGCCGCGAGCAGGGCCTCCCGCTTGCCCGGCCAGTTGAGGTGGTACCGCTCCTGCGGCCCCTCGACGATCTCGGTCGAGAGCTCCTGGCGCAGCAGGTCGAAGTCCACCGCTCGCACGAGCTCACCCTTCTCGTTCCTCGACTCGGTGATGCACCCGGGGAATCGGGCGGCCACCCATTCGAGGTTGTCGGCGACGAGGTCGGGTGTGTGCATCTTCAGCTTGCTCATCGGGGGCTCTCTGGTTGGTCAGGCGGTCAGTTGGGCGATCTGGGCCCGGAGGGCGCGGGCTTGGGCGTTGAGCTCGACCTTGCGGTTGAACTGTTTCTCGCGGGCCAGGCGTGCCTCCAGCTTGTCCCGCTCGCGTTGGAGTGACCGTATCCGGCCCAACCGCTCGGCGTGGTCCTTGAGAGCCTCTCCGTCGCGGGCCGGGCGGGGCATCAGGCGGCGGAGGAGTTGGGCGTAGAGTGAGGCCAGATCGAGGGCAACGGGCAGCGGCGAGCGAGGGGTGCCCGACGCGATCCAAGGGGACATGAAGTAGTCCCCCACGACCCACTTGGCGGTGTCGGCCTCGCTGGGCCGTTTGTAGGCCGCGACGGCGCGAACGCGACCGGCGATCCCGACCTCGAAGAGGATGGGGAATCCGATGGCCTTGTCGATGCAGCGGAGCACGTCCTCGGTGAATTGCTCCTCGGCGGCGGCTTTGAGGGTGACCCCGAAGACCTGGATCTCCTCGATGCCCGCCTTGGCGGGGATGCGGATGGTCTCGGGGGCGAGCTTGTACCGCCAGACGATCTGGGAGACCTCGTCGGTGAACCGCTGCTGGAGGCGGCGGGGCGGCCTGGCGTGCGCGTAGATCTTGTTCTTGGGCAGCACCTTCTCGAAGGCGGCCTGGGGCGGGTAGGCAAAGAGCGGCGAAGCACGGTCGGCGGTCACGGCGTCTCCACAACCGCGATGAAGACGACCAGCTCGAAGTCGTCGAGCCCGGCGATCTGGGTGGTGAGCGCCGTGGTCTTTTTGCCGGTGAAGAGGCTGTCGAGGTCTTTGTCCTCCTTGAGGTCCACGATCGAGCGGATCGCGCGGCTGAGGAGGCCGGAGTACTTCGACATGTCCCGGCCGTCGTCGGTCTCGCTGTTGAAGACGCCGCAGGCGGGCTTCTCGGGCTCGGCGCGGTTGCGGCAGGCGGCCCGGGCGAGGTCGAGGAGCCGCTTGACCTCCATGTGGTTGACGGTGATCTGGCCGTCCATCGACACGTAGACGAGGTAGTACGGGTGCAGGCGGTTCTGCTGGTTGACGTTGACGCTCTGGTGGCGGTTCCGCAGCGCGAAGATGACGCCTGGGGTCAGCCCGATGGCCGAATCGGCGGGCACGACTGCGTGGAGCCCGGTGGGGAGGCTCTCCAGGTCACCGTCGGTCTTGATGTGGTTGAGAAGATCCATCCGAAAGTCGTTGAGGCCGAGGTCGGTGATGGAGACGCCGGTGCGGAGGTCTTCCATTTCGATGACCTCTTCTTGGAGCTTCCGGAGCTGCTCCTGGCGGTAGGACACGTCGCCAGCCTTGGCGGTGAGGACGTTGTCGTCGCCGGTGGCTGTCACGTCGGCGATGACCATCCGATTCTCGACCCGCTCTTTGAGATTGATGTACTCATCGAGGGTGATGTCGGGCCAGTAGTTGACGAGTTGGATGCTGGCGTTGGGGGAGCCGATGCGGTCGATGCGGCCGAAGCGTTGGAGAATGCGGACGGGGTTCCAGTGGATGTCGTAGTTGATCAAGTAGTCGCAGTCCTGGAGGTTCTGGCCCTCGGAGATGCAGTCGGTCGCGATGAGGACATCGATCTCGTTGGGATCGTCCGGCATGGTGAGCGCCTTCTCCTTCGACCGAGGCGAGAACACGGTCAGGAGTGACTGGAAGTCGTAGGACCGCTTCAGCGTCGACTTTGGGCCGCCGGTACCGGTGACCAGGCCGGCGTGGACGCGCTGGTCCTTGACGAGCTCCGGTGAGAGGACGCGGAACAGGTAGTTGGCGGTATCCGCGAAGGCGGTGAAGATGAGCACCTTCTTGTTGCCGGGATTGATCGGGGAGGCCAGCTTGCTGCGGATCTGCGTCTTGAGGTGCTGCAGCTTCGCGTCCTCGGAGGGCGTGACCTTGTGCATCTCGGCCAGCAACTCCTCGATGACATCGATGTCGCCCTGCAGGGCTTGCTCCCACGATTCGATGTCCATATCCGCGAGCCTGACCTTTACCTTACCGCCGACGCTGTCGTCGTCGAGGTCGGCCAGCTCGTCGTCGTCGTCGGGATCGATGTTGGCGAATGCTCCGGCGATGTCTTCGAAGCCGGAATCTACGCCGGTTCGCCGAAAGGTGTCGATCCGGGCCAGCACGTCTCGGTGATTGGTCCGGAGCTTGTCGAGCGTGATACGGAACGCCTCGACCGAGCTCTCCAGCCGTTTGAGCAGGTTGACGGTCATCAGCGACTGGAGACTCTTCTCGCGATCGACCTGCTTGAGTTTCCCGCCACCACCCCCCACCTCCGTGTCGTAGAGTCGCTCGTATCCCGCGAGGCGGCTCGGGAGGATGTAGCTTACCGGGGCGTAGATAGCGAGGACGAGCTGGGAGAGTCTCGCGTAGATCTCGTTGAAGCCGATCACGTCTCCGCGGCTGGTGAGCGGGGGGTGATACGAGAGAGGCTTACGGCGCTCTGGGAACGAGCCGATCTCCGACGTGTCGTAGAAGGTCTGGATGTGTTTGCGAGACCGGGCGATCGTGACATTGTCGAGCAACTCGAAGAAGTCGAAGTCGAGGGCTTCGAGAATCGCCGCAGTGGTGCGCTCCTCAACCGGCAGCTTCGACCACACGTTGAACGTGGCCTGGGCACGCCGGAACACTTCGTCGATGTCACGCTTCATGCCGAGCCGCTCACTGAAGGCTTCAGCGTCACCCTCGTAGGCGAGCGCTAGCTGGTTCTTCAGGTCATTGAAGCGGTTGTTGACCGGCGTCGCCGACAGCATCAGGACCTTGGTCTTCACGCCCTCACGAATCACCTGTCGCATGAGCGTGTCGTACCGCGTCTCGCGGTCCTTGTAGGGATCTGCGTTCCTGAAGTTGTGCGATTCGTCGATGATGACAAGGTCGTAGTTGCCCCAGTTTACGCGATTCAGGGGCGATCCGAACGATTCGCCGCTCGTCCGCTGTAGGTCGGTGTGGCAGAGCACGTCGTAGTTGAATCGATCACCCGCGAAGATGTTGGTCTTGAGGTTGCGGTTATAGTTGAGCCAGTTGTCAGCGAGCTTCTTCGGACAGAGCACCAGCACGGATCTGTTCCGGAGCTCGTAGTACTTCACGACGGCCAGCGCCGTGAACGTCTTACCGAGCCCGACGCTGTCGGCGAGAATGCACCCGCTCACGCTCTCCAGCTTGTTGATGATCCCGGTAGCAGCATCGCGCTGGAAGTTGTAGAGTTTGTTCCAGACGAGGCTGTCCCGGTACCCGGTCAGGTCATTGGGTAGAACGTCGTCGCTCAGGTCTTCAAGAAACTCGTTGAAGATGTGGAACAGCAACATGAAGTAGATGCGGCTCGGGGAGTTCTCCTGATACACGGCGGCGATGTGATCGGACAGCCGTTGCGTTACGTCCGCAACCCGCTCAGCGTCCTGCCACACCTGATCGAAGAGTTCAAGATACGAGGCCGTGTGCGGTGCCGAATCGATCTTTGCGACGAAGTTTGATACGGCATCGCCCCGCTGGTAGCCGAGGTCTACCGCTGTAAACCCATGCAGAGGTTGGTACACGATCTCGTCCGTGCCGCGGGTAACGCAGGCAAATTGCTGCATGGGTGCGGTTGTACAATTGGATCGAAACGTGGCTTTCCTGCGAATCCAGTCAGCACATTCGCGGGCAATAGCCCGCTGTGTGAGCTTGTTCTTCAGTTGTAGCTCAAACTCCGATCCGTAGAAGTTTCGTTCCCGTGATCGCCGAGGGATGTGGAATTCCCGGCGTTGCTTGGAGTCGCTGTCAGTCACCTCGTCGGGCACAAAGGTCGGCGCTGTAAACAGGAACTCAATCGAATCTACTCGTTCCAGTTGCTCCTTGAGAGCCTCATACGCGAAGATCGAGAAACAGGAGGCCGCGATCTTGAGCTTGGTAGCCGGCCCGAGGACCTGCTTCAGGTCGTCGCCAAGAAGTTTGTTGATGTTGTCGATTAACTCCATCCGACTCCTCCCCGTCGAGCGACACGAGTGCCGTCGCCGGCCTCCTCGGCAGCGTCCGCCTCTTTCTGTCGTGAAAGGCTATCAAAAGTTGCCGAGTTGTCCGCCCGAATTGCGGCCCGCCCTGGGGCGACCTCTAGAGAAGGGCCCGCGCAGACGGCAGGAGTCCGGAGAGCCCACGTGCGGAACCGCCCGTGAGAAGCCGGGTCCACACGGCCAAGCGGTGGCTGGGCACGGCCGCGATGGTAGCACTTTTCCCGGTCAGTGCCTGCAAGCAAACATACTCTACCTCTCCCCCCTCCCGAAAGTCGCACACTAACGCCTGCAGATTTGCCGCGGGGCAGGGCGTTAGTCCTTTTTGCCCATTCGGGCTGATCAGCCTCCCCCACGTCCTCGCCCTCCGGCAAGCCGCAGCGAAGGCTTCGAGTCCGTCGCTCTGGGCACTGCATCCGCCGGCCGCAGCGTCCCCAACTCTCTGGGACTGCCGTTCGGACCATCGAACCGCCAGAAACTCCAGCCATTAGTGGCCATGGGTTTGCCGGTGAGAGTCTCTCGGGCAGCGGAAGCCGCAGCCGAGGGCGTCGAGTACTTCCGTCCCTGGAACTCAATCTCGCCGGAAGGGAGCACGCATGCCTCAAACGCCTGCTTTCGGTACCGGCAATACAGCCGCAGCGGTGGGACGAGCGCTCCGATGTCGATCAGATTCGAGAGCGATGTGCCCAGGCTGGACGACACTCGACCCGCGGTCTTCGGCTTCTTCGATTTCGGCGCGGAAGCAACTGGACGTGACTCCAAGGCTGGCAGCACTGCGGGAGACTCAACCTGCACATCGAGCCGTCGCAGTGAGTCAGCAATGTCCTTGGGCGTCAGCTTGTCGGCCCGCTTGCGGACCATTCGGACGAGCGAGGGATCTGGTCCGGCAACCATGTCGAGCAACGCTGCCTTGACGCGGCGGTCCACATAGTGCACGGACCACAATGATTCGAGGATGTTCTGTTCAAGGTTGTCCTTCGAGATTAGGCTCAGCCCCCTCGCGCACTCAGTCGCGGGCGAATCCGTGAGCTGGACGCGGTGGAACAACTTGTCGTCGGCGTCCACCGGCGCGACGGCGTTGTAGAAGCGATACTCATCACCGTCGGTGAGCACGCACCACTCGACGCCGGCGACAGCGGCGTCCCCGAGCATCTGGGCGACCCACTTGCGCTCACCGAGTGTCTCATCGAGACCCTTGGCTTCGACGAATAGGCGAGGCTTTCGGAGGATCTTCAGGGCATAGTCCACCGGATTGTCCCGGCTCTTCCCTCGGAACTCACGGTGAACCTCGTCGGGGTCTCGGATGTCCCACCCCAAGGCTTCCAAAATCGGCTCGATCAGCGACGCCTTGGTATTCTGCTCACCTAGTTTCCTCCCGCTGAACTTGCGGGCCTTCGTGGCAACGGCAACGATTGTGTCGGTGAGCTTTGGCATTGCGAGACCTCTATTCGGAGTACGCGGCCAGCATACACGCTCACCAGATCCTCCCCCTCATCGCCTCCACCACCGCCCACGGCGCGATGTGGTCGAGGTACCTCGCCGTCGTGGCGATGGACCGGTGCCCGAGCTGCTTGCTGATGATCCCGATGTCCACGCCCTCAGCCCGCAGCTGGGCGGCGTGCGTGTGGCGCAGGCCGTGGGGGTGGACCCGCTTCTCGATTCCCGCCTGCTCGCCGAGGCGGTTGAGGAGGCGGCGGACGTACGAGGATGACACCGGCTTGCCCGCGGCGGTGCAGAAGACGGGCGACCGGCCCCCGATGCCCAACGCCCCACGCGCCCGCATCCACTCGCCCAGGATCTGGAACGCCCCGGGGTCGAGCCCGATCGTCCTGGCCTTGCCGCCCTTGCCGTTTAGTACCCGCACGGCCCCCACGTTGGCGTCGAGGTCCTTGGGGTAGAGGTCGAGGGCCTCGGAGACGCGGAGGCCACCACGGTACAACACGGCGATCAGGGCGCGGTTGCGGGCGCACGAGGGCAACCCCCCGCCGCAGGCGTCCAAGAGGCTGCGAACCTCGTAGTCGGTGAGGACCTCGGGCGGGAAGCGGCGACCAGCGTTGGTGGTGAGGGGTTCCCCTCGAACGTGCTGCGTGGCCATGGTGGTGCTCCGGGTTGCGTGGCAGGCCCGCTCTTGCGGGCGACGGACACGAGTACCTCGGGGCGGAGGCAGGGATCAAGGGCGCAAGGCAAGTTCTCACAAGCAGTTGCGTCATGTCTGCGGAGCGGGACGGCATTCGCGGGCGAGGCTGGCTTCTGATTGGTCATGTTCGCGTGAGTCGAGCGCCATGTGCATTCGGTACGCGGTGTGGCTATCGGCCAGAGTGGCTCACGTCTGCCACGTGCCCTCCCGCACCCAGAAAACATTCTGAACCGTGACAATCGGTCGCGAAGATCACGAGATTGAATGGAGTGGGGTCTGCCAGAGATGGCGATCGGCCCGCGCGGTGCCGCGGCGATCGGTATGGACTGTCTTGGACGAGAGCGAGGATAAAATGTGTAATCGGTCTTGGCGTGGCGTGATTCGCTCGGCGGCTTCGGCTGCTGCTGCCCGGCTGGTGGGACAGCGGGCAGCGGTGGTCGCGATCGGTTCAGTGGCGAGAGCGGACACGAGGCCGCTGGCGGGTGCCGTGGCCGCTCTAGTTGTGGCCGTTGGCGCTGTCCGGGCCGACATCATCACAGTGGAGACGACGAGCAATCTGAACTGGGAACTGTCCGGTCTATTTGTAGATCAATTGGGGCACACGTCTGAGAATACTCAGCTAGTCATGTCTGCGGAGTTTGATCCCAACCAGCCAGATGGCGACTACTACATATTGTCAGATGTTCGTCTGGAGATCATCCGATCGGACAACGGTCGATTCTGCTACGGGGAGTCTCCAGAGAGCTATTTGGTTCCAGACGCCAACAGTGGCGAAGTCTTCATGTCGGTCAGTTTCCATCGCGGGGGCGGGAACTGGTTCGAGTATCCGACAATGACGTACGGCGAACTGGTGTTTGAAGGCGCAAGCATGCCGGATCGTTCTCTGGATTCAGTCATCGATGCGTTCAGGAGAGGAGCGTTTGTATCGGGCGAGATTCAAGCGTGGTTTGAAGCCGATGACGGCGAGGAATCAGTTCGAGCTAGTGGGAATGCATCCGCTTTCGTAGTGACCGTCACTCCAACGCCCGGCGACTGCCCTGCCGATCTGAATGACGACGGCATCGTCAACACGCAGGACTTCCTCTTCTTCCTCAATGCGTGGACCAGCGGCGACCCGCTCGCCGACTGGAACGAGGACGGCACGATTAACACGCTCGACTTCCTGGCGTACCTGAGTGAGTGGGCCTCTGATTGTCCATAGGACGCTGGAAGAGCTCTTGACCCCGCCGACCGCCCGTGCCTCGCATGGGCGGTCGGCGTTTTGTGCATGAGTGACCGAGTCGCGGGCGAGCGGTCTCCTGCGGCCTGAAGGTCGAGTTGAAGGTCTCGCACAGCCTGCCGTGCTCCGCCGCCCGGGCGACACGTCTCGGCCCGCCCCAAAGTAGACTTCTGCTATGCACGGGGTCGATGGGACCGCGATTGTGCGCACGTTGGAGGCAGGGGGATGACGCAGAACCGGCCAGATCCAGCCCAGGCGGCCGACCCGGACACGCTGCCGGGCTTCGGGCCGCGGGCTCTGCGTGAGGCGATGAAGGCCCTCGGTGAGTCTCCCGATGCTGAAGTGGTCGATCTCTCCGGCACAGAGATCGGTCGATACCGTGTGCTCCGGCGGCTCGGGGCGGGGGGCTTCGGGGTCGTCTATGAGGCCGAACAGCTGCGGCCGGTGACGCGGCGGGTTGCGCTGAAGGTCTCGGTGTCCGGTTCGATGAGTGCCGCGGCGGCGAGGCGGCTCCTCGACGAGCAGCAGACGCTCGCGGTGATACAGGACCCGGCCATCGTCACGCTGCTCGACACCGGGACCATTCCACCGGCAGTCGTGGGCGGGTCCGGGACGCCCTACCTGGTCATGCAGCTTGTCGAAGGCGTACCGATCACGCGGTACGCCGACGAGCGGGAGTTGGGGCTCAAGGAGCGCATTGAGCTCATGGCGGAGGCGGCACGCGGTGTCGCGGCCGCTCACCGACACGGCGTGATCCACAGGGACCTCAAGCCCGACCACATGCTTGTGGAGGAGTCGGGCCAGGTGCGGCTCATCGACTTCGGCGTGGCTCGGGCCGAGCATGCAGACCGGATGAGCCAGACACAGAGCGGGCAGATGATCGGGACGCCCCGATACATGAGCCCCGAGCAACGGGCGGGGCGGGTCGGCGCGATTGACACGCGGAGCGATGTGTACGCACTAGGGATGGTTCTGGCAGAGCTCGTGATCGGACCGTCTCTCACAGACCTCGACCCCGCGACGGTGGCTCGGACGCCGACGAGCGAACTACTGCCTCACGATCGTGCACACTTGCGGCGACGGTGCCGGCGCGACGTAGACTGGATTGTCGCCAAGGCCCTCGCTGATGGGCCGGGGGATCGGTACGGGTCGGCCGCAGAGTTCGGAGCCGACCTGCTGCGCGCGGCCCGCTCTCAGCCGGTGGAAGCGAGACCCAAGTCGGTTTGGTTGCCGCTGGTGAGCTTTGCACGCCGTAGACCCGCTGCTGTGGCGGCCATTGCGGTGTTGCTCGTCGTTGTGCCGGTGGCGCTCGCGATCGTGACAAGTCTTTGGATTCAGAATGCGGCACTGGCGAAGGATGCGGTCCGCGAAGCGGCCAACGCAAAGTCTGAGAGCCGGGTGGCGCACCTCGCCGCCGCACAGGCTTCGATCGCCGCGGGCACGATCTCGACCGCCCGGGAGCAGCTCCTGGCTGTCCCAAAGCATGACAGAGACTGGACGTGGAGGCATCTCGCTCTCCAGGCGTTTCCGCAAGGCAGGCTGCTTCTGCACGTTCCCGTCGAGGGAGATGGCAGGGACCCGGGGAAGTTTCAAACGCTCGCGCTTGCCCCGGGTGGCAGGTGCTTCGTCGGCGATGCTGCCGGGGGGCTCTGGCTGCTCGATTCGGCAAGGGGATCGATTCTGGATCAGAGCAGCATGCCCGATCAGGTATTCTGCGCGGCGTTCTCGCCGCGAACAGAGGGACCGCTGGCGGTCGGATGTGCAGACCGAGCTCTGTCGCTGTTCGATCCGAGCGGATTCGACGAGATGGTTGCCCGCGTTGAACTGCCGGCCCCTCCGATCAGCCTCGCGTTTGATTCGACGGGGCACTGGCTCGCCGTCGGCATGGTCGAGACGAGAGCCGTCATGGTGCTCGATGCGGCGACCCAGAAGATCGTTCGATCGATCCCGCTCGAGAGCGCGGGCTGCTTCGCGGTCCGGTTCGCGCCCGACACGGGGCTTCTGTACATCGGCACGGCCGAAGGGTCGATCGAAGTGTGGGAGGTCACAAGCGGTGCCAAGCTGTCGAGCACCACCGTGGATGAAGGGCGCATCCAGGATATCTCGTTCGTACCCGACGGCTCCCGGATCGTGGCTGCAGGGTTCTCCGGACGGATCTCACTGCTCGGTGTGGGCGATGATGGCACTCTCACGCCGATTGCACGCGCGCAGCAGGCGGCGGCGCTCACCGCATGTCCCATGGATCTGTCAGGTCAAGCCGTGTATTCCGGAGGAGCGGATGGCGCGGTGCGGAGGTGGACGCTGCCAGATCTGCGGATGGACGCGGCGTGGCACCAGCACGGCGAGCAGATCTACGGCACGGAGGTGGACCCGGACACGGGCGAGGTCGTGTCCTGCGCACTCGACGGAGCGGTTCGAGCGATCGCCTTGGGCCAGTGCCCTCCGGCGATCGAGCGACGACCGCTCGTCGATGCGGACACAGCGTGGGATACAGATGTGCGGTTCGCCCTCGTCAGAATTGGGTCCGAACTGACGATTTTCGACAGTATCAGCGGTCAGCGGCGTCAACTCGCTCATCCGCGGATTGAGCACCTGAAGTCCTATCACGTTTCGACCCGCGGCGAGGTTGGGTGCAACGACCTCGAGACAGGGGAGATTTCGTTGCTCTATCCTGACGGCACGGTAGCGGAACTTGGCCTGCTCGACCGGGATCGGCTGCGTACGCCTCACAACACCTCAATGCTGCAATCGGACAGCCGAATCGTCTTGGTCGGCTCGGAGGAGGTGCTCGTGTACCGGCCCGGAGACAGGATCTTCGGGAAAAACCATGCGACCGGGGTCGAACGAACCGTGTCAGTGGTTCCGGAAGTCGTTTCGAGCGTCAGCGTGAGGGGCCTTACAGACGGGCGTTGGGTGTTCTGTGGTGGAGAGGGTGTGCGATTGCTGGCAGTCGATGGAAGCGTGCGACGCCTGCGATGGGATGGCGAGTCGCGCGAGCCGATGTCGTTACGGGGTGACTTTCTGCTCTGGGAGACTCGCATCCCGATGGGCTTCGTGGCCTACGACCTCGCCGCCGACAGAGTGCACGCGACGATTCCACCAAATCACCGGGCTGCGCACGCCGCGAGCATCACACCCGATGGCCGCACCATCGCCGTCGCGCAGGAGGACGGCTCGGTCCACCTGTACGACGCAGCGACTGCACGGCTCTTGCTCTCGCTGCCGGGCAGCGATCCCCCGCAGATGATGAGCTTCGATGAGGGCGGCACGCTGAGGTTCGGCTCCAGCCGCGGCGCCCTTCGGCTTTGGCGAGCGGCTCCCAGTTCGGACATCGAGCGGGAGTAACTGGTAGACACTTATCCCGTCCAGCTCGCGTTTCAGCCGCCGGAATCACGTCAGGCCTCGAGCGCCCGCTCGATCCGCTCACACCCGCGCCGCCACGCCCGGTCGACCTCAGTGGGGTTCATGCCGGTCATCTCGATGATCTCCGCCCGCCGGAACCGGCCCCACGCCCGCATCGCCAGCACCTCGGCCGCCCGAGGATCGTCGTGGATCATCGCGTCCATCTCCCGCTGCAGCCTTCCGAGCAGGTCGGTCTGATCGGCCGCGGCGGGCGGTCCCCCGGCCGGGTCGGGCGCATGAGAACCGTTGAGGGATACCCCTCGCCCCTCTCGCCCTCCCCGCTTGGCGGCCAGCCGCCGCCTTTGGTAGTCCACGATGACCTCGCTGATGAGCGTGGCCGAGATCGCGAAGAACTCCTGCCGCGACCGGGCCGCGGCCCGCTCCTTCATGAGCCGGAGCATGGCCTCGTGAAGCAGGTCGCCGGGCATGAGGGTGAGCCGATCCAAACGGCCGCCAAACTGGCGGAGCATGGACGCGAGGGTGAGGCGCTCGAGATCGCTGTAGACGACGTGGATGACCAGGTTGAAGGCCTGGTCGTCTCCGTCGGCGGCGGCGTGGAGGAGGGGGGTGAGGTTGGACATGGTGGAGTGTGCCAAGAAAGAAAGTGGGCACATTTGTCCCGCAAATTGCAAAATCAATGGCCCGACCACGCGGTCAACGGTGACAGGCTTGCGGGTCGGAATGTCAGCCCACAGCCATCGAGTGAGTTCGGCCAACCGTGGACCTGAGTCTAGCGGCTTCAGTCACGCCCGACGCAGCAACCCGCCCGTGCAATAGGAGGTGAGACGTGGTGGCTCAATGGATGCGACGTAGGATCTGGACCAGGCTCGACTTGCTAATGGCCTGTTCATTAACGATCGCCCTAGCGAACAACGAACCTGCGATTGCCCAGCCATGTGATCCTGTAGAGGCTGCCCAACTTCTCGCCCGAGATGGAGCACAGGAACCTCGGATGTACTTTGGCCGGTCCGTGTCAATGAGTGATGGCACTACCCTAATCGGCGCCTGGGGTAAGACCGAGAGCGGCGCGGACTCGGGCGCAGCTTACGTCTTTCAACTGAATGGCAGTTTGTGGACGCAACAGGCGAAACTGGTTCCCGGCGATGGAGCAGCATACGACTGGTTTGGCTACGCTGTAGCAGTCATTAACAACACGGCATTCATTGGAACTCCCAATGATGAAGATAACGGAATACAATCCGGATCCGCCTATGTGTTTATTAGAGAGGGCAACACATGGACACAGCGCGCGAAACTAGTGCCCAGTGATGGAAGCGACTTCAATGTATTCGGAACTGCGGTCGCGGCTAGTGCTCATACAGTAGTGCTAGGCGCGCCGTACGCCGGGGCCTCCGGCATCGGGGCAGCGTATGTGTTTACTGGGAGTGGCAGCAGTTGGGGGCAACAAGCCAAGCTCAGCGCACCAGATGCTAGCGATGGAGACAAGTTTGGTGGCGCGGTCGCTATCGATACCGACACCGTTGTCGTTGGGGCCTACAACGACGATGATAATGGCCGCAACTCGGGGTCCGTATATGTATTTGTTCGGAATAGTGGTTCTTGGGGCCTACAAGCGAAGCTCATTCCTGCAGACGGGGCAAGGGACGATTTCTTCGGATGGTCAGTGGCAGTGAGCGGGGAGACCATACTTGTCGGGGCGTACGCAGACGACGATCGCGGAGGGGCATCGGGCTCGGTGTATGTGTTCACTCGTGAACGAGGGACGTGGAGCCAATCCGCGAAGCTCCTCGCTGCAGATGGTCAATCCGGAGACCAGTTCGGCTACTCGGTAGCTCTCGCCGCCGATACTGCTGTGATCGGCGGGCTCGGCGACGATGATCGAGGCACGAACGCCGGGTCGGTGTATGTGTTTGCGAGGCAGCAGGGAACTTGGACGCAGCGTGCAAAGCTGCTCGCGAGCGACGGTGGGCCAGCGGATGATCAGTTCGGAGTGTCGGTCTCGGTAAGCGACGACCGCGCTGTGTGCGGTTTTCATCAAGACGATGAGATCGTATTTAACACAGGGTCTGCATATGTGTTTGAGCTCAATTGCGCGCCATGTCGTGTCGATCTGACCGGCGATGGGGTTGCAGACTCGCTTGACTTTCTGCTGTTCCTTGGCGCGTGGTCGTCGGGTGATGCCTTGGCGGATTGGAACAAGGACTGGGCACTCGACACTCGCGATTTCGTGGCATACCTCAACGACTGGGCAGCAGGGTGCTGAGTGACACGGTCGCACCAGTAAGCCCTCTGCCAATTCACCATGAGAGGAGATACGCCATGAGAGTCGCCCTCAGGAGGACAGTCGCGACCGCTAACAATGTGCTTTCAAGGCACGTGACACTGGGACTTGTGTATGTTCTTGGTCTCGCATCATCTGCGCTCGCACAATCGTATGATGTGACCTTTCGAAACGAAGGTGATGAAGACCTATATCTGGTGGAAGCCTCTCGCGAAGGATGGACCTGGGGAGATGACTGGAGAGTGGCGGGATGGTACAAGATTCCAGCGGGCGGACATCGCACACGTGTGGATGTCCAGCACAGAGTCTTTGGATTCATCAACGATAAGTATGAGGTGGAGATTTTCAAGCCACAACGCCAGAATACTACTTTTCCAGAAATTGTGCGACAGGTAAAGGTACACCCTCAATCGCCATTTGACTACCGGATCAAGGACGCAGGAGGCCTGGGGGATGAGTTCATTACAATGGAGATGAGCTTCGTCTTCCAAGCCGTTGGCGATCATGGCGCAAAGGGAAGGTACACCATAACATTGACGCCAGACAAGCAGGTGCCGGGCGTTCCCTTGCAGCGTCCTCATGGTACAGAGAATAAAGCAGTAGATGCGTCGGGACGAACTTCAGCCCAAGCGTCGTATCTTCAAGGGCAGAGCCTCTACTACGGCCGGGGCATTGCGCAGAACTACACCGAGGCCGCGGAGCATTACCGCGCAGCCGCCGAGAAAGGACATGCAGCATCTCAAGCGCAACTCGGCTACATGCACTTGACTGGAGAAGGTGTGGCGAGGGATGAGCGCGAAGCGGTGCGCTGGTTGCGCCTGGCCGCCGAACAGGCAAATGCAAACGCTCAGGCGAATCTTGGCTACCTCTATCTATTGGGCAGGGGAGTGGAACGAGACGACATCGCGGCCGCTCGGTGGTGCCGATTGGCGGCTGATCAGGGAGTGTCATCAGCTCAGAACACGCTTGGCGTCCTGTTCGAGGCTGGCCGGGGTGTGAAGAAGGACGAAGCTGAGGCGGCTCGGTGGTACCGCAAGGCTGCGGAGCAGGGGCATGTTGCAGCTCAGCTCAACCTCGGACACTTGTACAAGGCTGGTCGCGGAGTGGGGCAGGACGATGCCGTGGCGGTTCACTGGTACCGAACCGCGTCAGAGCAGGGAGATGCCGACGCCCAGTGTCACCTCGGCTATATGTACGGGGCTGGTCGTGGGGTCGCAAGAGATGACGCCGAGGCTGTCCGCTGGTATCGGAGGGCCGCCGAGCAAGGCAATGAAACGGCGCAGGCCAACCTCGGACATCGGTATCGGGTCGGTCGTGGGATTGCCCAAGATGAGTCCAAGGCCATCGAATGGTATCTGCGAGCGGCAGAGCAGGGGAGCCCAGAGGCTCTCGAAGCCCTGCAAGGGCTTAAGTCGACAGAGTAGCAGACGCGCCTTTGGTGCGGAGAAGGCACAAGGTGCTTGGCAAATGAGCCGGAGCGGTGACCATGGAGTAGCCCCTCGGAGGAGTACGCCGAAGCCGTTTCAGGGAACTACGAAAAGCACATGGGCGTCAGGGGCCAGCGATGAGACTAAGCGTGAAGTGAACGGAGAGCAGGCATGTACATGAAGACCCGAGCTGTCGTCGTGTGCGGCACCGTACTTCTGACGGTCGCACAATCGAAGGCCCAGCTGTGTGTGGGCTGGAGTGCCGATCCAGGCGGCGGCACCGACGAGTCGGTGTGGGTCGCAGCGATACTCCAAGGCAACCTATTCATTAGTGGCGAGTTCTCCCATGCGGGCGGTATCCCTATCGACGCGATTGCGAAGTGGAGCGGTTCAAGTTGGCAGCCCGTCGGTGATCTGGAGGACGATCTCGGAGTGCGGGACAACGCTATCTACGGCCTAGCTGAGTTCGGAGGCGATATCTACGCCGCGGGTGCCTTCGACGGATCGGAGGCCGACATCGCCCGGTGGGACGGGCAGCGGTGGCACCGACTGGGGGAGGGTCTGAGTTCGTTCGCCAACGGTTGGGGGCGAGCGATGGTTGAGTACCAAGACGAACTGGTAGTCGGAGGCGACTTTGAGAAAGCAGGACCACTCTGGGTGGACAACATAGCCGCTTGGAATGGTAGTTCTTGGCGGATACTTGATGGTGGCACCTTTTGGAGCGGCAATAGCGCCGGCTCCGTATGGGCTCTGGCCGAGTTCGAAGAGCGACTGATCGCTGGCGGATTCTTTCTGGAAGTTGCGGGTGTACCTGCAAGGTATGTAGCCGCGTGGGACGGCGCTGACTGGTCAGCGATGGGCTCTGGTCTTGACGAGAAGGTAAATACGCTGGCCGTTCACGACGGCGAGCTCTATGCCGGCGGGGAGTTTCGAGAAACGGGAGACGGTCGTCAGGCGCGCGGTGTCGCAAGGTGGGACGGCCACGAGTGGCAGCCGGTCGGCACTCGCATCAGCATTGGAAATGGTTGGGTCAATCGGTTGGAGTCCTACCAAGGTCGCCTGTATGCGTCGGGCTGGTTCGGGGACTATCAGGACGAGTTCCAGGATATCGCCGTATTCGATGGAGTCGACTGGCAGCCTGTGGGAGAAGGGGTCTCGGGAGGTCGGCGAGTTAGTGCGATGGCCACTTTTGGTACCGAACTCATCGTCGGCGGGGAGTTCACCCACGCCGGAGGCATTCCCTCGCCGAACCTCGCCAGATACAGGTGCGTCGCCTGTCCGGCCGACTTCAACGAGGACGGTGCCGTCAATACTCAGGACATCATCGTCTTCCTCAATGCCTGGGTGGCTGGCGATCCCCGCGCCGACTTCAACAGCGACGGCGTGGTGAACACGATCGATGTCTTGAACTTCCTCAATGCTTGGGCAGCTGGCTGCTGACGCTCGGTCGTATCCCGGTATGCAGTCCCGCAATCCCACGGAAGCGGGCCTGCCGGCGGGGCGGGGCACGCCGTCCCCGGCCCCGCAGGAGCCGCCTCGCGGCTCTTTCAACCCGCCCCGATGGGGCTACAGCCGCGGCCGCCTGACGCAGTTGATCGCCAGCGGGATGCTGTTGGACTCCGCGGGTTCGCCCCCGCCGGGGTTCACGCCCCCGCCGCCGGGGCCGCCTCCCCCGGCGCCTCCCGCCCCCGGAGGCGGTGCCAGCGGCGACTTGATGTCTCTCGTCGCGGCCCCGCCGATCGCGGCGGAGTCGTGGTGCCGCAGCCCGCGGGCGGTGCTGGAGGGCGATGCGGGAAGGCTCGGTCCGGTTGGCTTGCGTGACATGATCTGTCTCCTTGCGGTGCTCGGCGGTGTGAATACGAGTCACTGCTCCCGCGCCGTCGGGAAGGCAATGTGGTGTTCTGTTGGCCGCCCGCACCGGGGGCAGCGGCGGGGCTCTGCGGGCTCCGAGGCGTCCCGGACGCTCCCGACCGCCACCGGCACGACGACCTCGTAGACGGCCCTCTCGGCCCCCCAGCCGCACGCGGTGCAGACCCGGTCGCGCTCCCCCTCAAGCCGGGCGAGCCTACGCGAGAGCGTTCTGGCGGCCATGCCACTCCTCCATGGTCATCTCGACAATCTCGACGACGAGCGACTGCCCGCACGACGGGCATCGCCTGAGCGGGTAGTCGCCGCGTGAGGGGTTCCCGTCGCGCCGCGTGAACACGACCGTCAGGACCCCACGGCCGCCGCAGGCAGTGCAGCCCGCTCTCGCGGCCTCCAGGCGCCTGATCCGCTGTCTGAGAGACCTACTCATTCATCGCCTCTAGCACGATGAGCTTGGAGACCCTGCCGCACGCCTTGCAGCCCTTGGCGTCTTCCCGGGTCTGGCCGCGGTCCTCACGGAGAAGCGTGATGACCCCGAACCCGCCGCAGGCGGCGCAGGGTCTGGCCTCGCGGTTCTGCTCCAGCTTCCTGACCCGCGCGCGCAGCCTCATCGCTGCGCCTCCTCGGCGCGCTCGGCTTCCAGCGTCTCGATCCGCGCGGCCAAATCATCCAGCTCGATCGACTCGCGGCCGAACTTGAGCATGGCGGTGGCGGCCGAGACCTTGGCGGCGTTGGGCGCGCTGGCGTCGGCCATGATCTTGGCGAGCGTGGTCACCGCGAGGCTGGCGTAGCGCTGGGTCAGCGCGATGGCCTGGTTGAAGGCGTCACG
>JBICHP010000006.1:0-165698 GCA_043100935.1 Phycisphaerales bacterium JB054
GGGGGGGGGGGGGGGGGGGGGCCCGCCCGAGCCGGCGGCCCGCAAACCACCCAAACCAGGAACAAGAGCCCGCACAAAACCCGGGGGCGCCCCCCACCCCGGCGGGGGGGGCAGGCGCAGTCACCCCTCCCCGAGCCCCCCCCCCCAGCCCCCCCCCCTGCGGCGCCTCCCCCCCCCCCGCCCCCCCCCCCCCCCCCGCGGCTCTGGGTCGTAACTCGCTCACACACTCGCCTCTGGCGGCAGCCGGAGGTCCTCTTCGGACACCCCGCTCCGCCACAGCCCGCAGTCCGGGCACCGCACCCGGTCACCATTGAACAGCGGCAGGCCGCGGAGTGAACGATCGCAACCCCAGCACCGTGTGGGCACGAGGTGTCCTGGAATCGGGACGGTCAGTGGTGTGTGTCTTCCGCACTCCGGGCAACGAATGTTGCCTTGATCATCGGGAGCAAGGCCCGCCAGGGAGTACTTGCACTTGGGGCAGGTCTGCGCGGCCTGTCCGGTCCTTACCCCGCCGTGCAGAGGATCGATCCCGCGGAGCGACGGTCGCCACGCCGACTCGCAGTGCCTGCATTCAAGCCACGCGGACTCGGTCTCGTCCGGTCGATGCAGGACGTGTGCGCAGGAGGGGCACCGTCCTCTCTCCACGAAGAGTGCACGCAGCCTGGTTGGAGGAACGATGGTCGGCCCGAGCGAGCCGCCATTGAGCCGTGCGTGCAACCAATCGGGCAGCAGTGCCATCACGCCAAAGACGCAAGACACTCCAATCGTGGCGGTAACTCCAACGGCATCGCTGGATGGCGAGGGGTAGAGAATGTGAGAAAGTGCGAGCGCAGAGATGATCGTGCAGACGAAGCGCGTTCGAAGGGCTTTGTCTCGCGCCAATACGCAGACGGCGACAAGCCCGCCGACCGCGAAGTAGGTTCTCGCACGCGATGATGCGGTCAGGCTAGCCACGAACGGCAAGACAAAATAGACTGTGACGAGTGATGCGGCGACGGCCGAGGAGGGGCCGGCAGTCGGCGTTCTGCTCTGCCACGGGACATCGAGCGCGCGCTCAAGCCTCCGTTGCTGTTCGGCGGTGAGCGGGCAGCCGTCCGGCACCCCGTATCGAGTCTTCGGGAATGTCCACAGCGGGCGTACATTGCCGCGATCGTCGGTGATGGTCGGCTGTGCTCCCCCCATGCCCGATTGTACAGGGCGTCACGATCTGTGTCGTCCACAAAACGGGGCGAACGCAGCCAAAGGCAGAGCCGCGGGCGTAAGCACGCGGAAGGAGCGCGTCTTTCCCTGCGCACGCCCGACCTCCCGGCGACGTCCACACACCAGAGCCAGACCTTTCGGTGGAATGCACAACCCCGTCCGCGTGCTCACGCCCGCGGCTCTGTTACTTCGCCAGCTTCGCAATCAACCGCCACACATCGTGCGGCGAGAGTTCGCGGCCCGTCGTCGAGTTGAACTCCAGCACCAACCGATCAAACTCCGGCGTAAACGGCAACCGGTCGCGCTGACCGAGTGAGCCGACCTGCCCGACGACGCGCTCGCGGAGCTGGGCCTCCTCTTCCGCGTCGATCCGTGGCGGGCTCGAGGCCGCCCGCCCCAGCCGCGGCAGCTTGCCGGCCTTGCGCAGGTTGTGCAGCGAGTGGAAGACCTCGCGCTCGCGCTTCCCCGTCGCCTCGCCGACCGCGGCGTAGAGACTCGCCCACTCCGGCGTGTAGGGCAGGTCGTCGAGCGTGCGCCCGGCGCGCTCGTAGGCCGCGATCAACTCCGCATCGGCACGGTCCGGCGAAGCGCTCGCGCCGAACAGCCCGCCCTGTTCACCCGTCAGCGGCACATCGGCCTGGTCCGAGACCCGCCCCGGCACGCGGTCGCCCTCTTCGAGCAGGCCCTCCCATCGCTCCATCGAGGCCGCGGGCTCGTGGCTCGGGTCGAGAAAGTCCGCGGCACACCGCTCGTAGATCACCAGCCGCCGAGTGAGCGACAGTGAGGGCTCGGTGTGCCCCTGCGGCACGATGAAGCGCCACTTGCACCCGGGGTCGGTGCCCAGCGCGTTGAACACCGCGGCGGCGGTGGGGGCGGGCACCACCTCGTCCCGCAGCGCGAGCTTGCAGAGCGTGGTGGCCCGGACCTTCCTTGCGTGCACCGCCGCGTCGCAGATCCGGAGCGTGTCGCGGGCCTCGGCCGCAGCGTCGTGTCCGAGTGACCGAAGCAGCGTCTGCATCTCTGCCCCGGAGCCGAACGCCATCCGCCTCGGGTCGTCCAGCCGCCACGCCCAGTCGCCAAACGTCGGCAGGCCGATCGCGAGGCGGTCGATTGTGAGCCAGTCGTGCGGGGTCTGGGCCGCGGCCATCACCGCGAGCCCGCCGCCGAAGCTCTCACCCCGCAGATACATCGCCGGCGTCGGGCCGTCGCCCTTGCGCGCGCGTGTCGCGAGCCAGTCGCGCAGCGCCCGGGCGGCGCAGGCGACATCCGCCACGCCCTGCGGCAGCGACCAGCCCAGCATGTCGTCGAGCTTGTGCCCGTGCGCGGGGAAGCCGCGAGTGATCCAGCCGAGCGAGTCCGGGCCGCCCGCCCAGTCGCCGGTGTCGAGCTGCGAGCCGGCAAAGCCCCGGACGCGCACCACCAGCACCGCGACACCCCGGGCCGCGAGAGACCGGAAGCGGTTGGCGTTGACCTCGAGCGGGTCGGGCGCGGCGTAGCCGTGGGTGGAGACCAGCCCCGCGCGCACGGGCACGCCCTTGGGCGGCAGCTCGAGCCGGCACCCGATCCGCACCGCACCGAGCGACTCGAAGCGGTGGGTGGCGGTCGGGTCGGAAGGATCGGCCGGCTCGGCCGGGCCGAGCGTGGGGGTCAGCGCCGAGACCGCCTCGCGCCAGCGCGTCCAGAAGGGCCGGTGCTGCGGTGCGGGCGTCGTGTCGCCCACGTGGGCGAGCGTCGCAAAGGGGGCAATACCGAAGTCGTCCGGTTCGGTCATGGTGCAAGCGTACCCGCCCGGTCCGGGCCGCAGCGTCAGTTGTTGTCGAGGGCGGCCTGCAGCGCGATCACGCCGTAGGCGGTGATGAGCACCGGATCGTTCTCCAGCCATCGGTCGTTGAGCACCCGGAACGAGCCGTCGTCCTGCTGCAACTCCGCGAGGCGGGAGACGAGGTCGTCGGCCCAGCGGTGTGTGGCGGCGAGCGCGGACTCGGAGTCGGGGGTGGTTTCGATGGTCGGGTCGCCCCAGGCGTCGAGCGCGCGCGCGAACGCGACGAGGTAGTAGTAGTACCCCTGCTCGCCGAGCCCCGGGTTCTCGTCGAGGGTGTAGTGCCGGGCGATCCATGCATGGGCCGCGGTGACCCGCGGGTCGTCACGCGGCAGGTCGGCGTAGAGATAGCTCTTAAACCCGGTGTAGGTCATCGAGCCGTAGGAACGCAGGCGGCTGACCACCGTGCCGTCGTCGAGGGTCTCTTCGATCGTCCCGGCCTGCGACTGCCCGACGCCGAGCTGGTCGGCCTCGGGACCGGTGGCGTAGATGAACCCGCCGTCGGTCGCGCCAGCGGCGTAGGGCATGTCGTTGACCCGCTCGTCCATCTGCACGCGCTGGAGGAACACCAGCGCTCGCTGGAAGGGCGGCGAGTCGGGGTCGTAGCCGGAGTCGTGCAGGGCCTGCAGCATGAAGGACGTGTTGGAGAGGTCGGGCCGCCCGTGGCTGCCATAGCCGACCCCGCCGTAGAAGGGATGCTCGGGGTCCACCCTGCCGACGCCGAGCCGCTCGGAGATCTCCTCTGAGAGCGAGTCCTCCGACCACTGCAGGCCGATGAGGAACCGCTGGGCATCGGGGACCGCCGCGTCGGCGGGCTTGACGCCTGCGCGCGCAAGGGCGGAGAGAGCGATGGCGGTGTTGTAGCTGGGCAGCACGCGGTCGTAGATGCCGCCGTCGGGCTGGCGGTGGCTGAGCAGGAAGTCGATGCCCCTCGCGACCGCCGGGTCGGTGGCATCGATGGCCGGGTGCTGGAGCATGCCGTCCACGACGAGGGCGGTGATGGCGGGGAAGGTCACGCCGTCGGGCCTGACCGCCCAGCCGCCGGAGGCGGGATCCTGCTGCGCGCGCAAGAAGGCGATGGCGTCGTTGAGGACGCGGTAGGCCTCGGCCTGTCGTTGCGGCGAGAGGCGTTCAGCGGAGTGCTGCTGCGCTGAGGCGGTCAGGCTCGCGACGAGACCGAGCAGGAGCGCCACGAGCGGGGCGGCCGATCGGGGGGTGATGTTCATACCCCATTGTGGCACAGATCGGGGCCGGGGGCGACTATCCTCCCGCCATGTCCGCGATCCGGTCCATCCTGCCGCAGCCGGTGCTCGACAAGCTCGCCGAGCTCGATGTGCAGCACGCCGCCCTGGAGCGTGCGCTGGAGGACCCGGAGGTCGCCAGCGACCACCGCAAGGTGCGGGAGATCTCGATCAAGCGGGCGGCCCTGGACCCGACAGTGACGGCCTATCGGGAGCTGCAGCGGCTGGGGCGCGAGGCCGAGGGGCTCCGGGAGGCGATCGCGTCGGGCGACGATGCCGAACTGGCCGCGATGGCCGAGGAGGAGCTGCCGGAGGTCGAGCAGCGGGCGGTAGCGTTGGCCGAGCGGGTCAAGGCGGGGCTTGTCAACGCCGACGACCGGCGGGTGGGCTCGGTGATGGTGGAGATCCGCGCGGGTGCGGGCGGCGACGAGGCGGGGCTTTGGGCGCGCGATTTGTTGGGTGTCTACGAGAAGTATGCCGCGAGCAAGGGGTGGAAGGTCGACCCGCTCGAACTCGTCGAGGATGGGGGCATGGGGGGGCTGCGTTCGGCGCTGGTGAACATCCGCGGCGAGGGCGTGTGGAGCGAGCTGGCCTTCGAGGCGGGGGTGCACTCGGTCAAGCGCGTTCCGGCGACGGAGGCCCAGGGCAGAGTGCACACCTCGACGGCGACGGTCGCGGTGCTGCCCGAGCCGGAAGAGGTCGAGGTCAAGATCGACTGGGCCAACGACGTGGACGAGCACGTGACGACATCGCAGGGCCCCGGCGGGCAGAACGTCAACAAGGTCGCGACGGCGGTCCACCTGCTGCACAAGCCGACCGGCGTCGAGGTGCGGATGCAGGAGACCAAGAGCCAGGCGCAGAACCGCGACAAGGCGCGGCGGCTTTTGATGGCGCGGGTGTACGAGATCGAGCGGGCCAAGGTCGAGGCCGAGCGCAGCGCCGAGCGGCGGAGCCAGATCGGCACCGGCGAGCGGAGCGAGAAGATCCGCGTGTACCGCTACCAGGACAACATCGTCGCCGACCAGCGGCTCGACGAGAAGTTCAACCTGCGGGAGATCCTCGCCGGCGAGCTCGGGCCGATGTTCGAGAAGCTCATCGAGGACCAGACGGCGCGGCGGCTCGCCGAGCTCTGATCGTCGGGAAACGCTGGAGTTTCCGGGGTTTGCGGGTATGCTCTCTCAAAGAGGAGAGACCATGACCATCCGTGCTGCGATCGTTCTCGGACTGTGTGCTTGTGCGGGCGCGAGCGCCCAGACGTACACACTCACCATCGACCCCGAAGCCAGCGGCCTAACCGCCTCGCTCGGGTTGGATATCGACACCGCCGGCACGCTGATCGGTGACTGGGACCCCGACACCAACCCCGAGGGCACGCGGACCAAGCCGGGGCTCTTCGGCTCGTTCGGTTCGACCGAGAACCTGCCGGTGGCTGCGGACCTGGGTTTCTCACTGGCGGGCGATCTGCAGACGCAGACGGCCGGCGGCGCGACGCTCACGCTCGATCTCGACGCCGGCGTCCTGACGCTCGAGGGGCTGCAGGCCGATCTGCTCTCGGACGGGCCGGCGTCGGTCCCCGCGACCATCGGCATCGCGCCGGAGAGCTTCCGCACCAAGCAGCCGGACTCTGCCTACATCGGCATCCCGATCGACCTGCCGATCGGTGAGCTGAGCCTGACCGAGCTGACGCTCACGCAGAGCGGCGTGGCGGTGGGGGTGCTGACCGAGATCGAGACCGGCCGCTACAGCTTCGTGCTCGCCGGGCTGGCCGAGATCGCGGGCGGGGCTGAGCTGCTGGGCACGGGGGTGGAGATCCCCGCGCTGCCCCTGCCGCTGGCGCTCTCGGGCGAGATCGTGCTCGAGGGCGGGACGGTCACGCTGACCAGCCTGCAGCCGATCGACCAGACCGACGAGCAGAACCCGGGGACCGAGATCCCGGAGTTCCCGCTCGGCCTGCCGACGATCCTGCCCCCCGGAGAGACGGCCAACGTGGTGCTGAGCCTGGTGCTCGATCGGGTGGCGACCGGCCTGGTCGGCGAGTTGGCGCTGGCCGCGACGGGCGAGCTGGCCCTGTGCCCGGGGGACTTCAACGAGGACGGGGCGGTGGACACCCTGGACATGCTGGCCTTCCTCAACGCGTGGACCTCCCGAGAGAGCCGGGCCGACGCCAACGGCGACGGCGTGGTCGATACCCGCGACGTGCTGTTCTTCCTGAACCTGTGGACGGCCGGCTGCTAGCGAGCGGGCCCGAGAACGCGGCGAGCCGCACGGGCGCCGTGCAATCTCGGCGGCGGCCGGGCGTTGGGCGGTGGCAGGGAGGATCGCCATGCGTCTGTTGCCACTGGTCGCGGTGTCGGTGTTGTTGGGCTGGGCCCCCGGCGCGTTCGGGCAGGAGTATGCACCCGGACCGGGCGAGTTTGCGGTGCGCGACTCGGGCGAGTTCCTGCTGCACGACGATGTTCGCGGCAAGGACCTTCCCGTCCGCGTGCGCGCGCCGGAGCCGAGCGCAGAAGCGCCGGGCCCCTTCCCGCTGATCGTCTTCAGCCACGGGATGGGCGGCTCTTCGGGCGGGTTCGGCTCGCTCAGCGAGCATCTTGCCAGCCACGGCTACGTGGTGATCCACCCGACGCACGCCGACTCGGTCAGTCTGGGCACGCGGGCCGAGCAGCGGCGGCGTGCCGTGGAGTTGCTGAGGGACCCCCGGGGTGCGACGCAGAAGGTCGATCTCATCGGGCGCGTGGCGGATGTGACGTTTGTGCTGAACGCCCTGGACGAGGTTGAGGCGGCGCTCGAGCGGCCGGGGCTGATCGATCGCGAGCGGGTCGGGATGGCCGGGCACTCGGCGGGGGCGATGACGACGCAGGTGCTGGGCGGGATGCGCTTTGTCCGGCGGGGGAGGGCGATCGGTGCCGGGCTGGCCGAGCCGCGGCTCGACGCGTTCGCCGTGATCTCGGGGCAGGGCACGACCCGCGGCATGCTGACCGAGGACTCGTGGAAGGGCGTCGATCGGCCGTGGCTGGTGATCGCGGGGAGCGAGGACTCGAGCCCGGCCAGCGACGAGACCCCCGAGAGCCGGCGGCACCCGTACGACTATGCCCCGGCGGACGGCACGAAGTACCTGATGTTCCTTGCGGGCGCGACGCATTCGTCGTACCAGGGCAAGGGCCCGGGTGCCGCCCTCGACGGCGGGCTTCCGGACAACCTCGAGTGGATCGCGGAGACGACCAACACGGGCGTGCTGGCGTTCTTTGATGCGCATGTCAGGGGCGACGAGGCCGCGAGGGCGTGGCTCGAGGGCGGCGCGTTCGCTGCACGTGCCGGTGAGGATCTGGAGTTCCGTCACAAGTGACGCGGCGGGGTCAGTCCTCGATGATGAGGTAGTAGCGTGCTTCGGCGAGTTTCTGGAAGACGCCGCTGTCGAGGTCTCCGTCGTCGAACATGGCGTCGATGAGCACCATGAAGGCGTCGTCGCGTGTCTCGCCGGTGCCGTCGAAGTGCACGCCGATGGCCGAGGTCACGCCGCTCTCGTTGAGTTCGGTGTCCCACACGCCGCCGATCGGGGTCACCGACTCGAAGTCGTCGGCGTCGACGTACTCGGCGAACTCGTCGGGGCAGACGCCGGACGAGCCGTCGGGGACGTAGGCGCCCTCGCGCACCGCGAAGTAGTCGGCCGCGTCGCCGAAGACGCGGAGGATGCTGACAAACGAGGCCCGGCGAGATTCTTCGGTCGCCCCGGCGAACTGCGGGACGACGATCGCGGCGAGGATCCCGAGGATCACCACCACGATCAGGATCTCCACCAGCGTGAATCCCCGGGCGGCGTGGCTGGAAGGGTGGCGCATGCGGTCGTCCTGACGGAAAGAACCAATCCTCCCCACTCATCGGCCGGCCGGCGGCGGCTCCGGTGTGATTCTGGCGAATCGGCGATCGTCTCGCGGCGGCCAGCCCACACAGTTGGGCCGACGCCCCCAGACCACACCTTCAGAACGGCGCCTCGCTCTGGAACTCGACCCACGTGCCGAGCAGCGGGTCCCAGAACGCCAGGTGGGAGGCGTGCAGCAGCATCCGGGGCGAGCCCTCGGGGTTGCCGTAGAGCACGTCGCCGACGATCGGTGAGCCGATGCCGCCCTCGTCGCGCGGCGTCGCGGCGTGGACACGGAGCTGGTGTGAGCGGCCGGTGATCGGCGTCATCTCGACGCGCGTGCGTCCGTCCTGGCGTGCGATGACGCGCCAGTGCGTCTGTGCGGGCTTGCCGAGGATGTAGTCAACCTGCTGTCGGGGGCGGTTGGGCCAGTCGACGAAGAGCGGCAGGTCGACCTCGCCGGACTCGCCCTCGACGGTGCCCTCGAGAACGGCGGTGTAGCGCTTCGTGGTTTTACGGAGCTGGAACTGGCGGCTGAGCTTGCCGTGGGCCAGCGGCGAGAGGGCGAAGACCATGAGGCCGCTGGTGTCCATGTCGAGCCGGTGTACGGTGAGCGGGCCGGTGGCGTCGGGGAACATCGCCTGCACGCGGGTGGCGGCGCAGTCCTGCTTGTCCTCGCCCCGCCCGGGCACGCTGAGCAGGCCGGCGGGCTTGTCGACAACCACCCAACGCTGGCCGAGCCCGACGACCCGGACCGCGTCGCCGGGCCCCGCGGCGAGGGGATCGGTGGGGAACACGGGCTGGCTGTCGGGGGTCGAAGTCAAAGCGATTTGCCTAGTATTGGGCGGTTGGGGGCTTGCCCGGAAAGGACTGGATCTATGTCGATTCTCAAGCCGCGTGGCGCGGTCTGTCGCGAGTTGTTCTCTGCATTCGGAGCGGTCGCGGCGACGGCGTTGCTTTGCGGCACCGCCGGAAGCGTTGCCGCCCAGCCGGACTGGGTCGAGGCCGAGGCCCCGATTCTGACCAATACCGTTGCCCTGACCAGCCGCGACGTGTTCTACAAGGCCGGCGAGCAGTATTTCTCGCCCGATGCCAGCCAGCTCATCTTCCAGGCGGTGCCGGTGCCCGAGGCTGGCACGATGCCGGACGTGAACTACTCGATGTACGTCGCGGACGTGATCCGCGACGCCGACGGGTTGATCACCGGCCTCGGCGAGCCGGTGCTCGTCAGCGCGCCGGGCTCGGCCAACACCTGCGGCTGGTTCCACCCGACCCGCAAGGGCGAGATCATGTTCGGCTCGACGCTGGTGGCGCCGGCGGTCGAGGAGGGCCCCGGGCAGAAGCACGTCGGCGGCAAGTACGAGTGGCAGTTCCCCGCCGAGATGGAGGTCGTGACCGCGTCGCTCCGGGCCTTCGGCGCTGACGAGGACCGGGCGCCGTCTCCGCTCTTTGTGCGTCCCGACTACGACGCCGAGGGCTCCTACTCGCCGGACGGCCGGTTCGTGCTCTACGCCCACGTGGACAAGCAGAAGAGCGAAGACCTCGGCCGCGCCGACGCGGATATCTACGTCTACGACTCGAAGACCGATACCCACACGCCGCTGGTGGCGCAGGCCGGGTACGACGGCGGGCCGTTCTTCAGCCCGGACATGAGCTGGATCTGCTACCGCTCGGCGCGTTTCAGCGAGCGCAACCTGCAGCTGTTTGTGGCCGAGCTCGACTACGCCCCCGACGGCAGCATCCGCGGCATCAAGCGCGAGGTGCAGATCACCGACAACGACCACGTCAACTGGGCGCCCTACTTCCACCCCTCCGGCCGGTTCATGGTCTACACGACCAGCGAGCTGGGGCACACCAACTACGAGGTGTTCGCGATCGAGTTTGATCCCGACAAGCCGATCGAGGACCTCTGGAAGCGGCGGATCACCCACGCTGAGGGCTTCGACGGGCTGCCGGTCTTCAGCCGCGACGGCAAGACGATGATCTGGTGTGCACAGCGCGGCCCGCTCGCCGAGGGCGAGGGCCGGCCGAGCAGCCAGATCTGGGTGGCGGAGTTTGACGCCAAGGCGCTGCTGCGGCGGGTCGAGGGCCGCGGCACGTTCTGATCGCGACACGGTGTCCCCGGGCGGTTGCCCGCGCGGATTGTGCCCTGCGCCTGCAAGAGCGGGCGGGGTTTCCCGTAGACTCTCGGCATGAGCAAAGACGCGGACCAGACCGATCCGGTGACCGTCGCCGAGGTGATGACCGAGGTTGAGGCGGCGATCATCAGGAGCACGCTCGAGGCCGAGGGCGTGCCGTCCTGGGTGATCGGCGGGCTGCTGACGGGGTTCCGTGCCGAGTTGCCGGGGCGTGCGCAGGTCGTTGTGCGCGCAGGCGATGCGGAGCTGGCGCGGGAGATCCTCGCGACCGTCGCGCTCGAGGCCGAGCACAGAGACGAGGCCGACGACGAGAGCGATGCGGACGAGCGGGACTGATCGCCGGGCGTCAGATTCACAGTTTGAAGATCCGCTTGGTAACGCCCCCAAGGAGGGGTGTGCGGGCGAAGGGCTTGCATCTGCCGACCGGATCGCTACATTCGGTGTTCGGGCGTTGTCGGTCCCGAGGAAGGCGGTCTCATGGCGGTCATGGAGGTCAGCACGCAGATCGATGCGTCGCCGGCGCGGGTGTTCGAGGTCGTGACGGACCTGCCCGGTGCACCGGAGCGCATCCAGGGGATCAAGTCGCTCGAGGTGCTCACCGAGGGCGGGTTTGGCGTGGGCACGCGGTTCCGCGAGACCCGCGTGATGTTCGGCAAGGAAGCGACCGAGGAGATGGAGATCATCGACCTGGTGCCGGGCGAGCGCTACACCACCGAGGCCGAGAGCTGCGGCTGTCGGTACGAGAGCGTGATCAGCGTGGTGCCGGAGGGCGAGGGCTCACGCCTCACGATGTCGTTCGACGCAACGCCGCTGACGTTCGTGGGCCGGGTGATGTCGGTGGTGATGTGGCCGCTGCTCAAGGGGACGATGCGCAAGACGATCAGCGCAGACCTGGCCGACATCAAGCGGGCCGCGGAGGCGGCCGCGGGCTGATTACTTCTCGCCGGCGTCGCGCACGGGTGGCGGGCCGACGGCGTCCTCGAGGATCCGCGCGATGGTCTGCCCGGGCTCGTCGGCGCGGGCCAGGGCGTAGTCCCGTGCGGCGCGGCGGGCATTGTCGCGGAGGCCCGCGTTGGCGCCGGCGTTGAGCAGGGCGAAGACGGCGTCGAGGTGGCCGCCGGCCGCGGCGTGCATCAGCGGGGTGCGCCCGCCCTCGTCGGTGGCGTTGACGTTCATCCCCGAATCGATCATCGCGCTGAGGACGGGCAGATCGCCGGCCTGGGCGGCCTCGATGAGGGTCGAGGGCACCGTCGCGGCCGGGGTCTCGTTCTCGAGAGCCGCGGCCGACTCGTCGCCGGACTGGTCCTGTTCAGCGCCGGCTGCGGGCACCTCGCCGCGCGTGGTGTCGGTGGTCTGGTCGATGCGCGTGACATCGTCCTCGGGCGGTGCGGCGTTGTCCGCGGCTCCGTCGTCTGCGGGTTCGCCCGATGCATCGGCGGGGACCGTGCCGTCAACGGGTGGCTGGGTCGAGGGCTTGCTGCTCATGATCGCGTAGATCACGATGATCGCCGCGACCAGCACCGCGACGAAGACCAGGACGGAGTTTGTCTTCTGATTGCTCACGCCTGCGTCCTCCGGAGGAGCGTTCGGATCTGCTCTATACCTGCGCCCCTGCCGCGCCGGGCGGCAAGGGGAACGACCCGGCTTGTCGCGAGGGAGCGGTCCGGCCGGGGTCGGCCAATGCTATTCCCGCCGAGCCGCGCTCGGCGTCAGGGCCTCGTTGGGGCTCAGTCGTCGTCCTCGTGGGGCTTGAAGGCGTCGATAACTTCCTGCTGGACGTGGGGCGGCGTCTGCTCGTCGTGGCTGTACTCCATGACATACCCACCCGCGCCGCCGGTGATGCTCTTGAGCTCGTTGGAGTAGTTCTGCAGCTCGCCGAGCGGGGCGGTGGCGCGGATGACGCACACGTCCGGGCTCTCCATGTCGGTGTCCAGCACACGGCCGCGTTTGGTCGAGAGGTCGCCGGTGACGTCGCCCATGTACTCGTTCGGGACGGTGATCTCGAGGCTGACAAACGGCTCGAGCAGGGTGGGGCGGGCCTTGCGGACCGCGTCGATGAAGGCCCGCTTGCCGGCCGCCATGAAGGCGACTTCCTTCGAGTCCACCGCGTGGTACTTGCCGTCGTAGACCTCGACCTTGATCCCGTGCATCGGGTAGCCGGCGACCGCCCCGTCGAGCAGCACGCTGCGGACACCCTTCTCGATCGCGGGCATGTACTGCCGCGGCACCGAGCCGCCGACGGTGGCGTTGACGAACTCGAAGCCGGTCTCGTGGTCCTGCGGCAGGGGCTCGACGCGGAGGTACACCTCGCCGAACTGGCCCGCGCCGCCGGTCTGCTTCTTGTGCCGGTGGTGCCCCTCGGCCTTGCTGGCGATCGTCTCCTTGTAGGCGACCTTGGGCGGTTCGGTGGTCACCTCGATGCCGAAGGCATCCTTGAGCTTCTCGAGGACCACTCGCAGGTGCAGCTCGCCGAGGCCGCGCATCACCGTCTGCTTGGTCGCCGCGACGCGGTCCACCTTGAAGCACGGGTCCTCGGCCATCAGCTTCGCCACCGCCGGGCCGAACTTCGACTCGTCCTTGTGGTTCTTGAGCTCGACGGCCACGCCGTACATCGGCTTGGGCAGCGGGAGCGGGCGCAGGCGCAGCCCGTCGAAGTCGTGACCGACGTGCAGCACGCTGTCGAAGCCGATCTCGTCGATCTTGGCGATGACGCCGATCTCGCCCGGCCCGAGCTCGTCCACCTCGGTGGTCTCCTTGCCCTGGGCCTTGAGCACGTGGGCGATGCGGACAGCCTTCTTCTCGTCGTCGACGTGGACCTCGGCCTTGCTCTTGATCGTGCCCTGGTGGACCTTGAAGTAGCCGAGCTTCCCGACGAACGGGTCGCTGGCGATGCTGAACACGTGCGCGATCAGCGGCTTGTCGGCCTCGGGCACGGCCTGGATCTCCGTCCCGTCCTCGGCGACAAACGTCCGCGGGTTGCCCTCCAGCGGGTTGGGCAGCAGCGACGCGAACACGTGCAGCAGCTGGTCGATGCCGGCGCCGCTCTTGGCGCTGGCGTAGCAGATCGGGATGAGGTGTCCCTCGCGGAGGGCCTGCTCGAACGCCGCGTGCACCTTTCCCTTGTCCAGCGCGTCGGCGTCGCCCTTCTCGAGGTACTCGGCCATCAGGTCCTCGTCGACCTCGACGACCTGCTCGACGATCGCGGTGTGCGCCGCGGCGACGCTCGAGAACTCGGTCTCGGCCGCGTCGTCGTGCGAGTCGAACACGTTGACGACGGACTCCCGCCCCGCCGCGGGCAGGTTGATCGGCACGCACACCGACCCGAGCGAGTCGCGGATCTTCTCGGTCAGGGCCTCGAGGTCGATCTGGGCGTCCTCGATCTTGTTGATCAGGATCATCCGGGGGAGGTTGCGGTCGGCCGCGACCTGCATCAGGCGGCGTGTCATCGTCTCCACGCCCTTGTGGGCGTCGACCACGACGACGATCGTGCCCGCGGCCGGGAACGCCGCGATGGAGTGGCCGACGAAGTCGGTCAGCCCCGGCGTGTCGATGAGGTTGACCAGATGCCCCTCGTGGTCGAAGTGGACCACGCTCGGTCGCAGCGAGTGGTGGTGGGCCTTCTCCTCGGCCGTCCAGTCACTGACGGTGTCGCCCTTCTCGACGCTCCCCATCCGCGCGATGGTGCCGGTGGAAAAAAGCAGACGCTCGGTGAGCGTCGTCTTCCCGCCACCGGTCACTCCGACCAGGGCGATGTTGCGGAGATCAGCGGCTTTGCGTGCAGGCATAAGGCAATCCTCCTTGCCCCCGGCCGGGACCGGGGGATCGAGTGCGTCAGACGCGGGCCGAGCAGCGGCACCATCCGCCGCTCGCGCATTGCGGGACCCCGTCCGGGAGAACCCCACCGGGTCTCCCGGGGTGCGGGCCGCCGCTCCTCAGTCTAACGCGCTCTCTCCCTGAGCGGGGGTGCTCGACCCAGCGGTATCCCGGACCCTCCGGCGGTCCGCGCCAGACAGAACCCCCAGCTGCGCGATGTACGGCTTTGATTCGCGCGTGGCGGGTCTATGGTTCGGCCGGGCGATGGCACGCCCCGCCGCGTACCCACGGCCCCTGTTTGGGTGCCGCCAGCCGGAAGGGAGTTGCCGTGCACGTCGAGATCGAGATGCAGCCGCGCAAAAAGATCGCGATGGTCGCCCACGACATGAAGAAGGCCGAGTTGATCGAGTGGGCCCGCTACAACCGGGGCTCACTCGCCTCGCACGACGTCTTCGCGACCGGCACCACCGGCAAGCTCCTCACCGATGTGCTCGGCTTCCGGGTGTACAGCCTCCAGTCCGGCCCGCTCGGCGGCGACCAGCAGATCGGGGCACGGATCTCCGAGGGGCTGATCGACTTTCTCGTGTTCTTCTGGGACCCGCTCCAGTCGATGCCGCACGACCCGGACGTCCGCGCGCTGCTCCGGATCTCGGTCGTCTGGAACATCCCCATCGCCTGCAACCGCGCCAGCGCCGACTTTATGATCTCGTCTGAATTGATGCGATCCGGCTACGCCCGCCGCCTGCCCGACTACGAGCAGTACCGCGGCCGCAAGATCGATGTCCCCACCGACGACCAGACATAAGCACCGACCGGCCCGAGCCGAACCCAGAGAGCCAGCACGCATGAGTCAGCCCCCCGCCATCACCCGCTTCGCCCCCTCGCCCACCGGGCACCTCCACATCGGCGGCGTCCGCACAGCCCTGTTCTGCTGGGCCTACGCCCGTCGCCACGGCGGCCGGTTTGTCCTCCGCATCGAGGACACCGACCAGAAGCGCTCCAACGAGGACGCCGCAAGGGGCATCCTCGAAGATCTCGCCTGGCTCGGGATCGCCTGGGACGACGGGCCGGAGTTTGCCGGCGCGAGCGCATCCGGCGGCGCGACCATCGGCGGCGACCCGCGCGGCGTCGGCCCGTTTCACCAGTCCGACCGCCTGCCGGTCTACCAGCGCTTTCTCGACCGGCTGGTCGAGGCCGGTCTGGCATACCCGGCGTTCGAGACCGGCGAGGAGCTCGGCGAGATGCGTGCCGCGGCGCAGGCACGCAAGGAGACGTACCGCTACCGCCAGCGCGAGGACTACGACCGGGCCGAGGCCCACGCCGAGATGCGTCGGCGCGACGAGACCGGCGAGCCGTACGTGCTCCGCTTCCGCATGCCCGACGCGCCCGTCCACGTGACCGACGCGGTCCTCGGCGAGATCGAGTTCGACCAGCAGCACACCGACGACTTCGTCATCCGCAAGGCCGACGGCTTCCCGACCTATCACCTCGCCGTGGTGATCGACGACGAACTGATGGGCGTGACGCACGTCCTGCGCGGTCAGGAGCACCTCAACAACACGCCGCGGCACGTCGCGCTCCAGCAGCACCTCACCCACGAGGACGGCACGCCCTTCCGCACGCCGGTCTACGCCCACATGCCGCTGATCTTCAATCCCGACGGGTCGAAGATGAGCAAGCGCGACAAGGACAAGATCGTGCGCAAGGCCGTGCAGTCAGAGCCCGACGCGCACGCGAGGATCCTCCGCCACGTGAGCCAGACAGATCTCGACGCGTGGCTCGCCGACAAGACCCGCCAGCTCCCGCCCGCCTCGCTCCTGAATCTGGCGGCCGAGTTCGGCCTGGTCCTCCCCGAGATCGACGTCGAGGACTTCCGGCGGAGCGGCTACCTGCCAGAGGCGCTGTGCAACTACCTCGCCTTGCTCGGCTGGAACCCCGGCCTCAAGAACGAGGACGGCACCGACCTCGAGCGGTTCGACAGGGCGTTCCTCTGCGAACATTTCGCGCTCGAACGCATCGGCAAGAGCAACGCGAAGTTTGACCGTGAAAAGCTGCTCGCGTTCAACCAGGCGGCGATCGCCGCACTCCCGGCCGAGGACTTCGCCGCCGCGCTCAGGGAATGGTGCGAGCGGTACGACGCGGCCCTGCTCGACACGCTCGGCGAGCGCTTCACGCTCGCGGCGAGCGCCGCCCAGCCGCGGGTCAAGACGCTCAGCCAGTGCCGCGAACCGATCGCCTTCGCGCTCGCGGCCGACGACCAGATCCAGTTCGACGACAAAGCGGTCGCCAAAGCCCTGCACAAGGGCGAGCCCAACGGTCTGGCGGTCCTCGCCGAGTTCCGCGAGTCGCTGGCCTCGATCGAGCCCTTCGAGCCCGAGCAGATCGAGGCCGCGGTCAAGGCGTTCTGCGAGGCCCGCGAGATCGGCATGGGCAAGCTCGCCCAGCCGCTCCGCGTGGCGATCACCGGCGGCAACGTCAGCCCGGGCCTCGGCGAGACGCTCGGGCTGGTCGGGCGCGAGAGCGCACTGGCCCGCATCGACCGGTGCCTCGCGGTCTGCGTGCCCGCATGAGCGGTGCCGCGGGCGCGAGGATCAGGCCGCCCGAACTGCCGGCGCGACTCGAGCCGCTCGATCCGTCCGCTGCCGCGCCGTTGCGGGAGATCTTCGAGCATGCCGTCACGGACGCGACCCTGACGAGCGCCGCCGCTGAGTCGCTGTCGATCGCCTCGAGCCGCGTGCGATCCTCGCGGCTGGGCGGAACGCGCCTCGAGAGCCTGGCCGACGCGGTCCTCGAGCACTGCGACTGCGCCAACGCGCCGTGGGCCGACCTGCGCATCCGGCGGTCCGTGTTCGGCGAGTGCCGGTGCACCGGCGTGGGCCTGGCCGGGGCGACGCTCACGGACGTGGTCTTTACCGACTGCAAGCTCGGTCTGGCGTGCCTGATCGGCGCGTCGCTCACGCGAGTCCGGTTCGAACGGTGCGATCTGCGCGAGGCCGACTTCGACAGCGCCGAGCTGCACGACGTCGTGTTCCGGCGGTGCGAGCTCGGCGGCGCACGGCTGGTCCGCACCCCGCTGGCCCGCGTCGACCTGCGCGGATCGCGGCTCGGTGCGATCGTGCTCTCGCCGGAGCTCGTCGCTGGGTGCACGATCGACGAAGCGCAGGCCGAGACGTTCGCAGCCGCGCTCGGGCTCCGCGTCATGCCGCTCGAGGAGTCCTCGGGCGGTCTCTGAGGCAGAGCAAGCGAGAATCTGGAGGTTCTGGGACGTTCGGGTAGTCGATTCGGGCTCGAGCGTTGGTGCCTCGGGCGTGTGCTGATACACTGCCCTTAGGCGGTCCTGAGGGGGCCGCGATCCAAAAATCGATCGTGGGTGGAAAGGATTTCTCTGTATGAAAAAGTCAGCGATCATTGCCTGCATTGCCGGGCTGGCCTCGGCCGTGATGGCCTCCGACGTGACCCGTCCTGGGCACTTTGACAGCAACGGCGGCTACGTCCCGTTCGTGCAGGAAGTGGGGAGCCTCGAGTTCTCCGGCTCGATGATCGTCCGCGTGCGTCAGGACCTCGACGACGCCAGTGACGCCGCTGCGCGCGCACTGATGGATGAGCACTTTGCGCGGCACAACGCCAAGGTCGATTACTACATCGTGGACGCGCCTGCCCTCCGCGGCACGGGCGAGCCGGGCGATGCCGAGAACGCCTTCGGTGCGTCGCTCATGGCCACCGGGCTCTTCGAGTACGCCGTGCCCAACTGGGTCTGCTACCCGCTCGAGACGCCCAACGACACCCACTACGGCAGCCAGTGGCACCACCCGCAGATCAACTCGCCCGACGCGTGGGACCTGGAGACCGGCGACGAGACGGTCATCATCGCCTTCACCGACACCGGCATCTACAAGAACCACTCCGACCTGGCCGGCAAGATCGTCAACGGTTACGACGCCTACAACAACATCTCCGAGGACGAGGGCGGCAGCGTCGACGACATCCACGGCCACGGCACCCACGTCGCCGGCTGCGCCGCGGCGATCACCAACAACAACAACGGCGTCGCCGGCGTCAACTGGAACGCCCAGATCATGATGGTCCGCGTCGCGATCAACAGCGGCGGCGGGGCCTACTACGAGGACCTCATCGAGGGCGCCCAGTGGGCGATCGAGAACGGCGCCAGCATCGTCAGTGCCAGCTACTCCGGCATCAGCTACGAGCCCATCCAGACCATGGGCGAGTACATCCACTCCATCGGCGGCATCTACATGTACGCCGCGGACAACAGCAACACCAACCACTCCTCGTGGGACTGGGAGGACGTCGTCGTGGTGGGCGCGACCACCTACGGCGATGACAAGGCCGGCTTCTCGTCGTACGGCCGCGGCGTGGACATCTTCGCCCCCGGCGTCGACATCGGCTCGACCACGCGCGACGGCGGATACGACTGGTGGAGCGGCACGAGCATGGCCACCCCGGTCGCCAACGGCGTCGCCAGCCTCATCTGGGCAGCCAACCCCAACCTCACCAACCTCGAGGTCGAGCAGATCCTCTTCGAGACCTGCGAGGACCTCGGCAGCGCCGGCAACGACACCTACTGGGGCTGGGGCCGGGTCGATGTCGCGGCGGGCGTGCAGGCCGCCCTCGACGGCGCCTGCATCGCCGACTGGAACGGCGACGGCAGCGTGAACACCCAGGACGTGCTGGCGTTCCTCAACGCGTGGACGGCCGGCGACTCGACCGCCGACGTCAACAACGACGGCAGCGTCAACACGCAGGACGTGCTGGCGTTCCTGAACGCCTGGACCGCCGGCTGCTGAGCAGCTATACGGTCTGATATATACGACAAACAGAAGGGCGGCCCCACCGCGGGGCCGCCCTGATTGCGTTATTGCGGCCGTGTCGTCGGAGCCGTGGGCGTGACTGCTTGCCGGTGGGCTACCGCGGGCTCAAGCGTGCGAGGTGGTGCAGCATCAACACGGGCATGAGGGAAACCGGACATTGGCGAGTGCTCGGGAGTACAGACTTGACTTAGGACATGTCACCCAATAGCTTGTAGTTATGGACAGGAATCATATGGTTGCTGATCCAAATGACCGCGCAACTTGGGTGTCGTCTTGGAGTGGTCAGCCGTGCGGGCATCAGCACCCTGTCGAGTCGTGTGCTCGTGTGCCCGGGTCGTCGCGAGTCAGGCCGCTGCGGCGATTGAGCGTCCCTCGGATCGGCAACGGAGAGAGTTCCGTGAAGAGTCCGTGGAAGCGGGCTTCGGCGGCGGCATGCGTCATCGCCGGCGTGACACTGGCTTCGAACGCGGCCGCACAGGCCACTGACACTCAGGTACGCCAGTGGCTGGAGCACGAATGGCACAAGGCCTCTGCAGGCACCATGCCCGAGGGCGTGGAGTTGTCCTTCCGGCATATTCAGTTGGAGGTGCCGCCGGAGAAAGAACTTGCCGCTCTACGTGAGGCGGTAAGAGGACGGCCGGATCACCCCCAGCGGCCGGATCTCGAGGCGTTCGAGCGCAGGCTGGCATCGGGGGGAGACGTCACGCACTATCAACTGGCGTATGCGGACTCCGGGCTGTGGAGAGTGTCCCGGTCGTTGGAGTACGAACCCGAGATGCCGTTCTGGGACACCGCGTTGCGGGACGGGCTGGTCTGGGGGCTTACCGAACAGCAGTTCACTGTAGTGGAGGCCGATCGAGAGTCGGAGGCGAATCGTAGCTATGCGAAACGGGGGATTGAGACAGTACGTTCGGCTTGGGGACGGTTCGCATTCGGCAATTTTGCGTTCGGGTGGTTCGCCTCGAGTACGCCAGAGCTTGTGCGTTCCGAAGGCACGCGGTGGGCTGCGCGGGCGATAAACGAGGCGGGTGTGATCTGCGAATGGCGAGGGCGTTGGGATGAGGAGCTTGAGCGAGGCTTTGTCGAATCAGCGGAGTTTATCGGGCGCACTGAGGGTACGCTGACAAGCGGGAGTGAATGGACATTCCAGGACTGGCGGTACTGGGAAGACGCCGGCGTTTGGTTGGCCGGGCGCGTCGAACGCACGTCTGACCAGAGGCCCTATGCCGCGTTCGAGGTCTTGGGCGTCTCGCCCTCAACCCGGGACGCCGTCGCCGAACTCGCGGCCATGCCTGACCTTGCCGGCGAGGATCCCCTGCGGGGCAAGATTCTGGTCTCGCGAGTGAACGACTATCGGCTCGCCGAGTCCGAGGTCCGTTGGCTCGATCCGTCGAGAGAACTCGTCGCGACCGCGCCCGTGCAGATGTCAGACAGTCGCGGGGCCGTTGTGTTGCGGTGGTTCGGGTGGGCCGTGCTGCTGGTGTTGCTCGGGGCATTTATCTGGCTGCGATCGCGGAGGTCGCAATGATGGCCAACTATGTTCGCCCTGTGGGGCGCAGATCGCGAAGTTGTGCTTATCTGTGTGGTGCAAGTAGAAAGTGAAAGGGCATTCCATGAACAGAATCGATCGTGATGTCATCTAAGGAGTTGCTGTTGCAACTCTGGTGTTGATCACTGGGGTTGGCGTGACTTCGTACGCCACAGCAGGTCCAGGTAGCGGGAATCCTGCGTGTACGCAGCAGGGGACAACTGTCGCCGCTTGTTCCAAGGTAGACGACAGCGGTAGCTGTGATGACGATTTCATCTCGGACGGCGACTGCCCGAGCCTGGTATACAGCACCTCGGGGTTGAATTCTGTGCACAACTTCTCGGTAGAGTGTGAGTACTACAAGTACGTGCCGGGCCCGAACGGGTGTGAGGCGGATGGTATTCTTCGTACCTATGTTGCTTCCTGTTCTGAACCAGACGGTGAGTCGTGCTCATAGCAGGAAGAGATCGAGAGGCTGTGCTAGCTACAGCCCCCGTCATCCGCCACGGCCTCGCGTTGTTCGCCGCGGGGCTCGTGGCGGTGGTCTTTCTCGTCTCTGGCGTGTTGAAGCTCGTAGATCTCACTGAGTTCGCGTCCTCGCTTTCGGAGTGGGCGGTCATTCCGCCTTGGGTGCGATTGCTTGCGGTATACGCTGTGCCGCCTATCGAGGTGTCGCTCGGGGGGTTGTGGCTTATTGGATACCGGCGACGTTTGGTCAGTGCTCTGATCGGCGGAGTCTTGGTCGTGGTGACGGGGGTGTATGGCATCCAGGTGGTCCTTGGCGAGGTGCCGGATTGCGGTTGCTTCGGGCGGGTAATGGCGTACGAGAATGCTAAACAAGGAGCTGTATTTGTGATCGGAAGGAACGTGATCTTGATTGCGTTGCTTGGTGCTTCGCTTGTTGCCACGGGTGCGACGCGTGGGCGTCCGCCGGCTCGGCCCGCGAGAGGTCGGCGTGCACCGCCCGGCTTCACGCTGATCGAGACGGTGATGATTGTGGCCATGGTGGGGCTTCTGGTCGCCCTGCTCGCACCGGCGCTCGGCCGAGCAAAGACGGCTGGACAAGAGATCGTGTCCGCGAGCAACCTTCGGTCCCACGCGCAGGTTGTCGCGGCCTACCACAACGATTGGAACGATGCATTCCCCTATTTCACGGACCCGGAGGCGACGTTCACCATCTTTCGATACGGTGATCATCTGCTGCGGCTCCAGTACTTCGACGCGCACGCGTTCTGGAACTTCGCGTTGGCTCCCGGCTACTACGGTGGGGACGTGTCGCATTCGTCGTTCTTCGCCCCCGGCCGCGATCGGTCGTACATCATGAACGACTACGTGTACTCGTGCACCTTCCTCGCCTCGCACGAGTTCTGGAATGCAGAGACCCGCACCGGCCCGAGTCAGTGGCGTGGGGTCCGCCAGTTCGAGGTCGCGTTTCCCAGCGAAAAGGGCGTGTACCTCGCGCCGAACTATTCCGGCGAACTGCGCAACGTGAACGGGCGGGAAACTCTCGTCACCCGGGACAGGAAGGGCATGGGTGCAGCCGATGGCAGCGCCGTCTTCGCGGGCGAGAGTGAGTTCTTGGGCGTATACCCGAACGGGGACGGCGCGTGGCCCGGCTCGTTCCACCGGACGGCCACCGGACCGGTGCTCCACACCATCGACGGCTCTCGCGGCCGGGACCTTGCTCGGTAGCAGCCGGCGCGCACGCCAGAAAGCGGACTGGCTCAGCGCGCATCGGGCGGCGACATCGCCCCCTAACCTGCAATCGGTCAGTCCGTCAGCGGCCGTCGGTCGATCTCTGCGCAGCGGCGCGCCGCTGCCTCAGAGCCCGTACACCGGCCGCAGCTTGCCCTCCAGATGCCGCATGAGCGGATCGGCGCTCAGCGGCTCGCCGGTGATGCGCTCGCAAAGCTCGCCCGCGCGGAACCGCTGCCCGTGGCTGTGGATCTGCTTCTGCAGCCAGCCCAGAAGCGCGGCGAACTCGCCCTTGCGCATCTGCGCCGAGAGGTCCGGGATGTCCTGGTTGATCTTCTCCCAGAACTGGGCCGCGTAGAGGTTGCCCAGCGTGTAGGTCGGGAAGTACCCGATCAGCCCGAAGCTCCAGTGCACATCCTGCAGGCACCCGCGGCGGTTGTCCGGAACCGGCACGCCGAGCAACTGCTCAAACCGCTCGTTCCACACGCCGGGGAGGTCCTTGACCGCCAGTTCGCCACGCAGCAGCGAACGCTCGAGCCCGAACCGCAGCATCACGTGCAGGTTGTACGTCGCCTCGTCGGCCTCCACGCGGATATAGCTCCGCTGCACCGTGTTGGTCGCCCGGTACATATCGTCCACACCAAACTTCTCGAGCCCCGAGCCGAGCATCGAGTGGGCGTGCGGCAGGGCCCACTCCCAGAACTCGCGGCTGCGCCCGACAAAGTTCTCCCACATCCGCGACTGGCTCTCGTGGATGCCCAGCGAGATCGAGTCCCCGAGCGGCTCGCCGAAGTGCTCGTCCTTGGGCAGGCCCTGCTCGTAGAGCCCGTGCCCGCACTCGTGCATCGTGCCGTAGAGCGCATCGGTGAACTTCTCGTCGCGGTAGCGCGTGGTCAGCCGCGTGTCGCCCGGCGCAAGCCCCGAGCAGAACGGGTGCGTCGTCACGTCGAGCCGCCCGGCCTTGGTGTCAAAGCCGAGCGCCTCGATCACCTTCATGCCAAAGGCGTGCTGGCGGGTCGCGTCGATCTTGGTCGCCAGCGGGGCGTCGCTCGGGGGCGTGCCCTTCTCGAGCAACTCCTTGACCAGCGTGCTCAGCCGCTCGCCGAGCGGGGTGAAGACGGCTTCGATTTCCGCCGCCTTCGCGCCGGGCTCGTAGTCATCGACGAGCGCGTCGTAGAGCTCACCCCCCGCGGGCACGCCGTAGCACTCGGCCTTCTGCCGCGTCAGGTCCATCATCTTGCTGAGCCACGGCTCGAAGGCCTTGAAGTCGTCCGCGGCTCGTGCGGCCTTCCACGCCTCCTGGGCCTGGCTGCCCACCCGTGCAAGTTCCGCCACCAGCGAGGTCGGCAGCTTGGTCTTCTTGTCGTACGCCCGGCGGAATTCTCGGACGTTGCGGGCCACCGGGCCGGCCTCGTCGCTCATCAGCGAGCTGTCGGCCTCGCAGGCCGCGATCAGATCGCCGAGCTTCGGATCTGTCCGACGCTCGTGGATGATCCCCGCCAGCGCGGAGCTCTGTTCGGCCCGGCTCGCCGCACCGGCCGAGGGCATATACGTCTCCTGGTCCCAGCCCAACAGGGCCTCCACAGCGTTCAGAACACCGGTTTCTCGGGCGTGGGCTCGGAGCTGGTCGTACGCGGTCGTCGTCATGCATGTCTCCTCACTTGGGTCGGGATCGTACGGCCACTCCGCGCCCGATCCCGCCGGTGCATACTTTCCGCAGCTTTTTTTGGATATTCACAAATACCACCAGTGTGAGCAAATGCCCCTAGTTAAAACGCCGATGAGGGGAACTCCTCGGCAGCAATCACTGCCATCGACGTTTCATCAAACTCAGAGAGATCGCAGGAGTGAGCACATGGTGAATCCCGGCCAAGAGGTGTTTGTGAGCTTCCCCAGCGGAGGAGCGACGCGGGTGCTGCACGCGGCCAAGGTCCGCACGCTGGGCGATGATGTCATCACGGTCAAGTTCGTCGAGCCCGATCTGGTCCCCGTCAACGCCGACGGCGCCTGCACCGTCTTCTTCGACGGCCCCCGTGAGTTCATGCAGCAGCCCGCCGAGCGCGTGGCTTTCGAGGACGCGCCCGACACCGAGGAAACCTACGACCTCGCGCTCCAACTCGCCGGAGAGGCCGTCAGCGCCGAGTCGAGGAAGTGCTACCGCGTCGGCACGTCGCTCGCGCACTACCGCGGCACGTTCGGCGCCTTCGGCTCCTGCCACATCGTCGACGTCAGCGCCACGGGGCTCGGGTTCGTCTGCGACACCAGGCTCAAGATCGGTGAGGGGGTCGACTTCTGCTTCGAACTCCACGGGACGACCTACTCCGGACGCGGCTTCATCCAGAGCCACAAGGAGGAACGGACCGGCCACCGCTACGGCCTGCTCTGCACCAGCGACAACCCCGCCCTGACCAAGGGGCTGCAGCAGCTCACCATGGACGCGCAGCGCACCCAGCTGCGCCGACTCTCGGGCGCCGCCTGAGTCTCTCCCGCCCCCCGGGTGACATTCCTTGTGCAGCGGACGAAGCGGCCGGCTCACGGCCGCTCGTTCGCGTTCAGCCGCACGCGGTGCGCAGCGCCGCGACCTTGTCGGTCTTCTCCCACGTGAAGAAGTCGAGCCCCTTCTCGCTGAAGGGCTTGCGCCCGAAGTGCCCGTGCCTGGCGGTGCGTCGGTAGATGGGCTTGCGGAGGCCGAGGCTTTCGATGATGCCGCGGGGGGTAAGGCTGAAGACCTCCCGCACCCCGGCCGCGATCTTGGCCGGATCCACCCGCTCGGTCCCGCCGCAGTCGATCCAGACGCTGGTCGGCTCGGCCACCCCGATGGCGTAGCTCAGCTGCACCTCGCAGATGTCGGCCAGCTCGGCCGCGACGATGTTCTTGGCGATGTACCTGGCCATGTAGGCCGCCGAACGGTCGACCTTGGTCGGGTCCTTGCCGCTGAACGCCCCGCCGCCGTGCCGCCCCCGCCCGCCGTAGGTGTCCACGATGATCTTGCGGCCGGTCAGTCCGGCGTCGCCGTGCGGCCCGCCGATCTCGAAGCGACCGGTCGGGTTGATGTGCACCGTCACCGCCGGGTTCCACCAGTCGCCGAGCACCGGCTTGAGCACCTCGGCGATCACCTGGCGCTTGAGATCCTCCTGGCGGTCGTTCCACGTGCTGTCGTGCTGCGTGCTCAGCACCACCGTGTCCACCCGCACCGGCTTGGTGCCGTCGTACTCGATGGTGACCTGGCTCTTGGCGTCCGGCCGGAGGCCGGGGATCTTGCCCTCGCGGCGGACGTGCGCCTGCTGCTCGACCAGACGGTGGGCGAGCTGGATCGGCAGGGGCATCAGCTCCGGCGTTTCGCGGCAGGCGAAGCCGAACATCATGCCCTGGTCGCCCGCGCCGTCGCGGTCCACGCCCTGGGCGATGTCCGGCGATTGCTTGTTGAGCGCCACCATCACCGCGCAGCTCTCGGCGTCGAACCGCATGTTCGCGTCCGTGTACCCGATATCCGCGATCGTCGCTCTGACCACGTCGGGGATGTCCACATAGGTCCGCGTCGTGACCTCGCCGGCCAGGACGACCAGCCCCGTCGCGACCAGCGTCTCGCACGCCACCCGTGAGTGGGGGTCGTCGGTCAGCATCGCGTCGAGAATCGCGTCGGAGATCTGGTCGGCCACCTTGTCGGGGTGCCCCATCGAGACCGACTCGGATGTGAACAGGTGTGTGCCTGCCATACTGCCCTCTTTCGTTCGCCAGAGATAGGGTCGCCGCCGGCCAACCCGGCCGGTGCCACCTCGCGGCGAGTCTAGCTTGCCCGGCACAGACCCGCCATCGGCGCACCGGCCCGGCGGTCCGGTCACCGTCCGCGTATCCTCAGACCACATGGCAAAGCGAGCCCCCCGGAAACCCGCCCGCACCTCGTCAGCTCCCGGCATGACCTACGCCGCCGCGGGCATCGATCTCGAACGCTACGACGGCTTCGTCGGCAAGCTCGGCCCCATGCTCAAACGCACCCACGGGCCGCGGGTGATCCCCAACCCCGGCGGCTTCGCGGGTCTCTTTCGCCTCGACTACAACGAGAAGCTCTTCGCCCGCAACTACCGCGATCCGGTCCTCGTCGCCTGCGCCGACGGCGTGGGCACCAAGATCAAGATCGCCCAGCAGCTCGGCATCGTGCACACCGTGGGCATCGACCTGGTCGCGATGAACGTCAACGACCTCATCGTCGAGGGGGCCGAACCGCTCTTCTTCCTTGACTGCCTGAGCGTGCCCCAGGTGGACGACCGCCTCTGCGCCGCGGTCATGCACGGCGTTGTCGAGGGCTGCCGTATCGCCAACTGTGCGCTGCTCGGGGGCGAGACCGCCGAGATGGGCGACCTGTTCAAGCCCGGCGATTTCGACCTGACCGGCACGGCCGTGGGCGTGGTCGAACTCCACAAGGCCATCAGCCGTCGCGCCCCGTCGCCCGGCGACGTGGTGCTCGGGCTGGCCAGCTCCGGCATCCACTCCAACGGGTTCACCCTCGCCCGCAAGATCATCACCGACACCGGGCTCGACCTGAGCAAAACCTACGACGGGCTCACCGACCCGAAGTCCGGCGCACCGCGCACGCTCGGCGAAGAACTGCTCGAGCCCACCCGCATCTACGCCGAGCAGATCGTCAAACTCGGCCGCGCCTACCGCGTCAAGAAGGTGATCACCGCGATGGCCCACATCACCGGCGGCGGCATCGCCGACAACCTCGAGCGCTCCCTCGACGACACCGTCGACGCGGTCATCAAGACCAGCGCGTGGCAGCCCCACGGCATCTTCAAGCTGCTGCAGGAGCGGGGACGGGTCGAGGACGCCGAGATGCGGCGCGTGTTCAACATGGGCATCGGCTACATCGTCGTCGTCCGACCCACGTTCGCCGACGCGGTCGCCGAGCGACTCACCCGCATGGGCGAGCGTGTCTACACCATCGGCAAGATCGTCAAGGGCAAGGGCCGCGTGATCGAGAAGTAGCGAGCGGCTTCCGCCGCACGATCCCCCTCACGCCGCCGAGTGGAACTTCTCTTCGAGGCGCCGCTGGATGGCCTTGGCGATCGCTTCCTTCGGCCCGATCGCGGTGATCCGGATCCCGAAGTTCTCACCCACCTTGACCGCCGTGCCCACGCCGATCCGCTGGTTGTTGATCAGCAGGTCGAGCTCGTCGTCGGCGGGCTTGGGGATCTCGATAATCGAGCCCGGCGCAAGGGCCATCAGCTCCGACACGGTCATCGTCCGCTCGCCCAGCCTCACGATCAGCGGCACTTCCAGGCCCCGGATGGTCTTCAGGTCCGACATTCCACACTCTCCATCGGCAGCCCGGGAGCGCAGCATCAGCCAACTCACAAAGCGCATCTGTTGCGCTCGCTGGGACCGCCGGTGAACCTGTCGCAAGCAGAATGCCAACCCGTTCCGCCCGACCGGGGCCGACCGCCCCGCCGGGGAACAGGCCCTCAGCCCTCGTACCGCCCGATGATCAGCGTGACGTTGTGCCCGCCGAACCCGAAGGTGTTGTTCATCACCCGACGCACGGGGGCCTCCCGGGCGTGGTGCGCAACCAGGTCGATATCGAAGCTGTCGTCGGGCTTGTCGAGGTTGACCGTCGGGGCGATCACCCCGTCGCGGACCGCGTGGATGCACGCGATCGTCTCGACCGCGCCCGACGCGCCGAGGCAGTGCCCGTGCATGCTCTTGGTCGAGCTCATCAGCAGCTTGCCCCCGGCCGACTTCCGGGCGTGGTCGCCGAAGACGCCGAGCACCGCCGCCACCTCGGCCTGATCTCCGAGCGGGGTCGAGGTGCCGTGCGCGTTGATGTAGTCGATATCCGTCGGCGCGAGCCCCGCCTCCTGCAGCGCCCAGACCATCGAGCGGGACGCCCCGCGTCCCTCCGGGTCCGGCGCGGTGATGTGGGCCGCGTCGCCGGAGTTGCCGAAGCCCAGCAGCTCGGCGTGGATCGTCGCGCCGCGGGCCTTGGCGTGCTCCTCGGTCTCGAGGACGAACATCGCCGCCCCCTCCGACAGCAGAAACCCGTCGCGTTCCTCATCGAACGGCCGGCTCGCCTTGGTCGGCTCGTCGTTGCGGGTGCTCAGGGCTTTCATCGTCATGAAGGCGCCGAGGCACAGCGGCGTGACCGCCGCCTCCGCACCGCCGGCGATCATCACGTCCGCCAGCCCCCGCTGCAGATACTGCATCGCGTCGCCCATCGCGTGCCCCGAGCTGGCGCACGCGGTCGCGTGCGCCGAGGCCGGGCCCCGCAGGCCGTAGCGGATCGAGACATTCCCCGTCACCGCGTTGACCATCAGGCGGGGCACGGTGAACGGGCTCAGGCGGTGGGGGCCCCGGGAGACCAGGACCTTCACGCCCTCCTCGATGGTGGAGATGCCGCCGATACCCGACCCGACGATCACGCCGCACCGGTCACCGTCTTCGTCCCCGAACTTGATCCCCGAGTGCTCGACGGCCTCCGCAGCCGCGGCGAGGCCGAGCTGCGTGCACCGGTCCAGCCGCTTGGCCTCGCGAGGGTCGATGCGCGTCGAAGGGTCCCAGCCCTTGACCTGGCCGCCGATGCGGACGGCCCAGTTGTCCTCGTAGGCGGCGAAATCCTCGCCCTCGATGGTGGAGATCCCGCTGCGGCCCTCGCGCATGCCCGTCCATGTCGACGCGGCGTCATGGCCGAGGTTTGTGATCGCCCCCATCCCAGTGATCACCACGCGGGTCATCGGCACCTCACCATCAAGTGTTTGCGTGCGCATTCCAAGCCCTCCCGGTCACCGGGATCGGGTGCAACACGACTGGCGGGCGAACGCCCGCATCGGGTCATGAGCGGCATTACGCCTTGCCGACGGCCTGCGAGATAAAGGTAATCGCCTCGCCGACGGTTTTGATCTTCTCGGCCTGCTCGTCGGGAATGGACGTGTCGAACTCGTCCTCGAATTCCATAACCAGTTCGACCGTGTCGAGACTGTCGGCGTTCAGGTCTTCCACGAAGTTGGTCGAGCGATCGATCTTGGTCTTGTCGGTGCCCATCTGCTCCGCGACAATCTCGATCACCTTCGCCTCAATTTCCTGCTCGGTCACGCTTGGTCTCCGGTCACAATCGCTGCCCGCGAGCCCCTTCGGAGGCGGCGCGGCAGCGGAGACCGGATTCTATACGCTTCTCGACCCGCCATGCCAACCGGAGCCGAACCTCAACCGTGAGACCATGGGGAACACGCCCCGCCGGTCCACCCGAGCACCCGCCCGCGTTCAACGCCCGGACGGGCCCGCCGGCATCCCGGGAACGCCCGCAGCACCCGCGCCGATCACCGATTCCGGACCCGCCGAGGCACCCGTAATCTGCGTTCCCGACCCCTCCGCGGGGGTAGGGCTGCCCGATCGGAACAGGCCGAGATAGGCCCAGACCACCCCGGCATTGAACAGGGTCCACAGCGCAATCCATGCCACCGAGTGCCGGATCAGCTTCGGCTGGCCGGTGAAAGAGCCTGCCACCGCCTCCGCACCCTTTGCCACGTGCCCGCCCAACTGATCAAAAACCGGCTTTGCGACCCGCCCGACCACCGGGCTCACCCGGGCGAGCACGGCCGCGACACCCGCCGGCAGCAGCCGGTTCCCAGGTGTTTTTGCTGGCTCCGTCGGCGAGGAGTCGGCCGCTGCCGCCGCGTCGTCCGACCGGTCACCGCCCGTGACGTCCGCCTCCGCCGCGGCCCCGGCGGTGGATTCATCCGGCTTGTCCTCAACCGCCGCCTCCGCATCCGCGTCTGACGCTTCCGACGGAACAGCAGATTCGGCCTCCACCGCTCCGGGCTCCGAAGACCCGGCTTCCGGCTCCGCCGCTGCAGCGTCGGGCACGACCTCTTCAGCGTCCGGTTCGGCGACCTCCGCCTCGGCCTCGACCGATTCCGACGTGTCCGCCGCAGCTCCGGGTTCGGGCGCTGCTTCGGCGGATGCCGGTCCCGCCGCTCCGGGCGATTCCAGCTCTGCCGCCGCGGTCTCTTCCTCGGTCGCCTCAAGGTCCTGGGCGACCGCCTCCATCGAGCCGTCGGGGTCGGCATCCGCGACGCTCTTGGCTTCGTCGTCGTTTTCATCCGGCGCGGTCGCCGCGTCTGTCGGCTCTGCCGTGTCCTCGGTGCCTGCCGCGTCGCCGGCCCCGGGCGCACCCTCGGAAACCTGCATCTCCGGAGCGGCCTCTTCTGCGGGGGCCTTGTCCTCAGGCAGCGCGTCTTCGGCAACGGTGCCGCTCGGAGCAGCGTCTTCCGAGGCGGCGGGCTCGGGATTGGGGGCGTCGAGATCGGCGTCAGCCTCGTCGATCGCCGCGGCTACCGCGGCCTCGATCTCGTCGAGCTGCTCGCTCACCGAGGCCTCGGCGTTCTCCGCCGAGTCCTCGGCTTCCGCCGGAGTCTGCGCGTCGCCGGCCGTGGCCGGCGCTGCACGGCGGGGAGGATCGATCTCCGCGAACATGCCCTCAAAGTCGATGTCGTCGTCGCCGGCGTCGCCGAGCAGGGCGTTGGTCATGTCACTGAGCGACTCGTCCAGCTTCTCAATCTCGCTCGACGAGTCCACCGACTCCGACCCCTCGGCGTCGGGTGCCGTCGAATCGGGATTGGCGGTCTGCTCGGACATGCGCGCGCGATACCTCCACTTACCACCATGATCGGCGATCCCGCGGCAGCGCTCAAGCCCCGTGCCGCCAGTATGACCCGCCCAGGCCGGAATACCCACCCATTTCCGCACCCGGCCCCACCAATCGCCCCCCGATCCGGCCCCGTTCTACCCGAATCCGGCTCCGCTTGTTCTCGCGGCCCGGCTGCGCAGACCGGCAATCGGCCGCCGGATTCCATACGCTCAGCCATGGCCCTCCACAGGATCTACCTCCCAGACGACCAGCCCGCCTCCGATGTCACCCCCGGCGCCGTCCTCGAGATCGCCGGCCAGGAGGCCCGCCACGCCGTTCGCGTCAAACGCGTGGAGACCGGCGACCCGATCGAACTGCTCGACGGCCGGGGTCTCCGTGCCAGCGCGGTGCTGGCCGATTCGCGCAAGCACGCGGCCGGGCGCGGCAAGGCCGAGTGGGTCGTCCGCGTCGAGATCCGGTCGGTGCGCACCGAGCCCCCGACCTCGCCCCGGCTGCACGTCCTCGCCTGCGCGCCCAAGCTCACACGGGTCGAGGACATGGTCGACCAGCTCAGCCAGGTCGGCGCGTCAGCGTGGTCTCCGCTGGTGACCTCCCACACGATCGCCCCGGCCAAGGCCGAGCGGGCCGAGAAGTTCGAGCGAGTCGCCACCGAGGCGACCAAGCAGTGCGGGCGGGTCTGGACGATGGAGATCGGCCGCCCGGTGCGGTTCGAGGATGTGCTCTCGCGATCGGATCGGGCCATCGGCGGGCAGACCTGGCTCGTCCTCGCCGATCCGTCCGGCACGCCCTACTCGCGGACAGGCGCAGAGGACATCGCCCTGCTGATCGGGCCGGAGGCCGGGTTTACCGAGGCCGAGGTCGAGGCGGCGCGGCAGGCCGGGGCGACGCTCTGCAACATCGGCCCGCACCTGATGCGGGTGGGCACGGCAGCGGTCGTCGCGTCGGGCATCATCCTGAACGCCGAACGCTCTCCCGAGCGGGTGCCGTAGACTCGCCCCATGCCGACCCTTGTGTGCGTACCCATCATGGTGGAGACTGTCGAACGCGCTATCGCCGACGCGGTGCTCGCGGGTGAACACGGTGCCGATCTCGTCGAGTACCGGATCGACGAGCTGTTCAGCACGCTCGACGATCTGCCGGAAGTGCTGCGGCTCGTGGACGGCTCGCCCCTGCCCTGCATCGTCACCTGCCGCCCGACATGGGAGGGCGGCTTCTACGACGGCGATGAGGACGAGCGGGTCGCGATGTTTGAGAGGCTCGGCACCAGCGACACCCCGCCCCGATACATCGACGCCGAGCTCGCGGCCTACACACGCTCGGCCAACGAGCGGATGAAGATCGATCTCGCCGTCGATCATCCGGGACAGCAGCGGGACCTGCGCACGAGGCTGATCCTCTCCTCGCACGATTTCTCCGGCCGCCCGGCCGATCTGACCCGGCGTGTGCTCAAGATGCAGAGCGAGCCCGCGGCTGCGGTCCACAAGGTGGCGTTCCGCGCGCGCAGTCTGCGCGACAACCTCGAGCTCTTCGACCTGCTCGTCGAGAGCCCAAGGCCGATGGTCGCCCTGGGCATGGGCGAGTTCGGGCTGATGAGCCGCCTCCTCGCGCCCAAGTTCGGCGGCTTCCTGACCTTCGCCAGCCTGCGCGATGAAGCGACCACCGCGCCGGGACAGCCGAGCCTGCACGATTTGCTCGGGACCTACCGCTTCCGCAGCATCGGGCGCGAGACAAAGGTCTACGGCATCGTCGGCTGGCCGGTCGGGCACTCGCGGAGCCCGCTGATCCACAACGCCGGGTTCGACGAGGTCGGGCACGACGGCGTGTACGTCCCCATGCCCGTCGCCTCGGGCGACGACCCGGAAACGTCGTACGCGAGCCTCAAGGCGACGCTCCTGGAGTTCATCGCGCACCCAACGCTCGACTTTGCGGGGTGCAGCGTCACCCTGCCTCACAAGGAGAACCTCGTCCGACTGGCCCGGGAGCAGGGCTGGAGTCTCGACCGGGTTTCGGAGGCGAGCGGTTCGGCCAACACTGTGGTGGTAGAACGCGAGGAACGGGGCGGCGCAGCTTCGGTGCGGGTGGCCAACACCGACGCGGCTGCGGCGCTGCACGGGCTCGAGCGAGAACTGGGCGGCCTGCGCGCCAAGCGGGTGCTCTTGCTCGGTGCCGGCGGTGTGGCCCGGGCCATCGCCTTTGCGCTGGCGGGTGAAGGGGCCGAGCTTCTGGTGACCAACCGGACCGCCTCCCGGGCCGAGCGCCTCGCGGCCGACATCAACGAGGCGCACGCCGGCGCGGCCGCCGCGCTGGACTGGTCTGATCGGGAGAGCACAACGGCCGATGCCGTCGTGCATTGCACCTCGATGGGCATGTCGGGCGGCCCGGCGCCGGAGGAGTCGCCGCTGGGGCCGGACGCCTTTGCCTATCTGCCGGCCGAAACGGTGCTGCTCGAAACCGTCTACGCCCCGGTCCGTACAACTCTCCTGAGCATGGCTCGGGACGCGGGCTGGCGAATACTCGACGGTGTCGGGATGTTCGTCGAACAGGGCGCGAAGCAGTTCGAGCTCTGGACAGGTTGCCCCGCTCCGCGCGAGAACTTCGCCCGCCTCGTCCGCGACGCGCTCAGCGGCTGAGCGTGTCGGGAAAGGAAGCGGCGCATGGTCCGGGCACACCGACGTTCCAACATTCACGCACTCATCCGGCACGACCCGGCCGTGGGCGTCGCCGAGACCCACGCGATCGGCCGGACCGACGAGGTCCTGTTCCCGGTCGGCTACTCGTGGCTCGTGCTCGCCGGCTCGCTCGACATCATCTTCACGCACGTGATGCTCAATCTCGGCGCCGTCGAGGTCAACATCATCGCCAACGCCGCGCTCGGCTACGCCGGGCTCTGGGGGCTCATCCTGCTGAAGTTCTCGGTGGTCGCCGGGGTCCTGTGGATCTGCGAGTACGTCGGCCGGCGGCGTCTCCGCGCGGCACGGTCGCTCGTGAGCGCGGGCGTGGTGCTCAACTTCTTCCCGGTGGTGTTCTCGATCGCGCAGCTGACGCTGTTCTTCGACGAGTGGTTCGAGATGTACATGCGTGGGTGAACGCGCCGGGAGAGCGCCGCTAGAAGTCGCAGTCGATACCGCTGGACTGCAGCAGCGTGCGGAACGTGTTGTTGAACACGAAGTTGTGCTCGGGGAACTCGATCCCGGCGATGTTGCGGTCGAGGTGGCTGAACATCAGGTCGATCCGCCCGATCGTCTGCCACCCGGCCTCCGGGTTGGCGTGGTCGAAGAGATCGACCGTGCCGCGGGTCGCGGCTCCCTGCCCGCTCTGCAGCGCGATCTCGGCGGTGTGCCGGATCGTCGTTCCCGGCGTGGCGTCGCGATCCAGCCGGACCTTGGTGACCTTGGCCAGCACGACCTTCTCGCGGAAGTCCTCGGCGTGCCCGACCAGGATGCCCGCGGACTGGGCCATCCCCTCGACCACCAGCGAGCCCGGCATCACCGGCATGGCCGCGTGAACGGTCCGCCCGTCGTCACCGACGACCTCGGCGAAGTGGTCGTGCAGGTGCTCCTCGGCCATGGTGACGTTTTTGATCGCCACCAGCCGCTGCCCGCGCTGCAGTTCCAACACCCGATCGATCCAGATCCATCGCACGGGCGCTCACTCCTCTCGCCCGGCCCGCGATCGCGGGGGGCGGCACCGGACAGTCTCTAGGCCGCGAGCTTGCGCTCGCAGAAGTTCACCAACGCATCAACCGTGAACACCTGGGCCACGCGTGTGATCTGGGGGTCGTCGTCCAGCTTGGAGAAATCGATGTGCGGCAGCCGCTCGCGGAGCATCGTCAGCCCCTTGTCCGTGACCATGCCGTCCTTGACGAAGTCGGGGTCCTGGGTCACGTTCTCGGGGAAGAGCTCGCCCTGCTCGATCTTGAACCCGAACGCCTGCTCGAGCTGGAACACGATGTCGAGAAAGTCGATCGACTCGGCGCCGAGGTCGGCCGCGAGCGACGCCTCCGGCGTGACCTCGTCGTCGTCGACGCCCAGGGCTTCCACGAGTACGTCGCGGACTTTCTCGAAAATCTCGTCTCTGTTCATGGGTTCGGGTCCCTGGAGTCGGTTGGGATGATCGCGTCGGGCGGGCCCCTTCGGTGTGGCCCCTTCAAGCGCGGATGTTACGCGCCCGGGGAGGACAAACCCACCGGCGTGCATTCACCCCCCGCCACGCAGACCGGGCGGAGCGTGAACCGCCCCGTCGCCGAGACCGGTGGTTCGCCGTCGTGCCCGGGCTCGATCAGCACCGCGGCCCCCTTGAAACTCAGCGAGCCGGCGTCGGTCCCGAGCAGATCGACCCGCACCCGGAGCGAGCAGCCCGGCGCGACGAACCGGTTGTACTTGAGCCCCCGCACCTCGCCGATGGTCAGCGGGGCGGTCTCGCCGCGCGCGCGGGCCACGACCCTCGCCGCCTGCACCATCGCCTCCAGCATGAAGACGCCGGGCAACACCGGGAAGCCGGGGAAGTGGTCCTGGAGGTACTCCTCGGCCATCGACACCGCCTTGAGCGTCGTCGCCGACTCGGTGGAGGACTCCAGGACGCGGTCTACCAGGTCGAATCGCATGGCTGGACCATAGTCCGGTCGGCTTCGCGGTACGCGAAACGCCCGACGCCCGTGCGTGAGCCGCGGCCCGGCTCTAGGCTCTCGGCTGTGGGCACGACGATCAGGGATGAAGCGATCTGTATCCGCCACTGGGACTGGTCCGAGACCAGCCAGACGGTCTCGCTGTTCTCGTGCGAGCACGGCGTCATCCGGGGCATCGCCAAGGGTGCAAAGCGCGAAAAAGCCCCGTTTTCCGGGGGACTCGAGCTGCTGACCAGGGGAGAGGTCGTCGCGATCGTCCGGTCCAACGGCTCGCTGGCGACCATCACCTCGTGGGATCTGCGAGACGCGTACACAGGCGTGCGGCGGTCGCTCCGGGCGTTCTACGTCGGCTCCTATCTGGTGGATCTGCTTCACCACGCGGTGACCGACGCCGACCCGCACCCGGGGCTCTATCACCGGATGGTGGAGGTCTTCGAGTCGCTCGCCGACCGCACCGAGGAGTCGCTTCTCGGTGGGCAGTGGGCGGTGCTGGCCGAGACCGGGTACACCCCCGCCTTGCCGCGTGAGCGGGTCGAGCCGGGCACCGCGGTCTGCTTCCTGCCTCGGGAGGGGGTGTTTCTGACCGGCGACGCGTCCCGGGCCCGCCCTGATGGCTGGCGGGTGCGTCCGGAGACGCTGGCGTGGCTGATGCGGTTTTCCGGGGAGGGGAGTGTCCCGGAGGGTGACGAGGCGAGCGTTTCAAGGACAAACCGCCTGCTGGGATCCTATTTACGCTACGTGCTCGGCGATGAGCTGCCGACGATGCGGCCGGTGTTCGGTGAATCGGGGCTGGTGACCTGAAACGGCCGCGTTCGGGCCCCTGGCGGGCCCCGGCGTCCGCTCAACACCCGAATGTGTGATACATGAATCTCGTTCTTGGACTGGGTAGCTTCACGTGAGATGAGCCGGTCGTGGTTTGGTTGGCCCGAAAGTGGCCCCCGCGGCTCTACCGAGCCGGGGAGTGTGCCGATATCGAGAGTGTTGGCCGAGCCTCGGAGCGCGAGGCGGGAGCCGAGTCGGTACACACCATGAACCCTGAGCTTGAGAAGATCCTGGGCTGTCCGAACCTGCCGTCGCTTCCGGCGGTGGCGTTGCAGGTGATCGAGCTGACCGCGGACGTCGACGTCTCGCTGAAGGAACTCGCCAGGGTCATCCAGAACGACCAGGGGCTCACCGCCAAGGTCCTCAAGACGGTCAACTCCAGCTTCTACGGTCTCCGCAAGCGTTGCGCGACCATCGACAAGGCCATCGTGATGCTCGGCCTCGCGCCGGTCAAGAGCCTGGCGCTCGGCTTCTCGCTCGCCGATTCGATCCACGACCCGAACGACTCGGGGGGGTTCGACTACGTGGCCTACTGGCGACGCGGGCTCTTCACGGGCGTCGCGGGCAAGATCGTGGCCGAACGCGCGGGCTTCGAGTTCGGGGACGAGGTCTTCCTCGGGGGCCTGCTGCAGGATGTCGGCATGATCGCGATGTACAAGGCCCTCGGGCAAACGTACGTCGATGTCCTGCAGTCCGCGGGAGGCGATCACCGCGACCTGGTGCGGCACGAGTTGCAGATGCTCGACCTGCAGCACCCGGCCATCGGCGCGATGCTGGTGGAACGGTGGAAGCTGCCCGAGGAGCTTTCGCTCCCTGTCAAATATCACGAGCGTCCCTCGGCAGCGCCGGGGACGTTCCAGGACCACATCCGCTTCGTCGGGCTCGGCAACTACGTGCACGACGTGCTCACCGTCGAGGACCCGAAGGCGCCGCTGCAGGCGCTCTACGAGAAGTCCAAGGCGTGGTACGAGCTCGACTCCACAACGATCGACGAGATCGTGACCACCGTGGCCGAGGCCGGACGCGAGATGGCGTCGCTGTTCAAGCTGGACATCGGGACGTACACCGACCCGGAGGCAGTGCTCGCGGCCGCCAGCAAGCAGGCCGTGACGCTGATGCGCAAGTCCACCGGGAGCGGCGAGGGCGCCCCGCCCGCGGCGCAGGAGGGCTCTGTGCTCGCCGGAAGCGACACCGACCCGCTCACCGGCGCGGTCGGGCCGAGAGGCTTCGAGATCGCGGTGCGGGAGGGCTTCCGGTACGCCACAGAGCACGACGAGATGCTCTCGCTGGTCGAGGTGGTGATCGACAACTTCGCCGACCTCGCGGCCTCGCAGGGCGAGTGCGCAGATGACGAGGCCGTCATGGGCCTGGCAGGCCTGCTCAAGCTCGCCTTCGACGGTCAGGGCGGCGCGGTCTGCCACGTCACCCGCGGCACGTTCGCGATCGTCCTCCCCGGCATGGGCCGCCAGACAGCGACCGCACTGGCCGAGGCGTTCGTCGCCGATCTGGCACGCGACATGGCCGAATGGACAGCGCCCGCGACGAACCAGCCGCTGCGGTTTACCACCAGTGTCGGCGTCGCCGCCCTCGAGCCGGAGACCCGCGACATCTTCAAAGAGCCGCGGCAACTCGTCCTGGCCTGCGCCAAGGCCATCGAGGCCAGCCAGGCCAACGGCGGCGGGAGCATGCGGGTCTTCCAGCCCCGGGCCAAAGCCGCCTGACCGCGATTCCGGGCGCGTGCGGGGTATGTACACTCCGGCATGGCATTGCAATTCCGACAGCACGAACTGCCCAACGGGCTCACGATCATCGCCGAGATCGACGACGCGGCGGCCTCGGCCGCGGCCGGCTTCTTCGTCCGCACCGGCGCGCGCGACGAGCGCAGCCCGGTCATGGGCGTCAGCCACTTCCTCGAACACATGATGTTCAAGGGCACCGACGACCTCTCGGCCGAGGCGATCAACCAGGCGTTCGACGATCTGGGCGCGAGCAACAACGCGTTCACGTCCAACGAGATCACGTGCTTCTACGCCCACGTCCTGCCCGAGGCGACGACGCCGGCACTCGACGTGCTCGGCCGGATGATGCGGCCGTCGCTCCGCCAGGACGACTTCGACACCGAGAAGGGCGTCATCCTCGAAGAGATCGCGATGTACAAGGACAACCCGTTCTGGGTGCTCTACGAGGAGTGCGTGGACCGCTACTACGCCCCGCACGCCCTGCGGCACCGCGTGCTCGGAACGGTCGAGACCATCACCGAACTCTCCCGCGACCAGATGGCCGGCTACTTCACGGACCGATACTCGGCGGACAACACGACCGTGGCGTTGGCCGGCAAGGTCGATTTCGACGCGTCGGTCGCCCAGATCGCCGAGCTCTGCGGCCGCTGGGATCGCACCGACGCGACCCGCGACGCCACCCGCCCCGCGACCAACGCCGAACGCTTCACGCTGACCGACGACAAGGTCGCCCGCGCCTATCTGCTGGGCCTGGCCGACGCGCCGGACGGCAACGACGACCGGCGCTACGCCGCGATGCTGGCCTCGCAGGTGCTGGGCGGGGCGGACAACTCCCGCCTGCACTGGGCGCTGCTGGAGACGGGCCTGGCCGACGAGGCCCAGGCGGCCTACGACGGGCACGAAGGGGTGGGGGAGTTCTTCGTCTACGCCAGCTGCGACCCGGACAAGGCCGACGAGGTCTGGGGGGTGGTCGAGCGCGAGTGCCGGGGGCTGAGCGACTCGCTCGAGGCCGACGACCTGGCCAAGCTCCGCGCCAAGCTGGCGACGGGCGTGACGCTCCAGGGCGAGCGGCCGATGGGCCGGATGATGCGGCTGGGCCGGCAGTGGACACTCCAGCACAAGTACACCCCGCTGGAGGTCGAGCTCGCGTGTATTGACGCCGTCACCCTGGGCGACGTGCGCGAAATGCTCGGGGCGTTCCCGATCGCGCCCAAGATCGCGGGGCGGCTGGTGCCGGGGGCGTGACGCCGGGTCAGGCGGCCCGCCCGCTCTCGGACGGGTGAGAACCTCCGTTCGGCCTCCCCACCCTGCGAGAGGCCCGGTGGCGAGAAACTTATATCCCGGGCAGATAAACTCCCCGCCGTTTCGCGCTCGATGCCGAACGGCCGATGTGGAGGTTTCGTCATGGGATTACGCATCATCGGGGCCGGATTTGGGCGTACGGGCACCGCGTCTTTGAAGCTGGCACTGGAGCAGATCGGCTTCGGTCCCTGCTATCACATGAGCGAGGTGCTGCAGAACCAAACGCATATCCAGCGGTGGCTCGACGCGGCCGCCGGCCGGCCGGACTGGGAGGGGATCTTCGCGGGCTATCAGGCGTGCGTGGACTTCCCCGCCTGCAGCTTCTACCGCGAGCTGGCGGACGCGTATCCGGAGGCCAGGGTGGTCCTGTCGATCCGCGATCCGGACTCGTGGTTTGATTCGATCCACGCGACGATCATGTCGCCGGGGCTGGTCGAGCACGTGTCCGGGTCGCCGTTCGGCGAGCTGAGCCAACGCATCATCTGGGACCGGTTCGACAGCAAGATCCACGATCGGGCGCACATGGTCGAGTGCTTCAACCGGCACACCGAGGAGGTCAAGGCCGCGATCGATCCCGATCGGCTGCTGGTCTATCAGGTCGGGCAGGGATGGGGCCCGCTCTGCGAGTTCCTCGGGGTCGACGTGCCCGAGGCGGCCTTCCCGCACGTAAACAGCACCGAGGACACGCAGCGTCTGTTCGCGGAGATCTTCGCCCATCGCGGCGACTCGCCGATCGGGGCGGACCTCGATCGGGTCGCCAAGGGGCTCTTCAAGGAAGCGTCTCCCCCCGCGACCTCGGCCGGGGGTGCCTGAGCCAGAAGCCGCGAGGCCCCGCTCCTGCGGACCGCTCGCCCCCGGGGCTGCCAATCCTGCCGCGGATCACTCCCCATTCGGCGACGGGGGCGGACGGCTCGCACCCGCCGGCACGCCGCGGTACGCTCACGCCCGACGCAGACCCGTTCCGGGCGGCGCACGGAGAGACTCACATGGCCTTACAGATCATCGGGGCCGGCTTCGGCCGGACGGGCACCGCCTCACTCAAGCTCGCGCTGGAGCAGTTGGGGTTTGCCCCCTGCTATCACATGACCGAGGTCATCGAGCAGCCCGCCCACATCGATCGGTGGATGGACGTCGTCGCGGGCAAGCCGGACTGGGACTCGATCTTCGGCGCCTACCAGGCGTGCGTGGACTTCCCGGCCGGCAGCTACTACCGCGAGATCGCCGAGGCCTACCCGAACGCCAAGGTCCTGCTCTCGGTCCGAGACCCGGACTCCTGGTTCGACTCGATCTACGCGACGATCATGTCGCCGCTGATGGTCGAGAACATCAGCGGCACGCCGTTCGGCGAGCTCAACCGGCGCACGATCTGGGACAAGTTCGGCGGCCGCATCCATGAGCGCGCGCACATGGTCGAGTGCTTCAAGCGGCACACCGAAGAGGTCAAGGCGACGATCGATCCGGACCGCCTGCTGGTCTACGAGGTCAAGCAGGGGTGGGGCCCGCTCTGTGAGTTCCTCGGCGTGGCGGTGCCCGACGCGGCCTTCCCGCACGTCAACAGCACCGAGGAGACCAAGAAGATCCTCGAGATGCTTTTCTCAGGCAGCGGCGGCGAGCCCACCGATTCGCAACGCGACCAAGCGGTGGACCGGCTCTACAGGCGGGAGTCGGACGCCGGGGAGCGTCACTAGCCCGGGCCGACGGCCCGGGCACGGTCCGCCTTACGGATAGTCCTGCCGCGTCGGCCGGATCAGGGCGTCGCTCAGGTGCACCGCGGGCGGCCGGCTCACGATAAAGGAGATGATCTCGGCGCAGTCCTCGGGCGTCAGCACGGGGCCGATGCGCTCGACAACCTCGGCGAACCAGTCCTCGGCGTAGCCCGCCACGCCCTGGAACTCGCTGCGGACGAATCCCGGCTCGATCAGCGAGACCCGGACGCCCTTGGGCCCGATCTCCCGGCGCAGCGCCTCGGCCAGCGAGTTCACGGCGAACTTCGTCGAGCCGTACATCGAGCTGAACGGCGAGACGTGCCGCCCGACCGTGGAGCCCAGGACGACGATGTCGCGGGCCTCCTGCTGCCAGGAGACGCCGGAGTTCTCGATATCCGCCAGCAGGTGGTGGGCCGCGGCCCGCATGAGCTTGGCGGCCCCGAGCAGGTTGACGCGGATCATCTCCTCCCATTCGGAGGTGTCCGAGGTGGTGACCGAGCCGTTGAGCCCGCGTCCGGCGTTGACCACGACCAGGTCCGGGGCCTCCTCAAACCGCTCCCTGGCGGTCGAGAACAGGCGTTCGATGGTGCTGTCGTCCCCGGCGTCGCCCGCGACGACCGCGACCCGGTCCGGGCCGAGGTCCTGGGCGATCTCGTTGAGACGGCTCTCGCGTCGGGCGTTGATCACCAGCCTGCCGCCGCGGCGGGCGAAGTCTCGGGCGATGGCCTCGCCGATCCCGGCCGAGGCCCCTGTGATTACCGCGACGCGTCCTTCCAACCAGTCCTGCATGGGGGGTCTCCTGTAGCCGATGGTAGACGTAGAGGCCCGCCCGGACAGCCCCTTGGGGCTTTCCCAAGGCTCGCCCGGGTGCTAGGCTTCACGGTTCGGTGGGTCGGTCCGCGGCTTCCGCGTGGTGCGGGGCCCGGTGGTTCACAACACGTCAACCGCCCCGAGTCTGGGGTCGGCCGCGGTTCTGCCCGCGGCTGTGGGTGTCTTGCCCGCGTCACACACCGACCCGACGCGCGTCACGAGACATCCGGAAGGAACGCTAGCACATGATCGATGAGACGCTGATTGCCTCGCTCGGAGTGACCGACACGGACGCGGACGCCCTGCTGCAAGGGATGTTCGAGGACAAGTCCACCGAGGAGGCAATGGAGGAGCTGCTCGGCAAGGAGCTGGGTGATGTGTCGCCCGGCAAGCTGATCAAGGGACGCATCATCGGGATGGCCGGTGACGACGTCGTCGTCGAGGTCGGCCTCAAGAGCGAAGGGCTCATCCCCAAGGAAGAGTTCGGCGACGAGGAGATCCGCGCCGGCGACACCATTGATGTCCTGCTCGAGTCGCTCGACGGCGAGGGCGGGCTCATCCAGCTCTCCAAGCGCCGCGCCGATCGCATGATCAACTGGCAGCGGATCGTCGACTCGACCAACGAGGACGATGTCATCGAGGGCACCGTCATGCGGAAGATCAAGGGCGGCCTGCTCGTCGACATCGGCGTGCCGGTCTTCCTGCCGGCCAGCCAGGTCGACATCCGCCGCCCGCACGAGATCGGTGACTTCATCGGCCGCAAGATCCGGGCGCAGATCCTCAAGATCGACCCCGAGCGCCGCAACATCGTCATCAGCCGGCGCAAGCTGATCGAGGAAGAGCGCGACACCGCCAAGAAGCGTCTGCTCGAGACCCTCAACGAGGGCGACATCGTTCAGGGCACCGTCAAGAACATCGCCGACTTCGGTGTGTTCGTTGACCTCGGCGGCATCGACGGTCTGCTCCACATCACCGACATGTCGTGGGGCCGGGTCAACCACCCCTCCGAGATGGTCAAGATCGACGACAAGCTCGAGGTCAAGATCCTCAACATCGATCTCGAGAAGGAGAAGATCGCCCTCGGACTCAAGCAGAAGGAGTCGAGCCCCTGGGAGGAGATCGAGGCCAAGTACCCCGTCGGCTCCCGCATCCGCGGCGAGGTGGTCAACCTCATGTCCTACGGCGCGTTCATCCGCCTCGAGGACGGCATCGAGGGCCTGGTCCACATCTCCGAGATGTCCTGGACCCGGCGCGTCAACCACCCCTCCGAGATGGTCGAGCCCGGTCAGGAAGTCGACGTCGTTGTCCTCGACATCGACAAGGACAAGCAGGAGATCAGCCTCGGCATGAAGCAGACCGAGGTCAACCCGTGGGAGCTCGTCGGCGAGAAGTACCCCCCCGGGACGGTCATCGAGGGCGACGTCCGCAACCTCGCCAACTACGGCGCGTTTGTGGAGATCGAGCCGGGCATCGACGGCCTGCTCCACGTCTCCGACATGTCGTGGACCAAGAAGATCACCCACCCCAACGAGCTGGTCAAGAAGGGCGACGGCGTCAAGTGCGTCGTGCTCGAGGTCGACCGCGACAAGCAGCGCATCAGCCTCGGCATGAAGCAGCTCAGCGAGGACCCCTGGGTCCACGCCATCCCCGACGCGTACAAGCCGGGCATGGTTGTCCGCGGGCACGTCACCAAGATCACCAACTTCGGCGTCTTCGTCGAGCTCGAGGATGATCTGGAAGGCCTGCTGCACATCTCCGAGCTGGCCGACCACAAGGTCGAGAACCCGCAGGACGTGGTCAAGGCCGGCGACGAGATCGACGTCAAGATCCTCCGCGTCGACATCACCGACCGCAAGATCGGCCTCTCGCTCAAGCGGGCCCAGTGGGGCGATACCTCCGCGTCGGGCGACGACTACGAGTCCGGCAGCGGCGGTGGCGGCGGCATGGGCGACATCCCCAGCCGCGGCGGCATGGACGACCACGGGTCCATGGGCACCGACAAGATCCAGTTCTAAACCGGCCCCGCGGCGTGCATCACGCCGCGTGAGACCGCGATGAAAAACCTACGGCAGCCCGGGTCGATGACCCGGGCTGCCTTTCATTTTGCCAGATGTCGATACGGGCGGTGGGGGTACACTTCAGCCGACGGGGGCCGGCCGCGCGACCATTCAGCACATCGCCAGGAAGCTCATCAGGGCGAGCAGGGCGATCCGCTGGTGGTTGCTGGTAACTTTGATGAGTGCTGCCATTTCGTCTCTCCAATTTTGTCCGACGAGAAAGAGAGATACAACCGGTGTGCCAACCGACCCGTGACACAATGCCAACGCCCCCTGCAGGCTCTGCGGGCCGATCCGCGTCCGAGAAAGTGTACCGGTTGTGCCGATCGTGGTTGCCCGGCGACACCACGCGTGGTGCTCGGGCAACACGGTGCGGCCCGGCCGCACCCACCCGAGCCGTTGCGATCGCACTCGCCGTGGCCGTGTCCGCCGCCTCGGCAGTGGCGCAACAGACGCCTCCGTCCGAGAACCAACCGGCCGATCCGCTCGCCGAGTTGCTCGCCGGGCGCGGCGGGGCCAAAGCATCGGGCGCAAGGCTGCCGAGCCCGACCGAGGCCATGGACGCGTATGCCGCGGTCGAGTCGTGGATCCGTGAGTGGAAAGAGCCCGAGAACGTCGAGACCCCCGCAGCCGCGGTCCGCGTGTCGGTCTTCCAGCACGGCAGGCCGGTCGGCGAGGCGAGCGAGGTCGTCCGGGCGGCCGGGGTTGACGCCCCGTCGGCGCTCGGGCTGGCGACCGCGAGAGCCAAGACCTCGATCCGCCGCGAGCTCCTGCCACGGGGCGGCGTGCTGGGTGCCGAGATGATGCCCGAGCTCACGGCCGACCTCACACTCAGCGTCGAGCTGGCCGGGCCGTTCACGCCCCTCAGCCGCAACGAGCTGCTCGATCCCGAGATCGCGGTCCGCCCGGGGCTCACGGGCGTGGCGGTGCGGGTGGGTGAACTTTGGGCGGTCGAGTTCCCGTCGCAGCTGATGGCCTCGGGCACCGCCCCGGCGGTCCGTCTGGCGGCGATGGCCGCGACACTGCTCGGAGACCCCGCCCTCGGTGTCGAACTGCTCGTCGATCTTCAGTCAGAGCGCGGCGTCTCGTTCTACCGCTTCGACGTGGTGCACCTGGCCAGTGTCGGGCCGGACGGTGCCCCGGTCTTTCTCACCCGTGGCAACCGGATCGTCGAGCGCAGTGCCGTGACCACCGCCTCGCTCGTACGCTTCGCCGAGGGCCTGATCGACCACGCCGAGGCGATCCGCATCGACGGCGAAGCCCGGCTCGGCCTGATGGGCACGATCCACGCCGCACGAGGCGTCGCCGACCCCGCCGTCGCCCTGCCCACGCAGCAGTCGCTCGTCGCCTACGGGCTCGTGCGTCTGGCCGGCGCGCCGCAGCTGCCGGCGGAGACGCGTGAACGGGCGCGCACGCTCGCGCTCGCGATCCTCAGCGACCTCGCCCATGTCGATCCCGGCGAGATCGCCCCGGCCGACGACGGCGTCGCGTGCGCCATCCTCTGGGTGGCCTTGGCCGGTGTGGACCTGGCCGACGCTCCCGATCTGCGCGCGCTGCAGCGCACCTGCGAGTCGATGCTCGCGGCCCACGCTGCGGCGCCGGCCATCAAGCCGCGGGGCACCGTGGCCGAGGCGGTGCTCGCCTGGGCGGTCGCCGAGCGGGCCGCCCGCACCGGGCTCGACCGGGAGTTCGCCGAGAGCCAGCTGCGCGCGCTCGTGCGTGAGACCCCTAAGGGCGGCATGGTCGGGCTGATGCCCTGGGTCGGCTGGGCCGAGCTGGCCCTGGCCGGCGACGGCCCCGTGGCGACGGCGGTCTACCTGCGCGAGGTGCGTGACGCGGTCTGGACATACCAGCTCACCCTCCGGGACACCGGGGCGGAGGAGCGTGATCTGCAGGGCGGCATCGTGTTCACCTCGGGCGGGCTGAGTCTGCCGACGTGGAACTCGGCACGCCCGATCGCCTTTGCCGCGACGATGCTGGGCGACCCCCGCCTGACGACCCGTGAGGAGATGCCCGGCGAGGTCGTCCGGTTGATCGACGCGATGCGGTTTCTGCAGCAACTCGCGGCGGGGCCGGCGGTCGCGGCGTTTTCGCGCCGGCCGGAGCTGGTCCGCGGGGGCATCCGGGCGGCGGTCTGGGACCCCCATCAGCCGCCCGAGGCGACCGCGCTGGCCATGCTCGCCGTCGCCGAGTTGCTCGGGTCGCTCGAGACACTGGAACAGGCGGCCCCGGAGGGCCGATCCGGGCCCCATCCGGCACCCGGCGGGGCCCCGGCAGAACGCCCGTAAACGGCTGTTTTGTCGGGCAGAGCGGGGCTGATCGCGCTACGATACGGCCTCTATGAGCGACACCAACGGCACGCCCGACAACACCGAAAACACGACCCCCGGCGACGGTGCGTTGGAGGGCTATTCGCCCCCGGCCGCCGGGAACGTGGTCGATCTCAAGATCGAGGACGAACTCAAGGATTCGTACCTCACCTACGCGATGAGCACGATCATGGACCGGGCCCTGCCCGACGTCCGCGACGGGCTCAAGCCGAGCCAGCGGCGCATCCTGGTCGCGATGCACGATCTGAACCTGCGCCCCGGGCGCAAGCACCTCAAGTGCGCCAAGATCGCCGGCAACACCTCGGGCGACTACCACCCGCACGGCGAGAGCGTGATCTACCCGACCATGGTCGGCATGGCCCAGAAGTGGAAGATGCGCGTCCCGCTGGTCGACCCGCAGGGCAACTTCGGCTCGATCGACGGCGACCCGCCGGCGGCCATGCGGTACACCGAGGCGCGGATGACCCACGCCGCGGTGGAGATGCTCGCCGACATCAAGCTCGACACGGTCGACTTCCAGCCCAACTACGACGACCGGCTCATGGAGCCGACGGTGCTCCCGGCCAAGTTCCCCAACCTGCTGATCAACGGCGGCGTGGGCATCGCGGTGGGCATGGCGACCAGCCTGCTGCCGCACAACCCGACCGAGATCTTCGACGCCATCCTGCGGATGATCGACGATCCGGACATCAGCCTGATGGACCTGATGACCGACGTGACCGACGAATCGGGCGCGGTGGTCTACCAGGGTGTCAAGGGGCCGGACTTCCCCACCGGCGGCTTGATCCTCGGCCGGCGCGGCATCCTCGACGGCTACACGACGGGACGCGGCAAGCTCGCGGTTCGGGGTGTCTGCCACGTCGAGAACGTCCCCGGACGCGGCGACCGCCAGCAGCTGGTGATCGACGCGATCCCCTACGGCCTCATGCAGCTCACGCTCGTCGAGCGGATCGTGGACGCGATCAAGGACGAGCGGATCGTCGATGTCTCGGACGTCCGCAACGAGTCGGGACGCGAGGCGCAGACCCGCATCGTCCTCGAGATCAAGCGCGGCGGCGACCCGGCGGTGGTCGAGAACCAGCTCTACCAGTTCACTCCGCTGCAGCAGACGATCAGCATCATGAACATCGCGCTGGTCAATCGCCAGCCGCGGACGCTGGGGCTCCGCGAGCTGATCCAGTGCCACGTCGACCACCGCGTCGAGGTCATCCGCCGCCGCACGGCCCACCTGCTCCGCGAGGCCAAGAAGAAGGCCCACATCCTCGAGGGCCTGATCTACGCGGTCTGCGACATCGACGAGGTCATCAAGCTCATCCGCTCGTCGCGCACGCGTGAAGAGGCGATCACCAAGCTCGCCGAGCGGCGGTTCCGCATCTCGCCCGACCACCCGCACGCGCCGAAGATCCCCGCCCGCATGATGGCCCTCGCTTCGCGTGACGGCGGCGCGCTGCTGACCCGTGTGCAGGCCGAGGCGATCGGCGCCATGCGGCTCATCCAGCTCGTCGGGCTCGAGATCGACAAGCTGACGAGCGACTACCGGGCGCTCGTCGAAGAGATCGAGGAGTACGAGGCGATCCTCGCCAGCCGCGAGAGAGTGTTCGGGATCATCCGCGAGGACATCGCCGAGATGAAGGCCCGCTTCGCCAGCGACCGCCTCACCCGCATCGACGAGGCCGAGGGCGACATCGACATGGCGGCGCTGATCCGCGTCGAGGACATGACGGTCACGATCAGCCACGCCGGCTACGCCAAGCGGCTGCCGCTGGACACCTATCGCTCCCAAGGCCGCGGCGGCAAGGGCATCCGCGCCAGCGACGCCAAGGACGACGACTTCGTCGAGCACGTCTTCGTCGCCAGCACCCACGACGACCTGCTGTGCTTCACCGACACCGGGCGCGTGTTCAAGCTCAAGGTCTACGAGCTGCCCGAGATGAGCCGCACGAGCAAGGGCCGCGCGATGGTCAACCTCGTCGACCTCAAGCCGGGGGAGAAGACCCGCGCCTACCTGGCGATCAAGGACTTCGAGTCGGGCAGCCACTACCTCACGTTCATCAGCCGCGGCGGCATCGTCAAGCGCACCTCGCTCAAGGAGTACCGCAACGTCCACCGGGGCGGCCTCATCGCGGCCAGCCTCAAGGAGGGCGACGCGCTGCTCGACGTGCTGCTGACCACCGGCAACGACGACATCATCCTCGTCACCGCCGGGGGCGGGGCGATCCGGTTCAACGAGCAGGACGTGCGGCTCATGGGCCGCAACGCCGCGGGCGTCAAGGGCATCGGCCTCACCGGCGACGACCGGGTGATCGGGGCGATCCGCGTGCCGATGTACGAGGACGAGGACGGCGACACCATGACCGAGCAGGCGGCGCTCGACGCGGGCTTCAGCCTGCTGACGGTCACCCGCCACGGCTACGGCAAGCGGACGAGCGTCGAGGAGTACCGCGTCCAGCCCGAAGAAGGCAAGCCGCGGTCGCAGTCCCGTGGCGGCAAGGGCCGGGCGGACATCAAGACCAGCGCCCGCAACGGTCCCTCGGTCGCCGCGATCGGGGTCTTCGACACCGACGACGTGGTGCTGATCACCAAGGGCGGGCAGCTCGTCCGGATGGCCGCCGACTCGATCCGGGTGATCGGGCGGGGCACGCAGGGCGTCCGGGTGGTCGGCCTCAAGGCCGGCGACGAGGTCGTCGCCGCGGCACGGGTGGAAGAGAGCGACGACGAGACCACGACCCGTCCCGAGGCCGGGGCGGAGCCCGAATCTGAGCGGACCTCCGAGCCGGGCACGGAGCCCGGTCAGGCCGACGGTCCCGACGCAGCCGCCGGGCCGGAGCCGGATCAGGCCGAATAACCCTTCGCGGCGTCGAGGGGAGGCCTCGGGCGGTCCGTCGGAGGCGGGGCCCCAGGCGGCGCGGTACACTGGTGCCATCATGCCCGACTGGTCGGAAGACATCATCGTGACCGAACTCGCCGACGAGCCGCAGCTGTCGGAGGAGCTGGCGATCCTGCTCGATCGACTGGGCTCGTCCAAGGGCCCGGTGCCGTCGGTCGTTGTTAACTTCACCAACGTGACCTACGTCAACAGCTCGAACCTCGCGCAGCTGCTCCGGCTGAAGAAGACCCTGGCCGAGGCGGGCAGCCATCTGCGTCTCTGCGGCGTGTCCGACGAGGTCTGGTCGGTCATGATGGTGACCGGGCTTGACAAGGTGTTCCAGTTCGCGCCCGACCCGCTCACGGCGCTCGCCGGGCTGCAGATGGACGAGCCGCAGGACGACTGACGCCCAGCGGCGACCGCCGGCTCCCTCCCAGGGGTGTAGGCTTGCCTGTCGCCCAACCCCCGGGAGCACACGACCGATGGAAGCATCTGACCTCGTCGCCCAACTGACCAAGGTCCGGAAGATCTACTACAAGCCCGACGGCTCGGTCATGGTCGAGGCGCTGCGGGGTATCGATCTCGACGTCCGCCGCGGCGAGTACGTCGCGATCATGGGTGCCTCGGGCTCGGGCAAGTCGACGCTGATGAACATTCTCGGCTGCCTCGACCAGCCGACCGACGGCGAGTACTTTCTCGACAACAAGCCCGTCGGCAAGATGTCCGACGAGGACCTCTCGGCCTTCCGCGGGCGCACGGTCGGGTTCATCTTCCAGGCGTTCAACCTCATCGCCCAGCTGACGGTCGTCGAGAACGCCGAGGTGCCGCTGTTCTATCAGCACGTCCCGCCGGCCGAGCGGCGAGAGCGGGCGATGCACTCGCTGGAGCTGGTCGGCATGGCCGACCGCGCCGGCCACCGCCCGCGCGAGCTCTCGGGCGGGCAGCAGCAGCGTGCCGCAATCGCGCGCGCGCTGGTCACCAACCCCGTCATCCTCATGGCCGACGAGCCCACGGGCAACCTCGACTCCAAGACCGGCGAGGCGATCCTGCAGCTCTTCGAGAAGCTGCACAGCGAGGGGATGACCATCCTCATGATCACCCACGACGACGAGGTGTCGGAGCGCTGCGAGCGGATCGTGCGGTTGCGCGACGGCCTGATCGAACGCGACGAGGTGCTGCGGAGCCGGGCGAAGGTCTCGACCGACGCCGCCGAGATCGGCTTGTAGCTCACAAGACCGGAATCAACGGTCGTGCGCCGCCGCCTCAGGCCGACGCGCGGCTCTTGCGCGCGCGTTCCACGAGCACCGTCAGCAGCGTGACATCCGCCGGGGTCATCCCCTCGAGGCGTGATGCCTGGCCGAACGTCGCCGGGCGGAACCGCGTGAGGGCCTCGCGCGCCTCGGTGCGGAGCGACGTGAGCGCGGTGTAGTCGAGCCACTCGGGCAGCGTGCGGCGTTCCTCGCTCGCCCGACGCTTCACCTCGGCACGCTGGCGGCGGATGTACCCCTCGTACCGCGCCTCGGCGTGGAGCGTGGAGGCGACCGCCGCGGAGCACGGGATGCCCGCGTCGGCGAGTGACTGCCGCAGCTGCTCGATCGTGAGCCGGTCCTGCCGGATCGTGTGGGCGAGCGACCCGCCCCCGTGCTGCATTCGCTCGATCGCCTCGCGGCCGTGCGTGAGCGATGTCTCGCGCTGGCGGTACATCCGTTCGCGCCGGCCCCCGAGCTCGGTCGAGGCCAGCAGGCCGAGGTCCCGCGCGATCGGTGTCAGGCGGTCGGCGGCGTTGTCGGCCCGCAGCAGCAGCCGGTGCTCGGCCCGGCTTGTGAACATCCGGTACGGCTCGACGGGCGTCTTGGTCACCAGGTCGTCCATCAGCACGCCGATATAGGCCTGGTCGCGCCCCAGCACCCACTCGCCCTCGCTGCGCGCGCGGCGTGCGGCGTTGACCCCCGCGACCACGCCCTGTGCCGCGGCCTCTTCGTAGCCGCTGGTGCCGTTGATCTGCCCGGCCAGGAACAACCCCTCGACGGGCTTGGTCATCCCGGTCGCGTAGATCTGGTGGGGCCGGACCATGTCGTACTCGACCGCGTACCCGTAGCGGTAGATCTCGGCGTTCTCGCACCCCGGCATGGCGCGGACGAGCAGCTCCTGCACATCGCCGGGCAGGCTGGTCGAGATGCCGTTGCAGTAGACCCAGTCGGAGCGCAGGCTCTCGGGCTCGAGAAACACGCCGTGGCTCGCACGGTCGGCGAACCGCACGACCTTGTCCTCGATGCTCGGGCAGTAGCGGGGGCCCGCCGAGGTGATGTCGCCGGAGTAGATCGGGGCGCGGTGCAGATTCGCGCGGATCACCTCGTGCATCTCGGCGGTCGTGCTGGTCTGGCGGCACTCGATCTGCGGCATGGCGGGGAAGCGATCGAGAAACGAGAACGGGTTGTCGCTCGGATCGCCCTGTAGAGCCCCTCGCGCAAGCGAGGGGGCATGCGCTGAGGCCCCGTGTCCCCTCGCTTGCGCGAGGGGCTCTTCGTGCCCCCTCGCTTGCGCGAGGGGCTCTGCGTGTTCCCTCGCTTGCGCGAGGGGGTCGGAGGGGGACAGGTCGCTGAACGGGGTCGGCGTCTCGTCGCCGAGTGCGACGGGGAGGTTGTCCCAGTCGATGGTCTTGCGGCTGAGGCGCGGGGGCGTGCCGGTCTTGAGGCGGCCGAGTTCGAAGCCGAGCCGGCGGAGGCACGCGCTCATGCCGACCGACGCGTCCTCGCCGTGCCGCCCGCCGGGCGTCTTCGATTCGCCGGTGTGCATCAGGCCGCGCATGAAGGTGCCGGTGGTCAGGACGACGGCTTGCGCGCGCAAGGTGCGCATCTCACCGCTCGCGGCCTCGCGCAGCGCGACCCCGACCGCGACGCCGCCCTCCACGAGGATGTCCTCGACGCTGCCCGACAGGATGTCGATCTCGGGGCGCGAGCCGACGAGTGCCTGGACCGCTTCGGCGTAGGCGTGCTTGTCGCTCTGGCAGCGCGGGCCCCGCACGGCGGCGCCTTTGGAGGAGTTGAGCACCTTGAACTGGATGCCGGAGGCGTCTGCGGCCAGACCCATGAGGCCGCCGAGCGCGTCGATCTCGCGGACGAGCTGCCCCTTGGCCAGCCCGCCGATCGCGGGGTTGCAGGGCATGAGGCCGATCTTGGCCGGGTCGAGTGTGACCAGCGCGACCGAGCCGGGCTCGGGCAACAGATTGGCCGCCGCCCACGCGGCCTCAACGCCCGCGTGCCCGCCGCCGATCACGATGACCCGGTAGTTCTCTCGCACGCGGCAATGGTACGCGGCGTCGGCGGATTGTTGGGGTGTGCTATCGGGTGCCGAGGGTCGAATCACTCAGGCCCGCGATCGAGCCCGACTTGTTGCTGGCGTCTTCGCGGGCGAGTTTGACGAGGAGCTGCTCGCCGCGGTCGGCGAGGGTGAGGGCGTTGCCGTCGCCGTTGAGCAGATAGCCGTTGCGGACCAGGGCGGTTTTGAGGGGTTTCCAGCTGTCGCCGAAGCCCAGCCAGAGCGAGTCCTCGAACCGCTTTTCGTCGCCTGCGTGGAGCGCGGCCAGCCCTCTTGCCAGCCATCCCTGTTGTTCGGCATCCAGCCTCATGCTGCTCTTCTCCTCGCTCACCACACACCCGTACGGACAACGCCCGCGAGCGGATTCTACTTCGTATTGTGCCACAAAAACACGGTCTTGGCCACGAGAAGGCCGTCCCCGAATGGGGACCGGACGATACGTCCGGGGCGTTCGGCCGGTTCCCGGACGGTGCGAGGAAATCGGCGGGTGCGGACCGAACCTTAGTGTGCGTTGCGGTGGGTGAAACCCCGGAAGATGGTCAGCCAGAGGATCTTGAGATCGAACCCGATGGACCAGCACCGGATGTAGTGCAGGTCGTACCGCAGGCGGCGTCGGAGGGAGGTGTCGCCGCGGAGGCCGTTGACCTGGGCCCAGCCGGTCATGCCGGCCTTGACGTGCTGGCGGATCATGTAGCCGCGCCAGTCCTCGCGGAACCGCTGGATGAGCTCGGGCCGCTCGGGCCTGGGGCCGACCAGGGACATCTGCCCCTTGAGCACGTTGAGCAGCTGCGGGAACTCGTCGAGGCTGGTCTTGCGGAGGAACCGCCCGACGGGGGTGACGCGGGGGTCGTCGCGTTCGGTCCAGCGGGGCGACTGCTCGTCCTCGACGTGGTACATGGTGCGGAACTTGTAGATCTTGAAGGTCTCACCGGCGATCGAGACGCGACGCTGCTTGAAGATGACCGGGCCGGGGCTGGTCAGCCGGACCGCCAGGGCGCACGCGATGATCACCGGGGCGAAGACGATGCCGCCGGCCAGCGAGCCGACGATGTCGAGCCCGCGCTTGGAGATGCCGCCGAGCCCGCGCGTCGGGCACTCGCGGTAGCTCAGCACCGGCATGCCGTCGAGCTCGCCGACGGCCATGCTCTGCGGCAGGTAGCGGGGGAGCACGTCGGGGATCACGCGGACCTCGACGGCGAACCGCTCGAGCCGCTTGAGCAGCTCGGGCAGACGCTGTGCGCGCGCGCTCGGCACGGCCAGATAGACCGCGTCGACGGGGTTCTTCTCCAGCGTGCGTTCCAGATCGGCCAGGCCGCCCTTGACCGGGTGCTTCAGGCACGACTGGCGGTCGCTCCGCTCGGCGGCGGAGATGAAGTACGCGACGTTCAGGCCGGTCCAGCTGTTGCGTTCGATCGTGCGGCAGGCGACCTGGCCGAGCCGGCCGATCCCGACGACCGCCACGTGGCGCAGGTTGTAGCCCCGCTTGCGCAGCTGGCGGAGCGCCCATCGGAAGATCGTCCGGTGCAGGCAGAGCAGCGCGGGCAGCACCACCGCGAGGGCCAGAAGCTGGACGCGTCCCGGATCGGGCGTGACGCCGATGATGCCGCCCTCGGGGATGGAGGTCGGTGCGGCGCCGATGATGCGGATGCGGAGCAGCCAGAGGCCGACCACGAGCAGCCCCATCGCGACGACCGAGGCCTTGACGACGGTGCCGTACTCGCCCCAGAGGGACTTGTCCCGGCGCGGCCTGTAGAGCCCGACGAACCAGAACGCGCCGACGACGATCGGGACCGCGAACAGCGACACCGAGTCCCGGACCGTCGCCTCCCAGTTGCCGGGAAGCTGGGGGAGTGGTTCGCCGAGCGTCGAGAGGCGGAAGAGCCACGCGGCGTAGCACGCGACTACGACAACCACCGAATCCATAAACACCAAGATCGACGTGAAGAGCTGGTGCTGTTGCTTAAGCATCCCCTGGGCTCCGTTCCTTCGAGTACGATCGGCCGAATCCGTGGCCTCGGTGCAGTGTCCGACGAATCGCGACACCTGTCAACAACCCTGGTTCTGGTCCAGTGCGCGACTGGCTCCAGTGAGACGCCCCGCCGGGGGCTGTTCGTGCGTGGTTGCCCTGTGCCTACGCGACGCGCACCGTGCGTTACCGCTTGTCGGTGGCTTTCGCGGACGCGGGCCATCCATCACCCGAACGGGGGTTCGGGGATCGGCCCGCGATTTTGCCGAGGGTCTCCCGCTCGGCTTCGCTCAGCATAGCAGGGTCGGGCGTGACGATCTTCATGACCGCGTACAGATCGCCCGCGCGGCCTGTCTGATCGACCAGCCCCTTGCCGCGGACCCGCAGCTTCCGCCCGCTCGGCGAGCCCGGGGGCACGACGAGGTCCACAGAGCCGTCCAGCGTCGGCACGGTGACGGTGGTGCCCAGCGTGGCCTCGGCGATAGTCAGCGGCAGGTCGAGGGAGAGATCCAGGCCCTTGCCCGCCTTGGCGCCCTCGCCACGCCGGTAGAGCGGGTGGCCGCCCACCTCCACACGGAGGAGCACCGTCCGCCCGTCCACACCCCTGACTCGGAGCTTGGCCCCGGCCTCGACCGCCGGGGGGATCTTCACCTCCAGCGAGGTGTCCTTGCCGTCGACGGTGAGGCGGACGCGTTCGGCACCGCCTCGGGCGGCGGTCATGAACGAGATCGGCAGCGTGATCTCCAGCGGCGGGGTCGGTCGGGGTGTCGGGCGGGGCGACCCCGGGCGCGTGCCGCCGGCGTTGCGGAAGCCGCCCCCGGCCCGTCCTCCCTTGCCGCCAAAGAACGCGTCGAACATCGATCCGAGATCGTCGACCTCGACGTTGAAGCCGCCCGGTCCTGCGCCGCCGCCGGCCCCGCCGGGCCATCCGGCGCCGGGCCCTCCGGCGTTGGCACCGGCGTGCCCGAACTGGTCGTAGAGCTTGCGCTTCTTGGGGTCGGAGAGCACGTCGTAGGCTTCCTGGATCTCGGCGAAGCGTTTCTGCGCGTCCGGCGACTTGTTCACGTCGGGGTGATACTTCCGCGCGAGCTTGCGGTGCGCGGACTTGATCTCGGCGGCGGTCGCCGACTTGGACACTTCCAGAACCTCGTAGTAGTCGCGTTCTGCCATGGACGAATCGATCCTTCTCGCGGGCGCAACGCCGCCCGCCGAGAGTGGGCGGGCGGCGGCGGTGTGCAGGATTGTTGGCGGGGCTCCGCCGGCCGGGTCAGTTGTCGGTGGCCGTTCGCACGCCGACGAGCTCGGCCTCGAAGATGAGCGTCGAGTGGGGCGTGATGCGCCCGCCCGCGGCGCTGCTCGGGCCGTAGCCGAGGTCGGACGGGACGATGAACTTCTTCCAGTCGCCCTCGCTCATGCCGGCGGTGGCGAGGTTCCATCCCTCGATGGCGTTGGCGGGGAGGGTGTACTGGTAGGGCCGGCCGCCCTGCCTGCGGGAGGTGTCGAACAGCTGGCCGCTGGTGACCCACCCGGTGTAGCTGAACGCGACGGTGTCGCCGTCGACGGGCTCGGGGGTCGGCTCGTCGCGGAGGGTGAGCATGATGACCCCGAGGTCGTTGGTCTCGAGGGAGAACGGGGCCTCGGCGGGCGCGAAGGTGTACGCGCCGCCCTGGCCTGCACCCCACACGATGTTGCCGTCGGCGTTGAGGCCGCGGTCGGCGGTCTCGATGCGCCCCTCGCTGATCTTCATGCGGCTGGTCATCTCGGTCGCCCCGCCGACCGCGGTGGGGTAGGGGTAGGGGGTCTCGCCGACCCAGCCGTCGGAGGTCTTGGTGAACTCCATGTCGAGCGTCGCGATCATCGCGTCGCGCGGGATGTCGGGGATGAACCGCGGCAGCGCCCACATGCCGATCAGGAGGTTGTTGATCGGGTTGTTCTGATCACGCACCTCGAGGGTCCGCATGCGGATCGCGCCCTGGCGGCGGTAGAACTGCAGGAACGCGGCCCGGTAGGGCTGGTCGGGGGTGTCGGCGCGGGCGGTCTCGACGTAGAGGGCGTTGGGCAGCGAGGAGAGCTTCGCCGGACCGAACGACATGACGATGTTGGAGCTCTTGCTCTCGTCGTCCAGCTGCGCGACCGGGCTGGTGGTCTGCCAGCTGCCGATCAGCAGGTTGGCGATCTCGCCGAAGGCGGGGTCCGACCAGGTCATCTCGAACGCCGCGGCTTCGGCCGCGGGCTGGGTGCCGGCGGACGCGTCGTCCTGGGCCGCCAGGGGTGCGGCGGCCATCATCAGCCCGGCCAGTGCCAGAACGGAGAGTCGGGTCTTCTGGGACATGGTGTGTGGTCCTCGTGGTTGATAAACCTGGGCCCCGTGCCGTCTCCGGCCGCGGCCTGTGGAGCTGTCTGAGCCGGGTCTGCTTACGCCAGATCCGGGAACATCTTCTTGACGACGTCGACGAGGTCGCGGACGTGCTGTGCGGACTCGTCGAAGAGCTTCTGCTCGTCGGCGGTCAGCTTGAACTCGACGACCCGTTCGACGCCGTTGGTGCCCAAAAGTGCCGGCACGCCGACGAAGCCGCCGCCGACGCCGAACTCCTTGTCGCAGTAGACGGCGGAGGGGATGATGCGCTTCTTGTCACGGACGATGGCCTCGACCATCTGGATGGTGCCGCTGGCGGGGGCGTAGAAGGCGCTGGTGCCCATGAGCTTGACGATCTCGCCGCCGCCGACCTTGGCGCGTTCCACGCACGCGGTGATGGTGGCCTCGGGCAGCATGTCGGTGATCGGCACGCCGTGGACGCTGGTCAGGCGGGGCAGGGGGACCATGTCGTCGCCGTGGCCGCCGAGCAGCAGGGCGCTGATGTCCTCGATGGAGCAGCCGAGCTCCATCGCCAGGAACGCGCGGTAGCGGGCGACGTCGAGCGCGCCGGCCTGGCCCATGACGCGGTTGGTCGGGAAGCCGGTCGCCTTCCACGCGGTGTAGACCATCGCGTCGAGCGGGTTGCTGACGACGATGACCTTGGCCTCGGGGGCGAACTCGGCGACCTTCTCGGAGACCGAGCGGACGATCTTGACGTTGGTCTCGATCAGGTCGTCGCGGCTCATGCCCGGCTTGCGGGGCAGGCCGGCGGTGATGACCACGACCTCGGAGTCGGCGATGTCCTTGTAGTCGCTGGTGCCGATCACCCTGGAATCGAACCGCTCGATGGGGCCGCAGCAGGCCAGGTCGAGGGCCTTGCCCTTGGCGACGCCCTCCTTGTCGGGGATGTCGAGCAGGACGATGTCGCCGAGTTCCTTGGCCGCCGCCCAGTGGGCGCAGGTCGCGCCGACGTTGCCGGCGCCGATGATCGAGATCTTGGACCGCTGCATAAATCTGGTCTCCGTTCGGTAGTTTCAGGTGGTCCCGCCAGAGCGGGGCCGATCATAGGCCCGATTCTGCAGCACCCCGGGCGTCACGCGGAGGCGTGGGCGGAATCACCCCGGTGCTTCACACAAGAATGATGGACGCCGGGCTTCTCGAAACCCCCCGGATCCGCTAGACTCTTTGAGTAGTTTCCGAGATCCATCTCGGGATGCGGCCCGAAAGGGCCGCGAGACGACAGACACAAGACACCCTGGAGGGAACAGAGATGACCATTCGTACCGCCGCGCTGTTGACCGCTCTTGGCACCGCAACAGCCGCGATCGCCGGCCCCACGTTCGTGGCGTTCGGGAACAACACCATGTACCGCTTCGGCGCGGTCGGCCCCATCGACACGTTCACGCTGAGCGACAAGATGATGAGCCTGACCACCGACCCCAGCGGCCGCATTATCGGCCACAGCGCCGAGCGCAACACCGGCCAGCAGTGGGAGTCCTACGAGCTGCTGGGTGCCAACACCAACTCGCCTTCGCTGAGCATGCTGAGCGATCAGGTCCCCGGCCCCCGCCCGACCCTGAGCTTCGCCGGCAGCACCGCCTACTCGTCCCGTGACGGCGGCGGGTTCGCCGAACTGATCACCGTCGACAGCGGCACGCTGATCGACAACGGCGTCGTCGGCCCCCTCAACGTGCAGGACGGCGTGAACGGCAGCGGGTACGACGCGGTCAACGATGTCCTCTACGGCATCAACCGCGACCTCGATGCGCTGGTGACCATCGACCGGAACACCGGGAACGCCACCCCCGTCGGCAGCCTCGGTCTGGACTACTTCAACGGCGGCGCCGAGTTCCACAACGGTGTGCTCTACGCCTTCGTGCAGGACCTGGGCACCCAGACGCTCGTCTTCGGAAGCGTCAACACCAACTCCGGCCTCTTCACCGCGATCCGCACGATCGACACCTTCGACCCCAACGAGACCACCTTCATGAGCCTCGCGCTCGTGCCCGCGCCGGCCTCGCTCGGCCTGCTCGCGATGGGTGGCCTCGTCGCGTCGCGCCGCCGCCGCTGAGGAGCGGGGCCCGGCCCCGATTGACCCGCCACGACAGGGCCGTCGATCATCGATCGGCGGCCCTTTTTCCTGCCCGGAGACGACCGAGACATCCGACCGGCGGTGAAGCCCGAACCCGGTCGAGACCGTCCGCGACAACCCAGACACCAAGGAGAGACCGATGCACAGGAACACCACGACACTCACCGCGGGGCTCGTTGCCCTCTTCGCGGGCTCGGCGATGGCCCAGCCGATCTACCTGGCCACCAGCGGGAGCACGCTGTACCGGGCCGAGCAGGGCGGCAGCGCGACCACCTTCGCGCTGAGCGACGACATCACCAACCTGCTGCTTGCGCCCAACGGCGACATCCTCGCCTTCAGCAGCACCGAGAACGGCTCGGGCAACTTCGAGGTCTACCGCCTGCTCGGCGCCCTCGGCAACAGCCCCTCGCTGCAGCTCGTGTCGGACAATCTGCCCAATTCGTATCCGGCCGCGACGTTCGTCGGCGACACGCTCTACGGCTACCGCAACGGGTCGCGCAACCTCGTGACCTACGACATCGGCACGGGCGTCGAGACCGAGATCGGTCCGAGCGCGCCCATGCAGGGCCCGGTCGGCGGGGCGGCGTACGACGCCGCGACCGACACGTTCTACGCGGTCACGCGGGGTGACGATTCGCTGTTCACCGTCGACTACGCCCCGGCGTTCGATCCGGACGCCACGCTCGTCGGCAACCTCGGCATCGACATCTTCAACATGGGGCTCGACATGTACGCCGGGTCGCTCTACGCGGCGTTCGAGGACACCACCAACGGCCGGTTCGTTGCGGGGACCATCAACACCGGCACCGGCGCGTTCACCGCCGACACGGTGTTCTTCGATGGCGCGCTCGACGGGGCGGTCGGGTTTGTTGTCGTGCCCGCGCCGGGGGCGTTCGGCCTCCTCGCGGCGGGCGGCATGGTCGCGACGCGTCGCCGCCGCTGAGTTCCGCGACACAGCCCGCGGTGCGCAACACATCCACGGAGGCCGCCGATCTGTTCGGCGGCCTCTTTCATTTCACACCTTTCGCAGGGGGCGCTCGGGCCTGTCCCGGCGCGGCGGGTGGGCGCGACTCGGGCGCCGCGGTGCGTGGCGGCACGCGGCGTCAATACAAAGACACAGGCCGCCCCGGAGGAGCGGCCTGCGCGCGAATGAACTGCGTGTGGTCTTACGAGCGGCGGCGGCGCATCCCGAGCATGCCGGCCCCGAGCCCGCCGATGGCGAGCACGCCCGGCGTCGGCACCAGCGTGCCCTGGAAGATCGTGTACATGTTGCCGGAGTCGTCGGCGGTGAAGAAGTACGAGCCGGAGTTGTTGCCCTCACCCGAGGTGTACTGCGCGTAGGCACCGGTCGAGCCGATCAACTCCCACGAGCCGGAGAACGACCCGAAGCCGTTGTCGAAGACCACGCCCTCGAAGCTGACGGTCAGGGTGTCAAGGTTGGAGGCGCCCTCGAAGACGGCGGTCCCGGCGATGGGGTCGGACGAGCCGCCGGTGAAGGTCTGGATGTACTCGCCGTCGACCGAAAGGATGCCGAGCCCGCCGACCTCGAAGGTCACGGCGGTCTCGAACTCGATGTTCCGCGTGTTGGCGTCTTCGAACACAACCGCGAACGTGCCGGCGGACTGTTCGAATATAAACAACGGGCCGGCGGAAGCCGCCACTGCGAGCCCGGCGACGACCGCCGCGACTGCAGCGGATTGCACTGCTCTGGAAGCCATCAGTTCTCTCCTCAATTCCAGACACTCGATTGCGGGCGAGCGTTTGCCCCCCAAGAGCCCGCCGGCGACGGCCGATCGGGCGACCTGAGTACCAATACAGTACCTGCGGAAATATCGCCTCACAATACTTTCACCGCGGATTCGCGCACATTTGTGACCCGACGCAGGACGGGCGAACGCCCCTGCATATGCACTTTCATCTTGAGTACGGAATCTGCTCGCGCGCAACCTTGGTTCCGCGGCAACCAAGGCACGTCAGCGAACAGGAAGGGGCCAACGCCGCCCCGGCTGGTCGGGCAAGCAGTGTGGCCACCGAGGCGGGTCCCCGGGGCGTGGGCCGGGCCCTGCGCTGCCTCGGCCTAGGCTCACCGGTGAACATCGACCCCAAGGCATTGACCGCAGTCGAGCGGTACAAGCTCCTGATTGGCGGCATCGTCCCTCGACCGATCGCTCTGGTCTCGACCCGCAGCGACGGCGGGCTGGACAACCTGGCCCCGTTCTCGTTCTTCGTCGGCGTCGGGTCCAACCCCATGACGCTGGCCATCTGCCCGGCCAACAAGCCCGACGGCTCGGAGAAGGACACGCTCCGCAACTGCGCCCCGGAGGCCGAGGGCGGCACCGGGCGGTTCGTCGTGAGCATCGCCCACGAGAGTCTGGCCCGCCGCCTAGCCGCCGCCGCCGAGGCCCTCCCGTTCGGCGAGAGCGAGTTTGCGCTGTCCGGCCTCACACCCGCACCGTGGGAGGGCGGCTTCCCTGTGCCGCGGGTGGCCGAGTGCCGGCTCGCCTACGCCTGCGAGACCCGCCAGGTGATCCGCACCAACCCCGGGGCCGCGGCCGGCGGGAACTTGGTGCTCGGCGAAGTCGTGGCGGTCTACGCCGACGACGCGCTCGTTGACGAGCGCATGCGGATCGATCAGGAGCGGCTGGGTGCCCTCGGTCGGATGGGCGGGCTGCAGTACTGCCGCACGACCGAACGGTTCGAACTGGCCCCCGGACGTGGCGCATTGGACGCGGAATTGCCGTTCCGGGCCGAGTAGCTCCGCCCGGGGCTTGCCCTACGTACCATGCGGTCATGCCATGCTCTCCCGTCACGCTCGCGGCCGGTGCCGCCGCCAACCCGCTGATGGGCGAGTTGGTCATCATCCTGATCACCGCCGGGCTGGTCAGCCTCCTGTTTCAGAAGCTCAAGCTCTCGGCCATCCCCGCCTATCTGGTCGCCGGGGCCCTCATCGGCCCGGGGCTCTTCGGCGTGATCGCGACCGATGAGCACGTGGCGAGCATCTCGCAGCTGGCCATCGTGCTGCTCATGTTCGGCATCGGCCTGCACATGGACGCGGGGATCATCCGCAACGGCTTTGCCTCGATTGTCGGCGTCGGGGTCGTGGCGAGCCTCGTCATCACGGCGCTGGTGACGGTCGGGGCGATGCTGCTCGGCCAGCCGGCGCCGGCCGCGATCCTGATCGCCGCCGGTATCAGCATGTCCTCGACCGCCGCGGTGATGCGGCTGCTGCAGGAGCGCCGGCAGCTCCGCGACCTGCACGGGCGGGTGGCGTTCGGCACGCTGATCGTGCAGGACCTTTACGCGATCGTCGCGCTCGCTTCCGTGCCGATCCTCATCGGTTGGGCCGTGGTGTCGGGCGTGATGGCCCGGCCGGAGAGTGACCCGGCGCAGGCGTCGGTGCTGGGGATGCTGCCGCGCATGCTCCTGGCGCTCGCCGGCGTGGCCTCGATCATCGTGCTGGGCCGCCTGCTGCTGCCCAAGATCCTTCACTCTGCCGCCCGCGGGGCGTGCGCCGAACTGGTGCTGATCATCGGTGCCGCCGCGGCTCTCGGCTCGGCGGCTCTCACCGCGTCCCTCGGGCTGAGCGCCGAGCTCGGGGCCTTCCTCGCCGGGTTCCTTCTGGCGACGACACCCGCCCGGCACCAGCTCATGGGCCAGCTCGCTCCGGTCCGGGACCTGTTCATCCCGGTGTTCTTTGTCTCGGTCGGGCTCGGGCTTGATCTCGGGGCGGTGGCCTCGATGTGGTGGGTCGTGCTGCTCATTCTCCTGGCGGTCCTGGCGATCAAGACCGTGGTGATCGCGGGGTGCGCCTGGAGCTTCGGGTTCAGCGGGCCGGTCTCGGTGATGTCGGGCCTCGCGCTGGCCCAGGCCGGCGAGTTCACGCTGCTGACGGTCTCCGTGGGTTCCGGGCGGGGCCTGATCGGTCCCGACGCGGTGGTGGTGGTCACGGCGGTGGTGGCGCTCTCGCTGATCGTCACCCCGACGATGATCGAGTTTGCGCCCAAGATCGCCGAGAGGTTCGTCCGCATCCCGCCCCCGCCGTGGAAGCACGGGGCGCTCCGCGACATCGGGGCCAGGCACCACAAGCAGGAGGACGGGCCGCTCCGGGCCATCATCGCGGGCTTCGGGCCTGTCGGGAGGGAGCTCTACACCAGCCTCGATCAGGCCGGGTTTGACTGCACCATCATCGAGCTCAACCCCGACACCGTCGCCAAGCAGCGGGGGCTCGGCCGGCGGGTGATCTACGGCGACGCGGCCAATCCCGAGGTCCTCCACGAGGCGGGCATCGAGAACGCCGACGCCGTCCTGCTGACCATGCCCGACCACAACGCCATGCTCGCGGCGTGCCAGATCGTCCGGGCGGCCGCGCCGGGCGCGTTCGTGGCCGTCCGGTCTGGATTCCTCAGCCGCGGCATGCAGGCGACGGCGCTCGGCGCCGACTACGTCGCGGTGGACGAGATCGCCGCGGCCAAGGTGATGGCGGATGTCGTCTGTTCGCGCCTGGGCGAACGCGCCGCCGCGGCGCTCGCCGGCATCGAGGCGGCGACGGAGGAGGAGCCGGTCTCTAGTCCGGCAGCATCCTGAGCTCGTCGCGCAGGATGGAGGCCAGCTCGTAGTTCTCGTCCTCGATCGCCCGCTGGAGCCGCTGCCGGAGTTCGGACTTCTGGCTCACCGGCAGCTTGGGCACCAGCGAGTCCCGCATCTCGCGGAGCATCTGCACCTCTCCGGACATGTCGAACAGGTCGCTCGAGTCCTGCTGCGAGAAGTACCCCCGCAGCGTCTCGATCGCCTCATCGATGGCGTGGAGCGCGGCCTTGGGCTCGTTGTCGGCGAGCGCCTGGCTGGCCAGCGCCCGGGCACGCATCATGGTGATGTAGGGGCGGAACTGCTCGAGGATCATCCGGTCGTCCTCGGCCGCGGCGTACTCCCGGCAGAGGTCCAGGACCCGCAGGTTCCGGGTGGTGTCGCGGATCACCCGGTCGAAGTCCTCCAGGACGAGCAGCGCGACGTACCGGTGGTAGTACTGCACCGCCTCCTCGCGGAGAGCGCGGCAGTCCTCCGGGGTGAGCACGAACTCGCCCGCCGGCTCGCCCTCCTCGTCGGCGAAGGCCCCGTCCGGGCCGTCGGCGTCGAAGGGTGCCGCGTCGGCCCCGCCGGCGTCGTTCTCGGCCTCACCGGTGGCGCCGTCCGCGTCGGGGGCCCCGTCTCTTTCTCCGGGTTGAGAGGGGTCAGAAAGGTCCGATTCGTCGGGGAGGCTCTCCCCCCGCATGACCCGGTCCAGATTGGCCTCGTAGTACTCCAGGAGGCTGTCGTAGTCGTGGGGGCGCAGGCCGTCCGGGCGTCCGTCCAGCTCCATCTGGAGGAGCCCTAAGTCGAGGCGTACCTGGACTTTCTGATCGCCACCCTCGCTCTCGATGAGGCGAACGTTGATCTTCCCGGGCTCGAAGGGCCAACCGCGCAAAATTTCTGTGATGTCAACGTCCATGGGGGCAAAGCATAGATCGGCACAGCCAAAAGGATTGACCATACACCGGTTCCAAAGCGGTGCCAGCAAAACCGGAAAAAGTGGCACAAATGACCACGGGCGTGCCCGGCACGCCGCCCGCTCGGGCGGTCTGGGCAAAGTTGGCCACCCTCCCGAAACCGGCCGGGCCTGAAGTGGCAATCGTTGCGCCCCGATGCAACCGTTGAGTCGCGAAGAACGAATCGGAAAGCGCCGGGCACGGTGCCATAACCGTGCTAAAATGACGTGAGTGGGCCGGTCAATTGTGACCGCGAAAGGTTGGGTGGAGAAGTGAGCGGGAAGCAGTATCAAGCTGCCCCTTCCGGGGCCGGTGTGCAGTCGGACATTCAGCTCTATCTGCGCGAGATCAACAGGACGCCTCTTCTGACTGCTGAAGAAGAACGCGAACTGGGCTGGGCGATCATCAACGACAATTGCCCCGCCGCACGCGAGCGCATGATCCGTGCGAACCTCCGGCTGGTCGTCGCCATCGCCAAGAACTACTCGGGCCGCGGGCTGCCGTTGACCGACCTCATCGAGGAGGGCAACATCGGCCTCATGCGAGCGGTCGAGGGCTTCGACCCGTCGCAGGGTGCCCGGTTCAGCACCTACGCCAGCTGGTGGATCAAGCAGGGCATCAAGCGGGCCCTGATCAACGCCACCCAGGCGATCCACATCCCGGCCTACATGGTCGAGCTGATCGCCAAGTGGAAGGTCGCCGCCCGCACGCTCTCCAACGAGCTCGGCCGCCCGCCGACCGTGGACGAGCTGGCCGCCCACATGGACCTGCCCCCGAAGAAGGTCAAGATCATCCGCCGCGCCATGAAGGCGATGCAGTCGACCAGCCAGCAGGCTACCAACGCCGACGGCGACATGGTGGGCCTCAGCGAGCTGATCGCCGACCCCAAGGCCGCGGCCCCGGACACCAGCGTCTTCCGCGACGACGAGCTGGCGATCCTCCGCAAGCTGCTCGAGGCCATCGACGAGCGTGAGGCGACGATCCTCCGCATGCGGTTCGGTCTCGACGGCGAGCAGCCCCTGACCCTCAAGCAGATCGCCGACTCGGTCGGCATCAGCCGCGAACGCGTCCGCCAGATCGTGGACGAGGCCCTCACCCGCCTCAACGCCCAGATCAGCGACACCAAGCCCTCTCGGTTCTTCCTCGAGAACCGTCGCCCGGGCGCGGCCAACCCGGCCGAGGAGCTCGCGGCCTACGAGAACGCCCGGCGCGTCCGCAACCGGGCCCGCAACGCGGTCTCCTGACCGCCCGCCGCGACCGGCACCACCGACTTCCCCGCGCCCCGGCTTTTGCCGGGGCGTTTTTTTGCTCCGCACCCGCCGGGAGCGGCCGCTTCTCCGCCACGCCCGTCGCCGCACCCGCCCACCGCGCGGACGCGTCGTGCTACCATCCGCAACATGAGTGATACGAACCACGTAACGACCCCGTTTCTTTCTCCGCCGCGAGCGTCGCTCGTCCGCGCCGCCGTGCTGCTGGCGTTGCTCGTCGTGACGGCCTTCGCGTCGCTGTCGCGGGCCGACGAGTTCGTCGACCGCGTCAACGCGCTCTACGCCGACGTGCGCGCCGACCGCCGGAGCGACCCGATCATCCTCGCGGCACTGGCCGATCTCGAGGAGACCCCGGCGTTCCTCAAAAGCCAGCGCGACGCGGCGCTCTACCCGGCCAACGGCTCGGCGTGGGGGCAGGCCGAGGCATGGGCGACGGCGCCCTCGCAGGTCGCGCTCCTCGAGGTGCTCGACCGCATCACCAAAGAACAGGACCCGCGCCGCATGCTGGTCTTCGCCCAGCCCTACGGCCTCGCCGAGCTCGGCTCCGACAGCACGCAGATCGAGTTCATCCAGGCCGGGCTCTACACCGACCTGGGCGACCCGCCTCTGCTTGCCGCGGCGCAGCACCTCTACCTCAAGCAGTTCGATCACCTCGCGCGCCTCGTGCACGTCGAGGCCACGCGCCGGCTCGCCGAGGGCGACCCCGCCGGCTCGCTCGACGTGCTCGCCGACCTCATCCAGTTCGGCCGGCAGATCCTCGACCGCGAGTTCCACGCCGAGAAGATGTGGGCGATCACGACCATGTCGCTCGCGTCCGAGCGGATGCGCGACGTGGCCTACAACGACATGCGCAGCGGTGCCAAGCTGACCCCCGCCCAACTGACCACGGCGATCGAGCGGCTGGTCGACGAGCGGGGCCCGATGTCCATCGGCCGCATCCGCCTGCCCAAGGGCGACTTCATCGCCGCCGAGCAGCTCATCGCGACGGTCATGGAGCCCCGCGGCTCGATCCGCACCGAGCTTTTCGCCTCGACCATGGCCCGGCTCGAATCGACCGAACGCCCGCTCCGCCTCTTCGGCGAGGCGGCCCGCTGGCGTGACGCCGCCCAGTCGCACGCCAACTGGACCGGCGCCAACCAGACGCTCGAAGCCCTGCGTGGCGACTTCGAGTTCCGCTGGACACTCAGCCCCTTCGACCCGCTCATGGCCCAGGCGTTCACGATCGAGAGCGTGCTGCAGAACTCCTTCGCCCGCGACCGCATGGCGGTGGTCACCCGCAGCATCCCCGACATGCGCGAGCTGTTCGCCCAGCGGCAGATCCTCCGCACCGAGATCCTCGGCACGCAGAACGCCCTCGGCCTGGCCGCCTTCCACGCCCAGAACCAGCGCTACCCGCTCGACCTCTCCGGCATCCGCCCGCAGTACATCAAGGACGTGGGGATCGACCCGTTCAACCCCAGCGTCGCCGAGGGTCGCCAGCCGCCGCTGGTGTTCTTCGTCCCGGTGCGCGACACAGCCGACCGGTTCGCCAACCAGCCGAACACCCCGCCGCACGTGATCAGCATCCTCGTGCCGGACGCGCCCAACGTGTCGATCTCGCTGCGGGCCGACCAGTTCGTGCTGTTCTCGGTTGGGGCCGACGGCTCGGGCCAGTGGGCCGACGAGGCGCAGAACACGTACAACGCCCCTCCCGGCCGCGACTACCTGATCTGGCCGCCGGTGATGTCGGTCGTCCGCGACACGTTGCGTGACAGCGGGGCGTACAACTAGCCCGCGACCCCGACCTACCAGACCACGCCGCGGAGCGCTCTCGATGACCCTGTCGGGAATACTCCCGGTCCCTCAACTGTGAGCCCCGTCCTATGGCAGACACCATCCACAAGCTCGTGATCGTCGGTTCCGGCCCCGCCGGCTGGACCGCCGCGATCTACGCCGCCCGCGCCAGCCTCGACCCCGTCGCCTACATCGGCGTCCCCAAGCAGGACCCCGGCCCGATCCTGCCCGGCGGCCAGCTCATGCTGACCACCGACGTCGAGAACTACCCCGGCTTCCCCGAGGGCATCGCCGGGCCCGAGATGATGATGAAGTTCCAGGCCCAGGCCGAGCGGTTCGGGACCAAGATCATCGGCGAGGACATCGCCCGGTGCGACTTCAACACCGACGGTTCGGGGCCGCACGTGCTGCACACCTCCGGCGGCAAAGAGGTGCGCGCGCACGCCGTCATCATCGCGACCGGCGCTACGGCCAATTGGCTGGGTCTTGAGAGCGAGATGCGCCTGGCCACCGCCGGCGGCGGCGTCTCGGCGTGCGCCGTCTGCGACGGGGCCCTGCCGATCTTCCGCGATCAGGAGCTCGCCGTGGTCGGCGGCGGCGACACCGCGATGGAAGAGGCGACCTACCTCACCAAGTTCGCCTCCACCGTCCACCTCATCCACCGTCGCGATGAGCTCCGCGCCAGCAAGGTGATGCAGGAGCGGTTCCTGTCCAAGCCCAACGCCAAGGTCCACTGGAACAAGCAGGTCGTCGACTGCCTGAGCGACGGCAAAGAGGGCATGAACGAGAAGCTCCGCGCCGTCGTGCTCGAAGACACCAAGACCGGCGAGCGGTCCGAGCTGACGGTCAAGGGCCTCTTCATCGCCATCGGCCACACGCCGGCGACCAAGTTCCTCAAGGACTCGGGCCTCGAGTTTGATGCCGCGGGCTATCTCGCCCTCAAGACCCGCCACAGCACGACCAACATCGACGGCGTGTTCGCCGCGGGCGATGTGGCGGACGGTGAATACCGTCAGGCGGTCACGGCCGCGGGGATGGGCTGTCAGGCGGCGCTGGACGCCGAGCGGTGGTTGGGGGCGAAGGGGTTGGTGTGATCGGGCGCGCCGGAGCGGGATAGAGCCCCTCGCGCAAGCGAGGGGTCAGCAGGTCACCGGGATCGTTAGAGAGTGCGGCGTGTCCCCTCGCTCGCGCGAGGGGCTCTAATGCACGTCCATGATGTCCGCCTCACCCAACAGCCGGAATTCCTTCCGCCGCAGGATCTGGCCGGCGAGGTATTTGTCGTCGACCGCGAGGGCGATGGTGGGGGTGCCGTTGGGGCGGAGCATGAGGGGGTAGGCGAACTGGATGTTGAGCTCGGCCCCGAGCAGGCTCAGGCACATGCCGCTGAGCGTGTGGCCCTTGGTGATTTCGACGACGAGGACGTCCATCGTGCAGAACGGCAGGCCCCGGTCCCGCAGCAGGTCCTTGGCGGCGCCGGCGTTGTTGGTGATGAGCCTGACCACGGCGTGGTCGGCCGCCTCGTGCACGCTGATGGCGCAGATGTAGCAGTCGGGTGAGTCGGCGAAGGCCTCGACCAGGTCGTGCAGCTTGCCGACCCGGTTGTCGAGGAACACGCTGATCTGCGTGACAGTGGGCGGAGAGTAGCCCTGTGCGGTCTCGGTCGGCGTCGCTGCCTCGCTCATGCGGTTCCTTCCCTCCGGGGCACTCCGTGCGCCGGCCACCGATCGTTCACGCAGCCAGCATACAGGCTCCGGGCCGCCCGGAAAAGACCCGCCTCCAGACCGCCCGCACGGCCCCTGCGGGGACATAAAGAGACCCGGCGGGGTGCCGGGTCTCCGACGCGCGGGAAGAAGCACAGATCCGGGCCGCACGGGGTGGCCGCCCGGGATCCGGTGCGATCAGACCGAGAAGCTCGAACCGCACCCGCAGCTGCTGGTGGCGTTGGGGTTGCCGAAGACAAACCCGCGACCCATGATCTCGTCGCGGAAGTCCACGGTCGTGCCGCCGAGGTAGAGCAGGCTCTTGGGGTCGCAGATGATCTTGATGCCGTGGACCTCGAACTCTTCGTCGGTGTCCTTCTTGTTCTCGGTGAGGTCGAGCAGGTAGCTGAACCCGGAGCACCCGCCGCCCTTGACGCCCACCCGCAGGCGGACCTTCTCGGCGTCGAGTTCCTGGCTCTCGATGATGGTTCTGATCTCCCGGGCCGCGGCCTCGGTGAGGATCACGGGCGCTTCGGTCGGGGTCTGGGTGTCGGTCGTCTGGTTGGTCATTGTTCGCTCCGTCGTTGGTCGAGTCCTACGTGAAAGCGTAGGCATTCCCTCGGGTTTGTCGCTCAAGTCACGAGGCCTCGAAGAACTCCTCGGTGTTCTCGGCCGCGAGCTGCATTGCCTTGAGCACCATCTCGCACCGAGCGTCCGTCATGAGGGTCGAGTCCTCCAACTCCTCCAAGCTCTCTTGCAGGTCCGTATCGTTCTCGATCTTGTCGTACCGATCGTCTGCGGTCGCCACCTCGAGAAGGCCCTCCGGGAGTGACTTTCGCAGCGCCTCGCAGAAGGCCTGCACGCTTGCGAGTGAGTGCTCCTTCGCCGCGACTTCGGCGCACCCGACGAGCTCTGGCTCGTTGACGATTACCCCGACGGCAAGACCGTCGAACGAGATCGTGTTGGAGAACCTCAGGAGTGCGCCCACGTTTCGCTGCAGCCGACTCAGTCCCGAAGCGGCGTTCCCGAGCTCGCCCTCATCGAACACCGTGGGAAGCTCGCCCACAACGTCGTAGTAGGCGTTGTACGCGTCATCGCCAAATTCCGGATCCCGCGAGCGGTCCTTCCAACTCTCGAGGGCGATCAGCATCGAATGCGGAAGTCGTTTCACCGGCAGGTTCTCCGCGTCACTACTTTCCCTGCTTGGCCTTGTAGTCCTTGATCGCCGCCTTGATCGCGTCCTCGGCAAGCACCGAGCAGTGGATCTTGACCGGCGGCAGGCTCAGCTCCTCGACGATCTCGGTGTTCCGCAGCGCCATGCCCTCGTCGAGCGTGCGGCCCTTGAGCCACTCGGTCGCCAGCGAGCTCGACGCGATCGCCGACCCGCACCCGAAGCACTTGAACTTCGCGTCCTCGATGACGCCGCTGGCCTCGTCGACCTTGATCTGCAGCTGCATCACGTCGCCGCACTCGGGCGCGCCCACCAGGCCCACGCCGATGTCCGACCGCTCCTTCACCTCTTTGCCGGTGCCGAAGTTGCCCACGTTGCGCGGGTTGTCGTAGTGGTCGATGACCTTCTCGCTGTATGCCATGTCCGGCTCCTCGGGCGTGTGCGCCCGTCAATGTCTGTCGTCCGTCGTTCGCGGCGGGCGGGCTAGTGCGCCGCCCACTCGATCTTGGTGATGTCGATGCCCTCGTTGTGCATGTCGTAGAGCGGGCTCAGCTCACGCAGCTTCTTCACACCGTTGATGATGTAGTCGGTCGCAAAGTCCACCTCTTCCTCGGTGGTCCAGCGCCCGAAGCTCAGGCGGAGCGAGCTGTGCGCCAGCTCGTCGCCCACGCCCAGGCCCTTGAGCACGTAGCTCGGCTCGAGGCTGGCGCTGGTGCACGCCGAGCCCGAGCTCATCGCCACGTCCTTGCACGCCATCATCAGCCCCTCGCCCTCGACAAAGCCGAAGGAGATGTTGGTCAGGTGGGGCAGCCGCTTCTCGGCATGACCGTTGATCTGGACGACGTCCAGCTCCTTGGTCACGCGGGCCTCGAGCTTCTGCCGCAGGGCCAGCAGGCGGTCACGGTCGGCGTCCATCTCGGCCATCGCGATCTCGCACGCCTTGCCGAGCCCGACGATGCCCGTCACGTTCAGCGTGCCCGAGCGGAAGTTCCGCTCCTGCCCGCCGCCGTCGGTCAGGGCGTGCAGGCGGACGCGGGGCTTGCGGCGGCGGACATAGAGCGCACCGACGCCCTTGGGGCCGTAGATCTTGTGCCCGCTCATGCTCAGCAGGTCGACCTCGTCGGCGATCACGTTGACGGGCATCTTGCCCGCCCACTGCGTCGCGTCGGTGTGGAAGAGCACGCCCCGCTCGTGGCAGAGCTTGCCGATCTCGGGGATCTCGTTGATCGTCCCGATCTCGTTGTTGGCCCACATGATCGAGACGAGGATCGTGTCGTCGCGCATCGCGTCCTTGACCATCGCGGCCGTCGTGATGCCGTCCTGCCCGGGCTCGATCAGCGTGACATCGAAGCCCTCCTTCTCGAGCCGCTTGACCGGGTCGAGCACGGCCTTGTGCTCGATGGGCGAGCTGATGATGTGGCCGCGTTTGGTGCTGCCGGCCGGGGCGTTGGCGTACATGTACGCCGCACCCTTGATCGCGATGTTGTTCGACTCGGTCGCGCCGCTGGTGAAGACGATCTCCTTGCGGTCGGCGCCCAGCAGATCGGCGACCTGCTGGCGGGCGTTGTCCACGGCCTCCTCGGCCTTCCAGCCGAAGGCGTGGTTGCGGCTGCCGGGGTTGCCGAAATGCTCGGTGAAGTAGGGCAGCATCGCCTCGACGACGCGGGGGTCGCAGGGCGTCGTCGCCGCGTGATCCATGTATACGGGCAGTCGCATCGAACACCTCCGAAAGCAGCCTGACGGGCTGGGGATTGGCAGAGACTTAGAATCATTCCAGTATAGGAGGGCGGTCTACACCCGGCAAGACCACCGAGCCCGCCGGGGGTGGCCGGAACGCCCCCTCGCCGGCCTGTCGCGGCCGGCGGGACGCGAGCGCGGCAGAGTCGCGATCGACACGCAATCGGGCTCCGGGAGCCCCTCAGAGCTCTTCTGGCATCAGCAGTTCCATCTCGACCCGGTTGCCCCGGTCGTTGTGCCGCACCCGCGACATGTACGCCCGCATCAGCACGAGACCCCGGCCGCCGGGGTTCTCGAGGTTCTCATCGAGCGTGGGGTCGGGCACGGCCGCGGGGACGAAGCCGGGGCCCCTGTCCTCGATCGCGACGTTGATGCGTTCCGGGGAGATGGTGTACTCGACGGTGATGGGGGTGTCGGCGGGCAGGCCCCGGTGGCCGTGGCGGAAAGCGTTGACGATGGCCTCTTCGATGGCCAGGCGGAGGGCGAACCGCGCACCGTTGGGGAAGCCGAGTTCCTCGGCCTGCTCGACGAGGAGATCCTGGACCGCGTTGATCTGGTCCCGATCGTTGACAAGTGAGACTTGGCCTGACATCGGTGACCCCGGCATGGCCCGCCTATCCGTGCGCCCCGGCCGAGCCGGGACAGCACTCACGCAAACGCCTTCATCGCGGCTTCTTTCGACTCGTGGATGTCGAAGAGTTGGTTGAGACGCGTGATGACAAACACCTCGTAGATCTGCGGGTCGATGTCGGCCAGACAGAGCTTGCCGGCACGGTTGCGGATCTTGGTGTTGATGGTGATCAGCGTGCCCAGCGCGGCCGAGGACAGGTGGTCCACGTTCGCGAAGCTGATCAGCAGCTTCGGCGCCGGCGAGTTGGCGATGATGCCGTCGATCTCCTCTCCGATGGCCTGGATGTTGGCCTCGTCGAGGATGTTGCGGTCGATGAACTCGACCTGCGTGACCCCATCGACTTCCTTGACGCGGATCCGAGAGTCACTCCCCGACATCGCTGTACCTCCTGCACTGCCTACCCCGGGGACCCCCGGCGTGTGAATCCTGCCATTGCGACCCGCAGCGGCCCGGTAGTGTAACCACCCCGCCGCGTTCGGCCACACCTCGGACACAAACAGGGCCGCCCGCTTTCACGGACGGCCCTGGGATGGTTCGTGCGCCGGTCGCCGACCGGACGCGGGATCTCGCGATCAGCCGCCGAAGCCCAGGTCCTGCGACAGGCCCGGGAACGCGGCCTGCTCCTGCTCGCTCTGGATGAGGATGGTCGGCTTGATGAGGATGAGCAGGGTCTGCTCCTCGCGGGACTCGATGCGGTTGCTGAAGAACCGGCCGAGGATCGGGAGCTTGCTGAGCACCGGCACGCCGGTCTCGACCTCGAACTCGCTGATCAGACGCTGGCCGCCGAGCAGGACGGTGCCCTGGTCCGGCACGGTCACGGTCGTCTGCACCCGCGTGACCGACAGGGTCGGCAGCTGGATGAACGACTGCGTGTCGGCCGAGTTGACCAGCTGGCCGCCGGCGACGGCGGTCACGGGCTGTGTCGCAAAGCCCTCGATCTCGGCGACGGAGGTGTCCACGTTGAGCAGCACGTAGCGGCGGTCGGCGGTCACCTGACCCTGCACGACCATCACCACGCCCTCGGTCACGGCCGCGAGCGTCGGGTCGAAGCCGACCGCCGAATCGGACGTGATGGGCTGGAGGTCGGAGACGAACGACTGCTGCGTCGCGACGTAGATGTTGGAGGTCTGCCCGTTGGTGAAGGTCAGACGCGGGGCGGTCAGCTGCACGCTCCGGCGGTCGGCCTGGGTGGCCTCGATGAGGAAGTCGACCTGCACGTCGTCGAGGAACTGGCCGGCGATGCCGAGCGCCGGAGCGGCCGACAGGATCTGCCCGCCCCATTCATCCGACACCGGGAGCAGGTTGCCCGCCAGGCCGAGCGAGTTCTGCGACGAGCCGATGGGCGACCACTTTGTCGGAGGGACGACGCCCTGGTTGATGGTCGAGTCGCCGACGCCGTCGCCGTCGGTATCGACCAGAGCACCGGACACGTCGCGGTTCAGGCCGCCGCCGGTCTCAAAGTCGAAGAAGTCGCTGGGCAGCACGGTCGGGTCGTTGGCCCGGGCCACGCGGACCTGGTTGTTCTCGCCGTTGAAGTAGATGTCCAGATCGAAGCCGACCTGCTCGAAGAAGTCCTGCGCGACCAGCAGGAAGCGGGACTCCACGTTGATCTGCATCGCCTTCGACTCGCGGAGCTTGGCCAGCAGCGAGCGGATCTCGCGGTGGTTCTTCGGCGTGTTGCGGATGATCAGCGAGCCGTTGAGCTCGTACATCGCGCCGGTCGTGCCGCCGCCCTCGGGCCAGCTCTCGGGGTCCACGTTGCTGTAGATGATCTCGCGGATCCGCTCGATGCGCTCCTCGAGCGGGATCGGATCGGCATCGTCGTCCTGCGCGTCCTGGAAGGGGCTCTGGCCGCCGCCGCCGCCCTGCGAGCTCTGCAGCACGGTCTGGAGGTCGATCTCGGGAGACTCGTCGTAATCGGGGATCTCGAAGACGAGGTCACGCAGGTCGTACTGCTCGAGCACCGAGTGGCGACGGATGCGGTCCTCGTTGGCGATCTGCACCATGCCGTCACGCACGGCCCAGTCGGCCTGGGTGACCGGGTCGGTCGAGACCTTGTCGAGGATGCGCTCCAGCACCGTGCGGGCGTTGGCGTTCTTCAGGCTCAGCGAAACAGTCGTCTCGCGGTCGATGCCGATCTCTTCCAGCGAGTCCCAGTCCACATCGAAGTCGAGCGTCGTCAGCTGCCCGACGTAGGTCAGGGCCGCCTCGAGCGTGTTGTCGTTGAACTGCGCCGGGAGGGTGGTGTTCTCCAGCGTCGCCAGCACGCGGCGGTCCGCGGGCGTCTCGTTGGTCGACTCTGCACCCACGCGGGTCGCGCTGATCGAGGGCCAGTCCGCCGGGTACTCGTACATCGAGGTGGGCGGCACGTTGGCCTCGTTGTTCTGCTGCTGCAGGATCGAGATGCTGTGATTCCGCCGGCGGGCCGAATCGTTGTACGTCATGTAGATCAGGATGTCGCGGTAGGTGTCGCGGAGCAGGAGGCCCGCGGGGTTGATCGGGTCGAGGAAGAGGATCTGGTTCTCGACGACCTCGAGCGCCTCGGAGTACTTCTGCTCCTGCTGCAGAGCGCGGGCACGGTCGATCGCCTCGGTGATCTTGCGGGCACGCTCACGCTCGCGGAGCAGGGCCGCGTCGGTCGCCTGCCGGGCGGAGGACTCCTCCTGCTGGGCGATCTCGGCGAGACGCTGCCGCTCGGCCGCGACGTTGATGTCGCCACGCAGGTTGTCGAGCTCGGAGGCCTTGGCCGCCAGCTCGCTCTCGGGGAAGTACTGCCCGTTCTTGGCCGACGACCAGATGAGCTGCGCCCCGGCGACCTGCTCGCGGGCGGCCTCGATGTCGCCGGTCGACAGCGAGCGGCGGGCCTGGTTGGTCAGGAACTTGAACTCGGCCCGCTTCTGGTCGGCCGCGATCCCGGCGTCGCCGATGACGGTGTCGATCAGGCTGGGCTGGTTGCTGCCCATGTTGATCTGGGCCTCGGCGATGCGGTTCTGGGCCCGGGTGCGCTGCTCGCTGGTGAGCAGATCGCCGAACTCGTTGACCGCGCGGCGGTACTTCGAGAGGGCGTCGGCCCAGCGACGCTCGCCGAAGGCCGCGTCGGCCTCGGCCATCGTGCCGCCGGCCTCGAGCTGGCGTGCGACCTGCAGGAAATCGGTGTCGGACTGGTTGTCCCAATTCTCAGGCTGGGTCTCGGGCTGGGTTTCCGGCTGCGAGGCGGTCTCCTCGCCGTCGCGGGTCACCACGCCCGGCTGCAGGACCGCGGCCGAGGCCATCGGGCCGTCGAACCGCTCGCCGCGGGCGACCTCAAGAAGCAGGATCTGCTCCTGCGCCGAGGCGAGACGCTCGACATCGGCTGCGGAGAGCGCGACGCCCGAGCGGTTGACCGCCGAGAGGTTGCGCTTGGCGGTGGCGAAGTCGTTGGCCTCCATGGCGTCGAGGGCCTCGGCCAGCTTCGTCTGCATCACCGGGGTCAGCTCCGCCCGGCGGGCGTCGATGTCGGCGAGCATCTGCTCGGCCCGCTTGGTCTGCGTCGCGGCCGCGGTGCCCGACCGGGCAACAGCGCCGGCGTGGTGCGCCGCCGCCTTGAGGTCGTCACCCAGGAGCGCGAACTCGGCCCGCTGCAGGCTCACCTCGTAGGCGTCGAGCCCGGCGATCCTGCGGTTGATCGAGGTGCTCAGGTCCATGGCCTTGGCCCGCTCGGTGTCGGTCAGGTCGGCGCCCGAGGCGGTGAGCAGCGAGCTCAGCGTCTCGTAGGCGTGCACGAGTTTGCCGTCGTCGGCAAGCAGCCGGGCACGCTCGATCACCGCCGAGGGGCTGGCAATCTGCTCGGCAACGGTGCCGTCGAGCTGGGCCGTCGCGGTTGTGGCCAACCCGGCGACTCCAGAAAAGGCTGCGGCCGCGGCAAGCAGCGAACCGACACGAAGAGATGAACGCCTCAGCATGCTGATCTCCAAACTGGCTCGGTCGAGCAACGGGGCTTCCGTCGCGTCGAGCATCACTCCGTGCGCCGGCTTCGCAAGCACGACGCGTGTTCTCACAATGGTTCTCTGGAGGCGGTGCCTCGCGGCCAAGGCTTCCCTGTCCCCGGCGGGCGGACCCTCCACCCCAACTCGCGTGTCACGCTCGCTGGGGCTGGGAAGATAACCCGGTCGATCCGGAAACGCAACTGCCGGGCCGCCCTCTTTCTCGCGGCCGGCAAGAGTCCCTGCCTTCCCTATTCAGGCGGATCTCCGCTCCGGTTGCCGACTTTCTGCCGGGACTCCCGCCGGAGACCCACTTTCTTCGCCCCGCAATGCGGGGCTCCAACCCCAGAAGCCGGGGCTATCCCTATCCGGCCCACCGGGAGCTCACCACCCCGACCCCGTCGTCAGCACCGGCAGAGCCCTCTCCCGACGCCTTCACCATTTCCGCAAAGTCTTCAGCGCTCAGCCGATCCAACTCCACGATCGACGCCACTTCGGGGATCCGGCCCTCGCGGTCAAACAACGCGTCGGCCGCCTCGCGGCACAGCTCCTCGGCCTCCGCCAGACACGACGCCCGCAAGAGCACCTCGACGTACCGCACCAGCGGCTCCTCGGTGTACTCCGCCCGCGCCAGCAGACGCCAAGGGACAATACCCAGTTCATTTCCCTGGTCGTCGAGATTGGACTCGGGGTCGACATTGAGCATCAGCCGCCACTCGTCCCGGAGATCCTCGATGATCTCCTCGAAGTTCAGCACGTTCGCTTCGTCCTCGGGGGAGGCCAGGACGCTCCGGTGCTCGTGGAGGGCGGCGTCGGCCCCGGCCGGTTCTTCCATTTCTTCGAGGTCAAAGGCCGCGAGAATGCCCTCCACAGCCTCCCGCTGCTCGATCTGGCACCGGAGCGTCACGATCTTGTGCTCGTCGATGAAGACGTACATGAAGGGCTCGTCGCTCATCGCGCCGAAACCGACCAGGCCGTCCTCAAAGAAGAACGCCGGGAACTTCCGCACCATGTCCGTGAACCGGTCGAGGCCGATCAACTCATACGAGACGTACGGGTCGATCTCCCGATAGGCGTCCCGCCCGAGCACATCGAGAATCGGGTACACACGCCCCGGCATCAGCGTCAGCAGGTGCCGCACCAGCGATTCCAGCCGCTCCGACGAGATCACGATGTCGAAGACGTACCGGTCGGGCCACTCTTCCCACTCGCCCTCGGCGTCACCGTCGGCGGGCTCAAAGGTCACGCTGTACCCGGGCCGGGGCTCCATGGCCTCGACCGGGTAGGACCCAAGCGGGAACGAGAAGTCCCCAACCTTGACCCGTTCCAGCGATGCATCCACGCGACAGGTCACCATGCGGCCCCACTCTAGCACACGCACCCCGGTGCCCGCGCCGCGCCCGCGGCCCGGCCGGTCGGTTCGGACGCATCTATCCTCTGCCATGGTCAGCCCCGCAACACCGAGCCCCAACCCCTCCGGCACACCCGCCCCGAGCACCGCGTCTCTGGTGGCGATCGCCGTCGGCAACACCCGGGCCCGGTGGGGCTCGTTCGCCGGTCGTGAACTCACCCCCGGCAGCTCCGAACCGATCGCCTCGGCCGCCGAGGCCATCGCCACGCTGATCGAACAGACCGCACCGGACGCCGTCGTCGTGGCGAGCGTCAACAACCCCGGCGCCGACAAGCTCGAGCGGGAGCTGGCACGCACCGGCGTCCCGATCCTCCGCGTCGGGCGAGACTGCGTCCCGCCGCTCACCCACTCGCTGCAGGACGCCTCCACCCTCGGCTTCGACCGCGCGTGCAACGCCATCGCGGCCCACAGCCTCGTCGAGTCGGCGGTCGCCGTCATCGACGCCGGCAGCGCCATCACCGTCGATTTCGTCGACGGCGAGGGCACGTTCCACGGAGGGGGCATCGCGCCGGGCCTGAACATGATGCTCACCGCGCTGCACGAGCACACCGCCGCACTGCCGCTGCTCAAGTTCGATCCCGCCGAGACCGGCATCTTCGGTCGCGACACCGCCCACGCGATGCAGCTCGGTGTCGCCGCGGCTGCGCGGGGCCTCGTCCGCGAGATGGTCGAACGCTTCGCCGAGCACTACGAGGCCTACCCCCGCGTGATCGCGACCGGCGGCGATGCCGCGGCACTGTTCGAGTCCGACGGCCTCGTCGAGCGGATCATCCCCGACCTCCAGCTCATCGGCATCCAGCGGACCTTCGAGCACGCGGCCAACGAGGACGACTGAGCGGTGGCCCCCGCCGACGCCCGATGGCGCCTGTGCACCCCTCCCGACCGGCCGGGCGCGATAGCCATCCTGCAGATCGTCGGCGATCTCGACACAGTGTTTCGTGCCCTCGGCATGCCGCCCGTTCCCCCCGGCGACATGCGCGTCCGCGACCTCGCCGGCATCGATCGGGGACTGGTCGCCCGGCACCGCGACGACGTGCTCCTGCTCATGCCCCACGGCGGCACCGAACTCGTGCGGCAGCTCTGCGGCGCGCTCACCAGCGCAGGGATCATCCACGCGGCGACTCCGGCGTTGCGCGACCGCTTCCCCGAGGCCGAGTCCGACTTCGCCGCGGCGTTGCTCGAGACGCTCGCCCGCGCGGTCAGCCCGCGGGCGGTCGATCTCCTGCTCGACCAGCCCGCCCGATGGGCCCGCCGCAGCACGCCCGCGCCTTCTCTGGACGCGCCCTCCCCCTCGCCCGAGCTGTCACGCACGCTCGACCGCCTCGTCGTCCCGCCGCTGATCGTCGCGGTCGGTCCCTCGAACGTCGGCAAGTCCACGCTGCTCAACCGCCTCGCCGGACGCCCCGTCGCCATCACCGCCGACGAGCCGGGCACGACCCGCGACCACGTCGGGTCGCTGATCGATCTTGACGGCCTGATCGTCCGCTATGTGGACACCCCCGGCCTGCGCTCGGACTCCACCGGGCACGAGCAGGCCGCCCTCGCGATCGTCGAACCGCTGCTGGCCGATGCCGACCTCGTGCTGTGCCTCGGCGATCACGACCACCCCGCCCCCGCACCGCCCGCACGCGAATCGCTCGTCGTCGCGCTGCGGGCCGACCTGGCCCCGGCCCGGTGGACCCACGACGCCGCCGTCTCGGCGCTCACCGGCGAGGGGATGGCGGATCTGGCGGTCCGGCTCCGCCGCGTGCTCGTGCCAGACGAGGCGCTCGCCAGCCGGGAGCCCTGGCGGTTTTGGGGCACGATCGACCCCGGGGCTCAACCGGAGCCCCGACCCGGCGAAACCCGGCTCCCGCCCCGCTAGACTTGCGGCCCGGGCGAAAGCCGCGGGACGACCGATCAACTCCCGAACCCCCCGGCGGCCCCGAGGCCGCGTGGAGTCCGACGCATGGCCAAGGAAAACCTTCCCGACAACGACAACCGGCTCGGCCAGATCAAGGAAGGCGCCGGGCTCGAAGACTCCAAGATCAACCAGGAGTTTGTCGACTTCATCCGCAAATGGAGCACGCCGATCCTGCTCATCGCCGCCGCTGCGGCGCTCGGCTACTTCCTCTACAACAAGCGCATCGAGGCGCGTCAGGCCCACGTCGACGAGGCGTTCGCCCAGTACAACCAGTCGGCCAACACCTTCTCGCCTTCTCCCGACGCGCTCCGCCGCATCGCCGAAGACTTCGACGACGTCAAGGGTGTGAGCATCATGGCCCGCCTCTCCGCGGCCGACGAGTATCTGCGTTCGGTGCAGCGCGGCATCCGCCCCGGCTCACCGCTCGACCCGAGCACCGGCGAGCCCGAGAACGAGGAAGACTACCTCACCGCCGACGGTGAGGACCGCACCCGCCTGCTCGACGAGGCCGAGGCGCTCTACCGCGAGGTCTGGACCGAGACGCAGAAGAACCCGGCGATGGCGATCCACACGCTCAGCGCGCTCTACGGACTGGCCGCGGTCTCCGAATCGCGCCCCGACCTGACGGCCGCGAGAAACACCCTCGACCAGGCGATGGCCCTCGCCGAGGAACGCGGCTTTGTCGAGCACGTGGCGCTGACGCGCCAGCGGATCGACAACCTCCCCCGCCTGACCCGAGTGACCCTGCCCCGCAAGGCCGACCTGCCCGAGCCGCCCGAGCCCGAGCCGGTGGTGATCGACGAGACCGTCGGCCCGCTGCCCGAGGACGGCGTGACCTCCGAGGGTGTCACCGAGGTGATCGACGATGAGAACGCCGAGGGCGGGTCGTCTGACGACGCCACCACGGACGACTCCGGCGCCGAGGATGACTCCGCCGACGGCACCGCCGACGGCGCGACCTCGGACGATGGCGCGGGCGACGATACCTCCGACGACGGTCGGTGATGACCGACCCGAGGCAGCAGCGCGGTCCCGCGGCCGATGACGGCGACGCCGCCGAAGAGGTCGAGGCCTCCTTCGGCGACCAACTGGTCCTGCCCGGCGGCAAGGTCGATCCGGAGGCCATCCGCAGGGCCATCGACGAGGCCCGGGCCAGAGCGGCCGAGACCGACGGGGGCGATCCGGATCTGCCCCGTGTGCGGTTCACGCTCAAACGCGACCTGCAGACCCGACTCGACAAATACCTCACCAGCCGCATCACGTTCATGAGCCGCACGCAGCTGCAGCGGCTCATCGAGTCCGGCGGTGTCACCGTCAACGAGCGCGCCGCCAAGCCCTCGACCAAGCTCGTGCTGGGCGATCGCGTCGAGGTCGTCGTGCCGCCGCCGCCCGACAAGACAATCCGCCCCGAGCAGGTCCCGCTCGAGGTGCTCTTCGAGGACCGGCACCTGATCGTGCTCAACAAGCAGGCCGACATCATCGTCCACCCGGCGCGTTCTGAACTCGCCGGCACGATGATCAACGCGCTGGCGTGGCACTTTCAGCACGTCTCGGGCGGCGCGCTCTCCGGCGTCGGCGAGGAGTTCGCCCGCCCCGGCGTCGTCCACCGGCTCGACCGCAACACCACCGGGTGCATCGTGTTCGCCAAGGACGACGAGTCGCACTGGAAGATCAGCCGCCAGTTCGAGAAGCGCACCGTGGACAAACGCTATCTCGCGTTGGTGCAGGGCAGGGTCGAGCCCGACGGCCAGGTGATCGACCTGCCGCTGGGCCCGCACCCCTCGCGAGAGAAGGGCTACCGCGAGAAGTACGTCGTCCGCCACGACGACCTGGGCAAGCCGAGCATCACGATCTGCCGCGTCCGCGAGCGGTACGCACGCCCCTCGACCGATCCTGAGAGAGCCCCTCGCGCAAGCGAGGGGACAGGCGATCACCCCCCGCAAGACCACTTCTCCCTCGTCGAGCTCGAGCTCAAGACCGGCCGCACCCACCAGATCCGCATCCACCTCAGCCACAACGGCTGGCCGATCGTCGGCGACGACATGTACAGCGGCAAGCCGCTCGAGCTCTCCGGTGGCACCGTCATCGAGCGCCAGATGCTCCACGCCGGGCTGCTGGCCTTCGAGCACCCCATCACGGGCGAGGCGATGGTCTTCACCGCGCCACTCCCGCCGGACTTCGCCGCGGCCGTTGCCGATCTCCGCGCCGCCGGCTCCGAGATGCTCCACGTCGACGGCACCGTGCCGCTCTCTCGGTTCGGGCTCTAGACTCGCGCTCAACACCACGGCCCTCGCCGACCGATGCAGTTCCTGACAAACGCCGCCCGCATGAAACGCCAACGGCCCCGCGGCCAATAATGCCGGGTTCAATCTCCACAGCGGGAAGGGGTATCGTGCCAGACGCAATCATCATGGACGGAATCACCAAGACCTTCGGCGAGAAGGTCGCGGTGCGCGATATGCACCTGGCGGTGCCCGAGGGCGCCCTCTACGGCTTCATCGGCCCCAACGGCGCCGGCAAGACGACCACGATCCGCATGATCATGTCGATCCTGTTCCCCGACGCCGGCCGCCTCAGCGTGCTGGGCAAGGCCTCCGCCGTCGAGAGCAAGGACCGCATCGGCTATCTCCCCGAAGAACGCGGCGTCTACAAGAAGATGAAAGTCGGCGCGTTCCTCAAGCTCATGGCCAAGCTCAAGGGCGCCTCCGGGCCCGACCTCGACCGCAAGGTCAAGGACTGGCTCGAGCGCGTCGATCTCGGCGACTGCTACAAGAAGCGCTGCGACGAGCTCAGCAAGGGCATGCAGCAGAAGGTCCAGTTCATTGCCGCCGTGCTGCACGAGCCCGACCTGCTCATCTTCGACGAGCCCTTCAGCGGCCTCGACCCGGTCAACATGCGGCTGCTCCGCGACCTCTTCCTCGAACAGCACCGTGCCGGCCGCACCGTGATCTTCTCCACCCACGTCATGCACCAGGCCGAGCAGCTCTGCGACCACCTCGTCATGATCAACAAGGGCGACAAAGTGCTCGACGCCTCGCTCGACGAGATCCGCGACCAGTACGACCCCCGCACGATCCTCTTCTCACCGGTCGATCCCGCCGGCGCCGACGCGGTGGCCTCGCTGCCCGGTGTCGAGGCGGTCGAGCCGAGCGAGGGCGGCTTCGAAGTCTCCCTCCGCAACGGCACCCAGCCCGCCGAACTCATGCAACAGATCCTGCAGCAGACCGCGGTCTCCAAGATCGAGCTCCGCCGCCCGACCCTCGAAGACGTGTTTATCGACATCGTGACCCGCGACGCCGCCCACGAGGCCGACGAGGCGTCGCTGCGTGCCGCCCTCCGCGCGGGTGCCGCCGAAGGAGCCCCGGCATGATCACCAAAGTCGCCGCCATCGCCTGGCGGGAGTTCTCCTCGACCGTGCTGACCAAGGCGTTCCTCATCGGGGCGTTCGTCATCCCCATGCTCGCGGCGCTGGCGATCCCGCTCATCGTGAAGTTCACCGACGAGGCCAAGGCCCCCGAGCTCCGCGGCACCGTCGCGATCGTTGACCGCTCCGGCGCCGTGCTCCCCGGCGTCGAGTCGCGGTTCAGCGTCGAGGGCATCTCCGGGATCATCGCCGAATCGAGCGCGCAGGCCCGCAAGCTCATCGCCGAGCAGCTCGGCGAGCAGGCGGCGCAGCTGCAGGACCAGCTCGACAACCCCATGGTGCAGTCGGCGATCGCCCAGGCCTTCGGCCCGCCGCCCGAGCTCACCGTCGAGCCCTTCCCCGCAGAGACCGACATCGAAACGCTCCGCGAACGGCTCAAGCCGTCGAAAGTGGACGACCCCGACGCGCTGGTCGCCCTCGCGGTCATCGCGCCCGACGCCGTCGACAAGGCCGCCGACGCCGAGACCTTCGGCGGGTTCGAGTTCTACGCCCGGGCCAAGACCGACGACCGCCACATCGATCTGATGCGCCGCGGCCTCCGCGACGCCGTGCTCGAGGCCCGCTACGCCCAGGCCGGGGTAGACCGGTCCGACGTCGAAGCCCTGACCACCGTCAGCGCCGCCGCGACGCAGGAGGTCACCGACTCCGGCGAGACCCGCCGGGCCAGCACGGGCCTCAACATGATGCTGCCCTTCGTGTTCATGATCCTGCTGATCATGTCGGTGATGGTGGGGGGGCAGTACCTGCTCACCACGACCATCGAAGAGAAATCCAGCCGCGTCGTGGAGGTGCTGCTCAGCGCCGTCAGCCCGATGCAGCTGATGACCGGCAAGATCCTCGGGCAGATGGGCGTGGGCGTGGTGATGCTCAGCATCTACACCGGCGTGGGCCTGGCAACGCTCACGGCCTTCAGCCTGCTCGATCTGATCTCGCCCGAGAAGCTGATCTTCCTCGGCATCTACTTCGTGCTGGCCTACTTCATCTTCGCCTCGTTCATGGCCGCGATCGGCTCGGCGGTTAACGAGCTCCGCGAGGCACAATCGCTGCAGACGCCGGTGATGCTCACCGTCATGCTGCCGTACTTCTTCTGGCTGCCCATTACGCGTGACCCCAACTCGACCCTCTCGTTCGTGCTCAGCATGGTGCCGCCGATGTCGCCGTTCGCGATGGTCGTCCGCATCGCCAGCACCGAGCCGCCACCCTTCTGGCAGGTCGCGCTCTCGATGGCGATCACCGCCGCGTTCGCGCTCGGGTGCATCTGGTTCGCCGCCAAGGTCTTCCGCGTCGGGCTGCTCATGTTCGGCAAGCCGCCGAACTTCAAGACGCTGGTCCGCTGGGTGCGGATGGCCTGAGCGGAGTTCCCGGGCAAGGCGCCTAGAGCCCCTCGCGCAAGCGAGGGGAAACCGCACCCGCCGCGCCGTTGAGACTCACCATGACACCCTCGCTGGCGCGAGGGGCTCCGCCGATCGCGTGAAAGGCTCTACGTCGTCGCGAGCGCGTCACGGATCTCACGCAGCGCCGCCACGTGCGCCGGCCCGAACGTGCCCCGCGCCGCCGCGTCCTCCCGATCGTCCCCGAGCCCAGCGCCCTTCGACGCCTCCGCACGCTGCATGATCAACGTCCGAAGCGTCTGCGCATCGTCCACACCCTCCAGCAGCCCCTGGTGCCCCGCCGAGGTGCCCCCCTCGGCCGCCGACCCGCCGCCGCCGGCGGTCTGCACCAGCACGTTGGCGATCCCGAAATGCCGCTGCAGCGGCCCCTGCCGCACCGAGACGTTCTGCACGTTCTCGAACGTGATCGTGTTCTCCGTGATGATCCACACGCCGCGGCGGATCCGCACCGCCCGCTCGGTCACGACATACCACGTCGTATCAAACCGCACGTGCAGCGCGACATACGCGAAGATGTCCGGCACGATCGCCAGCCCCCAGAAGACCGGCGCCGTAATCGCCCCGGCGATCGGGTTGGCCGCGAGGATCAACACCCAGATCCCGATGATCACCACGTCAAAGATCACCGCGAGCACCCAGAACCCGATCTTCAGATAGCTCAGAAACCCCGGCGCAGGGCGCAGCGACCGCACCACATCGCCGCTGCCCGGCGGCACGTCCGGCGCCTCGTCCGGCACCCGGAGCCAGCCCACCAGCACGCCCCACACGCCGCGGTACACCCACCGCCCCGCTCGATCGGCCGCCTTGCTCATGACGCCGCCCCGTTATCGCCCAACCGCGTCGCCTCCAGGGCGTCCACCCGCTCCCGCAGCGAGCTCACGCCGTCGCGGATCTCCACCAGCAGCGCGAGCGCCTCGTCCGGTCCATCGGCCCCGCCATCCCCCGCGGCGTCGCCCGGCGCGTCCGCCTGCCCCTTCGCACCACGCATCTTGGCATAGAGAAAGTCCCGCAGCCCGTCGGCGTCCAGCACGCCCTCGATCTTCATCTCCGGCATCGAGTTCGCCGACGCGGTCTGCACCGCCACACTCGCCAGCCCCAGCCACCGCTGGATCACGCCGCGGGTCACGTTGATGTCCTGCACCCGCCGGTACGCCAGGTTGGTTTCCCGCTTGAACAGCACGCCCCACGCCATCCAGATGCCGTCGTCGTCGAAGCGGTACCGCAGCGTGATGTACCTGCAGTAGTGCGCCAGAAACACCACCGGAAAGAACGGCCCGCTGCACAGCGACAGGATCAGATAGTGCTTGAGAAGCACAGGGTCCGGGCGCGTCACGGCCCGGGGGTCAAACGTCGCCGGCCCATCCGGGCCCGTTCCCGATTCTTCTTGCACACCGCACCTCCCGCCACGAGCCGAACCCCCGCCGCGCAGCATATCGGACCCGGCGCTCGCACGTGCCCAACGCCCGCCGCGGCAAGCCGCGACGATCGTGCCGAGGGCCGGCGTGCCGGAATCCGGCCAAAGCCGCCGCGGGCCGAACCGCGGCACCCGCCGGACCGATGATCCGACCATGCACCGAGTCCAGCTTTCGCTCATAAGCCTGGCGTCCTACGGCAAACAGACCGAGGCCGAACGCCGCCGCCCCGGCCGCATCGCCTGCGAGCGGCTCCGGTGCGGCTCGGGCCGCGTGGTCGATATCTCCAAGACCGGTGCCAAGCTGCAGATCCACTCGCTCTTTGCGCCCAAGAAGGGCGAGTCTCGCTCGCTGACCTTCCAAACCGTCATGGGCAAGTCCGCGACCTACCCCTGCACCGTGATGTGGGTCAAAAAGACGGGGATCACCAGCTACGAAGTGGGGGCCCAGTTCGTCGGGCTCGACGAGACCCAGCAGCGACAGCTCTTCGAGATCGCCAAGGTCCACAGCAAGCGGACCACCCTCAACGACGTCGCCTAGGCAACGCCCGCTGCCCCGCGCCTCAGCTGCCCATCGAGTCGATGAACGCGTTGGCCTCCGCGATCGACGCCTCCATGTCGCGGATCAGCACCCCGATCTCCTGCTCCAACTCGCCGACCGTGCCCTCGAGCGACGCGATCGCGCGCGCATTGAGGTTGTGCTTGAGAAACAACACCTGGTCGTTGAAGGCAACCAGCACCGGCTCCATCTTGCTCTCCGCCCTGTGCATCGCCGCGAGCAGCACGTCGTAGCGCTGCCGCGTCGCCTCCAACTGCTCGCGGCTGGACGCCCGGAGCGACTCGCTCGAGTACTCGCTCAGCTCCTGCTCCCACTCCCGAAACAGCGCCCCGCCCACACGCTCCACCGAGGTGATCCGGTCTTGCACCGCCTCGGCACGATCCTCACTCCGCTCCAGCTCCCGCTGCAGCCGCTTGTAGGTGGCCTCCAGCTCCCCGCCGTCCACCCGCGTCACCGCGATGAACTCCTCCAGCGCCGAAGCGAACTGCTCCTTGGCGTCCTCCTGCGCATCGCGGGCCTTCTGCACACCGTCTACCAGCTGCTCGCGCTTGGCGTAGCCGAACTGCTCCTTGATCGCCATCGAGGCCGACGCGCACCCGCCCATCCAGGCAAGGCCCAGGCCGAGCAGGCCGATCGTGACTACCGCTGTTCTCGTTCGCTGCATGCGTTCTCGCTCCTCACTCCAACTCTTCGCCGGCGGGCGGCCGGCGTCGCTGAGCGATTCCAGAGTTCGTGGTACTGTATCCGACCACGCCGATCCGCTCCGGGGAACCCGCATGCTCCACGCCCCGCCAGTCCGACCGACATTCGAACTGCCGCTGACGGTGCCCGTGGACCGCGCCGTGCAGCAGCTCAAGGCCGCCCTCGAGCGGGACGCCGCGCACCACCCGGTCGAGGTCCTCGGTCAGCACGTGGTGCTCACGATCGCCCCCGAGGCCCGCCACTTCTGGTCGCCCTGGCTTACGATGGAGACCCAGGCGACCGACACCGGCTCGGTCCTCCACGCGCGGTTTAGCCCCAAGCCCGCCGTCTGGACCGGGTTCATGCTCTCCTACATCTCGCTGATCACCGCCGGGTGCTTCGGGCTCATGTTCGCAGCCTCATTCCTGGTCATCGGTCGCTCGGTGTGGCTCTCGCTCCTGCTCGGGTGCGCCTGCCTCGCCCTCGCCCTCGGCATGTACGCCGCGGCACAGGTCGGCCAGCGCCTCGCCCGCGAGCAGATGGCCGAGCTGCGCGACCTCGTCCACGCCGCCCTCGAAGACCTCCGCGCCGACCCGCCCGCCGCGCCGCGATAGTCCGACCCCGACCATCCGCGTCCGATACCCACCAACCACGCCCCGTCCGCGCCCGCTACGCGACCCGGGCCCGGAGCGCACCGATAGAAGCTTCGGAGGCCCCGTCGTGCCCGAAGTGCTCCGAGCCATCACGCCAACACCCGCCGAGATCACCGACGGGGCCAACGCCTGGTCGCAGTTTGTCACCAGCGTGGGCGACGTGATCGAGGGCAACAGCTCGCTCCTGCCTCTCGTCGCAGCCGCGATCGGTCTCGGACTCGTCGCCATCGTGCTGAGCATGGCCAATGTCCGCCTGGCCCACTGGATCGAGCGACTCTGGCAACGCCGCCACACCCGCGCCGGCCGCGACCACTGACGCGTCAGCACACGCCGAGCACTCCCGACGCACTCGCGCTGTTCATCCCGCCTGATACAGGCCGCACACCGCCCCGGCAGGGTCGCGGATCACCGCGAACTTCCCCCCGCCCGCGCCGCGAGGTTCGGTGACCACCTCGCCCTTGAGCTCCCGCACCCGCGCCAGCGCCGCGTCGAGGTCTTCGACGATCACGTACATCATCCACTGCGCCGGCATCCCCGCGTTCGCGCCGCGCGCGTGGCAGACACCCGCAACGGTCTGACCGTCCGCCTGCATGCAGAAGTCCGAGTAGCCGTCCATGTCCACCGGCTCTGCCGCCCAGCCGACCACCCCCGCGTAGAAGTCCCGCACCCCCTCCGCGTCAGGGACGGTCAGGTCGTGCCAGCCGATCGATCCGGGTGTCATGTTGCTCATGCCGCCAGCCTATCGACCTGCACCGCCGCGGGGAGGCCGTCGCGTCTCAGTGCGAGCGAGGCAGAATGAGCAAGAAAGTGACCCCGACGGGATTCGAACCCGTGTTACCAGGATGAAAACCTGGTGTCCTAGACCTGACTAGACGACGGGGCCAGACGGGCCAAGTGTAGCCGCCCACACCCCGCCGGGGCACCCCTGCCGGCCCATCAAGCTGCCCCGCGCCATCGCCGTCGCCCCCGCCCCGTACCATCCCCGGCTCCATGCCCGACGACCATCCGACCCATCCCACGCCGCGACAGACCGCCGGGCACAGCCCCGCGATCTCGCCGATGCCGATCTCACGGGACGCCGCCGACATCCTCCTCGTCGGCGGCTCGTTCGACCCGCCCACCAACGCCCACACCCGGATCGCCACCGCCGTCCGCGCCGCAGCCGCCGATGCTCCCCCGCAGCACTCTCCCATCTGGCTCGTCTTCGTCCCCGCCGCCCGCTCGCCCTTCAAGCCCGATCCGCCCGAGGCCGACGCCCACCGAGCCGCGATGCTGCGCCTGGTCGCCGACGGGCTCCCCCACGCCGGGGTCTGGACCGACGAATTGGACCGCGCAGCGGAGGGTGCCCCGAGCTACTGGATAGACACGCTCCGCCGCGCGCGCACACTTCGGCCCGAGGCGCGGTTCTCATTTCTGATCGGTGCCGATCAAGCCGCCGAGTTTCACCGCTGGCGCGAGGCCCATGAGATCATCCAACTCGCCCGCCCGCTCATCGTCCTGCGCGAGCCGTGGTCCGACGCCGCCGCGCTGCTCGCCCACCTCCGCCAGTCCGGCGCATGGTCCGACACCGAACTGGCCACGTGGCAAGGCGCGATGCTGCCGATACCGACGGTCCGCGGCAGCTCCACCGAGGCCCGCGCCGCCCTCGCTGCAACGCCGCGAGACGCCGAGACTCTCGATCGCCTTCTCGACCCGGCCGTGCTCGAGTACATCGTCGCCAACCGGCTCTACCAGCCCCGAGCCCGGTCAGACTGAACGCTCGCGCGTTCCCACCCGGCAGCAACCACACCCGCAGCGACCACACCCGCAACACAATGAAAAGAACCCAGCCATCGCTGGCTGGGCTCCGAGGGAGTTCTGCGTGTTGGAATCGCGGCCGGCCGCGATTACTTGGTGATCGCCGGCTGACGATCGGGGGGCGTCTCACGGTCGAGACCGACCCCGGCGCTGCCGGTGTCTGCGCCACCAGCCGGGCTGCCGCCGCCCGCGCCGCCGACCGAGCGACCGAGATAGATCTCGACGCGGCGGTTGGCCGGGGTGTTGCCGCTGGCGGTGTTGGGAACCAGCGGACGCTGGTCGCCCCAGCCGGCCGCCTGGATCTTCGACTCGCTGATCCCGAGGCTCGCAAGCTCACGACGCACCGAGATCGCCCGGTGGCAGGAGAGGTGCATGTTGGTCGGGTGCTTCTGGGCGGTGGTCGCGCCGATCCGCTGCGAATCGGTGTGGCCGACGATGACCAGGTCGTACTGCGACGCCGCGCTGCCCTTGAGGATGCTCGCCAGCGAGTTCAGCGTCTGCTTGGCCCCGGCGCTGACCACGTCAGAGCCCGAGCCGAAGGTGAGGTCCGAGTTGAACCGCAGCATGCCCTGCGCCGAGTCGTAGCTCAGCAGGTTGGAATAGCGCGAGGCCAGGTCGGCCAGCGCCGCGTCCGTGACCGGATCGAGGGCACCGAAGGAGAAGCCCTGCATCTGCTGCTCGAGCTGACGCATCCGCTGCTCGTAGTCGTCCAGCAGCGCGTTCTTCTCGTTGAGCTGGGCGGTCAGCTGGCTGATGGTCTGGTCGCCGGTCTGCCGCGTGCCGCCGAGGGCCGAGCGGGCCGCCTCGCACTCATCCAGCGAGGCCCGGAGTTCCTGGTTGCGGTTGGTGAGGGTGCGGTTCTCGACCAGCACGCGGTCGTAGTCGGCCTGGCTGATGCAGCCGCCGAGCCCGGCGGTCATGCCGACCATGGCCACCAGCGCCGCCCGCCGCACGTTCCGCCGGCCGAGGAAAGAGATCTGTTGTGTCATCGCGTCGTCTCCGAGCATGGGTCCAATGGTGTCGAGCGGTCGCGAGCGTGCCGACGCCCGGTCGCGCGTACCGTCCTCCCGACGCAATAGTATGGCGCCGTCCCCGTCTCATCGGCCCCGCGCTCGCTCAGGCATGAAATCCGCCCCCAAGACCCAACTCCCCGCTCCGCCCGGCGTCTACCGGCTCCAGGCCGCGGGGGTCGCCGATCCCGGACCAGCCGATCCTCGCGCCGCCGATCCATCCGCATCGCTCCCCGCCGGACGAGTCGATCTGCTCGTCGAGCTCGGCCCAGAGGCCGGCTCCCTCGGTGTCCCGGTCCGCACCGCGACCATCCTCGCCCGCGCCGCCCCTGCCGAGATCGACACCCACCCCGCCGCCGCCGCCTCGATCACCGTCGATCTGACGACCGCCGTCGTCATGCCCGGCATGGTCAACGCCCACACCCACCTCGACCTCACCCACCTCGGCCCGCTCGCCCACGACCCCGGCGAGGGATTCGTCACCTGGGTCGACCGGGTCCGCGAGGGCCGGGCCCAGACGCCCGAGGCCATCACCGCCTCCGTCCGCCGGGGCATCGAGCTGTCGCTCCGGGCCGGCGTGGTGCTCGTCGGCGACATCGCCGGTGCCGCCGCGGGGGTCCCGAGGCTCGAGCCCCGCCACGCCCTCGCCGGCTCACCGCTCTCCGGCGTCTCCTTCCTCGAGTTCTTCGCGATCGGCTCGCGCGAGGCCGCAGCCCTCGAGCGGCTCGATGCCGTGCTCGAGCAGGCCGCCCGCGACGGCCTGACCGAATCTCGCAAGACACCCCACGCGGCGCCCGCCACCCGCCTCGGCCTGCAGCCGCACGCCCCCAACACCGTCAGCCTCCCCGCCTATCGACACGCCGTCGAGCTCGCCCGCCGATACAACCTCGCCCTCGCTACCCACCTCGCCGAGACTCCCGAAGAGCACGAGTTCATCGCCCACGCCACCGGCCCGCAGCGTGAGATGCTCGAGCGCTTCGGCATCTGGACCGACGACATCCTTGAGCACATCGGCAAGGGCTTGTCCCCCATACAGCACCTCGCCGCGGTCCTGGCCGAGTCGCCCTTCATCGCGGCCCACTGCAACGATGTCGGCGAACCCGCGCGCGCATTCGAGACCCTCGCGACGACGCACACCAGCGTCGCCTACTGCCCGCGCGCCAGCACCTACTTCAACGCCGCAGCACACTTCGGCCCGCACCGCTACCGCGACATGCTCGCTGCGGGAATCAACGTCTGCCTCGGCACCGATTCGATCCTGAATCTCCCGCAGGGCACCGACGCACCCGACGGGCCCGGCATGAGCATCCTCGACGAGGCCCGCCTGCTCTACGAGCGCGACAACACCGACCCGCGCACACTCCTCCGCATGATGACCATCAACGGCTGCCGGGCGCTGCGATGGGACGAGGCGGCCTGCTCACTCGCCCCGGGCGCAACCCCGCTCGGGCTCGTCGCGGTAGACATCTCCGGCACGCCCGGGGACCAACCCGCACCAGAACGGCTCCTCCGCTCGCGCGCGCACTCGCAGCTGCTCACGGTCGCGCCGAGCTTCCCGGATCACTCCTGACCCGTGTGGCATGCCCACGCTTCGTGGGCATGGTCTTTGCCAAAGACGGGCACCGCAACTGGCACAGGCCCATGAAACGGAGCATGCCACACACCATCCCGGTACCAACCGATCCGAACCGCTGTACCCTCCACGCATGGCCGCCTCCAGCCCCAAGCCTGTCTCCTGCCGCTTCTTCGCGACCGATCCCGAGACCCTCGCCCGGAAGCTCCTCGGCTGCACCCTCGCCCGCACCCTGCCCGACGGCTCGCGCCTGGCTGGCACGATCGTCGAGACCGAGGCATACCTCGGCATCCCCGACACCTCCAGCCACACCTTCGGCGGCCGCCGCACCGAGCGGGTCGCCTCCATGTGGGCCAAGCCGGGCACCGCCTACGTCTACTTCACCTACGGCATGCACTACTGCATGAATATCTCCGCCGGTGCCGAGGGCGTCCCGGTCGCCGTGCTCCTCCGGGCCATCGAGCCGACCGAGGGCCTCGATCTGTTCCGCGCCCACCGGGCCGGCACCAAGCCCCGCAAGAAGCCCCTGAGCGACCGTGAGCTCTGCTCCGGCCCCGCCCGGCTCTGCCAGGCGCTGGCCATCGGGCGTGCACACGACGGGCTCGACCTGACCGCCGGCCCCGTCCCGGAACTCGGGGCCCTCGCCGTTGAGCGAAGAAAAACGCCCCCCTTGGCCGATGACCAGATCGCGGTCGGTCCCCGCGTCGGTCTCAGCGGCAACGATGAGTGGACCCACGCCCCGCTGCGGTTTGCCATCGCCGGCTCCCCGTACATGAGCCAACCGCGGCTCAAGACCCGCTTGGGCCAGAGGGTCTGAGCGCGTAGAATCCCCTCGACGCGGACGACGAGTCCGCCGAGGTGACCCCGGAGCAGCACCCGTGTCCGACACGATCCACGTTGACTGGCAGAAGATGAGGAAGCTCGCCGGGCCCTTCCCGCGCGAGGCCTTCCAGTTTGTCCGCGACGGCCTCGCCCACGCCGTCGTCATGTCCCACGGCGAGGGCCAGACCGGCGACGCCTCCGACGAGTCCAAGCACGTCTCGGGTCAGCAACTCTGCCTCGGCCTCCGCGACTACGCCATCGAGAAGTACGGCCGCCTCGCCCGCACCGTCCTCGAACACTGGGGCCTCTACACCACCGACGACTTCGGCCGCATCGTCTTTGCCATGGTCGAGGTCGGCCTCATGCGCAAGACCGAAGACGACACCCCCGAAGACTTCACGGCGGTCTACGACTTCGCCGAGGCGTTCAACCCCGCCAGCATCGCCTGAACGGGTGGACCCGCACGGCGGCGAGCCGGCCTGCGCCAAGTTGACTGAGGACAATCTCCAGAAGCTCCTCGGACGCGACCGGGGAGGGAAGTATCCTCATGTATTGTATTGGGGAGTGACCAACCAACAGGGGGCAACTGTCGTGCGCAAATCCTGCAGGAACTCTCTCGGCGATACAGGTGCGCGAGCACACGCTCGCTCCGCTGGACTCTTCGCGGGGCTCGTGGTCGTCGCGGGCAGCGCCGCGGCACAGACCGGGCCGCCCGACCGGACAGAGATCACGCGGTTCATGTCTCGTTCCGCGATGCACATGTCGGATCTCAACAACGATTGCCACGTGAGTGATGTGGACATCGCGATGGCGATGCTGGGCCGCATGACGGGGCTCTACGGCCCCGGGCTCGCGGGTGTGGGCGACCAGGATCAAGACGGTGCGACGACGTACGAAGACGTGGTTGTCGCCGTCGGGAGGCTGGTGGAAGGCGCCTTTGACAAGACGCCCGCGGCCACGGCGGTGGTCTTCGGCGCCACAGGTCTTCAGCAGACCTCCGACGCCGTGGCCGCGGGCGGTCCGTGGGGAGCTGTGAACATCGATGGTGCGGCGAGTTCGGAAGACCGTGCGGCGATCATCGATCGCTACGGCGACGTAGTCAGTGACCGGGACATCGATCAGCACGCGAGGCTGATCGTTGAATACATGGGTGCCATCCGGCACAACGGGCGGGAGGCGTTTATGGCTGAGGGGTGTGCGCCCGGCGACCACCTCAGGGGCATCAGCAGCACCTGGCCGCCGGACCATCCCCGTTGGTGGCCACCGAACCACCTCTGGAGCATCTCGGACAGCTACGACGGGGACGCGCCCGACGGGGACCACAGCACGTTCGAGTCTTCAACGATCCCCACGGGTCCGCATAATGTCACCGTGAGCGCGCAGTGGCCGGCGAACCATCTGTGGTACGCCTCAAACACCTGGCTGCCCCCTCGAGGCGGTCACAAGATCTTTGTTTCCTACTCCGACGATCCATACCACGAAACAGGTGTGAGCCGAAGCTGGCCTCCAAGCCACGCGGCGGATTCCTCGTCGACCCATCCCGGGCCCCCGGAGCACGAGACGAAGGTGTCGCGTACCTGGTGGCCGAACCATAACTTCGAGGATTCGAGTCAGCTCGAGATGCCCCCGCACCACCACACGGCCTTCACCCAGACATGGGAGCACGAGTCCGACCTGTCCCAGAGCCTCTGGCCCCCCAACCACCAGCGGGTGATCTCGCTCGGCTGGGGGGGCGGCCACAACAGGGGCACCAGCGCGAGCTATCCCCCGGGTCACCACGCGGTGGTCTCCCGCGAATGGCCCGGCCCCCAGCCGAACTGGCCACCCGGGCACACCCTCGCGGCGTCTGCGTCCTGGGGCGCACCGCCCGATCAGGGCGAGTGGCCGGTCTTCCCTCCCGACCACACCTGGTTCACCAGCGTCAAGCAGGTCCGGCCGCCGTGGGAGTGGGTGTGGCCTTGGTGAAGGGGGACGCGCTCGTTGTCCTCACGGTGGGCGTGTCTGTTTCCGCCGGCTTGATGACCGGTTGCGCGGGGCTCGCCCCGGCACCGGGCATCGAGTTCAGCACGGCGCACATGGCGTCGTTGTCCCGCGGCATCGTGCCCGATGCGCCGGCCCCACCGGCGAACCTATGAGTACAGGTTCGAATCTCCATTTGACGCCACTGCAGGGGAACCTATCCTCATATATCTGCCTGGAAAGCAAACAACCAACAGGGGACTTCTGTGGTGAACACATCCATCAAGATCTATTCTCTCGATTCGAGTGTGCGAGTACGCTTTCGCACCATCGGAGTCCTCTCAGGGCTCGCAGTCGTCGCGGGCGGTGCCGCGGCACAGACAGGGGCGCCCGACCGGATCGAGGTCACGCGGTTCTTGTCGCGTTCAGGCATTGTGCTTACCGACCTCAACGGGGACTGCGAGGTGAGCGACGTCGATGTCGCGATGGCACTCCTCGGCCGAATGACCGAGTTGTACGGGCCTGACCTCCTTGTGGGCGATCAAGACCAGGACGGTGTCGAGACCTACCAGGACTTCGTCACCGCCATCGAGCGGCTCATGAAGGGGGCGTTCGATAAGACGGCTGCCAAAGGGCAGGAGGCGGTGAGTGATGCGGGCGATCTGAACTTCCACGGCGTGGTGAACGCCGGCGATCTCGCGCTCACGCTGGACCGGTTCGGAGAGAGCGTGGGCGACCACGATGTGGAGCAGGCCGCACAGTCTGCCGCGGAGTACGTCGGCGCACTCGTTGAAGCCGGGGTCGATGCATTCATGGCATCGGGCTGCGCTCCACGCACCCACCTGTTCGGGGTGAGTGACACGTGGCCGCCCCAACACCCCGGCTGGTGGCAGCCCAATCACCTGGTGAGCATCTCGAACGGCTACGACGGTGAAGCACCAGGCCCACTCGCACACGACGCGTACGCGTCCAGCCACCTCCCCACGGCGCCGCACGAGGTCGCCATCAGTCAACAGTGGCCCGCAAACCATCACTGGTACGCATCGAGCAGCTGGGACGCGCCCGCTCTCCATATCACATTCTCCTCAAGCGCTGAGTATCCGCCGCCGCACCATGAAGCGGATGTAAGCAAGTCGTGGCCCCCGGGACACGCCGAAGCGGAGTCGAGCACCCGTCCCAAAGACCACGAGGCCGTGGTGTCGCGCACGTGGTGGCCGGGGCATACCTACGACGACTCCGTGCAGCGGGTCATGCCCCCTCTGCACTCCGAGGCGTTCACGGCGACCTGGGTGCACGAGACCCAGAATTCGCAGAGCAGATGGCCACCGAATCACACGCCCTCGATGTCCGGTTCGTGGGGCTGGGCACACCAGAGAGGGGTGAGCACAAGCTTCCCGCCCGGGCACCTGAGCTACGCCTCCAACACCTGGCCCGGCCCCCAGCCGACTTGGCCCGCCGGTCACACGACGACGGTCTCGCAGTCGTGGGGGGCACCCGGGCCGGGCGAGTGGCCGGTTTTCCCTCCCGAGCATTCGTGGTGGACGACGTTCCAGCACATCGCAACCTCTCGCAATCGGTGGCCGTGGTGATCCCGACCGGCCGCTCGGGCCGCAGGCCACTCCCGTGGCTCGGCCTTGTCCGGTGCCTGCCGGTGCTCGTGGGCGTGGCGGGGCTGGCTGGCTGTGCCGGCCGCCGCACAGAGCCCGCGGCGTGGGTCGCGCTCAACGAACTCGCGCTGCGCGAAGGCGCCGCGTGGAACGGCGACGAGTCACGACTCAAGGCCCGGCCGCCGGAGTCCGCACCGGTCCCGAGCTTCGACGATCCCCGGAGCGTCCTCAGATTCGTCATGTCCGCCGCGCCGCGGTGTGCCGTCGTCTACCCGACCGAGCGGTACTACTACTACAAGTTCATGCTCGGGCCGCGGGTGATCAGCGGCAACATCCGCTTCGCCGACGCCGAGGACGGCGAGTTCAGCGTCGGGTATTTCGACGCGTACAGCCAGCGCGACACCGTGGTCGGTTGCTTCCGCGACGGCCGGGACGGTATCACGATGCACTACGACCCCGCTGCCGGCGAGGTGACGCTGCGGCTGGACGGGCTCTCGCGTGTCTTCGTGATGGACCGCACGGCACTCGCGCTGCCGGGCCCCACGCTCCTGCCGGGCGAGTCGCGCGTGAGCGGCGTGCGGGACGAATCGGGCTACGCCTTCCACCTGCTCTACTACACGCCCGGCCGGGCGTTCTACTACGTGCTCGATGATTCCCTCCCTCCGCCCGAGCCGTGGGTCCGCGGCGAGAGCCGGTCCGTCGAGACGTGGTTCGGCGAGCGATCGCGGTTCTGTTTCGTGAGACACCCCGCGACCCAACGCTTCATCCTCGTCGGCGTGAACCAGAGAGAGATCGCGCAGAACACCTGGTACGACGGGCCGTTCGACCAGGTGCCGCCGCGGCTGCCGCTGCGCGCACTGCTCGAGGAGGCCTATCCCTACGTCGAGGACGCCGGCGGCCTGGACGAGCACGGCAACTTCCTCGCATTGGAGGGGCAGCGGGTCGCCATCAGCCCCTACCGCGCGTACGAGTCCGGCGCCACCCTGGAACGCGACCTCGAAGAGATGATCCGTGACGTGACCGACCCCACCGCGTGGACGTCCGCCACCTACGAGTACAAACGCGATTGGCGTCCCGCGGACAGCACGCCGTACGCCCCGGCGCCGGGCGGCGTCCACGGCCAGGAGCTCTCGCGCGGATGGCCCGCCAACCACTGGGGCGCCAGCAGCCGCAGGTGGGGGAGCGACCACGCGATCGAGAGCAGCCAGCAATGGCCCGTCAACCACGACGCCGACATCAGCCGCGTGCCGGACGACCCCCGCTGACACCACCCCGCGCCGTTCCAACACGTCGAGCGCCCCACCCAACGCCAAGCGAAGACAAGGGCCCAGAGGTTTCTGTACCATGCCCCGCATGGCAGACACCCCCGACCCCGAGCAGACCCCGGGCACGCCCAGCGAGCCCCGCCAGCCCCGCGGCGACTGGAAGTCGCTCCACCTCTGGCAGATCCAGGGCGTCCGCGATGTGCTCGTCGTCCTCGGCGTGCTCGGTCTGCTCTGGCTCGGGCAGAAGATCAGCATCGTCACCGTGCCGCTGCTCCTGGCCATCCTCTTCGCCTACCTCTTCGAACCGGTCATCCGCTGGCTCATGAAGCGGTCCGGCATGAAACGACAGGGCGCGGTGACCGCCGTCCTCGCGGCCACGATCCTCGCCATCGTCGTGCCCTCGGCGCTCGGCCTGACCTTCGGCATCATCCAGTCCGCCGGGCTCGTCAAAGACCTCGCCACCAACACCGGCATCACACTCTCCGCCGTCACCGAGGGCGCAAAGCTCCGCGATGCCCGGGCCGAACTCCAACGCCTCGACCCGCCCCCCGCCGAGATCGACGCCGAGCCCAACACCGAGCCCGACGCGGCCGCCGACGGCGAACCGACCCCGCCGCCGACCGACGCCCCGGACGGCACGCCCCCCGCACAGACCGAGGCCCAGGCCGCCGAGATCGAGGCGCTGCAGGAGAAGATCAACACCCTCGAGGCCGAGTACCAGGCCCGCCTCGACAAGACGACCGACGACGCCGGCCCCGCCTACCGCTGGATCGCCGACTTCCTCAACAAGAACGACGACGGCGAGAACCTCACCAACGCCCTCGCCTCGGCGCAGAACTGGCTGAAGATCAACGCCGACGGCGTCGCCACCGCCGGAGCCGGCGCGATCCGTTCGACCATCAACTTCTTCGGCAGCGTCTTCGGCTTGCTGTTCATGGCCTTCATCACGGCCTTTTTCTTCTTCTTCCTGGCGACCGGCTGGGTCGAGGTGCAGGCGTTCGGTGCCAAGCTCGTCCCAGACAAACACCGCGACCTGCTGTTCGATCTGCTCACCAAATTCGACGCGGTCATCAGCGCGTTCATTCGGGGCCGGCTCACCATCGCCTTCATCCAGGCGATCGTCTTCACCGTCGGCTACCTCGTCATCGGCGTGCCGGCCGCGTTCATCCTCGGCCCGCTTGTGGCTGTCCTCTCGATCGTCCCCTACCTCGCCCTCGTCGGCCTGCCCATCTCCGCCCTCCTGCTCGCTCTCGAGGGCCATTCCGGCTTCCGCGGCGAGTGGTGGTGGTACCTCGGTGCGCCCACCTTCATCTACTTCCTCGGCCAGGCGCTCGACGACTACGTCTGGACCCCGCTCATCCAGGGCAAGGGCACCGACATGTCCACGCCGATGATCCTCTTCGCCTCACTCGCCGGCGGCGCACTCTTCGGCGTCTTCGGCCTGCTCATCGCCATCCCCATCGCCGCGTGCCTGAAGATCCTCATCCAGGAGGTCTTCTGGCCGCGCTTCAAGGCTTGGGCCGAGGGAAGAGAACAGGACTTCCTTCCCATCGATCGGGCCTGACGCGACCGCCCGCACCACGCCCCTCCGCACGCACGAGGACTCAGCCATGGCCGACCAGCACGCACTCCCGCCCCGCGACGTCTCCGCCGTCAGGGTCCCCATCCTGATCTCCGGGATCTTCAACATCCTCGGCGCGATCGGCTGGGCCTCCACCTGCGTCTTCTTCTTCGTTGGCATCCCGCTGCTGGTGCTCGGTATCTTCGAGTTCATCCAGTTCAGCAAGCTCGCCGACCCCGCCACGCACCAGAGATCGATCGGCTCGACTCGCATGATCGGCGTCTTCGAGATCTGCACGATCCTTGTCGGCAACGTGGGATCGCTCGTCTGTGGCATCATCGTCCTGGTCAATCTCGAGAAACTCGACGATCGACGCTAGACCTACCGCCGCTTCTTCCGCGGCTTGAACCCCCGCTTGGCCGAGCTCTTCGTCGAGCCCTTCGACCGCATCATCGGCATGCCCGGCACCATCCCGCCGGCCCCGCCCATCTCCTTCACCGCCGCGACCTTCTGCTTGGCCGACATCCCCGCCATCGTCTTGGTCAGCTTGTTGATCGTCTCAAACTGCTTGACCAGCTTGCCGACATCGTCCACGCTCGTGCCGCTGCCCCTGGCGATCCGCTTGCGCCGGCTCATCGTGATGATCTCGGGAGACTTCTTCTCCTGTTTGGTCATCGAGCTGATCATCGCCTCGACCCGGTCGAGCTGCTTGTCGTCGATCTGCGCCCCCTCGAGCGCCGAGCCCAGCCCCGGCAGCAGCCCGAGCACCTGCTTGAGAGGCCCCATCCGCCGCAGCGTTTTGAGCTGCTTGACGAAGTCCTCCATCGTCATCTCGCCCTTGGCCATCTTGGCCTCGAGCTCCCGCGCCTCCTCCTCGCTGACCTCCTCCGACGCCTTCTCGACCAGGCTCACCACGTCGCCCATGCCGAGGATGCGCCCCGCCATCCGCTCCGGGTGGAACTCCTCGAGCGCGTCCCACTTCTCGCCCACACCGATGAACTTGATCGGCGCCCCGGTCACCTTCTTCACCGAGATCGCCGCGCCGCCGCGGGTATCGGAGTCGAACTTGGTCAGGATGACCCCGTCCACCTCGAGCCGCTCGTGGAACGCCTTGGCGCTCGTCACCGCGTCCTGCCCCGTCATCGCGTCGACGACCAGGAAGATGTGCTGCGGGCTCAGCGCCCTGTTCACCTGCTGCAGTTCGCCCATCAGATCGTCGTTGACGTGCAGACGGCCCGCCGTGTCGAGGATGAGCACATCGACGTTCTGCTTCCGCGCCGCCGCCAGCGCGTTGCGGCAGACCTGCACCGCCACGCCGACCGCCTTGCCGTACTCATCGCACTTGTCCGGCTCGCCGTAGAAGTGCACCTGCGAGCCGCCCGGCGCCTCGTCGTTGACCCGCCGCGCAACGATCTCCAGCTGCTCCACAGCCGCCGGGCGCTGCAGGTCGGCCGCCGCGACCATCACGCTCCGGCCGCGCTTCTTTAGATACGCCGCGAGCTTGCCGCAGGTGGTGGTCTTACCCGAGCCCTGCAGGCCGCACATCATCACGATCGTCGGCCCCGGCGAGACGGCCATGATCTCCGGCGGCGGGGTGGTCGACCGCCCCTGCTCGTCCGGCTCGCCGCCGAGGAGTTCCACGAGCCGCCGGTGGACGATGCCCACCATCTGCTCGCCCGGCTCGAGGCTCTTGAGCACCTCGGTCCCGAGGGCGTCCCTGGTCACCTGCTCGCAGAAGTCGTTGACGACGTCGTACTGGACGTCCGCCTCGAGCAGCGCCGTCCGCACCTCTTCCATCGCCTCGCGGACGTTGGCCTCGCTGATCGAGCCCTTGCCGCTGAGTTTCCGGATCGCCTTGCCGAAGCCGTCGCTGAGTCGTCCAAACATGAGACCGCCCCGGCCGCAAAGCCGGGCCCCGTCCAGAGTGTTCAGTCAGTGCTGTGACCGCAGCCGGGCATCGTAGGCCCGGCCGTCGGTCCGCCCACCCGGCCGCCCGCTTACACTGCCCGCAGTTCGCGCTGCCTGACCGCGCGGCGGCTCCGTGGCACCGGCTCCCAGCCGGTGCCCTCCTCTCATCCCAGCCCAGCCGACATGCTCACCGCCAAGACCTCACTCATCATCCTCGGCATCCTGCTCTGCGCGATGGCCGCGATCCCCGCGAGGCGCAACGCCCCGCTCTGCTTCCTCCGGGCCGTCGGCCTGCTCGCCCTCGTCGCGCTGCCCGTCGGCATCGCCCAGTTCCTCTGGGTGATCGAGGTGCAGGAGTTCCCCGAGCTCATCCTCGGACCCATCGCCGCGGTCCCCTTCAACATGGGCGGCCTGCTCTGCGCCGCAGCCTTCGACTCCATCGACCGTGCCGGCCTCATCCCGCCGCGACAGGTCACCATGCACCCCGGCGTCTACATGCCCCTGCTGATCGCCCAGACCACCCTCCTGGGCGCGATCATCGCCGGGCGCATCCGCACCACGGGTCGCGTCCTCGCCGACCGCACCATCCTCACCGTGCTGGGCATCGCCCTGGCCAACTCCATCCTCGGCATCACCTGGCCGTGGTGGGGGAGCTGACGCGCCACCGGCTCCCGGCCGGGGCCGCACCCGCTCACGTGGCACCGGCTTCCAGCCGGTGCATCCTCAATCGGTCGCGTCCTTGTCGTGCCCCAGCCCGTTGAACCGGGCGTTGTCGCCGCGATCCACCTCGACCAGCCCGAGCTCATCGTCCCGCACGACATACCCCAGCTCACCCAGCGACAGCAACTCCACGTGCCCGTCCAGGAACGCCGAGGTCACCTTGCCGCCGTGCCGGTTGTGCCCCGGGCTCGGACCGTCCCCGGTCGCCCAGGTCGCAGCGTTGTTCCGCGCCGTGTCCATTCGCGGCGGATCGAGCGAGTACGCGTGGTCGCGCACACCCTCCTGCGCGCGCACGTCCTGCGAACCCGAGCTGTCCGCAAGCGCCACCGTGTCAAACGGCACAACGATCTTCGAGTGCCGGACCGGGTAGTTCGCAAACCCCCCGCCCGGCCCCTCGCCACGCGTGTTGCCGAGGTAGTGGTAGTTGTACCCGTACGACCCGTTCCGCAGCACCTGCACGTTCCCCGTGCTGCGGCTCACAAACTCGCTCGTGTCGTGGCTCGGGTCGAGGAACACCTCGTTGTCCAGACGGTCAAAGTCGTCGTTGCTGTGGAAGTTGTCGTACTCCTCGGCGTTGCTCGGCGCGTACGGCATCCCCACGAACTCACCCAGCGGCCAGTGCCACCGCGCCCGGGGGCGACCCGACGCCTCGTGCACCTCGCCCTGGGGCAGCCGCAGCGGCAGGAACGAATCGGTGTTCGCGTCCGCGTACTGGGCCATCCCCTGCCCGAGCGACCGCAGGTTCGCCAGGTTCGCCGCCGTCTGTGCCGCCGCCCGCGCCTTGCCCAGTGCCGGCAGCAGGATCCCGATCAACAGCGCGATGATCGCGATCACGACCAACAACTCGATGAGTGTGAACCCCGCCCGCGTCGTCCTCTGGTGCATGCGTCCGGTCTCCTTGAAAAGGTCCGGACGGTAGTGCGATTGAGACGCAGTTTCAATACTCAGGGCCGAATAAGTAAGCCGGTGTTTACCCGTGCTTCTTCGCCAGCCACGCGTGCAGCTTCTTCGCCGACCACGTGTTCACGCACCGGTCCTTGGGCAGCCACCCCCGCCGCCCGGTCAGCACGCCGTACCGCAGGTTGTCGAAGTCGTCCGCCCGGTGCACATCACAGTCGATGGCGATCAGGCACCCCGCCTCGACCGCACCCCGCACGTGCGTGTCCCGCAGGTCCAGCCGCAGCCAGTGGGCGTTGATCTCCAGCGCCACGTCGTGCTCCTTCGCCGCCGCGTAGATCTCGTCCATCGCCGGCTCGATCCCCGGCCGCTTGTTGATCAACCGCCCCGTCGGGTGCCCGATGATGTTCACGTGCGGGTTCTCGATCGCGCGAAGCAGCCGCTTGGTCGCCGCCTTGGGGTCCTGGCTCAGCGCAGCGTGCGGGCTCGCCACCACCACGTCCAGCCACGACAGGATCTCATCGTCATAGTCCAACGCGCCGTCAGCGAGGATGTCCACCTCCGAGCCGTGCAGGATCGTGATGCCCTTGGTCTCCGCCCGGGCCTGGTCGATCGCCTCACGCTGCGCGCGCAGCCGCTTGACCGTGAGCCCGCCCGCGACCGCGGCACTCTTGGAGTGATCCGTCACCGCGATCGTGTGAAACCCGCGGCTCTTCGCCCCGGCCACCAGCTCCGCCAGCGCGAGCGAGCCGTCAGACTCCGTCGTGTGCGCGTGCAGCTCGGACTTGATGTGCTCGACCTCGATCAGCGTGGGCAGGTCTTTGGTCGCGAGTTCCCCGCGATCTTCTCGCAGTTCCGGCGGCACAAACGGCAGCCCGAGCTTCGCGTAGATCTCCTCCTCCGTCGCCGACGCCACCGGCTCGACCCCGCGCGACTGTGGCGAGCCCTCCGCCTCACGGTCCTCGGGGAAGAGCCCGTACTCGTTCAGCGTCAGGTCCTGCTTGAGCGCGCGCTCACGCAGCCGCACGTTGTGCTCCTTCGATCCCGTGAAGTACATCAGCGCCGCACCCCACGAGGCCTCAGGCACGACCCGCAGGTCCACCTGCACGCTCGGACGCTCCTCGGCATCGCCGCTCTTGCCCTCGAAGTTCCACCGCCCCAGATCGACATCCAGCCCGTACCGCACGCTCGACTTGCTCTCGCCAGCCACCAGCACCGCGACGACCTCGGGCATCGAGCGGAACGCCTCGCCCGCACCCGCGGGGTCGTCGGCGCACACCAGGATGTCGATGTCCCCGATCGTCTCCTGCCCTCGCCGGAGCGAGCCCGCGAACGTCACCCGCGTCACGCCCTTCACGCCCCGCATGTGCTCGACGACCGCCTCGGCCACCGGCATCGCCACGCCCAGGTGGAGCCGCCCGGTGTCCTGCTCTGCGAACTTGATCGCTGCTGCAATCTTCTCGACCGCCTTCTTGCCCATCCGCGGCAACTCCAGGATCGACCCGTCCTCGATGATGGCCTTCAGCCCGGCCAGATCGGTCACGCCGCGCTCCTGCCAGAGCAGCCGCACCGTCTTGGGCCCCAGCCCCGGGATGTTCAAGAGCCCCATCAGCCCCGCCGGCACCTTCTCCGCCAGCGCTCTGTGCTCGGTCATGCCGCCGGTCTCGGCCAGCTCGATCAGCTTGTCGGCGATCTTCGGCCCGATCCCTTCGATGTCGGTGAGCGCCGAGCGATCGGAGGTCACGGCGCTCAGGTCCTGCGACATCCCCTCGATCGCGCGGGCCGCGCGCGCATGGGCGTTGATCTTGAACGGGTTCTCCCCCAGCAGCTCCATCATCGAGGCGATCTCGTTGAGGAGCCGCACAGCATCGCGGTTGAAACTCATGCCCGATCGTAGAGACCGGAGCCGCCCGACTCGACCCAGCCCGCTCCGGCACTAGCCGACGTCGCCGAGCCCGAGCGCATCGCCGTACGCCTTAAACAGCCGCCGCCGGAGCGTCGCCTCCTCGGCGCGGGCCAGCGCCGGGCTCTTCTCGATCCAGCCCCGCGCATCCCGCCGGGCCATCGCCAGCAGCTCGCGGTCTTTCATCAGGTCCGCGACCTTGAAGGGCGAGGCCCCCGACTGGCGGCTCCCGAAGACCTCGCCGGGGCCGCGGATCTCCAGGTCCTTCTCGGCCAGCACAAACCCGTCCGTCGACTCGGCCAGCGCCTTGAGCCTCTCGGCGGCGTCGGGCGTGGTCGGCTCGCCGATCAGCAGGCAGTACGACCGCTCGCTCCCTCGCCCGACACGCCCCCGCAGCTGGTGGAGCTGTGCCAGCCCGAAGCGGTCGGCGTGCTCGACCACCATCACCGTCGCGTTGGGCACATCGACACCGACCTCGATCACGGTCGTCGCGACGAGGCAGTCGATACGCCCGCCTCGGAACCGCTCCATCACGTTCTCGCGCGTGTTGCGCCGGAGCCGGCCGTGCAGAGCCGCGAGCCGGCGGCCTTGCAGAGGCCCCGCCTCAAGCTCCTTCATCAGCGACCGCACGCCGGCGAGCCCGCTCTCGCCCTCCTCGCGTCCGTCGGTGCCCTCGATCGTGGGCACCACGACGTAGGCCTGCTCACCGGCCTCGAGCCGCGAACGCACGAAGTCGTACGCCCCGGCCCGCTCGCCGGGCGCGACCACCCGCGTCTCGATCGGCACCCGCCCCGGCGGTAGGGCGTCGATGGTCGAGATGTCCAGATCGCCGAAGAGCGTGATGCCCAGCGTTCGCGGGATCGGCGTCGCGGTCATGACGAGCACGTGAGGCGTCGAGGCGATCGCCGCGGCGCCCGCCCCGTCCGACCCCTTCACCCGCAGCATCGCCCGCTGCTCGACGCCGAAGCGGTGCTGCTCGTCGATCACCGCGACCGCCAGGCTCCGGAACGCCACCCGCTCGGTCACCAGCGCGTGCGTGCCGACGACAAGGTCCACCTCGCCCCGCTGAAGCCGCCCGACCAGCGACTCACGCTCGGGCCCGACCACGGCCCCGGTCAGCAGCGCCACCCGAACCCGCGAGCCCTCGAGCGCCCGGGAGATCGAGGCGTAGTGCTGCTCGGCGAGGATCTCCGTCGGTGCCATCAGCGCCGCCTGGTGCCCGCTGGCCACCGCCAGCAGCATCGCGTAGAGCGCGACGACGGTCTTGCCCGAGCCCACATCGCCCTGGATGAGCCGGTTGGTCGGCACCGACGAGGTCAGATCCTTGACGATCTCGCCGACCACCTTCTCCTGCGCCGGCGTCAGCGAGAAGGGGAACCGCGACCGGATCCGCTTGTCCATCTCCTCTGAGTGGTCCAGCTTGGGCGCGCGGAGCGTCTCGCGAAGGTGCGCCCGCTTGAGGAACACGCCAAGCTGCATCATGAGCAGCTCATCGAACGCCAGCCGCCGCCGTCCCTCGCCGATCTCGTCCTCGGTCGCCGGCTTGTGCAGCATCCGGTAGGCCTCGGCCAGCCCCGGCAGGTTGCGTTCCTTCCGGAACGACTCGGGCAGGTGCTCCTCGATCAGCGGCAGCGCGATATCCAGAACCCCGGCGATCGCCGCCTCGATCTCCCAGCTCTTGATCCGCTCGCTCGCCGGATAGACCGGTCGGATCCGTGCCTCCCGCGTCGCCGGCTCCTCGCCGTCCAGCGGCAGCAGCTCCCACCGGGGGTTGGCGATCTGCATCAGATTCCCGCGCTGGCGCAGCTCGCCCTGCACGCGCAGGCGTGCCCCCGCCTGGATCTTGTCACGCAGATACATCTGGTTGAACCACACCAGGTCGAGCCGCCCGGTCTCGTCCATGAGCACCGCCTCGAACCGCGGCTTCCTCCCGAACCCGCTCGGGCGGGTCGCGGTCACGTCACCCCGTGCCGAGACCACCTGCCCCGGAACGAGCTCGCCGATCTTCGCCTCGCCCGCCTGCACCTCGTGGCGCATCGGCAGGTGGGCGATCAGCTTGCCGAGGTTGGTCAGGCCGAGTGCCGCCAGCGCGTGCGCGCGCTTGGGCGAGATGCCCGGCAGCCGGTCCACCGTCGTCGTCAGCCCGATCTGTGTCTCGCTGTCCGTGCCGCCGGTCATGGGCAAAGCCTACCGCCCGCCACCGGCGGCCGGATCGCCGCCCGCGCCGGGGCCGTTGCTCTCCCGGTCATTCGCCGCGGCGGGGTCGATCTCCCGCAGATACGACCACGAGAAAATCCCCGTCCCGTGCCCGTCGGAGAACTCGATGCGGATGGCGTAGTTGCCGATCATCTCGGCCCCGCTGGCGACGACCGCCCCGCCGGTCGCCTCGCCGCGTGGGTTGACGATCGTCAGCGGGTTCTTCCTGATCTCGTCGCGGAGCATTTTCATGTCCGCCGAAGGGCTCATCCGGCGCAGATAGGTGATGGAGTAGAACGACGTCGTGCCGTCCTCCCACTCGACCGTCAGCCCGCGGTCCTTCTTGAGATCGAGATGTCGCGGTGTCGTCGCGGGGTCCATCTTGCAGCTCCGGCACGCCCGTCCCGGGCGCCTCGCGCAACGCTAGGCTTGCCCGGCCGACCGCACCCCACACCGAGGCCGATCCCCGGAGACCCCGCATGCCCGAGCCCCGTTTCGCCGACCGTCTCGCCGCCGCGCTCGACCGCTCCGGCTCGCCCGTCTGCGTCGGGCTCGACCCGGTGCTCGAGCGCCTGCCCGAAGCCGTCCGGGCCGAGCACTGGGAGCCGGTGCGGGCGATCGAGGCGTTCAGCCGCGGCGTGATCGACGCCATCGCCGACCACGTCACCGTGGTCAAGCCCCAGTCCGCCTGCTTCGAGCGGTACGGCTCGGCCGGCGTCCGCGCGCTCGAGCACACCTGCGAGCACGCCAGGTCCAAGGGGCTGGTCGTCATCCTCGACGCCAAGCGGGGCGACATCGGCGTCTCCGCCCAGCACTACGCCGCGGCGGGGGTGCACCTGGGTGCCGACGCGATCACCGTCAACGCCTACCTCGGCCCGTCCACCGTCGAGCCGTACCTCGACGCGGGGCTCGGCGTCTTCGTGCTGGTCCGCACCAGCAACCCCGACAGCGACGCGGTCCAGTCGGTCCCGCTCGCCGCGAATGACGCGACCGTCGCGGGGATGATGGCCGACCACGTGCGCGCGCTCGGCGCGTCGCGGCTGGGCCAGTGCGGCCTGAGCGATGTCGGCGCCGTCGTCGGCGCGACCAAGGCCTCGGACGGACACGCCCTCCGCGCCCGCATGCCCGATCAGGTCTTCCTCATCCCTGGCTACGGCGCCCAGGGCGGGTCGGCCGACGATGTCCGGGCGATGCTCCGCGAGGGCACCACCTCCGCCGGCAAGAGCGGCGTGGTCGTCACCGCCAGCCGGAGTGTGATCTACCCCGGTGCCGGACCGGCGGGTGACTGGCAGAGCGCAGTCGCGGCGGCGGCGGAGGCGTTCGTCGCCGATCTCCGCGGCGTCCTGGGCGCGAAGTAGAACACCCCGCGTCCGCGCTCCTGGTGTGTGGCACGCCCACGCTTCGTGGGCATGGAACCAGGCCAGGGAACCTCCACTCATGCCCACGAAGCGTGGGCATGCCACACGGAGACCTCCCGAGAAACCCTCACAACGGAAAGAACACCGCCGACCCTCAGAAAGGGCCGGCGGTGCAAGATGAAACTGCAGATTGAAACCGGGCGGCTCTGCGGGTCAGGGTGTCCGCCCCGTGAGAGGAGCCCGTCAGAGGAAACAGATCAGCGACGCCGACGGCAGCCGATCAGCCCCGCGCCGAGCAGCAGGCTCGCGGTGCCGGGGGTGGGCACGAACTGGGCCGAGCCGGAGTAGGAGCCCTCGGCGAAGATCTCGTCCACCGGCAGCATGGTCTGCGGGTCGAGGGTCGCGCCGGGCGAGCTGAAGTCGTAGGGGATCACGCCGCTGGTGTTCAGCGCCGTCAGCGTGAAGGCGAAGTCCTGGGGGCCGACGCTGTCGCCGACGTACATGCCGTAGGCCGGCTCGTTGATATAGCTGGTGTACTGCACATCGGCCCACGAGTCGGCGCCGAACATCGAGCCGGCGCTGTCCCAGCCGAACTCGCTGCCGACGATGGTCATGATCGCGCCGTCGAAGGTCATCTCGAGCACCGGGCCGGTGGCGAGGTACCAGCCCGCGGTCGCGCTCTCAAACTCGTAGGTGTGAACGAACTTCCCGCCGCCGATCGGGGTGCTGGAGAGGTACTCCATGTCGGCGTGCATGTTGAAGTCGACCTCGTAGCTCAGCGGGTCGAGCCCGCCGTTGCCGTCGTCGATGAGCAGGGTCATCGGGTCGGCGTTGCTGATGGCGTCTTCCATGGCGAAGTGGCCGCCGTGGAACTCGCCCCGGAAGGTCCAGCTCTGGTCGCTGAAGTCGGATGCGAAGCTGAAAATGCCCCCGGCGTTCGCGGTGGCCGCCCCGGCGAGCACGAGCAGTGCGGTGGTACGGATCATCTCTCTCACTCTCCAGTCTGTTGAGCACCCGTCAGAGGGGTCACAAACGGACCACCGACATCGGCGGCCGCTGTGGGCACAGGCCCTCACCCCGTAACAGGCCACATTCCGTTGGCCCGTGCCACTAATCCAAAGAAAAAACCGCCCTCTCGCGAGGGCGGTCGAAGCGGGTGTTGAACTGGGTTGTCAAGCTGGGGAGCTTCGGGAATTCGGGCAGCCGAATCCTGCGATCAGGCCCGACGCCGGCGGCATGCCACCAGCCCGCCGAGGCCGAGCAACGCCGCAGCACCCGGAGCGGGGACGAGCTGGCCCCGCACCTCGCCCGAGGCGTAGTCGACGGTGTGGACGTTGACGTACAACTCACCGGCGAACAGCGCCGCCTGGTTGTCGTTCGGGTCGCTGGTGATGTCGCCGTAGGTGCCGCCCAAGAGCTGGTCGGACACCGAATAGCGGATGCCGAGGCCGAAGTCCTCAAAGTCGTCCAAGAAGCCCAAATCGATCACGATCGGGCCGTTCGAGCCGGCCGGGGCGTTGTGGATGTGGATCGGGCTCGAGTTGGGGCCCACGCCGAGCAGGTCGTCCAGCTCGATGCCGAAGATGACCAGATCGATGCTAAACGTCTGGGTGTCGGTGTCGTACAGCAACTGCCCCGCACCGGTCGCGTCGCTGTCGTTTGGCGGCACTTCCTGGTCGCCGCCGACGTAGAAGTTGTACTCGATGATGTCCGCCGAGGCCGCTCCGGCAAGCAACGAGAAGGCCGCAGCCGCTGCAATCGTGCTCTGCTTCATGATTCTCTCCTATAAACCGTTCTGTCCTCGACCAACCGGGATCGCGCCCGACCCAGCGGACCGGGACCGCGGGCCGGTCACCCCAGAAGAGACCACATCTGGAGGAGAGTGCCAACAAACAGTGAGAATTATCTGGACCTCCCCGCGGGGAGCCCGTGCACCCGGGGGTCGGCCGCGCCCGACTACATCGGCTTCTTGTCGATGGTCAGGTCGTAGACGCTCAGGAGCTTCTCCTTGTCGAAGATCATCTCCTGGCGCGACATGCCCACGAAGTCGTACTCGGGGGTCAGCTCGATCGCGTCGACCGGGCAGGCCTCCTCACACATGCCGCAGAAGATGCACCGGAGCTCGTCGATCTCGAACTTGGCCGGGTATTTCTCGCGGTCGTCCCAGGGGCTCTCGGCGGCCTCGATGTGGATGCAGTTGGCCGGGCAGATGGTCGGGCACATCATGCAGGCGACGCACTTGACGCGACCGGCCTCATCGCGGTTGAGCCGGTGCACGCCGCGGTAGTTGCCGGGGTTCGACCCGCCCTTCTCGACGTCCATGTCCTCGCGGCGTTGCTCGGGATACTGCATCGTGCGGCTGGTCTTGCCCTGGCCGAACGAGGTGAAAAAGTGCCGGAGCGTCGTGCCGAATCCGCGGACCACCTCGGGCATGTACACCCGCTCGGCGGTCGTCATCGGGGCCGGGCTCACGTCGAGGATGTCTTCATCGCGGATCGTCATGGCCCGCAGTATAGAACGCTCCCTCAGCCCCGCCCGCCCCCGGCCGGGCGATCGTCGGCGTTCGGCCCCGCCGCCCCGCCGCCCGGGTGCCGGAAGGTCTCCCCGGCCCGCGTCGAACCCCGGGGCGTCGGCGCGATGTACAATCAGGCGATGCCGGGCAAACGCGCCACAACTCCGCTCTTCGAAGTGCTGCAGGAACGCCAGGCCGCGGCCCGGGCCGAAATCAGCCCTCCCGCGGCTGCCGACGAGCCGCCAGCGCCCAAGGCCGAGCGTCCCCAGCGCCAGCCCTCCAACGCCCCGCCGGGGGGCTTTTCCGACGCGCCGATCCGGATCGTCGGCGGCGTGGTGCAGATGCCCATGGTCTACGCCGCGGGAACCCTCGCGCTCATGATCGCCATGGTCATCGGGGCGTGGGCTCTCGGCTTCAAGCGGGGCGAGCGCGAGGCCACCGACCGGCAACAACTCCTCCAGACCGCTCTGGGGCCGGGTTCGCAGATCACCGAGCCGGGCAGCGGCACGGGTTCGGGCGAGAGCGCTTCGCGGCAGAACACGCCCCAGCAGCCCCGCCAGAACACCTCCACCCCGACCGTCGGGGCCGCGACCTACCTGACCTCAAGCGGCCCAACCCAGACAGAACCCCGCCAGGATCGCCATAATTACCTCCAGCTCGGCTCGTCGATCCGGCCGACGGAGATGCAGTCGATCATCGATTTGATGGTTTCTCGTGATCTTGGATGCTTCGGGGTCATTGATCCGGGCTCGCGGCGGCGCAACGATGGTCCTCTGTATGTCCTGTTCGCCAGCCGGGGATTCCCGAGCGGGCAGGCGGACAGCCCGGAGGCCCAGCGGTACCGAGACCAGGTGCTCGCCGCCGGGACAGCGTGGAAGCGGGCCGGCGGCGTCAAGGACTTCAACGACGCCGTGTGGGTCCTGTACAAGAAGTAGACCAAGCCCGTCTGCGAAACGCACGCGGGAGCAGCAACCGGAGAGTGTGACTATGAGCCTCGATGCATCACTGAAAATCAAGGGCGGCCTCGCCGGCAAGCGTTCCGTGCTCACCCGCGCCGAGCGCGTCGCCAAGCTTGCCGCCGACAAGAAGATCGATCCCAAGAAGGACGGCGCCCTCGGCCTGCGCAAGACGCTCGCCAAGTAGGCCCCTCAGGGTCTTTGCGTTCTTGACGACCGCGCGTGGTGGTTCTGCACCGGGCGCGGTTGTTTGTGCGCGCAGCGCCCCCCGGCGGCCATATCGTTGGGCACATGGATATCCAACACCTCCTCTGTGACCGCACCCGCGACCTTAAGGTCTCCGGCATCCGCCGCATCCTCGAACTCGGCACCAAGCTCGACGACCCGATCAATCTCTCGATCGGGCAGCCGGACTTCCGCGTGCCCGACGCGATCAAGCAGGCCGCGATCGACGCGATCACCAACGACCGCAACGGCTACACCCTCACGCAGGGCATCCCCGAGCTGCGCTCCCGCATCGAGTCGCACCTGACGCACGACCTCGGCTGGTCGTTCGGCAACGAGGGCGATCCGGAGGTCATGCTCACCAGCGGCACCTCCGGTGCGCTGGTGCTCGCGTTCCTCGCCCTCATGGGGCCGGGCGACGAGATCATCATCCCCGATCCCTACTTCGTGATGTACCCGCAGCTGGCGGCGATCTTCGGCGGCCGCGCGGTCCGGTGCCCGACCTACCCGGACTTCCGCATGACCGCCGAGCGTCTGGCCCCGCTCATCACCGAACGCACCAAGGCCGTGCTGTTCAACTCACCGAGCAACCCGACAGGCGTGGTCTCGACCCGCCAGGAGTGCGAGGACATCCTCCGGCTCTGCCGCGAACGCGGCGTGCTGCTCATCTCCGACGAGATCTACGACGCGTTCACCTTCTCCGACGGCCTCACCGACACGACGGCCAACGCGCCGCACACGCCGGTGTGCCCCAGCCCCGCACGGCACGACCCGCGGGCCGGCGAGGACGTGCTGGTGATCCGCGGCTTCGGCAAGTCCTACGGCATCACCGGCTGGCGGATGGGCTACGCCGCGGGGCCGAAGGCCCTCATCGCCGAGATGTCCAAGGCCCAGATGTACACCTTCGTGTGCCCGCCCTCGATCGCGCAGTGGGGGTCTCTCGCGGCGATGGACGCGGACATCTCCGCGCACGTGGCCGAGTACGAGTCCCGCCGCGACATGGTCGTCAGCGTGCTCGGCCGGGTCGCCAAGCTGCCGACACCGAGCGGGGCGTTCTACGCGTTCGTGGAGCTCCCCGAGTCTCTCGGTCTGACGGGCACCGAGTTCTGCGAGCGGGCGATCGAGCGGAACGTGCTGACGATCCCCGGCGGCGTGTTCAGCGACCGCGACACCCACATCCGGCTCAGCTTCGCGACACGGCGCGACAAGCTCGAGCAGGGGATCCACATCCTCGCCGAGATGCTGGAAGGCAAGTAGCGCGGGGCGGCGCCCGCTCAGAACCGCAGCTGGAAGCGTGCGAAGATCGAGTCGCCGCCGGCGTCCTCGGGCATCGCCCCGCCGAGGGGCGTCTGCAGCACCTCGTACCCGACGTGGAGCCCGGCGTAGTGCGTGAGCTTCCATCCCGCCTCCGCCGCGAGCACGAACGCGCGGTCCCGCTCGGTCCACATCCGGCGCGAGCCGACGCCCGCCAGCGTCAGCCCGTGCGCGACTTCGAGTGAGAACATCTCTTTGCCGCCGGTCAGCGGGGTCAGCTGCGCAGCCTCGACGCCGAACACGCCGCTCGTGCGCGCGGTGATGCGCCTGCCGCGTTCGCGCGGCGACGCCGCCATCTGCACGACCTCCGCGCCGGTCCAGTCCAGTTGTTCGGTGGCGGGCTCGGCGATGGCCGGGTCGTGGAGCACCCACGCGCGGGCGGTGAACACCGCGTCGTTGTCGGAGGCATCCTGCTCGTCCGGCCCGATCAGCCCGGCGGGGGACGCCTCGAGTTGGGGCGACATCCCGGACGCCTGTTCGTCGGTCGGCGCGGCGTCCTCGGCGTCTTTCGGGACAATCACGGTGAGCGCAAAGCGGGCCTCGGCCGGCGTGACGGTCATGTCCTCGACGCGGACCTCCTCGTCGGTCTCCGACGCGGTGTCCTGCGCCGCAGCGCCCGCGCAAACAACCGCGACGAGCAACCCGGTCAGGATTGTCGTCGCGGTCGGAGAGATTGGAGATCTACCGGACATCCCACGTCTCACGTCGGCAAACAGGGTACGGACCGCCCAGAAGAGCGTACCGCCGACGGGGCCTGAGAGTTCCCGGCACAGGAAATTGTCTGCTCAGTTGACGACGCCGGTGACGCCCGCGCGGATCGCGATCCTGGCGAGTTCTACCCGGTTGGTGATTCCCAACTTGTTGCCGAGGCTCACGCGGTGCCACTCCACGGTCTTGGTGCTGCGGCCGAGCGTCGAGGCGATGTTCGCCGTCGAGAGCCCGCGGCCGATGTGGAAGAGGACCTCCCGCTCGCGAGCGGTCAGCTTGCCCAGCACGCCCTCGTCGTTGGACTTGGCCTTCACGTAGGTGACGCCCTCGGGGGCGGGGTCCTCCGACGCGATCGGGCGCAGCGTCTCGAGCACGCGGTGCTCCTGAGCCGACTCACCACGCACCGGGCGGAGCGTCGCCCGCATCAGGCGGCCGGCGATCATGCCGTCGATCACGACCGGCTGCCCGGTCTCGAGCACCTGCTTGGCGTGCGCGAGGTGCTCTTCGGCGATCTCGGCCTTCATCACGTCGTGCAGCGACTTGGCGCCGAATTCCGTCGCGGTCTCGCCGGTGAGCATCGCCGAGGCGTTCTGGTTGCCGAAGCTCACCTTGCCCTGAGCGTCGAAGACAAGCACCGCGCTGCCCGAATCGGTCGCGAGAGCGGCCCAAAGGAAATCCCCGCTTTTGGCTGCGGCCGGAGTGGCGTTCTTCGTTTCGATCATGGCGACGTCCTGCACGGAATCAGGCATGGCTTCTCCTCTGCTGCTGCAACGGTGTGTGACGGTGTTCAACGCGGTCAATCAGGCTCCGGCGGACCGTGCGTGAAAGACTCTTCACAGCCATGAAAGCGGTTTGCCTCGGTGGGTCAAGTGCTAATCCCAGATGGATGGAATAAACGGATTTTGGATGGCGTGTTTTGTCGGGTGTTTTGCCCAATGTGATGATCAAAAATGTCAGATTACGCACCAATACCCACCACCGCCAGGCGTTTCCACTCGGAGTGTCCCAAGGCGTGGCACCGAGACTGTTTCGGCGTGTCCCGATGTTTCCGCCGCGGATCCCGAACCCAGAATTGCCACGGCTTTTTCTCCCGCAGCTCCGCCGCAGAGGCCCTGGGCGGCTCTGGCGCGGCCCCAGAGCACCCCCACACGGACAGGCTCCAGAAACTGATACACCCGCACCAGGCCGTCGCCACCCCGCCATTTCCCGGCCCCGCCCGAGCCCCGCCGGATCTCGCACCGCTGAATCCGCACCGGAAACCGCTGCTCGATGACCTCCACGTCGGTCAATGCAGTGTTTGTCATATGCGAATGAACCGCCGAGGCCCCCGCGAACCCCGGCCCGGCCCCGCACCCCCCTCCCAGCGTCTCATAGACGCCGAAGCTGTCGGTGCCGAACACCACGTTGTTCATGGTCCCCTGGCTCTGCGCACACCTTCCCAGAGCTGTGAGCATGCTCTCGACCAGCAGCTGGCTGATCTCCACGTTCCCCCCGGCGACCGCCGGGGATGTCGCCGCGTCCTCTGAGAACTCGGGGCTCAGCATCCCCGGCGGGATGTGCAGCGTCACGGGCTCGAGCAGCCCCTCGTTCAGCGGCAGGTCTTCGCCGACCAGGACCCTGAGCACGTACACCACCGCGCTGGTCACGATCGCGGGTGTCGCGTTCAGACACCGGGCGTGCACCGGTCCGGTGCCCGCAAAGTCCACGGTCGCCCGGTCGCCGGCGATGGTGATGCTGACCACGATCGGCCCGCCGCCGCGCACGGGCTCGGTGTGCCGGTAGACGCCGTCGGGGATCGCCAGGATCGCCTCCCGGGCACGCTCGGCAGCCCGCCTACGGATCACCTCGCTCAGCCCGGCGAACGCGTCCGGGCCCATGGACTCGCCGAGGGTTCGCAGCGCGTCGGCGCCCGCCCACACCGCGTGCGCCGCGGCCGCGAGATCGCGGGCGTTGGTCGCCGGATCGCGGCTCGGGTAGGGGCCGGTGCCAAAGAGCGTGCGGGCCTCGTCCCAGTCGACCCCGTGCATCCGGCCCAGCCTGACGGGCCGGATGACCACGCCCTCCTCTGCGAGCGTGGACGCCTCCGGGGCCATCGATCCCGGAGCGATGCCGCCGATCTCGGCGTGGTGCGCCCGGGCCGCGGCGTAGCCGAGCAGCCGCCCCTTCGCGTCGTGCACCGGGTGGATCACGGTGACATCCGGCAGGTGCGAGCCGCCGAAGGCCGGGTGGTTGGTCACGATGGTGCCGTGCCCGAGGTCGGGTCCGAGCAGCTCGCGCACTGCGCGCACGCAAACGCCCATCGAGCCCAGGTGCACCGGCACGTGCGGGGCGTTGACGACGAGTCGCCCCTCGGCGTCGAGGATCGCGCAGGAGAAGTCGCGCCGCTGCTTCACGTTGGTCGAGACCGCTGCGCGGCAGAGCCGTTCGCCCATCTCCTCGGCGATCGCGGTGAGCTTCCCCGCCGCCAGCGCCGCCTCGACCGCCGGTGCCGCGTTGGTGTGTGCTGCGCTGTCCTCGGGCGCGGGGGCGCGGCGGGTCAGCACGATCGAGCCAGTCCCGTCCACGCTCGCGGCCCAGCCGGGCTCGACGAAGACCGTCGAGTGCGCCTCGGTCAGCAGCGCCGGCCCCTCGACTGTCTGACCCGGCCGCAACGCGTCCCGTTCGACCGACGACGCCTCCGTCCACGACCCGGCGTAGACGCGGTGTGCACGCGTCCCCCCGGCGGTGCGGCTCTCCCGGCGCTCGTCTGTCGTGGGCGCGTGCTGATCGAACGTGGTTTGCTCTGTGTCAGCAAGCCTGACGGTGACGCGCGCCGAAACGACCTCGATCGAGGTATCGGACGGCAGATACCCAAACACCGTGCGATATCGTGATGCAAAGCGCGCCGCGACGGCTCGCAGCGCATCGGCGTCTTCCGCGGCGATCTCGATGCTGTCGTCCTGTCCGACAAACCGGAGCTCGACTGTCCGTGAGACCTGCGGGGCGATGCCGTCGGCGGATCGATCGGCGTGAAGGTCGGCCCGTGCGGTGGCCTCCAGTTCGGTGAGCGTCCCGTCGAGGGAGTCGGCCGCATCGGCTAGCGGCCGCAGCACCTGCACATCGCGCGTCCTCTCGAGCCCCGCAACGCCGAGGCCCACGGCGCTGAGTAGCCCCGCGTCTTGGGGCACGATCGCTCGCGGCATGCCGAGCAGGTCGGCGATGGCGCAGGCGTGCTGCGGCCCCGCACCGCCGAACGCCACCAACGCGTGATCGGCCGGATCGTGACCGCGGCGCACGGTGATCCGCCGGATCGCCTCGGCCATCCGCTGATTGGCCAGATCCACAAACCCCGCCAGCAGCAGGTCGAGTGTGAGCCTCCCGATGCCCTGCGCACTGGCGTCGGCCAGCACGGCCTCGGCCTGCCCGCGCGCGGCATCTGCATCGAGCGGCACCGCGAAGCGCGAAACATCGACCCGGCCCAGCAGCAGGTTGCAGTCGGTGATGGTTAGAGGCCCTCCGCGCCCGTAGCACGCCGGTCCGGGCTCGGCGCCTGCGCTCTGGGGGCCAACGCGCAGCTCGCCGTGCTCGACGCGGCAGACCGACCCGCCCCCGGCCGCGACGGTCTCGACCGCCACGCTGGGGGAGACGATCCGCGCGTCGCCCACGCGGGTCTGGTAGACGCGTTCGGGTGCGCCCTCGCACCGGGCGCAGTCGGTGCTGGTGCCGCCCATGTCGAAGCTCACGACGCGTTTGCACCCCGCGGCACGGCCCGCGGCGGCCGCGCCGACGACCCCGCCGGCCGGGCCGGAGAGCAGGCTGTCCTTGGGCTCGAAGCTGTCGCGTTCGACCAGCCCGCCGCCGCTGGTCATCACGACCATCGACGACCGCGCGTCGAGCGGTGCCGCGACGCCGTCGAGGTATCGATCGATCACCGGCGAGAGAAAGGCGTTGACGACGGCCGTCTCGGCGCGGGCGAGCAGCCCGATCGCCGAGCCCAGCTCGCTCGACACCGAGACGTGGTCGAAGCCCTCTTCGAGCAGGATGTCGCGGACGCGCTGCTCGTGTGCGGGCTCGCGCCAGGCGTGGGCGAGGGCGACGGCGGCGATGCGGACGCCGGAGGCGAGCACCCGGCGTGCGTCTTTCCGGAGCGATTCTTCTTCCAGCGCGCGCAGCGCCGCGCCCTTTGCGTCGAGCCTCTCCCGCACCTCGACCACGCACTCGTGCAGCGGCGCAGGGCGTTCGACGCGGAGCGTGAACAGGTCCGGGCGGGTCTGGTCGCCGATAACCAGCAGGTCGGCGAACCCCTCGGTCACGAAGAACGCCACCGGTCCTCCCCGGCGCTCCAGCAGCGCGTTGGTGCCCCGCGTTGTGGCGAGCCGCAGGTGCATCGGCGGCAGCCGCTCGCCCGCCGGTGTTCCGGTCACCAAACGGGCGGCCAGCACCGGGGCTTCCTCACCGGTGGAGACCTCGACCGTGGCGCTGACGGCGAGGCCGGCGCAGCCCGAGGCCAGTTCGACCTCCCCGAGTCCGGCTCCGACACACGCGGCGCGGACGATCCGCACGCCGTCGGCCCCCGTGCCCGGCGGGTCGGTCGGCGACAGCATCGCGCCGAGCGCGAAGGCCGGTCGGGCGAGCCAGCCGCCCTCGAGCACCAGCCGCGTGGGCGACGGCATCTCGCGGATTGTCGCCCGCACCGCACCGGTGCTCAGCACTTTGCCCCGGTGGAGGGTGCCGTCCGGCGCGGTGGCGAGGCAGTCGGTGAAGGTGCCGCCGGTGTCGACGCAGACGCGCCACCGCGGCTGGTTGATTTGCTCGTGCGTGGTTGTGCGCGCATCGGTGGGCATCGGCGCGGTAGAGTACCGCCCCCATGTCCAGCGACGTCATCATCCGCTGTCTCGCTGTTGCCGCCGGCGGCTCGCTGGGCTCGCTCGGGCGGTATGGCCTGAGCCTGTGGGGCGCGACGCTCAACGCCCGCATCCCCTTCGGCACGCTCGCGGCCAACGCCCTGGGGTGCCTGGCGATGGGGGCGGTGATGCAGGTGGTCATCGTCCGGGCCTCGCTCCCGGAGACTTGGCGGCTGTTTCTGGCCGTGGGTTTGCTCGGGGGGCTCACCACGTTCTCGACCTTCAGCTACGAGTCGGTCACGCTCGCCCGGCAGGGGCACACCGGCAGCGCGGTGCTGTACGTCGTCGGCAGCCTGGTGATCGGTCTGGCGGGGGCGTTGCTGGGCTGGTGGCTCGCGTCGCTCGTGCCGACGCGGGCGTAGCGGCGGGGCCGGCCGGCCGCCTGGCCCGGAAGCCGGAGTTGCGGTAGGCTGCCGCGTTATGCCACCAGTCGCCAACCGCTCGCGTCTCTTTGCCGCCAGTTGCATCGCGCTCATTGTGACCGCCATGAGCTTCGCCATCCGGGGCGACATCATGGGGGATCTGGAGACGATCTTCGAACTGTCGAAGGAGCAGGTCGGCTGGATCGCCGGCACCGCGTTCTGGGGCTTCACGCTCGCGATGGTCATCGGCGGCCCGCTCTGTGATGTGCTCGGCATGAAGCGGCTGGTGCTCTTCGCGTTTGTCGGTCACGCCGCGGGCATCCTGCTGACGATCTTCGCCAACGGGTTCGGCATGCTCTACGCCGGCACGCTGTGCATCGGCATTGCCAACGGCTTTGTCGAGGCGGCGTGCAACCCGCTCATCGCGACGGTCTATCCAGACAACAAGACGCACAAGCTCAACCAGTTCCACGTCTGGTTCCCCGGCGGCATCGTGATCGGCGGGCTCGCCGCGTTTGCGATCAGCCGGATGAACATGGGGGATGTTGCGTGGCAGGTCAAGATGGGCACCATGCTGCTGCCGATGCTTGTGTACGGCGGCCTGTTCTTCGGGCAGAAGTTCCCCGTGACCGAGCGCGTGGCCAGCGGCGTCTCGATGAGCAGCATGTTCGCCGAGTGCCTCCGGCCGCTCTTTATCGTGATGGTGCTGTGCATGTTCCTGACAGCCTCGAGCGAGCTCGGACCGGGGCAGTGGATCCCCAACATCCTGACCTTCTCGGCGGGGGTGTCGGGCATCCTGGTGCTCGTGTGGATCAACGGCCTGATGGCGGTGGGGCGGCAGTTCGCCGGGCCGATCGTCCACAAGCTCAAGCCCTCGGGCATGCTGTTCTTCTCGGCCATTCTCGCAGCCATCGGTCTGTTCCTGCTCAGCCGTGCGACGGGCGCGGTCCCGACCTTCGCGGCCGCGACGGTCTTCGCCGCGGGGGTCTGCTACTTCTGGCCCACCATGCTCGGCTTCGTCGCCGAGCGGATGCCCAAGACCGGCGCGCTCGGTCTCTCGATCATGGGCGGGGCGGGCATGCTGGCGGTCTCGTTCGTGCTGCCGCTGATGGGCAAGCTCTACGACACCAAGATCGACGAGGCGATCCCGGAGGGCTACACCCGCGAGCTGATCTCCGCTCCGGACGCCGACGCGGCGTCGGCGACGATCTGGAACCAGGTCCAGGCCGAGGGCGGTGCCGCGACGCTCTCGTTTGTCGCCGGGCTGCCGCTGGTGCTGATCGTGGTCTTCGGGTTGATCTACATGACCGACCGTGCCAAGGGCGGTTACAAGGCCGAGAAGCTGGCCCAGGCCCTGCAGGACGGGGCCGAGACGGGGGCGTCAGACGGGGCTGACGCGTAGCGGATCGCGGTCGTCGCTCCTATGGTGGGTTCTCAAGACCACCACGCACAGGGAGATAGACCGATGACCACCGCCACCTCCAAGGGCCTCGAGGGCATTATCGCCGGCGACACTCAGATCTGCTCGGTTGCGCAGGGCGACCTGATCTATCGCGGCTACGAGATCCACGATCTGGCTGCGAACGCGACGTTTGAGGAGGTCGCGCACCTGCTGCTCGTCGGCCACAAGCCGGACGCCAAAGAGCTCCAGTTCTTCCGCGATGAGCTGATCGCCAACCGCGCCCTGCCCACGCAGGTGATCGACTATCTCCGCGCCGCCAAGCCGATGCTCAAGGAGGGCACGTGCGTGCCGATGGACGCGCTGCGGACCGCGGTCTCGATCCTCGGCAACCTCGACAAGGACAGCCAGGACAACTCGCCTGAGGCCAACCTCCGCAAGGCCAAGCGGCTGACGGCCAAGATTCCCACCATCATCGGCCACATGCAGAACATCATCGACGGCAAGGAGCTCATCGCCCCCAACACCGGCGGCGATGCCAAGCTGAGCCACGCGGCCAACATGCTCTACCTCATGACCGGCGACAAGCCGTCCCCCGAGGCGACCAAGACCATCGACGTCTCGCTCACGCTCTACGCCGAGCACGACTACAACGCCAGCACGTTCACCTGCCGCGTGATCTGCGCGACGCTCAGCGACATGCACGGCGCTGTCACCGGCGGCATCGCGGCGCTCAAGGGCCCGCTCCACGGCGGGGCCAACGAGGCGGCGATGGACATGCTCGCCGAGATCCGCAAGGACATCGGCCCGGACAACGACCCGGCCAAGATCGAGGCGTGGATGCACCAGGCGTTCAAGGACAAGCGCAAGCTCATGGGCTTCGGCCACCGGGTCTACAAGAACGGCGACCACCGTGCACCGATCCTCCACGCCCTCGGCCGCAAGACCGCCGAGCAGAAGGGTCCCGAGTTCGTCAAGCTGTTCGAGCTCGGCGAGAAGGTCCAGCAGATCATGCTGGATGAGAAGAACATCCACCCGAACGTCGACTTCCCCTGCGGCATGACGTACTACACGATGGGCATCCCCGTCCCGCAGTACACGCCGATCTTCGTCGCCGCTCGCGTCACCGGCTGGTGCGCCCACATCATGGAGCAGCACGCCAACAACCGGCTGATCCGCCCGATCGCGACCTACACCGGCCCCGCGCAGAAGAAGTGGAACGACTGACACCGGGGCCACCCGGGAGCGCGGGCACGCCGCGCGTCCGGGCCGGGAATGCGCGATGGCGTTCGCCGTTGATCCAGACCGACCGCTCGGGCGGGCGCTGCGGAGTGTGGGCAAGGCCCTCGCCGCCGCGGCCCGCGACGATCTCCTGCTCGTCGGCGAGGACCCCGTCGCGGCCGTGCACGATGCGCGGCGCGAGATCCGCTCGGCGCGCGCGGTGGTCAAGCTCGTCCGCGTCTCGGTGGGGCCGAAGGAGTACGCCCGGCAGAACGGCGCTCTGCGCCGGGCCGGACGGCAGCTCTCCTCGCACCGGGACGCCCACGTGCTCGGCAGCGCGTTCGACCGGCTGCTCGGGCACGATCCCTCGCTCGAAGACGAACACACCCCCCGGCTTCGCGAACTGCTCACGGCCGTGGGTGAGGGATCCGGGCAGGACCTCCCGCTCGCGGCCGCTTCGGCCCTGGCCGAGCTCGACGCGTTCGACGAGGGCATCGCCAAATGGCCCCGCAAGGGGCGCGTGGTCGAGATCAACGTCGCGACGGGCTTTGAGCGGACGCTCCGACGCGTCCGTCGCGCGACCGAAACAGCCGCGGAAGAGCCGACCGCCGATGCCCTGCACGCACTCCGCAAGCGCGCCAAAGACGCGCGTGAGCAGCTCCGCACGCTCATGCCGCTGGTGCCGAAGCGGTACGGCAAGCTCGAGCGCCGGTACACGGCGCTGTGCAGCCTGCTCGGCGAGGGGTGCGATCAGGTCGTGCTCGCCCGGGCCTGCGAGCGGCTGCGCACGCAGCACCCGGAGCCGGCCCCGACGATCGAACGCGTGCGTGAGGCGGCGCTGGCCCGGTTTGAGCGCGTCGGCACCGCGGCCCTGGCCGAGGCCCGCACGCTCACCGAGCGGTCGCCACGCAAGATCGCGGGCCGCCTGCTCGAACGCTGATACCATGCCGACATGTCCATCCGCGTCAAGTTCCTGATTGTGGTGCTGATCGCGGTGATGCTGCCCACCGCGTTCGCGGCGTTTGTCAGCTTCCAGTCCACGATCCAGCTCGCCCGCGGCGTGGCCGCCGACCAGCGCGCCGCGCTCATGCGCGAGGCCGAGGGCGTGCTGCGCACGGTGATGGACAAGAACGTCGGCATCTTCCAGCAGGAGTCCACCACGTTCATCACCGCGGGGCTCGTCCAGGCCTCCGACGCGGCTCGGTTGCTGGCCGACCCGCGTCCGGTGTCCACGCCCCGGTTTGCGCCCGCCGAGTTCCGCGAGTCGGGCACCGCCCCGGCCCTGGGGCTCTCCGAAAGGCACGCCGTTCTCCGCGAGGACGGCACCCGCGAATCCGCGACCGTGTCGTTCCGGGTGCCCGCGATCTACGTCGGCCCGACCGGATCGCAGGAAGATGCAGACCGGCTGGCCGGGCTGGCGACGACCTTCGGGGCGCTCTCCCCGATGATGTCGCGTTCGGGCTTCTGGCAGTTCGTCACGCTTGATTCCGGCGTGCACGCCGTCTTCCCCGGTCACGGGCTGCTCCCCGACGGGTACGACCCGTTGCAGGACCCTGTCTACCAGCGCGCCCGCTCCCGCGTGGGGCAGGGCTTCGGCTCGCCGCCCAGCGTGGACCCGGCGACGGGGCAGACGCTGGTCGGGCTGATGCTCCCGGTCAGGGCCCCCGACGGCTCGATCATCGGCATCTCGGGCGTGCTCTCGAGGGTCGACGCGATGCTCGAGGGGCTGCGGTTCGGCACCGCGTGGGGTGACGCCGCGGAGAACCTGTTCGTGGTGATCGAGCGCAACGAGCATCGCGAGGAGACCCTCTACATCATCGCCAAGCAGTCCTACAGCGAGGCGCAGGACGCGAAGGGCTTTCTTGGTATCGAGGAGTTCACGACCGACGATCCGGCCGACACCGCCGAGGTCATGACGGCCCTGCGGTCGGCCTCGACAGGAGCGCGGATCGTCACGATCGGGGGGACGCCCATGCTCTGCTGCTTTGCCGGGCTGCCCGCCGACCGGATCGGCCTGGTCACACTCGTGCCCACGGCCAGCATCGGCGCCATCGCCGACGACGCCGCGGCCAGGATCAGGAACCGCGCCACCAACCAACTGATCGGCGTCCTCATCGGCATCGTCGTGTTCTCCGGGGCGATGCTGCTGGCGGCCTTCTCCGGCGCACGCGTGGTCACCCAGCCCATCGCCACGCTCGCCGCGGCCATGCGCCGCGTGGCCGGGGGCGATCTCGACGTCCGGGCCGAGGTGACCACCCGCGACGAGGTGGGAGAGCTCGCCGAGGTGTTCAACGGCATGGTGCCGCGGCTGCGCGACCACCTGCGCATCAGCCACTCGCTCGACCTCGCCCAGCAGGTCCAGCGCAAGCTCCTGCCCGCCGGGCCGCCGGATGTGCCGGGCTTCGACATCGCCGCCCGGAGCTACTACTGCGACGAGACCGGCGGCGACTACTTCGACTTCATCGATTTTGACCAGCCCGGCCCGGGGCGGCTGACCATCGCGGTGGGGGACGTCACCGGCCACGGCATCGCCGCGGCACTGCTGATGGCCACCGCCCGCGCGCTCATCCGCATGCGCACGGGCATGCCCGGCAAACTCGCCGAGAGCCTGGCCGATATCAACCGGCACCTCGCGGCGGACGCCGACACCGGCCGGTTCATGACGCTCATGGTCGTCGCCCTCGACCGCGCCGCTGGCACCGCGCGATGGGTCGGCGCGGGCCACGACCCCGTGCTGGTCTACGACACCGGGACCGACACCTTCACCGAGTGGGAGGGCGAGGACATCCCGCTGGCCGTCCAGGCCGGCTGGACGTTCCATGAACTCACCACCGACACCCTGCGCCCCGGCATGGTCCTCTTCCTCGGAACCGACGGCATCTGGGAAACGCTCAACGCGTCCGCGCAGTTCTACGGCAAGGCCCGCCTCCGCGAGTGCATCCGCGCCAACGCGGCCCGGCCGGCCAACGAGATCGCCGACGCCGTGGTCGCCGATGTCAAGGCCTTCCGGGGCGAGCACCCACAGCTCGACGACATCACGCTGGTGGTGATCCGCGTTACCGAGACGGCATAAGGCGGTCGGCCTGGGTCGTGACCACCTCGGGTGCCGAGTCCTCGGCGGACGAGTCGGCGTCCGGCTCAAGTCCCAGCAGCCCGCGATAGATCGACTGCACCTCGGCCACGTGCTGCGGATAGCTCCACAGCTCGCTCACCGCGTGGATCTCGCGCGGGCTGGGCAGCACCACCTCGCCCCGCACCACCCGCTCGATGCACAAGGCCAGGGCTTCGTCGTCGCCGCCGGGGTGGAACAGGCCGTTGCCGAGCCCGCCGTTTGCCGCGGCCTTGGGCGAGCCGGGCTCGCAGATCCAGTCCACCGGCCCGCCGAGCCTCGACGAGAGGATGAACTTGCCCGCGTGCAGGTGCTCGAGCATGACCAGCGGCGAGTTCTCAAACCAGATGTGCGGCAGCACCGCGACGTCGTACTCGCCCGCACCCGCGAGCAGCTGCACCGTGTCGTACCCGCCGAGGAAGCTGACCTCGGGGAAGCGGCTGAGCCGCTTGCGGTATCCCCAGTCGCCGCCGCCGGCGTGGATGATGAACTGGCAGGTCTGCCGCGTCTCGCGGTCGAGGCGTTCGATCGCACGGGCCATCACGCCGAAGCCCTTGTTGTTCCGCGTCGTGCCCCAGAAGGCCATGCGGAGCGGGCGTTTGGCGGTGGCCGGGTCCCACGGGCGCGAGTCGTAGTAGGGCGAGCGCCGGGCCCGCCGGTGGATCTGGTCGAAGTGGGGCTGGCCGAGCCGCACGTGCCGCAGCTGCTCGGGCCGCACACCCATCGCCTCGTAGGCGCGGCACATGAACGCACTCGGCGGCGTCACCAGACTTGCCCGGTTGAGCGCCTCGACGCCCGCCCGCCGCCGCTCGCCGTAGATGTTCACCACGCGCAGGTGGACGTCGCTCGTTCTCTCGAAGATCTCGTTGGCGTCGGCGGGGGCCTGCCCGAGCTCGTCGATCTTGTCCTTGGCGACGACCTCGAGGCCGAGCTCCACCGTGCCGGGGTGGTCGGCGCCGCCGGGGTCGAAGCCCTTGGCGGTCTCGGGGTCGGGCTTGACCTGATCCTCCGGACGCGGCACGCGTGCGGGCGAGCCGCTCAAACGCTTCTTGGCCAGCTTCACGGTGTTGCGCATCGCGACGGTCAGCTCGGGCCCGACCGTCCGCTCGAAGGCCTGCAGGATGGAGCGGTTGCGCCGGGCCCTGGCGGGGTCCGGCGCGGTCAGGCAGCCCTCGCACCGCTTGCCCCCGTCGTAGTCCAGGCAGCACTCCCGCTCGTTGTGCAGCAGGTCGACCTGCGGGCAGCCGTAGTGGTAGTTGTGCGTGGTGATGACCACCGGCAGCCCGGCGTCCCGCATCGCGCCGACCACGTCGAGCGCGAACCCTTCGAGCGAGTGCACGTGCACCACCTCGGCCTTCACCTCACGCAGCCACGCGAGCACCGCCGCGTTGTCCTTCGGCGAGGAGATCTCCGCCTGCATGTTGCGGAAGTTGGTCGCCGCGGGGCTCAGGTTGCGGCTGTTGAACAGCGTGTAGCAGTCGATCTCCCGCCACACCTCGGTGCGCTTGATGTGCGGCCCGCGACGCACAGCCGAGTAGTGCATCCCCGAGCGCAGATAGCTGACCTTGTGCCCGCTCAGGGCCAGGCCCGTCGCCAGTTCCGAAGCGCTCAGGTTGTACCCCGATCCCTCCTTGGCCTGCGCCGAGAGCCTGGCCCACGCCAGGATCGCCACGCGCATCGGTCGGTCGGTTGTCGGCCAGCCCTCGGGCCTGACCAGGGGTGTCGTCGCGCCGTCACTCATACCGAGGCCGCCTCCTTCGGAAAACCGCCGTACTTCTCCGGAGAACGGAAAGGCTTGAGCGTTGTCACGTACCCCGCGCACCGCAGGCAGGTCATCAGCCAGCGCCCGACAAACGCGATCCGCGTCGTCGGCCGATCGCTCTCGATCTGGCACTTGGCGAGGTCCTTGGGGTCCATATGGACGTTGCGCTTCCCGAACAGGAGCGGGAAGTCGTTGAGCTGTTCGAACACCACCACCGCGTCGGGACGCTTGCCGAGCAGGTCGAGATTCCGGCGAAGACGCGACTTCCAGTGGCCCGCGTAGACCACGTGCTCGACGCCCGCCGCGGGAGCGGCTTCGGCACCCGGCACGGTGTTCCGCACGATCTCGACAAACCGCGGCGAGGGCAGGCCCCGCTCCTCGGCGTGTGCGCGCAGACGCGACCGCACCTGCTCGGCCCACCCCAGAGAGCGGCCGTCGCCGCACAGCAGCGCCAGGCGGGCACCGCTCCGGAACAGCCCGATGCGCTCTGCCGCGGGGCAGAGGTCCTCGACGCTCGGCCCGATCGCCTCGAGCTTGCCGGTCTTGCCGACGCACACGTCGCGGGCCGTCCGCCGGATGATCTCGGCGTGGAACTGCCGGCGCATCACCATCGCGTAGAGCGAGTCTTTGAGCAGCGACCGGAACCGCCTGCCGACCACGCTCCGCAGCTCGCCCGCCGGCAGCACCTTCTCCATCATCCAGATCACGTTCCGCTGGGCGTAGTAGAGCCTCGCCGGCGTCAGCTTGTAGTGCCACGGCGTGTGCAGCACCGTCGCGTCGAGGTTGAGCACGACCTTTTTGCCCGCCTTGGCAAACCGCAGGCACCAGTCCGCATCATCGCAGTAGATGAAGTACCGCCAGTCCCAGAAGCCGACCTCACGCACCGCCGACCACCGCGCCAGCAGCGAGCACGCGCTCACGACATCGACCTCGCGCACGCCGGAATACTCGTGCTCGCCCTTCGGCCCGCCAACCTCCGCCGCCCACGCGCGGTGCGACGCCTCGAGCCGGTGCCCCTTGGGCGGGTGATCGTCCATCAGCCCGGTCACCGGGTTGAAGTAGATCGTCGTCTCGATCGTCTCTTCGGGCTTGTCGATGTGCACCGTCCGCGTGCCGACCAGCCCGACGCCGGGGTCGCGCTCGGCCACGCTCACCAGCCGCTCGCACGTCGTCGCCGGCATGCGCACGTCGTCGTCGACCAGCCAGAGATAATCCGGCCGCGCCTCCGACCCCGCGTCGTCCAGCACCCGCTCGACGAACGCCATGTCGGTGTTGAACCCGCCGCACCCGCCGGCGTTCACCGTGTTCTTGACGATCGTCAGCGAGCGGAACCCGAGCGTGTTGCGGCCCTCGCGCTTCGTCGGGACCTGAAAGTTCGGCTTGTGCGCTTCCGGCGTCGGGTTGTCCACCATCCGCTCGGGCGCAAACCGCTCGAGCAGATACTCGGCCGTCCCGTCCGTCGAGGCGTTGTCGCACACCACCACGTCGAGGTGATCGACCGGGAAGGTCTGCACCGACAGATCCTCGAGCACGCGGGCGATCATCTCCTTGCGGTTCCACGTCACCATCGCGACGGCGATGTTCGGCGTCCGCGTGCCGACCCGGTCGTCGGACGCGGTCGCGTCGATCGCCACCGGGCGGGCCAGCCCGTCCACGGTGCCCGTGCTCGTTGTCGTCGTGCCGTTCGTCCGCGGCGTCTGCTCAGTCACGCGTTTACCCCCGTCCGGTCTGCGCCGCGCGCCGCCCCGGGCGACACCCGTGTCTCGATCACCGCTCCGCCGTCCGGCCCCGTCTCCCGCAGTGCCTGATACATCGATTCGATCTCCACCGCGTGCGCCGCCATCGACTTGCCCGGACGCACGTTCGCCCGCATCCGGTCCAGCATCTCCGGTTCACGCACCACCTCGGCCAGCCGCCGGGCCAGGTCAAACCGATCATTGCCCCGAAACAGCAGCCCGTTCACCCCGTGCGTGATCGAATCCGGAATGCCCCCGAGCTCGGCCCCCAACACCGGCACGCCGCAGGTCAGCGACTCAAACACCGTCTGCGGCCCGTTGTCCCACCACACGCTCGGCACCACCGTCAGGTCCTTCCCGCCCAAAAACCACGGGATATCCGAGTAGTCGTACCCCTCGCCGTACACCAGCCCCGCCAGCCGCGGCGAGAGACGCTCGAACCGCCACGACATCGACCGGCCGTGCTGGGCGTGCACCGTCACGTGCAGCCGCCGCAGATACGCGGGGGTCAGCAGCTCCAGCGCGTCGGCCAGCACGTGCAGGCCCTTGTAGTGGTTGTTGTACCCGAGGAAGATCAGCCGGATCGGCCTGGTCGGGTTCTCCGAGAAGGGCTCGGGCGCGAAGCACAGCTCGCGGTTGGCCTCGACGACCGCGTTCATCCTCGACCCGATCGTCAGGACCTCCGCCCGCTCCTCATCAACTCCCATCGAGACGAACTTGTCGCGCACAAACCGCGACACCGCCAGCACCCGGTCGCACCCGTTCAGCATCGAGACCATCGCCGCCCGCCGCCGGCCGTACATGTTCAGGGCCGCGGGCGCGGGCTCGGGGGTGATGACATTGAGCAGCGGCTTCCACGCCGGGTCGTCGGGCGTCGGCACGAAGCCGTGCCGTTCCTTGTCGGTGATGCTGCGCGACTGGCCCCGGGTCTCCGAGGCCGGGTCCGAAGCGCGATCGGCCGAGACATCCTCGACGCGCTGCACAGGCCCACCGGGGCGCTCGATCGGCGCGACCTCCGGCGGCGGTGGGGGAGTCGGCCGCAACGGCTCGTGCCGGAGATAGCGCTTGATCTCCCGCAGCAGCTGCCTGGAGACCGGCGGCGGCGGTGCCGGCCGCGGCGGGCGCGGCTGGGCCTCCGGGTGCGCCTCCCGATACTTCTTGATGTACCGCTCCGCCCGCAGCAGCTTCTCGGCCTCCGGGTCAGAACGTTCAATGCACGTCGCGCAGTTGGCCCCGCCCGCTGAGTCAAAGCAGGGATCCGTGTGCCCCTGCATCAGATACACCTGCGGGCAGATCGTGTGGTAGTTGTGCAGGCTGTAGAGCAGCCGGGCCCCGGGCCAGTCGCCCTCGCCCGCCCCCGCCGGACGCGCCGACGCCTCGACACAGCCCGCGCTGAACCCCTCGACGTTGTGCCAGTGCACCACGTCGGGCTCCAGCATCACGAACAACCGCCGGATGATCGCCTCGAGCTCGGGGCAGCTCGCCTCGCCCGCCGGGTCGTCAAACTGCAGCAGCGAGGGCGCCAGCACCGGCGAGTTGATGACCTCAAAGACCCGGATCCCCAGCCAGTCGTCGTGCCGGCGCACCTCGCACGCCCCGACCGTCCCCGGCTCGTCCCCCGGGGTGTAGGTCACGCCCGAGCAGACGCTGATCACGTCGTGCCCGCGCTCGACAAGCGCAAGCCCGAGGGCCTGGCAATACCCGTTCACACCGCCGCCGTAGGACGCGCCGTCCCAGATGTGAGCCCAGTTGACCAGCACAATCCGCATAGATCCGCCACTATAGCTAATCTCTGGGGAGATCCCGCACCCGCAATCGAGCGGCGATTCTGCCAAACAACTGCCTGAGATCCGACCCGCACAGGACAGGAAACACCACCCCCATGATCCGAAAGCCCTGCGACAACTGCGACCGCATCATCGAAGTCGACGACGACATGGCCGGCAAGAAGGTCGAGTGCGCCGCCTGCGGCGACATCAACGTCATGCCCGCCGCCCGATCCTCCGCCGCCGCCCCGCACCCCTCCAGCCGGGCCGACGGCCTCGGCCTCCCCCCCGACCACGGGCCCGAGCGGGAGGTCCTCAAGGTCCGCCCCGCCATGATCCGGGCCAAGCCGCAGCTGTTCCTGTTCTACACCCTCGTCCTCGTCGCCGGCCTGACCGGCATCGTCTGGAGCCAACTCGGCGCCGGATCCACCCTCAAGACCACCGCCCTCATTGCCTCCGGACTCGGCGTCGCCGTCGTGCTCGGCCTGCTCGGGTTCTGGAAGCTCCAGACCCTCTCCGCAGCCCTCGAGATCACCAACAAGCGCACCGTCCACCGCCAGGGCCTCCTCAGCAAAGCCACCAGTGAGGTAGTGCACGACAACATCCGGAATGTCCAGGTCACCCAGACCTTCTGGCAACGCCTCTGGAACGTCGGCACCCTCGGCCTCTCAAGCTCCGGCCAGGACGGCATCGAGATCGAGATCACCGACATCCCCCGCCCAGAGCGGGTGCGCGAGATCATCGACGCCTACCGCCCGCTGGGCTAGAGCCCGGCCCGATCGCGGCTGTCCTCCCCCCGGACCCACGCCATAGACCGGGCCCATACCAAACGCCTACCCTCGTGCGTCCCCGAAAGTAGAGTTGTGTTCTGTCAATCCGTTACCTCGATCCAGACGAAGAGTCGTTCACCATGATCTGGATGGCCCGCATCAGACTCCGTGTGCTCGCGTTTGTCCTCGGCCTCGCGCTGACGGCGATCGGCCTCATCTCCCTGACCGCACTCCCGGCGCTCCCGGTCCTCGGCGTCGCGTTCGCCGCGGCGGCGGTGGGGGTCAACTCCCTCACCTCGCGCCTCAAGCAGCCCGTCTGCCACGGCTGCGGCACGCCGATCGGCGACGTCCCCCCCGGCCACTACGGCACGGCCTGCCCGCACTGCGGCTCGCTCACCCAGATCGGTGAGCACCCCATGCTCGCTTCGGACACCGCCGCGGACTGCGACGACGACCTCGACCTCGACACCGACACGACCGCCTGACGCGGCCGGGCCCGCGAGCCCGAGCGCCGGTGCCCCACACGCCAAAACAAAGAAGGCCCCACGCCGGAGCGTGGGGCCTTTCTTGATGGGTCATCGACCGACGCGATCAGTCCTTGTCGGCAAACTTCTCGACGAAGGCCTCCTGGCTGATCTCCTCAACCTCGGCCTCCTTCAGGATCGCGTCCAGCGTCTTGTGCTCGCGCACCTGCTGGAAGACGCTGGCGATCTGGTTGTTCTTGATCAGCTCCTGACGCAGCTTCTCGGGACGCTCGCGCCGCTGGGCCGCCATCTGGGCGATGCGGCCGTTGACGTCGCCCTCGGTCACCTGCACCTTGAGCTCCTCGGCGGCGCGGTGCAGGATGAAGTAGAGCTTCAACTCGTTCACCGCCACCTCGTGGCTGGCGTTCCGCAGATCCGAGATCTGCTCCTCGATGTGCTGCGGCTCGATGCCGCGGTACATCAGGTCCATGCGCCGACGCTCGAGGTTCCGCGCCGCCTGGTTCTCGGCCATCTTCTCGGGCAGGTCCATCTCGGTAGAGTCCACCAGCGTGGTGGTCACCTGCTGGCGCATCATCTGCTGCTGCTCGGCCGCGATCTGGCTCTCCAGTCGCTTCTTGATCTCCTCCTTGAGCACATCCTCGCTCGGGAAACCGAAGCCCAGCGCCAGCGTCGCCGGCTCGGCGGGCACGATCCGGTCGATCCGCTCCACCGTGAAGGTCATCTTCAGGTCGGTGCCGCGAAGACGCTCGATCTCGTGGTTCTGCGGCCCCTTGGCCGTGATCTCGACCACGTCGCCGGCCTTGGGCAGACCGAGCTGCTTCTCGAGGTCGTCAACCATGATCCCCAGGATCATGCCGCGGCCTTCCTTGTTCTTGGGCGGCGCCTGCACGACCGCGCCGTTGATGTTGTAGAACTCGGTCCCGTCGGGCAGCTCCATGCGGGCGATGCCCGTGAGGTAGTCGCCCGGCTCGCTGCTCTCGCGCTCCTCGAGCTGACCCTCGATCGTGCAGAGCCGCTCGAGCTCCGCGTCGACCGCCTCGTCCTTGACCTCGAGCTGCGGCTTGTACACCTTGATGCCCTTGAGCTCGGGAAGCGCAAACTCCGGCAGCACCTCGATCTCGACCTCGAACTTCAGCGGCTTGCCGTCCTCGAGCTCGATCTCCTCGAGACCCTCGCTCGTCGGCTCGCCCAGCACCTGCAGCTCGTGCTCCTCGACGGCGCGGTTGTAGGCCTCGGCGACAAGCTGGTTCTTGGTCTCGCCGCGGATCGACGACCCGAAGCGCTTCTCGACAAGCCGACGCGGCACGCGCCCCTTGCGGAAGCCCGGCAGGTCGGCCTCGACCATCAGCGTGTCCACCGAGTCCTTGATCTTGTTCGACACCACATCGGCCGGCACCTCGATGGTGATCTTCTTGCGGCTCGGACCGACGTCCGACACGGTGACGGTGTTCTCGGCGACTGCAGACTCTGACATGGTCATGACCTTTCCTGCGGAGCGTGCCCCGGGCCCGAGGAACACCCCCGGACCGACCAGCACGCGACCAAACGGTGGGAAGTCTAGCCCGCATCCACCCCAAACCGACCCTCTTCGGCCGCCCACCGATTGACCCGACGCCCCGACCGCCGCATGATGTCCATAGCCCACACTCGCCGGAGTGGCGGAATTGGCAGACGCAGTGGATTCAAAATCCACCGGGGTAAAACCCGTGGGGGTTCGAGTCCCCCCTCCGGTACTTCTCTCCATTCGTTCGCGATTCGGCGGCAGGCGGGGTCACACTGGTGTGCGGCTTACCTCGCGGCGATGCCCGACGCGTCGATCAGGGGCTCGAGCACGACACGCCGGGCTGCACACGCTCGGGCCCCGGCGGAGCGATGCCCGCGGCGAGCGATCTGCAGCGGCTGGCGGCAGCATCCGCACAACCTGCGTCTTGGTCTCGCCCGCCGCCCGAACCGTCGTCGGAGCTCGGAGCCTTGTCCGGTGCACGGCGAACGCCGAAGCCAATGAAAATGCAGGGAGGCTGGGTAAGACAGCCGCCAATGGCGCAAAGCCGTACACAAAGTCCGACTTTGTCCTTGCGGTGCGGAGCCGGATTGACTACGTTCGGCCGCCGGTTGCTATGTTCAACGCCCGTTGTCGAGATCGTGGGCGGGTGCCAATCCGTTTCGGCGCTGAGAGATCGCGACGCACACCAACCGGAGGAGAAGTCAGTTGAAGAATTTCGTCCTTAAGGCCCTTGTGGTCGGTGCTGCTGTTTCGGTCGCGCTCGGCGAAGAGGTTGTGTTCGAGAACGCGTGGGACTCGACCACGAGCATGGACGCGGGCTCGTTTTCTGACCAAAGCCAGATTCTCGCGGGGAGCTTCGATCTTCTCGCGGCCGCGGACGTGAGTTCGGCGAGTTGGCGAGGAACGATGTTCTCACGCGATCCGCTCGATACCGGAGATACCTGGTCGTTCGATGTCGTGTTCTACTCGGACAACGCCGGAGTTCCGGACGCGGTGCTCGGCTCGACTTCGGTCATCGCCGACGTCTTGGACACCGGCCTCGACAAGTCCGATATTTGGGGTCTCGAACGGGTCTATGAGTTCAGCGCAGAGTTTGCCGATGTTTCTCTCGCGGCCGGCACGACGTACTGGTTCTCCGTCGTGAACACTGGTCAGAGCTCGACATTCCGTTGGAATCTGGGTACCGACGCGAACTATTCCGGTGTCTGGTCCGACACCGGCGGAACGACCTGGAGGGATGCGGCCGACCGCCAGCCCCTCAACTTCATTCTCAACGCCGAGACCATCCCTCTGCCCACGTCTTCGGCCCTCGCTGGGCTGGGTCTGCTGGGACTGGGCCTGCGCCGTCGGCGCGAAAGCATCTGATCGTTCGCACCGACCACCCGAAATGGCCGGTCGGTTTTGAATCGGCGTACGCCGACGATCCGCTAGACGACACACGGCCTTCAGTGAGAGCGAGAGGGCGACATGTGCGTCGGATTGGCCTGCCATCGCCCCGTGGATTCAGGATCGACGGGGGCGATTCCCGTGGGGGGCAAGGCACTACTCCGGCACATTCCAACGCTTTGCAGAACATTCAGCGAATACTCAGGGCTCCGTTCCGATACACTCATGTAGTCATGCACCGGGCCGTTCCCCTCATCTGGTTGCTCGTGGTGGCCCTCGCCGGGGCCCAGTTTGCCTCTGTCATGGCCGCGGGGGGGCGTTGCTGCCAGGGCGGCGAATCCCAGTCCGATAACTGCTGCGCCGTCTCGGAGGTTTCGACGGGCATCACTGACGGTTCCGAAGCCGCTCGGGGCGACCATCCGCCCTGTTGCGCCGCCCTCGAATCGGGTCTGTCCGATCCCGCGCCCGGCACTCCCGGAGACACGCCCCACGACCACGATCCCGAGCGGCACCCCTGCAAGTGCCCCGCCCAGTGCTGCGTTGTGAGCAAGGCCCCCGTGACCTTCACGATGCTGCCCTCCTTCGACGCGTCCACCGGGCACGCCCCGCTCCTCGCCCACGAGTGGCGCGAGCCGCTGCCCAACCCCACGCTCGACCGTCTCAAGCGTCCCCCCAGAACCCGCGCGACCGCCTAACGCTACCGGTGCGCGCCCAGCGCACCGGCGTTTCGTCGCCCCGGTTCTGGAGCCTTTCCCATGCCATCCCCGCAGTCCCCCGATCAGCCCCCGAGGCGGTCGCGCCTCGCCATCATCCTCCCCGTCGCGGTCCTGCTCGCGACCGTGGGTATCGCCGCGTGGTCCGCGTGGCCGACCTTCCGGCCCGTGCCGACGGTCTCCGTCGCGCAGGCCGTCTTCGACCGCTCCTCGCTGGCCTCCGAAGCCACCGAGCAAGCCACGCCCGACACCCAACCCGCCGCCGGACGCGGCGTGACTGTCCAGGCCCCCGGCTGGCTCGAGGCCGACCCCTACTTCGTCGCCGCCACCGCCCTCGCCGACGGGATCGTCGAGACCGTTGATGTCCTCGAGGGCGACACGGTCACCAAGGGCCAGCCCGTCGCGCACCTGGTGGCCGAAGACTCCGAACTCCGCCTCGCCGACGCCGCGGCCGCGCTGCAGGCGGCCATCGCCAACGTCGCGTCCGCCCAGGCCGACCTCGCCGCCGCCCAGACCGACTGGGACGAGCCGGTCGAACGCGAACGCGCGGTCGCCACGATGAAGGCCGCGCTGGCCGAGGCCGAGGCCGAGCTCGCCCAGCTCCCCTCCCGCACCGAGGCCGCCTCGGCCATCCTCGCCCAGCTGCAGGAGGAGTACGACCGGGTCGAGCAGTCGGTCGCCCGCGGCGCGGCCAGCGACATCGAGGCGTTCACGCTCCGCCAGCGCGTGGCCTCCCAGCGCGCAACTGTCAACTCGTTGCTGGCGACGCAGCCCATCCTCGAGGCCCGCGTCGACCGATTCGCCGCCGAGCTGCAGGCCGCCGAGCGCAACCTCCAACTCCGCACCGAAGAACGCCGCCGGCTCGACGCCATGAAGGCCGCCGCCGCGAGCGCCGAGGCCGCCCTCAGCCGCGCCCGCGTCGCCCGCGACGAGGCGAAGCTCGAACTCGACCGCATGGTCGTCCGCGCGCCCATCGACGGCATCGTGCAGCGTCGCTTCAAGGTCCCCGGCGACAAGGTCATGCTCGGCATGGACTCGCCGCACTCCAGCCACATCGCCCACCTCTACGACCCCGCCAAGCTGCAGGTCCGGGTCGATGTCCCCCTCGCCGACGCGGCGCACCTCTTCGTCGGCCAGCGCTGCGAGGTCATCGTCGAGGTGCTGCCCGACACCACGTTCGCCGGCGAGGTCACCATCGTCACCCACGAGGCCGACCTGCAGAAGAACACCCTGCAGGCCAAGGTCCGCGTCATCGACCCGTCGCCCCTGCTCCGCCCCGAGATGCTGACCCGCGTGAAGTTCCTGCCGCGAAACGCTTCCGCGGCACGCCCCGACACCCCGTCCGCTCCGGGCGCCAGCGCCTCCACACGCGTGCTCGTCCCCGAGCACGCCGTCCTGCAGCACGCCGGCACGCCGCACGTCATCACCGTGCGCAATCGCCAGGGCGACCGCGGCCGCACCGCGCGCACGCCGGTCGAGGTCCTCTCCGCCGCCGACGGATGGGCCACCATCCTCGCCGCGATCCAGCCCGGCGATCTGCTCGTGCTCGACGCCGGCGACCTCGCCGACGGCACCGCCGTCCGCTTCACCGCCGCCACCACGGAGGGCCAGTCGTGAGACCAGCACCCAACACCCCGTCCACCGCGCCCGACACCGCCGCAGCCCTCATCGTCTGCCGCAACCTCACCCGCGAATACCGCAAGGGCGACAACATCATCCGCCCGCTCGACGGGCTCGATCTCGACGTGCCTCGTGGCGACTTCCTCGCCCTCATGGGCCCCAGCGGCAGCGGCAAGACCACGCTGCTCAACTGCATCGCCGGAATCGACTCGCCGACCGGCGGCACGCTCGTCATCGACGGCACCGATCTCTCTTCCCTCAGCCGCAACCAGCTCGCCGCCTGGCGGTCCAGCAACGTCGGCTACGTCTTCCAGCTCTACAACCTCGTCCCCGTCCTCACCGCCTACGAGAACGTCGAGCTGCCGATGCTGCTCCACGCCATCTCCAAACGCGAGCGGCACGAACGCGTGATGCAGGCCCTCGAGCGCGTCGGCATCGCCGACCGGCGTGACCACTTCCCCCGCCAGCTCTCCGGCGGGCAGGAGCAGCGCGTCGCCATCGCCCGCGCCATCGTCACCGACCCGGACATCCTCGTCGCCGACGAACCGACCGGCGACCTCGACAAGTCCTCCGCCGACGACATCATGCGGCTGCTCCAGCAGCTCAACCGCGACCTCGACAAGACCATCATCATGGTCACCCACGACCCGCGCACCACCGACTTCGCCACCCGCACGCTCCACCTCGAGAAGGGCCGGCTCGCCGGCGCTCCCGACACCACCAACGCGAGCCCGAACACCTCGCCCGAGGAGGCTCTCACATGAACCCCACACGATTCGTCCCCTACATCACCAAGCAGATCGTCCGCCACCGAGTCCGCTCGGCCCTCACCGCCGCGGGCATCGCGGTCGCGATGTTCCTCTTCACCGCCGTGCAGGCGATGAACGCCGGCGTCACCAACGCCACCCAGGCCAGCGCCAACGACACCACCCTCGTCGTCTACCGCAAGGACCGCTACTGCCCGGCGACCAGCGCCCTGCCCCAGGACTACCAGCGCCGCATCGAGTCGATCGAGGGCGTCACCGCCGCGATCCCCGTCAAGGTCGTCGTCTCCAACTGCCGCACCAGCCTCGACGTCGTCACCTTCCGCGGCGTGCCCAAGGACGCTTTCCTCCGCGAGCGGGGCGACGATCTCCGTCTGGTCTCCGGCTCGTTCGACGACTGGAAGCGCCGTACCGACGCCGCCCTGGTCGGAGAGTCCCTCGCCAACCGCCGCAACCTCAAGCCCGGCATGACTTTCGACGCCGCGGGCATCACCGCCTACATCGCCGGCGTCATCCGCTCCGACGACCCGCAGGACCTCAACACCGCCTACACCGCCCTCGAGTTCGTCCAGCTCGCCGGGCGCGACCAGCTCGGCATCGTTACCCAGTTCAACGTCAAGGTCGCCGACGCCTCGATGCTCGAGTCGATCTCCGCGCAGATCGACGAGACCTTCGTCAGCGCCCAAGACCCCACCGCGACGTTCCCCGAAAAAGCCTTCGTCATGCGCATCGCCGACGACATCATCGAGCTGGTCGGCTTCGCCCGCTGGCTCGGCCTCGGCTGCCTCGCCGCCGTCCTCGCCCTCGTCGCCAACGCCATCGTCCTCAGCGTCCAGAGCCGCATCGCCGAGCACGCCGTCCTCCAGACCCTCGGCTACTCCGGCCCCCTCGTCGCCATGCTCATCATCCTCGAAGGCGTCGCCCTCGCGCTCATCGGCGGGCTCATCGGCGCCGCGGCCGCCTTCGGCGTCGCCCGATTCGGCTCGTTCGCCCTCTCCGTCGAGGGCATCACCATCCCCGTTGTCGCCTCGTGGCAACTCCTGGTCACCGGCCTGCTCGTCTGCGGCACGATCGGCATCATCGCCGGCCTCGTCCCCGCCTGGCAGGCCTCACGCCGCGAGATCGCCGCCTGCTTCCGCGCCGCCTGATCGACACCGCAACCACACCGAGATACCCGTGCGACAACTCCCTTTCCAATACGCCGTCCGCAACCTCGGCCGAAGCCGGGTCCGCCTCGGCGCGTCCCTGCTCGGCTCGTCGCTGGTCGTGCTGCTCGTGCTCGCGTCGGGCGGCTTCGTCCGAGGGATGCAGCTCTCCCTCACCAGCCACGCCGGCCTCCACGAAAACGTCATGATCCTCAGCACCGGCAGCGAGGAGGGCGTCGAGCGCTCACAGATCGACGCCGGCGTCGCCGGACACGCCGCCGCGAGCATCCCCGGCCTCATGCAACAGGCCGGCGTCATCTACGCCTCGCCCGAGATCCACGCCGCGCTCCCCGTCCGCGAGTCCGCAGCAAGCACCGAGGACCTCCCGGCCGTCATGCGGGGTGTCCGCCCCGTCGCCCTGCTCGTCCATCCGGAGGTCGAGATCGTCGAGGGCCGCCCGCCCCGCCCCGGCGAGGACGAGCTGATGGTGGGGGACCTCGCCGCCACGCGCCTCGGCGTGCCCGACAGCCGCCTCGCCGTCGGCAAGACGCTCTACTTCGACGACCGCGACTGGACCATCGTCGGTCGCTTCCGCGCGCCCAACACCGTCATGGACGCCGAGATCTGGCTGCCCGTCACCGACCTGCAGATCGCGACCAACCGCGAGACCACGCTCTCCTGCGTCATCGTCACGCTCGACACCGCGAGCTTCGTCGATGTCGACGTCTTCGCCAAGACCCGACTCGACCTCGAGATCACCGCGATCCCCGAGCAGGAGTACTACGCCTCGATCGCCGCGTTCTACGCACCCATCCGCATCATGGTCCTCGTCACCGCGGCCCTCATCGCCACCGGCGGCATCCTCGGCGGGCTCAACACCATGTACGCCGCGTTCGCCGCACGCGTACGCGAGGTCGGCACGCTCCAGTCCTTCGGCTTCACCCGCGCCGCCATCCTCATGAGCCTCACCGAGGAGTCGGTCTTCGCCGCGGCGTGCGGCGCGCTGATCGGCGTCGTCGCCGGTCTGGCGTTCATCGACGGCCTCGCCGTCCGCTTCTCGATGGGCGCCTTCGCCATCATCATCGACCCGCCGGTCGTGCTCGCGGGGCTGCTCGCCGGGCTCATCGTCGGGTGCATCGGGGCCATCCCGCCCGCCGTCCGCTGTTTGCGTCTGCCCATCACCGAGGCGCTCAAATCGCACTGAATCCACGCGCAACACCGCGCCGACCCGTTACCATCCGTTCCCATCAGTAAGGAGTCCACCATGCACCGCAAGACCACCATCAAGTCCATCACGCTGTTCACCGCCGCCTCGTGCGCCCTCACGCTCATGACCGTCGCCGGGTGCAGCAAGTCCGAAGACACCACCGCCGGCGCCACCAGCACCACCTCCACCAAGGCCGCGTGGGTCCTCACCGGCGCACCCTCCGGCGAGGCGGTCTCCGTCGCCGAGGCCAAGGCCTCCGCCGCCGAGGGCGACGCCATCACCATCCGCGCGCGCATCGGCGGCCGCTCCAAGCCCATCACCTCCGACAGCCCCGTCTTTCTCGTGATGGACCTCGAGGTCCCCAGCTGCGCCGACATGGAAGAGGACCACTGCGCCACCCCGTGGGACTACTGCTGCGAGACGCAGGAGAGCATCACCGCCAACAGCGCGACCATCCAGATCGTTGGTTCCGACGGCTCGACCATAGAGACCGACCCCATCGCCGCGGGCCTCAACGCCCTCGACGAGGTCATCGTCGTCGGCACCGTCGGCCCCCGCCCCAACAACGACGTCCTCACGATCCGCGCCACCGGCATCCACCGCGTCGGCGGCTAACGGCAGCTCGTGTGGCATGCCCACGCTTCGTGGGCATGGTGTTGTGCAGCATGCTGAGGTTTGGAAACATGCCCACGAAGCGTGGGCATGCCACACAAGTAGTTCATTGCGTAGGGTGCCACGGGTCAGGCCCGGCTCTGCGGGACTGCCCCGTGCGTGGAGGCTTAGCCGCACGGGGCAGCCGCCCAAAGCCGCGTCTGACCCGTGGCACCCGCGACCTCCACCGGATGCCGCTCCGGCGCTACTCCTCCCTCCCCCGCCCGAGCCCGCCAAACGCGTGCCGCCGCACCACCCGCTCTTCCCGCCACGCCGCCCCGCACTCCGGGCACACCACGACCCCGCCCTCGCCGTAGTGCCCCCGCAGGCTGTAGGCACACGCCGCGCACAGCCCGTTGTGCAGCAGGATGTCCGCGACATCCCGCGCCGCCCGACGCAGCCGCCGCCTCCGCGCCACCAACACCAGCACCGCCGTCGCCGCCACCCACACCACAAACACCAGCGCCGAGGGCGTCCGCGGCCCCATCGCCCCCAGCATGACCAGATGCATCACGTTCGCCCCGATCACCCCGACAAACCCCAGCACCAACTCCGCCGTCGGCATCCCCAACGCCTCACCCGCCGCGTCCGCGTTGGCCACGATCTCGGCGAAGACCGGGTCGGCCATGCGGTCATCAGACCGCAGCGAGCTCCGGCGCACGACCCCGCGAGCCTCACCCGAGTCATCGACGATGGTTGGACCGGTGAGCCGCGCCATCAGCGCCGTGTCTCCCCGGCACCGGCCGAGTCACGCCACCCCGCCCCGCACTCGCCACACTCCACCAGGCCGTCCTCCCCGCGCGCAGCGTCCAGATCAAACCCGCAAGACGGGCACATCGAGTGCCGGAGCATCGCCTCGCGCACGCGGGGCGCCGTGAGGCCCATGTTGCTCCGCACGATCATCATCGGCATGGACACCGTCACCCACACCATGAAGAGCCCCAGCAGCGCGCTCAGGGCCGGCGAGCCGGCCGCCACACCCGACTTCAGCACCGAGACGGACACCGCCGCGTACACGAGGCCGAAGAAGCCCGCAACGAGCCACCGCCCGACGCGTTGCTCCCGCCCGGTCTCGCGTCCGGCCGCGAGCAGCCGTTCGCGCCGTTCACCCGTCGCGACCCGGATCTGCTGCCGGAGCCGGCCGCTGACGATCGGCCGCGTCTGGTCCCGGTCGTCGGTGATCCGCGTCGGCCCCCACGCGTCGATCCCGCCCATCGATCGCCACCAGCGCTTCTGACGTTCGATCTCCGTTTCGGCCCGAACGACGAACTCGTGGCGTCGCACGATCCGTGACGCAGACCACCCGCCCCCGCACTCCGGGCACCGCACCAGCCCGTCTTCCTCGGGCAGGGCCGCGAGGTTGTAGAGGCACCCCGGGCAGAGCCCGTCGGCCAGCAGGATGTCGGCGACCCGTTGCGCGACCCGCCCCCGATTCCGCCGCGCTCGCCACCCTCCGAAAATCGCCAGCGGGACCAGCCAGAGCAGCATCGCAAACCAGAACGGGACGTTGGGCTTGATGATGACGTACAGGAAAAGCCCGACACCCGGCACGAGCGCCGCCACCGCCAACACCGCCTTGGAGCTCGTTGCCGCGATCCACGCCCGCCCGCACCGATCGGTCATCGACGCAAACGCCGCGTCCACCCGCCGCTCGTCGGTGTGCAGCTCCGCCACCGGCACGACCTCACACGGCCGACCGGCATCGTCTCGAACCACACCACGGGGCCTCAAGGGGCTCATGCGACGGCACACACACCTTCCCAAACATTGTGCAGCATGCCGGCCCCTCGCCGTCACGCCCGAGCGGTTCACACACGATCTCGATGAGTCTACAGTCCCACTCACACATTCGGAGACACCCCCATGCCCCTCAACCACTACACCACCCTCGGCCGATCCGGCCTCCGCGTCAGCCCCTTCTGTCTGGGCACCATGACCTTCGGCCACGAATGGGGCTGGGGCTCCTCGGTCGAAGACTCCCAGGCCATCATCGACGCCTACATCGACGCCGGCGGCAACTTCCTCGACACCGCCAACATCTACACCAAGGGCCACTCCGAGAAGATTATCGGCGACCACGTCGGCAAGCACCCCGCCCGCCGCGACCGCCTCGTCATCGCCACCAAGTTCCTCAGCAACATGTTCCCCGGCGACCCCAACGGCGGCGGCGCCCACCGCAAGTCCATGATCGCGGCCTGCGAAGAGTCCCTCCGCCGCCTCCAGACCGACTACATCGACCTCTACTGGATGCACTTCTGGGACCACCTCACCCCCATCGACGAGACCATGCGCGCACTCGACGGCCTCGTCACCAGCGGCAAGGTCCGCTACATCGGCCTCTCCGACACCCCCGCGTGGAAGTGCGCCCAGGCCCAGACCCTCGCCTCCTTCCGCGACTACGCCCCCATCATCGCCCTGCAGATCGAGTACTCCCTCGCCGAACGCACCGTCGAGAACGAGCTGCTGCCCATGGCCCGCGAGCTCGGCATGGGCGTCACGCCGTGGTCGCCCCTCAAGAGCGGTGTCCTCACCGGCAAGTACACCCGCGCCAACAAGGATTCCATCGAGCCCGGCCGCGGCGAGTGGGTCAAGAACCACCTCACCGACCACAACCTCAACATCGTTGACACCCTCCTCAAGGTCGCCGGCGATGTCAACGCCACCCCCGCGCAGGTCGCCCTCGCCTGGGTCCAGCAGCGCTGCGGCGTCGCCAGCACCATCATCGGTGCCCGCACCATGGACCAGCTCACCGACAACATCAAGGCCCTCGACGTCCAGCTCTCCGCCCTCCACCTCGAGGCACTCGACGACGCCAGCGCCACCCCGCCCATCTTCCCCCAGAGCTTCCTGCCGTTCACGCGGCACAACGTGCAGGGCGGCACCACGATCAACGGCGTCGGGACCGAGGTCTCGCCGCTCCTGCCGCAGACCGACGACGAACGCTGGTAAGCCCCGGCGCGTCGCTCGCGGGCGGGCCGCGCCGCCGACGGGCACACCGTCTCCCTGCTAGCCTTGCCGCATGGCTATCCCCATGCAGCAGAAGATCCAGCGCGTCCAGGCCGCACAGCGGATGGAGGCCGCCCACAACCCCGAGGGCGCGGTCAAGCTCTACCGCGAACTGATCGCCCAGGACCCCAACGACCCAGGGCTCCACTACCACCTCGCCCACACCCTCGTCGGCATGCTCGAGTTCGGCCCCGCGATGCAGTCGATCCGCAACGCCATCCGCCTCAAAGACACCGTCCCGGACTTCTTCGCCCTCCAGGCCATTATCTACCGCGCGTCCAACCGCCTCGACGACGCCCGCGCCGCCGCCGAACGCGGCGTCGCCCTCGACCCCAACAACATCTCCAGCATCGAGATCCTCGGCGACATCTACCACGTCCGGGGCGACATCGAGGAGGGCCTCGCCCTCATGCAGCCGCTCTACGATCAGGGCTGCGCCAACCCCCAGTTCCTCGTCGTCTACGCCCAGCTCCTCTCGGCCGGCGACCGGAGCGAGGAGGCCCGCGCCGTCCTCGAACGCGCCGTCGCCCAGCCCGACATCAACAGCCGCGCCGCCTCCTGGGCACACCTCCACCTCGGCAGCGTCGCCGAAAAGCTCAAGGACTACGAGACCGCCTGGAAGCACATCGTCATCGGCAACCAGCACCGCGGCACGGTCTTCAACCCCCAGCTCCACGACGCCGCCATCACCGACACCATGGCCGTCTGGAGCAAGGAACGCCTCGCCAGACTCCCCCGCGCCAAAGGCAAGAAGTCCGAGCAACTGGTCTTCATCGTCGGCATGCCCCGCTCGGGCACGTCGCTGGTCGAGCAGATCATCGCCTCCCACCCCGACGTCTACGGCGGCGGCGAGCTCAACTTCGTCAACAACGCCGCCCGCGACCTCGTCGTGCCCACCCTCAAAGAGCCCACGGTCCTCGCCCGCGTCGAGGCGATCACCCAGGCCACGATCGACCGCGTCGCCCAGAAGACCCAGAAGCAAATCACCGCCCCGGCCCCCCGCGCCAAACGCTTCTCCGACAAGCTGCCGCAGAACTTCCTCTACCTCGGCGTCATCCAGCTCCTCTTCCCCGAGGCCCGCGTCATCCAGTGCATCCGCGACCCACGCGATGTCTGCCTCTCCTGCCACACCAAGCTCTTCGGCGGCTCCAACAGCCAGCCCTTCTCCGGCGACCTCACCCACCTCGGCCGCTACTTCCGCGCACACGAACGCCTCATGGCCCACTGGCACCGCACCCTCGATCTCCCCATCTTCAAGGCCTACTACGAAGAGGGCGTGCAGGACATCGAGAAGTACGCCCGCAGCCTCATCGACTTCATCGGCCTGGAATGGAACGACGCATGCCTCCGCTTCTGGGAGACCAAGCGCGACGTGATCACCGCCAGCACCGACCAGGTCCGCCGCCCGACCTACACCTCCTCGATCGGCCGCTGGCGCAAGTTCACACCACACCTCGGCCCGCTCTTCGAATCACTCCAGCTCGGCCCCGACGACCCCTGGCCCCGAAAAGAGCCGAGTGCGTAAGCACGCGGAAGGAGCCCAGGCATTGCAGAGGCATGTGACCCACCCGGCAAATCTCGTTCTACGCTCCGTCGCATCTCCGCACGCGAATGATCAGGGAATCTGCTCGACCCCCTCCCGTCGCACACCCCCTCCGCGAGGTCACCCTCGCGGCTCCGACAGAGCCGAGTGCGTAAGCACGCGGAAGGAGCTCGACACTCCCCGCACAGTGCCGACTGTCAACCACACCGCACTCCCCGCTACGTCCTGATCCCCACCCCATGCCCATCCCCCCGCAACAAAAGCTCCAACGCGTCCAGGCCGCCCTCCGCATGGAGGCCGCCAACAACCACGACGGCGCCATCCGCACCTACCGCGAGCTCATCGCTCAAGACCCCGCCGACCCCCGCCTGCACTACCACCTCGCCCTCGCCCTCCACGCCACGCTCGACTTCGCACCCGCGCTCCAGGCCGCCCGCGCCGCCATCCGCCTCAACGACACGATCCCCGAGTTCTTCGCCCTCCAGGCGCTCATCTACCGGGGCCTCAACCGCCTCGACGACGCCCGCGCCGCCGCCGAACGAGGCCTCACCCTCGACCCCAACAACATCGCCAGCGCCAAGCTCGTCGGCGACATCTGCTTCCTCCGGGGCGACATCGACGAGGGCCTCGCCCGGCTTAAGCCGCTCATCGACCGGGGCTGCGACCACCCGCAGATCCTCGTCGTTTATGCCCAACTCCTCAGCGCCAACAACAAGCCCGAAGCAGCCCGCAACATCCTCGAGCGCGCGCTCACCAAACCCGGCATCAACCCGCAGCTCGCCGCCCCCGTCCACCTCCACCTCGGCGCGGTCGCCGAGAAGCTCAAGGACTACGAGGCCGCGTGGCAGCACTTCGCGACCGGCAACCGCCTCCGAAACACCGTCTTCCGCCCCGCCGAGCACGACGCCGCGATCACCGACATCATGACCGTCTGGAGCAAGGAGCGCCTCGCCAGGCTCCCCCGCGCGAAGGGCAAAAAGTCCGAGCAACTCGTCTTCATCGTCGGCATGCCCCGCTCGGGCACGTCGCTGGTCGAACAGATCATCGCCTCCCACCCCGACGTCTACGGCGGCGGCGAGCTCAACGTCGTCACCGGCGTCGCCCGCGAACTCCTCCTCCCCACGCCCGACCACCCCAACACCCTCGCCCGCGCCGACGCCCTCACCCAGCCCATCGTCGACCGCGCATCGCAGCACGCCCAGAAGCTCATCACCGCCCCGGCCCCCCGCGCCAAGCGCTTCTCCGACAAGCTGCCGCAGAACTTCCTGCACCTCGGCCTCATCCAGACACTCTTCCCGCACGCCCGCGTCATCCAGTGCATCCGCGACCCGCGCGACGTCTGCCTCTCCTGCTTCACCAAATACTTCGGCGGCGCCAACAGCCAGCCCTTCTCCGGCGACCTCACCCACCTCGGCCGCTACTTCCGCGCCCACGAACGCCTGATGGCCCACTGGCACAACACCCTCGACCTGCCCATCTTCAAAGCCAGCTACGAGGAGGGTGTCGAGGACATCGAGCAGTATGCGCGCGCACTCATCGACTTCCTCGGCCTCGAGTGGAACGACGCGTGCCTCCGCTTCTGGGAGACCAAGCGCGACGTCATCACCGCCAGCACCGACCAGGTCCGCCGCCCGACCTACACTTCGTCGATCGGCCGCTGGCGCAACTTCACGCCCCACCTCGGTCCGCTCTTCGAATCACTCCAACTCGGCCCCGACGACCCCTGGCCCCCAAAAGAGCCGCGGGCGTAAGCACGCGGAAGGGGTCCTGACGTTTCACCGCGCCGCCCACCCCCTTCCGCGAGGTCACCCTCGCGGCTCCGTTGAACCAGAGCCGAGTGCGTAAGCACGCGGAAGAAGCGACGCACCCCCCGCCCCCCCTCACCCCCGCAACGCCCGCATCCCCCGCCTCTCCCGCTCCTCATTCAACTTCACAAGCGCCGGCGGATGATCCGCCAGCATCCGCACCAACTGCGTCTGCGAGCAGCACAGCCGCACCGACGCCCGCTTGGTGTCCCACCCGCACGCCGCGATCACGTCCAGCGCCTCGGCCACCATCGTCGCGTGGTCCCGGTGCTGCGCCGAGCAGACGATCCGCCCGCTCTTCCCGCACCGCCGCGCCCACAGCTCCGTGCGCGCCTCGCCCGCCGGCACGCCCGTGCGGAACTCCACCGCCAGCACGTACCGCATCCGCCCGACCGCGACCTGCTTGTTCGTCTCCGCGCTCCGCCGCTCGCCCGCCCGAGAGACCAGACCCGTCGGCCGGTGGTTGAGCACCACCTCCGTCGCCACGCGGTTGCGGTGCTGCCCGCCCGGCCCGCTGGTCCGCCCGCGCACCAGCTCGCACTGGCCGAGCAACTCCACATCCTCCAGCCCCGCCGGGTGGAGACTCTCCCGCCAGCCCGCCCCGTCGCCAGAACCCGCGCCGCTGCGTGTCATTCCTCGCCCATCATCCCGGCCGCCGCGACTCGCTCGGCGATCTCGTCGGCCGACATCGTCCACAGCCGCTCGACCATCGCCAGCCCCGCCGGGTCTACCGCCGCCAACTGCTTCCGCGTGTACGGCGCAAAGTCGTTGAGCGCAAAGTACGCCTCGGTCAGCTCCGCAAAATACTCGTGGTGATTCGTCGCCGCGTACGCGCGCACGGTTGTATCCCCCTCGACACTGTTCCGCGCCACCTCGTCGTACAGCCCCGCCTCCATCGCCCCCTCGTACGCCCCGACCAGCTCCGGCAGATCCGGCCCGATCATCCGGTGGTACGCGTGCGCCAACTCGTGCAGCACCATGTACGGCTGCGTCCGACGCCACTCGACAAAGTCATCCGGGTTCAGGATCTCCACCCCGCCCGCCTTCTCTCGCGGCAGACCCACCGACTCCAGCCAGTCCGCCGACCAGTGGCAGCACATCCCCCGCCCGCTCATCCCGCCGTTGGTCGCCCCCCGCAGCTCGATCCAGATCGTCGTCCGACGCACCGCCGCCAGAGCCGCCTCCGGCAAAAGATGCACCACCTCGTCCAGATCCGCCTCAAGCTGCAACAACACCCGATCCAGCAACGCCGGCCGCTCGGCCACAAACTCGCGGCTCACCATCAGCCCAAACCCGAGCAGCTCCCGCGATTCATACAGCTCCGCCAGCGAGACCGCGCCATCGCCCGCACCACGTTCCGGCACAGCCCCCGCACCACCCTCCGTCGGCACCGCCTGCCCGAGGGCGCAGGCACACACAGTCAGCAACGCACACAGTGGGGGGGTCATCCGCTTCATGTCCTGAGCCTAGCACGCCGTCGTCGGCACCGGCGCCAGCGTCATGTCCGCGACCCGCCCGGCACGCAGCAACTCGTGTCCCAGCCCCGCGATCATCGCCGCGTTGTCCACGCACAACGCCATCGGCGGCAGCACCACCGGCACTCCCCGCTCCTCACCCATCGCCACCAGCCGCGCGCGCAAAAGCGAGTTCGCTGTCACCCCGCCCCCCGTCAGCACCGCCCGGCACGGCTCGCCCGCCAGCTCGTCAAACCGGTCCAGCGCCCGCCCCAGCTTCAGCATCACCGCGTCCACCGCCGCCTTCTGAAAGCTCGCCGCCAGATCCCGCCGCTCGTCATCACCCAGGTCCTCGCTCCGCCGCTCATACCCCTGCGGCCCGTGCGTCCCCCGCCCCGGCATGCCCCGCACCGCATACAGCAGCGCCGTCTTCAGCCCCGAAAACGACATATCGAGCGAGTCCCGCGACAGCCGCGAGATCGGCAGCTTCACCGCCCGGTCGTTCGCCCCCGCGCTGGACGCGAGCCTGTCGAGGTTCGGCCCGCCCGGGTGCCCGAGCTCCAGCACCGTCGCCGCCTTGTCAAAGGCCTCGCCCAGCGCATCATCAATCGTCGCCCCGACCCGCTTCATCTCGATCGGCGACCGCATCACATACAGCGACGTGTGCCCGCCCGACACGACAAGCCCAAGCGCCGGAAACACATCATCTACGGTGCCACTGGGCGAAGCCCAGTGCTCTCCCCCCGCGACCTCACTCTCCAAAAGCCCCGCATACAGATGCGCATGCACATGGTCCACCCCGACCAGCGGCACACCCAACGACCACGCCAACCCCTTCGCCGCGGACACACCGACCAGCAGCGACCCCACCAACCCCGGCCGATGCCCGACCGCGACCGCGCCGATCTCCCCGAGCCCGACCCCCGCCTCGCGAACCGCGCTCCGCACCACCGGCAGGATCGCCTCCACGTGCGCGCGGCTGGCGATCTCCGGCACGACCCCCGCGTACTCCTCGTGCAGGTTGTGCTGCGACGCGACGACGCTGGACAGCACCGCGCACCGATCGCCCGGCACGCCGCGAACCACCGCCGCGGCCGTCTCGTCACACGAAGTCTCGATCCCGAGGATCAGCATGCCGCAAGAGTCCGCGCTCACGGCTTCGGCTCAAACCCCGCGCCGATCAGCCAGCGCTCGAGCGACTCGCTCGGGATCGTCAGGTCCGCGATCACGTTGCCCTCCGCGTCCCGCACCTCGAGCGTGCCGCCGGTCACCACCGTCTCGTCCGGCCACAGATCCGTGATGACATCCTCCGACGCCATGTCCGTGCCGTCCTCGATCGCGCTGATCCGCCGCTGCATCCGCTCAAGCTCGAGCAATAGCTGCTCGCGCCCGTCCACCAGCCGCTTGAGCTCCGCCGAGGCCGCGGCCCGCGCCACCGGTTGATCGCCGCCGGGCTTCAGCCACTCCCCGGTCTCGATCTTCGCCACGATCGCCCGCAGCGCCCCGGCCAGCTGCACATCGCGCAGCTCCGTCTCGATCCAGTCCGGATCCGACACCCGCGAGCCGGCGTGCGAGCTGCCGTTGTCGTCCCGGATGATGTCCTCTTCCTGTCTCGCCCGCACGACCTCGCGCGTCTCCTCCAGCGTCAGCGGCACGTAGAACCCCTCCGTCGGGTCCACGCCCCACACCGCCGACTCGTCCGTCCGCTGGATGCTCCGCCCGCTCGGCAGGTAGTAGTTGCGGTCGGTGATCTTCAGCACCGCGCCCGGAGCACTCGGGATCGGGATCACGCTCTGCACGCTCCCCTTGCCCACGCTCCGCTCGCCCAGCACCACCGCCCGGTCGTGGTCCACCAGCGCGCCCGAGAACACCTCGCTCGCCGAAGCGCTGAACCGGTTCAGCAGGATCACCACCGGGAAGTCCGGCAGCGTCCCAGCGCTCGTCGCCCGGTCCACGTCCTCGTCCCCGTCGCGGCTGCGCGTCGTCACCACCACGCCCTCGTCCAGGAACATGTCCGCCAGCGCCACCGCCTCGGTCAGCACGCCGCCGGGGTTCCAGCGCAAATCAAAGATCAGCCCGTTCAGCCCGCCGGCATCCGCGCCCACCTGCCTGAGCGCATCCCGCACCTCGGCCGCACACCCCGGAGTGAACTGCGTCAGCCAGATGTAGGCGATCTTTCGCTCCTCATCGAGCATGAACCGCCAGTCGTTCTCGCCCCGCCGCTCGATCCCCTTGACCTGCACCGTGTTGATCCGGTCGCGCACGATCTCCACCTCGAACCGCTCGCCCTCGCGCTCCACCAGCACGTTGACCGGCACACCCGGCTCGCCCATCAGCAGCTCGATGTTCTCATCCAGCGTCTTGCCCAGCGTGCTCTCGCCCTCGATCTCCACGATCTTGTCGCCCGCGTGGATCCCCGCCCGGATCGCCGGCGAGCCGTCCAGCGGCGTCACGATCGTCAGATACCCATCCTCCACGTTCACCGCCGCGCCGATCCCGACATACTCCCCGATCAGCTGCTTCTCAAAGTCGGTCGATTCGGCCGGCGGCACATAGATCGTGTAGTCATCGCCCACCGCCTCGACCATCCCGATGATCGCCGCGTTCTGCAGTTCCTGCGCCTCCGCCGGCCGGTACGCCCGCGTGTCCAGCAGGTGCTTGACCTCCACCAACGGGTCGAAGAACCGGTAGCCGTCCCCCATCTGCGCGATCCGCAGCGTCGATCCCAGCACCGCCACGCCCAGGATCCCGAGCAACGCCACCTGCAAAACCAGTCTCGATCGCTTCACGCCGCACGCTCCTCATCTTCGCCGCACCACCCGCCTCCGGGCGCACCGCCGTCCTTTGGGTTCTCACCCATTGTACGTGCCGCCCCCCGCCCCTGATCGCCTTATCCCGATTCAGACCGTCCCGGCCCGCCGCAGCCCGCCTCACTCACAATCGCCCCCTAAACTCCCCCAACACATGCCACCACCCACCGAACGCACCACCATCGACGTCAAGGCCGAACGCGCCGTCCTCGCCGCCGTCCGCCTGCCCGAGTCCCGCTACGACCCCGCCGACCCCTTCGGCGAGCTCGCGGCCCTCACCGCGCAGGCCGGCGCGGTCGTCGTGGGCGAGCTCGAGCAACGCCTCGAACGCCCCGTCGCCGGCACCTACATCGGCTCCGGCAAGCTCCGCGACCTCGCCGAGCTCGCCGAGCGGCTCGACGCCTCGGTCATCATCTTCGACCACGACCTCTCGCCAAAGCAGATCGCCAACATCGAGAAGGTCACCAACCGCAAGGTCCTCGACCGCTCCGAGCTCATCCTCGACATCTTCGCCACCCGCGCCACCACCCACGCCGCCAAGATCCAGGTCGAGATCGCCCAGCTCGAATACACCTTCCCCCGTCTCCGCGCCATGTGGGGCCACCTCGAACGCATCGCCGGCGGCGCGGCCGCGGGCGGCGTCGGCACGCGAGGCCCCGGCGAGCAGCAGCTCGAGATCGACCGCCGACTCGTCCAGAAGCGCAAGTCCATCCTCCAGGCCGAGCTGGCGACCATCCAGGCCCGCAAGCGCCGCGAGGTCCAGGCCCGCAAGAACGACCACTTCACCGTCGGCCTCGTCGGCTACACCAACGCCGGCAAGAGCACCCTCTTCAACGCGCTGACCCAAGGCGGGGCCTACGCCGACGACCGCCTCTTCGCCACGCTCATGACCCGCACCCGCGAGTGGGACCTCGGCGGCGGCCTCCGCGTCATGCTCTCCGACACCGTCGGCTTCGTCCGCGACCTGCCGCACCACCTCATCGCCTCGTTCCGCGCCACGCTCGAAGAGGCCACCCACGCCGACCTCCTCCTCATCGTGCTCGACCTGGCCGACCCGGCCGCCGAGATGCACCTCGAGACCGTCCTCAAAACCCTCGACGACGTCTTCGAGGACGTCGCCCGCGCCGAGAAGCGCCTCGCCGACGGCGGCGCCGGCAGGAGTGGGGCAGAAGCCGCCCCCGAGCCCCGCCGCGTCCTGCTCCTCAACAAGGCCGACCGCCTCAAGGACAACGCCGAATTGCTCGTCTGGCAGCAGAACCACCCCGACGCCCTCGTCATCTCCGCCCTGCCCGGCGACGACGAGGGCCTGCTCCGCGGCGGCGCCGCCCTCGCCGACCTCGTCCGCGACGCCGTGCAGGGCCAGATCCGCGAGCTCGAGATCACCGTCCCCCTCGCCGACGCCAAGACCGTCCACACCATCGAGAACCGCGCCGACGTCCTCGACCGCCGCTACAACGACGACTCCACAGTCACCCTCACCACCCGCATCGGCCAACGCCAGATCGACCAGCTCCGCTCCGCCGGAGCCCAGATGACCATCGTCGGCGAAACCGCCGACACCCCGCCCAAGGGGTGGGGTATGCGCAGCTGACCCCGGGGCAATGAGACCGGACCCGTGGCACCGCCTTCTAGGCGGTGCGGTGACTCTCCGGTGCCACTGGGCGCCAGCCCAGTGCGGAACCACGACGATCTTCGGTGGAGTGCCAGCCCCCCGCACCGGACTCTGTCCAGTGGCACCCTGTTCGGCGTGTGCGCATCCAGCCGCGCTGACATTTCCTCGATGCGCGGCCGCGTTTCCTCGATCCGGCACGACCGTTTTTCCAGCCGCGACGGCAATTCCTCGAATCCCGCCAAGGTTTCCTCAAGCCGCGCTGGCCGTGTGTCGAGACACACCGCGTGCGCCTCCAACCACGCCCGCCACCCCCGTGGCACCGAAGCCCCGGCGTTCTTGCCGGTGTCTGCCCCTCCGTCGCTGCGTCGCTGCGCTACTCCGTCGCTTCTTCCGCCTCCCCTTCCGGCAACGTCACCCGCACAATCCTCCCCAGGTGCATCCGCATCACGCTCAGCCGCAGCTCGCCGCCCCCGGCGATCGCGGCCTCAAACTCCTCCACGTTGTGCACCGGCTCGTCGTTGACCGCCACGATCAGCTCAAACGGCTTCACACCCGCCACCGCCGCACGCTCGCCGGCCTCCACCTTCGCGACCACGACCCCCGCCTCATCGGCCGCGCGCTGCATGAACCGCCGGGCCTCGTACGTCAGGTCGCGCACCGTCAGCCCCAGCCCCGCGCTCTTGAACCGTGCCGCGGCCCCGAAGTGCGCCGGCCCCTCCTCGACCGCAAACTCCGGCTCCAGCATCTCGCCATTTCGCACCACGTCCGCCCGAAACTTCGTCCCAAACCCCACATCCGTCAACGCCCGCGTCAGCGCCGTCTCCGCGCTCCCCCACGGCGGCGGCACCCGGTCGTACACGCTCGGGTCGATCTGCTCGAGCACCTCCAGATACTGCGCACCCCACCCCATGTCGTACGGGTTCACCTGCACGTCCAGCGGCCGGGGCTGCCCGTCGATGTGCAGCCGCAGCAGGATGTCGCCCACCTCCAGCCCCGCCTTCGCCGCGGGCGAACCCGCGTAGACATACGTCACGATCCCGCCCGTCATCCCGCCGCTGGTCTGGTCCGCCACGTTGTTGAACCGCGCCAGATCCGGGTCCATCGCCTGCAGCTCGACCCCCAGCCACGCCAGCCGGTTCTCCTCCGCCTCCGACAGCGGGCGGTTGTCCGGATCAAACGCGTCGTCGCCGGCGAGGATCTCCGCCAAGTCGGCCGCGCCCAGCACCGTCGGCTGATAGTCGCCCCGCGAATACCCGGACCAGTCCGCGTCCGTCACCCGCTTGCGCACGATCAGCGGCAGAGCCACCAGCCTGCCCTCCGTGTCGAACAGGAAACTCATCGGCCCGTCGCTGCCCGCCCCCGTGCTCGTCCCCGCCGCCGACACATCGCCAAACTGCCCGTACACACGCCCGCGATACCCCGTCATCATCCGCGCCAGCCGCGCCTGCCACGCATAGCTCGTCCGGTTCTCACCCAACACCCGCACCTGCGAACGCACAAGCAGCTCGTCCTCATACTCCCGCAGCCCCTCCGGCGAGAGCACCGCCGACCCCACACCAGACGCCCCGTCCAACTCCACGACCATCGCCCCGAACCGGCGCAGGCTCCCGACAAACTCCGCGGGCACCGCCCGCCCGTCGGGCAGATGCACAAGCGCCGTCTCCAGCCTCGCCGTCACCTTCGGCGCCAGCTGCGCCAGAACCAAGACCCGCTCGCCCAGCAGCACGCCCGTCCCGTTCCATTCGGTGAACTCCTCCTCACCCTGCTGCCAACGGCTCGCAGCCGTCTGACGCGGGCTCCGGAACCGCAGCTCCACCCGCGGCAGCACCGCGTCCGCCCTCGCCCCCACATCCTTCAGCAGCGCCGCCATCTTCGCCGCACTCACCCACTCCCATCCCGCCGGCGACCCCTTCCACGAACCATCAACCTCGAGCCCGCCGTCAAAGCACGCCCCGACCGCCGTCCCCTCGCCATCGACAATCAGACTCGGCCACGGCACCACGTGATACCGCGCCGCCCCGTCACCCATGCCGATCATCGTCGAGCCGTCGACCCCGTTGGCCATCAGCCACCACCGGCTGTTGCCCTGCCGCCCGGCGATCGCCTTCAGCGGTCCCGCGGCCTCGGCGTCAAACTCCAGCGGCTCGGCGTTCCGCAGCGGCTCGTCCAGCCGCAGCAACACCGCATTCTCGTTCACCGCATACGCCTCGGGCACCGCGCCGATCCGCCGGTCCCCATCGCGCACCTCGATACGCTCGACAAACCGCCCGTGCACCAACGGATCAACCGTCAGCACCAGATCCGGCGCGATCACAAACCCCATCCGCTCCTCGGCCCGCTCCTGCGAGATCAGCGACGCCCAGTCCCCGTCCATGTCCCCCTCGGCCCCGCGATACGCCATCCCCGCCGGCTCCGGCTCCGGCGCCTCGCCCCGGTCATACCGGAACGTGTGCTCCACCATCACCACCGAGCGGGACACCTTGTCGATGAGCGCCGCGTCATCCAGCCCCCCCTCACGACTCTCCGCGTCCCCCTGCGCCCGCACCGTCGCCAGACACCCGACCACCACCGCCAGCATCACGACCAACCGCGTCACGTTCTTCATGTTCGCTGTCCCTTCCTCACGCGAGCCCCGCGTGCTGTCCCTCACCCCTAGCGCCCCTCGCGCAAGCGAGGGGAAACTCCTGTCCCTCACCCCTAGAGCCCCTCGCGCAAGCGAGGGGACCCTCTGCCTACTCCCATCCTCTAGAGCCCCTCGCGCAAGCGAGGGGAAACTCCATCCCTACTCCTTCTCGTGGTCCCGCCGATAGTCCAGCACCACCTGCCGCAACAACCCCCGACGCATCACGCTCAGCACCACCCGGTGCTTGGCCTCCACATCCGCCACCAGCTTCTTGTGCAACGACTGCACATCCTCGATTGACCCGACATCCTCACCATCGATCTTCAGCAGGATGTCCCCCCGCGCCAGGCCCGCGGTCGCCGCGTTGCCCGGCCACGTCACACCGTAGACGAACACGCCCTCCTTGCGATAGAAGTACAGGTCCGGGTTCTCAAACTGGTTGATCGCCTTGACCGTAAAGTCCCACCGCTTCAGCGCCAGCTCCCGCCCCTCGACCTCCCCCTTCTCCCGCGGCACAAGCTCCAGCACCACCCGCTCGCCCCCGCGCACCACCTCGACCTCCGTCACCTCGCCCTTGGCCAGCAACCCCAGCCGCTTGCGGATCCCCGGCAGGTCGTTCACCCGCGCCGCCGTCACCGACTCCCCCCCGATCTTCACGATCCGGTCCCGCGCCAAAAACCCCGCCTCCCGCGCCGGGCTCTCCGGGTCGGTCTCCGCCACAATCACCCCGTCTTCGTACGGGAAGTACATGTCCCTGTTGAAGTCGCTCAGCGCCTGCAGCTGCAAGCCCGTCCACGACCACGTCACCCGCCCCGCCTCCATCAGCTGCGGCATCACCACCCGCACCGTCGATGTCGGCACGCTGAACCCCAGCCCGTCCGCCGCCCCCGCCGAACCCCGCGTGTTGATCCCCACGATCTCACCCGCCGTGTTCACCAGCGGACCGCCCGAGTTGCCCGGGTTGATCGCCGCGTCGGTCTGGATCCACAGGCTGTACTCACTCACCCCGTCGAGATACCGCTTCGTGCTCGAGACGATCCCGATCGCCACCGACCGGTCCAAGCCCCACGGCGCACCCATCGACATCACGAAGTCGCCCTCGCGCAGGATCTCCGAGTCCCCGAGCTCCGCCGTCGGGATCGCCCCGAACCCCTCGCCCATCTTCAGCTTGATGACCGCAAGGTCCGTGTCCTTGTCCGTCCCCAGCACCTCCGCCTCGGCGTGCCGCCCGTCCGAGAGCAGACACCGCACCCGCTGGGCCTTCTCCACCACGTGCCAGTTGGTCAGCACGTGCCCCTCGTCCGAGACGATCACGCCCGAGCCTGACGACTCCATCAGCTCGCGCTTCCCGCTCTCGGTGTTCTCGCTCACCACGCGGATGTAGACCACCGCGGGAAACACCCGCTCCTTGGCCTCCTGCACAATCCTGCGGAAGTCGGGGAACTCGGCGATCGCGCCGGCCGCGCCGCCGTCCTGCGCCGCCGCCCGCGCCCCGCCAACGCCCAACACCAACCCGATCATCACAACCTTGAGTGCGCGCATAGTCACCGGTCTCCTTGCAGTCTCGACAGTCTACAGCCCGCCACCGGTCAGGTTTCCCGCCTACTCCCGATCCGACGCCCCGCCGTCCCCCCCTCGCGGCAACGCCTGCACCTGCCGCGTCACCACCTCGATCTCCGCCGGCCCCTCCAGCACCTTCGCGCTCTTGGCCCCCGCGTCCTCAAACTTCCGGAGTGACGGCATCAGCCTCGTCTCGATCGAGCCCACCATCCGGTTGTACCGTGTCGTCGCCGCGTCGATCGCCTTGCCCACGCTCGCCACGTGCTCAAACGCCGTCGCCGCCCGCTCGTGCAGCTCGCGCCCCAACGCAAACAACTCCTGCGCTTCCTCGGCCAGCCGGTGCTCGCGCCAGCCCACCGCCACCGCCCGCAGCAGCCCGATCAGCGTGCTCGGGCTCGCCAGAATCACCCCGGACTCCGCCGCACGCTCAAGAATCTCCGGCCGCCGCGACAGCGCCGCATCGATGAAGTGATCCCCCGGCACAAACATCACCACAAACTCCGGGCTCCCCTCCCACGCCGCCCAATACCGCTTGTCCGAGAGCTTCTTGGCCTGCTCGGCCACATGCCGCGCAAACCGATCAAGCTGCGCGTTCCGCTCCGCGTCGTCCTTGGCGTTCACCGCCTCGATATACGCAAACGTGTTCGTCTTCGCATCCACCGCGATCACCCGGTCGTTCGGTAGCGTCACCACCATGTCCGGCCGCAGCATGTTCCCCTCGTCATCCCGCACGCTCGCCTGCTCCATGAAGTCGCAGTAGCTCGTCATGCCCGCCAGCTCCGCGACCCGGCGCAGCTGAATCTCGCCGTACTGCCCGCGGATCTCCGGCCGCGACAGCGCCTTGGTCAGCCGCGACGTCTCATCCCGCAGCGCCGCGCTCGTGCCCGACACAAGCTCCATGTGCTCGCGGAACGACGCGAACTGCTCCCCCCTGGCCTTCTCGATCGACTCCAGCCGCTCCCGCGTCGCCGCGAGCGTCTCACTGATCGGCCGCACCATCTGCTCCATCGCCACGCGCCGCTTATCAAGTTCCGCCTCGTCCTCCTTCTGCTGCGATTCAAACTGCGCCCTCGCCCGCTTGAGCAGTTCATCCCCCGTCACCCGAAGCGTCTCCCCCGCCAGCGCCTTGAACGTCTCACCCATCTGCTCGCGCAGCTCCGCCACCCGCTTCTCAAGCGCCGCCCGCTCCCGCGCCAAAGACTGCTCACGCTCGGCAAACACCCTCTCGGCAGAGCCGATCTCCTCCCGCAGCCGGGCCTCGACCACCCGCAGGTCCGACAGCTCCTGCTGCAACGCCTCCGCCCGCGCACGAATCGCCGCCGCGTCCTCGGCCGCACGCGCCGCCGCGTCCGCCGCCGCTTCCCGCACCGCCCCCAGCTCACGCCCCAGTTCCTCAATCTCCCGACGCGCCGCCGCCGCCTCCGCAGCCTCCCGCGCCCGCCCCTGCCAGAGCCACGCCGCCAGCCCCCCCAGCCCAGCCGCAGCCACCCCCAACACGATCAACATCGCAGTGTCCATGCCCCAACTCTACCCGAACCGCCCCGGTGCCACGAGTCCCCCCGGTGCCACTGGGCGCTAGCCCAGTGCCGAGACCCCGGGTGCCACGGGTCAGGCTCTGCTCTGAGAGCCTGCCCCGAGCCGGAGAGCCGATGCGACAGTGCCAAGTAGCGCCGGCGGATCGAGGGAGACCGAGCCCTCGCACCACGGTGCAGCCGCGCAAAGCCTCCGTTGACCAGTGGCACCCGACACCTCCGCACGCCCCCGCCCCGCCTGCCACATTGACACCCCCGGCCCACCCGTCAGCCCCCGCCCTGTCAATCAGCACCCCCGCCCACCCCGCATCCGCCTCCAAACCGCCAAGGACCCGGCCCACCGCCCCGCCAACTCGGGCACGCCACTTGCCCATAGACATCCATGCTCAACGTGCGCTTCCACGCCGACGCCCCCCATCAGCCCCAGCCGGGCTCGGGGAGCGCCGCGCCCAAGCCCACGACCCAGCCCACTTCGCAGCCCTCCGCCAAACCCGGCCAAACCCCCGGCCGACTCAATCTCCTCCTCTCCTACGCCGGCTGGCAGGACGAGTCCTGGGCCGACCGCCTCCCCCGCCTGCTCGAGCCCATGGGCATCGCCTCCCTCCGGGCCGACAACGGCCGCGAGGCCTCTCAGGTCATCAGCCACAACCGCATCCACATGGCCGTCGTCGATCTCGGCCTCCCCCTCGACGCCTCCGCCGACGCCGCCAACGCCCCCGAGGGCGGCCCGCGTCTTCTCGAGATCCTCCGCCGCCTCGACCAGCCCCCGCCCACCGTCGTCGTCAAACGCGGCAAGGGCCACCGCGAAGACTGCCGCGAGATCAACGCCGCCCTCCGCGCCGGCGCCTTCGCCGTCATCGACCGACCCCACTCGGCCTCCGACCTCGAGCGTCTGCTCGAAGTCCTCCGCCGCTGCCTCACCCGCTACTACCAGGGCCGCTGGCCGGGAGGGGCCGTCTAGCCAACGACCACGCATCCGAGACCCGCAAACCCAGGTCCCGAATCCGAAACCACAGTCACAGTTCCCGGCCCGAGCCACCCGCTCCGGCCGCATCCAAAAACCCAAGACCACTTAGATAGAGGAGTCCACCAATGGCAACCGCCACCAAGACCAAGAAGACCGCCAAGAAGTCCACCACCGCCGTCCGCCCCCTGCACGACAAGATCATCGTCCGCCGCGACGAGGCCGAGTCCGTCACCGCCGCCGGCATCTTCCTGCCCGAGTCCAGCAAGGACCGCCCCAAGACCGGCATCGTCGAGGCCATCGGCGACGGCAAGCTCAACACCGAGACCGGCGACCGCATCCCCCTCGGCGTCGCCGTCGGCGAGCGCGTCATCTTCTCCAGCTACGCCGGCACCGAGATCAAGCTCGACGGCGAAGAGCTCCTCATCATGTCCGAGGACGAGATCCTCGCCATCATCGACTGACACACCCGCGGCCCAGTGCCTCACGCAGAGTGCCTACCCACCATACCTACCCATGAACACCGACCAACTCCGACAAGTCCTCTCCGAACTCGACGGCAAACGCGCCGCCGCCTTCCAGTTCGCTAGCGCCCCCGAGTGCGTCGTCCCCAACGCCATGCTCCTCCCCGACGAGGCGGACCACATGGTCAAGGTCACCGACGGCCAGCACGTCTTCATCATCGACGCCGAGAAACTTGTCTGGATCAGAATCGGCTAACCCCAAGCGCCACAAGCGCACACCCCGGCACCCGGTGCCCCAAACCCAAACGACCCGGCCGCAAGGCCCAACATCCGGAGATATACACACATGGCTTCCAAAGACATCGCCTTCCACGCCGACGCCCGCGAACGCATCCTCCGCGGCGTCCAAAAGCTCGCACACGCCGTCAAGGTCACACTCGGCCCCTCGGGCCGCGTCGTCGTCCTCGAAAAGTCCTTCGGCGCACCCACCGTCACCAAGGACGGCGTCTCCGTCGCCAAGGAGATCACCCTCGAAGACCCCTTCGAGAACCTCGGCGCCCAGATGGTCAAAGAGGTCGCCTCCAAGGCCTCCAAGGACGCCGGTGACGGCACCACCACCGCCACCATCTACGCCGAGTCCATCTTCAGCGAAGGCCTGAAGAACATCACCGCCGGCGCCAACGCCAACGACATCAAGCGCGGCATCGACATGGCCGTCGCCGCCATCGTCGAAGAGCTCCACGGCATGTCCAAGAAGGTCTCCTCCTCCAAGGAGATCGCCCAGGTCGGCACCTGCAGCGCCAACCAGGACGAGTCCATCGGCAAGATCATCGCCACCGCCATGGACAAGGTCGGCAAGGACGGCGTCATCACCGTCGAAGAGGGCAAGAGCCTCGAGACCGAGGTCGAGCTCGTCGAGGGCATGCAGTTCGACAAGGGCTACCTCTCGCCCCACTTCGTCACCGACACCGCCACCATGGAGGTCGTCCTCGACAAGCCCTACGTCCTCGTCCACGAGAAGAAGATCTCCAACGCCAAGGACCTCCTCCCCCTCCTCGGCAAGGTCGCTGAAAGCGGCTCCTCCATCCTCATCATCGCCGAAGACGTCGACTCCGAGGCCCTCGCCACCCTCGTCGTCAACAAGATCCGCGGCGTCCTCAAGGTCGCCGCCGTCAAGGCCCCCGGCTTCGGCGACCGCCGCAAGGCCATGCTCGAGGACATCGCCGTCCTCACCGGCGGCACCGCCATCATGGACGAGCTCGGCATCGACCTCGAGAAGATCGAGCTCAACCAGCTCGGCCGCGCCAAGAAGATCACCATCGACAAGGACAACACCACCATCGTCGAAGGCGCAGGCTCCTCGGCCGACATCAAGGGCCGCATCGACCAGCTCCGCCACCAGATCGACGCCTCCTCCTCCGACTACGACCGCGAGAAGCTCGAAGAGCGACTCGCCAAGCTCGCCGGCGGCGTCGCGCAGATCAACGTCGGCGCAGCCACCGAAGTCGAGATGAAGGAGAAGAAGGCCCGCGTCGAAGACGCCCTCCACGCCTGCCGTGCAGCCGTCGAAGAAGGCATCCTCCCCGGCGGCGGCGTCGCCATCCTCCGCGCCCGCAAGGCACTCGACAAGGTCACCAAGAAGGCCACCGGAGACACCCGAGTCGGCATCGACATCATCCGCCGCGCCGTCGCAGCACCCATCAAGCAGATCGCCCAGAACTGCGGCCTCGACGGCTCAGTCATCGCCTCCAAGGTCGAAGAGTCCGACAAGGCCTCCTTCGGCTTCAACGCCCTGACCCACGAATACGGCGACCTCGTCCAGATGGGCGTCATCGTCCCGACCAAGGTCGAGCGCGTCGCCCTCCAGAACGCCGCCTCCATCGCCGCCCTCCTCCTCACCACCGACGCCGCCATCGTCGAGAAGAAGGACAAGGCCAGCAAGGTCGGGGCAGCCGGCGCCGAGGACTTCGACTACTAAGCCTCACCCACAACCTTCCACCCAATCACGGGGCTCGGCGAGAGATCGCCGGGCCCCGCTTTCACAGGCCGACCCAACCATCAAACCCCCAACCCCCAACCCCCAACCCCTCAAGCAAAGGAACCCCGCCATGCCCCGCACCGCACTCATCAACAGCCTCGACCGCGAACGCCTCCTCAAAGACATCGACTTCGCCGGCACCCCGCCCGACCACCTCACCAAGCTCCACACCCGCCTGCTCACCTCCCGCCCCATTCCCCCGCACGAGGTCCCCCCCAGCCTCGTCACCATGAACTCGATCATCCGCATCGAAGACCTCGACCTCGGCGAAACCGAGACCTTCGCCCTCGTCTACACCTCCCACACCGAAGACGCCGACAGCATCCTCCGCGTCGGCACCCACCTCGGCAGCGCCATCTTCTCCCGCTGGGTCGGCGAAGAAATCACCTTCCAGGGCCGCCGCCGCCAACAACGCGTCCGAATCACCGAACTCGAATACCAGCCGGAAGCGGCGGGGGAGTTTGCGAGGTAAGGCCGGGGCCGCACCGCAAGGTCGCCCGCCGCGTGTCTGCCCTGCTCACAGGACCAACGGTGGTATACTGAGAAGCAATGGATCGCAACGTTCTGGACAAACGTGCCCCTCGCCGCCTGATCCGATCACCGTCTTCCGTTGCTCGGCCGAATCTGTCATCGTCGAGAAGAATGCCAAGGTTATCAAGGTCGGAACGGCGGGCGAGGGGTGTGTCACTATTAGTTCACGGTGCCGCTAGATTCGTTGAGCGATTGTGATTCAAATACACTTCACAAGAGTGTTCCAGACTCGAGACGACTGTCTTTCATTGGGGATGCCATGTATCAGGTGCTTCTGCAGGAGATCGACCGAATTGCGCCACACCTTAACGATGCGCTCAGAGAGCGTTTCGAGGCCGAAATCACTTCTCCGCAGGAAGACCTCACTCCAGGCGAACTCTTCGACGCGCTCGGTTCATTGACAGACCTAGTCCGGCTTTCCGTCCAGCACGACCGGGTGGATCGTCTACCTGTTCGGGCCCGGCGCCGACTGCGTGACCACATGCACAATCTGGCTGACCAAGTCGAATCCGGCGCCACCGCTCAGGGCTGGCATCACCTGATTCTCGACACTCAGGATGCTGTCTGGCGCGAGCTTGGTACGGCTGCTATGCCGACGGAAGACACAGCGAAGCTTGCTGCATTGAAGCTGGAGTCCTCCGTCACCCGTGCGGCATCGCTCGAATCCGAACTGGTCTCTCTTGCGTCGAAGGCGGCCGAGATTCCTGAGCTTCACGAGCAGGCTACCGAGGCACTGGCTGCGATCGGTGGCCATCGCAAACAGTCTGCTCAACACCAAGAGGCTGCGCAAGTGGCTGCGGATTCTGCCGTGCAATTTCAGGCGCGAGCGAAGGCGGCGTCTGAGAATGCAACGGATGCCGAGAAAGATGCCGATGCTCGGCGCGATCAGATCGTGGAGTTCTTCGATGAGATCCATGAGAACGGCGAATCGATGGCGAAGGCGATTGAGAGTGTTGAGACGGCCATGGCGGCGTTGGAAGCGAAGCGTCTCGGCATTGAAAGCGCTGAGGCCGAAGCAGTCAAGAAGCGCGCGGGCGAGTTTCAGTCCTTCATGGGTGCCTCTCGCGACGAGCATGCGAAAGAGATGGCCCGTGTAGAGGAGCTTCTACAAATGGCGGTAGGTGCTTCGCTGTTCAAGGCATTTGATCAGCGCCGGCGTTCACTATCAGTGCAGGCATGGGTCTGGGCGGCGCTTACGCTATTGTCCATTGGCGGTTCGATCGCGCTGGTGTTGACTCTTACGTCAGACCTGACGACAGTTGCCGATTCTGTGCAGATTGCGGCAGGGTTTTGGGTCAAGCTGTCGCTCACACCACTGCTGCTGCTGGCCATCGGATTCTGTGCGAATCAATACAGTCGTGTCCGACGGTTGGAGGATGCCTATGCGTTCAAGTCAACGCTGTCACTGTCGCTGGAGCCCTATCGAGACTTGGTGACGAACATGGCGGCAAACGCCAAAGAGGCCGTACATTTAGGATTCGTCGTTGAGACTGTCCGGCAGATATATACGTCTCCGCAGGAGGACACCAATGTGTCCAAGCGGTCGGATCATGTGGACAAGCACGCGAGAGCGGGGCTAAATGAGATCCTCAAGGCCGTTGCGGATCTCGTTCGAAAGACATCTTCGTGATGGTAGCTGGCACCGACCCGTGCCACCGACCTCTGCTCTGAGAGGTCGGTGCCCCGCCCGCCCCACAAACCACCACACCCCCATGCCCCTCCTCAACCACTCCAAACCCCGCGGCCTCATCGCCAACCCGCCCGAGCCGACACTCGCCCTCGAGTCCATCCGCCAGGCCGAGCGGGCCTACCACCTCCGCTTCCCCGACGACTACCGCGACCTCGCCCAAGAGTGCAACGGCTTCAAGTGCCGGTTCCCCAACGGCTGCGAGCTGGAGCTCTGGCCCTTCACCGAGCTCGCAGCACGAAACGACTCCCACGCCATCAACGACATCGCCCCAGCGCTCTGCATGATCGGCACCGAGTACAACGGCGAAGCGCTCGTCGTCGAACGCAGCACGCAGCACTACCTCCTCGTCCCCCTCATCGGCCTCGAAGCCGAACACGCATCGCACCGCTGCACCACACTGCCCGAACTGCTCGAAGCCCTGCGTTGTGAGGACGAGTAGACGAGTCGCCACCCTCGAGATCACCCATGATCGACAACTTCCTCTTCACCAAACCCCCCGTCTCCGCAGCCGCCGTCCGCGAGTTCGAGCAGTCCACCGGCGTCACCATCCCCCCGGAATTCGTCGAACTCATGTCCGGCCCCGCCAACGGCGCCCGCCCCACCCCGCAGGACACCTTCGACGTCCCAACCCGCCGCAACAACGAGTCAGACTCGGTCGGGCGTTTCCTCACACTCACAGCGGTTGACGGCCGCGAAGCCTCCACCCTCGCCGACGCCTTCGACACCCTCAAGGGCAGAATCCCCGACGAGACCATCCCCATCGCCACCTGCGGCTGCGGCGACGAACTCCTGCTCTACTGGACCGGCCCGCAGCAAGGCCAGATCTGGATCTGGGACCACGAAGACGAAGGCCAGGACAATCTCTACTTCGTCGCAAACTCACTCCACGAGTTCCTCGACGCACTCTACGAGTACACCGAAACCGCCTGAACCGGCTGCCATAGCCGCGGCACCCACCATCCTCGCCCCCCTGTGCCACGGGTGGCTCTGCACCCGTGCTCCCCGCGCCCCTCCCGTGCCGCTCCGCACCCCCTCCGACCCGGAAGCAGCGCGAGCCGTGCCATAATCGTGAGCAGGGCGACCGCAGAGGCAGGACAATGCCCGCCGAACCGTTCCTCCGGAGTATCCCTTGACCCGACCTTCGCGGCAGATCTACGAGCTCGGCGCAGTCGTGGCTGTCCCCGTGACAGACGGCCTGTGGGGAGTGGCTGTCGTGGCAAGGTGGAACGCGTCTCGCAGGGGGCACAAGGAAATACTGCTCTACGGCATCGACAGACGGTTCGCCGCGCTGCCGACGTTCGACGAGGCATCCGACATCAAGCTCTGCCAGTCGGTGTGCATGGC
>JBICHP010000007.1:0-223475 GCA_043100935.1 Phycisphaerales bacterium JB054
GTAGGTCAACATATCCATGTCCGTCGGCGCCAAGCCGCCGGGGGGGAACGTGGTTGTGTTGGCCGTCTCGCCCATCGTCTGCCAGTGCACCGCCGCGCCGACCATGCCGCCGGTCGCGCCCTCGCGGAAGGAGGTGAAGTCGGCGAACGTCTTCCACGAGGCGTCGCCGAACCTCACGTCGACGCGGCCGGTGAGGGCCACGTCGGACTCGGCTGCGGAGTAGTACGGCGTGTTGAGTGTCCGCAGCCCGTCGGACACCATGCCGGTGAACCGCACGTTCTCCGCGGCATAGCCGAGCTGCACGCCCTGCATCCAGCCCTGATGGAACACCGAGTTCATCACCGAGCGATCGACCGCGAGCTGGAACTTGCTGGCGACCGACTGCTCGCGCAGCAGCGGCCCCTGGAACTGCCCCCAGGTGAACTCCACACCGTTGTCGAACGTGTAGGACATCCGCGCGTCTTCGAGCGAGGTCGCCCCGCCGTCGCGGTCAAAGACCGCGACGAGCTTGTACCCCCACTTGCCGCCGACAACACCCTCAAAGCCCAGCTTCAGACGGTTCATGTTGAAGCCGTTGGTGATGTCCTCGTCCGGCGCGGTGGTGTCGCGGGTGTTGAGGTTGTAGCGGAACTGGGCTTGCCCGGTGATGTTCAGCCGGTTGGCCCCGTCGGCCGAGGCCAGGAAAAACCTGCCGTCGTGACCCGCCGTCCCGCCCGACTGGAAGCTGGCGCTGGCGCCCGCGTCGGCGAGCAGTTCGCGGTCGAGCGTGTCGGACGGGCCGGCCAGGGCGGGCGCGCCGGTCATCAGCGCGGCCCCCACGATCAGCGAGCGTTTGAGCACGGGGTCGTCTCCGCCGGCCGCGGTGCGGGTCCCCCCCGACGCACGACCGGAGCGGACGGGGGCGGGTTCAAGAGCACAGAGCGCACAACCGCGTCCTGGGCGGTTGTGTCAAGACTCTATCAGGAAGCGCGGACCCCGGGGGCCGTGAGGCAGCGTGTGCCCGTTGAGGGAAAAAGACAACCGGCCGCCCCAGAGGGACGGCCGGTCGTGATCAAATCAGAGTTGATGTCGTTCGACTTCGATTAGAAGACGAGCTGCATCTGGAGGCGGAGCATCCACTGGCTGTCATCCGACGCGGGCAGGAGGCCGGTCGACTGGTCCGGGGTGCTGAAGCCAGTGACGGCCGAAGCGCCGCTCTGGTCCTCGAGGCTGAACTGCACGTCGGCGGTGAACTTGGCGGCGTGCGAGCCCGGGAAGAAGTAGTGGTTGGCACCGAAGGTGAGGGTGTGGTAGTCGTCACCGGAGGTCGCGTCGTCGTCGGGGAAGAGACCGTCCCAACGGCCGAAGAGCTCCCAGTTGTCGGTGACGAAGACGCCACCCTGCACGACGGCGCCGAAGTCGTCGACCGAGCTGGAGGCGGCGTCGGGGTCGATCGTGCGACCGATGAACGCACCGAAGACGTTCCAGCCGTTGCCCTCGAGGCTGGCATCGACCGTGTAGAGGAAGAGGTCACCGGGGCCGGTGGCGCCGGCGGTGGTGCCGCCGGGGGTGGCGTCGGTGTCGCCGCTGGTCTCCCAGTGCACCGCACCACCGATCATGCCGGCGTAGCCCTCGGTGCCGCGCCAGCTGGTGAAGTCATCGAACTGGGCCCAGTCGCCGGACCACTTGAACTCGACGCGGCCGGTGAGGGCGTAGTCGTTCTCGGCGGCGCTGTAGTAGGCGGTGTTGGCCGTGCCGGCACCGTCGTTGAACGAACCGACGACCTTGAAGTTGTCGGTCGCGTACGCCAGAGCGATGCCCTGGGTGTACTCGGGGCTGAAGACGTCGTTGACGACCGAGCGGTCGGCGGCGAGCTGGTAGCGGTCATCGACCATGCGCTCGCGGATCACCGGAGCGAGGAACTGACCCCAGACCAGGATCAGGCCGCTGTCGAAGGTGTAGGTGCCGTACGCGTCGGCGAGCTCGAAGGTGCCCTCCGACTCGGTGTCGAAGTAGCCGCGGATGTAGTAGCCGAGGTTCTCGTTGGCGACGTTGCCGCCGAACTCGAGGGCCGTGCGGGTCATGTCGAACCCGTTGGTGGTGTCCTCGTCCGGATCGGTGGTGTCACGGTTGTTGATGGTGTAACGGAACTGGGTGTAGCCACCGATCTCCAGGCGGTTGTTGCCGGAGGCATCACCGATGAAGAACTGGCCGTCGTGACCGGCGGTGCCGCCGGCCTGGAAGCTGGCGCGGGCGCCAGCGTCGGCGAGGAGCTCACGCTCCAGAGCCGAGTTGTTGGCGGTCTGAGCGTTGGCAACGCCAGCGCTCATGGCCGCACCAGCGAGCAGAGCAAGCATCCTGGTCCGATTCATGTCTAAGACTCCTTCTCACAGGGCTGGGAACGCGCTGTACAAGAGGTTGCGTCCCGTGGTTTTACGTGTCCAACTGACCTGCATTTGCTATGCGCCGTTCTCACCGTGAGAGCGACGTGCAAGACTCTGACTTTTTGACCCTTCAGGGTCCGTCTCACTCAACCCGACTCCGCCGAGTTCCGATACCTTCGGCTGTTCGGCCTTTCCCGGTTGAGCAAGGACTAACTTCTAGACCTGACATTTCCGATTGTCCAGTCGGCGGTGGAACCGTTCCACGCGCCCATCCGGCGGGGCAAGGCGGAATTATCGGCGCCTCGAACAGGCGAACGCTAGTATTTACTTGCAAACTCCGCCTGTCTACCAAGATTTTTGACCAAATTGCGGCTGTCAAGGTCCTGAATCGCGAAGGATCCGCCTGGATCGGTCTTTGCGCAATCCGAATGGCTCCCGCCGCGGCCACGCAAAAATCACTCCCTACCCTCCCCCGATCCAGAATTTCGCCTGAAACAGCAACGGCTCATCCAGCGACCTCCCGCCCCGATGACGCCACACGCCACGCGAGCACCCTCCATGGCAGCCCCCCGCACCATCCTTGTTGTAGAAGACGAGCAGGACCTCGCCGAGCTCATCGCCATCAATCTTGAACGCGCCGGGTACGAACCCCACCAGGTCCACGACGGGCGGGCCGGCCTCGAACAGGCCAAAGCACTCCTCCCCGACCTCATCCTCCTGGACGTCATGCTCCCCGGACTCGTCGGCACCGAGGTCGCCCAACGCCTCCGCCTCGAGTCCACCACCGCCCATATCCCGATCATCATGCTCACCGCCAAGAGCGCCGAGGCCGACGAGGTCGTCGGACTCTCCGCCGGAGCGGACGACTACGTCACCAAACCATTCTCTCTGAACGTCCTGCTCGCCCGGATCGAGAGCGTGCTGCGCCGGGCCGCACCCGATGCCGACCGCAAGACCACCCTCGAGGCGGGGCCGGTCCTGATCCGCACCGACACCCACCGCGTCACGGTGCACGACGAGGACGTCAAGCTCACCCTGACCGAGTTCCGGCTCCTCGCCTGCCTGGTCGAGGGCAACGGCGCCGTGCTCAGCCGTAAAGAATTGATGCACAAGGCCATCGGGCCCGGGGTCAGGGTCACCCCACGCACCATCGACGTCCATGTCACCGCCCTCCGGCGGAAGCTTGGGGACGCGGGAAACATGATCGAGACCGTTCGCGGCGTGGGCTACCGGCTGGAGACCGCCGCCTCCACGCCCGCGGACGCCTGATCGGCCGCGACTCCGGCGCCGACGCCGGGTCTATAGATGATGTAGCCGATGCGCCCCCCCACCCACCGACCACCAACGACCGTCGTCGCCACCCTCCTGGCCCTGTCGATCAGCGTGCTGTGGCTCGGCGCAGCCCTCGGGGGCGTGGCGTGGTGGGTGGTGGTGGCCGCCAGCCTCGGCATCGGCGCAGCCGCGTGGATCGGCCTGCGAGCGCTCGAGCGGGGCGGCCGGGAGGCCAGCGACCTCGACGCCACCGTCAGAGAACTGGAAAGCGTCCTGCCCCCGGAAGACTCGGCACCCGGCGGGAACAGTCTCGCGGCCCGCCTGCGCGCGCAGCTCGCCAACGGGGCCGAAGCCGGCCGCGCCCTGCGGGCCCTCCTCGACGCCACCGACGAGGCCGTGATCGCCTGCGACGCCGACAGCATGGTCGTCGTCGCCAACCGCAGCGCGATGGGCCTGCTCGCGCCGGGGTCGTCCCGACCCGTCGTCGGCGAGCCGCTCGAGCAGCTGCTCACCGACTCCCGCGCCCTCCGCGCGGTGACCGGAGCCCGCCGGGGCGAGGCCGCGAGAGCCCGGGCCCGGCTGCTCACCGGCGAGGGCCCGCGGATCGTCGAGGTGGCTGCCGAGCCGATCTCCGGCGGGCCGTTCGCGATCGAGGATCCCCCGGCGGTCGTGATCACCCTGCGCGACGTGACCGAGCAGGCGATCGCCATGCAGCTCAAGACCGACTTCGTCGCCAACGCCTCGCACGAGCTGCGCACGCCGCTGGCCTCGATCCGCACGGCCGCCGAGACCATGCTGGAGATCGGTAACGAGAGCCCGGCGATGCAGACCAAGCTCGCGACGATGATCTCGTCCAACGCCGAGCGGCTCGAAGAGCTCGCCCGCGACCTGCTCGATCTCTCCCGCCTCGAGTCGCCCGAGACCGAGTGCGAGATCGTCCGCGCCGATCTCCGCGACATCGCCTCGGGGCTGGCCGAGCTGTTCGCCACGTCCTGCACCGAGCGGGGCATCGAGCTGGTCTTCGAGATCGAACCGGCCCACGCCGACATCTGGACCGACGAGAAGCTCATCCGCCTGGTGCTGCGGAACCTGATCGACAACGCCATCAAGTTCGCCTACGAGGGCACGGCGGTGCGTGTGGTCGCCTCGCAGGTGGCGGCCGAGGCGGCAACACCCGGCAACGGGGCCCCGCCGAGCACCGGACGCGGCACGCTCCGGCTGCAGATCATCGATCGCGGGATCGGCATCCCGCTGCCCCAGCAGCAGCGGGTGTTCGAGCGGTTCTACCAGGTCGACGAGGCCCGCACCGGCTCACCACGCCGGCGGGGGACCGGGCTGGGCCTGGCGATCGTCAAGCACGCGCTGCGTGCGCTCCACGGCACCATCCGCGTCGAGTCGGTCTGGCAGCAGGGCACGACGATGACCGTGGACCTGCCCGACTGCCTCGAACTGCCCGCCCCCGACCAAGCCACGGCCTAAGTCGCCGGTCACCGCCTGATCGGCGCGACGTCCACACCCCGCAGCTGCTCGAGCCGCTCGACGACCAGGGACAGGAACTGGTGCTCGCGGGCCGGGTCACCGAAGCGCCCGACGGTGCAGGTGAGCGTCATGGTCACGGGGTCGCCGCCGCACCACTCGTCCTCGCGGGTCGCCACCAGCAGCGCCGGCTCGTCCCGGGAGGAGCGGAGTCGGAACTCCACCCGGTCCTCGGACGGACGGAGGACAGAGACCCTGACCAGCTCAGTCCGGCTGAGGGCGAATCCGACCGCTGCGTGCAGATCGTCCCAGTCGGCGACGGTGACCATCTGTACAGGGCTTGCCGATGGGGTCGCCTCCGGGCTCGCCCGGTGCACACCTCGCTGGGGCCCGGAACAACCCCAGATGACCGATGCGGGGACCAGAGTTACCATGAGGCAGGCCCAAAGACCCCGGGGAAGGACCGATATCCTGAAAGATCCCCAACAAGAGACTGGATTTCGCATGGGTTTCGGCCTCACTTCCGAGATAGACTTTTGGCACGCGGAACGATCGGCAGTGGCGGCCCGGCATGTGTGCCGGCCCGGCTGGCCCGATCCGGAGTGGAACGCCCTTGGACATTACGGTACGAATCCCGCCGGGACCTGCCGGGCTCGCGGTCGTCGGCTCGGGTGAACGCCACCTGAAGATGATCCGAGAGACTCTGGGCGTCAACATCGCCGCCCGCGATGGCTGGGTGCGCATCCAGGGAGACCCCGCCCCGGTTTCCGCGGCCAAGGCGGTCATGGACAGGCTCTCCAAGGCCGCCGCCGAGCGTGGCTCGCCCTCGCGCCAGCAGGTGCTGGAGCTGATCGCCGAGCAGGCGGTCGCCGCCTCACGCCTCGGCCCGGGCGACATGACCACCACGCCGCCCGACGCGCTCTCGCCGTGGGACGGGCGTCTCCATGTCTACGTGCGCGGCCGCCCGGTCAGGCCCAAGACCGTCAACCAGCAGTTCTACCTCGACGCCGTGCGCGATCACGACCTGACCATCGCGATCGGCCCGGCGGGCACGGGCAAGACCTACCTCGCCGTCGCCGCGGCGGTGCACCTGCTCAAGACGGGTCGCGTGGCCAAGCTGATCCTCGCGCGCCCGGCGGTCGAGGCCGGTGAGAAGCTGGGCTTCCTGCCCGGCGGGCTCGAGGCGAAGGTGAACCCCTTCCTCCGCCCGTTGTTCGACTCGCTCAACGACATGATGGACTACGGGCAGATCCGCCGGTTCATGGACAGCGACGTCATCGAGGTCGTGCCGCTGGCCTACATGCGGGGACGCACGCTCAACGACGCGATGATCATCTGCGACGAGGCCCAGAACACCACCCGCGGGCAGATGAAGATGTTCCTCACCCGCATGGGGCACGGCTCGAAGATGATCGTCACCGGCGATGTCACCCAGATCGACCTGCCCGACCCGATGGAGTCGGGGCTCATTGACGCGGCCCGGCGGCTCCGACGGGTCAGGGGCGTGGCGACCGTCACGCTCGACGCGGCCGACGTCGTGCGGCACAGCCTTGTGCAGAAGATCATCGAGGCCTACGGCGACACCGACCGCGAGGCGGTGCAGCGTGAGCTCCTCCACCGCGCCCTGACCGACGCGGAGAACGAGGACCGCGAAGCCCTGGCCCAGGAGGCGAACGCGACCGACGGGGCCTGATCCCCGCCGACGCTGCACACACCATGGCCAAAGACAGCTCCAAACCCAACGGCTCAAAGACGGGCCTCCGGACCGGCAGCAAGGCCACCCCCCGACGCACCGGCGCGCGCAATCTGCGCGGACGCGGCGGCGGCGCCACGCCCATGGCCAGGTTCACCGACGTGTTCCGGAGCCGATCGGTCACGTGGGGCCTGGTCGTGACACTGCTCTTCGGGCTCGGCACGGGGCTGATCGCCGCGTGGGCGCACGAGCAGCCGCAGATCACCGCCGGTCGCGTGGCCAACAAGACCCGCACGGTGCGCGTCAGCTTCCGCGTGATCGACCTCGAGCAGACCGAGTCGGCACGCGAGCAGGCCCGCCAGCAGGCGACGCTGGTCTTCCAGGCCGACGAGGCCCTGCAGGCCGAGCTCCGGACGTCGATCGAGAGCCTGCCCCGCACCCTCGCGAACGTCTCCACCCTCGCCGACATCGACGAGGGCATCCGCTCGCGGTTCCGGCTGACCGCCGAGGGTCTCGCGGCGGTGCAGGCCCAGTCGGCGGACGGCGAGCCCACCGAGGCGTACCTGCTCAAGATCGACCGGCTCATGGACCTGTATGAGCGGACGCCGGTGCTCGACGCCCAGACCTGGCAGCGGATCAGCCAGGGCCTGAGCGCGCAGCTCGAGCTGCGCAAGGGGAGCACGCAGGTCGCGATCGTGCACCGCGACACCGCGCTCAACGCCGAGAACACCGAGGCCCACCGGACTCGTCTGCTCAGCCTGTGCGCGCAGGCCCGGATCGACGAGGCGCTGCGCGAGGTGCTGATCTCGCGGCTGGTGATCGGCGCACGCCCGACCTACCGGCTGGACAACGCCGCGACCAAGCTCGCGCAGGACGAGGCCGCGGCGTCGGTCGAGCCCCGCGTCAACGAGTGGCCCGCCGGCGCCGTCATCTTCGCACGGGGTGATGTCCTGACGCCCGCGCAGGTCGAGCTGCGGAAGGCCGAACTCGCGGCGTTCCGCGACAACGCTTCGATGTGGCAGGTCTGGCTCCGCCGGATCGGGATCGTCACCGCCTCCGGCACCGTCGCGGCCGGCGGGGCGATGTACGCCGTCCTCTTCTGCCCGCGTCTCCGCAAGAAGGTCTCGCGGATGGCGTGGATCGCCGGCCTGCTGGCCGCGGCGTTGGCGGTCGCCTGCGTGGGCACCGCCGCGGCACCGGCCATGCTGACGGTGACCGCCGTCATGCCGGCGGTCTTCGTCGCGGCCATTCTCGTCATCGCCTACGACCAGCGGGTGAGCCTGGCCTATTCGACGCTGCTGGCGGTGCTGACGTGTATCGCGCTGGACCAGCCGATCGGCATGCTCGGGCTGATCATGACCGGCGTGACCGTCGCGATCTGGCAGCTCCACGACATCCGCGCCCGCGACACGCTCATCCGCATGGGCCTCTACACCGGCGTGGCGCTCTCGGTCGCGACGCTGCTGGTGCTCACGCTCGACCGGCCGATGGTCGAGGCGGTGATCCCGCAGACGCTCTGGGACGCGTTCTGGGCCGGCGTGGGCGGCGTCGTGGTGGGCGCGATCGTGCTGTTCATCCTGCCGCTGGTCGAGCGGACGTTCGACATCACCACCGGCATGACGCTCATCGAGCTGCGCGACCCGAAGCAGCCGTTGCTGCGCGAGCTGCAGCAGCGCGCGCCGGGGACGTACAACCACTCGCTGAATGTTGCGACCATCGCCGAGGCCGCGGCGTCGGCGATCGGGGCCGACACCCTGCTGACCTACGCCGGCGCGCTCTACCACGACATCGGGAAGATGAACAAGCCCGAGTACTTCGTCGAGAACCAGCAGGGCGGGCCCAACAAGCACGACAAGCTGAGCCCGGCGATGAGCCTGCTGGTGATCGTCGGCCACGTCAAGGACGGGATGGAGATGGCCCGCGAGTACGGGCTGCCCAAGTGTCTGCAGCACTTCATCGAGGCCCACCACGGCACGACGCTGGTCGAGTACTTCTACCACCGGGCCCGCAAGCAGGCCGAGGGCTCCGAGCAGGGCGAGAACCCGCGCGAGCTGGAGTACCGCTACCCCGGGCCCAAGCCCAAGACCAAGGAGGTCGCGATCCTGATGATCTCCGACGCGGTCGAGAGCGCGACGCGCACGCTCACCGAGCCCACGCCCGCACGCATCGACCAGCTCGTGCGGGAGATCGCCAACAAGCGGCTGCTCGACGGGCAGTTCGACGAGTGCGACCTGACGCTCACCGAGCTCAAGGCGATCGTCGAGGCGGTCTCCAAGAGCCTCGCGTCGAGCTACCACGGCCGGGTCGTCTATCCGGCCGAGGTCAGGACCGCCGAGGCGAAGACGGGCGAGGCCACACCGAAGCCGGCCGCGAGCGGGTAACCTGCGCTGCCATGGATGCCGATCAGCCCGACACGACCCAAGCCGTCGCCAAGCCCGCCCCCCGTCCGGAGACCACGCCGGTCGAGGGGATGTATTTCGGCATCGCCCTGAACGGGGCCGGGGGGGCCCGCCCGCTCGACGTCGCCGGCGTTCGCGGCTGGTCTCCCAACGGCGAGTCGCTCTGGGTGCTGATCGATCGCAACGACGATGCCGCCGAGGCCTGGCTCGAGGAGACCTTCCGGCTCCCGGAGGTCATCCGCGAGGGGATGCTCGCCGAGGACACGCGCCCGCGGTGCCTGCGGACCCAGGACGGGATGCTCGTTCAGCTCCGCGGCGTGAACCTCAACCCCGGGGCGACGCCCGACGACATGGTCGGCGTGCGGCTCTGGATCGACCAGAACCGCGTGATCGCGCTCCGAGGCCGGCGCGTGTTCGCCCTCGCCGACATGCAGACGAGGCTGCTCGAGGGCGTCGGGCCGAAGACACCGGGGCAGATCCTCGTCCAGCTCACCGACACACTCACCGACCGGATCCGTGATGTGGTGAACAACCAGCAGGACCTCGTTGACGAGATCGACGAGGCGATGCTGGAGAGTGTTACGCCCGAACTGCGGCGCAAGCTCGCGGTGCCCCGGCGTCAGGCGATGACGATCCGCCGCTATCTCGCCCCGCAGCGGGACATGGTCGCGCGGCTGGCCATCGAGCTGACCCCCCTGCTCAGCGACGGCGACCGGCTCCGCCTGCGGGAGATCGCCGACGAGATCACGCGGCAGGTCGAGGAGTTGGACCTGCTCCGCGAGCGGGCAGCGCTGATCCAGGAACAGATGGCCGCGATGGCCAGCGAGCAGATGAACCGGACGATGTACGTCCTCTCCCTGGTCGCGGCGATCTTCCTGCCCCTCGGGCTGATCACGGGCCTGTTGGGGGTGAACGTCGGGGGCATCCCGGGGGCCGACTCGCCGTGGGCCTTCGCGGGGCTCTGCGTGATCATGGTGGGCCTGGCGGTGCTCGAGTACATCTTCTTCCGCAAGAAGCAGTGGCTCTAGCGCGGGGCCGGGCCGGCGCGCTGGTATGCTGCGACGGGGACCACACGGAGCAGACCAATGACCAGCGAACAGACCAGACGCGACTTTCTCAAGACCACGGCCGCGGGACTCGCGGCGGGGAGTGTGATGGGCATGGCCGGATCAGCCAGCGGCAAGTCACTCGGCACCGGCTACATGGGCCTCGAACGCCGCCGCCTCGGCAAGACCGGGATGGATGTCACGGTGCTCGGCTTCGGCGGGGCCGAGGTCGGCTACGGCCGCACGGCGCAGGAGCGCGTCGACCAGCTGCTCAACTCGGCCCTCGATCAGGGCCTCGACGCGGTGGACACCGCCGAGTGCTACGCGGACTCGGAGGTGCTCGTCGGCAACGCGATCAGCCACCGGCGCGACGACTACTACCTGTTCACCAAGGTCGGGCACTGGGCGCCGGACGGCGTCGACGGCTGGAGCGCCGAGGGCGTGACCGCCTCGATCGACCGGAGCCTCGGGCGGCTCAAGACCGACTATGTCGATCTCGTCCACCTGCACTCGTGCAACATCGACATCCTCAAGAAGGGCGAGGTCATCGAGGCGCTCGAGAAGGCACGCGATGCGGGCAAGACGCGGTTCGTCGGCTACAGCGGCGACTCGCACGCGGCCAGGTATGCCGTCGAGACCGGCAAGTTCGACACGCTGATGACCTCGATGAGCGTGTTCGACCAGGAGTCGATCGACCTGACGCTGCCCCTCTGCCGCGAGCGGGACATGGGCGTGATCGTCAAGCGTGGTATCGGCAACGCGGTGTGGCGCTACGACGAGCTTCCGCCGAACGGCTACCACCACGAGTACTGGAATCGCATGCAGAAGCTCGGCTACGACTTCATGGCCAAGGACAACCTCGACAACGAGGGCCCGGACGGCCCCGCGGGCACGGCCCTGCGCTTCATCCTCGCGATGGACGGCGTGCACACCAACATCGTGGGCACGACCAACCCGAAGCGCTTCGCCCAGAACGCCGAACTGCTGTCGGCCGGGCCGCTGGAGGCCGACAAGGTCAAGGCGATCAGGAAGCGGTGGAAGGACGTGGCGGAAGAGGGTTGGGTGGGGCAGATTTAAGACTTGTATGTCCACTACTTGCCATACAATTTTGGATCTTGTGCCGAAATAGTCCATCCGCTGACGTGTTTTCAATCAGGATCGCGGAAAATCACTTGACTTCGAGCCTTGAGGGGCGACGATACGTGTATCGTCGCCCCTCAAGGTGCGAGCCAAGAATGTACCACCCCCATGCCTAGGCGTGGGCCGCGAAGCTGCCGAAAGGCAGCTTCTGCTATTTTGCACCTATGCGTACTGCGGTCTACATCGACGGATTCAATCTTTATTACGGAGCAGTTCGGCGCCGCCCGCATTGCAAATGGCTTGATGTCCGGGCTCTTTCCGAGAGAGTGCTCAGCCGAAAGAACTTAGTCACGAGGATTCGATACTTCACCGCGAACATCAGCTCACGCGGCAGCGACGACGAATCACCGCTGAATCAACAGGTCTACCTGCGGGCACTCCGAACGATTCCACACCTCACGATCCACTACGGATACTTCATGTGCCACGAAGTGACCATGCCGTTGGCCGACGGTTCAATTCCGCCCAAACGCGTGTCGGTCCTAAAGACGGAGGAAAAGGGCTCGGATGTCAACCTTGCGACATATCTGCTCCGTGACGGATTTCGAGACGAGTACGACTGCGCGGTAGTTATCAGCAGCGATTCGGACCTAGTCGAACCTATCCGTGTAACAACAACCGAGTTGGGCAAGCTCGTTGGCGTCGTCTCACCGCGACCACGGCAGTTTCGTGAGTTGCAGAAGTATGCGTCATTCACCAAGGTCGTTCGCGGCTCGGTTCTGCAGCAATGCCAGTTCCCGGACACGATGAGCGACGACGATGGACCGTTTTACCGACCAGCGTCGTGGCGCGCCCAGCGGGAGTCGAGCACAGAGAATGACTAACCGTGCCGCTCCCGCATCGCCTGCCGGAACGCCTCGCTCTTGCCCGGCGCGATCGTCGCCCACTGCCAGTCCTCGTTGCCGACGAGGATTCGCGAGATCAGCATGATCTGGCCGGTGTGGTAGGCGCAGTGGGCGATCGCTCTGGTCACCGCCAGCGGCACCGTGTGCGGCTCGGAGCGGATGGTCACCGTCTGCGCCATGTCCGCCTCGGTCAGCGACTCGACCGCGTCAAGGACCGTCTGCCAGCCGCGGTTCCAGATCGCGAGGATCTCCTCGCGTGACTCGGCGCCGGGGGCAAACTCGCTGTCGCGGTTCCGCCAGTCCTTCTCGCCGTCGGTCGTGAGAAAGTCGGTAAAGCGACTCCGGAGCGAGCCGGCGAGGTGCTTCATGATGATCGAGACGGGGTTGGTGCCCGGGGCGATCGGCGTGTGCAGCTTGTCGTCGGGCACCTGCCCCGCGGCGTGCTCGGCCCACTGCTTCTGCTTGCGCAACTCGGCGAGCCAGGAGGACTTGACGGATTCGACTGCCTGGTCCATGCAAGAAGACTAGGAGTTGAACGCGAAGGACGCGAAGGGAGGCGGTCGTAAACGCTCTCGTGCAGCGTCAACCACGACCATTCTGGATTGTGCTCGGTTTGGTTTCTTTCGCGCTCTTCGCGAACTTCGCGTTCAGTTCTTCTCCGCCGGTTCGGCATAGAACTCATCCAGCACCGCCCGCCAGTCTTCCATGCTCGCCACGCGTGTGAACCGCAGCCGCACCTCCTCGCCCCGCGGGTGGTGCTCCGCGAAGCGGATGCCGAACTTCCGCATCACGCGGCCGGTGTAGATCTCCGGCTTGCGGCAGGAGGCGTTGACCGCCAACGCCAGCTCGAAGTGATCCTCCAACACCGCACGCTGCTCGGCGACCGTCGGCGGCAGGGGCTCGCGTCCGGCGAGCAGGTCGCGGGCTTGGCGGAAGATCCACGGGTTGCCGATGCACCCCCGCGCCACGCTCGCCCCGTTGACGCCGGTGAACTCGACCATGCGGAAGATGTCGCCCACGCCCCACACATCGCCCGAGCCGAAGACGATGCAGTCGGGGTGCTGCGCGCGCAGTTGCTGCACGATCTGCCGCAGCAGATCCCACCGGCTGGGGCCGACGTACTTCTGCTCGACCGTGCGCCCGTGGATGGTCGCCCACGCGTAGCCCATCGAGTAGGCCGCATCGACGATCTTCCAGAACGACTCGATCATGTCGGGCGTGTCGTCGAAGCTCCGCCGGATCTTCAGCGTGCAGGGGATCTCGGCGGGCACCGCCTCGCGGACCGCCTCGAGCATGGCGATCGCGCCGGCGGGCTCGGCCAGCCAGTGCCCGCCGCGGGCCTTGCGGGAGATCTTCTTGACCGGGCAGGCGAGGTTGACGTCGATCGAGGCGAACGAGTCGGTGGGGGAAGCGACGGAGCGACGAAGCGACGGAGCGACGGAAGGGGAGGTGTCGGCCTCAACCTCCACCCGGCCGAGTTGCTCGCCCCCCGGCAGGCGCAGGTGGGCGGGCCGCTGCGTCGGGTCGTGCGTGGTGGCCCCGTCGTAGGCCAGGCGGCGGTAGTCGCGGTCGTGGCGTCTGCCCTGCTCGGCCATCTTGAGGGCGGCGATGGCCATTTCCTTGGGGTCCGACCCCATGAGCTGTCCGGAGAGCGGGGCGTCCTCGGCACCGCCGGGGACGTTGTCGTGCAGGTCGCCCAGATCGGCCTTGGCAAAGCCCCGGCCGCCGGCCAGCAGCGTGCGGTCGAGCAGGGCCTCGGTCACGCAATAGGGGCACCCGTGGCGTCGGGCGACGATCCGCATCGCGGCGTCGGAATAGCCCGCGAGGCCCGCTTGGAAGAACGGCGCATCAAAACCGGGCACAAACGCCGCCACGCGGGGGTCCATGCCCCCCGGGCCGTGCTCGAGGGCCAACCGCTCCGCGACGCGGCGGGGGTCGATATCCTCCGCTCCGGGCGCGATGGCCGGGCCGGGCGGGGTGGCGTTGTTGCTGGTGCAGCCCATCGGGCCATCGTAGGAATGCACGCCCGCGGGAAAGATCGCCGCGGATCGGCGCTGAAGACGGGATGGAACCACAGATGAACACAGATGCACACAGATGGGGAAATGGCATGACCGACCCGGCACGCAGAAGAACACCGTCTTCCATCCGTGTCCATCTGTGTTCATCTGCGGCAAAGACGCTCTGCTTGGGATTGCTGGCCGCCGCCGCGGCCTGCGTGCTGCCGGCCTGCAACGCCCTGCCCACCGGGCTGGCCGACGAGGCCGTGGGCCCCTACGACCGGCCCTTCCCGGTCGAGCTGGCCCAGACCGAGACCCTCGACATCCAGGTCATCCGCCGGCCCGAGACCCGGATCACCATGACCAACACCACCGCCCGCAGCTTCGGCCCCTCGACGGTGTGGCTCAACGGGCGGTTCAGCCGCCCGATCGAGGGCTTCCGGGCGGGCCAAACGCTGACGCTCGATCTCTACGACTTCCGCGACGAGTTCGGCGAGACGTTCCGGGCGGGCGGGTTCTTCGCGACCAAGGCCCCGGAGAAGATCATGCACGCCCAGCTCGAGACGATCGTTGACGGCGACAGCCGCATGATCGGGCTGGTGATTGTCGATCAGGACGACATCCGCTAGGGGCGACACCGAGGAGCTTGGCATGGCGCAGGTGCTCGTTGTCGGGCCGCACCCGGACGATCAGGAACTGGGCATGGGCGGCACGATCGCCCGGCTGGCCGAGCAGGGGCACGACGTGCTGCTGCTGGACATGACCAACGGCGAGCCGACACCGTTCGGCGACCCGGTCACGCGCGCACAGGAGGCCGAGGCCGCCGCCGCGGCGCTCTCGCCGGACGACGCGATGTTCCCGGATGGCAAGCCCGTCCGGCGGGTGCAGCTCGGCCTCCGCAACCGGTTCGTCGAGCATACGATCGAGGCGCGGCACAGGGTCGCGGGCGTGATGCGCGCGCACCGGACCGAGATCATCTTCGTCCCCTACTTCGAGGACGCCCACCCGGACCACCTCGCGGTGACGCGGATCGTCGAGGATGCGCGGTTTGACGCGAAGCTGACCGGGCTGGAGATGCCCGTGCCCGAGTCGCTGACGCCCGACGACCCGGACGCCAAGATCGCCGACTATGCCCCGCCCTGCCACCCGCGGTGGTTGTTCTACTACTACTGCACGCACCTGCGGATCACGCCGCAGCCGACGTTCGTCTTCGACGTGACCGGGTGCGAGGCGAAGAAAGAACTGGCGATCCGTGCCTACCACTCGCAGTTCGGCATCAACGAGAAGAACCGGCCGGTAGTGGACTGGGTGATGGGGGCGACGCGGTTCTTCGGCTCGCGGATCGGGACGGCCGCGGGCGAGCCGTTCTTTGCGAGGGAGCCGGTGGGGATGACGGGGCTGGAATCCCTACCGGTCTGAGGGGGTTAGGTGTGCCGAAAGGACCGGCAGAACTCACCCCGGAATCGATGCTTCGGCTTGCAAATGAGCCGAGCAGGGATGCGCTGCGCGATGTCCTGCGCGTGTTCTTGCACCCAGCGGCGATCGAATCCCGGACGATGGGCAGCGTGGGTGGCGGCGAACTCACGCATCGGATCACGCTCAGGCTGCTGGAGGCGAGCGAGCTGCCGCCGGCGGTGGAGATGTCGGGCGAGGGTTCGGACGACTGGCCGTCCGAGTTCTTCAGCCTGATCCGGTTCGGCGACTCGTTCGCGCCGTGGCAGGCATTCGCTTGCTGGGTCTGCCTGCTGGCACAGACCGACGCCGAACTCGGTCTGCGCCTCTCGGCAGAGGACGAGACTGTACTGAGCCTGGTCGAGGCCGCGCGGCGAATCGGCCCGGCAGTGTGCGCGAGCGCCATCGCGTTCCTCGTGTGGCAGGCGCCGCAGCGGTCGGAAGCGGGGCCCCGCTCGTTCCACGAGTTGGCGATCGTGCTCTTGTACGCGGACCTGTTCAGAGGCTGTCCCGTTGACGCGCTGCGCGGGGCGCTTCAACGCCAGTCCAACAAGATGATCAGGATCGCTGATGCCGAAACTCTGAAGGCTGTCGAGTCGGGAGAGATCTACGACATTCACTGGCCTCTGGACATCTCGCAGTCGACGGCGGCCAAGCGGTGGCTGCTGTTGTGCCGCGAGTTGCTCGCCCCTTGCAAGGAGGCTGCGCTGCCACCCGCAGCCGAAGAGATTCTGCGAAGGATCGAGGCCGGGGTGTAGGGTCGGGCCATGCCGGTCGGTCCGCTCCGCCCCGGCGTCGTCTCCCAGCCCGGCTTCACGCCTGACTTCCACGCTCAGCCAGCTACCCTTTTAGCCACACCCCGCACCGGAGCCCCGCATGACCGCTCTCCCCGACAACGCCACCACCCCCCCGCCGCTCAACTTCCAATGGGTGCCGCAGCCCGACGCCCAGAAGCTCGTCGATGAGTTGCTGGAGGGCTTTCTCGGTGCCTGTCCCGCGGCCGCGTGTATGGCGGGGCGGATGCTCGACGAGGCCGGGACGCGCTTCAAGGACTGGGTGGACTTCATCGAGGTGCCGGCGACCGACGAGTTGTGCGCGCGGCTGGCGTCGGTCGGGTTCACGCCGATCGAGCGGCCGGGTGCCGCGGCGTGCTTCGAGCACCCGGGGGCGATCTTCCCGGCGATCGTGCTCGGCACCGGCGGCACGGTGCGCGTGGGCATCAAGGTCGATTCGCTCGCCGATGTGTGTGCCGCGAACGCGGTGGACAACACGTTCCGGCAGGAGGGCGAGCCGGGCTCGCGTTTCCGGTGGGGACAGGTGTTTGTCGCGCCGGGGGCCGAGCTGTGGGCGGTCGAGCGGCACGGCTGCCGGGGCTTTGCGCCCGTCAGCGACCCGCTGGCGGTGCGGCAAGAGGCCCAGCGGCAGTTCGAGCGTCTGCGCCGGCGGCAGCGCAACTTCGCCACCGACGCCGAGGGGTTTGCGCGGCTCAACGAGCTGGTCGACGAGGCGATCGCGATGCTCGGTGTCGATTGGGCGTGCGACCTGTTCTTTGCCGCGGAGCGCGAGTACTGGATGCGTCGGAACCGCGCAGCGCGCGCGCAGAAGGGCCGGCAGGACGTCCTCGGCCTCGGCTGGGCCAACCACGACCACCACACCTACCGGTGCTCACGCGAGAACTACGGCGCGGTCATCGCGGTCTTCGAGAAGCTCGGCTTCTTCCTGCGGGAGCGGTTCTACGCGGGCGAGGAGGCCGGCTGGGGGGCGCAGGTGCTCGAGCAGCCGGTGACCGGGATCGTGATCTTCGCTGATGTGGACATGAGCGCCGAGGAGCTGTCGGGCGACTTTGCCCACGGCACGCTCAAGGCGCGGGACGAGCTGGGCACGATCGGCCTGTGGGTCGGCCTGCACGGTGAGAGCCTGCTGCAGGCGGGGATGCACCACCTCGAGTGCCAGTTCGCGTGGCACGCGCTGCGGGAGCAGTTGCAGAAGGAGGGCGTGAACACGCTGCAGCCGTTCACGACGTTCTCGTACCTGCGGCAGGCGTTTACCGAGGGCGAGTGGTGGGCGGTGGACCCGGCCCGCCTCGACCGGCTGGTCGCGTCGGGCGCGCTGGATGAGCACCAGGCGGGGTTCATCCGCGAGAGCGGCACGATCGGCTCGCACCTGGAAAACCTCGAACGCAACGACGGGTTCAAGGGCTTCAATCAGCAGGGCGTCAGCGACATCATCCAGCGGACCGATGCGCGGAAGCACATCCACCCCATGGGGGCGTGAGCGGGCGTGCCGGCTCGCACGTGCTCAGGGGTTGGGCAGCGCCGCCTGCACGGCTGCGAGGAAGTTGTAGATCTCCTCGGCGTCGACCGGCGGCGGTGTGGTTGATGTGGGGATCGAGTATGGGCCGTGGATGACGATGTTGGGCGCGGTGCCTGTGGCGTAGATGTACTGGCCGGTCGAGACGGCGATGGGCGCGACGGCCGCGCCGTTCTTCGGGAAGATGTAGACATCGCCGTCGAGCACGAAGACCTGGTCGCGTGCCGCGAGCATGCCCGAGCCCGAGAACGGGGGAGCGATCCGCGCGACGACGCCTGTGCCCCACGTGACGGTTCGGGTGCGGAGTGTCTCGATGTAGTTCCACTGCCCGGTGAGGTAGACGTAGCCGCCGTAGAGGCGCCAGCCGTTGCTGCCGTGGATGAGCTCGGAGTGCCCGATCCCGTCGTTGGGGTCGGGGAAGGCGTTGTAGTCGGGATCGGGGCCGTAGACGGCCTTGATTTTGGTCTGCCCGTTGTACTCGATATCGACCTCTTTGGGGTCGGCGCCGTCCTGGCGGAGCGGGAGTTCGTAGTTCTCCCAGAGCATGGGGAAGACCAGTTCACCGTTGGGCCCGGAGACGGGTATGCCGTTGGACGTCATAGTGGAGTTTCCCTTCGTGGAACGTGCGTCCGGAGCGGGCGCGGAGGAGGCGATGCGGTGTAGAGGCGTGTTCAGGCGTGACTCCCGACCGGTGCGTGGTTGGCCCACGGGAGGTATCCGCGGCTCAGGCGCACACGACGGATCCAGACGCCGACCAGCAGAGCCGGCACCATCGCGGCGACGACGGGCAGCGGGCCGAGGAACCCGAAGCCCAGAGCGAGCAGCAGCACCGTGACGGCGCTCATCGCGGCGGTCGCTCCGACCACCGCCAACGCCCGACCCCACGCCGCGCGGGGCCCGACGAACGCGAACGCCACCCCGAGAACCGCGCCCGCCACGATCGACAGCGCCCCCAGAGACGGGTTGGCGTGCCGGACGATCCTGCTCTTGGCGAGCGCCTCGATCGCCACCATCTGCGCCTTGAACCCGTCGACGACCCCGCCCGAGGGATGCGGCACCTGGTCGGTCCGGGGGATCGACTGGCCGATCACGACGATGCGCTGGTAGAGCAGCTCGCTCAGCTCTTCGGGCGTGAGCCCGGGGAGATCGGCGACGCTGATCGTCGCGGCGTCGATCGTCTCGAGCGGCGGGACGTCGAGCACCGAGTAGGCGACCTCAGTTCCGTACGGCAGGACCCCGGAGACGCCGGAGTCGAGCCGAACGAACGACACGCCGACCCTGTGCTCGGTCCGCAGGGCGCGACCCACGCTCATGTCCGTCGTGCTGGGGGAGAGGACGACCTCCGCCCTGGCTGGGTCGAGCCGCACGATGTAGGGCACGGTGGGCATGCGCTTGGCCGCCACCGCCGCCAGCGCGAAGGACGGGCTGGCCAGCCCGTCGCCGGGGAGACGGGCCGCGGTGTCCAGCCGCCAGCCGGTGCGGAGGAACTCGCCGGTCGGGGCCCCGCGCGGGTTGTCGGCGAGGATGTCCTTGTCGAGCGTGACGGGGTCGGGGGTCTGGCTCGGCCAGTTGTAGAGCGCGAGGACGACCTGGCACCCGGCGTCGCGGAGGGTCCAGATCCCCTCGACCATCGCGGCATCGCCGGGGTCGTCCCGATCGGCGAAGGCGATATCGATCGCGACGACGCTCGGCCGCCCCTCGGCGAGCTTGGAGAGCAGATAGCCGTGGAGCCGCCGGTACGTCGCGATCTGTCCGGGGGTGACACCCTCCAGCCCGACCTGCTCGACGAGGCTCCTGACGCCCTCCTCGTCGACCTGCACGCCGCGGACCGCGGTAAAGGCCATGGGCGTGGAGCCGAGCACCGACCGGACCCGCGCCGCGCCGGACTCGAAGAGCGGGCCGAGGGAGATCTGGTCGCTGAAGCCCGCGCCGATCACCCCGTTGGAGAACAGCACGGCGGCGACGAGACAGCCGACGGTCGCGAGCTTGGGCTTGGCGACAGCCAGCCGCCGCACGACCGACACCGAACGCGACACGGGGTCGGGCGTGCACGCGACGGGCAGCTCGCCGGATTGCCACCGTCCCAGATCGTCGGCGAACTCCTGCATCGAGGCGTAGCGCGCGCGCGGGTCCTTCCGCAGCGCCTTGGTGAGGATCGCCTCGAGCTGCCGGTCGAGGTCGGGGCGGTACTTGCGGGGCGGCTCGGGCGGCTGCTCGCGGACGATCTCTCCGACGTCGCGCCAGTGCTTGCCGAGCACGGGGTAGGGGAGCTGGCCGGTGAGCAGCTCGTAGAGCACGACCCCCATGCCGTAGATGTCGCTCCGCTCGTCGATGAGGTCCGGGTCGCCGCTGAACTGCTCGGGCGACATGTAGCAGGGCGTGCCGACCGCGGTGCCGTATTCGCGCGCGCGCTGGGCGTCGTCCCGCACGCTGGGCCCCGCGGCCAGGCCGAAGTCGATCACGCGGGGCACGTCGCGTTTGTCGACCAGCAGGTTGGGCGGCTTGATATCGCGGTGGAACACGCCCTTGCGGTGCCCGGCCTCGAGCGCGAGGCAGAGCGAGCGGATCAGGTCGACCCGCCGGTGGATCGGGAGCTTGTGGTGTGCGGCGTACTCGGTGATCGGCATCGCCGCGGGGAGGTACTCCATCGCGAAGTACCGCGCCGGCGCGTCGCCGAACCGCGTCGTGGACTTGCTGGTGTAGATTGTGACGATGTTCGGGTGCTTGAGCCGGGCGAGCGACTTGCCCTCCTGCTCGAACCGGCTGAGGGCCACCCGCCCCTCGTCGCGGGAGATCACGATCTTGAGCGCGGCGGAGCGGTCGAGGTCGTGGTCGAACGCTTCGTAGACAAAGCCCTGCCCGCCGCGGCCGATCAGACGCCTCACCTCGAACTGGTCGAGCCTGAACGGCGGATCGGGCACGGTGGCCGACTCGCAGGTGACCGGCGGCTCGTCGGCGGCTCGCTCGGATCGCGGCTGGCCCGCGGGCGTGGTGAGATCGCGGGTCGCGGCGCTGCCGTCCGGGTCGTCAGGGATCGGCGTTGGAGTGTGGTCCACGAGAGTCTCCGGAGCGATCGGTGGCGACCGGCGTCCGTGCGGTAGGGTTTGATCCGGACTCCGACGGCGGAATTCTACCCATTCCCCCGCCGAGCATGTCGGCGGCGCAGGACCCGGCGATGCCGGACGCGCCGGCGTCCGGCCCCGTGCCGGGCGGGCGGGACACCCGGGACCGGCGGGTTTGGCCGGCCCGCGTACCATCCAGCCGCATGGGAACCACCGTTCAACTGCTTGAGCCCGAGATCCGCGAGGCGATCGCCGAGCGACGCTTCGTCGAGCTGCGGACGGCCCTGCGCGAGATGGACCCGCCGGACGTCGCCGAGCTGCTGACCGAGATGGAGCCGCTGGAGGCGGCGATCGTCTTCCGGCTGCTCTACCGCGAGGCCGCGGCCGAGGCGTTCACCCACCTCGAGCCCGACCGGCAGGAGGAGCTGGTCGAGCAGCTGGGCGACGAGCGGACGCTCCGGCTGCTGGAAGAGCTGCAGCCGGACGACCGGGCGGCCTTTCTCGACGAGCTGCCCGCCCAGGCGGCGTCGAAGCTCATCAACAAGCTGAGCCCCGCGAACCGGCGGATCACGCAGCAGATCCTCAACTACCCGGAGGACAGCGTCGGCCGCCTGATGACGCCCGACTATGTGCGGGTGCGGATGCACTGGTCGGCCAAGCAGGCGATCGAGCACATCCGCAAGCACGGGCGAGACGCCGAGACGATCAACTGGGTGTTTGTGGTGGGCGAGCGGCTCAAGCTGCTCGACGAGCTGCCGATCCGCCGCCTGCTGCTGGCCGAGCCGGACGACTCGATCGAATCGCTCTGCGACGGGCGGTTTGTGAGCCTGGACGTCGCCGACGACCGTGAGGAGGCGGTGCGGGTGATGGCCAAGTACGACCGCACGGCGCTGCCGGTGATCGACGGCGCGGGCGGGCTGCTGGGCATCGTGACGTTCGACGACGTGGCCGACGTCGCCGAAGAGGAAGCCACCGAGGACATCCACAAGCTCGGCGGTATGGAAGCGCTCGAGGCTCCCTACATGCAGACCGGGCTCACCGACATGATCCGCAAACGCGGCGGGTGGCTGTGCGTGCTGTTTGTGATGCAGGTGCTGACCATCGGCGTGCTCGACCACTTCATGGGTGCGCTCTCGAAGGCGGAGGTGCTGATCGTCTTCATCCCGCTGATCATCTCGTCGGGCGGCAACACGGGGACGCAGGCGGCTTCGCTGCTGATCCGTGCGCTCGCGCTGGGCGAGGTTGAGCCGGGCGACTGGCGGAAGGTCGTGCAGCGCGAGGTGCTTGTGGGGCTGGTGCTCGGCGGCGTGCTCGGTCTGCTGGCGTGGGTGCTGGTGCTGACGCTGAACCTGCTGGGCATGGCCGACACCACGCACGCGTCGCTCGTGGGCGTGTCGGTCGGCCTGGCGGTGCTGTCGATCGTGGTGTGGGGCGTGCTGCTGGGCTCGGTGTTCCCGCTGCTGCTCGAGCGCCTCGGGCTCGACCCGGCGGCGATCAGCTCGCCGATGGTCGCGACGCTGATGGACGTCTCGGGGCTGGTGATCTATCTGGTGGTAGCGACGGCGGTCTTGAGCGGCACGCTGCTCTAGTGCAGCACGCGGTAGACCTCGGCCTGATCGGTGAAGCCCTGCGCGACCTTCTCGCCCGCATCGACCCGCATCGGCTCGAAGCCCGCGGCCTGCGCCGCCTCGTAGAGCGTCACGCCGTCTGCGCGTTCGCCGGTGAGGCGGCGGAGCTCGTCGGTCATCGCCATGATCTCGTAGACCGCAAGACGGCCGCGGTAGCCGGTGCCGAAGCAGTTCTCGCACTTCTCTGAGTGCCCGCTGCCGCGGGACTCCGGCTCCTGCCCGCTGCCGTTGCACACCTTGCACGTGCGGCGGACGAGCCGCTGGGCCAGCACCGCCAGCAGCGACGAGGTGATGAGGTAGGGCTCGAGCCCGATGTCGATCAGGCGGGGGATCGCGCTCGGCGCGTCGTTGGTGTGGAGCGTCGCGAGCACCAGATGGCCGGTGAGCGAGGCCTGGATCGCCAGCTGCGCGGTTTCCTGGTCGCGGATCTCACCGACGAGGATGACGTCCGGGTCCTGACGCAGCAGCGCGCGCAGACCGGCCGCGAACGTCACGCCACGCTTGACGTTAACCTGCATCTGGCTGATGCCCTCGAGGTGGTACTCGACCGGGTCCTCGATGGTCATGACGTTGCGGCTGGTGCGGTCGATGCTGCCGAGGGCGGCGTACAGCGAAGTGGTCTTACCAGAACCCGTCGGCCCGGTCACGAGGATCATGCCGGTGGGCCGGTCGACGAGGTCCATGAGCCGGGCCTGCATCTTCTTGCCCATGCCGATCTGGTCGAGACTGAGCTGGGTCTGGCTCTGGTCGAGCAGACGCAGCACGAGGCGCTCGCCGTAGACCGTCGGGATGCACGAGAGGCGGATGTCGATCTTCTTCTGGCCGATGCGGACGGAGGTGTGGCCGTCCTGCGGGCTGTGGCGGTTGGCGATGTCCAGCTCGGTCATGACCTTCATGCGGCTGGAGATCGCGGCCGCGAGAGACATCGGCGGGCTGAAGACGTCGTGCAGCATGCCGTCCACGCGGAAGCGGATGACGAGCTTGCTCTCCTGCGGGTGGACGTGGATATCGCTGGCCCGACGCCGGAGGGCCTCGAAGAGGATCATGTTGACCAGGCGGATGACCGGCGTCTGGCGGGCCAGGCCCAGCAGGTCGGTCGACGAGCTCACGCCGGCCGCGACGCTCTCGATCGCCGAGGCGTCGAGCGGCATCTCTTCGATGATCTCGGTGACGAGGTCGCCGCGCTGCTCGTAGCCGCGGTTGATGAGGTTGGCGACGGCGGCCCGCGGGCTCAGCGCGATCCGCAGCGGCATGCCGACGAGGTCTTCGATGATGTTGAAGACCGCCGGCTGCAGGGGCTGGGCGGTGACGACGGTCATCGAGTGGCCATCGCTGGAGAGCCCGGCGACGTGCTGCTGGCGTGCGAGCTCGGGCGGGACCGACTCGTAGAAACTGCTCGACGACTCCTGGAGTCGGGGCTCGTTGATGTAGGGCAGGCCGGTGCGCTCGCCGAGCTTGGTGAGCGCCTGCTGCTCGTCCATCGCCAGCAGCGAGAGCATGACGTCCCACGGCTCGGTGTCGGAGCCCTCGGCGTGGCGGAAGACGCGGAGCTGGTCGGGGGTGAGCTTTAGACCGCCCAGCTGCTCGGCCAGGTGCGCCGACTCGTCGAGGGTGATCGCCCCCCCACCGCTCGCCGGAGTGGCGGGCGAGGCGGTATCGGGGGATCGCGAGAACTTTGCCAGGGGACCCTTCGCCATCAGCCGGTCTCTCCGGAGCGGCGGACGACGCCGGAGTCGTCCTCCTCGTCGGTCAGCGGGATGATCAGCGGCTCTTCGAGCGTGCCGGGATCGACAGGCACGCCGTTGTCGTCCTGCCCCCAGGTGGGTGTGTTGATCAGCTCGATCACGGTGGGCTCGAAGTTGGGCAGGTCGGGGTCGAGCTCGGCGAACTCCTGCGGGCCGCGGGTGAGCAGGCGGAGGTCGGCGAAGTTGCGGTCGTTGAGGATCCGCGGCGTGATGAAGATGTAAAGCACCTGATCGCTCGAGACCTTGTTGGTATCGCGGAAGAGGTGGCCGAGGATCGGGATGTCGCCGAGCAGGGGCACCTTGACGACCGTGCTGCGGATGTCGTTGACCTTGATGCCGCCGACGACGATGGTCGCGTCGGTCGGGATCGTGACCGACTCGGAGCTGACGTTGCGGGTGGTCTTGGGCGGCGGGACGCCGTCGGTGCTGCTGCCGGTGAAGTTGGACAGCTCGATCTCGTACTGCAGCCGGAGGTATCCGGCCTCGGAGATGCTGGGCGTCACGGTCAGCGACGTGCCCGCCGACTCGTACCCGGCGAAGCTGGTCGAGTCGGTGTTGGTGCCGAAGGTCGTCGAGGTGGTCGGCTGCTCCTCGATGCTGTTGATCGTGGCTTCCTGGTTGTCGTTGACCAGGAGCTGGGGCGAGGAGAGGATGCGTGCGTCGGTGTCGGTCTGGACCGCGTCGAGGATGAGCGGGACGTACTGGCTCTTGATGAGCGAGGCGCTGTAGCCGCCGAGGCCGGGGAGCGGGAGCTTGGGGTCGCCGTAGACGCCGCCGTCGGCCACCGACCCGTACCCGAAGGCGGTCTGCGTCGAGAATTGCCCGACGTTGATCTGCCCCTCGACCGCGAGGCGGAAGTCTGTGGTGTCGCTGACGGCGAGGATGTTGACGTCGAGGTAGACCTGCGGCCGGCGGACGTCGAGCTCGCCGATGATGCGGGCGAACTGGCGTTGCAGGTTAGCCGGGGCCTTGACGATCACGACGTTGGTCGGCTCGTGGGCGGTGACGAACGAGTTGTCGGCGTTGCCGACGAAGGCGTTGTCCGAGCCGCCGTCCTGGTTCTGGAAGAACTGCTGGAACGCGCCGCCCTGCGTGCCGGTGTTGTTGCGCGCGCCGGGCAGGAGCGGGCTGTCGTTGGCCGACTCGTTCTCGATGATGGCCTGGAGGAGGTCGGCCAGCTCGGTGGCGTCGATGTTCTTGACCGCGTAGCGCTCGATGACGATCTCTTCGGACTCGACGTCGAGGGCCTCGATGAGCGCGCCGAGCTGGATCTGCTGCTCCTCGGTGCCGTAATAGAGGATCGTGCCGCGGACCGGATCGACCATCATCGCCGAGCCGCCGCCGAGGGTGCTCTGCTGCTGGGTCTGCTGCTGGTTGCCGAACCGGCCGCCGAACTGCGGGAACTGGGTGGTCTGCTGGGTGGAGTCTTCGAGGCGGATGACCTCGCCGAGGCCGCGCTGGCTGGCGATGTCGGCGATCATCGCGGCGTTGGCGCCGGCCTTGTACTCCTTGGGCGTGAGCGTGGTCGGCACGTCGATGAGCTCGATGATCTTGCGGACCTGGTCGATCTCCTCCTCGGTGCCGCGAAAGAGCAGGGCGTTGCCCGAGGGATCGATCGAGAGCCGGTCGGCGAGGTTGTCGATCGACGAGGCGGTGCCGGGGATCTGGACCGTCTGGTCCTGGCCGGGGTTGGTGTTGCTGAGCGAGTTGCCCTGACCGACGAGGGTGACCGCCCGCTCGCGCGCGGCCTGCGCGGCGACGTACTTCAGATCGACCCGGGTGAACCGGGCCCGCTGGTACTCGCCGATGAGCTTGCCGACCAGTTCCTCGAGTGCGCGCACACGCCGCGGCGTGTCGGTGATCACGATGATGCCCAGGTCGTCGACGTACGCGATGCGGTTGGCGCCCGGCTGGCCCCCGACCGAGCCCGGATCGAGCACGGCCTTGAGCGAGGTGGGCTTGATGTTGGGCGTGGGGATGATCTTGGTGGTGGCGAACTCGCCGTCGAAGTTCTGCACGACCTCGGTCGAGGGCTGGATGATGTAGAAGCCGACCGGGTCGAGGGTCAGTGAGTAGTTGTACTGCGAGAGGAGGGCCTCGAGCAGCTCGAGGAGCTGGTCGCGCGGGACCTGCTGGCGGGCGTTGAACATCACCTCGCCGGTGACGGTGCCCTTGGTCGAGACGTTGATATCGAGCTCGGTCGCGATGAAGTCCACGAGCGTCATCAGCTCGACGGGCTCGGTGAAGGCGCTGAACTCGACCGTGTCGTCGGCGGGCTGGACCGCCTCGTCGGCCCCCGCCCCGTTGCCCTCCTGGGCGAAGACCGGGCCGGACGCGGCCAGGCCGGCGACAAGGGCGATCACCGCCGCGGCGTGTCGCCTGCGGGGAGAAGCATCTGCTGAGCAATCGGTCGTGCGAATCACTGGGGTCACTCCTTGGCCGGGTCCCACTCGTGGGCGAGAGGCCGTGTCAGGTCTCAGGTTACACCGACGGCCGGCACCGCGCCGCGGGGGCCGAGCCCCCGATGCACGGATCTGTCGTTCGGGCCGGGCTCGGCGCGGGCCCCGGACCGGATGTCGGAAAGCTCGGTGATCGCTCGCCTGTCGCCTCCCACCCGCACGGGGCCGAGGCGGAGAACGAATTCCTGGGTCGCATGGGTGTACCGGGCCTCCGGGGTCCGAGTTGCGTCATCATCGAGCCCGACGGGCGTCACCAGTCTCCATCATCGGCACGCAGCGGCCGCGCGGTGGTGATTACGCCGATAACGCCGCACCCGGGGGCGATCTTGCCGCCTGCGCCGACAAGTTCGTCGTGGCGTGTCCGGCGGGTGTGGTAGTATCACCGAGATGAACGCCCGGGGGCCCAATGTGCACGCGGTGGTCTGGCGAGCGTCCGACGGGGACGTGCCTGTCTCTCTGGTTGAAGCGCTGGACCGTCAGGGCATCGGCCACGAGCACGCCGCGGGACCCTTGGACGCGTTCTCGCGGCTTCTGGCGTCCCGCAACCGGGGTGCCCGGGGGCGGGTGCTGGTGCTCGTCGAGCCGGAGCGGCTGACCGATCATGAGACGATCCGGCGGGCGCTGGAGCGGTTCGATCCGGACGCCCGGAGTTGGGCCTACAGGGCAACGCAGAGCCCCCGCCTGGCGCCGATGGCCCCGCTGCCCGTACCCGAGAAGGCGCCCGATGTGGTCGTCAGGGCCGGAGCGGGGCGTTCCGGCGGCGGCGACGGGCCCGGCGGCAGCACGCCGGCGGAGTCCGGACCGGTCTCGGCACCCCCCTCGCTCAAGCTGGCCGGGGAGGGCGGGCAGACGCCACGACCGACCGGGCCGGACGAGGACGCCGAGCAGCAGGCCCCGCGCTCGGTGCTGACGCCCGAGGAGTTGGAGATGCTGCTGGCCGATCAGGGCGGCTGACAGGCCCGGATAACCCTTGGAAATCATCGGGGCCGCTGCACAGACCGACCCCGCGCGAACCCGATGATGGAGTAGAGGAGTAGAGACCTTCAGGCATGACTGACGTTTCTGACCATCTGGACGACCTGCGCGTGATCCTCGTCGGGCAGACGGGGCTGGATTCGGGGCTGCGGAGCGATCCGTGCGTGGAGTTGGTTCGCGCGCGCACGCCGGTGGACGCGATCGGTGAGCTGGCCGACCCGCTCGATGCTGCGCATCCGGGCCGGGCGGTGGTGATCGTGGACCCGGGGGCCGAGCCTCGGGGCGGAGGAGCGTCGGGGCGTATCGGCGATCTGAGCGAGTTCCTCGCCGGGCTTCGCCGGGTGGACCCCGAGGTCCGCGTGCTGTATCTGTCGCGCAACGGCGAGGCGATGCCGACGGGCTACGACGGGCGGGTCGGGCCGACGACCGACGCCGCGGCTCTGCGGGCGTTTCTGGCCAACGGCACGAACGGGGCTGCCGAGCGCGAGCCGGAGGCGGCGCAGCGCGGGCGGGGCGCGATCGTGCAGCCTTGCGAGGCGCAGGCGGCCTCTGAATCGATAGAACCGAAGCTCGCGCCGGCGCGTGCGGCGCGTGATGTGGTCTTTCAGACCGGGCACGAACTGGAGTTGCTCCGCAGCGTGACCGCCGGTCGGTCGGTGCTGGCGGCGGCGATGGACCATCTGCGCGCGCAGGACGGGTTTGGCGATGTCGGCTATATCGACGCGGCCGAGTCCGGTTCGGGCGGCGTGGCGCGATCGACCGCGCCGGTGCGCATCGGCGGCGCGGTGCGGGGTGCGCTGTGCAGCGACACGCTGGCGCCGGCGGCGCTTGCTCCGGCGGCCGAGTGGCTCGGCGCGTGGCTGGGGCTCGAGCACGAACAGAGGCGGCTGCGCGAGCTGGCCTTCCGCGACCCGCTGACGGGGGCGTGGAACCGGCGGTTCTTCGACGACTTCCTGCCGACGGCGATCGACGAGGCGCGGCGTCACCGGCGCGCGCTCACGCTGATGGTCTTCGACATCGACGATTTCAAGCGGTTCAACGACCAGCACGGGCACGCGGCCGGGGACGAGATCCTCACCGAGTGCGTGCGGCTGCTGGACACGGCGGTGCGCCCGACCGACAAGGTCTGCCGCATCGGCGGCGACGAGTTCGCGGTGATCTTCTACGAGCCCGAGGGCCCGCGCCAGCCTGACAGCCACCACCCGACGAGCGTCTTTGACATCGCCGAGCGGTTCCAGCTGCTCTTGCGTCAGGCCCGGTTCAGCAAGCTCGGCGACGACGCGCCGGGGCATCTGACGGTCTCAGGCGGGCTGGCGACGTTCCCGTGGGACGGGACCTCGGCCGAGTCGCTCCTGGAGCGGGCCGACCAGCTGGCGCTCGAGGGCAAGCGGCTGGGCAAGAACGTGATCGCCATCGGGCCGGGGTGCCGGCGGCTGAACGGGGCGTAAGCCACCATTCCAGTTCTTGGTCGGCAGTTCCCCCACCGCCATCGTGGGGAGTTGTCTTCGTCGGCGCGGGTTGCGCTCCGCTTTGCCCCTACGCTTGCGGGCCATGACACGACGCTACGACATGCTCGCTCTCGACCTCGATGGCACGGTGCTCGATCGTTCCAGCAAGGTGCGGCCGGCGGTGGCCGAGGCGATCGAGGCGGCGCGGCGGGCGGGTCTGCTCGTGGTCGTCTGCACCGGGCGGGGGCTGGCCGAGTCGCGCGAGGCGATCGAGGCGATCGGGCAGACCGACCCGGTGATCGTCGCGGGCGGGTCGATCATCGCGGACCCGGCGACCAGTCGAACCATCCATCGGTTCTCGATGCACCCGACGCTGACCAAGCGGCTGACCGATCTGCTGCTCGGGAGCGGGCACCCGGTGCTGGTGCTCAAGGACCCGCACGCGTCGGGCTACGACTACCTCGTGGTGACCGGCAGCCGCAGGCTGACGCTCGACCCGGTGACGCAGTGGTGGTTTGAGGAGATGGACGTGAGTATCCGTCTGGCGACCGATGTGGCCCGCGACCCGCACCCCGAGCACACGGTGCGCGTGGGGGTGTGTGCGCCGGCGAGCGAGCTGGAGTCGCTGGAGCGGGGTGTGCTGGCCGAGTTTGACGAGACGGTGACGGTGCACAATTTCCCGGCGGTCGTCGCGCCGAACGAGGCGACGCACTGGGCGGGGGGCGCGGTGGCGCACATCCTGGAGTGCTTTGATGCGCGCGCGGACAAGTGGAACGCGGTGCGGCACCTGGCCGACCAGCGCGGCATCGAACACGCGCGGATCGTCGCGGTGGGCGATCAGGTCAACGACGTCTCGATGATCCGCGGCGCCGGGCTGGGCGTGGCGATGGGCAACGCGGTGGAGTCGGTGCGGGCGGTCGCCGATCGGCACACCGCGAGCAACGAGGACGAGGGCGTGGCCGGGGCGATCGACATGGTGCTGCGCGGGGAGTGGTGACCGGATGCCGCAGACACTCGCGGAGATCAAGACGCTGCTCGAATCGCGCGGCCTGACGCCGCGGAAGCGGTTCGGGCAGAACTTCCTCATCGACCACAACCTGGTGCGGAAGCTGGTGGACGAGTCGGGCGTGGGCGGGGGCGACCTGGTGCTGGAGGTCGGGCCGGGGACGGGCACGCTGACCGAGGAACTGCTCGAGCGCGGGTGCGAGGTGATCGCGTGCGAGCTGGACCGGGGGCTGGCGGGGTTGCTGCGCGAGCGGCTGGGCGCGCACGACAACTTCACGCTGATCGAGGGGGACTGCCTGGCGCAGAAGCGGGAGGTCTCGGCGGAGATCGTCGGGGCGCTCGCCGGGAGGCCGTTTACGCTGGTGGCCAATCTGCCATACGGCGCGGCGACGCCGCTGATGCTGGCGTTGCTCACGGCGCACCCGGACTGCCGCGGGATGTTTGTGACGATCCAGAAGGAGGTCGGCGAGCGGCTCACGGCCCGCGCCGGGCAGAGCGCCTACGGCGGGATCAGCGTGGCGGCACAGACACTGGCGACGGTGCGGCTGATCGCGAAGCTGCCGCCGGAGTGTTTCTGGCCCCGCCCGGAGATCACGAGCGTGATGGTGGCAATCGAGCGGCGGGCGGATCACGGGATCGGCGACCCGGTCGCGTTCGGGGAGTTCTGCCAGCGGGTGTTTGCGCAGCGGCGCAAGCAGCTCGGGAGTGTGCTCGGGCGGGACATCGCGTGGCCGGAGGGGATTGCGCCGACGATGCGTGCCGAGGCGTTGGAGCCGGGGCAGATCGTCGGGCTTTGGCGGGCGACGGAAGGGCACGGGGACGAGTGACCCTCGGGGCGCGGAGCTTTGGCTGGGAGCACTGGGCTAGCGCCCAGTGGCACCGGGGGATGGGCGGCCTTCAGCGCGAGGCTGATCGGCGCTGGCGCCACAGGTCGATCGCGACGGCGATGATGATGATGTGGCCGACGATCATCTCCTGCACGAAGCTGGGCCAGCCGAGCCGGACACACCGGTTCTTCATGTAGGCCATCATGCACGCGCCGACGAGGGCGCCGAGGACGGAGCCCCGCCCGCCGTTGAGCGAGGCGCCGCCGATCACGACGGCGGCGATCACGTCGAGCTCGAGGCCGACGCGGATGGTCGGGTCGCCCTGGGTGAGTCGCCCGAACTGCAGCACGCCGGCCAGCCCGACGAAGAGGCCCGCGACGACGTAGACGGCGATCTTGGTGCGCGCGATGTTGACGCCCGCGTAGCGTGCGGCGGTTTCGTTGGAGCCGATCGCGATGGCGTGGCGGCCGAGGACCGTGCGGCGGATGCCCAGGGCCATCAGCAGCGCGAGTGCGAGCATGAGCCAGACGCCGGGGGCGACGACGGACCACTGCCACTTGGGGATGGGGCTGACGAGTTCTGCGAGCCAGCCGGGGTCGGCCGAGACCGGGCCGCTGCCGGCGGTCCACTTGGCGATGCCGCGGAAGAGGCCGAGCGTGCCGAGGGTGACGATGAAGGGCGGGATGCGGAGGGCGGTGACGAGGACGCCGTTGTAGAGGCCGCAGGCGGCGCCGGCGAGGACCGCGGCGGCGGAGGCGAGGGCGATTGGCCAGCCGTCCTTGATGGCCAGTGCTGCGACGACGCTGCAGAGCGCGACGGCCGAGCCGACCGACAGATCGAGCCCTCCGGAGGCGATGACGAGGGTCATGCCGATGGCGGCGGTGCCGACGATCATGGTCTGGATCGCGACGGTCCGCAGGTCCATGAGGGTGACCATCGCGACGAGTGTGTCCGGGTCGGTGGTGTAGCCGAGCTTGTGCCACTGGATGGCAAAGAACACGAGCACGACGACGATGAGCGCGATGAACGGCCGCAGCAGGGCCGCGGCGTGGGTGAACGCGCGGTGGTGTGCGGGGGCGGGCGGGTTCACGATGGGGCGTGTGCCGGTCACGGGCCGCCGAGTGCGGTGAAGTCGGGGCTGAGGAGATCGCGGGCTTCGGCCGAGTCCATGGTCTCCGGGGTGATGAGCATGACGCCGGTGTCGATGCGTGGCTCCTGGGCCTGGCCTCGGATGTGCTCGACGGCCGCCTGCACGCCGAGCTGGCCCATGCGGATGGGGTTCTGCACGACGAGGGCGTCGATCTGGCCGGAGGCCATGGCCTCGACGAGTCCTTCGCTGGCGTCGAAACCGACGAAGCGGACATCGCCGGCGAGGCCGCGGGAGCGGAGGGCCAGCAGCATGCCGAAGGTCGAGCTCTCGTTGGGGCAGAAGATGCCGTCGATGTTGTCGTAGGTGGTGAGGAGGTTCTCGGCGGCTTCTTGCGCGGTGGCGCGGGTGGCGCCGGCGTAGCGGCCGGGGTCGATCAGCTCGATGCCGTCGGCCTCGGCGATCGCCTCGACGAACCCCTGCTCGCGGAGCCGGGTGCTCGCCGAGCCCTCCTGGTAGCGGAGGATGAGCACGCGGCCGGTGCCCTCGAGCAGCGTGGTCATGTGCTGGCCGGCGAGGCGGCCGCCCTGCTGGTTGTCGGTCGCGATGAAGGAGACGAAGTCGGTGCCGACCTCGGCGTTGAGCCCGGAGTCGATGATGACGACGGGGATGCCGGCGCGGGTGGCGAGCCGGACCGGCGCGACGAGCGCGGTGTCGTCGAGCGGGGCGAGCACGATCGCGTCGTATTTGGCGGAGATGAGGTTCTCGATGAGTGCGACTTGCTGGGCGCGGTCGTCCTCGCGCTCGGGGCCGGTGAAGGTGACCTCGACGCCCTCGAGAGATTGCTCGGCCCGCTTGGCCCCGGCGTGGACACTCTTCCAGAAGTCGTGGGTGGTGCCCTTGGGGACGACGGCGACGCGGAGCAGCTGCGGGTCGTCGCCGCTGGTGGTGGTGTTTGCGGGGGCGGCGTCCTCGCGGGCGCAGGCGCCGAGCAGGAGTGCCGCGACGATCCCGGTGAGTGTGAAAAACGTGCGTGGTGTGTGCATGTGCAGGTGGTCTCCGCCACGCATGGTACCGCGGTGCGGGGGCTTCGCAAGGCGGCGGGCGGCGGGGGTGAAAAACGCACACGCCCCCGGGCGTGAACCCGGGGGCGTGTTGCGAAGAACGGTCCTGGGGGGCCGGGCTCAGCAGCCGGCGTTCCAGAGGTTCAGGAAGGCGAGGACGTCCTGGGTGTTGACGTTGCCGTCGCCGTTGATGTCGGCGGACGGGTCGCCGTTGTTCCAGGCGTTGAGGAACGCGAGGACGTCCTGGGTGTTGACGGTGTCGTCGCCGTTGAAGTCGGCGACGCAGTCGTCCGGCGGCGTGAACTCGTCACCGAGACGGATGTCGTCGATGTACCAGTCGTCGGTGCCGTCGGCGCCCAGGGCGCGGAAGCGGAAGGCCATGGCCTCGTGGTAGGCGTCAAAGATCAGTGAGTTCTGGTGGAACTCGAACGAGTTCTGATCGTTGCCGTCGGAGGTCAGGGTGGTGAACTCGAGCCACGAGCCGGCGTCGTTGAGGTACTCCACGACGAGCTGCTTGCCGTTCTCGACGCCCTTGTGCTGGGCGAAGAAGCTGAGGTAGACGGGGAACTGGTCGAAGTTGAGCAGGAAGTTGAAGCTGGTGGCCGAGTCGGTGCCGTCGAGGTTCATGGAGTAGGGGTCGGAGGGCTCGTTGGTCGCGTCGGTGGAGACCGTCGCGCCGTTGATCTCGGCCCAGTTGGTGGAGGTGTTGAAGTCGGCGTCGGCGAACGGCTCGTGGAAGGGGATCGCGTTGCCAGCGAAGGGCGCGATGGCGATGTCGTCGACGTACCAGTCGTCGGTGCCGTCGGAGCCGGTGGTGCGGAACCGGAGGCGGAAGCCCTCCCACCACCCGAAGAGGCCGACCTCGGCGTTGACGAAGGTGAAGTCGGTCTGGTCGTTGCCGTCGGAGGTCAGGACGGCCAGCTCGGTCCACTGCTGGAGGATGTCGAGGTACTCAACGACGAGGGTCTCGCCCTGCTCGACGCCCTTGTGCTGGGCGTAGAAGCTGACGTAGGTCGGCTGGTTGAGGCCGGAGAGATCGATGTCGCCGGTGGTGATCGAGTCGGCGCTGTCGAGGTTGAGCGAGTAGGGATCGCTGGGCTCGTTGTCGGCTCCGGTGTTGACCTCGCCGCCGGAGTTGTCGGTCCAGACGAAGGTGTCGATCGTGGTCGAGTCCCACTGCTCGAGGAAGGGGTAGGGGATGCCGGCCTCATCGAGGCAGGGGCGGTTGGCGGCGTAGTTGCCGATCTTGTTTGCGCTGGCGGTGCCGAAGAAGGCGGGGTTGCCCAGGCCGTTGCAGCCGCCGAGGCCGGAGCACATGATGTGGCAGTCGCCGCTGCCGTCGCAGTGGCCGGCGGAGAAGTTGTGCCCCATCTCGTGGGCGGAGAGGGCGGTGCGGGCGTTGATGCCGCCGGTGTAGCGGGACTGCACCATGCCGTAGCCGTTGCTGCCGCAGACGGCCGAGAGGTAGGCGATGCCGATGACGTTGCCATCGACGTTGATGCCGGTGAAGGTGTGGACGAGGTCGCGGTGGACGCTGCCCTGGTTGGCGGTCCACCAGTTGCGGATCTGTCCGAGGCGGGTGCTGGGGTTGGTGGAGGTGTAGGGATCGCTTGAGGTGGTCCAGATGAGGTAGTAGGGAATCTGGAACGTGACGTTGCACTGGCCCTCGTAGATCGCGGCACACCGGGCGACGATGTTGTCCATGTCGGCGATGGTGTCGTCCTCGCTGTTGCCGTTGCGGCCGTAGTACTCCCAGTCGGCCTCGCAGGCGAGCTCGCAGACCAGGAAGGCGCGGGAGTGGCCGCTGCCGCCGTCGAGCTCACCCTGCTCGACCTGCCCGTGGTCGTGGTCGGCCACGCCGCAGGTGTGCTGCTCGTCCATGTCCATGTCGTCGGCGCGGTGCACCACGTGGAGCGAGGGATCGCTGCCGGGGATCGCGTCGTAGAGCGGCTGGACGGTCCAGATGTGGTGGCCGTCGGCACCGGGCAGGGAGATGGTCAGGTGGAGGCCGCCGCCCATGCGCGAGCCCGCGGCGTTGATGTCGGGGGCGCCTTCGAACTCGGCGCGGACGGTCAGGGGCGCGGGGAGCTCGGTCTGCCGGATCTCGCCGCCGCCGACGCCGATCATGGCGGTGGCCGACGGGCTGCGGAAGGAGTGCGGGGTCACGACGACCTGGTACTCGAGCCCGCCGATGAAGATGTCGGTAGCGAACTCGACGTTGCCCTCGGGGACGTCGAGACGCTGGATCGAGAAGTCTGAGAGTTCAAGCGACGAGGCGACCCGCTCGCGCATGGTCTGGTTGTCGATCTGGGCCGAAGCGAGCGCCGGGGTGAGCCCGAGCAGCATCGCCAGTGCAATTGCCTTCCGCATGTGTTCCTCCTGCTTTCCGCGATGACCGCGATTCAATCCGGACCCGGCTCTCGAATTTGACCATGACAGCCCCTCGCTGTCGTGGACGAGCCGGCGTGGCATATCGGCACAACCGCTTGTCAAACGCCGGGTTCCGTGGATCCCGGGTCTTCGGCCGTGTCCGGTGCTACCAAACGATGTTTTCCCGATGCGCCGGGATGTGATACGCACAGTTTGCGCGAAAGGATGGGGTCATGTCCAGCCAAACGCACGAATTCGGCGTTATTGCCCTGCCCAAGCCCTAACAAACGCGATCAGGTCGCGAGAATCGATCACGCCGTTGTTTGTCAGGTCTGTGGACGGGTCACGTTGGCGCCAGTCCAGGACGAACGCGTCCACGTCCGCGGCATCGACGACCCCGTCCTCGTTCCAGTCGGCGACCGGGCGGGTCAGGGTGAGCCGCAGCGCCGGCATGAGCACGACCTGCCGATCGGGGTGTTCGGCCACGACCTCGATGGTGTCGAGGCCCCGGGAGTCGGCCGGGAGATCGGCGGCGCTGACCTCGATGCGGTAGGTGCCGTCGCCGAGGTCGGTCGCCGCGCCGAGAGTGGTCAGCCCGTCGGAACCCTCGGCGTGCCGGGCGAAGACAGTGAGGCCGGGGCCGACGGGTGAGTCCTGCCAGTCGAGCGGCTCGAGGGTGAGGGTGGTGGCGGAGCCGACGGGGAGCCGGTCGGTGCCGAGGTCCGCCGCCGAGCGGACCGCGTCGGTGATGCCGATCAGGTCGGCGCGCCAGGTGTCGAAGAGGTCCTGGAGCTGATCGACCGGGTCGGGGCTCTCGCGGGACTGGAAGGCGATGTTGAACTCCATGAAGTAGTCGGCGGTGGCGCAGCCGTCGCCGTCGTTGAAGAAGCCGTTGCCGAGCGCGGGGTCGGCACCAGGGACGACGATCACGCCGCCGGACTGCCGGACGTTGTGGACCGCGTCGAGGAACCCGTCGTTGTTGAAATCGGCCAGGCGCAGGTCGTTGCTGGGCGAGGACGTCCGGTAGGTGGCCTGGGCGGCCGGGTCCTGCCCCTCGACACCGAGCAGGACGGCGAGGCGCGAGGGGGCGTCGGCGCTGGCGACGAGGTCGTCGAGGCCGTCGCCGTTGAGGTCGGCGGCGGCGACGGCGGTGTAGGTCGCGCCGTCGCCGAGCCGGGCGGTCTCGAAGACCCCGGCGTCGGTCTGGCGGTAGACGCTGATGGCGCGGCCGATGCGTTCGGCGGTGGCCAGGTCGGTGCGGCCGTCGCCGTCGAAGTCGCCGCTGGTCAGGCCGTGCGGTGTGTTGAGCGTCGGCATGGTGCGCCACTGGCTGAACCCGCCCGCGCCGTCGTTGGCGAAGACCCGCAGGAGCTGCTCGTCCTGGTCGATGCAGGCGAGATCGACGCCGGGAGCGCCGTCGATCTCGGCGGCGATGACGCGGTTGGGCGCGGTGCCCGCGGCGAGTGTCGCGGTGCGTTCGACGCGGCCCGTCCGGTCGTTGGTAAACAGCGCGATCGTCCCGGCGTCGTCGCTGGAGACCGCGATGTCGGGCCAGTCGTCGCCGTCGAAATCGGCGACGGCGAGCCAGGTGGAGCCCTCGTCTGCGCTGAGGAATGTCGGGAAGGCAAAGCCGCCGCGGCCGTCGCCGGGGGCGATGCCGATCGCGCCGGCGCGTTCGGCGTAGACAATGTCGAGATTGCCGTCGCGGTTGATGTCGGCCGTCTCGACGCCGCTGGGAGTGTTGAGCGTGAACACAGGCTCGACCGCGCCGAGCGTGATGTACTCGCGGCTGAGGTCGCTGTTGAGGTAGACGCCGACGAGCGAGTCGAGCCGGGAGGAGACGGCAGCGTCCGGGCGGCCGTCGTTGTCGAGGTCGCCGACGGCGACGCCGTAGGCGGCGCGTCCGACCTTGTAGATCGAGTTGCACCCGAAGCCGTCGCCGGTGCGGGCGATGAGCATGTAGGCGATGTGGGCGCTCTTGCCGGTCTCGGGGTCCCAGCCGTCGGGGGGCGAGCCGCAGTCGTCGGCGCCGCCGTTGTCGCACGAGCAGCGCCCGTCGCCACCGTAGAGGCGGGCCTCCTCCATCGCGAGCATGAGGGTGCCGGGCAGGTCGAGGCCGTTGGTGATGGAGCTGACGATGACCTGCTCGGTCTGGCCGACGACGGGCTCGCCGGTGAGCACGTTGCCCTGCACGGCGTAGACGACATCGCCGACACGCCCGGTGACGCCGCCGGCCCACGCGCCGGCGCGGTCGCCGGTGAAGGTCGCGGTGCCGCCGCCGGCGGAGGCGATGCCGTACTGGCGGGTCTGGTGCCCGGGGTCGAAGCCCTCGAGCTGCGCGACGATCTCGCTCGGGTCGAGCCCCTCGAGCAGGCGGTCTCGGATGAAGACGCGGTTGTAGCCGCCCTGATCGACGGAGCTCTGCGCCGTGGCCGCGCCGATCCCTGGGATGAGCACGGGTGTCCCGGCCTGCAGGTCGAAGCTGGTCAGGCAGGTGGCCGATGCCACCGCGATCTCGCCGGTGCGGGTGTCGATGAGGATGATGGACCACGTGGCGCCGGCCTGGGCGGCCAGACCGGCGGTGGCGGCGAGTGCGAGCAGGGGTCGGCGCATGGGGCTACATCTCCGGATGCCGCGGGCGGCGGATGCGTCCCCCTGTGCACGCTATCGACCCGATCCTCTCGCACCAAGCGGAAACCCGGCGAATTGGTCGCGGGCCGGCCCCGCTCCGGAAGATGTCAGCGGCGGCGGCGGAGGGCCGCCACGGCCGCGACGCCGAGCATCGCTGGCACGCCGGGCGCCGGAACAACCGCCGTTCCCTCGAAGCCCGGGTTGGACGGGTTGTTGAAGAACGGGTCGGTCCCGGTGTAGCTGCCGCCCGCGGCGAACGCGAACCAGTCCACGCTGACCGGCGCGCTTGCGCCGGTGTAGCGGACTCGGAACCCGGCCTGGGCCTGCCCGTCAAAGATGGCCTCGTTCGGGCTGATCCAGACGTTGTTGTACTGCGTCGCGCTGCCGCCGTAGCTGGAGTTGTCCCACGACAGCCACGAGTTCGGGTCCCATCCGGCGGGGCTGCCGATGATGTCGCGGCCGGTATCAACGGCGACTCCGAAAAAGTAGACGTTCATCCCGTCGTCGAAGCTGGCACCGACGCGGAAGTTGAGCTCGTACGCGCCGGGGGTGCCGCTGACGGTGTACGAGACGCCGGGTGCCTGGTCGGGGCCGGCGACGGCGGGGCCGGCGCAGAGCGCAGCGACAACGACAGCCTTCTTGAACATCGACATGGTCCTGTCTTCCTGGATGGTGGTGTGGGGGATCCTGAACAACGCTGGATCGGGCGGGCCCTGCCGCACAGCCGGGACCGCGTCTCCCGCCGGGGGAGTCAAGCGCAAATGTACCGCCACCGGTCAGATTTGCAACAGCGTTTTCGTGCCCGCGGGCACAAATGTGTTCGGCCGTGCGGCGCGGTTGCGCGCCCACGAACGCTGGCCTTCAGCGGGTGCCCGGGCTCGGCCTCGCCGTTCGGCCGGCGTGCGGTCAGCGGTCGAGCTGGCGGCGGACGGCGTTTGCGGTGCGCTGGTCGCCGGCCTGGAGCAGCAGGCTGAGGTACCTGCTCCCGACCTTGAACCATGTTGTCTGGCGGAGGAACGCCGGCTGCATCTTGCCGGGCGTCCTGGGCTTGGAGAACGCCCACCTGTAGAGGTCGAGCGTCGCCTTGGTGTCGCCGCGTTCGGCGACGAGCCGCTCGGCGATGCGGAGCGCTTCGAGCGCAAACTCCCCGCCCTTGTGGTACTTCTCGAAGGCGGATCGTGCGAGCTTGTAGGCGTCCTCGGGCTTGTCCTGCTCGATGAGGATGTTGATCTGGTAGACCCGGGCCTTGGCCGGGAGGTCCATGCGGTCGCCGAACCGCGTGACGGCCCAGTCCCAGAGCGTGTAGCGCACCTCGGGGTCGGCGACAGCGTTGAACATGGCCTCGTACATGTCGAACGCGAAATCGGGCGCGGTGCGCCCGGCGAGCTGCTCGGTCGCGTTGGCCCAGTGCTCGCGCTGCTCGAGCGTGGCCAGATCGGAGGCGAGTCGCGCGCGCGCCAGCATCCACGCGCGCACATTGCCCGAGTCGAGCCGCAGCGCGCGCTCGAGCACCTCGAGCTGCCGCGCCGTGAGGTCGGCGTTCATCGCGTCGGGGCCTTCCTCCTGCCACGCGACCACCCCGAGGCGGAGCGCCGCGTCGGTCAGCACGATCGACTGGAACCGGGCCTCGGGCCGAACCCACGTGGAAAGACCGGCGATGGAGAGGTCGGCGTCGGGCACCTCGGTCCAGGTCTGCGGCTCGAGGACCTTGCCGCGGAGATCCTCGTAGGAGGGGTACCGCCCCGCGTCGAAGTTCCACCGCGCGGCGCGGGAGCTGGCCCGCTCGAGGAAGCCGAGCCACGCGTGCGAGACATCGCCGCCCTTGCCCCGGACGTAGACCGCCGGCACGCCCGCGGCCTTGCCCACCGTCATGGCGAAGTAGGCCTGGTCGGCGCAGATCCCGCCGCGCTCGCGGATGGAGGGGAGCGAGTAGTCGCCGGAGGCGGTGACCTTCTTCACCGCGCCGTCGGTCTCGAACGCCGCGTGGTCGTAGGTGATTTCCTGGTACCGATTGCCGACGTTGCGGTCGCGCCCGTACCGGCGGCGGGCCCACTCCAGCTCGTTGAGCGTGCCGTTGGCGTCGGCCACGAAGAGGAGAAGGGTGGCCGGGGTGTTCTCGAGATCGAACAGCATGGAGCGTTCGTTGTCGGCGAAGTACCCGAACAGCTCGACGGCGTCGATCATCGGGACGGTGTTCTCGTTGACGTGGCGGGGCTTTGGGTCGTCGTGGACGGCGCAGATCGCTGCGGCAAGCGGCGCGAGCTCGGCGACCTTCTCGCCGTGGGCCTCGATCAGCCGGGCGAGGACGCGGTAGGCGTTGCCGATGTTGTCCTGATGGACGAGGAGGAAGGCCATCTCCGCGGCCAGCGACTCGTGCTGCTGCAGAAACTCGATGAGCGGCTCACGCTCGTCTTTTGTTAGCATCGTTAACTGGGCATCGAGCCTGACGGCGAGGCCTTTGTAGATAAGATCATCCAGATTGGTGGTGTCGAGTTCGGGGAGGACGGTGTCGAACGCGGCGACGCCGGGGCCGGCGCCTTGGATGAGGTGGTCGTCGTCGGCCTTCGGGGCCTCCTTGAGCCACTCCCAGGAGGGCTGCAGGTGGGGTGAGGGTTCGGGTTTGCGTGACCGCTGGGCGTGGGCGGGGAGGGCGGCGGCGAGGAAGCCGGCCGCGGCGAGGCCGCAGAGGAGCCTCCGGGGGGTCGAATGGGTGGCGGTCATCGGGGTCCTCCTGCGTCGCGGCTGGTGTTGCCTGCGGTGTGAGAAAGGATACCAATGGGGCGGGCTGGATGATGCATGAGGGCGGTCTGGACGATTGACCGGACGGGGGCGGCGGGTACTATCGTTGCTCCGCCCGTTTTGGGGCGGTGATCGCCGCTGTAGCTCAGTGGTAGAGCGCACCCTTGGTAAGGGTGAGGTCGTGGGTTCAAATCCCACCAGCGGCTCTTTCGGTCGGGTATCGCGCGGTAGGAGCGGGCCTGATTCGACAGCCTCGTCGCCCCACGGTGGGAACCGAGCGGCGTGGAGGGATACAGTTTGTGGATCTGGCTTCCGAGCGTCGGGGCCGATCATCGTGGCGTCTCAGCTGCGCCGGTGTGACCGGTGTCGCCGTGACGGGAAGAAGAAGTCAATTCTGGGCCGAGATGGCCCGCGCGGGTCCGAGCGAGTTCGGCCGCCGAGACAGCTGGAGGCATTGCCATGGCAAAGGGCGTTTTCGAAAGAACCAAACCGCACGTCAACGTCGGGACGATCGGGCATATTGACCACGGCAAGTCGACTCTGACAGCCGCGCTGGTGGCTCGCGCCGCCGCGAAGGGCCTGAGCGAGGGCAAGAGCTACGCGGAGATCACCAAGGGTGGTACGGTGCGTGACTCGAACAAGACGGTGACGATCCACTCGTCGCACGTCGAGTACGAGACCGCCGAGCGTCACTACGCCCACGTGGACTGCCCGGGCCACGCCGACTTCATCAAGAACATGATCACCGGTGCCGCCCAGATGGACGGCGCGATCCTGGTGGTCGCGGCCGACTCGGGCCCCATGCCCCAGACCCGCGAGCACGTGCTGCTCGCCCGTCAGGTGGGTGTGCCCCACATGGTCGTCTTCATGAACAAGGTCGATCTCGTCGACGACGAGGAGCTCCTCGAGCTCGTCGAGATGGAGATCCGCGACCTTCTCAGCAAGTACGACTTCCCCGGCGACGACACCCCGATCATCAAGGGCCAGTCGAAGGCGGCGCTGGAGAACCCCGGCGACGACGCGATCTGCAAGCCGATCGACGAGCTCTTCGACGCCCTGGACAGCTACATCCCCGAGCCCCCGCGTGAGGTGGACAAGCCCTACCTGATGAGCGTCGAGGACGTCTTCAGCATCAAGGGCCGCGGCACGGTCGCGACCGGCCGTATCGAGCGTGGCGTGATGAAGGTCGGCGACGCGGCCGAGATCGTCGGCCTCGCCGACGAGAGCATCAGCACGACCGTCACCGGCGTCGAGATGTTCAACAAGACCCTGGACCAGGGCCAGGCCGGCGACAACGTCGGTGTGCTGCTCCGCGGCGTTGAGAAGGACATGATCCAGCGTGGTCAGGTCGTCTGCAAGCCCGGCTCGATCAAGCCGCACTCGAAGTTCCGCGGCCAGGTCTACGTGCTGACCAAGGAGGAGGGTGGCCGTCACACGCCGTTCTTCTCCGGCTACAAGCCGCAGTTCTACTTCCGCACCACCGACGTGACCGGTCAGGTCGTGCAGCTGCTCGGCGAGGGCGGCAAGGCCGTGGACATGTGCATGCCCGGCGACAACGTGACCATGGAAGTGAACCTGGCCGAGAAGCCGGTCGCCATGGAGAACGGCCTGCGTTTCGCGGTCCGCGAGGGCGGCCGCACGATCGGCTCCGGCACGGTCACCGAAATCCTGGAGTGATTCAGGCCTGACGCGGTCGGGCTGAATCGCGAACGTTGCGGCGAGGGCCGCGGCGAAACGATGCAGAACAACCCGGCCCGATGGGGAGATCCCGTCGGGCCGGCTTTCACGAACGGAACGTGCTCTCTGGTGGGCACCTTCTCTGAAAGAGGACGGCGACGATGGCAAAGAAGAAAGCACTCGCCCGCGAGTATGTCTGGTTGCAGTGCACCGAGTGCGGTGACCTGAACTATCGCACATCGATCAACGTCAAGGGCGGTATCGACGAGAAGATCAAGGAGGGGTTCAAGAAGTACAGCCCCCGCCTGCGCAAGCACACGCTGCACAAGATCAAGAGGAAGTAACCCGGCGGGTCGTCGGACCGTGCGGGGCCGGTTTCTGAGAATCGGTGCCCCGTGCGGAGTGTCCGGAGGCCTGTCGCGAACGGAACGCCGGTAGCTCAATTGGTAGAGCAGCGGATTCCAAATCCGCAGGTTGGGGGTTCGATTCCTCCCCGGCGTGTTGAACACCAGCGGACATGACGGTCGGGCTCTCCGGCCAGACTGGCCGCTGCACCGAGGCGGGAATCGCTTCAAGGCGGGCAACACCGGCATGGCATTAGGCATCTACAAATCGGGTCAGGGCTACTGGGTTCGGGCGCTCTCGGCCGTGGCGTTCGGCGTGCTGACACTGGCAACCGCCGCGTGGGTGTGGGGCGAGACCGCCGCGATCACCCTCCCGACCAGCGCGTGGACGATGTCGCTGGAGAGCGCCGAGGGCACGGTCGCTGCGGGCGAGACGGTGGTCGGGCTCCGCGAGTCGGAGACCACCGGCGAGCTGGTGGAGGTCGGCACGATCCGGGTTAAGGCGTTCATGCCCGGCGAGTTTGCCCCGAAGGTCACGCTCGAGGACCCCTCGCTGGACGAGGGTGTGGTCGCGTCCGACCTGCAGGCGCTGCGTGCGGAGGGCTTCGACGCCGGGATCAGCTCGGTGCTGACGATCCCCGTGGTCGATCAGCTGTATCTGCAGGGCGGCGCGGCGGGGCTGGTGCTGCTGGTCGGCGCGGTGCTGATATTTGTCTTCATCGGCTCGAAGCCGTCGAGCTGCGAGTTCCTGATCGCGACCGACGGGGAGATGAAGAAGGTCAACTGGTCTACCCGACGCGAGGTGCTCGGCTCGACATGGGTCGTGATCGCCGCGTCTTTCCTGATCGCGGGGATGCTGTACCTGGTCGACATGGCGTTTCAGACGTTCTTTGTCGCCATCAATGTGCTGCAGCGATAAGGCGGGCGATCTCGCGTTTCCCCGTCCACGACGGCCCCGGCATCTCCGGGGCACCGCGTCCCTCGACATTCACGCCTGAGGCGGAGACCGCACGATGAGCGACGAACACACCACCGACACCAACGCCGAGACCACCGCGCCGGACTCCGCCGCGGAGGCCAAGCCGGTCGACCTGGCGCCCGCGATGGACGGCAAGCCGAACGAGAAGGTCGACCTGCTCGACGGGGACGAGCCCATCGTGCAGGAGGGCATGAACTGGTTCGTGCTCCGCGTCGCGTCGAACAAGGAATCGAGCGTGCGGGAGACGCTGCTCCGCAAGGTGCAGATCGAGCACATGGAGCACCTGGTCAGCCGCATCCTCGTGCCGACCGAGAAGACCAAGACCATCAAGGCCGGCAAGCAGCGCATCACCGAGACCAAGCTCTACCCGGGCTACGTCTTCGTCGAGATGCGGCTGGAGGACGACGGGCGGATCCCGCAGGACGTGTTCTTCCTCATCAAGGAGACGACCGGCGTGGGCGACTTCGTCGGCACCGCCGGCCGCCCCACCGCGATGCAGTCGCACGAGATCGAGAAGATGCTCCGCGACAGCCGCAAGCCCGAGGACGAGCCGGTCATCAAGCTCAGCTTCGAGAAGGGCGAGCACGTCAAGATCACCGAGGGCCCGTTCGAGAACTACGAGGGCACGGTGGACGAGCTCAACCCCGAGAAGGGCGAGATCACGGTCCTGGTGACGATCTTCGGCCGCCAGGCCCCGATCAACCTCGAAGAGTGGCAGGTCGCCAAGATCGACGACGTCTGATCACCGTCCGGTCCGCATCCACACCGCCGCGCGGCACCGTCGGAACCCCCAACCACCTGGCGCATACCTTTAGGGGGCCCGGCGGTTGTCCGATGGGCCGCACGGTTTTCTGATGCGAGGGCTGCATGGCACGTTCGACCGAATCTTCTGACCGTCCCCGTCGCAAGGGCCGGCTGCTCCGCCGGCTGGTGCTCATCGGCGCGGTGCTGGTGATCCTGCTGCTGGTCGTGGTGGCGCTGGCGCCCGCGATCGCCGGCCCGATCGCCCGGCCCATGGTGCAGGACGCCATCAACGGCAAGATCAAAGGGCAGGCGACGGTCTCGTCGCTGGACCTGGCGTGGTTCGGCGGCCAGCGTGCGGCGGTCACGCTCGCCGACCCCGAGGGCGGCGACGTCGCCGACGTCTCGGTCCGGGTCGACCGGGGGCTGCTGGGCCTCGCGCTCGGCTCGCGCGACCTCGGCGTGATCTTCGTCGGGGGCGAGGCGACCATCGTCCGCGACGCCGACGGGACGACCAATCTGCAGCGGGCGATCGAGCCCCGCGTCGCGGCCGCGCCGCGCACGCCGCCCAGCGGGCAGGAGCCCGCCACGCTGCCCTCGTCGCTGGAAGCGTCCGTCGTCCTCGACGGGCTGCGGGTGACGTACGCCGACGCGGCCATCGCCGCACAGACCGGCGGCGAGATCGGCGCGCTCCGACTCGGAGCGCTGACAGGCTCGTTGGACTTTGCCGTCGGCTCGCCGATGCTGGTCGTCATCGAGGGGCCCATCGCGACCGGCAAGGGCGTCGGGTCACTGGCCGAGTCGGGCAAGGTCGATCTGCAGCTCACGGTCAACAACCTGACCGACGCGGCCGGGACGCTCACGATCGACGCGGCGACCGCGGACCTGACGATGGCGTTGAGCGCCCCGGCGATCGAGGCGACGCTCGGGGCCCGATACAGCGCCGGGCTGATCGAACGCACCGGCCCGACGCGGGTCTCGATCGACTCGACCGCGCTCGCTGCGCTGGTCCCCTCGCTCGCTGACGCGCTGCGCGCGCAGCCGGGCGTGGCCATCGCCGAGCTCCCTGACATTTCGCTTGTGGTGGACCGGCTGTCGCTGCCGCTCTCCGGCGGGCTCGCCGGGCTGAGTGCCGCGGCGAAGGTCGAGACCACGCGGGCGACGGGCACCGTGGAACTGCCGACCGGCGAGACCGTCCGCACCGCGGCCTTCGAGCTCGAGCCGCTGACGCTGGCGGTCGATGTGCCGTCGCTGATGCAGACCGTCACGCTGACCGGCGGCACGCGCGCCACCATCGACGGCGACTCGGCCGGAGACGTCTCGATCGATCTGGCGATGCGGGGGCTGGCCGATGCCTCCGGCACGCTCAAGGGCGGCGTGCCCGAGCACATCGAGGGCGGGGTCCGGGTCGAGGGCTTCTCGACGCCGATCCTGCAGCCGTTCGTCGCGGCCCTCGGCGCGGCGTTGCCCGAGGGAGTCCGGCTCGATCTGCCCAACGACATCGGGCCGCGGCTCGACCTGACCCTCAACGCCACGAGCCACACCGACGGCTCGGGCGCCTACGACATCGACCTCGCCCTCGACGCGGCCAAGGCCGAGCTCGACGCTGCCATCGTCGTCAAGGGACAGCGCATCACCACCCGGGGCGCGGGGGTGAAGGGACGCTTCGCGACGGTCGCCCCCATCGTGGACCGCTTCGTCGCGGCTCACGGCGTTCGCGTAGACCGCGGCGCCGAGGTGACCTTCAGCATGGCCGACCTGGCGATCGACCTGGCGACGCTCAACGGCGCCGACGGGCTCGATCTCCGCGGCGTGCGCGCAAAGGCGGATGTGGCCATCGTCGACGCCGTCGGCAAGGTGCAGCTCGCCGGCGACACCGAGCTGCGTGACTACAGGCTCGAACGCCTGAGCATCGGCGTCACCACCGACGACGTCGCCGACGACGTGACCGTGGTCGGCGACATGACCGGCATGCTCAACGGCAAGCCGCTCGCCAGCGCGAAGATCAACATGACGCTGGCCGGGCTGCTCAACGCCTCGGGCGCCCCGGCGACCGACAGCCTGCCCTCGCTCCGCGGCGAGGTGCGGGTGGAGAAGCTCGCCCTCGACACCGTGGACGCCGTCTTCGGCTCGCTCTACCGGGACAAGGGCCTGCTGCTGACGCGCGATGTCGGGCCCGCCGGCGACATCGTCATCCTCGCGGCCTCCAACCCGGGCGTGGCTGAGAACGCCACCAACCTCGACCTGACGTTCCGCTCGCGCAGCGTGGATATCACCGCCCCGCTGCTCGTGCAGCCGGACCGGCTCCGCTCGCGCGAGTCGATCACGATTGTCGATCGCTCGGCGGGCGGGACGCTGGCGAGCGTGCTCGGTGACTCGGGCCCGGCCGCCGTCCGGCCCAGCGGCACGCTGCGGGTGGTGGTCTCCGGGCTCGATGTCCCGGTCGGTGCCGGGGGTGTGCGCCCGGACAGGATCGGCGCGGACATCACCGCGACGCTGACCGAGTTCGCGGCCGACATCGGCCTGCCGGGCGAGGACGGCAAGATCGCGCAGCGTCAGCGGGTCGAGATGCCCCGGATGCAGGCCTCGGTCGTGACCGCGTCGGGCGCGGCCCCCCGCGTGCGCATCGACGGGCAGTTCGGCCACGACGAGCAGGCGTTCACGCTGAAATCAGAAGCCACGCTCGACGGGCTGTTCCTCGAGGCTCCCGCCGACCCGGCAAACCCCATGAGCGTGCTCTCGATCGGTGATCTGGTGCCGGTGAGCTCGACCGAGGTCCGGGACATCCCCGCGACGCTGGCGCGGCTGCTGCCGCGCGGGATGATCAAGGTGGGTGACCAGCCGCTGGACATGGTGCTGCTGACGCGCGACGGGCTGGGGCGGACGTTTGACGTCGTCGCGACGACGGGCCCCACCAAGGTGCGGGACGACACGTTGCTGTACGAACTCGAGCTCGCCAGCGAGAGCTCTCGGGCCAAGCTCATCGGGCGCCTGCGGTCAGACTTCGGGTCTCTCGACCGGGCGAACGGCTCGATCGGGATCACGCCCCGCGTTGCAGCGCACCTGGCCTCGGTGCTGGCCGCGGACGCGCCGGTAACCCCGGCGCTCCGCGAGGCGGCCAGCATCGGGTTTCGGCTCAACGAGTCGTTCGGTGTGGCGCTGAAGGAGGGGTACACGCCGGACTTCGGCGCAGAAGGCAAGATCGACGCGACGGTGACGGTCGACGCGGCGTTGGCTGCGTTCACGCTGCCCGCGGGCGAGGGCCCGGACGCGCCCGACCCGATGACTATCCCGCCGGTGGCGATCAAGGGCCTCGGCGTGACGCTGGTCGCACCCACCTCGGTCATGACCGATGCCGGCGGCGACGTGCGGGCCTCGGTCTCCGGCGACCTTGTCGCGGCCAACGGCGCACGGATCGTCGGGCTGCTCGGCGACGTCTCGACCCGGGTCGCCAACGCGGCGCCGGTCGGCGAGATGCCCGTCTCGCTGAAGCTCACGCAGATCGACGGGGTCTGGATCGACACGCTGCTCGGCAAGCCCGCGCTGGTTGCCGGCTCCGTCGGTGAGCGGTTTGATGTCGCGGCAGAGCTCAAGCCGCGGGAGATCCTCAGCCGGGTACGCGGCGGCACCCCCGCGACACTCCGCATCACCGGGCCGCGGTTCAGCACCGAATCGCCGATCGGCATCGCGTTCAGCTCGGACGCGGTGTTCGCCCGCGGCGAGATCCACGCCTCGTGGCAGATGGGCCCGCGCTGGGCCAACACCTACCTCCTCGGCGCGACGCCGGGCGGGCCGCCGCTGGCGTTCTCATTCACCGAGCAGACCCGTGTGAAGTTGGACGTCGAGCGGCTCGCGCTGGCGACGGGCGAGGGCGTCGGCCCTTTCAAGCCGGGGGTGTTCATCGCCAAGTTCGACGCGACGGTGCCGGATCTGGCGGCCCGTCTCAGCGACGGGCGTGACATCCGCGTCGGCGGGCTGCGGTTCGGGGTCGGGCGCGGGCCGACGCCGGACCAGATCGGTCTGGACATCCAGCTGCCGCGCATGAAGATCGGCGACGAGCCCGAGGTGACGCCGGAGAAGAGCCGGATCGTCGGACGCGTCGCGTCGTTTACCGACGAGATGGGCAACCTCACCCCCAAGACCGCGCGGATCACGCTCGACGGCGGGTTCGCGCCGATCCCGACGGCGGTGGTGGACTCGTTTGCCCGTCAGGGCGGGTTGCTGGTCGATGTGCTCGGTCCGGTCGTCGACTTTGGCATCAACGCCGATGAGTTCGGCCTGGGCGGCGGCACGCTGCTGGCAACGGCGACCGCGCCATTTGCCCGGGCCGAGATCCGCGGCAAGGTCAGCGACGGGCTGTTCGTCGTGGACAAGACCAGCATTGTCGAGGCGACGCGGATCACCGGCGAGGCGACCAAGCGGCTGCAGAAGGCGCTCCCGATGCTGGCCTCGCTCGAGAAGACGACCGACGACCGCCCGGCGAGGATCATCTTCGAGACACCTATCGCGGTGCCGATGGACGGCAACATGGACCGGCTCAACGGGAAGTTCACGGTGGACGTGGGCACCGCGAGGTTCGGCACGGCCGGGCTGTTTGAGAAGGTGCTGTCGGTGGCGCAGATGCGCGTCGCCGGCGAGGTCGGGCGCCGCATGCCGCCGCTGAAGATCACCATGACCGACGGGCTGGTCAGCTACGAGCCGTACGCGCTGCCGCTGGGTGAGTTCAAGATCGAGACGCAGGGGTTCATCAACCTGAGCTCCAAGCCACGGCAGCTGACCAACGGCGGGAGCGGGACGCTGCCGGCCGGGCAGCTTCAGGTGCTGACGTTCATCCCCGCCGGGGCGTTCGCCGCCGAGGCGGTGCCGGGGCTCTCCAACCTGCCGCTGCCGCTGGTGGGCAACCTCGCCAAGCTGCCGATCAGGACGAGCGGGCTCATCGCCAGCCCGAAGAACGACATCGCGGTGGACCTGGTCGGCAAGAGCGCGGTCGACTCGCTGATCGCGCCGGGCAAGCTGCTCGAGGAGGGCCCGGGCAACCTGCTCAGGGACCTGATCGACGGCGGGAAGAAGAAGGACGAGTAGGCCCGGCGGCTGCGGATTCAGGCCAGCGGGGTCTTGGCCAGCACGTGCCACAGCAGCGCGTTCTGCACCCACATCCGGTTCTCGGCCTGGTCGAAGACCACCGAGCAGGGCGAGTCCATCACGTCGTCGGTGACCTCCTGCCCGCGGTGCGCCGGGAGGCAGTGCATAAACAGCGGCCAGTCGTGGCCCTTGCCGGCGATCCGCTCCATCAGTTCCTCGTTGACCTGGTAGGCGTCGAAGACACCGTCGCGGAGCGCCTTCTGGTGGTCCTGACCCATGCTGACCCAGCAGTCGGTGTAGACCGCGTCGTGGCCGACCGCGGCCTCGGGATTGTGGCTGAGGGTGATCGTCGCGCCGGTCGACTTGGCGTCCTGCAGCGCATCACGCACCACCGAGAACTGCGGCTCGAAGCCCTTGGGCGTCACGGCCGTGAAGCTCACGCCGAGCTTGGCACACAGCAGCATCAGCGAGTGGCACACGTTGTTGCCGTCGCCGACGTAGGCCAGACGCTTCGTGCCCAGGTCGCCGAACTTCTCGGTGAGGGTGAAGAGGTCGGCGAGGGCCTGGCAGGGGTGCTCGATGTCGCACAGGGCGTTGACCACGGGGACGCTGGCGTGCTGGGCCATCTCGCGGAGCACCCGGTTCTCGAAGACCCGGGCGACGATGCAGTCCACCCAGCGCTCGAGGTTGAGCGCGTAGTCCTTGACGCTCTCCCGCTGGCCGATGCGCTGCTTCGAATGGTCGTAGTACATCACGTGGGCCCCGAGCTTGGTCGGCCCGGTCTCGAAGGTGATGCGCGTCCGGAGCGAGGGCTTCTCGAAGAGCGCGATGATCGAGCGTCCAGCGAGCGAGCCGGCGTAGGGCGTCAGGTCACGCTTCATGTGGGCGGCGGTCGCGAAGATCTGGCCGACCTCCGCGGCGGATAGCTCGCTGATCGAGATCAGGTCGCGGTTGGTCAGTGAGGGTGCTTTCGGGGGCATGTCGGCGTCGTTCTCCTGCAGGAACGCGACGGTCGCGGACTGGGGTGTCGTGGTGGGAGTGCTGGGCATGGCGTCTGCCTTTCGTGATTCGGGCGGGCGTTTGGTTGGAAGAGGTCGGTTGCGGACCGGTCGTACACGGTCCGACGCTGCGCCGATCGGCGGTGTCGGGGCTCACGTCCGGGGCGGAGCGATCAGGCGTGTGTCCCCGCCGGCCTTCGTCGTCGCGCCGTGATCCGCGTGCCGGGGTGCCCGCCCGCTCCGAGCGAGGCGAAACCGTCGAGGTCTTTCCAGGAGGCGATCACCGTCGGGACGCCGCTGGCCTCGGCGCTGGCGACGGCGGCGCGGGCCTTGGGGATCATCCCCCCCGCGATCGTGCCGTCGGCGATGCGCGACTCGATGCCGTCGTGGTCGGTGGACTCGATGAGCGAGCCGTCGGCGTCGAGCACGCCGGGGACATCGGTCAGGAGCACCAGCATCGAGGCGTGCAGGATGGCCGCGACGGCCGAGGCCGCGTCGTCGGCGTTGACGTTGAGCGGCTCGCCCCCGGCGTCGAGGCCGATCGAGCAGAGCACCGGCACGCGCCCGGCGGCGAGCAGCTCGCGCCAGAGACCGCCGCGGCTGGTTGGTGTGTCGTCGGCGCTGGCCGCGGCTTTGACCGCTCCGACGCGCCCGAGATCGACCCCGTCGGGCTCGTGCTTGTCGCAGACGCACGCGCCCCCGTCGGAGAGCCCGAGGCCGACAGCGGCGACGCCGCGCGCACACAGCAGGCCGACGAGCCGGGTGTTGACCGAGCCCCGGAGCACCGCGACGACCTCGCCGATGTGCTCGTCGGGCGTGACCCGCAGGCCGGCCCGGCGCTGGCTGGTCAGGCCGAGTCTGGCGAGGTGGGCATCGACCGCGGCCCCGCCGCCGTGGACGAGGACGACGCCCCCGGCGCACGTGGTGGCCAGCGTCGCGATGGCGTCCCAGAGCGGGCCGAGCGCGCGCGCATCATCGATCGCCGCGCCGCCGAGCTTGATGACCACGGGCCCTGCGCTCATGACGGGGCCCCCACGCCGGCGGAGGTGTCGGCCCGGCCGAGCAGGCCGGTCGCCTCGTCCATGCCGAAGCGCACGTTCATGCACTGCACCGCCTGGCCGGACGCGCCCTTGACGAGGTTGTCGATCGCGCTGACCACAACGAGGTGCCCGCCCTCGGCCGCGAGGCCGATGTCGCAGAAGTTGGTGTGGCGTACGCCGCTGACGCTCGGCCACGCACCCCGCGGCAGCAGGCGGACGAACCTGGCGTCGGCGTAGGTCTGCCCGAGCAGCTCACGCACGCGGGGCTCGTCCCAGCCGGGGGCCAGCTCGACGTGGATGGTGCTGACGATGCCCCGCTCGTAGGGGCCGAGGTGCGGCGTGAAGATCACGTCGGCGCCCGAGTGGGTGCGGATCTCCGGGTTGTGCCGGTGCGTCCACACGCCGTAGGGCTGCACGCTGACCTCGCAGAACATGTTGCGCTCGCCCGGCGTGCGTCCGGCGCCGGAGACGCCGCTGATGCAGTCGGCGATCGGGCGCGTGTTGGCGGCGACGGCCCCCGCCTCGACCAGCGGCGAGAGCGGCAGGATGACGCTGGTCGGGTAGCACCCGGGGACGGCGATCAGCCGGGCGGTCTGCAGCTGGTGCCCGGCCCGCTCGACGAGGCCGTAGACGGCGCCGGCGAGCCGCTCGGGCGAGGGGTGCGTGAAGCCGTAGAACGTGTCGTAATCACCAGCGCGGGGCAGCCGGAACGCGGCCGAGAGATCGAGCACGACCGTGTCGGGGCTCGCGTCGAGCAGGGCGGGGGCGATCGCGGCGCTGGCCTCGTGGGGCGTACAGAGCAGGACGGCGTTGGGCGCGCACTCGAGGATGCCGGCGGTGTCGGCGGGCTCGATCGGCAGGTCGCACTCGCCGCGGAACCGGGGGTGCAGGTCGCTGAAGCACCGCGCGGGCGCATCGCCGCGCGACGAGCCGAACATGCCCACGACCTCGGCGTTGGGGTGGCGGAGCAGGATCGAGACCAGCTCCGCTCCGGTGTAGCCGCTGGCACCAACGATCGCGCAGCGGATCACCGCTGCGCCCCGCTCGGGTCGATCAGCTCGGCCATGCGGCGCATCTCGCGGGTGATCTCCCGCGCGCGCGGGATCGCGGTGACAGCGAGGAAGACGGTGTCGTCTCCGGCGAGGCACCCCACCACGCCGCTCATGCCCGCCCGGTCGATCTCGAGGGCGACCAGTTGGGCGTGGCCCGGGCCGGTGTGCAGCACGATGAGATTGCCCGCCGGCTCGACCGAGGTCACAAAGCCCGCGAGCGCCCGAGAGAGCGGCGAGGGCTTTGGTGTGCCATTGGGGCCGCCCAGTGCACCGGCTCCGTTCTCCGAGGGGAGCTGATAGCCGCGCATGGTTTTGAGCGCGCCGATCTCCCGCAGGTCGCGGCTGAGGGTCGCCTGGGTGACGCCGATGCCGCGGTCGTGCAGACAGGCGCGCAGGTCTTCCTGGCTTGCGACCGGGCGGCGGGAGAGGATCTCAGCGATGACTTGTTGTCTTCGGATTCTGCCGGACATAACGCATGATTATACGCATAATGCATAGTCAATCAAGCGGGGCGGTGCTTTCTCGGGGTCCGGAGAGGTCGCGGCTCCGCTGATCCCTCATGATTCTACCTGTCCTGTTCCCCTCGGGTCGTCCCGCGAGGCCCCCGCGAGGCCCGGCAAGGCCTCGGCATCGACGTGGATGGGGCGCAGCGGCGGCTGTATGTCCGATAGTATGAAATGACCCCCTCGGAGCACCGCCATGAGCGACCCCACCGAACCCGCTGCCGTCCCGCCCGTCGCCCCGCCGACCACGCAGGGCGACTTCGTCCCGGTCAAGCCGCCCGAGTCGTGGCCGACCGTGATCGGGGTGATCTCGATCATCTTCGGCTCGCTGGGTGTGCTGAGCGGGGCGTGCGGCGGAGCGTTGCTTCTTCTCAGCGGTCCGCTGGTGTCGATGATCCCGGAGGAGCAAGCCGCCGAGATGGAGGTCCAACTGTCCTCCGGGTTGCCGTACCCCGTCCTGCAGGGCGGCGTGATGCTGCTCGAGCTTGTGATCTCGGTGATGATGCTGGTCGGCGGCATCGTGCTGCTCCGGAGGAAGCGCTCGGCGCGGGGGCTGCTCGTCGGCACGGCGTGGCTCGACCTGCTGGCCAACACGGTCGGCGCGGTGGTCGGCTTTATGGTCATGCAGGCCCAGATGAAGGCGATGCAGGAGAACGCCGAGGTGGCGCAGCAGATGCCCGCGGGCTTCGGCGCGCTCGCGCAGGGGGCGGGCGGCGTGATGGCGTTCGTCCAGTGGCTGTTCCTGGCGATCTGGCCGGTGTTCGTGCTCATCTGGTTCAGCAGGTCCAGGGTCCGTGAGTCGGTCGAGACGTGGAACTGACACACCCGGCCGAGCTGAGCCACGCATGAATTGCCGCCACTGCAGCTACCCGTTGTGGAACCTGCGCTCGGGCCAGTGCCCCGAGTGCGGCACGGGGTTTGCGCCGTCGGACTTCCGCTTCTCCAAGAACTCTGTCTGCTTCTGCTGCCCCCACTGCGACCAGCGATACTTCGGCACGGGGCCGGACGGGCACCTCGAGCCGCGCCGATTCGTGTGCGTCGGGTGCGGGCAGCAGATCGAGATGGACGCGATGGTCCTGCGCCCGGCCGACGGCCTGGACGAACGCCGCACCCGGGCCGACGTGAATCCGTGGCTCGACGATCGGGCGCGGTTCCTGAAGCGGCTGCTGGGCACGATGGTGCGCGGGCCGTGCTCGCCGAGATGGCTCATGCGTTCGACCCCGGTGGACAGCCCGCCGGAGCAGGCGTGGGCGTTTGCGGGGGCGTTGCACCTGGCGTTCGCGGCGGTCCTGGTGGGCCCGGCGCTGCTGCTGAGCGCGTTCGTGAGCTTCGGCCTGCTCGGTGCGTTCGCGGGGATGTTCGTCGGCGGGGTGATTGCGCTGATGATCCTGACCGGGCTGTGGGTGCTCACCGCGCACGGCATGCTCCGGCTGGGCGGCGCGACCGAGGGCGGCCTCGGCCGCACGGCGCACGCGCTGTGCTACACGTGCGGCCCGAATGTCGTCGTGCTGGTCCCCTGCCTGAACTTCTACTTCGGCTGGATCGGCACGCTCTGGTGGATCGTCGCGGCCGGGATCGCGCTGGCCAGCGCCCAGCGGGTCAGCGGCGTGCGTGCCGCGATCGCCGTGGCGGTGCTGCCCGTGGTGGTGCTCGTGGCGGCGGTCGGGTTCGCGACGTTGAGCATCAGTCGGTCGATCAGCGCGGCGAACGTCGCGGCGATGTACAGCACGACCACGAGGGGCGTCGATGCCTTCCGGATGCCGCTGAACTCGGCGGCCGACCGGGGCGCGTGGCCGGCCCACGCCGCGGAGCTGCTCGACGACAGCCGGATCTCTCCTCTCAGCTTCACGAATGTGCTGTCCGTCACCACCGCCGAATCGGATGTGTTCATCGGCACGGTCCCGCTGGCGGCGTGGGAGTCGCTGACGCCGGAGGGGCAGCAGACAGCGCTTGCCGCGGCGGCGGCAACGATCGGTCCGGACGTGGTCGCGCACCGCTTCGGCGACATGGTGTTCACCTACCACGGCATCGACGCGTCCGACCCGCCGCGGGGGCTGTGGCTGGTGATCGAGGCGTGGGACCCGCGGATCGTCGGGCAGCCCTACCAGAACGCGGTGGCGGTGCTCCTGAGCGACGGGAGCTCGACGATCCTGCCGCGGCCAGTGCTCGGGGCGGCCCTTCTCACGCAGAACGAGCTTCGGGCCTCGTTCGGGTTGGCTCCGCTCCCCGATCCCTTCACCGTCCGGCAGGGCCGTCCGGCCCGCGCGCCGGCGGCCGAGCCAGACGAGCCCGAGCCGGACGGATCGACCGAACCGGACGAGTAGCGTGCCGATAGAGAGCACTGGAGACTGACACCGCCGCCTCCAAGGGGTGCGAGGTGCGCGGGGGCTTCAGGAGCGATCCGCGCCCGGTTCTCGGACGAAGATGGTTTGGGCGGGCCGGTGTGCCGATCTACACTGACACGGGCGAAGGGCCCCGGAGACATCCGGGGTGAGAGGTCAAACAGAGAGTGACCGGGAGATCAAGCATGAGATTTGGCAACCGCAACCGGATCGTTGCATCGGCGGCGTGCGCCCTGCTGGGCGCGGCCGGGCACGCCCTGGCGAGCGGCTCGGGCGAGAACATCATCATCATCGCCGACCCGCTCAACGCCGAGTCGATGTACGTTGCCAACTACTACCGCGCTGCGCGCAACGTCCCGGCGGAGAACGTGCTCTACTTCTCGCCGGGGGCCGACGACTACCAGGCCTTCGTGGCCTGGAACCTCAAGGCGCTCGAGACACTGATCGCCGAGCGCGGCATCCAGAACCAGGCCGACTACATCGTGCTGATGCCCGGCTCGCCGTTCTACATCGACGCGCCGGGGCTGGTCTCGGACGGGTGTTCTCCGGTGCGCCGCTTCTCGATCTCGGGGGCCTACACGACCGCCTTCGTCGCCGACGAGGTGCTCGGCGGCGTCGGATCGAACTTCAGCAACCGGTACTCGCGCAACACGTTCTCGATGGTGCGGTTCGACAGCGAGACCTCGTACCTCTCCGGGAGCCCGAGCTCGGACCCGAACGCCCAGCGGTACTACATCGGCGCGATGCTCGGCTACACCGGCGACCTCGGCAACACGCTGCAGGAGATCCTCGACAACATCGACCGCTCCGTCGCGGCGGACTTCACGCGTCCCACCGGCACGTTCTACTTCTGCGAGACCTCGGACCAGACCCGCTCGGGGCCGCGTCACAACACGTTTGACAACGTGATCGCGCAGATCGAGCTGCAGGGCGGGGCGGGCAGCCACGAGTTCCGCCAGATGCCGCGGACCGAGCACGACATCCTGTGTGTGCTGACCGGTGCCGCGGTGCTCGACATCCCCGGGGCGAACATGACCATCCTCCCGGGGGCGTACGCCGACCACCTGACCAGCTACGGCGCGATGTTCGACAACTCGAACCAGACGAAGATCTCCGAGTGGATCCGCAAGGGCGCGACCGCCTCGCTCGGCACGGTCGAGGAGCCCTGCAACTATCCCGGCAAGTTCACCCACGCCCGGTCGATGGCCTACTACCACCAGGGCGCGAGCATGGGCGAGTCGATCTTCCGCGCGCTCAACTTCACGCCGTTCCAGGGGCTGCTCTACGGCGACCCGATGTGCAGGCCGTTCGACTACCCGGTCACGGTCACGGTGCAGAACCCGCCGACCGAGCCGGCGTCGGGCGTCGTCGAGATCACCCCGAACGGGCAGACCGACAAGCCGGGCAACTTCGTCTTCGACTACGAGGTCGTTGTCGACAACCGCCGGATGGACGCGGACTTCGCCCTGCCGCTCGAGGTGAACACGGCCCAGCTCGAGGACGGCTGGCACGACCTGCGGGTCTTCGGCTACGACTCCTCGACCGTCCGGACCGTCGGCGTGTGGCAGGGCGAGCTGATCGTCAACAACCTCGGCCGCTCGGCCGAGCTTGAGAGTGTCTCGGGCACCGGCGGCGACCTCTCGACCACCTTCGTCTTCGACGCGCGCGCGCTCGCCGGCGGCGCCGGGGCACCGGTGGAGATCCGCCTGGTGCAGCATGACCGCGTCCTCGCGGCTGCGAGCGGGTGCGAGGCGACGCTCGAGATTGCGGGCGTGCAGCTCGGCGCGGGCGTCTCCGACATCCACGCCGAGGCACTCTTCGCCGACGGCATGCGCGTCCGCTCGGCCCCGATCGAGGTCTCGATCGACTACACCGAAGGCACGCCGAGCGGGAACGTCCCCACCGTGTTCCAGTCCACGGCGTGGGTCGGCGACGCGACCGAGGCGTTCGTCACCCTGCCCTACCTGTTCGACGACGCGTCGGGTGCGCTCACGTTCGAGATCATCGACGCGCCGGCACAGGCGACGATTGTCGCCGGGCCCGACGGGCCCTACCGCCTGCTCCAGCCGGACGGGCAGGCCTCGGGCTTCGACGTGATGACCTACCGCGTGACCGCGTCGTCAGGCCAGTCAGAGATCGGCCGCGTGGTGCTGGTCTACGACCGGCACCCGCTCGACACCGACGGCAACGGCTCGTTCGATATCGAGGACCTCTACGCCCTGCACGCCTCACCCGGAGACTCCAATCTCGACGGTCTCGTGGACGGCTCGGACTTCAGCTTCCTGGCGTCCACACTCCGGTGCGGCGAGGCACGCGACGTGTCGAACCGGTAAGGTCTCAGACTCTCTCATACCCGTCGATCGACGCCACTCTCGCGGAGGCAGCACCGGCTCGCCTGAACATGTCCACCCCGCCACACGCCCCGCCCATCCGGTTCCTGCCGGTCCAAGGACCGCCCGTCGCAGCGATCGACGTGCCCTCCGGCACCTCGCCGCTGATTGGGCGGAGCGTCGCGTGCGATGTGCAGCTCCCCGACGCGTCGGTCTCGAGGCGTCACGCCACCCTCGCCGAACAGGGCGGCGCGTGGCACATCACCGACCTGCACAGCCGGGCCGGGGTGTCGATCAACGGCCACGTGATCCCGCCCGACACCCCCATGCCCGTGCACGACCTCGACCTCGTCTCGATCGGGCCGTGGACCTTCCGCGCGCAGTTCGGGACGTCGGTCGGCACCACCCGCATGACACTCGACGGCTCGTCGGGCTTTCTCGCGGCCGGGGAGCGGGTGGACGCGATCCCCGAGCGCGAGCTGCGCTCGCTCGCCCGCCGCAGGCTCGATCTGCTGATCGACTATGCCGCGAATATCTATGCCGCGACGCTCGAAGAGCCGCTCGCGGCCGTGCTGGCCCAGGCCGCGCGGGAGGGCACCGGCTTCCCGCGTGCGGCGGTGTTCCGTCTGGTGGGTGATGAGATAGAGCTGCTCTCGATGTCTGGCGACTTTGTGCTTTCCGAGCAGCCGTTCTCGCGGAGCCTGATCGAGGCGGCCGCGGACGGGCAGGTTGCGCGGCTCAGCCACGACGCACCGATCGATCACGGCGAGTCGATCGCGAGACTGGGCATCGAGGCGGCGATCTGCGCCCCGATCGCGCTGGGCGAGACGATCGACGCGTTTTTGTATCTGGACGACCGCCGGCACGACGCGCACGTCGAGCCCGACGCCGCGGCGTTCTGCCAGGCGCTCTGCCGCATCGGCGGGCTGGCGCTGGCCAACCAGCGGCGGGCGGCGCTCGAGCGGATCAACAGCGAGATCATGCGCGACGTCGCGGCCGCGGCGGAGGCCCGCCGCCTGCTGATGCCCGCCAGCGAGGGACTTTCGCAGGGCGTGCGCTACAGCGTCCGCATGAAGCCGGGGCGGTTTGTCGCGGGCGACCTCTTCAACATTTTCCCGCTGGGGGACGGGCGGGTCGGTGTCTATCTCGGCGATGTCGCGGGCAAGGGCGTCGGCGCGGCGATGCTGATGGCGACCACGCAGACGATGCTCAACGCCGCTCTTCGATCTACGGGCAGCCCGGCCGCGGCACTCCAGGAGATCGGCCCGGAGCTCTCGCCCCTGCTGCCCGGCGGGCGGTTCATCTCGCTCTGGGTTGCGGTGATCGACCCGGCCACCCGCGCGGTGCGCTTCGTCGATGCCGGGCACGGGCATTGGCTTGTTCGCTCCGCGGCCGACTCTGCGCCGACCCCGCTCCGCACCGTCGGGGGACTCCCGCTCGGTGTCGACCCTGACGCCCCCTACCACGACGAGGCGCTGACCCTCGGCGAGGGCGGGCGGATCATCCTGTTCTCCGACGGTGTGGCCGAGCAGCGCGACCGCGACGGCGAAGAGTTCGGCCACGCCCGCACCATCGACGCGCTCCGCCCGAGTGAGTCCGCGGCCGACGATGTCTCGCGGCTCTTTGAGGCGGTCGAGACCCACGCCGGGGCCGACGCCCTCGACGACGATGTCACCGTCGCCAGCCTCTCGATCGAGCCGGCCTGAATTGCGACAGCCTCAATCGAGCCGGCCTGAGTCAAGTCAGCCCGGGCGATCACTCGCCCGGCACGCCGATGTCCTCGTTCCAGAGCTCCGGGTGCTCGGCGATGAACCGCTCCATCATCGCGATGCACCGCGGGTCGTCCATCACGACCACCTCCGCCCCCGACGCGACCAGCCAATCCTCACGCCCCTGGAACGTGCGGCTCTCGCCGATCACCACCCGCGGGATGCGGTGCAGCACCGTCGCCCCCGAGCACATGGCGCAGGGCGAGAGCGTGGTCGCCATCGTCAGCGTGTGCCAGTCGCGCCGGCGGCCGGCGGCGCGGATGCAGCTCATCTCGCCGTGCGCGGTCGGGTCGCCCGCCTGCACCCGCATGTTGTGCCCCGCCGCCACGATCTTGCCGCTCGGCGCGACCAGCGCCGCGCCGATGGGGATGCCCCCCTCCGAGAGAGACTTCTCCGCCTGCGCGATCGCGGCATCGAGCGCGGCTCGGTCCAACGCCCCGCTGTCGGGCCTCCCTCGGTTCGGTGTCGCCATGGCCAAGTTGTAGCAGAGTCCGGGGTGCCGCGTGCTGTCGCTCAGGCCCCGGCGACTGTGGTAGGCTGGGCCGATGCCCGACTCGCCAGCCAACGTCGTCGTGTTCGACCACCCGCTCATCCAGCACAAGCTCACGTGGCTCCGCGAGCGGTCGACCAGCTCGCGGGCCTTCCGCGCGCTGATGACCCAGATCGCCGGGCTGATGGTCTACGAGGTCACCCGCCACTTCCCGCACGCCCCCGTCGAGATCGACACGCCGCTGGAACGCATGACCGGCACACGCCTGGCCGGGACGGTCACCGTCGTGCCCGTACTCCGCGCCGGGCTGGGCATGACCGAGGGCGTGATGGACGTCATGCCCGAGGCCCGCGTCGGCCACCTCGGCATGGCCCGCGACGAGAGCACGCTCGAGCCCAAGGCCTATCTCAACAAGCTGCCCAGCGATCTCGACGCCGGGCCGGTGATCCTGGTCGACCCGATGCTCGCCACAGGCGGCTCGGCCGCGGCGGCGCTGCGCATGCTCCGCGACGCGGGGGCGACCGACCTGCGCCTGATGTGCCTCGTCGCCGCGCCCGAGGGCATCGCGCTCATCCACGAGTCGGAGCCCGAGATGGTCATCTACACCGCGGCGATTGACCGGCAGCTCAACGAGCGCGGGTTCATCCTGCCCGGCCTCGGCGACGCGGGCGACCGGCTCTACGGCACGGTGTAGCCCGTCGCGTCAACAGCATCTCGGGAGAGCGGCTGCGACACGGGCCCTACGTCCGCGCGGCCGCCGCCCGCGGCGGAGTCCGCACATTGGTCCCCGCGAGGATCGACGAGATCAGCGCTGTCCAGCCCGTCTGGTGGCTCGCGCCGAGGCCCTTGCCGGTGTCGCCGTGGAAGAACTCGTGGAAGAAGAGCATCTCCTCGCCCGCCGCGTCAACGAACGGCTGTTCGCCCGCGAGGAAGGGACGCTTCGACTGCCCGTTGAGCTCGAAGAGCCGGGCGAGCCGCCGCCGCAGCTCCTGCGAGACGTCCCACAGGTTCATCATGTTGCCCGACCCGGTGGGGCACTCGACCTGGAGCGCATCGCCGTAGAACCTGTGGTACCGCTCCAGCGACTTGACGATCATGTAGTTGATCGGGAACCAGATCGGCCCGCGCCAGTTGCTGTTGCCGCCGAACATCTGCGTCGGGCTCTCTCCGGGCGCATACTCGACGCGGAACTCCTGATCGTCGATCTTCATGATGAACGGCTGCGTCGCGTGGATCTTCGAGAGCGACCGGATGCCGAAGGGCGAGAGGAACTCGTTCTCGTCGAGCAGATAGCCGAGCATGCGCACGAGGCGCTCGCGCGAGGGCAGCGCCAGTAGCCGGTAGGCGTGCTCGGGCCTGCCGTCGGGCTCCATGTAGGTCGTGTGCCGCGCGAGGTCCGAGCGGTTCTCGAGGAACCAGTTCATCCGCTTGGCAAAGCCGGGCAGTTGGTTGATCACCCGCTCTTCCAGGATCTCGCAAGCGATCATCGGCAGGATGCCCACCAGCGAGCGGATCCGCATCGGCATCCCCGTGTCGCCAACGCGGATGCGGTCGTAGTAGAAGCCGTCTTTCTCGTCCCAGAGGCCGGTGCCGCCGAGTGAGTTCATCGCGTCGGTGATGTGCACGAAGTGCTCGAAGAACTTGGACGCCATGTCCTCGTAGGCGGGGTTGTGGATCGCCAGCTCCATCGCCATCGAGAGCATGTGGCCGCAGAAGAACGCCATCCACGCCGTCGCGTCGGCCTGCTCGAGCTTGCCCTCGATCGGCAGCGGCTGCGAGCGGTCGAAGACCCCGATGTTGTCGAGCCCCAGGAACCCGCCGCTGAAGATGTTCTCGCCCTGCGGGTCCTTGCGGTTGACCCACCACGTGAAGTTGAGCAGCAGCTTCTGGAAGGTCCGCGACAGGAAGAGCCGATCGCCCCGCCCCTCGGCGAGCTCTCGCTGATAGACCCGCCAGCACGCCCACGCGTGCACCGGCGGATTGACATCGCCGAAGGCGAACTCGTACGCCGGCATCTGCCCGTTGGGGTGCATGTACCACTCGCGGAGCATCAGCACCAGCTGGCGCTTGGCGAAGTCCGGATCGATCCGGGCCATCGGCACCATGTGGAACGCCGTGTCCCACGCCGCGAACCACGGGTACTCCCACGTGTCGGGGATGCTCAGGATGTCGCGGCTGTGCAGGTGGGCCCAGTCGTGGTTGCGCCCCAGGCGCCTCGACTCCGGCGGCGGCGGCTGGCTCGGGTCGCCGGCCAGCCAGTCTTTGACGACATAGTGGTAGAACTGCTTGCCCCACAGCAGCCCGGCGAACGCCTGCCGGCTGATGGCACGCTGCTCGGGCGTGTGGTGATCGCCGATCTTGTGCGCATAAAACTCGTCCGCCTCGCGCCGGCGGGCCTCGATGACCTCGTCGAACGCACCGGCCAGGTCGCCGGCGTGCGGCTCGAGCTCGGCCGGGCGGATCCGCACCCGCACCGTCACGCTCTGGCCCGCGCCCACGCGCATCCGGTGCCACGCGCCCGCCTTGGTGCCGTGCCGCGCGGGGTTGACCGCGCCCGTCTCGCCCCCGATCACGCGGCGCTCGATGCCGTCCTTCACGTACGGCCCCGCGCTGGCGTAGCCGAAGATGCGCTCGAAGTTGGTCTCGTTCTCTGTGAACAGCAGCTCCGGCGTCCCGCCGCCGGCGCTCGCCGCCGGGTCGTTCACGGGGCCGAAGTCGACCGCGAACCGCCCCAGCGTTTCGTGCTCGCAGAGCACGCGCCCCGGCGTCTCCTGCCAGATCCGCGGCTTCTCTCCGACCCCCTCCTCCGGCGCGCCCCACGACCACGTGTTGCGGAACCACACCGTCGGCAGCAGGTGCAGGTCGACCGCCTCCGGGCCGTGGTTGTGCGCGGTGATCTGCACCAGCGTGTCGTTGTCCGACGCCTTGGCGTACTCGATCGTCACGTCGAAGAACCGGTTGCCCTCGAAGACGCCGGTGTCGGTGAGTTCATACTCGGGCTTGTCCTTGCCGCGTCTGCCGTTCTCGGCGACGAGATCGTCGTAGGGAAACTCCCGCTGCGGGTAGCGGTACAGCGCCTTGGCGTACGAGTGCGTCGGCGTCGAGTCGAGGTAGAAGTAGACCTCCTTGACGTCCTCGCCGTGGTTGCCCTCGTCGTTGGTCAGGCCGAAGAGGCGCTCCTTGAGGATGCCGTCCTTGCCGTTCCAGAGCGAGACCGCAAAGCACAGGCGGCACTGCCGATCGCACCACCCGAGCAGGCCGTCCTCGCCCCACCGGTACGCGCGGCTCCGCGCGTGCTCGTGGGGGAAATACTCCCAGCAGTTGCCGTGGTCTGAATAATCCTCCCGCACTGTGCCCCACTGGCGTTCGGGCAGATAGGGCCCCCAACGCTTCCAGTTGGCCCCGTGCGCGGCCTCCTCGATCAGGCGTTGACTCTCTTGGCAGTGTTCGGGGGTCATAGGCGGGTGTGGCTCCGTGCTCTTCATCGGCCTGATGGGCCGTCGGGCTTGCAGGCACGCAACGGTACGCCGACAGATCGACAACGCGGTGTCAACACAATCCGCACGGAGTCTTGGCAGAACGTTTATCCGGGCAAACCGCGCCCGGGTCTACGTTCTCCGCGTCTGGCTCAGCGCGAGCCGGAACACCGTCCCGAGACCCACGTCTTCCCACGGAGCACCGCATGCGCACCGACACCCGTCGAGGCTTCACGTTGATCGAACTGCTGGTGGTCATCGCGATCATCGCCCTCCTCATCGGCATCCTCCTGCCCGCCCTCGGCAAGGCCCGGGCCTCGGCCAGGCAGCTCAAGTGCAACACGCAGCAACGCTCGCTCGGCCAGGCCCTCCTCGGCTACGCCCTCGACAACGACGACTACTGGCACGGCGGCTGGGACAACAACGCGCTCCGCTTCCGCAAGCTCTTCGGCAGCCGCTTCTACCTCCTCAAGCCCGTCGAGAACAACCAGGTCTACTGGGCGCAGCTCTACGACGAACGCCTCGGCGCCGAACTCACCGACGAGATGTTCGACTCGACCGGCGGCGTCGGTGAGGACACGCTGCCCATCCCCGCGTGGGAGACCACCAGCTGCCCCGACGCCAAGTTCACCGTCGCGGCGTTCCGCAACGGCGGCGCGCTCCCGCACGACCCCTACACCCTGTGGTCGAGCTACTGCTTCAACGGCGTCACACCCGGGTTCGACGGCGTGCCCGAGACCGTCACCCGGATGTTCTTCGGCCGCCAGAACGGCAAGCGCGCCCCGCGCCGCCTCGGCACCATCGAGTTCCCCTCCGAGATCATCATGTTCCAGGACGGCTCCGAGGTCGTCATGGACGGCAACGGCGACACCCTCGTCCAGATGGACCAGTGGGACAACAGCAACGACATCGACGACCGCCAGTACTGGGAGCAGGAGTACTTCCGCCACTCCAACTCCAGCGCGGTCACCTGGACCGACGGCCACGTCAGCAACATCTCACGCGCCCAGGCCGACGCCAAGAAGCAGGAGCTCATCGACGCGTGGGGAACCAGCGACAGCGTCCCCCTGCCCTGGTACTCCACCCCCAGCGTCGAGAAGCGCTGAACCACACAACACCCAACGCCCGAAGGGGACGCGTTTGTCCCCCGGGCTCACCTTCCCGAGTTTGAGAGGAGATCCACCATGAAGAACGTCACCAAGATCACCGCGGCAGCCCTCGCGCTGCTCGCCGGCCAGGCCGCGGCGCAGGTCGAGCACGGCACCATCAACGTCGTCGAGAACGACTGCAACGACACCGCCGCCTCGGTCAGCCTGTCCGCCATGTCCGGCTCGGCCGGCTGGTCGATCCTCGGAGCCGCCAGCAACCGCGGCGACTACGGCCTCGACTTCGGCACCGGCGACGACACCAACCTCGGCGTGCTCATCACCGGGAACTACGAGGACGCCCGGCTGTCCGAGGCCTGCGTCGGCCCCGACCCCTACTACGCCACCACCAGCAGCGTCCGCACCGGCCCCTCCTACTTCATCGCCGTCCACGGCTCGCCCAGCGGCGCAGAGGTCAACTGGAACCCCGCCTTCGGCTTCTTCCCCATCGATGACGGCTGGATGGCCGCGACCGCCTACAACAGCTCCAACGGCGGCGTCATCGACGAGCTGATCGGCAACCCGCTCCTCCCGCTCTACAACACCTTCAACGACCCCGGCACCGGCAACGGCTTTGTCGACTCGGCCACCGGCGTCTTCGGCATCCGCCTCGAGGGCGTCGACATGAACCGCGACGGCGTCCTCCTCGGCACCGGCGCCAAGAACGAAGACAACTTCGTGCAGGTCTTCCTCAACGCCGACGGCACCGGCGCGCTCAACAACCACGACAACGGCTCCAACGGCAACACCAGCGAGCAGGACCCCGTCGGCTTCGTCTTCGTCCCCGGCGGCACCGCGGGCGTGACCATGGGCGTCATCACCGGCGGCGGCGAGAAGCTCTTCAGCCAGGGCGACTTCACCGTCGAGCTCGTCGGCAGGCCCGACACCAGCGGCACCTGGCGCATCGAGATCGACGGCGAGAGCCCCTCGACCGGCACCCTCCTGGCCTCGCCCACCACCGAGTTCGGCGGCAACACCATCGACAACCCCATCTTCGTCGTCCCCGACGCCACCGGCTGGACCATCACCAGCCGCGACATCGCCGGCATGGGCCTCCAGGACATCTCCTCCTACGACCGCGCCTTCCACTTCGCCTTCTTCAAGTCCGGCGTGGACATCCAGCCCGGCACCCCCGACCGGTCCTACCTCGACCGATTCGACGTCGCCCACGCCGCCCGCATCGCCGTCACCGAGATCCGCCCCGACAACGGCAACGGCGACATGATCGCCGAGCGGGAGACGGGCTCCGACGCCCTCCGCGCCGTCGGCGATAACCGCGGCGACGTCGGCATGGCCTTCTTCAACGCCCGCCACCCCTCCCGCGTGGACAACGGCCTCGACAGCTTCGAGGGCGTCTACCTCGCCTCCGCCTCCGAGTTCATCCGCGACAACACCGGCACCGGCGGCGTCAGCGGCTGGCACACCGTCAGCTTCGACAACGGCGAGATGCACGGCCACAACGCCTCGCTCGCCGGCGGCGAGATGAACGCCGACTTCGCCGTCGCCTACTTCCCCACCGGCGCGGGCTTCGATCAGGCCGGCGACGTCCAGGTCCTCTCCGGCGAGACCGTCGAGCAGCCCATCGACGGCACCGCCGGCGTCGACGGCGTCATCATCGCCATCAACTGGGACAACAACAACCGCGTCGTCAACGCCGTCCCCAACGGCTCGAGCTACACCCTCTCGGCCTTCGAGGGCTCCGGCGGCGCCCCCAGCTCCGACTGGGACTACGGCTACGTCTACTTCCCCTACGCCACCCCCGGCATCGTCGCCGGGCAGATCGACGCCGGCGGCAACACGGTCGGCGGCACCGGCGGCTTCAGCGTCTCCTCCGGCAACGACCAGACCTTCGGCTTCCCCGTCACCAAGATCACCGTCCCCGGTGTGGACGCCCGCACCGACGGCGTGCTCATGCTCACCGGCACCGACGGCGCCTACGCCATGGCCTGGGAGCCCGGCGAGGACGGCACCTTCGAGGTCGCCGGCTTCGACCTGGTCAACGAGAACCCCGGCCAGACCGGGTTCAACTTTGTCTACATCCCCTACGAGGGCCTGGTCGCCGGTGACGACTGCATCGCCGACTTCAACGGCGACGACTCGGTCAACACCCAGGACGTCCTCGCCTTCCTCAACGCCTGGAACAACGGCGAAGGCTCCGCCGACATCAACGGCGACGGCAGCGTCAACACCCAGGACGTCCTCGCCTTCCTCAACCTCTGGAACATCGGCTGCTGAGCCCGGCCCATAAAACGTCCCGATCCAGAGCCCCGGGCGCAGGCCCGGGGCTCTTTCGTTGCCCGCACCGTCGCGCCGGGCGCACACGCCGATCCCGCAGGAATCTCGGGAACCGGAAGGCCGCGACTTCCGTAGAGATCGGTGTCTTCGATTCTGGTCTCCTGCGGGAGGGTCTCGGCAGCCGCGAGGGGAGCCGAGACCCTTCTGCACTTTTCCACCACGGCGCGTCCGCGGCCACAGCAAATCCCGCCACCATGAGCGTACTGCGAGCCGTCACCGGCACCATTGGCCACAAACCGCCATACCCTGCCCGGATGCCCGCACCGCCCGAAGCCACCCGCGCACCCGCCCCACCGCTCCCCCGCGCGATCGCTGTTGCGCGGCTGGTCGCGACCGATATCAAACTCGCCCACTCGGTCTTCGCCCTGCCCTTCGCGTTGCTCGGCGTCTTCCTCGCACGCCCCGCGTCCGATACCCACGCCGCGCTGGCCGCCAAGCTCACGATCGTGGTCGTCTGCATGGTCTGCGCGCGCACGTGGGCGATGCTGGTCAACCGCCTCGCCGACCGCCGCATCGACGCCGCCAACCCCCGCACCGCCCGGCGCGCGCTCGCCTCCGGTCGCCTCACCCTCCGCGACGGCCTCGCAGCCGCCGCCGTTAGCGCTGCGCTCTTCATCGCCGCGACCACACTCTTCGGCATCTTCTTCGCCAACTGGTGGCCGACCATCCTCGCCGTCCCCGTGCTGCTCTGGATCGGCTTCTACTCCTTCACCAAACGCTTCACGGCGCTGTGCCACGTCTTCCTCGGCGGCGCTCTCGCAGCCTCGCCGGTCTGCGCCGCCATCGCCGTCGACCCGGCCGCACTCTCCACCACGCCCGCGCTCTGGTGGCTTGCGGGCATGGTCCTTTGCTGGGTCGCCGGGTTCGACGTCATCTACGCCCTGCAGGACCTCGACTACGACCGCGAGGTCGGGCTCTCCAGCATCCCCGCAGCCCTCGGCCCGCGCGGGGCCGCGTGGGTCAGCCGAGCCCTCCACGCCCTCGCCTCCGCCTGCCTCATCCTCGCCTGGCGCACCGACCCCCGCCTCGGCCCCCTCTTCGCCGCTGCGATCGCCCTGGCCATCGCCCTGCTCATCGCCGAGCACATCATCCTCATCCGCAAGGGCCTCGCCGGTCTCGACATGGCGTTCTTCACGCTGAACGGGGTGGTGAGTTGTGTGCTGGGGGCTGCGGGAGTGGTGGATTTGCTGGTGTGAGGCGAAGCCGTCTTCCCCCAGCCGGGCGGGCTGACGCGCACCCAAACAGCCCGGTGGGCTCATCTCCAATAGCCGGGGGTAGAGGTCGCCCCGGCGACCGAGACCCTCGGACTCGTCATCGGCGACAGCCGCCGGAGGCTGGGGGGCTCGCGTGGCATGCCCACGCTTCGTGGGCATGGAGTTCTGCAGTATTGTGGGCCCAAAGCACATGCCCACGAAGCGTGGGCATGCCACACCACAGTGCTCGGGAGATGGTCAGTGAGAAGTTCGCGGCAATCCAGCAACCATGCCACCCGCCGATGGCTGCTGCAGCACAACAACTATCGGCAGAGGAGGCCACGCGCAGCGGCGCAGTCTTTCAAGTCCCGACTCCACAACCACTTGCGACCAATCCTGCGGACTTGAGGTCATGGCGTCGGGTGCCATCGGCCGGCACACGACGGGCGAGGAGAGGCTTGGCGCTCCGGATGGCTGGGGCTACTCTGGCTGGACTCATAGGGGAACAAGGCCATGTTTAAGAAGCTCTTCGGCGGGAAGCGGGCGGGGGATGACGAGACGGGTGTGGCGGACGAGGCGTTTGCCGCGGCCAAGCAGGCAGCGATGGAGCGGGCGCTTGGGCCCATGGACGAGATGGTGCTGCACTCGCTGATCCCTTTCTTCCTGGGCGGAGGGCTCGACCTCTACACCTTCCGCAAGTGCATGCCGGGGACGGTGGTGGCGACGCAGGAGTTGATCGGGCGGGGGAGGAGCGAGCGCCCGAAGAAGAGCCGGATCGGGGCGTACGAGTTGGTCGCGTGCCTGAGGCCAGGGGTGGCAATAGAGACGGAGAGCGGGGACGGCACCGCGATGGTCACAGGCGGGGAGCGGGACGGGATCGGGCTGGTGCGGGCCATGCTCAACCCCATCTCGCAGTACGCGTTCATGGCCAAACTCAACCCGGGAGAGACGGCGGAGATCCCGATGGATGAGGGGGAGCCGAACCTCCCGGTACTGTTCGACGAATTCCGTTCTGTCGATTGGGGTCTCGCGCCATTCGAGATCGGGGACGAGCGGTTCGGCCTGCTGCTGTGCGTGCCGCTGCACTGGTCGGAACTGGCGTTCGCGCGGCGGGAAGGGACCGGGAAGCTGAAGGAGAGGTTGGAAGGGGCGGGAGTTTGGCCGTACGCGGATCTAGGGAGGGTGGCGGTGGTGTGATCGAGGGGGACAAACACCAATGCGCCGGGTGGCCCGAATCCTTCTCACTGCCGGGCTGCCATCACTCGCGGCCCCTGCCTTTCTGCTCTCCCCCAATCTACCCGCGCAGTGATGCGGCAGCGGGCTGTAGCAATCTCCACGGCATGATCGATATCGCCACCGGATATCGACCACACACGCCGCCGAAAGTGATCGATACACGGTCGCTAACGTACCCTCCGCCCCCAGATCGACTGTTTTCAATCATTTCTGAAACCCCCATTGACTCCCAAACCCCCGCACCCCATACTTCACCATGCCCCGCGCCACTCCCCAACCCGACACCCTCCGCGAGGCCCAGGACCGCTTTATCGCGACCTGGGGCCAGATGGGCTCGGCGTGGGGGATCAGCCGCACGATGGCCGAGGTGCACGCACTCCTGTTCATCGCCGGCGACCCGCTCTGCACCGACGACGTGATGGAGCGGCTCGAGATCTCGCGGGGCTCGGCCTCGATGTCGCTCCGCGCGCTGGTCGAGTGGGGCGTGGTCTCCCGCACCCACAAACGCGGCGACCGCAAGGAGTACTTCTCCGCCGACCAGGACGTCTGGACGCTCTTCCGCGCCGTCGTCCGCGAGCGGATGAAGCGCGAGGTCGATCCGTTGCTGGCCTCGCTCTTTGAGATCCGCGATCTCACCCGCGGCATGGGCGGCGACGCCAGCGAGCACAACCTCCGCCTCGACGAGCTGCTCCAGTTCTTCGAGATCGTGCAGGCCGTCGGCCAGCGATTCATCAGCCCCAGCGGCGAGGGCCTCCAGGCCGCGGCCGAGATCCTGAGCAAGACCAACGCATGACCCGCACCGCGTCCAGCCCGGTCCGTGTTGACTGCACGCCGCAGGCGGAGGCTGCGCCGACTAGGTGGACCGTCACGCTCGTGTGGGACCTCGCCGAGCGCGTCTGCCGCCGCCTCGACACCGGCACGAACACCCCCGCCGACCCGCCGGTCGCTCTCGAGCTGGTCGCAAAGCCCGCGGGCGATCCACGCCGGGCCGACGTGTCGCTCGACCTGCTGCTGCGGTCGGGTGCGCAGCGGGAGCTGGTGCGGCGCACCGACCTCGCGGCGACATGGGTGCCCGAAAGCGGCTTCCGCCACCTCGACATCGAGGGCGTGATGGCGTGCACGTTCGAGATGAGCAACCCGCCACGCCCGATCTTCGCGCGGTGTGAGCTGCTCGAAGCGGCGGGCATCCCCGCGGGGTCGTATGCGCTCCGGAGTGCGGGCGAGTAGCGGCTTCGCTCTCAAGCACGAGTCGTGCACCCAAACGCAAAGACGCGTTCCCCTCGCTTGCGCGAGGGGCTCTTTGCCGTCAGGAGCACAAGAAAAGCCCCTCGCGTGTGCGAGGGGCTCGGGGTTCTCTGAGATGTGGTGTCCGCTGGCTCAGCTCTTCTTGCCGAGCACCATGCCGACGACGGCGAAGATCACCACGACCGCCGCCATACCGCCGGCGACCGCGTAGAACTGGCCGCCGATGATGTCTTTGACCGGCGCGATCGTGCCGGTCATCGCGAAGATCACAACACTGATCGCGAACGCGAGACACAGGGCCATGCCCAGCGCCAGCCCGCCACCGATGCCGGACCACGCGCCGTCGTAGGCCTCGGCGAGCATGGGCGTCATCGCCGCGGCCGGGGCGGCGGCCGCGTCGGCCTCGCCCTCGGTGCCCTCGAAGAGCGCCGACGGCCCGTCCATGATGCCGCTCTCACCGGCGGGCGAGGTCGCGCCCATCGTGTCCTGGCCGTAGACATCGTCGAGCAGGTCGGCACCCAGCGAGGTGTCGTCTGCTTCCTTGGTCAGATCGAGCAGCCCCGAGCCGGAACTCGCCGAGTCGAGCTCGAAGCCCGCGTCCATCCCCGAGTCGGTGACCTGCGTCTGCGCCGAGGGATCGGCCGTCTCGGTCTCGTCGGGGTCGAAGATGCTGATGCCGGTCGAATCGCTCGGCTGGTCGAGCCCGAGCGCACTGCCCGAGCCGGACGACGAGAGCGACAGCGGCTCGAGGTCTTCACCGAGCCGCAGCACGTCGTCCTCCCCGCCGCCGCCGAGCAGGTCGACCTGCTCCTTCTTGAACATCAGACGGTCGCCGTCGCGGAACTCCTGCAGCTGCCCGCTGTCGGCCATCTGCTGGACTTCGGAAGCCGACTTGCCAAGCCGCTCGGCGGCTTCCTCGATCGTGTAGAACATCTTCGCCATCGGGCGTACTCCTCGGGGTCGTCACCAGTGCTGTCCGGCCACCATGCTAGCACAGCGCTGCCGCTCGTGGGCAGATCAACCGAAACCCGAACGCAAGCCCCAGGTCGTGTCGCGAGGGCATCCCGGGGGGCTCCCCGGCTGCCATCCCGCCCCGAGGTTCGTCGTCCGGGCTGTGCCTCCGGCCCCGGTACGCACCGGGCCCTCGGGCAGTTGCCGGCCGCCACGCGCTACCCGATCGGCCGCTGCACACTCACCGCGGCATACAGCCCCACCACCTGCTCGCGGGGCAGCGTGCGGGGGGCGTACGACTGGTTCAGCGGCTGGAGCCGGATCAGCTCCTCGGCCGCCGGCCCGGTCTCGAAGAACACCCGCTTGAACGTGGTCTCGTCGTCCGGCGCGAGGCGGGCGAAGCAGTCCGAGCCGTTGCGGATGTCCCGGGCGGGCGAGAAGACCACGATGTCGCCCTCGCGGTAGTCCGGCTGCATCGAGTCCCCCACCACCCGGGCGGCGAAGGCGTCGGCGTCGGAGAGGTCGGGACAGCGGACGTACTCGTCGGCCACGCGGGCCGGGTAGCCGAGATCGGTGAACTCGCGCGGGTAGCCCGCCTGCACGCGGTTGATCACCGGCACCTCCAGCGGCAGGGCAACCGGCGTCGGGCCCTGCTCCCCCGGCGGGCTCAGCCGGTCGATCAGCGTCCGCAGTTCGCCGGACTGGTACGCCGCGTCGAGCCCGGGGCTGCCGCCCGACGCCCCCCGGGCCTCCCGCAACAACGACGCGACCCTCGCGGCTGCGAGCTGCCGACGCTGCAGCTCCTGCAGCTCGCGCCGGATCGGCCCGGGCGTCGCCTGCAGATCGGCCAGGCGGGTCAGGTGCCCGGGCTCGGTGCCGAGCGCGGCCTCGAGCCGGCGGAGGATCTCCCCGCTCGGCGGCCCGCACCGGGCGTTCTCGATCGCCGAGAGATAGCTCTTCGAGCAGGCCACGCGTTCGGCGAGCAGGTCGAGGCTGAGCCCCAGCTCGCGCCTTCGCGCACGCAACGCCTCCCCCAGCCGGGCTGTGGCTCTCTCTGCGGGTGTGTCGGACATCCGTGATTCCTCCATCGGGGGGCAATCTGCCCCCGACATCCACGAGTGCGCGCGAGTTTGTGACTATACCATACAAAGACCTTGCACATTGTCCACGAAGTGGAGAATATACCGGAAGAGTTCAGTATCTATTGAACCGCGCCGCGGAGCGGTGTGCAACCCGGATTCGGACAAGCAGGAGGAACACGCACATGCTCGGATCACCCACGATCGACCGCCTGGAGGCCAAGGAGCCCTCTCTGGACCTCAGGAGGGGCATCCGCCGGGACGTCGCCCGGACGCTGGTCGAGCGGGCGGCCCTGCTGCCAGAGCCCGACCGGTACCTCGTCGAGGGGGTCTTCCGCGACGGGCGGCCGATCTCTGACCTCGCAGCGATGTGGCGGGAGATCCCCGGGCACGAGCGGGTGCCCCGTTCGCTCCGCCGGCGGCTTCACCGGCTGGTCGAGCGCCTGCTCTCGCCCCGGTTTGAGGTCGTCGCCAGGATCCACCACACCTGGACACCCACGCGCCGGCGGATCGCCACGGCGTGCGTGCTGCACGGGCTCTCGACAAGGCAGGCCGCCGAGCGGCTCGGCGTCTCGCTCCACACCGTCCGGCGCCAGCTCGACGCGGTGCACGCGATCTGCGACGCGGTGAGCGGGAGTGCGCGGCGATGAACCTCTCGATCCCCTCGGTCGAGTGCGCCTCGGCACCCTCGGGACGCCTGCTGCGGGCGCTCGCGCCCTTCGGCCTGCTCGCGCGCCGGAGCGTGCACCCCGCCCCACCGCCCCCGCCTCGGGAGGCGGTCGAACGCGTGCTCGCCATGCCCGGCGGATCGATCGCGCTGCTGACCGGGCCCAGCGGGTGCGGCAAGACCACGCTGCTGCGGGCGATCGCCCGGGCGTCGCGCCCGCCGGTCATCGACGGGTGCGCCCGGCTCGGCGACGCCCCGGACGACCGGCCGATGCTCGACCTGTTCACCGGGGCACTGCCCGAGGCGCTCCGCGCACTCACCGCGTCGGGCCTCGCCGAGCCCAGGCTGTGGGCGCGGTCGGTCGGTGAGCTCTCCGAGGGGCAGCGGCTCAGGCTCGGGCTGGCGCTGGCGATCGCCGGGGCGCACGAGTGTGCGCGCAGCCTCGTGATGCTCGACGAGTTCTGCTCGACACTTGACCGGGTCACCGCCCGCGGCGTCGCGCGGACGCTCCGCCGCTGGGCGTCGGGCCACCCCGGCGTGCTCGTGGTCTGCGCCACCGCCCACGACGACATGGCGCCCGCGCTGCAGCCCGATCTTCAGCTCCAGCCACCCTTCGAGGAGACGCGCGATGCCCGCACCGATCACCTGTGACGCCCGCCGCTGCAGCCCCTGCAACGTGGACGCCGGCACGCCCGAGGACTACCACGCGCTGGCCCATCTGCACTACCGGAGCGGCCCTCCCGCGACCATCGCCCGCGATGCGCACGGGCGGCCGTCGATCCTCGCGGCCCGCGACGACGAGGGCCGGCTCGCGGGCGTGCTGGTGGTCAGCATGCCGACGCTCAACGGCGCGTGGCGGTCGCTCGCCTGGCCGGGCCGCTTCGACACCGGCGACAAACACCGCGATGCGCTCGAGATCAACCGCTCGCTCCGGTGTCTCTCGCGGGTGATCGTCGAGCCGCGGTTCCGTGGGCAGCGCGTGGCGCGGTCGCTGGTCCGGGCCTACCTCGAGTCCCCACTGACGCCCTGCACCGAGGCCGTCGCGGCCATGGGGCACCTGTGCCCGTTCTTCGCCTCGGCGGGGATGACCGCCTACCCGCTCCCGCCGAGCGCACGCGATGCGCGGTTCGCCGATGCGCTCGCGAGTGTGGGCACTGAAGTCTGGGAGCTGCTCGAGCCGGATGCTGCGGCGCGGACGCTCTCGCAGCACCCGTGGCTCGCACGCGAGGCCCGCACCTGGGCCAACAACTCGCAGGGCACGCGAAAGCACAGGGACGCCGACCCGCTCGCGCTGCTCCTGCTCGCAACGTCGCACGCGGCGCAGCCGCCGGTCGCCTACGCCCACAGCCGCTGAACCACACCACGAGGAGACAGCCATGACCAACACATCACCCGACTCACTCCGCCCGCCCGGCACGCCCCCGGCCACGCCCCCGGACGTGCGCGACCTGCCCCACCCGATCACGTTCTTCGTCAGCGGGCGGGATCGGCGGCAGATCCTCCGGGCGCTGCGGCGGATCGACGGCAACCGCGTCTTCGCCCTCCGCCGCGCACTCGGGCTGGACGACCCCGGCCTCGCGCCCGACTGACGCGCGCGCGGCACCGACCGCCGCCTCCACCGGCACACGCACAACCACACACACCGGCGTCCCCCCGCCACCACACACCAAGGGGGGACGATGGCAGACCAGCAGGACACGCACACCGACGAGCACACCGGCGCGCAGCACACGCCCGAGCACGAGAGCCCGCACCGCCCGGGCTGGCGGTTCCCGACCTCGCACGACCAGCTGCACGACTGGCTCAGAGAGACCCTCGGGCTGACGATCGCCCGGCACCCGCTGATCCCGGGCCATCAGGCACCGTTTGCGTACCTCGCGCACGTGTTCTTCGAAGGGGGGAGGCTGCTGCCCGCCCCGCGCGAGAGCGGTGCGGATGCCGACGAGCCGGCGCTCGACTGTGTCGTCTGGGCCAACCGTGGCGGCGGCAAGACGTTTCTGGGCGCGGTGGCCACGCTGCTCGATCTGGTCTTCAAGCCGGGGATCGAGGTCCGCATCCTGGGCGGGTCGCTGGAGCAGTCCAAGCGCATGCACGCGCACCTTCGCGCGTTCTTCTCCGAACCGCCGCTGCGGGCGATGGTGGACGGGCGCATCACCGAGCGACGCCTGCGGCTGACCAACGGCAGCTCGGTCGAGATCCTCGCCCAGAGCGAGACCAGCGTCCGCGGCACGCGGGTGCAGAAGCTCCGGTGCGACGAGGTCGAGCTGTTCGACCCCGACGTCTGGGAGGCGGCGCAGCTCGTCACGCGCTCGGCCGACATCGCGCTGCCCGAGGGCCGCACGATCGAGGTGCGCGGCTCGATCGAGTGCCTGAGCACCATGCACCGGCCCTACGGCCTGATGCACGCCGTCGTGCAGGAAGCCCGCGAGGGTGGGAGGACCCTCTTCCGCTGGGGCGTGGTGGACGCCCTCGAGGTGTGCCGCGACGACCGCCCTTGCGAGCGGTGCGTGCTGCATCCTGAGTGCAAGGGCAGAGCCAAGAACCGGGACGGCTCGCGTCCGACGGGCGGGCACATCCGCGTGGAGGACGCGGTGCGGATGAAGGGGCGTGTGGGTTTGGCGACGTGGGAGTCGGAGATGCTCTGCCGCCGACCGCGCCGGAGCGACTCGGTGTTCCCGGAGTTTGACCGGGCGGTGCACGTGGTGGGCGACGGCGGAGCCTGGCGGCCTCCCCGCGGCACGCTCATCGCGGGGATGGACTTCGGCTTCCGCGCCCCGACGGTGGTGCTGTGGGCGATCCACGACGAGCACGACGCGCTGTGGGTGCTGGCCGAGCGCGTGAAGACCGAGACCGTGCTGGACGAGCACGCCCGGGCCATTCTCGAGGGCCCCGGCGTGGACGGGCTCGATTCGGCGCCGGCGTGGATCGGCGTGGACCCCGCCGGGCGCCAGCGCAACGACCAGACCGGCATCAGCCCGTGCACGCTGCTCCGCAAGGCCGGGCTCACGGTCCGCGACACGCGGGCGGGGACGCAGGAGGGACTGATGCTGGTGCGGGCTCGGCTCCGCCCCGCGGCCGGGGCTGGTCGCGAGGACGGGGGCGGGGGTGCCCCGTCACCGAGGCTGTTCGTCCACGCCCGGTGCACGCACCTGATTGAGTGTCTTGAGCGGTACCACTACCCGGCCGACCGGCCCGAGAGCACGTCGCCGCAGAAGGACGGCTTCGACCACGCGGCCGACGCGTTGCGGTACATGGTCCAGTCGCTCGACCGCCGGTTCGAGACCCGGCGGGGGGCGTACCTGTGAGCGGGGCGGCCGGACGGCGGGCCGAAGCGGCAGCCGGGTCAGTCGGGCATCGGCAGCAGGGAGGGCACCGCGAACTGGATGAAGAGGTAGGACGCTGCGCCGAGCAGGATCATGGCCAGGACGATCTGCACGGTGAGGATGATCGTTTTGATCCAGTACTTCTCGAAGGTGTTCACCCGCACGGCGCGGTAGGTCACGGCGATGCCGAACGCCAGGGGCACCAGCAGGAAGAACCACTGCCTGTGGAGGTCGAGCGGATCGAGGATCGGCCGCCACGCGAGTGTGCTGGCCAGACCGGGCCAGGTGTTGGCCGCTGCGAGAGTGTGGAGGGAGGCGAGCATTCAGGCGGCCCTCCTTCGCACGCGTCCGGCGGAGGGGAAGGCCGCGTCGATGATGACGATGAGGTTGAGCATCCCGGCGATGGTGCAGTAGAGGGTGCCGATCTCGTTCATTTTGCCGAGGCTCTTGGAGAAGGGGGGCTTGGATCCGGCGGGGCCGGCGACCCAGCGGCCCTGGTCGTCTTTGACCTCGCCGGGCAGGGGGCTCCGACGCTGCATGGTGGCCGGGTCGATCCCTCTGAGGACGTTCTGGTGGACGTAGTCGGTGGCGAAGGCGACTGGGCCGACGAAGGCCTGGCCGAGGAACCAGAGGCGGTCCTGACGGGAATCCACCACATCGACCCCGCCGATGAGGAGCCCGCCGAGGAAAAGCCCGAGCACCCCTCCCCCGACCAGCAGCGCCCGGCGGACCTGCCCCTGATACCAGTGCCCTGCCCCGGGGAGGAGCACCGCGAGAATCCCGGCGAGCGGGTCCATCGGCGGCGTGTCGGAAGCGTCGAAACTGGTTGGGGTCATTGGCGCGTGACTTTCCGCAAAGAAGACGAGGGAACAGGGGCTGGATCGACCGACGAATGGGCAGCAGCGGGTGCCGGCCCGGGGAGCGTCCTGCCCCCCCGCCAACGGCTCGACATCCGCGTGGAGGGGCCTATCCTCCGCGCCCCATTTGACAGGGGCGAATGCGGTAGTAGTGTACCGCCGATCGGTGGTCGGGCGCTCGGGACGGACGCGGGCCCCGACAGCACAAAGGAACGGGCCGCCCTGACCGAGTGAGGCCGGGTGGTTCGATGGACAAGAGTCAGCTGATAGCGCATGAGGAAGACAGCGATGGTTACTGAGCAACTGACGGACGTTCTGGGAATGACGGCAGCTCCCGAGACCGAGTGGGACGAGAACCCGTTCGCGGGCGGGACGGCCACCCTTGTGCTCGACCAGGACGAGGACGACGACGGCTTTGACGACTTTGACGATGATGACGATGATGCCGACGACGAGTTCGACGAATTCGGCGACGACGACGACGACGATGACGACGACCTCGACGATGACATGGATGACGATCTGTAACGCCGGCCGCACAACGGGCCGGCCGGGAGAGAGCCATGCCAGCCCGCGAAGACGCCGACGCCAGGACCGACTCCAAACCACGGGACCCGCTGCCGCCGGGCGTGCGCGCTGACCGGCGCGCGGGGACCGACCGACGCGACCGGCAGGACGCGTCGGAGAACGCCGACGGGGCCAACAGCTTCGCGAGGCGACGCGGGCCCGGACGCCGGCTGAGCGACTTTGTCAAGGCCGCCGAAGAAGGCGAGATGACCAAGGAGCAGTTCCTGTTCCTGGTCGCCATCGACTCGTTCAAAAAAGCCAACAACGTCGCCTACCCCAGTTGGTCCGACGTGCTCGAGGTGGTGCGCCTCCTCGGCTACCGCAAGTCCATGCCCTCCGAGATCGAGTTCCGCAACGCCGAAGACTGGCGCGAGCAGCCCAACACGCCGTCGGGCGTCCGCCCGCAACGGTGGCAGGAGCGGTTCCTCAAGGACGACCCGGACACCGGCGACAACCTCGCCGCCTGAGCCCCGACCCGCAGCCGACAACACGCGATCGGTATGATCCGGCAGAGGCCCCACCACTCGTGGGCCGGAGGAGCCGATCATGGTCTGCCGAACTCTCGCGTGGTGCCTGACCACTCTTGCGATCCTCGCTCTCCCGTCCGCGGCTGCGGCCGGGGACGATGCCGACACGCTCGCACTCGTCGGCGTTGCGGTCGTCGATGTGGAGCAGGGCGTCGTCATTCCCGGGCAGACGATCGTCATCGAGGGCGGCACGATCGTCGCGGTGACCGACGACGGCGCGGCGGTCCCCGAGGGAGCCACGCGGATCGATGTATCCGGGCTGTACGCCGTCCCCGGGCTGATCGACAGCCACGTTCACTACATGACGCCGGAGGTGACGCACCCGATGATGGTCGCGCACGGCATCGCGTTCGTGCGGGACATGGGGGGATACCCGGCGCAGACGCTGGCCCTGCGCGACGAGATGAACGAAGGCGGCACGCGGTCGCCGCGGATGCTGGCGGTCGGGCCGATCGTGGACGGTAACCCGCCGATCTGGCCGTTCTCGGAGATCTGCGAGACGCCGGAGGATGGCCGGGCTGCGGTGCGAAAGCTCGCAGCGATGGGTGTGGACCAGATCAAGGTCTACAGCCGGCTCGAGCGGGAGGTCTATCTGGCGATCGCCGACGAGGCCCGCGCGCAGGGACTGGCGATGGTCGGGCATGTGCCGCTGGCGGTTGATGTCAACGACGCGATCGCTGCGGGGCACGCGACGATCGAGCACCTGACCGGCTTTGACGGTCTGCTGGCGGCGCGGCTCGATCCGACCATGGGCGGGTCGCGCAACTTCGTCGCCCGGTCGCGGGCGTGGGCGATGCTCGAGCCGCTCACCGACGCCGACCTCGCCGAGATCGCGGAGCCCTTTGCTGCGGGCGGTGTGGTGCAGTGCCCGACGCTGGTGGTGATGCAGGGCATCGTGGACTACGCGGCCTCGGCCGACGACCCGATGCTGCGGTACGTCCCGGCGAACATGCGGCAGTTCTGGGCCAACGGGAACTACGCCGAGTACGGCCGCGCGATGAAGGCCCAGGTGCCGGGGATGCAGCGGTTCGTCGGCGTGCTGCACCGGGCCGGCGTGCCGATCGTCGCGGGCACGGATCTGGGCAACCCGAACGTGATCGCGGGGTATTCGCTGCACAAGGAGCTCGAACTGCTCGTGGCCAGCGGGCTCACACCGGTCGAGGCGCTGCGCTGCGCCACCACCACGCCCGCGGCCCTGTTCGGGCTCAACGGGCCGGGCGGGCTCGGCACCATCGTAGAGGGCGGCGAGGCCACGCTGCTGCTGGTGGACGCCAACCCGCTTGACGACATCGCGGCGACACAGTCGATCAACGCTGTGGTGCACCGGGGTGAGTACCTCGATCGGGCGGCGCTCGACGAGCTGCTGGCCGACGCCGAGCGTGCGGCCTCAGGCGAGTCCGAAGCGGTGGACAGCGGGTTTGACCTGCTGACGCTGGAGATGCCGGGCGAGCCGATCGCCAGCGGCGTGTACACGCTCACCTTCGGTGCGTTTGCCGCGGGCACCGAGTCGTTCCGCATCACCCGCGCCGACAGCGTGTACCACCTGGCTGTCCACAACCAGCCCAAGGGCGGCGGGCAGGCACCCTACGCGCTGACGATCAAGACCGACGCGGAAGGACGGTTCGCCGAGGCGACCCACACCACGCTCGGCGACACCCCGATCGCCAGCCGCTACTGGCGGGAGGGCGACACGCTGATCGCCGAGTCCGAAGGCGCGCGGCAGGAACTGCAGCTCACCAAGGACGCGTTGGTCTCGGGTCCGGCGATGGCCAGCGACTTCTGCACGCTCAACCGGTTGGAGATGGCTGCGGGTGAGTCCCGGGTCTATCAGGGATTCTCGTTCGGCTTCCCGAACTGGAAGTGGTCCACGGTCGCCAACACGGTCACGCGGCTGCCGGACGAGACGGTGGAAGCCGAGAGAGGGCCGGAGACGCTGCGGATGTTCAGGCAGTCGATGGACATCCCCGGCTTCGGCCTGTTCGAGGTCACCAGCGTGCTCGACCGGTCGGGCGTGCCGGTGCGGGCGACCACCGAGATGCCCTTCGGCTCGATGGAGGCCACCCGCGGCCCGCTCGAGAGCGCGACACCCGAGGGGGGCTGACCGGGTCGGCCGGGACCCGATCGGGGGTGCTCAGGCGGGTCGGCGTGCTGCTGTTCCGGGACGTTCCGGGACAGATGGTCCGGATGTAAGGTCCGGCGGGTGGGTTGTCGCGGGGATGTGTCTTTGCCGAACGCGTGCTCTCGCGTATGCTCGGGGCGGCCTTCGTTTCGAGGAGTATCCATGCGTTGCACGTTCCGCGTTGCTGTTGTTGTCGCGTTCTCGGCCGCGTTCTGTGCGCTTGCCTCGGCCCAGTCGGGCTGGACGCTCGTCTGGCAGGATGAGTTTGACGGATCGGCGATCGACCCGGACCACTGGGAGTTCATGATCGGCGACGGCAGCGCGTACGGGCTGCCCTCGGGGTGGGGCAACAACGAGCTGCAGTACTACACCGACCGCCCCGAGAACGCAAGGGTGCAGAACGGCCTGCTGACGATCACGGCGCGGGAGGAGAACTACGCGGGCAAGCGGTACACCTCTGCGCGGCTGCGCTCGAAGGGTCTGGCCGACTTCAGGTACGGGCGGTTCGAGGCGAGGATCCGCGTGCCGCGCGGGCAGGGGCTGTGGCCCGCGTTCTGGATGCTGCCGACGGACTCACCTTACGGCGGCTGGGCGGCCGGCGGCGAGATCGACATCATGGAGACGGTCAACGTCCCGCTGCGCTCGCACGGCACGATCCATCACGGCGGGCAGTGGCCCAACAACCGGAGCAACGGTGGCAGCTTCTCCGACGGCACCGACCTGTCTGCGCTCTACCACGTCTACGCGATGGAGTGGGAGCCCGATCAGATCCGCTGGTATGTGGACGGCGTGCTGTTCCACTCGGTCAGTTCGGCGGCGTGGTTCAGCGAGAACGCGCCGGGCAACGACCGCGCCCCGTTCGACGTGTTCTTCCACATGCTGCTGAACGTCGCGGTCGGGGGCAACTGGCCCGGGCCGCCCGACGACACGACGCAGTTCCCCCAGACGATGGACATCGACTGGGTGCGGGTGAGCACGCGCGAGCAGTCGCCCTTCGGCGGCGAGCCGCACGCCGTGCCCGGGCTCGTCCAGGCCGAGGACTTCGACGAGGGAGGCGCCGGGCAGGCCTGGGCCGACTCGGACGCGGGCAACAACGGCGGGGTCTACCGCAACGACACCGACGTGGACATCGAGGCCTGCAGCGAGGGCGGGTTCAACATCGGGTGGATCCGCGAGGGTGAGTGGACCGAGTACACCGTCGAGGCGGCGCAGAGCACCTCGGTCCGGGTGCTGGCCCGGGTCGCCTCGCCGACCGGCGGGCGCCTCCGGATCGAGATCGACGGGGTGGATCGCACGGGCGAGCTGACCGTGCCGGACACCAACGGCTGGCAGACCTGGCGGACGATCCAGTCGGCGCCGTTCCCGGTCTTCAAGGGCGAGCACGTGGTGCGGTTTGTGAACACGGGGACCGCCAACGAGCAGTTCAACCTGAATTGGCTGGAATTCGTGCCCGCCAAGCCGGCGATCAGGCCGGGCGGTGTGCGTCCCTGACCGTCCCTGACCGTCCCTGACGGTCTCTGACGGTCTCTGATGGTCCCGGGACGGCCGGCGGGGCGGCGTGCGGGGGCCTCGCGAGGCGGTCTGCCTCGACCCTCCGGCGGGAGCTGCGGGGCTCGCGGCACCGGCGGAGGGGCCCTGAGGGCACAAAGAAGGGCGGCTGGCGGGATTCGAACCCGTGACCCCCAGGATCACAACCTGGTGCTCTAACCAACTGAGCTACAGCCGCCGTCTGGCGGGAACGAGCCCGCCGAGCCGAGAAGACTATGAACCTTTCCGGCGTGCGGTCAATCGCGCCGGGTCTGGTGATTCTGTGGTTGGACCTCCCGACGGGGCTGGAGGATTGCAGGGGGCCCTCCTACCGTTGAGGTCCCATTTTTGCCTGTTTGATCGGGCCCTGACGCAGGGAGAGACACTGTGACGCAGTTCGCCAACAAGTCGACGCTGGACCTTTCCGCACAACGATGTCTGAAGAATCTTGCCCCTGCGGTCCTGATCGAGCACGCGATCGCGGCCGGGGAGGGCCGCCTGGCGGCCAACGGGGCCCTGGTCTGCATGACCGGCGAACGCACCGGCCGCTCACCCAAGGACAAGTACCTCGAGGACACCCCGGATATCCACGACAAGATCGACTGGGGCAAGGTGAACCAGCCGATCACGCCCGAGCAGTTCGACCGTGCCCACCAGATCGCGGTCGAGTATCTGAACGACCAGCCCCGCCTGTTCGCCTTTGAGGGTTGGGCCGGTGCCGACACCGACCACCGCCTGGGCGTGCAGGTCGTGACCGAGCAGGCGTGGCACGCGCTGTTTGCCAGCACGCTGTTCATCCGGCAGGGCTCGCCCAGCGACGCGGGCGACGGCACGTGGAAGCACGACTGGACGGTGATCAACGCCGGCCGCCGCCGCCTGACCGAGGCCGAGCAGGCCGAGCTGGGCATGAAGAGCGGGCTGCTGATCGCCCAGAGCATGGCCAAGAAGACGGTGGTGATCCTGGGCACCGAGTACGCCGGGGAGATCAAGAAGAGCATCTTCTACGCGCTCAACTTCGACCTGCCGGAGGAGGGCGTCTTCCCGATGCACTGCTCGTCGAACGTGGCGACGAACGACCCGAAGAACGTCGCGCTGTTCTTCGGCCTCAGCGGCACGGGCAAGACCACGCTGAGCGCCGACCCGGACCGCGACCTCATCGGCGACGACGAGCACGGCTGGGGACCCAACGGTGTGTTCAACTTCGAGGGCGGGTGCTACGCCAAGTGCATCAAGCTCTCCAAGGAGGGCGAGCCGCAGATCTGGGACGCGATCCGGTTCGGCAGCGTGCTGGAGAACACCGTCATCGACGACGAGACCCGGGTGCCGGACTACGACGACGGCTCGATCACCGAGAACACCCGCGTGACCTACCCGGTGGACTTCATCCCCCACGCGGTGATCCCCAGTATCGGCGGGCACCCGACCAACGTGGTCTTCCTGACGGCCGACGCCTTCGGCGTGCTGCCGCCGGTCTCCAAGCTGAGCCCCGAGCAGGCGGCGTACTACTTCATCAACGGCTACACCAGCAAGCTGGCGGGGACCGAGGCGGGCGTGACCGAGCCGCAGCCCAACTTCTCGGCGTGCTTCGGCTCGCCGTTCATGCCGCGTCGGCCGACCGAGTATGCCCGCATGCTCACCGACCGCATCGCCAAGCACGGCTCGGACGTGTGGCTGCTGAACACCGGCTGGACCGGCGGCGGCCACGGCACGGGGCACCGCTTCAGCCTGAAGTACACCCGCGCGATGGTGCACGCGATCCTCGACGGCAGCCTGGCGAAGACGAACTTCACGCCCGATCCGATCTTCGGCCTGCCGATCCCCGACGCGGTGCCGGGCGTGCCGAGCGAGGTGCTCCACCCGCGCAACACGTGGAAGGACGGGGCCGCGTACGACGCGCAGGCGAAGAAGCTGGCCAAGATGTTCCGCGAGAACGATGCGAAGTTTGAGATGCGGGACAGCGTGAGGGCGAGCGGGCCGAAGGGCTAGATCAATCGCACACGTTCTGCGTGAGCAACATACCCCGCGGACATCGCTGCTATCTGTAGATCGGCGAGCGTTTGTAGTTCTGGCTGAACCGCGACAATCTGTGACGGCTTGGGTATCGCGAGCGAGTTGCGACATGCCAAGTGACAAGTGCCTCGTCCATACCGCTCAAATCGCTTCCGAAAATCAACCAAGCACTCCTCGAACCGGTGAGTGACCACCGCATCCGGACACCAAGCAATCCATCCACATCGCAAGAGATCTATGCCAAGTTGAAGGTCCTCTCCTGCTGCGAATGGGTAGGTCTCATCGAACCCACCTACGGACATGACTGCACGCATGGAGACGAGAGCGTTGGCCGTCACGATCGCCTGAGGCCGACCGTCCGTACCCATCGGAGGATTGAGAATCCCTTCGGTAGTCATGAAACTGTTTATGGGATCGAGTTCTAGCGATCTCACTTCGCCTACAACCGGACCCGCGACCGCTACACAGTGGGGCGTCGACACAGCCGACGCAATCGCATCGAAGAACCACTTCGCTCGCAGACAGCCCGTATCTGTGAAGTAGACCCACTCCGCGCCTTGGCGTCCTAGGCGGCGCACGCCCACGTTCCGAGCGACACTCGGTCCGCGATTTCCGGGATACCAGATGCGTGTGACGGGCATCCGGCCGAGCCATCTCGGCGCATTGTCCTCAAAGTTGTCATCGACAACAACCAACAAACGCGGCCGAGGTCGGCAAGCCAGTATGCCCTCCAGCGTTTCGCGAAGTCCCTCCCAATCCTGAAACGTCGGAATGACCACACCGGCGTGCGAACATCGAAATCGCGGCGCCGAGATCGGAGCCGTGTGTTCAGCGATTTCGAGCGGCAGAGACCATGCATAAGACATCTTGATTCCCCACGGCGAGTAGGTAGTTATATACTAAACTGGCCACTGAGTTCCGCACGGTTTCTCGTTGGTCGGCAGATGCGTTCGGGCGAATCCTGCCCCCTCTCGGCAAATGCATCCCTACCCTCCCCAATGCACACCATCATCGACTTCACGCTCATCCCCATCGGTGCCGGGGTCTCGGTCTCGCCCTACATCGCCGCCTGCCAGCGGGTGCTCGAGGAGGCCGGGCTGACCTATCAGTTGCACCCCAACGGCACCGGGGTCGAGGGCGAGTGGGACGAGGTGTTCGCGGCCATCAGGCGCTGCCACGAGGTGGTCCACGAGATGGGCTCGCCGCGGGTGCACACGTGCGTGCAGATTGGCACGCGGACCGACCGCACGCAGTCTATGGCCGACAAAGCCTCGAGTGTGACGCGGCGGCTCGCGGAGGGCTGAGTCTTCGTAAGTCTCGATTGATCCGGCGTGGCCTTCCTCGAAGACTCGTCAGACCACGGCACCCGCGGCCGACGCGCGTCCCGCGTCCGGCTGCGGCGCTAACCTTGCCCTTTGACCAACAGGGCCCACGCCTCGGAGACGCTCATGCCTCGCACCCCCTACGTCGGCGGCAACTGGAAGATGAACACCGACCGGACCACCGGCCCGGCGCTGGCCCGCGAGGTCGCGGCCTCGGCAAAGGCCAACCCCGGGTGCGAGGTCGCGGTCTTTGTGCCCTTCCCGTATCTGGCGGCGGTGGGCGAGGCGATCGGGGGCGGGCCGGTCGCGCTGGGCGCGCAGGATTGCTACTTCGAGCCGTCGGGGGCTTTCACCGGCGAGGTCTCACTGGGCATGCTCAAGGACTGCGGCGTGTCGGCCGTGCTGACCGGGCACTCCGAGCGACGCCACGTCCTGGGAGAGACCGATGAGCTGATCAACCGCAAGACGCTGGCGGTGCTGGAGGCCGGGCTGACCTGCGTGCTGTGCATCGGCGAGCTGCTGGAGCAGCGGGAGGCCGGGCAGACCGACGCGGTGAACGAGCGGCAGCTGCGGGCGGGGCTCGCCGGCGTGAGCAAGGCACAGATGGGGAAGATCGTGGTGGCCTACGAGCCTGTGTGGGCGATCGGGACGGGCAAGGTGGCGACGCCGGCGGACGCCCAGGCGGCCCACGCCCGCTGCCGGGCGGTGCTGGCGGATCTTTATGACACCCCCACCGCCGGGGCGACACGGATCATCTACGGCGGCTCGCTGAAGCCCGCCAACGCGGCCGAACTGCTTGCCCAGCCTGACATCGACGGCGGACTGGTGGGCGGGGCGAGCCTGAAGGGGGCGGACTTCGGGCCGATTATCGAGGCCGCGGCGGGTCGGTCGGTCTGACAGCGGAAGCGCTCGAACCCAGGGGCGGGGGCTTTCCAGCCCCCGGGAGCAGACTGATCTGGGCGGTGAGGCTTGAGCGAGGCGGGCTGGAAAGCCCGCCCCCCTGTGAATCAGCGGGCTGGAAAGCCCACCCCCATTGTGAATCAGCGGGCTGGAAAGCCCACCCCCTTTGTGAATCAGCGGGCTGGGAAGCCCTCTCCCCGGTCACTATGCGGGCCGGGAGCCCACGCTTGCGCGTTGGGCCTCTTGGTGACGGGTCTGGGGCGAGGCCGCCTAGACTTTCGGCCCTGCTTCGGGCAAGAGCCCGGGGCTTCTTCCGAATGATCACGCGGCCTCCGGGCCGGACCGGCCCCGGTGGCCGGTGGGAGTCTTGACGCACCATGGATCTCTCTCTTGGCATGTTGACACTCGGCGCGAGCCAGATCGTTGTTGGGGCGCTGACCGTCCTCTTTCTGTTCTGCTCGGTTCTGCTGATCCTGACGGTGCTCATCCAGCGGCCGCAGGGCGGCGGGCTGTCCGGCGCGTTCGGCGGCGGCGGCGGTGCCGGCGGCGAGACCGCGTTCGGTGCCCGCACCGGCGATGCGCTGACGATGGCGACGATCGGGTTCTTCGTGCTCTGGCTGGCGATCGCGGTGGGGCTGGTGCTGTACATGTCGCCGGTGACGGCGCCCACGGGCACGGGTGCTGCGGCGACCTCGACCGAGGTGGCCACGCCGGAAGACAACCCGGGCGGTGCGGCGGGCGAGACCGGTGCGCAGGGCGCGGCCGAGGTGTTGGACGCGGACGGCAATCCGGTCTCGGGCGAGACCGGCGAGAATGGTGCCGATGGCGGCGCGGCCGGTGAAACAACCGACGGCACCTCCGATGCGGCTGGCGGCGCGACAGATGGCGCGGTTGATGGCGGAGCTGATGGTGCCGCGGACGGCCAGACCGGCGGCGCCGGCGATGGATCGGGCGCGGGCACCGACGAGAGCACCGACGGCGGCGGACGCTAAGCTGGTGGGACCGAGTTGAGTTCTGCCAACGGCCGGAGGGCCGAGGAGCGTTCGCCCAGTGATCCGCAGCATGACAGGGTTTGGTGAGGCTTCCCGCCACGTCGATGGCGTGCATTACGCGGTCGAACTGCGCTCGCTGAACAACAAGTACTTCAAGGCGTCGATCCGGCTGCCCGAGCAGCTGCAGGCGCTCGAGGCCGATCTGGAGGCCGCGTTGCGGCACCGCATCGCGCGGGGCAGCGTGACGCTGACGGTCAGCTTCGCTGATACGTCCGCCTCGGCGGCGCTTGAGGTCAACCATCAGGCGCTGGACCGCTACGTCGAGCAGCTCGGCCGGTCGAAGGCCGTGCAGAGCGGCGAGGTGGTGATCGATCTGGCCCCGCTCCTGGCGTTGCCGGGAGTGCTGCAGAACCCGACCGACGAGGACGACCGGCTGCAGCAGACGCGGGCGCTGCTGCTCGAGCTGGTCGAGGCCGCGTGCGACCACCTGCTCTCGATGCGTCGGCGCGAGGGTGCGCTGCTGAACGAGGAGCTGGAGGGCCACCGCGACCTGATCGCCGACCGCTTGGCGAAGATCCGCGAGCAGGCCCCGCGGGTGATCGCCGAGTACGAGAACCGGCTCCGGCTGCGGATGGAGGAGATGTTCCGCGAGGCGCAGCTGCGTGTCGAGCCGGTGGAGATGATCCGCGAGATCGCGGTGTACGCCGAGAAGACGGACATCGCCGAGGAGATCAGCCGCCTGGGCGGGCACATCGAGCAGTTCACCGAGATGCTCGCCTCTGCGGAGGAGCAGCCGGTCGGGCGGACGATGGACTTCCTCGCCCAGGAGATGCTGCGCGAGGCGAACACGATCGCCAGCAAGAGCCCCGACAGCCTGGTGAGCCGGCTGATCGTGGAGGTCAAGGGCACGATCGACCGCATCAAGGAACAGGTGCAGAACGTCGAATAGCGCCCGCAGCGGGAACGCGATGCCCACGCCCCGCCATCCATCCGAGCCCGCGTCAGGGGGCGCTGCCGTGCCGGCCCAGTCCCGGTCGGTGATGGCCCCCGGCGAACTCGCGAGCGTCTGCGCGTTCTACGAACTCGGTGCTGTGCGGAGCGTGTACGCGTTCAATCGGGGCAGCCGGCAGTCGCCCAAGGCGATTCTTGAGACCGAACGCGGGAAGTACCTCATCAAGCGGCGCGCGCGCGGACGCGACGAACCGTCCCGGGTTGCCAGCTCGCACGACCTGCAGCTCTTTCTGCACGCGGCGGGGTTTCCCACGCCGGCGATCATCGGCACGCGCCACGGCAACAACTCGATGGCCCAGCTCGACGGTCGGGTGTATGAGGTGTTCGCGTTTGTCGAGGGCGAGGCGTTTGACAGGACGCCGGAGCCCTGCGAGGACGCGGGCAGGCAGCTTGCGCGGCTGCACGCGCTGGTGCGCGGCTATCGATCCCGCTGGCCCTCGCCGGTGTGGACACCGGCGCAGCACGATCGCGTGGCAAAACAGCTCGGCGAGATCGCCGCACGCGGCGTGGCTTCGCGGGAGGCTCGCCGGTTGGGGGCGGTGTATGACCGGCTGCGCCCGGCGCTGGCCGGGCCCGGCGAGCCGCAGATGCTGCACGCCGACTGGCACCCGGGCAACATGGTCTTCCGCGGCAGCACGGTCGCGGCGGTGCTGGACTTTGACGCGGCGCGGCTGGGGCCGGTGCTGGTCGATATCGCGTCGGGGTCGCTGCAGTTCTCGATGACGCGGGTGGGCGTGAACCCCGACGACTGGCCTGACGGGCTGGACGCGCACCGGCTTGCGGCGTTCCTGCGCGGGTACGGGCCGGAGGCGGCGGGTGCGGGGCTGGGGGCGCTCCCGGCGATGATGGGTGCGGCGCTGGTGGGCGAGGTGGTCGCGCCGATCGCGGCGACGGGGACGTTTGCCGGGCGCGATCCGGGGCCGTTTCTGCGGATGGTGTGCCGCAAGACCGAGTGGATGATCGAGAACGCCTCGAAGATCGACGCGCTGGCCACCCGCGCGGCGGCGGGCGGGTAGGCCGCTCTGTGGCCTGCGCGAGGGGGGCCGAATGGCACACCGGGCTTGCCTGAGGCCGCGGGATCGACGACACTGTCTGTGGCATGAAGAACCGAACCATGACGATTTACCGGGTTGCGCTCGTGGCACTGCTGGCGGGCACGACGGCGTCGGCCCAGCGCGACGACCTGCCCGATACGCGGCCGCCGGTGGAGGAGATGATCGAGTGGCTCGACTCGCCGGTGTTTGCGGCGCGGCAGCAGGCGCTGGTTGCGCTGCTTGAGCGTCGCGATCTTGACCTGCAGGAGATCGACGAGTGGCGCGCGCGCGAGGGCCTGTCGCCGGAGCAGCGGCTGAGGCTCGACGAGCTGGCGTTGCAGGTCTTTGCGCGCGGGCCCCGGGCGGCGCTCGGCATCAGCTTCCCGCCGGATGATCGGGGCGGGGTGCGGATCATGGACGTGGTCGCGGGGTTTGCGGCGGCCGACCTGCTGGTGCCGGGTGATCGGATCCTGACCGCCGACGGCGTGCCGCTGTCGCGTCAGGCGATGCTGCGGGCGGCGATCCTCTCGCACGCGCCGGGTGAGGAGCTGGAACTGACCGTCGAGCGGGGCGGGGAGGTGCTGGATATTTCGGTGCCGCTGGGCAGTTTCGGCAACCTGCGTGGTGCGGCGACGCCGCGGCCGAGCGACCTTGTCGCGGCGTGGTCGCTCCGGCAGAGCCGGCAGGGCGTGGCGACGCTGCTGGGGACGCCGATCAGGCCGGAGCCGGTCGAGATCGGCGGGGCGGGCGGTGATGCGCCGGAGCCGGGGTCGGCGGCGTGGCTGTCGGTGTATGCGTCGAGTGATGCGCCGAGCGGCCTGCTTGTTGGCGGACAGCCGCGAGAGACCGCGGATCTTTCTTTGACACGTCTGGCGGCGCTCGACGCCTCTCGCGCGGTGACGCTCGAGGACCCGGAGTTGATGGGCGATGCCGACCTGGTGTTGCAGCTGACGATTCTGCGGAACGAGCGGTCGCAGGTGCTCGACGACATCACGCGGATCGAGAACCTGATCGGCGGGCCGAACCTGGACGCGGGCGGCCGCGCGATGATGCGGCGGCGGCTCGAGCAGGTGCGCGAGCAGCTGGGCGTGCTCGAGGAGCAGATCCGGCGCATCGACGAGACGCGGCGCGGGAAGCGGTAGCAAGACCGCCCGCGGCTCGGGTCATTCCTCGAACGGCGTGTCTTCGGGGTACATCTCTTCTTCCACGCTGGCGTCGGACATCTGGTCGGCGAAGAGCGCGGGGAAGTCGATGGGGATGTCCTCGATGGTGACCTCCATGCCGGGCAGGGGGTCGATGGTGCCCTCCGGCGAGACGCGGAGCTGCCCGATCGATTCGAGGTAGTTGAGGATGGCGATGCGGAGGTCGGTGAGCGCCTGGTCGCGTGCGTTCTTGGCGTTGAGCAACGCGGACTCGGTGTTCAGTCGGTCGCGGGTGTCCACCTCGTCGGCCTTGAGCTGCTGCTCCTGCAGCCGCCGCTCGTTGATCGCGACCGAGGCCTCGGCCAGCTCGAGCCGGAAGCGGGCCAGATCGATCTCGCGGACGCGTCGCCGGGCTTCGAGCACGACGTTGTCGGTGAACTCGTCGAGGCTGCGGCGGGACTGCTCGAGCCGCACGAGCGCCTGACGCAGCTGGAGCCGCTCGATGCGGCGGTCGAGGGGGAGGCTGAGTGTGATCGCGGCGTCCCACGAGGTCTCGTCGGGGTCGAGCGAGAACTGGCCGACGCGCTCGTCTGGGTCGGTCGGGACGCGGAGCCCGCCGGAGAGGTCGAGGTCGGGCAGCAGGTTGTTGCGGGCGCTGATGACGCCGCGTTCGGAGTCGGCGTACTGGTCGCGTCGGTTCTGCAGGTCGAGGCGGTAGTTGAGGGCCGAGGCGGTCGCGGCCTCGATCGTGGTCGCGGGCTCGGCGATCTCGATGCGGGCACCGACGACCTGCGCCGGCTGTTCGATCGGGATACCGAGGCGGACCTTGAACCGGTCGATCTGCAGGGTGTACTGCTCGCGCGTGCTGGCCAGCGAGCTGCGGGCGTTGATCAGGTCGTTTCGCGCTTCGTTGACGTTGAACTCGGTACGCCGGCCGGCCTCGTAGAGCGCCTGCTGCTGGTCGACGAAGAGCTCCAGGCTCTTGATCTGGAGAAGACGGTTCTGCAGCTCGTTGACGGTCTGGATCAGGTTGAAGTAGTCCTCGGCGATCGAGACGAAGTACTCGCGCCGGAAGTCTTCGAAGTCGCGTGCGGCGTAGACCACGTCGCGCTCGCGCTGGATCCGGTCTTCGCGGGCGACCATCCCCGCGCCGCGGAGCAGCGGGATGTTCGCGTCGAGCACCAACGCCGACGACTGCTGGTATTGCCCGGCGACGCTGGAGCGGAGCTGCTCGGCGGCGCTCCAGACCCAGCGGGCCTCGACGTCGCCGCCGTAGGGCAGGCGCTGCGTCACGCGGAGCGTGTTGACCACGTCGACGGTGTTGTCGAACCGACCCTCGTCGCCGTCGCCGCTGATGCCGACGGTGGTGTCGTTGAACAGTCGCGGCCCCCAGCGGTGCTGCTCGATGAGCAGGTTGATCGCGGTGAGGATGTACTCTTCTTCCGCGGAGAGGTACTCGCGGCCCTGCCGCTGGGCCAGGCGGAGCGCGTCGCGCAGCGAGATGGTGAGCACGTTCTCGGCGCCGATGCCGCCGGCGGTGAGCGCGAAGTTCCGGAGCCTGGTGTTGAGGCCCTCGATGACCTGCGGCGTGCCCCGCTCACCCCGATCGAGCTCGTCGTACTGGAGTTCCTCGGAGCCGGGGTTGTTCGTGGCCGGGGATTCCTCATAGAGCCCGCTGCGACGTGCCGGGACACTCCCCGGCTCGTTGACGCGGGGGCTCGTGTTCAGGTTTGACCGGGCGGACGACTCGCCGAGGACCTTGGCCAGGCGGCGGTCGATCTGCTCCATCCCGTTGGAACAGCCCGTCGGGGCGGCCAGGGCGCCCGCGATGACCGCCAGAGCGGTCGCTCGGAGGCATGTGGACACGAGTCGGGCGCGGGCGGGGCATGGTCGTGCGGGGGGGTTCAACGAGCGTTCCTCCGTGTCGCGTGAGCGAATCGGGTTGTGATTCGGGGCGGGTGCCCCCCCGGTCCTGATGCCGGGAGGGCCACCTGAGAGCAGAGGGTACCGCTCTTCACGCCGGCGCGTTGCAGTTGGACCATGTCGCTCCTACTGTTGAGGTTCAACTTTCACTGCCGTGATGGTGGGCTGGGAGGCTCGTCGTCGCGGGGATTAGACGAACGAATACCTTACGGAGCCTCTATGGCACAGGTGACCTACGACGGTCGGAGTTTCATGCTCGACGGGCGTCGCGTATGGATTGTGGGCGGTTCGGTGCATTACGCGAGGCTTCCCCGGTCCGAATGGGCCGGGCGGATCGCGGCTGCGAAACAGGCCGGGCTCAACGCCATCGAAACCCCCGCTGTCTGGAGCCGGCACGAGCCGCGGCCGGGCAAGTTCGACTTCGAGGGCGACAACGACCTGCGGCACTTTGTCCAGCTTGTCGGCGAGGCGGGCATGAACGTCATCCTCCGCACCGGGCCGTTCGTCGGGTCGGGGTATGACGCGGGCGGGCTCCCGGCGTGGTTGCTCGCCAAGGAGGGGGTCGAGCCGCGCCGCGGCAACGGGCCGTTCCTCGAGGCGTGCTCGCGCTACATCACGGCGCTGGTTGGCCAGGTGAAGGACCTGCAGGTGGACAGCCCCGGCAAGGGCGGTCCCATTCTTCTTGTGCAGAACGAGCACGGCTGGACGTGCGGCGACGACACCCAGGCGGCGGCGTACCTCGGCGAGTTGCTCCGCTACCTCCGCGAGGCGGGGGTCACCGTGCCGGTGATCAACGCCAACGGCCTGTGGCAGTCGGTCGAGGGCGAGATCGAGTGCTGGTCGGGCGCGGAGGACCTGCTGTCCATCACCCGGCAGCTCAGTGAGGTCCACCCCCGCGCGCCGCGGCTCATCGCCGATCTGCGCCTCGGCGACCCGATGGTCTGGGGCCAGGACGAGCCCGAGCCGCTGAACGCCGACGCGGCGGTCCGCTCGGCGGCCGAGGCGCTGGCCGGGGCCGCACAGTTTGTGCTCAACCCCTTCGCCGGCGGGCAGACGTTCGGCTTCGGCGGCGGTCGGATGCCCCACTCGATGGACGGCTACATCACGACCCGCCACGATCACGGCGCGCTGGTCAAGGCCGACGGCGAGCACACGCCCGCCTACAGCGTGCTCCGGCGGCTGACCATGTTCGCCAGCCGGTTCGGCAGGGTGCTGGCGCACCTTGAGCCCGATGACCGCCCGGTGGTGCTCGAGCCGTCGATGAGCGGCGGGGTGACGGTCGTGCCCATCCGCGGCACGCAGGGCTCGGTGGTGTTCCTCTTCGGCCAGAAGGGCAAGCGGGGCAAGTCGGCGCAGGTGTCCACGCTGCTGCTGCCCGACGGCACCTCGCTGGACGTGCCCATCGGCACGTGCGGCACGTCGTGGTGCGTTTTCGGCGTGCTGCTCGGGGGCCGGGCCACGCTCGACTTCTGCTCGCTGTGCGCGTTCGCGACGGTGGGCAGCACGCTGGTCTGCTTCGGGCCCAGCGGCTCGGTCGGCCTGGTGAGCATCAACGGTTCGCCGCTGGAGGTCACGGTGCCCGGCGGCAAGACGCCGGAGATCATCGAGCACGAGGGCGTGCAGGTCGTCGTCGCGAGCGAGGAGCAGCTCGACATCGTGCAGATCTGCGACGACTGTGTCTGCGTCGGCGCGACCGGCTTTGACGAGTCGGGCGGGCCGATCGCGGCGGCGGGCAACAAGAAGTACACCCGCGTCGGCGCCGACGGCAAGGTCGAGGTGCTCAAGGCCAAGACCAACGCCAAGCGCCCGGTCCCGAGCCGTGCGCTGGCCACCGACTGGGAGTTTGCCGGCACCGCCGAGTATGTTGACGGCTCGAGCGCGCGCTACGCGGCGATCGCCGGTCCGGCCGATCTCGGCGAGCTCGGCGCGCCCTACGGCTATGGCTGGTACCGGATGCGGTTCCGCTCGCAGACGCCCAAGCGGGTCAAGATCGCCTCGCCCAAGTCGGCGGACCGTCTGTCGGTGTTTCTCGATACCGAGCCGGTCGGCATGTTCGGGCGCGGGCCCGGAGCATCGGGCGAGCTGACGATCCAGCTCAAGAAGACCGACCACACCATGGTCGTGCTGGCCGAGAACCTCGGGCGCCCCGCGGGCGGCCAGGACCTCAAGCCGCCGAAGGGGCTGTGCGACGACTGGTACGAGCTGACCGCGTTCCGCGCGGGACGGTCGAAGATCGTCGAGAGCGCGCCGGTGGAGTTGCTCTCCTACCGCGTGCCGCTGTGGGAGGTCCGCCGCGGTGACGTCACGCACCCGCAGCGGGTCTCGTGGTCGTTCATCCACAGGCGCAAGAGCCCGATCTTCGTCCGCATGGGCGATGTCGCGGTGCGCGGCCTGGTGTTGCTCAACGAGAAGCCGGTTCACTTCTTCGAACCCGGCGCCGACAACGACCTGGTCTTCGATCAGGACACGCTCAACCGGGGCAACAACACCCTCGAGCTGGCGATCGCGGCCGACAGCGTGAGCGAGGCCGATGTCGCCAACGTGCTCGCCGAGATGAGCAAGAACACCAACTTCTTCGAGGGCAAGGACACCCTGGGCGGCAAGCTCGACTGGGCGTTTGCGCAGTGGGAGATGCCGAACCCGACCGCCTACGACCCGGTCGGGAGCACCCCGCCCCAGGGGCCGACGTGGTTCCGCACCGAGTTCGAGACCCCCGAGGCCGACCGCAACGTCGCCCTCACCATCGCGGGCCTCAGCAAGGGGCAGTTCTATCTCAACGGCCGGCACGTTGGGCGCTACTTCGTCGCGTCGGAGGGCAAGGCCGTGCCGCCGCAGCATGAGTACCTGCTGCCCCGGTCGTGGCTGGTGTCCGAGGGCGTCAACGAGCTGGTGCTCTTCGACGAGCACGGCGGCGACCCCGCCAAGTGCACCCTGAGCGCCGTGCGTCGGACGGACGGGGTGTGAGCGGGCCCGACGGCACGGGCGCACCGGCCGGGTTGCTCTGGCAGCGTGCCGCGGCGTTCGCCGCGCGGCAGCACACCGGTCAGCTGCGCAAGGACCACCGGACGCCCTACGTGTCGCACCCGTTCCGCGTGGCGATGACGGTGCGCCATCTCTTCGAGCACGCCGACGACGCGACGATCTGCGCGGCGATCCTGCACGACACGATCGAGGACACGCCCGCGGACTTCGACGACATCGAGAAGCAGTTCGGCCCGCTGGTTGCCGAGATCGTGGCGGCGCTGAGCAAGAACATGCTGCTGCGCGAGGACACCCGCGAGCCGGAGTACGACCGGCGGCTGAGCGAGGCCGACTGGCGGGCGCGGCTGGTCAAGCTCGCCGACGCCTACGACAACCTGTGCGACATGGGGTACCGCTCGGACGGCGGGCCCAAGACGCTGGCCAGGCACGTGGCCCGGTGCGAGCGGGCGATCGCGCTGGCCGAGCCCGACGCTGCGGCGCACCCGGAGACCGCCCGGGCGATCGGGCTGCTGCGTGAGGCGATGTCGATGATCTCGCCCGGCGAGGCCTAGCCCGCCAGACGCGCGGCGAACCCTTCCGGCGTCATGACCAGCTTCTCGTGGAGCTTCCACTGCCCGCCGGCGTGGAGGAACGACTTCTCAGCGCCGCCTCGTTCGAAGCCGAGGCGTTCGATCATGCGCTCGCTGCGGGTGTTGTCGGTCTGCATCCACGCGAGGACGCGGTGGAGGCCCAGCCCGTCGGGCAGGTCGGCGAAGGCGTGCCGCAGCAGCCCGACCATGCCCTCGGTCGCGTAGCCCTTGCCCTCGGCGCCGGCGGCGAGCCAGCAGTTGGCGTCGGCCTCCCAGCTCAGGCCTCGCCGGATGGCGTTGAGGTTGCACGCGCCGACGATCGATCCCTCGCGGTCGATGACGACGCGCCGGCAGGCCTTGCCGCGGGTCTCGCCCTCGATCGTCAGCGAGAGCTGGCGGTCGAAGACCTGGTCGTCGGTCTCGCCGGGCATGTGCAGCGGGCTGAAGGTCTCGAGGTGCTGCCGGCTCGCGCGGAGCACGCGGATGAACTCTGCGCGGTCTTCTTCGGCGAGGGGGCGGAGGAGGAGCCGCGCGGTCCGGATGGCGCCCGAGGGGAGCACCTCGACCGGGCGTATCGGCGCGAGGGTGGGGCGGTCGGTCACGCAGGGGGTCTGGGTGGCGTTGGCGGGCGCTGGGTCGCTCGGCATGGTCAGGCCTCGTGCTGGGGACGCTCGGGGTGGGGCCAGTCAAGGTGGAAGAACGTGCCCCTGGGGGTGTCGGTGCGCTCGTAGGTGTGCGCTCCGAAGTAGTCGCGTTGGGCCTGGATCATGTTGGCGCTGCCGCTGGCGGTGCGGAGCGCGTCGTAGTAGGCCAGTGCGCTCGCGAACGCCGGGGCCGCGATGCCCATCGCCGCGGCGCTGGCGACGACCTCGCGCCACGCGTCCTGCCACTCGCCGATCTGCGTGACGAACGTGGGCGCCATGAGCAGGTTGGGCAGGTCGCCGGCGCCGGAGTAGGCCTGGGTGATGGTGTGCAGCAGGCGGGCGCGGATGATGCACCCGCCGCGCCAGATGCTCGCGATCGAGGCGAAGTCGAGCCCCCACTCCCACTCGCGCGACGCCTCGGCCATCATGGCAAAGCCCTGGGCGTAGGCGCAGACCTTCGAGCAGTAGAGCGCCCGTCGCACCGCCTCGATGAAGCGGTCCTGGTTGCCCTTGAACTCGGGGCTGGACGGGCCGCGGAGCACGGTCGAGGCGCTCACGCGAAGCTCTTTCTGTGCGCTGATGGCGCGGGCGAAGACCGCCTCGGCGATGGTGGGCGCGGGGACGCCAAGCAGCAGCGCCGCCTCGCTGGTCCACCGCCCGGTGCCCTTCTGGCCCGCGGCATCAAGGACGATGTCCACGAAGGGGCCGCCGGACACGGGGTCGGTCTGGGCGAGGATGTCGGCGGTGATCTCGATGAGGAACGAGTCGAGTTCGGTGGTGTTCCACTCGCGGAAGACCTCGGCCATCTGCTCTGGCCGAAGACCCAGCACGCCGCGGAGCAGCGCACAGGCCTCGGCGATCATCTGCATGTCGGCGTACTCGATGCCGTTGTGGACCATCTTGACGAAGTGGCCCGCGGCGCCGGGCCCGATGTGGGCGGTGCAGGCCTCGGCGTTGGGGGCGTCCACCGGCTTGCCGGGGGCTTCGCCCTCGATCGGCTTGCCGGTCGCGCCGTCCACCTTGGCCGCGATGGCGGTCCAGACCGGCTTGAGCGCCGCCCACGCGTCCTGATCGCCTCCGGGCATGAGGCTGGGGCCGAACCGCGCGCCCAACTCGCCGCCGGAGACGCCGGAGCCGACAAAGAGCAGCCCCCGGGCCTTGAGTTCCTTCTCGCGCCGGGCGGTGTCGTCCCAGTGGGCGTTGCCGCCGTCGACGATGACGTCGCCCTTCTCCATGTGCTCGGCGAGGGCGTTGATGACGGCGTCGGTGGCCTTGCCGGCCTTGACGAGAATGACCGCCACGCGCGGGCGTTTCAGGCTCTTGACGAAGGCGGGGACATCGGCGGCGGGGACGAGCGAGCCCGGCCCGCGGCCACGGTAGCCCGCGCCGAACGAGCCGGCGGGGTGCTCGGCGAGCATCGCTTCGGTCACGCTGACGGTGCGGTTGTAGACCGCCGTGGCGAAGCCGTGGTCGGCGATGTTGAGGGCCAGATTCTGGCCCATGACCGCGAGACCGACGACGCCGACATCGGCAGAGGCGGGGGCTGGTGCGGGAAATCCCATGGCGGCTCCTGGCGCTGCGACACCGCCCGCTCATCCAGGCGGGGACGGCGCAGCGTGTCTTGGTGCGGACTATCGGCCGGATCGGGCCTGAATCGACAGTTGTGCCGGGGCGGCCGGACCGGCGGTTTCTGCGCGGTCTGGGGCGGGCGAGATCCTGGGTGATTCACGCCGCGTGCGAAACCTAGCCCACCCGCTCCTGCTTGAGTTCGCGGCTCATCAGCTTGCCGATCGCGCTGATCGGGTCCACACCCTCAAACAGCACCGAGTAGACCGACTCGGTGATCGGCATCTCGACCCTGTACTTGCGGGCGAGGTCCATCACCGACTGCGTTGTCGCGACACCCTCGACCACGAAGGGCGAGCCCCGCAGGTAGGCGTCGAGCTTCTGGCCCTTGCCCAGCGCCTCGCCGCACGAGCGGTTGCGGCCCTCGGGGCTGAAGCACGTCGTCGCGAGGTCGCCCACGCCAGCGATGCCGAAGAACGTCTCCCGGTTGGCCCCCATGGCGGTGCCGAGCCGGGCGATCTCGGCCAAGCCGCGGGCCAGCAGGGCGCTCTTGGCGTTGTAGCCGGCCTGGAGCCCGTCGAGCACACCGGCGGCGAGGGCGATGACGTTCTTGGTCGCCGAGGCGATCTCGACGCCGAGCAGGTCGGGGTTGGTGTAGACCCGCAGGTAGCTGGTGCTGAAGAGCTGCTGGACCCGATCGGCGAAGGCCGGATCGTCGCCGGCCGCGATCATGGTCGCGGGCAGGCCCCGGGCCAGTTCCGCGGCGATGGTCGGGCCGCTGAGCGTGGCGAACGGGCGGGGTCGGGCGTCGGGGTCGTCGGCGAGGACGTCGGCGACGATCTGCGTCGGGCGCAGGAGCGTGTCGTTCTCGATGCCCTTGGAGACACTCACGACGCCCGCGTGGGGCGGCACGTGGGCCCGGATCCGCGTCCACGCCTCACGGATGAACTGGACGGGTACAGAATTGACGATGATGTCGGCCCCGGCGAGGGCCTCGGCGTCGGCGATGCAGACGCGGACGGAGTCGGGCAGGGTGAAGCCCTCGAGCCGGCGGCTGTGCCGGGTCTGGGCGAGAGCCCCCGCCTCGTCGAGGCTGTGGCCCCACATGCGGACTGTGGGCCGGTTGGGGTCTGCATCGGCACCGGGATCGGTACCGGCCAGGAGGCTCGCGCAGACCAGGCCCATCTGGCCGAGCCCAAGGATGCAGACGGCTGGTTTATGTTCGGATGAAGTCGGCATACCGCTCCGTGCCTGCCCGGCGGATCTTCTGGGTGGTGCTCGCGATCGGGCCCTTCGAGGATAGGGGCTGAACCGCTCGGGCAGTATGGGCGTACGGAAGCTGCCAAGACCCCGTGCTCGCGGGCATACCATCGTCGCCCGGGCTGTTCTGGTCCGGGAGACGATCGGCTGTCGTCGGACAGCCGCGAAACAACCATTGGGCTCACGGGCGACCGCCCACCGAGCCTGCTCACCCTTGCCCTCCGATGGGAGCGACCGCCGATGGCTTCAGCCGCGCACCACCATCACCACGACGACAACTGCGACCACTCGCACGACCACGAGGACGGGCGGATGGTCGCCTGTTCGCACGGCGAGACCGACGAGCGGAGCATCGTGCTCTATCTCTTCGGCGCGATCCTGCTGATCGCTTCCCGCGCCGCGTTGTGGATGGACGTGACCCACCCGCTGGTGACCCAGCTCCCGGCGGCCGCGGCTGCGGTGATGCTGGGCTTCCCGCTCATCGTGCTGGCGTGGAAAGAGATCCGCCGCGGCGCACCGAGCAGCTCGACGCTCGCGGCCATCGCCATCATGGCGGCGATCGCAGCAACCAAGTACGAGACCGCCGGCTGGCTGGCGTTCATCCTGCTGGTCGCCGACGCGGTGCTCAACCGCACGGCGTTCGGCGCCCGCCGCGCCATCGAAGAACTGATCGCCCTCACGCCCGACACCGCCCGTGTGGTGGTGGACGGCGTCGAGCAGGAGGTCAGCCTCGGCGAGGTCAAGGTCGGCGATATCGTCCGCGTCCGCCCGGGTGAGAACCTGCCGGTGGACGGCCGGGTGGTCAAGGGCCGCACGACGATCAACCAGGCCTCGCTCACGGGTGAAGCCGCGCCGGTCGAGGTCGAAGAGGGCGACGAGGTCTACGCGGGCACGACCAACCTGACCGGCCCGCTCGACATGCGTGCGACGCTGGTCGGCGACGAGACCACCATCGGCAAGGTCAGCCAGCTCATCCGCGAGGCCGAGGACACGCGGTCGCCGCGTCAGGTGCTCATCGAGCAGGTCGCGCGGTTCTTCGTGCCCGTGGCGCTCTCGGTCGCGGGCGTGGTCTGGTTTGTCATGAGCCAGAACCCCGACACCCAGAGCGAGGCCACGCTGACCGCGATCACCGTGCTGATCGTCTGCTGCCCCGCCTCGCTGCTGCTCTCGAGCCCGAGTGCGACGGTCGCGGCGTTCGCCTCCGCGGCGCGCGTCGGCATCCTGATCAAGGAAGTGAACTATCTCGAGGCCGCGGCCTCGGTCGACGCCATTGTCATGGACAAGACCGGCACCATCACCACCGGCCGGTTCGAGGTCTCGCGTCTGGCGCCGGCGGCGGGCGTAGAGGGCGCCGAGCTTCTCGCGGCCGCGGCGAACGGCGAGCAGCACTCCAACCACCCGCTCGCCCAGTCGATCATCCGCACCGCCCGGCAGGCCCGGGTCGAGATCGACGGCAGCAACGACTACGAAGAGATCCACGGCCGTGGCGTCCGGTCTCGCACCAGCATGGGCGAGCTCTGCGCCGGTCGCGCGACCTGGATCCGCGAGCTGGCCCCGGAGGTCTACGGCCAGATGGCCGAGGTCGAGAAGAAGATCGAGGGCATGAGCAGCGTGCACGTGCTGCGTGACGGACGCTACCTCGGCGCCGTCGGCCTCGAGGACAAGGTCAAGCCCGGCACCGCGGCGATCATCGATCACCTGCGTGAGTTGGACGTCCGCACCATCGCGATCTTCACCGGCGACCGGCTCAGCGTTGCCAAGCGCGTCGGCCAGGCGGTCGGCGTGGACGCGATCGAGGCCGAGTGCCTGCCCGAAGAGAAGCACCAGCAGATCAAGCAGCTCGTCGATCAGGGCTACCGCACGATGATGGTCGGCGATGGCATCAACGACGGCCCCTCGCTCGCAGCGGCGGACGTCGGCGTGGCCATGGGCCTCTCCGGCTCGGACATCGCGACCAACTCGGCGGGCGTGGCGCTGATGACCGACGACCTTGACCGCATCCCGTTCCTGATCGAGCTGGCCCGGCGGACCCGGACCATCATCGCGCAGAACATCGCGGCGTCGATCGTGATCGTGCTGATCGGCCTGGTGATCGCCGCGACCGGCAAGCTCGAGGTGTGGGAGGCGGGCCTCTACCACTTCGCCGGCGAGATCTTCGTCTTTGCCAACAGCTTCCGTCTGTTCCGCTTCGGCGAGAACTTCACCGAGGCCGAGGACGCGTCGAAGAACCAGCAGATCATCCGCCGCGAGGCGAGCATCCGCGGCCTGAGCACGCAGGGCGCGTGATCACGCGACAGAGCCCCTCGCGCAGGCGAGGGGCCCGTGGCAACAACCCGCATCCGTCCAAGCCCCTCGCTCGCGCGAGGGGCTCTTTTTTTGCTCGCGGCGAATCGCACTGCCGGTCACTCTCTGCTGTGCCACGGGTGGCTTGTCCACCCGTGCCCGACAACCCGCACACCCCTCTTGGGTGGGCGAGCCACCCGTGACACCCGCACCGCTAGACTCCCGCTATGAGCACCACAGTCACCTATCTCGGCCACTCCGCGTTCGCCCTCGAGCACGACGGCGTGCGCGTCCTCATCGATCCGTTCCTGACCGGCAACCCCATCGCCGAGGCCGCGGGGCTCAAGGCCGACCAGCAGCAGGCCGACGCGATCGTCCTGACCCACGGGCACGACGACCACATCGGCGACACCGTGGCCATCGCCAATCGCACCGGCGCGACGGTGTACTGCAGCTTCGAGGTCGGGCAGTACCTGCAGGAGCTCGGCGTCGGGCAGATCGAGGACGGCAACCCCGGCGGGCGCATCGAAGCACCTTGGGGCTGGGTCGCCTTCACCCAGGCGTTCCACTCCTCGTCGAGCAACGGCCGCTATCTCGGCCAGCCGATGGGCGCGGTCGTCCGGCTCGGCGGCAAGACGGTCTATCACTGCGGCGACACCGCGCTCTTTAGCGACATGAAGATGCTCGGCGAGATCTACCGGCCCGACGTGGCGATGGTCCCGATCGGCGACCGCTACACCATGGGCCCCGAGCTGGCGACCCGTGCCGCGGAGATGATCGCGGCCCCCGTGGTCGTGCCGATGCACTACAAGACCTTCGGCCTGCTCCGCCAGGACGCGTCGGGCTTTGCCCCGCAGGGGGTGACGGTCCGAGAATTGGCGGCGGGCGAGTCGCTAACGCTCAAATAGGCCCCGGCGCACAGACCGCTCCGGATGCTCGGCAGAAAGCTGCAGCGTGGGCCCCTCTCACCGGTAGACTGAGTCAGCCGCGGTGGTGACTCCGCACACACGCGGCCTGAGCGCCACCATGCCCAGCGAACGCATCCTCTTTGACTCCCCCACCGTCCGCATCGGGCACTTTGTCTGCACGCCCGACGAGCCGCACTGGCACGCCGAGAACATCATCAACGGAACGGTCGTGGTATTCCCCTCCGTGCCCGTGCGCATCCATCAGGCCGATTGCGACCCGGTGCTCGCCGACCGCAACGTGGTGATGTACTACAACGACGGGCAGCCCTACCGGCGGGGGCTGCTGCACGACCGGGGCGACAGCGCGGTGTGGATCTCGCTCAAGGGGCACCACGCCCACGAGTTGCTCCGCGAGTGCAGGTCTTCGCTACGGACCGAGCCCGACCGGCCGTTCGACCTCGACCACGGGCCGAGCCCGGCGGGGTGCTACCTGCGACACCAGACGCTCAGCCACCGGCTCGTGCACGACGAGCCCGCATCATCGCTGCTGGCCGACGAGGCGGCGATCACGCTGGTCCGCGACCTGCTGGCCGCCGAGGCGTCCGCCCGCGGCCGCACCGCTCCGCGGCCCTCGCGCGACGATACTGCGCGGACCCGACGCCGGACCGTCGAGCATGTGCGCGAGCTGCTGGCGACCGACCCCGGCTCTGCGTGGACGCTCGACGAGATCGTCCGCCGCGTGTGCGTGTCGCCGAGCCACCTGTGCCGGTTGTTCAAGCAGGAGCTCGGCGTCACGATCCACCAGTATCTGACGCAACTGCGCCTGCGCGAGGCGGCCGAGGCCGTGCTCGCGGGCGAGCGTGATCTGGCGATGCTTGCCGTCCGGCTGGGCTTCAGCACGCACAGTCACTTCACCGAGCACTTCCGCCGCGCGTTCGGCGTGCCGCCGCGGCGGCTGCGGAACGCGGACGTGCTCTCGCGGATCTCCCGCGCTGGGGCGGCCTGACCGGCCACAACGCGGGTTGTACTCGCGATCTTGGGGCGATCTCGGGGCGATCCGCAAGTTCGCAAGATCACGACAGTTTCCCCCGGGGTCGTTCGGTATCTTCGTCCGATCGGGCCGCGGCACAACGCCGGCCCACCCCGCACAACACGTCCCCGACGTGCCCGCACGGAGAATGTCACATGCGCACCGCAACACCCGCCCTCCTGCTCGCCCTGGCTTCGTCCGCCTGCAGCGCCCAGTTCCTCGAGGCCGACGCGACAGCCCTGCACATCATCGACGGCGAGGGCGGCGGCTTCGCCTGGGCCGTCAGCGAGCTCGCCGACATCAACGGCGACGGGGCGGGCGACTGGATCACCGGCGCACCCAGCCTGACCACACCCAACGGCACGAGGTCGGGACGCCTGTACGTCTACTCCGGCGCGAGCGCCGACCTGCTCTTCAGCTTCGACGGGCCGCTCGCGGCAACAAACCTCGGGTACGCGATGGCCGACGCCGGCGATGTCGATGGCGACGGCGTGCACGACATCCTCGGCGGCGGGCAGGGCAGCCAGGGCGGCACCTCGGCGGGCAACGCCTACGTCTACTCCGGCGCCGACGGCTCGCTCCTGCTCTCGGTGACCGGCGACGAGATCGGCGAGGCCTACGGACACGCGGTCGCGGGCATCGGCGACATCGATGGCGACGGGCTCGACGACTTCATCGTCGGCGCACCCAGGACCGACGGCGACGCGGGCGGGACCAACGCTGGCCGCGTGTATGTGCACTCGGGGGTGGACGGCTCGGTCATCCGCGTTCATCTCGGCACGGCCGCGAACGATCAGCTCGGCAGCGGGATGTCGGGCGTCGGCGACATCGACCACGACGGCGTGCCCGACTACGCCGCGAGCGCCAAGAAGGGCGGCGCCGCGCAGAAGGGTGCCTGCTATGTCTACTCCGGCGCCGACGGCTCGGTCATCCACACGCTGCTGGCCGACGACACGGCGGTGCAGTTCGGCGAGTTCTTCGTCGGCGGACCGGGCGACTTCGACACCGACGGCACCCCGGATATCTACGTCGGCGATTACGCCGACAGCCGGGCGTACGTCTTCTCCGGGGCCGACGGCTCGCAGCTGTTCAACTACGACGCCCCGTCCAACGCCGGCCTCGGGTGCGGGCGCGGGGCGGGCGATGTCAACGGCGACGGGCACGCCGACCTCGCCGTCGGGGCCTACACCCTCAACGGCGGCAACGGCGTCGGCCGCATCTCCATCTTCAGCGGGTGCGACGGCTCGGTCCTCCGCACCATCACCACCGCCCGCGGCACCAACGAACAGCTCGGTTTCGATGCCGTCGGCATGGCCGACACCGACGGCGACGGCATTCCTGAAATCATCGGCGCGGCCGGCAACGGCAACCGGGTCTACATCATCAAGGGCAACCCGATGCCCATCCCCGACTTCAACCACGACGGGGCGATCGACACTCGGGACGTCCTCTCCTTTCTGAACGCGTGGGTCGCGGGTGACGCGGCCGCGGACTTCACCGGCGACGGCGTGGTGAACACACAGGACGTGCTCGAGTTTCTCAACCGCTGGAACGCCGGGTGCTGACGCTGGCCACACACAGCCAGGTGGTGGCAGCCCATGGCCAGTCGGCGCACGCACGCCGCGGCTCGTCCCGCCGATGGACCGAGAAGTCCCCACCCAGCGCCCCGCTGAGGGGTCCAAGGCAGATTCTTTACTCGATTATCCGCTTTCGGCATAGCATTTGCAGATGCCCCTCGCGGGTCCGCCCGGACACGCCGGGCGACACCGTTCGGAGTGCTGCAGATGTCGATTCCTGTCCGTGCCGCGTTGGTTTCGCTTGCGCTGACCACCACGACCGCCCTCGCCCAGTGGCAGAGCGCCCCATCCTTCCCCGCCAGCCAGACCGGCCGCCAGTATCCGGTCGGTCTCAACGTCAACTCGGTGCTCTACGCGCTCGGCGGCCCGCCCTGGGTCAACGGCGGCGATGAGGACGGCAGCGTCCACACGCTCGACCCCGGCGCGTCGAACTGGGTCGAGCAGATCGAGTTCGACGGCGTCGGCGGGTTCATCCGCCAGGGCGGCGGTATCGACGACACCGGCCAGGTCCTCATCTTCGGCGGCTACAACCCCAGCGACCCCGGCGGGAACCCGCCCGACCCGTTCCACTACGACCTCGCCGACGGCGTCAGCGGCAGCCTTGCCCCACGCGGGAACGCCGCACCGGACGACTACTTCGCGTGGTGCACCGACAGCAGCGGCCGCGTTTACTCACTCGGCGGCGGCCCGGGCCCCTCGGCCAACTCCGGAAGCCCCAACACCGGCTACGCCGAGCGGTATCTCGGCTCGACCGACGCGTGGGAGGTGATCGCCCCCATGCCCACCCCCGCCGCCGGCGCGTGCGCCGTTGCCGACAGCGCCGGGCACATCCTCGTCATCGGGGGCTACGACGCCAACGCGACCGCCCGCCTCACCAACGTCGCACGCTACGACATCGCGACAGACACGTGGAGCGACACCGCCGTGCCCGACCTGCCCGTCGGGCTGACCGATGCCAAGGCGGTGCTCGGCGCCGACGGACGCGTCTGGGTGATGGGCGGACAGACCGGCCCGGTCAACGGCGGCACGATCGTGAGCAGCTGCTACGTCCTCGACGCCGGCGGCCTGGCGTGGAGCCCCGGCCCGAACATGGCGCAGGCCCGCATGGGCTTCGGCGCGACACTCGGGGACGACGATTTCATCTATGTGCTCGGCGGGATCACCCCGGCCGGCGGCACCGATTCGTGCGAGAAGATTTACACCACACCCTGCCCCGTCTTCTCGACCCAGCCGGCGGACCTCGCCTCGTGGACCGGCCAGCGCGCCACGCTCGCCTCCGCAGCCATCGGCGGGGGGACCGTCTCCTTCCGATGGTTCCGCGACGGCATCGCGCTGCAGGACGGCCCGACCGACTGGGGAAGCGAGGTCTCCGGCGCGTTCAGCCAGACCCTGCGCATCGACAACGTCGCCGAAGAGGACGCAGCCGACTACCACGTCGAGGCCACCAACTCCTGCGGCACGACGCTCAGCGATGTCGCCCGGATCACCGTGCGGATCACTCCCGACCTGCCCACCGAGTGGACAGCCACCGTCCTTCACCCCTCGTGGGCGACCGAGGGCTCGGTGGTCTACGGCGTGGAGGGGGGCCAGCAGGTCGGCGTCGGGACCAAGCTCGTCCCGCTCTACGACACGATGTACGCCATCGCCCGGCCGGTTATCTGGTCGGGGACCGCCAGTTCGGCGGTGGATGTCACCCCCGGCACGTCGGTCGGCGGCTCGATCAGCGCCACCAACGGCCAGACGCAGGCCGGCTGGTGGTGGTGGCCGTACTCCTGCCGCGTCGGCGGGGAGTGGACGACGTGCTACACCCGCCAGGCCGCGCGGTGGCACGGCACGGCGGCGTCGCACGAGAACCTGCAGGCCAGCGGCTGGGAGTACAGCGCGGCCGCGGACGTGGGCGACACGCACATCGGCGGCAGCGTCACCAGAGACGACGATGTCGGCAACGTCTGGACCCACGCCGCACTCTGGCCCACCACCGGGCAGACCCACCCCGCGGACCTGCACCCCGCCGAGTTCCGCAGCAGCAGCATCTCGGCGATCGACGGTGACGAGCAGTTCGGCGGGGTGCTCACCGAGTTCCCCTTCACGAACGAGGCCGCCCGGTGGCGAGGGACGCGAGAGACCTACTCAAGCATGCACCCGGCGGGCGCCTCGCGCAGCGGGATCGCCGATGCCAAGGACGGCCAGCAGGTCGGCTTCGCCGAGTTTGGCGGCCAAAGCCACCCGCTGCTGTGGCACGGCTCGGCCGATGACTACGTCGATCTGCTCCCGATCGGGGCGATCGGCGCGAGCGTCAACGCGTGCGAGGGCGGGCTGCAGCTCGGCACGGTGCAGTTTGCCAACGGCACACACCCCGTCGTGTGGGCCGGCGAGGCCGAGCGGTTCGTGGACCTGCTCCCCTTCCTGCCGGCACCCTACACCACCGGCGGCGTGACCAGCATGGATGTCGAGCCGGACGGCACGATCGTTGTCGGCGGGTACGGCTACAACCCGACCACCGGCCGGACCAACGCGATCCTCTGGACCAGCTCCGACTCGCCGCCATGCGACGCCGACTTCAACGACGACGGAGATGTCAACACCCTCGACGTGCTCGCGTTCCTGAACGCGTGGACAGCGGGCGATGAGGCTGCGGACTTCAACCATGACGGCAGCATCAACACACTCGACGTACTGACATTCCTCAATGCGTGGAATGCCGGCTGCTGAGCGGGCACCGCCTGGCCACTATTCTCCACCGGCACGGCCGACGCAGGCCAGATGTGGCCGCTCGCTGTCACTCGCCTCGCCCCGACGGGGCCAACCGCCAAGGCACGGCGTTTGCATGCCCACCGCGCGGAGTTCGTTCGGTCCTGATCACACGGAGCACGACATGCCCACCCGCCCCCTCTTCATCGCACTCACCATCACGAGCGGGATCCTCGGCCCGGTCGCCACCGCACAGATCGCCCCCGACTGGGTCTCCAGCCACCGCGACGGCGACGAGTACACACCGATCCGGCACGCCGTCGCGCCCGACGGGGCGACCTTCGCTGTGGCATCCATCGAGCACAACGGCGGCGATGACGACATCGAGCTGGTCCGATTCAACCCCGACGGCTCGTTTGCCTGGCAGCGGATCTGGGACGGCGAGAGCGACCAGGACATCGCTGCGGGTGTGACCGTCTCGGCCGACGGGGCGTGGGTGTACGTCCTCGGGCGCAGCTCGACGCTCAACTTCGGCGACGCGGACTTCGTGATTCTCAAATACGACGCCGCCAGCGGCGAGCTCGAGTGGACCGAGTACTGGGACGCCGGCGACCTCAGGATCGAGAGCCCGCAGTGGATCACCGCCCTGCCCGACGGCGGCGTGGTCGCGACCGGGGCCGCGGGGACCGACGGGTTCAAGCTCGACTACGGCACCGTCTGCCTCAACGCCGACGGCACCAAGCGCTGGGACGCGACCTTCCGCGGCTCAGGCCGTTTCCTCTTCGACAATGATCTTGCCTACTTCGCCGAGCCCACGCCCGACGGCGGCGTCGTGGTCTTCGGCCTCGCATCGCTCTTCAACGGCAGCGAGTTCCGCACGATCAAGTACGACGCCCAGACCGGTGCCACGCTCTGGTCCAAGTCGTACTCGCTCGCGACGGGCCCGCGCGACCTCGCGGTCGCGCCCAACGGCGACGTGGTGATCTTCGGCGAGGATCCGCTCGGCCTCGACCGCCGCTGGGTCACCATCCGCTACGACGGCGCGACGGGCGCCCAGAAGTGGATGCGGGCGATCGACCCCGGGCAGGACGAGCACGCCGCGGCCGTGATGGTCGATCAGGCCGGCGATGTCTACTGCACCGGCAGCACCGACCCCGACGGCAACGACAGCAACGGCAACGAGAACTGGATCACCGCGTCGTTCGACGGCGAGACCGGCTCGATCCGCTGGCTCGACGAGTGGGGACCGGAGGGCACCGCCGACTACGACTCGGGCACCGACCTCTGGATCAACGGCGCCGGCGAACTGATGGTCGTCGGCTTCACTTCGTCGCAGCTCTATGTCGGCGAGCCGTACGAGCGCGACGCGGTCATCCGTCGGCTCGACCCGGCGACCGGGGTGCAGTCGGAGATGGGCCTGGTCGATCTCTCGGACACCGAGATCCGGTGGGACATCTTCAAGCGCGTCGGGTTTGATGCCGCGGGCGACGCCTACGTCCACGGCCGGTCGTACGGCGATGTCGGCGTGTCCGACAAGGTGTTTGTCGCCAAGTTTGCCGACAGCTCCTGCCTCGCCGATTTCAACAACGACGGCGACGTGAACACGCTGGACGTGCTGGCGTTCCTGAACGCCTGGACCGCCGGCGACGAGGCCGCGGACTTTAATGGTGACGGCAGCGTCAACACGCTCGACGTGCTGGCCTATCTCAACGCCTGGACGGCGGGCTGCTAGCGGCCGGCCGAAAACCGCCCGTGGCTCTTGCATCGGCCCGGCGTGTCCGGTAGCGTCGTCTCTGGAATCCCAGAGGAGACAAGCCATGAACACCCGGATGCTCCGCGCCCCGCTCGCCGGCCTCGCAGCCCTCGCGGCCGCCGCCCCGATCGCGACCGCCCAGACCGACTTCCCCACCCTCTTTCTCGTCCACAACGTCAGCGACTCGGTCATCGCCTACCGCATCGGCGACGACGGCAGGCCCTCCCAGGTCGGGTCGCTCGACGTCTCCGACTGGCCGACCGACATCGCCGTCAGCCCCGACGGCTCGCGCCTGGCCCTCACCCACGCGACGGCAGACTCAACCGAGATCCTCACGATCATCGCCGTCGCCTCCGACGGCAGCCTCAGCAGCGTCGCGACGTTCCAGATCCCCGACTCCCCGCTCGCCATCGAGTGGCTCGCCGGCGACACGATCGCCGTCGCCTCGTCAGTCTTCGGCTCCAGTTCGTTCCGTGTGTACGACTACGAGGAGTCGCCGACGCCGACGCTGACCATCCTCGACACCGAGTCGCCCGGCGGCTTCCTCACCGCGCTCGAGTGCAACGCCGACCGCACCGTGCTCTACGCCAACGACTCGTTCGGCAACGCGGTCCGCGCCTACACCGTCAACCCCGACCGCACCGTGTCGCTCCTCGACACGACGTTCGCCGGGCTCTACACCATCGACATCAAGCTCTCGCCCGACGGCACACGCATGTATGCCGGGTGCGGCATCTCCGGGTCCGGCCGCAACATCCTCGGGTTCGATGTCAACCCCGACGGCTCGACCGACGTCGACCCCTCGCCCTACACCAGCCCGGGACAGTCGCCCGCTTACATGTGCATCACCGGCAGCGGCGACTACCTCATCGCCGGCCACGGCACCGACGCAACCGTCCGCACCTTCACGATCGACCCCAACGACGGCTCGCTGACCGCCACCGGCTACAGCTTCGACGTCGGCCTGCAGGGCACCATCGGAGACGTCGTCGAGACCGACGGCTTCGTCTTCATCACCGACGAGTCCACAGCGACCGACGACGTCTACGGCCTCTACTCATTCATCCTCAACCTCGACGGCACACTCACCCAGAACGGCGACATCATCGAGACACCGGGCACCCGGCCCGAGACCATGGTCATCTGGAACCCGAGCAACGCGTGCCGGGCCGACTTCAACGGCGACGGCGATGTCAACACCCTCGACGTGCTGGCGTTCCTCAACGCCTGGACCGCCCGAGAGCAGTCCGCGGACTTCAACGGCGACGGCGATGTCAACACGCTCGATGTACTCGCGTTCCTCAACGCGTGGAACACCGGCTGCTAGACACAGCCCCACCGATTGGTGGGACAAACTTCTCCGGCGCGTGTCTTAGGGTGCAGGCATGAAGCCTTCACTCCACACATCGCGACCCGTTCTCGCTTTCGCCGCCGCCGGCCTGCTCTGCGGCCTCTTCGCCCCGGCATCCGCCCAGTGCGACCCGGACTGGGTCGAGACCCCGGGCTTCGGCTTCCCCGGCACAAACGGGATCGTCTTCGCCTCCACCCGCTGGGACCCCGACGGCGAAGGGCCCGAGCCCGAACTGCTCGTCATCGGCGGGATGTTCACCGCGGTCGAGACCACGCCGGCCAACTCCGTCGCCGCGTGGGACGGCACCACGTGGACCAACCTCGGCGGCGGCGTCACCGACGGCACGATCTTCGAGCGCGTCTCCGCGCTGGGTGCCTACGACGGCAAGCTCGTCGTCGGCGGCCACTTCGGTGCCGCGGGCGGTGTGCCGGTCAGCAACATCGCGATGTGGGACGGCACCTCCTGGACCTCACCCGGCGGAGGCGTCTTCGGCGACTTCTCAGAAAACGAAGTCCAGGCCTTGGCGGTCTACGACGGGAAACTCATCGTCGGGGGCGCGTTCACCCGGACCGACGCGGGGCAGACCGCACACGTCGCAGCCTGGGACGGCACGAGCTGGTCGGCCCTCGGCACCGGCGCAGCATTCGCCGTCAACGCCCTCGAAGCGTTCGACGGCTTCCTCTACATGGGCGGCCAGTTCTCCAGCGCCGGCAACCAACCTCAGACCGATCACATCGCCAAATGGGACGGCACCAACTGGAGCAGCATCGGCGGCAACGGGGCCAACGGCGTCGTCTTCTCACTCCACGCCCACGACGGCAGGCTCTACGCGGGTGGCCGCTTCCAGACCATCGGCAACGCCGTGGTCAACCAGATCGCCTCGTGGGACGGCACCGACTGGCTGCCCCTCGGCGATGGCGTGTTCGGCACCGTGTTCGCACTCGACAGCTCCGACGACCACCTCTACGTCGGCGGCTCCTTCCAGACGGCCGGTGGAGAGAGCGCCGGCAACGCGGCCCGCTGGGACGGATTCGCGTGGGAGCCGCTCGGCGCGGGCGTGGACGGCTTCATCAACACCGTGCAGACCTTCGGCGACGACGTCGTCGTGGGCGGCAACTTCCAGACCGCCGACGGCCGGACGGCCCGAAGTGCCGCGCTCTGGGGCACCGCCGGATGGAGAAGCTTCCCCGGCCGCCCGCTCAACATCGAGCCGCGGGGCCTCGAGGTCTTCGAAGGCGACCTCATCGCCACGGGCTACGCCGACGTCGGCAACGGCACCCGCAACTCCGCGGTGATCCGCTGGGACGGCCTCGAATGGAACAACGTCGGCCTCGGGTTCAACGAACTCGTCTGGGACACCGGAATCCACGACGGCCGGTTGCACGCCCTCGGTTGGTTCTCGACCGCCGACGGCAACGCCGCCCGCGGCATCGCCCGCTGGGACGGCTCGATGTGGACCGGGCTCGGCTCCGGCTTCGCCGGCGGGTTCGTCACATCCGGTCTCTGCATGACCACCTTCGACGGCGACCTCATCGTCGGCGGAGACTTCTCCAGCGCCGGCGGCACGCCCGCCAACAACATCGCGCGCTGGGACGGCACCGCGTGGTCGGCGCTCGGCGACGGCCTCACCGGCGGGCTCGGCTACATGTGGGAGCTCTTCACCTTCCAAGGAGACCTGGTCGCGGTCGGTGAGTTCACGATCGCCGGCAACGCCGCGGCCAACGGCACCGCACGCTGGGACGGCACGCAGTGGCACCCGCTCGGCGGCGGCCTCACCGGCGGCAGCCTGCCCGGAGGACGATCCGCCACCATCTTCGAGGGTGATCTCATCGTCGGCGGCTCGTTCACCCACGCCGGCGGAACCCCCGCCGCGAACGTCGCGCGGTGGAACGGCACCGAATGGACAGCCCTCGGTGCCGGCCTGCCCGACCACGGCGTCGAAGCCCTCGTGGTCTACAACGGTCAGCTCTACGCCGGCGGCCAGTTCATCTTCAACGACGAATCCAACACCCGCATCACCCGCTGGACCGGCACCGAGTGGGAGATCGTCGGCGGCGGCGTCAACGGCGGCGTGGGCGAGTTTGCGGTGCTCGAGTCCGAGCTCATCATGACCGGCGGCTTCAGCGTCGCGGGCGACACCGTCGCCCCGGGCCTCGCGCGTTGGTCGGACACCCGCGCACCCTGGTTCGCCCTGCAGCCCGTTGCGACCTCAACAACGCTCGGCCAGACCGTCACGCTCGACGCCGCGGTCGCGCTGGGGTACGAAGACGCGTCGCTCCGGTGGCGTCGTGATGGCGTGCCGCTCAACGACGGCCCGACCGGGTTCGGATCGGTGATCTCCGGCGCGACCACCGGCACACTCACCATCACCGGCGCGCGCGCAGCCGACGCCGGTGCCTACGACTGCCTCGCCGACAACGGGTGCGCCCAGACCGCGAGCGACACCGCCCCGCTGACCGTCTGCATCGCCGACTTCAACGGCGACAGCACCGTCAACACGCAGGACGTCCTCGACTTCCTCAACACGTGGAACGCCCGCGACCCGGTCGCCGACATCGACAGCGACGGCGAGATCAACACCCGGGATGTCCTCGCGTTCCTGAACGCCTGGAACGCGGGCTGCTGACCGCCAGCCGGGGCGTGGCCAGAACCCGCCACCCCAGTCACGCTCTCGGCCACGCCTGGCCAGCCGCCGACGGCATCGCCCCCAGAGCGATGTCGTCGGCTGCTGGCATTGCGCTTGCATCGGGCCCCCAGGAACTCATAAGGTGAACTTAGGGTGCCGCCCGGGCGGCTGTCACCCCACCACGCAGTCTCGCCCGCCGTCCGCGGCCGTCGCCAGCCTGTCGGGCGGCGTGCCCGCCCTAGTCGGCCGAGGCCACGGCCTGAAAGGACAGTTCAGATGAAGAACCATCACCGCATAACCCTCGCCGCGCTCGTCGGTGCCTGCTCGGCGCTCGCCTCGGCACAGACCGAATACACCGCCTACATCATCGAGCCGTGGGACACCAACTACGCCCTGGCAACCTCCAACGCCTCGGGCATCAACAACCACAACGTGGTGACCGGGTGCGCCACGCCGCTCAGCGGCAACTGCTCGTTCCTCTGGACCGTCGAAGACGGCAAGACGCAGGTCAACCTCGGCGGCGTCATCAACGACAACGGCATCGTCGCCGGCCTCGACTATTACCGCACGCCCGACGGGCAGCTCTTCCACATGAGCGGCCTGGGCGCGGTGCGCGACATCAACAACAACCTGGTCGCCGCGGGAGCAGCCACCGGCAGATACTGGGGCGGCTGCCGCTACACCCGCGACGCCACCGTCTGGGACGCCTCCAACGGCGGCCGCTCGCTCGAGGCAGACTTCGGCCTGCGCTCCGCCCACGAGACGCGGGCGATCAACAACGCCAACGAGGTGGTCGGCGTGCTGTCCTCGACCGGGTCCTGCGGCGACTTCGAGGCGTTCTACCTCAACCTCGACACCGGCGAGCACATCGACCTCCACACCGCACTCGTCGGCAACGGCATGGCGATCACCGAGGCGTTCGACATCAACGACGCCGGCACCGTCGTCGGCACCGGCCCGGTCAACAACGAGGTCCGCGCCTTCACCTGGGACCGCGACACCGGGTTCGCCCTCCTGCCCAACCTGCCGGGGACGCTGCCCTCCTACTCGACCCCCTCGGCGATCAACAACCACGGCACTGTCGTCGGCCAGAGCATCACCGGAGACGAGTGGCGTGCTTGGATCTGGGACGAGACCAACGGCATCCGCGACCTCACCGACCTGGCCGCCGGCCTCCCCGCAGACTTCGTCATCCACGACACCACGCAGATCAACGACAACGGGTGGATCATCGCCACCGGGTTCTATGGCGCATGGAGCCCCGGGCGGGCCGTGGTCCTCGTGCCGGTCTCCGGCTGCCCCGCCGACTTCAACGACGACGGCGATCTCAACACGCTCGATGTCCTCGCCTTCCTCAACGCGTGGAACGCCGACGAGCCCGCGGCAGACTTCAACAACGACGGCACCGTCGACACCCTCGACGTGCTGGCATTCCTCAACGCCTGGAACGGCGGCTGCTAACCCTCGACACCACCACGAAAGCGAACCCACCCATGCGCGCGCACACCCTCACCATCGCCGCCCTGCTCTCCTGCTGCTCGACCGCTGCGATCGCGCAGGAGTACCAGATCCACGTCATCGAGGCTCTCTCGGAGTTCGGCATCCCCGAGGCGTACCTCTCCGGCGTCAACGACTCCGGCACGGCCGTGGGCACGATGACCTACACCACCCAGGACTCCAACGGGAACTACCACACCACCTACCACGGCTACGTCTGGACGCCGGACGGCGGACCGGTCGTCAACCAGGACCCGTCCGGGTACAGCGACATCAACGAGCGGGGGGACATCCTCGCCGGATCGACGATCCTGTTCGCCGACGGCCGCACACGGTTCATGTCGGCGGTGCCGGGCGACCGATCGGTCGGCGGTGCCGCGATCAACGACGCGGGCGTCGTCGCGGGCACCTCGACGTACCGCTTCTACAGCGGCTGCCGCTACGAGCGCCGCGCCGTCATGTGGTCCGAGGCGACCAACACCGTCAACCTCGAGCCGTTCGTGCCGTCCGCCGACGTGGGCCGCGACATCAACAACTCCGACGAGCTCGTTGGCGTCGCCAGCTTCACGGGCTCCTGCGGCGACTTCGAGGCCTTTCTCTACCGGGCCGGCTCCAACGAGTGGGTCGATCTGCACTCCATGCTCGTCGGCGACGGGCCCGGCATCACCGAGGCCCACGCCATCAACAACCTCGGCCAGGTGGCCGGCGAGGGCTGGAACGGCTCGTTCGGCTCGGCCTGGCTGTGGGACGAGGCCGAGGGCTTCACGTTCCTCCCCGCGCTCAAGAACGGCGACCGCGACCGCGTGATCCCCTACGGGCTCAACTCCGCCGGCTCCATGGTCGGTTCCGCAGCCACCGACGGCTGGGCCGATTCTCGCGCCTTCATCTGGGACGAGACGAACGGCATGCGCGACCTCAACGACCTCGTCGACCTGCCGCAGGACTTCATCCTGGACCGTGCCGTCGAGATCAGTGAGTCCGGGATCATCATCGGCGACGGCCACTGGGGCCCGGGCTTCGGCGCGGGCGTCGCGTTCGTGCTGATTCCACTGGGCGATGCCTGCCCCGCCGACTTCAACGACGACGGCGACGTCAACACCCTCGACGTGCTCGCCTTCCTCAACTCTTGGAACGCAAACGAGCCCCGCGCAGACTTCAACCAGGACGGCGATATCAACTCGCTCGACGTTCTGGCGTTCCTGAACGCCTGGAACACCGGCTGCTGAACCCCGCAGAACAACGCCCGGAGACGACCGATGACACCCCGCCCCCACTCCCTTGCCGGCCTTTCCGCAGGCCTGGCCGCGCTCACACTCTGCGCGGTGCCGGTGCTCGCCGACCCCCCGCTCTTCCATGTCCGGACGATGGGGCCCGCCCTTGAGGCGTCCTACCCCGGCAACATGTACCTGAGCAGCCAGTTCCGCGCTATCAACCAGGCGGGCGACGCCGTCGGCGAGGTGGGCCTCGACAACGGGCTGCAGCACGCGTTTATCTACACCGTCGAGCACGGCGTCGTGGAGCTGCCGCTGGTCAACGGGGCCCCCGCCACGCAGGCCATGGACCTGACCGATCGGGACGAGAACGGCGAGATCATCATCGTCGGCGGCGGCGTGTACGGCGTCCACGACTACGCCATCACCGCGGTGATCTGGCGGTTCTCGACGATCACCGGCGAGGTGCTTGAGACCCGAAACGTCGGCAACCTGCCGGGATTCGACGAGGGCAAGCTCTTCGTCGTCAACAACAGCGGCATCGCCCTCGGCAAACAGGGTGAGAACGTCTTCGGCACGGTCACCAAGTACAACGTGCACACCGGAGAGCTCGAGGAGTTCAGCTTCCCCACGCTCCCCGTAGACCTCAACGACGCCGGGCAGCTCGTGGGCGGCACCTATGTGGGAGACCTCGACGGCAACCTCACGCAGATGAGCATCCCCCCGGACTGCACCAGCCTGACACTCACCGGCATTAACAGCCGCGGCTGGCTGGTCGGGCGCGCCGGCCGGCCCTACTCCGACGGCGCGGGCCGCAGGCTCGCCAACTGGGTCCGCTACACCGACACGGGCTGGCACGTGCCCGACCCGGGCAGCCCGTGGGACTCCGGCTTTGCCATGAACACCCGCGGCGACATCACCATCGGCTTCGGCCCGGGGTGGGACGGCGGGATCTACCTCTCAGGCGAGAGCCAGGTCTACGCGCTGGCCTCGCAGCTGGACGACGAATTCGACGGAGTCTTCAACCCCGACTACGCCTACGGCATCAACGACAACCTGCAGATCGCCGCCGCCTCCGGCCACGCCGTGCTGCTGACGCCGCTCGGCCGGATGATCATCCCCGGCGATGTCAACGGCGACGCCGAGGTGAACCACGACGACCACTGCGCGTGGATGGCCTCGCCGATCGATCTCGACGGCGACGGCGACGTCGACGACGACGACGAGCAGTGGCTCATCGCTCGCCTCGCCGTGTTCGGATTCATCTACCAGGACTGCAACAACAACGGGATCAACGACCACTGCGACATCACCGAGGGCGTGAGCAACGACTGCAACCGCAACGGCGTCCCCGACGAGTGCGAGGACGACTGCGACGGCGACGGCATCCCCGACGAATGCGAGGCCGACTGCAACGGCAACGGCATCCCCGACCCGTGCGACATCGCCGACGGCACGAGCCAGGACTGCAACGGCAACGGCATACCCGACGAGTGCGACGGCGCCGACACCGTCGAGGCGGGTGTCGTCTACGACCCGCCGCAGCGGCTCTTCAGCGACGCCACGTTCACCGAGACCGTCCTGGTCACCGAGCCGGGCACGATCGCCGATGTGGACTTCACGCTCCAGGACAACTTCCGCATCGGCCAGACCACCGTCAGGATCAGCCACGCCGGAGTCACCGTCACCGTGATCGACCGGCCGGGCGACCCGGCCTACTCCGACGGCTTTGTCAATCTCAGCTACGACATCACACTCGACGACGAAGGGGCCGGGCCCAACATCGAGACCGTCGGCGACTACTGCTGCCGGTTCGAGGGCGTGGTCTCACCCCCCGCGTACCAACCCCACGAACCGCTCAGCGCCTTCGACGGCCTGCCCCGCGAGGGCCTGTGGACCTTCGAGTTCATCGGCGGCTTCGCCCAGACCTTCGACCCGAAGCTCTCGGCCTGGAGCCTGCGCATCACCGACGAGGCGGTCGACCCTGGCGACTGCTGCCCCGCCGATTTCAACGACGACGGCGATGTCAACACCCTCGATGTGCTCGACTTCCTCAACGCCTGGAACGACGGTGACGCTGCCGCCGACTTCAACGACGATGGCCAGATCAACACGCTCGACGTCCTGGCGTTCCTCAACGCCTGGAACACCGGCTGCTGAGCCAATCCTGCAAGCGCGTCTCATTTGGCGGATTCGCACGCCCCGGCAGCAACTCGGATGCTTTGGTCCCGAATAATAGGTGTGTCCGGGACGCGGTTCCCGGCACGACGCACACCTTGTTGTGAGATGCCAAAATGCTGTCCGAGATGATGCAGACGCTGCAGGACCCCCACGCGCGCCACGCGGTGCTGGTCCACTTCCCGATCGTCCTGAGCCTCGTGGGCTTTCTGCTGACCGCCGTCCTGGCCGCCACCCGATTCAAGAACCAGACCCTGCGGTGGGTGGCGGTCGCCTGTTTCCTCGCCGGCTCGGTCGGTGCCGGTCTCGCAGCCAGCGCGGGCGAGGAGTCCGAAGAACAGATCGAAGACACCCAGACCCTCACCGCCGCCGAGGAAGCAGCGATCTCCCGACACGAATCGCTCGGCGAGGGTGGATGGATGTGGCCCCTCGGCGCGGGCGCCCTGGTCGCGCTCACCGCCGTGCGGAAGCGCAAGCTGCAGATCGGCGTGGGCATCGCAGCCGTCGCGGCCGGGGCGGGTGTCGCCGGCTGGGTCGGCTGGACAGGCCACACCGGCGGCGCCATCGTCTACCAGCACGGGCTCGGCGTCCCGGCACGAGGCGCCGGCCTCCAGACCACTGCGCCCCAACCTAACCCCGCTGATCTCCCGCAAACCCGGCACGACGACGACGACTAAGCAGAACGCCGCCCCACCGCACGCCGGTTCAGCACGCGAACTACGCTGCACCCATGCGGTTTACCTTCCTCGGCACCGGCACCAGCTCGGGCGTCCCCGCCATCGGGTGCTCGTGCGCGGTGTGCCGGTCCGACGACCCCCACGACCAGCGCCTCCGCACCAGCGGCGTGCTGCGGTTTACCGATCCCGGCGGCACCGAGCGCGCGATCCTGATCGACGCCGGGCCCGATCTGCGTCAGCAAGCCCTGCGCGCGCAGCTCGACCGGCTCGACGCGATCCTCCTGACCCACAACCACGTCGACCACACCTGGGGGCTCGACGAGGTCCGCCGCTTCAACGTCGTGATGGACGCCCCGATCGACGTCTACGCCGACGCCCACACCACCGACGGCATCCGCCGCGTCTTTGCCCACATCTTCGACAAGGCCAGCAACATCCAGAAGTCCTTCGTCGCGACGCTCATCCCCAACCGCGTCCGCCCGGGCCACCCGTTCGAGCTCTTCGGCCTCCGCGTCACGCCGCTGGCCCTGCTGCACGGCCGGCTCCCGGTCATCGGCTACCGCTTCGACGCGACCGACGAGCTGCCCACCCCCACCGCTCCCAGCATCCTCCCGCTGGCCTACTGCACCGACGTCTCGGCGATCCCTCCCGAGACCTGGCCCGAGCTCCGGGGCCTCAACACCCTCGTCCTCGACGCCCTCCGCCACCGCCACCACCCGACCCATTTCACCCTCGACCGAGCGGTCGAGATCGCAGGCGAGGTGGGCGCCACCCGGACGTGGTTCGTCCACATGAGCCACGACCTGCCGCACGCCGAGACCAACGAGGACCTGCCCGACGGCATCGCCCTCGCCCACGACGGCCTCGTGCTGGGGTGAGCATCGGCGGCCCGGGCGGCCTCCCCTACCCTTGAGCATGGACCCCGACGACCAAGTCTGCCTGTGCTACCGCGTCTCGCTCCGCAAGATCCGCGGCTACCTGCTGCGTGAAGACCCGCCCGTCGCCTCGCTGATCTCCGAGTGCCTCGACGCCGGGACCGGGTGCGGCTGGTGCGTGCCCTTCCTCAAGCACCTGCACGCCCAGCACGTCGCGGGCGAGACGCCCGACCTGAAGATCTCGCCGCAGCGGTACTCCGAGGCCCGGACCGGCTTCCACAAGTCGGGCCAGCGCGACGAGGAGACAGTCCGCGACGCCACCGAGGGACCGTCGGAACCCTGACCGCGCAAAAGAAAAACCCTGTGCTCGCGCACAGGGCTCGTGGTGTGAATTGCTTGGGACGAAGCCCGCTCAGGCCGCGATCAGACGACCTCGTCCTCTTCGAGCGTCCGGAGCGACAGGCCGCTCTCGTGCAGGCGCTCCCGCACCTCGACCAGCGATGTCGCGCCGAAGTTCTTGACGCCCATCAGCTCGGCCTCGGTGTGGCTGGCCAGATCGCCGAGGGTCTGGATGTTGAGCAGCTGCAGGGCGCGGCGGGCACGCACCGACAGGTTCAGGTCGGTGACCGGCTTGCCGAGCACCGCCTCCTTGCCGGCGTTCTTGAGCTTCTCCATGATCGCCCGGCGGGCGGCACGGTGGGCGTCCTCGAGGCCCTGACCCAGTCGCAGGCCCTTGGCCGAGAGCATCCGCTTGATCTCCAGCAGGCTCGACTCGCCGAAGTTCTTGTAGCTCATCAGCTCGGCCTCGGTGTAGCGGAGCAGCTCGCCCAGCGTCCGGATGTTCATCTTCTTCAGGCACGTGCGGGCACGCACCGAGAGCTCGAAGTCCGTCACCGGCGTGTCGAGCAGCGCCTTGCGCTTGAAGATGTCGCGGTCCTGCTCTTCCTCGACCATCATCTCGCGGCTGGCCTGCACATCCTTCATGAACAGCCGTGCGCGCGCATGGTTGGGGTTGGTCTCGAGGATCTGCCGCAGGCAACGCTCGGCCTTGATGTAGTACCCGCTGTCCTCGTAGAGCACCGCGAGGTTCATCAGGGCGTTGATCGGCGCGGGCTTGAACTCGCAGACCCGCTCGTAGAGGTCGATGGCCTCTTCGTCGTGCCCGGTCAGGTCGAGCAGGTAGGCCAGGCGGAACACGACCGCCGCGTTGGTCGGGTCGGCAGAGACCGCCTTGCGGAACTCCTCGATCGCCAGCTCGCGGTCGCCGTCGGCCTCCGCGGCACGGGCCGCGTCGGTGTGCTTCTGGGCGACCTCGGCGTCGCGCTTGGCCGACTCAACGCCGATCATCATGTCCAGGGGGTCGTTCGACATCGAAGCTCCTCGCTGCAGCGTTCCGCGCTCGGCCCCACGGGCGATTCCCGCGGGTCCGTCGCGTTTCTGGTGGTTTCTGGTGGTCCTCGGTCAGCAACAACTATAGATCGGTCGCCGGGCACCCTCCAGCAGGGCCCGGCAGCGCCCGGGAAGGCCCCCGCCGACGCCCCATAAGCCCGTCCGCACCCCAGCCGCGGCCGGGTCCGCCTCACGCCTCGCCCGGCATCCCCGCCGCCAGGGCCTCTGTCGGCGCCGGGAGGGTGTCGAAGTCCTCCAGCCGCCCGCCCGCCGAGCTGCCGAGCACGTCGAAGGTCTTCCACTTGCCCCGCATGAAGCGGATCGTCATCACGATGCCCAGCACGATGAGGTAGGTGCTCGCGCCGATCCAGGGCCCCATCGAGCCGAGCTGCGGCATCAGCCGGAGCAGCCCGTACCCCAGCCCCACCACGCACGTCCACGACGCCACCACCGTCACCACGCCCGGCCACACCGTGTCGCCAGCACCCCGCAGGGCGGCGCTCATCGTGAACACGAGGGCGTCGAAGACCTGGAAGACCGCGGCCGCGATGATCATGAGCGAGCCGACCCGCAGGAGCGCCGCCGCGGCGTCGGGGTCGGACTCCTTGAGCGACTCGGGCACGAACACATCGATCAGGTCTTCCCTGAACACCACGAACGCGATCGCGCACGCCCCCATGTAGCCCACCGTGATCCACGCCCCCAGCCACGCCCGCTTCTCGGCGAGGTCCGGACGCTTCATGCCCATGCACTTGCCGACGATCGCCGTCACCGCGATCGACATGCCCGCGGCCGGCATGAACGACAGGTGCATATAGCGCAGGGCGATCCAGCCCGCCGTGTTGGCGGTGGTCTTGGCCGACTCGACCGCCGCGTCGAGCTGGTCGGGGGGCAGGTCCAGCAGCCTCGCCTTGGCCGCACCACCGGCCGCGAGCATGTACGCCATCAGGAACGCCCAGCAGAGCATCTCGTTGAGGAACATCACCCCGGCGGGCCAGCCGAGCCGCAGGACATCGCGCATGTGCGGCACCGAGGGCCGCCACGCCGCACGGGTGCGGTAGAGCCTGTTCATCTTGGGGCTGAGGAACACCGCCATGAGGATGCAGAGCTCGATCAGCGCCCCCACCATCGTGCCCCACGCCGCCCCGGCCACCCCCATCGGGGCGACGCCGAGGGTCTCGGCGATCGACCTGAAGACACCGGCCAGCGGCGTGCCCTCGGGCGGCCCGGCCGTCCCGTAGATGAGCACCGCGTTGAGCGCGACGTTGATGACATTGGCCGCCAGAGCCGCGACCATCACGATCGCCGGCCGGTGGAGCCCGAAGAAGAAGTGCGCGATCCCGCGTGAGGCGAGGATGAAGAACGCCCCCATGATGTTGATCTGGGCGTACTCGGTCTCGAGGGCGACCAGCTCGGCCGGGTGGTCCATCCAGCGGAAGATCGTGGGCAGGAGCAGGCCGTAGGGGATCAGCACCACCGCCCACACCAGCGACATCCAGAGCACCGACCAGCCGTAGGCGCTGCCCCGCTCGGGCCGGCCCGCGCCGAAATGCTGCGAGACGAACGTGTTGACCACGCCCAGCGCCCCCATCGCCACGCTCAGCGCCAGCCACGCGGCCATGCCGCCGTTGCCCTGGGCGGCGACGTAGACCGGGTCCGGCGGCTGGATCTGGCTGACCATCATGCCGTCGACGAACTGCATGATGGTGTAGCTGGCCATCGTCACCACGGAGGGCGCAGCGATCAGGAACATCTCCACGAGGGGATGCCGGCCGTCGGGCTGCGCGGATGTCCCGCCGGGGGCGCTCATCGGGGGCCTCGTGCGACGTCTCGTTGCGGTGATGGCTGGCCCCGGGGGTCCGTCACTCCGGTGACGACGCGGGACCGCGAAGTCTATGGCCGCGCGCGCAGCCGCTTCACCCGCCGGGGGACGATCGGCGCAGCGATCGGCCGATGGCCCAGAGGATCGGGACCGCCGCGAGGGACACCAGCGCCCCCAGCAGCCACGCCGCCGGATAGCCCGAGGCCGTCGCGACCCGCCCGCACACCCGCGCCGACCACGATTCACACAGGTTGGTCGCCCCCATGAACGCGCTGAACTCGGTCGCCCCGATCTCCGGGTCGGTCAGGTCCATGAAGACCGCGTAGGAGGTCGCCGTCGTCGCCCCCACCATCGCGTAGACGGCCGTCAGGCCGAGAATCTCCGGCGAGAGCATCCCCGCCGACCCGCCCGGGGGCAGCAGGCCGACCACGCCGGCCAGCCCCGCGACCACCAGCGCGGTCAGCACCACGCTCCAGCCCGCGGCGCGGGCCCGGCCAAACCGGTCGGCCAGCCGGCCCCCGACAAAGCCGCCGGTGATCGTGACCACCAGCACTGGGGCCGCGAAGAACACCCCGACCAGTTCGGTCGGGTGCCCCCGGTCCCGCAGCATGACGCCACCGACCGAGCCGACCATCTCGAACGCCGCCCCGCCGATCAACGCAAAGGCCAGCCCAAGCCACGTGCTGCGACGGCTGAAGGCCCTCGCGAGCGCGTGACCGATCGCCCTGACGCTCGCGCCCAGACCGCCGCGGGTCGTCGGGCGGGTGTCCATCCGTCCGGCCAGGAGCAACAGCACCCCCGACCCCCACACCGCCAGCACGAGGCACACCAGCACCGCGCCCGCCCCGATGTGCTTCTCGGCCCAGAGCGATGCCCCGCCGAACATCCCGCGCGCGCACAACATACCGCCCTGCATCCACGCGTTGATCCGGCCCCGCTCCTCCGGCGGCGTGGTGCGGATCGCCAGCGCATCGATCGCCACGTCCTGCGTTGCCGCACAGACCGCGTGCGTCACCAGCAGCACCGTCACCAGCCCCGCGGCGGACGCGAGGTCCACCCAGATGAGCGCCAGCAGCGGCAGCCCCATGAGAAACTGCGCAGACAAGATCCACGACCGCAGACCCCACACCGGCGTCCGCACCGCGTCCACCAGCGGCGCCCACAAGAACTTCAGCGCCCACGGCAGGACGAGCAACGACGTGATCGCGGTGACCTGCTCGACCGGCAGGCCCGCGTCGCGGAGCCGTACCGGCAGCGCCCACCAGACGTACCCGATCGGCGCGCCCTCGCTGAAATAGAGACACGCAAACAGCAGCCGGCGCCGTACGGGGGTCAGGCCTGTGGGCGTCAGGGTGGAGATCGTCGCTCCTCCGCGCTGCTCCGGCGGCAGAGAGCCCCGGGGGGGTTAGTGCTCGGTGTCCGTGCCGTCCGGGTTGGTCACTCGCACCGAATACAGATCGAGCCGGCGGTCGGTGAACGGGCGGACCGTGCCCTGGATGCGGTTCCGCCGCAGCAGCTCAAGGTCCACGTCCTGCAGCACGGCGGTCTCGATGTTGGGCATGCTCTCGGCCGCGATCGCGTCCCGGGCGAAGGGGAAGTCCGACGGCGTGAACACGCCGCACTGAGCGTAGTGCATGTCCGCGTTGTCCACAAAGGGCAGCATCCCGGCGCACCCGGCGATCGCGACGTAGCACTGGTTCTCGATCGCCCGGGCCTGCGCGCAGTGGCGCACCCGCAGATACCCGTTCCGCTCGTCGGTGTTGTACGGCACGAAGAGGATCTGGGCGCCCTTGGCCGCCGCGACGCGGGCGAGCTCGGGGAACTCCACGTCGTAACAGATCAGCACCGCGATGCGGCCGCGGTCGGTGTCGAAGACCCGGACCTCGTTGCCCGGCGCGACACCCCACCAGCGCGCCTCGTTGGGCGTGATGTGGATCTTGTACTGCTTGTCGATCGAGCCGTCGCGCCGGAACAGATACGCGATGTTGTAGAGCCGCTCGTCCTCGAGGGCGAACTGGCTCCCGCCGATGACGTTGACGTTGTACTTGACGGCCAGGTCGTTGAACAGCTCGAGATACTTCGGCGTGTACGACGCGAGGCCCCGGGCCGCCTCCGACGGGCTGACCGCGTCGACCAGGCACAGCAGCTGGGTCGTAAACAGCTCGGGGAAGAGCACGAAGTCGCTCTTGTAGTCGCTGGCCAGATCCATGAAGAACTCGGCCTGCTTGGCGAACTCCTCGAAGTCTTTCACCCGACGCATCTGGTACTGGATGAGGCACAGCCGCACCGAGTGGACCGCCTGGAACCGGCGCGTGCCCTTCGGGAGGTGGTCGAGGTTGGTCCACTCCAGAAACGTCGCGTAGCCGCGGGACGCGGTGTCGGAGGGGAAGTAGTCCGGGATCAGCGCCTTGAGCGAGAAGCCGTTGGAGAGCTGCGCCGTCAGCACCGGATCGAACAGCCGCTTGCCGACCACCGCCTCGACATACTCGCGTGCGGTCATCTCGTCGGCGTGCTTGCCGTAGCCGGGGATCCGCCCGCCCACGATAATGCGGAGCAGGTTGTGCTCCCGGACGATCTGCTTGCGGGCCTCGTACAGGCGGCGGGCGAGCTTCAGCCCGCGGTAGTCGGGGTCCACCATGATCTCGATGCCGTAGAGCGTGTCGCCCGACGGGTTGTGGTTGCGGATGTACCCCGCGTCGCTGATCGCCTTCCAGTCCTGCCACGTGTCGTAGTCGTCGAAGTCCACGATCAGGCTCGACGAGGTCGCGACGATCTCGCCCTCGTACTCCACGCAGAGCTGCCCCTCCGGAAAGTGGCGGAGCTGGCTCTCGATCTGCTCGCGCTCCCACGTGTGCATGCCGGGGAAGCACCGCTCCTGCAGCGAGATCAGGGCGTCGAAGTCCTCGATCCGCAGCGGGCGGACGCGGATGTGCGTTTCGAACTGTTCAAGGTCGAGCTTCGTCATCGCCGCCTCTCCGGGGGCGTCAGTGCGCGGCGCGACGCGCGAGAGACGACCATCCTCGCAGCCAGCAGCATAGCCGAACGCATGCTCCCCGGATCGGCCACGCCCTTGCCCACGATGTCGAACGCCGTCCCGTGGTCCGGGCTCGTGCGGACCGCGCCGAGCCCCACCGTCACGTTGACCGCCTCGTCCCTGAAAAGCAGCTTGACGGGGATCAACCCCTGATCGTGGTACATCGCGACCACCAGGTCGTACCGCGCCGGCCTGCCCCCCGAGCCCGCGCGGGGCATCGCCTCGCGGAAGATCGTGTCCGCCGGGAACGGCCCGCTCGCGTCGATCCCGCTCCGGCGGGCCAGCTCGACCGCCGGGGCGATCAGCCGCTGGTCCTCGTCGCCGAGAATGCCGCCCTCGCCGGCGTGAGGGTTCAGCCCGCACACCGCGATGCGGGGGTGCTCGATGCCCAGGCTCCGGCACGCCTCGGCGCCCAGGTCGATCGTGTCCACGATGCGGCCGATGGTCAGCGCGTGCTGCACCTCCATCAGCGGGATGTGGGCCGTCACGAGGATCACCCGCAGGTGGTCGCTCACGAACATCATGCCGTGCCGCTTGGCACCGAACCGGGTCGCCAGCAGCTCGGTGTGCCCGGGATACTTGCCCCGCCCGGCCAGCGCCCAGGCCTCCTTCGAGATCGGGCCCGTCACGATGCCGTCGGCGTGGAGCGGGTCGCCCGCCGGACGTTTCGCCATCGCGATCGCGTCCTCGACAAACCGGAACGACAACTCGCCGCTCCGCTTCGACGGCCCCCGCGGCAGCACGATCGCTTCGCCGCTCTCCTCATAATCCACCAGCGTGACGTCGTGCGAGCGGGTGGTCTCGAGCAACTCCGAGCCCCGCGGCACGCGCCACCAGCACGGCTCTGCCCCCACCAGCTCGGCCGCCCGATGCATCGCCGATCCGGTGCCGAGAATCCGCCACCGGGCCACGGCCCGGACCTGCTCATCGGCGAGTGCCTTGACCAACACCTCCGGGCCGATCCCCGCCGGGTCGCCGAGGCTCACCGCAATCAGCGGCCGGGATGAAGAGGTCACCTTGGTCACACCAAACTCTACGCGCCCCGGGTGCGCAGCCCGACGGCGCTCGGGCTCGGCGGCGAATCCCGACCCGGCGCACTCACACCCGGAAGATCGACCCGAGCTTCTTGCCGAGCAGCAGCGACGCCCCCATCAGCGTGACCGTCAGCAGCGCCATGCCCCACACACCCATCGCGCTGGCGACGTACTGCCCGACCCCCAGCATCTCGCTGAAGGCGAAGATCTGCTTGGTGATCGGGTAGTGCTCGGCCTTCTGCGCCAGGATCAGCGAGTCGGACACCTCGAGCATCGAGAAGCTGAAGACCAGCAGCCCGCCCGCGATCAGGTTCGCCATGATCAGCGGCACGATCACCTTGATGACCGCCTTGGGACGCGAGGCTCCCAGATTCACCGCCGCCTCCTCGAGCTCGCCCGAGGTCTGCTCCAGCCCCGCGACCGTGGACCGCACGATGTAGGGCAGCCGCCGCACGGCGTAGGCGATGATCAGCAACGGGAACGGGTTCGGGTCCGACCCGAACACCTCGAACACCCCCGGCAGCAGCGGCGGGATCGTCAGCAGCGGGTCTTCCGCCCCGCCGATCACCAGCTCGCGCCCGAAGGGCCACGCCAGCGTCATCGCGACATAGCCGAACGCCATCACCAGTCCCGGCACCGCCAGCGGCAGCATGCAGAGCGCGTCGAGCAGGCCCCGCCCCTTCACCTTGGTCCGCACCAGCAGATAGGCGATCACCACGCCCACCCCGATATCCAGCACCATCGCCGCGAACGAAAGCACCAGGCTGTTGCGGATCGCGCTGGTCGCCGCCGGGTCGCTCAGCGCCACGCCGAAGTGCTCCAGCGTGAACGCGTCCGGCAGCACCGACCGGTACCACGTGCCCGGCGCAGACAGGCTCGTCAGCACCACACCGAGATGGGGAAGCACCGCCAGGAAGCTCACCGCGATGAACCCGCCCGCAGCCAGCCATCCCACCGCGCCGCCGAGCGGCTTCTCCGCCGACGCGCGGCTGGCCTTGGAGTACATCGCGTGCGCCCGCCCGCCGAAGAGCAGGCGGCCGCCGGCATAAAGAAGGATCGAACACGCCAGCAGCACCACCGTCAGGGCATAGGGCTCGACCGAGTTCTCGACCTCCTTAAGACCGAAGAAGATCTGCACGGGTGTCACCGTGTAAAAATCGAACATCAGCGGCGTGCCGAGCTCAGTGAACGACCAGATGAAGACGATCGTGCCGCCGGCAAACAGCCCCGGCCGGATCAGCGGCAACGTGATCCGGAAGAACCGACGGAGCGGGCTCGATCCAAGATTCTCCGCCGACTCATTCAGCGCGGGGTCCAGGTTCGCCAGCGCCGCCGTCGCGTTCAGATAGATGATCGGATAGAGGTGCAGCGCCTCGGCGACCACCACCCCCCAGAACCGGGCCTCCCCCAGGACGTCCCAGTCGGTGCCCAAAACCGCGTTGAGCGCCCCCTGGCGCCCCATGATCGCCCGGAGCCCGATCGCCCCGACAAAGGGCGGCAGGATCAGCGGCACCAGCACCGCCGCGTTGAGCCATTTCTTCCCCGGGAAGCTGTATCCGGCGTTCAGCAGCGCCAGCGGCAGCGCGATCACGATGCAGAGCAGCGTGGTGCACACCGCGATCATGCCGGAATTGGCCAGCCCCTCGATCTTGAGCGGGTCGCGGAAGACCAGCAGCAGGTGATCGAGCGTGAAGCCCGTGCCCGTTGCCGGGTCGGAGGCAAAGCCGCCGCGGACGGTCAGCAGGATCGGCACCACCAGAAACCACCCCAGCAGCGCAAGGATGCCGCTGAGGAGCACGTAGTGCCAGATGTGGGGCTTGGCGCGCTGGAGCATGCGCGGTGAGTGTAGCGAACCGGTCTGGCCCCAATCGGCCCCGTCTCGACCGGCGACTCCACGCCCTACCGGATCGATTCAGGCACGGTCAGGGCCGCGGGCCCCAGCGTCTGCACCGTGACCCGCCCCATCTGCCGGGAGGCGACATAGTTGTTGAGCCGGTCGAGCGTGACCGCGTCGATCTCGGCCGCGATCTCGGCGAGCGAGCGGGGCCGGCCGAGCCGGAACAGATCGGTCGCCAGCGCCGAGGCCCGGGCGTCGGTCGATTCGCCGCTGAAGACCAGCCCGGACTTGAGGCCGGCGACCGCGCGGCGGAACTCCTCCGGCGTGATCTTGCCCTCGGGCGTGCTGAGCCGCTGCAATTCGGAGACGAGCACGTCGAGCGACTCCTGCGCGCGGTCGGGCTGGGTGCCGACGCTGGCGCTGACCAGCCCGAAATCGCGATCGGTCGAGTAGCGGGCGTGGACCGAGTAGCACAGCCCCCGCTTCTCCCGCACCTCCGTGAACAGCCGCGACGACATCCCGCCGCTGAGCACACGCACCGCCAACCGCTCGAGCACGGCGTTCTCGCTCGGCTCGGCCGGGGCGTCGTGCATCAGCACGATCTGCACCTGATTGGTCTCATCCTCGATGTGGTCGTACCCGCGCGGGGCCTCCGACGCCGGCGTCGGCTCCTCGGTCAGGCCCCGCCAGCCGCCGAGCAGCGTCTCCAGCGCCTCCTCGAGCGGGGCGGGGTCCACGCGACCGGAGACCGCGATGATCGAGCTCGCCGCCGCGGCCACAGACGGCCACTGCCCGCGCAGCTCCTCGCCCGTGAGCGCCTCGATCCCCGCCTTCTCCCCGTCGGTCGGGCGGTTGAACGGCGGGGCGAGATGACGGGCCTTCGCGCCCAGCGCCGCCAGCTCCGCCGGCTCGTCCTGGAGCGCCTCGATCGCCTGCAGGCACAGCTGCCGAGTGGGCTCGATCGAGGCGTCCTCGAACCGCGGCAGCCGCACCATGTCGGCCAGCAGCGGGAGTGATTCGAGCAGTTTCGACCCCAGCACGGTCGTTGAGAGCGACAGGAACCGGCTCGAGACACCCGTCGATCGGCCCGCGCCGAGGCGGTCGAACGCGTCCGCCTGGGCTCTCGAATCGAGATTTCCGGCGCCGCGGAGCAGCAATTCGGACCACATCGACGCCCTTCCGATGCGATCGGGCGCGTCCGTGGCGATTCCCGCGGGCAGAAGCCAGACCATCGCCGCCGACTGCACGCCGGGGTTGGACTCGACAACAACGCGGGTCTGATTGGTGAGAGTGAACTGGGAGATCTCGGTCATGCGCGGCCTCGCAAGCGTGATGCGCGTCCGCCTGAGCGAAGGGCGTGCGCGCTCGATGAATGGCGGAGTGTATCGGACGAAATCGGGCTCTGGAGCGTCACGACACGATCCTCCGGACGCTCCGACACACGCGAAACTGCACCGATCATGCCGAGTACGTGCACGAACATGGTGCGTTCTTGACGCGCCGGGCCACTTTTGCGCGTTTCGTCGCGACGGAGCGCTCGCGCATCACTCCGGGTGCCTGTCGGTTGCGCGCGCCGTGTCGCGCCGCGTGTCTCCGGTCCGCTCACGAGGCGACGCGGCGCGCTGTGTCGTCGCTGTTGCGCGAGCGCTCGCACACCGCGCATCGTGTCGCTGCAGCGCGCGTGCAACACCCATCAGAGCACCGCGACACAATCGCCTGATCCGCACAGACCGAACCGTCCGACTTGCAAACCGGCCCGAATGCGCGCACACTACGCGCGGCTGAAGCGGATGAATGCAGCGTCATCGTGTCGATGCACAACGAACAGACACCGCGTGTTGACTCAAGACGCGCACGAACTTGACCCGATAGTCGAAGTATCTCGGGAAGGAGCGATGGTCGTTCCTGTCGGCAGTAGGTCGGCTCCGAGGTGCATGTGATCCGAAGGAGAACACAAATGGCGAAGAAGAAAGCCACCCGGAAAAAGGCGACCAAGAAGGCTGCCAAAAAGGCCACCAGGAAAAAGGTGACCCGCAAGAAGGCCGCGAAGAAGTCCACCGCCAAGAAGGCCACCAAGAAGAAGGCCACCCGCAAGAAGGCCGCCAAGAAGGCCACTCGCAAGAAGGCCACCCGCAAGAAGTCCACTCGCCGCAAGGCCGCCAAGAAGGGCGCCGTCGGCTGAGCGACAGCTTGACCAGGAACTCTCGCGGGGTCGGCTCATGCCGGCCCCGCGTCACGTTTTGGCCGAGCGCGTTGCACACCGGACCAACACACGCCACACTCTGGCATGAGCTCCACACCAGCCGAGGCCGTCCGATCGCTCCGCGCCGCCGCACAGGGACACCTGCTCGCAGACGCCGACACCGTGCGACCCGTCCGCTGGGTCGTCGACCGGCGACGCGGCCATCTGGTCTTCCCCATCCCCGGTGATCTCGACGACCTCACCGAGGCGCAGCTGCTCATCCCCGAAGAGCACGACCCCAGGCTCGCGGCGCTGCTCGCGATCGAGACCACCGACACGCCCCCCGCCGCCGCCGAGATCCGGCACGAGGTCTACCACGGCGCGGCCCGCGAGGCCCGGTGGGCCATCGCCACGATCGAAGCGCTCCGCTACCACGGCGAGGCGTTCGACAGCGAGGCGCTCGAGCTGATCGACCCGCTCGCCGAGCACGAGCCCGCGCTCTGCCGAACCCTCAACGCCGACCCCGCCCGGCTCGTCGAGATCTGCCGACACAACGCCGGAGCCCGCGTGCCCAAACCCGTCGCCGTCGGCGTCGATCCCGACGGCATCGACGTGCGCGCGCGATTCGGCATCGTCCGGGTCGAGTTCCCCGAGCGTGTCTCCACGCTCGAAGAGGCCAGCGACGCCATCGCCAGACTCACCGCCGGGGCCAAGGCGTGAGCCACGCCGCCACACCTCCCCCACCATCACCCCCGTCCGCCCTGCGCGAAGCCCACGCCCACCTCTACCAGCTCGGACGCTCGCAGCAGATGCTCGAGCTCTCCACCTGCACCTCCGCCTCCCACCTGCTCGAGATGTTCGCCGAGCGCGCCGGGCGATCGACAGACGCCACCTGCCTGCTCGGCCAGGGTGCGAGGCCCGAGAGCTGGAGCAACCCCGCCTGGCCCGACCTCACCGCCTTCGACCGGGCGACCGGCGACATCCCCGCGCTGGCGTGGTGCTTCGACTATCACGCGCTGCTGGCCAACTCCGCCATGCTCGCGCTCGCCGGGATCGACCACACCACGCCGAACCCGCCCGGCGGGATCATCCAACGCTCGCCCGACGGCAAGCCCACCGGAGCGGTCTACGAATCCGCAGCCCTCCTGGTCTGGAACGCTGCGCCCGAGCCGCCGGCCGAGCACCGACCCCGCATCCTGGCCGCCGCACTCGAAGCACTCGGACGGTTCAGAGAGATCCACGACCTCAAGGCCCAGCCCTGGCTCGGGCCGGTGCTCGGCACCGTGCTGCAGTCCTGCGCGCGCGAGACCAGCGTGGTGCTCTTCCCCCTCGTCGAAGACCTCGACGAGACGCTCGCCACCCGGCGAGAGTGGGAATCCGACACACTCCGACTCGGCGGAGCCAAGATCTTCGTCGACGGCACGCTCAACTCACGCACCGCGTGGATGCTCCACCCCTTCGCCGACGGTCGGCCCGATCACCCCCGCGGCACACCGATGATGTCGCCGCAGCAGATCGAGGACGCCGTCCGCCGGTGCGACGCCGCCGGCCTGCCGCTCGCCGCCCACGCCATCGGCGACGGTGCGGTCCGGGCGGTGCTCGACGCCATCGAGTCCGTCCGCCCCAAGACGCCCGGCTTCCGCATCGAGCACGCCGAGATCATCGACGAGGCCGATGTGCCGCGGTTCGCTCAGCTCGGCGTGATCGCCAGCGTGCAGCCGTGCCACCTGCTCACCGACATCGAGGCGCTCCGCAAGGCGATGCCCGACCGCCTCGACCGCGTCCTGCCCCTCCGCGAACTGATCGACGCCGGGTGCGTGCCCGGCACGTCGCTGCTCTTCGGCTCAGACGTCCCGATCGTGCGGGCCGATCCCGAAGACTCGATCCTCGCCGCGACCGCCCGACGGCGCGCGGACAGCCCCGCGGCCGAGGCGATCGCGCCGCACCAGGCCGTCACCGAGGACGAGGCCTGGCAGTGCTTCGGGTGCGACCACCCACGCTGACCGCCGAGCGGCCCTGTGCTAGTTGCGCTTGTCCCGCTTCCAGAGCTGCCAGAAGTGCCAGAACTGGGCGAAGACCCCCGGGATGCGCGCCACTCGCCAGCCTCCGGAGAAGCCCTTCGGCAGCGCGTCACGCTCTGACTGCGCCCTGGCACTCTTGGCCAGCGTCTCCCCCATCAGGCGCGACGGGTCGGCCGAGCGGCCGGAGACCTTCTCGTACAGCTTCGGATCGATGACCATGAGGTGTCCTCCTCACCGCATCCGGCGGAAGCGCCGCCGCGGCTGGCCCGCAGCCTACCTCGAAACATCCGCCCCCTCAAGAGCCACGTACAATGTCTGTGATGCCCTCAGACTGACGGGGCTCTCGGGAGGTTGACCATGCGAGCTGATATCCGCTACACCGACGTGATCGACGGCGAAGAGTTTGCCAGGGCCCAGGCCGCGGCCGACCGGGCGGCCTTCCAACACGCCGACGAGATCGACCCCGAAACCTTCTATTGCACGCAGCACTTCGACCGCTACACCCAGGAGGACCACGACGTGTGGGCCACCCTGGTCGACCGCCGCATGGAGTTGCTCGAGGATCAGGCCTCCGAGGTGTTCCTGGACGGCGTCCGCCGGCTCGGCCTCGACGAGGACCACGTGCCCAAGGTCTCCTACGTCAACTCGCGCCTGGCGGAGTTGACCGGCTGGCAGAGCCGCCCGGTGCCCGGCTACCTCCCGGCCAAGGCGTTCTTTGCCTGTCTCGCCAAGCGGCAGTTCCCCACGACCATCGTCATTCGGCCGAAGGAGAAGCTCGACTACCTCCCCGAGCCGGACATCTTCCACGACGTCTTCGGCCACGTGCCGCTGCACTGCGACCCGGTCTTCGCCGAGTTCCTCCAGACCTACGGCAAGGCCGCCCTGCTCTGCGACGACCCCTACCACATCGAACGCCTCGGCCGCCTGTTCTGGTTCACGGTCGAGTTCGGGCTCATCCGCGAACGCGGCAAGGTCAAGCTCTACGGCTCGGGCCTCATCTCCAGCATCGGCGAGAGCCTGCACGCCCTCGAGAGCGACGACGTGGACCGCCGCCCGTTCGATATGGACCGGGTCTGCGACACCCCCTTCGAGATCGACCACTATCAGCCCGTCCTCTACGTCCTGGAGAGCTTCGAAGAGCTGCGCGACTCGATGAACGACTACGCCGAGCAGGTGCTGGGCAAAGAGGCGTTCGCCACGGCCTGAACGCACCGGCAACCCCGAAAAGCACGCCGACGCGGCGGGATCGAGGCTTGCCCTCCCCGCTCTCGCCCCGAATACTTCCCCGCGGCGATTCCTCGGCATGGGTCGGCTGCGGGCGCTCGGGAGGCACCCGCGGGCGAAGGGGCCGGGCGAGCAAACGTCAGCGATCGCACCCGCCCCGGGCCAGACGCCCCGGGGTGCAACGACCGGATACCGACCCATGACAAGGCTTGCACAACCCAGCACGGGGGAGGCGGTCACGCCGACCGACGCCGATTCCGCCGCCGCCGGCTGGTCCGCCGCCGACGCGCTGCAGCTCTACGGCATCCCCTCGTGGGGAGGGGGCTACTTCGGGATCAACGAGCTCGGCCACCTGGCCGTCCACCCCGAGCAGGACCCCGGCCGCCAGATCGACCTCCACGAGCTCATCGAGGGCCTCGCCGAGCGCGACATCGGCACGCCGGTGATGATCCGGTGCACCGACGTGCTCCGCCACCGGCTCCGCGAGATCCGCAAGGCGTTCAACAACGCCATCGCCGACCACAACTATCGGGGCACCTACTCCTGTGTCTACCCGATCAAGGTCAACCAGCAGCGGCACCTGTGTGAGGACCTCCGCGACGCCGCGGCCGACCTCGGCTTCGGGTTCGAGGCCGGCAGCAAGCCGGAGCTGCTGGCGGTCATGGCTCTCACCGAGGGCCTGCCCGAGATGCCCATCGTCTGCAACGGCTTCAAGGACTCGGAGTTCATCGAGACCGTGATCCTCGCCGGCAAGCTCGGCCGCCACGTCATCCCCGTCGTCGAGCGCTTCAGCGACCTCGAGCTGATTGTCAAGCACGCCAAGGCCTACGGCGTCCGCCCCCGCATCGGCGTCCGCACCAAGCCCAGCGCCAAGGGCGTCGGCCGCTGGGAGAGCTCCGCCGGGATGCGCTCCAAGTTCGGCCTCACCGCCACCGAGCTGCTGCACGCGGTCGAGTTCCTCAAGTCGCACGACATGGCCGACTGCCTCAACATGATCCACTTCCACATCGGGAGCCAGGTCGGCGATATCCGGCGGATCAAGGCGGCGGTCAACGAGCTGGCCCACATCTACTGCGAGCTGACCAAGCTCGGGGCCGGGCTCGACACCATCGACGTCGGCGGCGGCATGGGCATCGACTACGACGGCAGCCTCTCCAACAGCCCCTCCAGCGTCAACTACACCGTGGACGAATACGCCGCGGACATCGTCTACCGCATCAAGAGCGCCTGCGAGGCCAACCACATCGAGCACCCCCGCATCTTCTCAGAGTCCGGCCGGGCGATGGTGAGCCACTGCTCGATGCTGGTCTTCGACGTGCTGGGCGCCAGCACCTTCCCGACAGACGCCGACGCCGAATCGGTCAAGGCGCTGCTCAAGGACGAGGGCGAGCGCCCCCAGCCGGTGCTCGAGCTCATCGACGCCTACGAGGCGATCGAGCGCCCCCGCGTCAACCTCGTCGAGATCTACCACGACGCGGTTCAGGCGATCGACGAGGCGATGAACCTCTTCAACCTCGGCTACCTCAGCCTCCCCATCCGCTCGGCCTCCGAGAAGCTGTTCTGGACCATCGGCAAGCGCGTGCTCGATCTGGCCCGCGAGAAGGGCGAGCTGCCCGACGACCTGGTCGACCTGCCCCGCCGCCTGAGCGATATCTACTACGCCAACCTCTCCATCTTCCAGACCCTGCCCGACCACTGGGCCATCGACCAGCTCTTCCCCATCTGCCCGATCCACCGGCTCGACGAGGAGCCCACCCGCCGCGGCATCCTCGCCGACATCACCTGCGACTCCGACGGCCAGATCGACAAATTCATCGACCGGCGCGAGAATTCCAAGCCGATCCTCGAGCTCCACGACCTCAAGCCGGGCGAGACCTACTACATCGGGATCTTCCTGCTCGGTGCCTACCAGGAGGTGCTGGGCGACCTGCACAACCTCTACGGCGACACCCACGTCGTCCACGTCTCCTTCGACGAGTCGGAGGGCGCCGGCGACTGGAATATCGACGAGGTCGTCGAGGGCGACACCGTCAAGGAGGTCCTCTCCTACGTCCAGTACGACCCCGAGTCCCTCGTCAAGGCCATGCGCCGCGAGGTCGAGCGGGCCGTCAAGAGCCGCACGCTGAGCGTCCGCGAGGCCAAGAACCTGCTCAAGTTCTACAGCGAGGGCATGGAGGGGTACACCTACCTCGAGTGAACCCGACCGTCAGCGGGCACGAACCGCGGCGAGCGATGCCGCGAGTCCCAACCGCGCCGCCCAGCGGTCCAGATACGCCTCGTCGATATCGTCGCGCGAGACGGCGTAGACCTGCTTGGCGTCATGGGCCTGCCGCTCGCTCCCGCCGGCGTCCGCGGACCATCGCAGCTTCATGAGGATGGTGTCCTCGGGCGTCGAGACCCAGAGCGACCCTCCCTCCAATGACACCTCGATCCGACGCTCGAACCGGGCCTGATCGAACGGCTCTCCGGTCAACAACCAGAAATCGATCTTGTCCCCCTCCTCAATGTCGAGAATGTTGAACATGCCACGGTCCCGGACCGCGTGTTCAATCGCGTCCATGCTGAAGTAGTACCTCTCCTCGGGAAAGGCCACGAGAAGTCGCGGAATCTGCCATGGCTCGAGGTTCACGACAAAGTCGATATCGTGGGTCGCTCGGGGCTGCCCCTGCAGACTCGACGCGTAGGACCCTGTCAGCATGTAGGGCACGCCGGCTGCGTCAAGCGCCGCCACCGCGTGCCGGAGCAGAGCTAGCTGGCCCATCGCGCCCTCATCGCCACCACCCGCCGACGCAACTCCGGCTCGTCCAGCCCCGGGTGCCGCGAGCGGAGACCGGCCAGGGCCAGCGCCTTGGTCAACTCCGACAGCTCCGCGGCCTTCCGGAGCCGCTGCTCCGGCGTCATCGACCGCAGCACCTCGATATACCGGTCCTCGTTCGGACGGGGCTTGGTGTCCATGGCGGGATTATACGACGGGTCCAAGCCTTCCTAGAATCCAGCGTTCGCGGCCCGACACCCCCGGGCCCGCTCGTCCATCACATCGACGCCACGGGGGGCCGGGCGACACGAGAGCCACACGCAAGAGAGGTCTCATCCATGAAGCCGACCACCCAATGGACCAAGGGCGAACTGCTCGCCAACCCCATCCGGCACATCGACATCACCAAGTTCGACGCCCGCCCGGTCGTCGCCAGCTATCGCCAGATGGCCTACTCGGCCCGCACCCTCGCCCGCGCCTCGGACATCTACTCCCAGATGCTCGCCGACAAAGACTGCGCCGTCATCCTGACCCTCGCGGGCTCCCTGGTCTCGGCCGGCCTCAAGAAGGCCCTGATGACACTCGTCGAGCACAACATGGTCGACGCGATCGTCTCCACCGGCGCCAACATCGTCGATCAGGACTTCTTCGAGGGCCTTGGCTTCAAGCACTACATGGCCCCCGGCTCGCCCGAGGCCCCGCCCGTTGACGACACCACCCTCCGCAACCTGATGATCGACCGCATCTACGACACCTATATCGACGAGGACGAGCTCCGCGAGTGCGACGACACCACGCAGAAGATCTTCGACGCCCTCCCCGCCGGGGCCTACTCCTCGCGTGAACTCATCGAGGCCATGGGCAAGTACCTCGCCGACAACCACCCCGACGCCGAGTCGCTCGTCGCCACCTGCTATCGCAAGGGCGTGCCCATTTTCTGCCCGGCGTTCAGCGACTGCTCCGCCGGCTTCGGCCTCGTGCTCCACCGCGTCGAGCGCGCCGAGCAGGGCAAGGAGCCCATCACCGTCGACTCCGGCAAAGACTTCCACGAGGTCACCCAGATCAAGCTCGCCCACCCCGAGAGCGGCCTGCTCATGCTCGGCGGTGGCGTGCCGAAGAACTTCGCCCAGGACATCGTCGTCGCCGCCGAACTGCTCGACGACCGCGCCGGCGGCAAGGCCCGCGGCAACGTCGCCATGCACAAGTACGCCATCCAGATGACCGTCGCCGACAGCCGCGACGGCGCGCTCTCGGGCTCCACCCTCCGCGAGGCGTGCAGCTGGGGCAAGGTGGACGTCGTCCACGAACAGATGGTCTACGGCGAGATCGCCTCGCTCTTCCCCATCCTCGCCTCCGACGCCTACCACCGCGGCGAGTGGAAGCAGCGCCACGAACACCGATTCAGCGACATGCTGAACAAGCAGGCCGCGTCGGTGTAATAACGCGACCTCACCTTCGCAACGCCCACGCTCTTGTCGACAAGAGCGCGTATACCCTGCGCGCCTTCCGCTCCGGAGGAGCGCTGACCGCTGCCAGGGGCAAGGGAGGCGCAGCCGATCGCTGCCCCTGGTTGGAGTGCCGCTACCCAGCCCGCTCCGGAGGAGCGGAGGGAGTGCCTCTCCATCCAGCGATATTGAACGCTCCCGCCGCTCCTCCGGAGCGAAATGGCCAAGTGCTGCCTACCAGGGGCTGCGCCCCTGGCAACGATCAGGGCTCCTCCGGAGCCGAAGGCAGGATGCCTGCCAGCCCTTCACCAAGGCCACCATTAGCTCAGGTCTGCGAACACCGAGCACGCCCCACCCTCAGCACTCCACCACCTTCACACTCACATGCAGCGCCAGCCCCCCCTCGGCCGTCTCCTTGTACTTCGTCCCCATGTCCTGCGCCGTCTCCCACATGGTCTTGATCACATCATCCAGCGTCACCCGGGCCTCGGCCGGGTCGCTCCCGATCGCGATGTTCGCAGCCGTGATCGCCTTGATCGCCCCCATCGTGTTCCGCTCAATGCACGGCACCTGCACCAACCCGCCGATCGGGTCGCACGTCAGCCCCAGATGGTGCTCCATCGCGATCTCCGCCGCCATCAGGCACTGGGCAACCGTCCCCCCCAGACAATGCGCCAGCCCCGCAGCCGCCATCGCGCTCGACACGCCGATCTCCGCCTGACACCCCCCCATCGCCGCCGAAATCGTCGCCCCCTTCTTGAACAGACTCCCGATCTCGCTGGCCGTCAGCAGAAACTCCACCACCCCGTCCTCGTCCGACTGGTCAAAGAAACACCAGTAGTACATCAGCACCGCCGGGATCACCCCCGCGGCCCCGTTCGTCGGCGCGGTCACCACCCGACCGAAGCACGCGTTCTCCTCATTCACCGCCAGCGCAAACGTGCTCACCCACCGGTTGATCCGCGTGAAGTCGCTCGTGCTCTTGACGATCAGCCCGAACCAGTCCTCGATCGGGCGTGACGAGCGGCTCGTCGGGTCGTCGCCCAGCATGGCGCGGTTCATGCGCGCAGCCCGGCGCTTCACATCCAGCCCGCCCGGCAGCGTGCCGTCGGTGTGACAGCCGCGGTAGACGCACTCCTGCATCACCCGCCACAGCTCGAGCACCCGCGCCCGCGTCGTCGCCTCGTCCTGCCAGGCCGCCTCGTTGGCCATGACCAGCTGCGGGATCGTCCAGCCGTGCGCATCGCAGTGCCCTTGAAGCGCCGCCGCCGTCTCGACGCCGTGCGGCAGCGTGACCTGCCGGTGCTCGCTGAGCGTGTGCTGCTCCTGCACGACAAACCCGCCGCCGACGGAGAAGTACGTCTCGCTCACCTCGCCCCCGTCGTCGAGCGTGGCCGCGAAGCGGATGCCGTTGGTGTGAAAGGGCAGCCGCTCGGTCATGTGGTAGACGAGGTCGTCGGCCAGCACGAACTCGATCTCGCGCTCGCCGCCCAGCTTGAGCGATCCGGAGGCCGCGATGGCGTTGGCCCGACCCTCGATATCGCGGGTGTCGCAGGTGCGGTAGTCCTCGCCCGAGAGCGCGAGTATGACCGCGACGCCCGTGCCGTGCCCCCGCCCGGTCTTGGCCAGCGAGCCGAAGAGGTCGGTCCGAACCCGCCTCGCCGCGTCAAACCGCCCATCTTTCTTGAGCTTGGCCACAAACTGCTGGGCCGCCCGCCACGGCCCGAGCGTGTGCGAGCTGCTGGGTCCGACGCCGATCTTGAAGATGTCGAAGACGCTGATGGGTTCCATACGGCCATTGTTGGCCGAGCGTGGGGCGTGCGAGCGCCGGATCCGAGCTCGTCGCTACTTCTTCGGGCTGTGTCGCTTTGTGGCAGCTTGCGAGTCCTCGCTCCGGAGGAGCGCCGGATCGTTGCCAGGGACGAGCACCGCTCCGCGGTGCGCTGTCCCTGGTAGGCTGCAAACCACCAACCCGCTCCGGAGGAGCGGAGGGAACAGGGACTCCCGCATGCCATCCACGTGGTCTCAGATCCTGCTCCACGTCGTCTTCAGCACCAAACGCCGGGAGCCGCTCATCGCGCCCGAGATCCAAGATCGGCTCTTCGGCTACATGGGCGGCATCGTGCGGTCGCTCGGCGGCTCTCTGTACGCGATCGGGGGCATGCCCGACCATGTTCACTTGCTCATCCGCTGGAGGACCGACGATTCGGTCGCCAGCCTCATGCGACAGCTCAAGGGCAGATCATCTGTCTGGGTGCACGAGACCTTCCCCAACCATCAGGGATTCAAGTGGCAGGAAGGCTATGGAGTCTTCTCGGTCAGCCCCTCCAACGCGAAACAGGTCGAGCAGTACATCCTCAATCAAGAGACGCACCACAAGACCCGCGACTTTCGCGCTGAGTTCATTGAACTGCTCCGGGCGCATGGCGTGGAGCACGACGAACGCTACATGTGGGACTGAGGCGGAGGTCTTCCGCCGCTCCTCCGGAGCGGTGTCGATGCATGGCCGTATCCCAGGGGCTGCGCTCGGCGTTGCCTCGCTGGCCCCTGGCAACGATCCGAGGCTCCTCCGGAGCCAAACCCCTCAAGCCCCGAGCCCGCTCGCCCTCGCCAACAATCCCCCATGAACGAGTCCGACCTCCTCGCCCACATCTTCACACTCTCCGGCGGCATCAACGCCGGGGCGGGCGATGTCCTCGTCGGGCCGGGCGACGACTGCGCGGTGGTCCGCACACCATCCGGCGACACGCTGCTGCTGACGGTGGACCAACTCGTCGAGGGCCGCCACTTCGAGACCGGCACACCGATCGACCTGATCGCCCGCAAGGCCGTCGCGCGCTCAATCTCCGACATCGCCGCGATGGGCGGCGAGCCCTGCTGGGGGCTGGCCACCGGCCTCCTGCCCGACGGCTACCAGCACGGCCGCGAACTCTCCGAGGCGCTGCACAAGTGGGGCGCGCACTGGCACTGCCCCATCGTCGGCGGCGACATCGCCTTCGGCCCCGGGCCGCTCTCCATCACGACCACCGTCATCGGGCGAATGAACGTACCCGCCATAGAGCCCCCGGCGCAAGCCGGGGGACACGCCCCCAACACCCAACCCGACACCACGCCCGGCGCGACTGCCGGTGCCGCGCCCGGTCCCCTCGCTCGCGCGAGGGGCTCTCTGTCACCGATCCTCCGCTCCGGCGCGCGCGCCGGCGACGAGCTCTGGCTCACCGGCCAGGTCGGCGCCTCGTTCGACTCCGGCTGGCACCTGCAGTTCGAGCCGCGTCTCGCCGCCGGGAGGGCGGCCGCTCGCTCGGGCAGGGTCCACGCCATGCTCGATCTCTCCGACGGCCTCGGGCGCGACGCCGCACGCATCGGCATCGCCTCCAACATGCGTCTGATGATCGAAGCGGCCAGGCTCCCCATCTCGCACCGCGCCCGCGACTGGGCTCAGGCCGTCAGCGAAGGCGAGGACTACGAGCTGCTCATGGCCATCCACCCCCGCCACCCCGAGATCACCGATCCGCCGCTGGCGCTCGACCCCCCACTGTTCGGGCCCGTGGGCGTCGTCCGCGCCTGCGAACCCGGCGAGAAGCCCGGCGCGACCATCATCGACCCCTACGGCAAGCCCCACGACGCCGAATCGCTCGGGTGGGACCACGGCGCATGACCCCACTCCTTCCCGGTGAGTACCGTTCCATCATGCTCCTGCACTTCGAACTCGACACTCTCGACGACACCGCACGCCTCGGCAGCGCTCTGGCCGAGCTGCTGCGGGCCGGCGATACCGTTGCGCTCGAGGGCGATCTCGGCGCGGGCAAGACCACCCTCGTCCGCACCATCGCGGGCGCCCGCGGCATCGACACCGCCCTCGTCTCCAGCCCCACCTACGTCATCGTCAACGAATACCCGCCCGCCCGCGGCACCGAGCCGCCCGTCGTCCATGTCGATGCCTACCGCCTGACCTCGGCCGAAGACCTCGACGCCCTCGGCTGGGACCGTCTCGCCGATGGCTCGGCGATCATGCTCATCGAGTGGCCCGAACGCATCGCCGACGCGCTGCCGACCGGCAACACCGCCACCCTCCGCCTCCGCACCACCGGCGAAGAGTCCCGCGCTGTCGAGGTCGATTGCCCGAGCGCCTGGGAGTCGCGCGACACCTTCGCCGCGCTCCGCGAGATGGCCCTGCCGCCCCGCACGCCCACCACCTGCCCCGTCACCGGCCGACCCGTCCCCGCCGACGCACCCACGTGGCCCTTCGCAAGCGAGCAGGCCCGCATGGCCGATCTCTACAAATGGTTCAGCGGCCAGCACGAGATCAGCCGTCCCCTCGACCAGCGCGATCTCGACGAAGTCGAGTAGCGAAGCCCAATTCATAGAGCCCCTCGCGCAAGCGAGGGGACACGCCACACCCCCCACGTAGAGCCCCTCGCGCAAGCGAGGGGACAAGCCCCGCGCACGACCACCCCCCTCGCTCGCGCGAGGGGCTCTACTCGGCCGGGCTCCAACAAATGACTACTCGCCCTCACCCACCGCAAAGATCTGCAACCGGTGCCCCTGAGGCGACAACCCGTGCTCGCGACAGATCCGGTCGCGAAGCTCCACAAGCTCCGGCAGCTCCAGATCGAGCACCTCGCCCGTGTCCAGCCGGACCAGCTGATCCCGCGGCGTCGATCCGTACACCAACTGGTACTTCGCGTGGTCGTCCTGGCTCAGCACCCGCTGGATGATCCCCGCATCCTGCAACAGCTTCAGCGTGCGGTAGACCGTCGCCTTGCTCACGCGGAAGCTGCTGGTCTTGAGATCGTCCAGAAGCCGCTCGGCCTCGAACACGCCGTCGAAGTGGATAATCGCGTCGAGCACCTGCGCCCGCTCGGGCGTGTACTTGAGCCCCTCGGCCCGCAGCTTGCGCCGAAACACCGAGCACAGCGGCTCCTCGATCCGGATCTCGAACTCGCCGCTGGTCTGGTTGGTGCTCTCGGGAGGCGGACTCATCGACCAATGGTACGACCACCGGGCCCCGGGGGTAGACTCCCGCCCATGACCGGTGCAAACGCGGCCCACAAGCCGGACAACCCGCTCGCAAACCACTGGCGAGGCCCCGGCCTGCTCGCGCTGGCCCTCGCCGCCTCGCTGCTGGTCGTCAGCCTCCTCGGCTCCAGCCTCTCGCCCCTCATCGCCCTCGGCAGCCTCGTGCTCAAGCTCGGGTCGCTCTGGCCGGGGCTTGTCTATCTCGCCGCGGCGTACGGCCTGGCGTGGCCCCTCCGCCGGCTCTGGCGCGACTCTCCGGACGCTGCGCCCATCCAACTCGCCGTCGGCGTCGCGCTCATGTTCTCGCTCAGCCACCTCCTCGGCGTGCTCGGCCTGCTGAGCAGCGTCACCGCCATCGGCTCGTGCGTGATCGGGATCGGGCTGGCGATCGCGCAGATCGCGCAAGGCTGTCGCGCGGGCGACCGGCCCGCATCGCTCGGCCCCGGGCAGATGGTCATCACTGCGCTGGCGATGCCCGCAGCCGCGGTGCTCATCGTCGCCGCCCTCATGCCGCCGGGCTGGCTCTGGGGATCCGAATACGGCGGGTTCGACGCGCTGAGCTACCACCTGCAACTGCCGCAGGAGTGGCTCGCCGCCGGACGACTCGCCTCGCTCGAGCACAACGTCTATTCCTACCTGCCCGGCTACATCGAGGCAGCGTTCATGCATCTGGGCGCACTGACACTCGTCCCGCTCGACCGAGGCCTGCTCGCCGGCGACGGCTGGCGGCTGCTGGCCTGTCAGGGTCTCCACGCCGGGCTCGTCGTTGTCACGGCATGGCTCACCGCGCGCGCAACGACGCGCCTCGCACTCCGCGCAGAGATCACCGGGCCGATCGCCCGCTGGTCCGGCGCTGTTGCCGGCTGCCTCGCGCTGGCCACGCCGTGGGCCGTGGTCACCGGCTCGCTGGCCTACAACGAGGCCGGCGTCAACGCGATGCTCGCCGGCGTGCTGCTGGTGTGCGCGCAGGAGCGGATGTCTCCTGTTTCACGTGGAGCGCTCGTCGGCCTGCTCGTCGGCGTCGCGTGCGGGTTCAAGCCCACGGCCATGTTCTTCGTCGGCGTGCCCGCGGGGCTGCTGCTCATCGTCGCGACGCCGCGCGCGCGCAAGACGCTCCTGCCCGCCCTTGTTGCCGGCGCGGTGGTCGGGCTCATCACCCTCGCCCCGTGGCTCATCCGCAACGCCCTCCACGGCGGCAACCCGGTCTTCCCCTTCGCGAGCGACCTGCTCGGCACCGCCCACTGGACGGGCGAGCAGATCACCCGCTACCAAGGCGCCCACTCCTTCGACGGCTCGGCCGCCGATCGCCTCCGCACGCTGCTCTGGTCGAGCCCCACCGCCGGCCCGGGCTCGCCCGCCGTCGAGCGGTTCCGGGGCCTGGCCAACCCGCAATGGGGAGTGCTGCCGCTGCTGACGCTCGGCTCGATCGTCGTGCTGCTGCTGTCGCGGACCCGGCTCCACATCACCGGATTCCTCCTCGCAGCGTGCCTCGCGGCACAGCTCGTGGCGTGGCTGGCCTTCACGCACCTGCAATCGAGGTTTTTACTGCCGCTGCTGCCGATCGGCGCGACGGCTGCGGGGCTGGCGGTCGCGAGGCTCCGCACCCTCGCCGGCGACCGGCCCGACGGGCGGGGCGGTGTGGCGCTGCTGGCGGGCTTCGTCGTCGTGACGCAATCGGTGTTCGTGATCGGTATCTACGCGTCGCAGCAGGGCGGGAGCGCCGGGATCGGCCTGCCCGTCTACCCCACGACGTTCACCGATCGTGCGGTCGAGGAGCCGTACCTGAGTGCTGCGGGATGGTGCAACACCCGCCCGCTCGATGACGGCCTCGTGCTGCTGGTCGGCGACAGCACGCCGCTCTACTTCGGCCCCGGCGTGGTCTACCACACCACCTACGACACCTCGCCGCTGGGTGAGTTGATGCGGGCCACGCCCGCGGACGCGATCGCACGCGGGCTGCGCGAGCAGGGCATCGGCTGGGTGCTGGTCAACGACAGCGAACTCCGCCGCCTGCAGCAGAGCGGGTGGTACGACCCCGACGTCACTCCCGACAGCGTGCGGAACCTCGCCGACGAACTCGGCGGCGCAGCGATGGTCTGGCCCGACGAACGCCGCTACCTCCTGCAACTCGCCCCGGAAGGCACCCCGTGACGGCCGGCCCGACCGACACACAGCCGCGCCCTCGGCGCGTGCTGCGGCTGGTGCTGCAGAGCGTGGGGTTCCTGATCGGCCTGGGGCTGATGGGCTGGTGCGTGCGCGTCGCGCTCTCGGATGAGAACCGCGAGCAGCTCGCCCGCCTGCGCGAGGCGAGCGTCGGGCAGGTGGCGCTTCTGCTGGCGCTCTCCGCGGGCACGCTCCTGATCAACGGCCTGCTCTTCTGGATCACGCTGCGCCCGGTGCAGAAGGTCCGGGCGATCGACCACGTCGCGATCAACGCGCTGTGCACGTTCCTGGCGTTCCTGCCCTTCAAGATCGGCACGGTCACGCGGGTGGCGATCAACAACCGGCGCGACGGCGTGCCGCTGCTGACCATCGGCGCGTGGTACGGCGTCATGTTCACCGTCATGCTCGCGGCCTACGTGCCCGCGATGGGCGCGAGCGTCTGGCGACGCGGGCTCGACACCACCTGGTGGGCGGTCTGCCTCGGCGGCGCGGCGGCCATGTGCGGGGCGCTGGTGCTGATCTCGCGGCAGTTCTGCGGCGAACGGGGCCTGGCCCGGCTGCACAAGGTCATCGACGGCGTCCGCATGCCCATCGTCAGCCGCCTGGCCCGCACCGACCACTTCGAACGCATGCACACCGCCGCCGACATGGGCGCCTCACCGATCGACATGGCCGGGGGCGTCGTCTTCCGCCTGCTCGATCTCGGCGTGATGTCCGCGCGGTTCGTCGTCGCCGGCTCGATCGTCGGCATCGCCTTCGGCTGGGAAGAGGCGGTGCTGGTCGCCAGCGCCTACTACATCATCGGCATGCTCAGCCCCTTCGGCATGCTCGGGGCCCGCGAGGCCGGCACGGTCTGGATGGCCGGCACGCTCGGGCTGGCCGCCTCGACGGGGCAGACCGCAGACGAGGTCGCACGCTCGCTCACGGTGCTGACGCTCTTCATCACCGGGACCGAGTCGATCGTGCTCGTCGCCGGGGCCGCGGCCGGGCTCGTGTGGCTCAGGCCGGACAGGCTGCTGCGCCAGACCGCGCAGGCGGCCGAGCCGATCGGGGCCGCGGAAGCCGACACCACCGATCTCGAGTGATCGGCGGACGCGAGACCGCGCCCCTCACGGCGAATACCCTCCCCCACACCGCATGCACACCGCACTCATCCAGTTCAACCCGACCGTCGGCGACCTGGCCGCCAACAGCGCCCGCATGGCCGAGATGATCGACGACGCCCGGGCGCAGGGGGCCGAGCTGGTCGTCTTCCCCGAGCTGGCGATCTGCGGCTATCCGCCCCGCGACCTGCTGCTGCACGAGGGCTTCGTCGAGGCCTGCGCCGACGCGGCAAAGGCCCTCGGTGAAAAGCATTCGGCCGGCCTCACGCTCATCTTCGGCTGCCCGCTCCCGGTCGACCGCACCGACGCACGCCACGATCTGGGCAGCGGCATCGCCAACAGCCTGCTGGCCTATCGCGACGGCACGATGGTGGACTACTACGACAAACGCCTCCTGCCCACCTACGACGTCTTCGACGAACGCCGCTACTTCGTGCCCGGCGACCGGGCGGTGGTGATCGACGTCCCGACCTCCGGCGGCACCCGCCGCGTCGGGCTCTCGATCTGCGAGGACCTCTGGAAAGGCGAGGACGCCGGCTTCGCCTCGCGCTACCTGCACGACGCCGACCCCGTCGCGGCTCTGGTCGAGGCCGGCGCCGACACGATCGTCAGCCCCTCGGCCAGCCCCTTCGTGCTCGGCAAAGGCAGGCGCCACCGCGACATCCTCATCGCCCACGCGACGCGGCACAGCGTCAACGTGCTCGCGGTCAATCAGGTCGGCGGCAACGACGATCTGGTCTTCGACGGACACGCCGCGGCGTACGGCGCGGGCGGACGCCCCCTGGGCTTCGGGCCCGGGTTCGAAGACGCGATCACCCTGGTGCACGTCCCGCAGCCCGCTGGCAGCACGCCGGCAAACGCCGGCGCAGCACACGACGGGCCCGCCGACCCCGTCCTCACCGAGTCAGACGACGAGCTGCTCTTCCGCGCCCTCGTGCTCGGCGCTCGCGACTATCTCCACAAGACCGGGCACCGCAAGGTGCTCCTCGGGCTCTCGGGAGGCATCGACTCGGCCGTGACCTGCGCGATCGCCGCCGCGGCACTCGGGCCGAACAACGTCCTCGGCGTGGCCATGCCGGGCAAATACTCCAGCGACCACGCCCTCGCCGACGCCTACGACCTCGCCCGCCGCCTCGGCGTGCGGTGCATCACCGTGCCCATCGCGCCCCCCTTCGACGGGTTCCGCGAATCGATCGATCCGGCGCTGGCGTCGATCGACGAGCGTGCCCTCGGCGCGACCTTGCCGGATCTCGCCGAAGAGAACCTCCAGTCCCGCGCCCGCGGCACGATCCTCATGGCCCTCTCGAACCGCACCGGCGCGCTGCTCATGACCACCGGCAACAAGAGCGAACTGGCCGTCGGCTACTGCACGCTCTACGGCGACATGAACGGCGGCCTCTCCGTGCTCAGCGATGTCCCCAAGCTCCGCGTCTACGCCCTCGCCCGCTGGATGAACGCCCACCCCGCCGAGGCCGGCTTCACGCAGTCGCCCATCCCGATCAGCACGATCGAGAAGCCCCCCAGCGCCGAGCTCGCCCCCGACCAGCGCGACGACGACTCGCTTCCCCCCTACGACGTGCTCGACGAGATCGTCGAGCGGTACGTCGAGCACAAGCAGGCGGTCTCCTCGATCGTCGCCGCGACCGGGTTCGACCGCGACCTCGTCGCCCGCATCACGCGGCTGATCGACATCAACGAGTACAAGCGCAAGCAGACGCCCGTCGGGATCAAGGTCACGACCGTGGCGTTCGGCAGCGGCCGGCGCGTGCCGATCGTGCAGCGCTGGCGCTCGAGCTGAATCACACCGCGACGGGCTCGCTCGGCGCTACCGACCCCACCGGCGACGACCCGCCAAACAGCCTGGCCATCTGCTCGGCCCGGTAGGCGAAGATGTGCTCGAGGTCGCGTTTGACGAACAACCCGTGCACGAGCGAACCTCCGAGAATCCCGTACTCCACCTCGTCGCGGGCGATGGTCGTCTCCCCGTCGGGCTCGAAGGTGTGGCGGTGGATCCACCACCGGTACGGGCCGCGGATCTGCTCGTCGATGAACCCGTGCGGCGGGTCCCAGTCGCGGATGCGGGTGCGCCATCGCACCGGCACGCCGCGGACGCGGATGCGGTAGTCGATCAGCGTGCCCGTCGCCATCGGGATCTCACCCGGCGTGAGGATCTCAAACCGCACCCGCGCGGGGGTGAGTTGGTCCAGATTGCGGGCGTCGGCGAAGAACGGGAACACTTCATCGACAGGCCGCGGCAGGCGGGTCTCGGCCGAGAGGCAGAACCCCCGGCCCGATCGTTCGATACGGATGCTCATGGCAGAATGCTCTCTCTGCGGCGCGACTCGGCGGACTAACTGTCGAGAGCCGCGATCACGACCCGGCGGGACATGTCCGACACCCAGACGCCCTCCGGCTTCTCGATGGTGACAGCGAACGCCGCGGCGTTGTGGACCTCGATCGCCGGATCGATCTCGACGACCACCCGCCCCTGCGCATCGGCGTTGAAGATCGCCCCGCTGATGCGCTGATCCATGCCGCGCTCGTCGATGATCCAGAGCTGGTACTGCTCCACCGTCGGGTTGTTGACAGCCAGGCCCTCGAAGGTCATGTAGCCCTTCTGGGCCGACTCGCTCCACTCGATCGTGCCGGTCACGCCGGGCTGCTCCGGGTTGTCCCAGTCGCCCCAGTTCGCGACGGCCACGTCGGACGTGGTCTGCAGGAACCGGTCGCGGGCCTCGGCCGGGGGCAGCGGACGCGGCGAGTTCAACACCGTCAGGCCCGCGACCACCAGGCACGCCGCGGCGGCGATCCAGCCCGACCACGCGATCATCGACACGCGGGGCGGCGGCAACGCTTCGGACGAGCCCGCGAAGCGCAGCGCCGGCTCGGGCGCGGCGGCGGTCTCGGGCGCCGAACCGGCGGCCGGTGTGTCTGCAGACTCGATCGCTGCGAGCGTCGAGCGGCGGAGATCGGCGGGCATCTCCTCGGCCACGCCGAGCGAACCGAGCATCGCCATGACCGCGGCCTGTTCCATCGAGCCGTCGTCGGCGTCGGGCGTCTCGGCGAGCAACGCGTCGAGCTCGGCGCGGTCGGCGTCGCTCAGGCTCTCGACCTCACGGTCGGCCAGCAGTTCCAGGAGACGGTCATCGTGCATGGAATGGTTCATGACAGCGCCTCCTTTCCGGCTGTGCCCGGCTGCGACCCCGCTGACGCCAACATCGCGCGCATCTTGATCAGCCCCCGACGAATGTGCGTCTTCACCGTCCCGAGCGGCATGCCGGTCGCCGCGGCGACCTCCTCGTGCGTCAGCCCGTGCAGCACGGCCATGCGGATCGCCGTCTGCTGCGCCTCGGAGAGACGCTCGAGCACCTCGGACGCGGCCCGGGCTTCTTCTGTCAGCTCATCCGCCGGCGTCGTCGCGGCCCTGGGCGACGCGACGTCCATCGCGAGCTCTGAGGTCTTCAGCCGGCGGCGGCGGAGACGGTCGATCAACCGGCGCCGGGCGATCGTGGCGACAAACGTCGTCTCCGAACCCTTGCTCGCGTCGTACCGGCCCTGCCGCACACTCTTCCACACCTCGACCATGATCTCCTGCACCGCGTCCTCGGCCTCGGTCCGGTCGGCGCAGAAGCGCCTCGCCAGAGACCACACCAGCCCGCCGTAGCGGTCCAGCAGCGCCTCGGCGGAGTGCTCTCCGCCCGCAGCGACACGGTCCAGGAGTGATTCGGCGGTGCTCATCGTTCTCCTCGGTCGGGCTCCGCGGATCGGACTCCAGAAGAGCTCCGACGGCCGACGGACACATGGTACCACAGCTGTCATCAGACAAACCTCAGATCTCAGCCGGGGTGCGCATCGAGGCTCCAGCCCGCCCGGATGCACCCCGGCGGAAGGTTTTTCGCCTTCCCGATATTTCCGACCCGCCCTGCATCCGCCGCCCGGCTCACCCCGATTCCCCGGCCGTCCGCCTGCAGGCTCGACACCGGATCAGCGAGATCCGCGACAGACCAGAACCCCAAGTACCAGAACCTCAAGCACCAGAACCTAAGGAGACCACGCCATGAAGACCCGCACCACCACCGCCCTTCTCGCCCTCACCGCCGCCGCCGGCACGGCCTTCGGCCAGTGCTCGTCGAGCACCGCCAGTGCCTGCGAGACCGAGATGACCGACGCGACCACCGCCTCGGTGATGACGGTCGCGCACACCGAGATGGGCGACAACATCGTCGTCACCGCCTCCAAGGCCGGTGCGTTCAACACGCTGCTCGCCGCCGCCAAGGCCGCGGGCCTGGCCGAGGCCCTCGCCGGCGACGGCCCCTTCACAGTCTTCGCCCCCACCGACGACGCGTTCGCCAAGCTGCCCAAGGGCACCGTCGAGTCGCTGCTGAAGCCGGAGAACAAGCACAAGCTCGCGGCGATCCTCAAGTACCACGTCGTCTCCGGCGAACTCTCCGCCCGTGATGTCACCCGCCTCTCCGGCGCCACCAGCCTGAATGGCCAGCGGATCAACTTCGCCTCGAGCACCAGCGGCGTCAGCATCGACGCGGCCAACGTGGTGACGGCCAACATCGACTGCTCCAACGGTGTGATCCACGTCATCGACAGCGTGATCCTGCCCGCCGGTGACAACATCGCCGAGGTCGCCGAGAGCGCCGGCATGTTCAGCACCCTGCTCACCGCCGCGCAGGCCGCGGGCCTCGTGCCCGCCCTCACCGGCGACACCGAGCTGACCGTCTTCGCCCCGACCGACGAGGCGTTCGCGGCACTGCCCAAGGGCACCGTGCAGTCGCTGCTGAAGCCCGAGAACAAGGCCAAGCTCGCGTCGATCCTCAAGTACCACGTCGTCGCCGGGCGCGTCTACGCCGCCGACGCGGTCAAGGCCGGCATGGCCCAGACGCTCAACGGCCAGAAGGTCGTCATCGACATCGCCGACGGCCAGCTCCGCGTGGACAACGCCCGCGTGGTCAAGACCGACATCGACGCGGTCAACGGCGTGGTCCACGTCATCGACAGGGTCATCCTCCCGGAGTGAGACGGCCCGACATGCCGAACTCCATCGTCGGAGCCCGAAACGTTGAGGGTTCCACGGGGGCACGCGATTCAGCCATCGCGTGCCCTCTTTGGCGTCGCGACGCGCCCGGCGTCCCCCGTGCCGATGAAACAACCGGCCGGCCCGCCCGATCCCGCCGCCGGATGCTCCGGCGCGGTCCGGGGCTCTCCCGGGACGTCCCGGAAGCGGCCTTTCTCGCGCTTTCGGGAATCGGCACCACGCAAAAAAGTCTGCGCGCGCGTCTATTGTCTGGCAAGGAGATCCGTCCCATGCCCGACCTGACCATCAACGTTCGCGAGATCCTGGGTGCCGACGCCGCAGACCTGCTCGGCCACGAGTCCAAAGCCGTTTCCAAGACCTCGCTCCATCTGCCGGGTTCCGACTTTGTCGACCGCGTGGTCAGCCACAGCGACCGCAACCCCAACGTGCTGGCCAACTTCGAGAGGCTCCTCAACACCGGCCGCCTGGCCGGCACCGGCTACGTCTCGATCCTCCCGGTCGATCAGGGCATCGAGCACTCGGCCGGCGCCAGCTTCGCCCCCAACCCCGAGTACTTCGACCCCGAGAACATCGTCAAGCTCGCCATCGAGGGCGGGTGCAACGCGGTGGCCTCCACCTACGGCGTGCTCGGCTCGGTCGCCCGCAAGTACGCCCACAAGATCCCCTTCATGGTCAAGTTCAACCACAACGAACTCCTGACCTACCCCAACCAGGCCAAGCAGATCCCCTTCGGCAACATCCGCCAGTGCTTCGAGATGGGCGCCAGCGCCGTCGGCGCCACCGTCTACTTCGGCAGCGAAAACTCCGGCGAGCAGATCCAGTACGTCTCCGACATGTTCGCCGAGGCCCACTCCTACGGCATGGTCACCGTCCTCTGGTGCTACCTCCGCAACAGCGCCTTCAAGGTCAACGGCGTCGATTACCACAGCTCGGCCGACCTCACCGGACAGGCCAACCACCTCGGCTCGACCATCCAGGCCGACATCGTCAAGCAGAAGCTCCCCACCAACAACGGCGGGTACAAGGCCCTCAACTCCGGCGACTCCTCCTACGGCAAGTTCCGCACCGAGGTCTACACCGAGCTCTCCGGCTGCGACGAGAACGGCAAGGGCGGCCACCCCATCGACCTCTGCCGCTACCAACTCATCAACAGCTACATGGGACGCGTCCCGCTCATCAACTCCGGCGGCGAGAGCAAGGGCGCCAGCGACCTGGCCGACGCGGTCCGCACCGCCGTCATCAACAAGCGCGCCGGCGGCATGGGCCTGATCTCCGGACGCAAGGCCTTCCAACGCCCCATGCGCGAGGGCGCCGGCCTCCTGCACGCCATCCAGGACGTCTACCTGGACGACGGCATCACCATCGCCTGACCACTCCGCCCGCAAAACCCTTGCATTCCCGGGCACGCCCTCTGGCGTGCCCTTTTTCTTGCGCCCGCGCCCGCGGACCGGCCCAAACAGCCGGCGTTTCCCCCGAATCCGCGGCCGATTCTGGCCGTGCGAACTTTTTCTTTCGGACCTGGTCACGCTCGGGCCACATCGCCGGGCTGTCTCTCCAGTGGGGATCAGTACGCACCACGCACCGCCCCGAGGTTCTCGATGGACGCGCAGATTAAACCGGAGTTAGTACCGGACGCTGTTGGCCGCCCGGGATGGCGCACGGGCACCAGCTCTGTGCTGTTTGATGCGCTCACCGCAGACACCACCTGCGCCGTCGCGGTGCTGCACAGCACCGGCCGCATCCTCGACTGCAACACCGCCTGCGCCCACCTGCTCGCCGGGTCGGACCGCGCCGAGGTCATCGACACCCCGCTCACCCGCTTCCTCACCCCCGCCATCGGCGACGTCCACCGGGACGCCCAGAAGCGCACGCTGCTCTTCGGCCAGCCCGTCCTCATCGACGGCCCCTTCGCCCGCGCACGGTCCCTCGCGACCTACCGCCTGCTCGACACCTCCGGCCCCAGCACCCTGCTCCTGACGCTCGCGCGGTGGACGCCCACCCACCGCCGCCAGTCGCAGATCGAGACCATCACCATCTCCGCCGAGCAGTGCGGGCCGCTGGCATCGCTCTCAGAAAAAGAACTCTTCGTGCTCCGCGGCATCGCCACCGGCTTCTCCAGCGCCCAGATCGCCGAGGCCATGCAACGCTCCATCAAAACCGTCGAACGGCACCGCGTCTCGCTCGGCAGCAAGCTCCACGTCCGCACCCGGGTCGAGCTCGCCAACATCGCCTGGCTCTGGGGCATCGAACCGCTCGGAGCGTGCCAGACCTCCGACCGGCCCTGACCGCCCCCCGCGCCATACGCTCCGGGCATGACCCGGCCCGCCGTCTTCCTCGATCGCGACGACACACTCATCGCCAACGCCGAACTGCCCGACGAGGCGTTCTCCGGGCGCTGGGGTGACCTCGCCGACCCGGCGCAGGTCCGGCTCCTGCCCAACGTCGACACCGCCTGCCTCCAACTCCGACGCGCCGGCTACCTCCTCGTGGTGATCACCAACCAGGGCTCGGTCGCGCGGGGCGGAGCCACCATCGACGACGTCGAGGCCACCAACGCCCGCGTCGCCGAGCTGCTGCCCGACCCGGACAGGCCCGGATCCTCCCTCCTCGAACGCACCTACTACTGCCCCTACCACCCGATCGGCGTGGTCGAGCCGTACAACGTCGAGCACCACTGGCGCAAGCCCCAACCGGGCATGATCCTCGCCGCAGCAAGCGACCTCGAACTCGACCTGGCCACCAGCTGGATGGTCGGCGACGCCGAGCGCGACGTCGAGGCCGGGTGCCGGGCCGGGATCGACCCGACGCGCTGCGTCCGCGTCGGCCCCGACGGCGACTTCCCCGACCTCGCAGCCGTCGCCGCCCGTATCCTGCGATCGCCGTGACCACCCCCGCCGACAACCCCCGCGCCACCCGAACGCCCACCAAGCCCGGCCGGCTGCTGGTGGTGCTGCCCTCGTGGCTCGGCGACGTAGTCATGGCCACGCCCACGCTCCGCCTGCTCCGCGACGCACTCCCCGGCTCCTTCATCGCCGGGCTCGCCCGGCCCGGCGTCGCAGCACTCCTCGAGGGCACACCCCTCCTCGACGAGATCGTCATCGAGCGCGCATCCGGCGTCATGGGCCCCAAACGCGTCGCCGCACGCGTGCGCCCGCTCCGCTTCGACGCGGCCCTCCTGCTGACCAACTCCTTCTCCACCGCCCTCACCACGCGCATCGCCGGCATCCCCCGGCGCATCGGCTACGACCGCGACGGGCGGGGCCTGCTCCTCACGCACCGGCTCCACGCCCCGGAACGCTCGAGCAAGGGCATCAACAAGCGCCGCTGGGCCGCGGTGCCCGCCTGCGCCTACTACTTCGCCGCCGGCCGCGCGCTGCTCGGCGACCCCCCACCGCCCTTCGAAGAGCTCAACGACGCCATGAGCGTCCTGCCGCCCGACGCCGCGCTCGAACTCCCGCTCGGCCAGAGCGACCGCGAGCAGGCCGACCGGGTCCTCGCCTCCGCCGGCATCGGGGCGCACCAGGGCGGCCGGCCCACCGACCGGCCGCCGCACTTTGCCGTCCTCAACCCCGGCGCCAACAACCCCGCCAAGCGCTGGCCCGCCGAGCGCTTCGCCGAGATCGCAGACGACCTGGCCGCCCGCCACAGCCTGCGGGTGCTCGTCAATTCCGGCCCGGGAGAAGAAGACGTCGCCCACGCCGTGCGCGACGCCTGCCGCACCGCCGACCCCGTCCTTCTGGCAGAGCACGGCCAGACCCTCGCCTCGCTCAAGGCCATCCTCGCCCGCGCCCGCCTGCTGGTGACCAACGACACCGGCCCACGCCACCTCGCCGCGGCCTTCGGCACCCCCACCATCGCCCTCTTCGGCCCCACCGACCCGCGCTGGACGATCCTGCCCGAGCGCCCCGCCGACGGCACCGCCCCGCCCCGCGAGATCCGCCTCGCCGCCGGCGAGGTCGGCCCCGAGCCTCTCTTGCCCGACCAGCTCGCCGACGAGCACCCGGACCGGTGCCGGATCGACCACATCCCCGCCGCCCTGGTCCGCGACGCCGCCGACCGGCTCCTCTCGCCGGGCCGCTCGCCCGCCCCTCCTGGATAGGCTTCCGGCACATTCGCCCGAGCTCGGCTGTATTCGGGAGCCGATCGGGACGAAGAGAGCCGTGCGGGCCCCGGCCGCGCGGCGCTTGACGACCGGATCAGGCTTCCTACCATTCGCCGCTCGGGCCCACCGGTCCGGCGACATACCCACGTTGGGGGCGTAGCTCAGTTTTGGTAGAGCGCTTCCATGGCATGGAAGAGGTCGAGAGTTCGAGTCTCTTCGCCTCCACTCAACGCAACGCCGCAGGCCCACAGGTCTGCGGCGTTGGTCGTTTTGGTCCCGGCGCGTCCGCGCGGGCGTCCGTTCCCGCCCGATAACGCCCAGGGAGCGCCCGTGCCAGCCCGCTACCGCCCATACTCGGGGTTCCTCTAATATCGGGCGCGGCGCTGGCCGACCAGATCTCTATGTCCCCGTCAGATCCGCACCCCAACTGGTTGTCCAGCGCGCGCCGGTCTCGACCGGCGCGGGGCGGGGCTCGGGCATCGACGCCCGCGGCCTTCTCGCTCGTCGAGCTTGTGATCGTCATGGTCATCCTCGCCGCGGTCGGCGCGATGGCGGTGCCCCGCATGCAGAACTCGATCCAGCGGACGCGCGTCGAGTCGGCCGCGGTCCGTCTCACCAACGACCTCGAGCACTCCCGCTCCCTCGCCCGCACGAGCGGCGCAGCGCAGCGCATCGTGTTCTCGGTCGTCGGCTCGACATCGTTCTACACACTCCTCGACGCCGAATCGCTCCGCGTCTCGAGCGACCCGTTCACCGTCGAGCTCTCCGGCGAGCCCTACCACGTCTCGATCGACACGGTGGACTTCGGAGGAGACTCCACGATCGTCTTCAGCGGGTACGGGCTGCCCGACACCGGCGGCGAGCTGCTGCTGAGCGCCGGCGGTCACCAGGCGACCGTGGTGGTCGAGCACCCGTCGGGAAGGATCTTCAGGAAATGACGGCGGCACCCGGGCATCTCCGCACGACCCGACACCGGGCGTTCACACTCGTCGAGATGCTGATGTCGCTGATGGTGTTCTCGGTGCTCATGGGCGCGCTCATGGGCATGATGATCCTGACCACCGGCGATATCACCTCGCAGCGGAGCCGGGCCGAGCGGGAGCTGCAGATGGAGGTCGCGCTCAACGAACTCCGACAGGACATCGAGACCGCACAGTCCCTGCGCTTCAACGGCTCGGACACCCTCACCCTGAGCGTCCCCAACCGGGGCATCAACCCCGACGACGCGCCCGAAGAGATCGTCTACTCGATCGCCGGCTCGGACCCCTCCGCGCTCACGCGATCGATCAACGGCGCGACGCCCGAGACACTCGCCACCGGCGTGCAGGACTTCGGCCTGACCGCCGCCGTGAGCACCTACACCGGCTCGGGTGTCGCCGAGGTCCAGGAACCCGTCACCAGCCCGGAGACGCTGCTGGTCTCCAGCGACGACGAGTCGGGCAACTCCGGTTCGACCGTGAGCAGCAAGATCTGGATCGCGCAGACCTTCGAGCCGACGCTGCCCAGCAACACCCTCAGCTGGACGGTCACCCGCGTGGAATGCAGAATCGAGATCACAAGGTCCCGGAGCGAGTCCTACTCCCTCGAACTCCGGTACACCAACCCGGGCGGCGATCCATCGGAGAACTCCCTCGGGTGGGTGTGGCTGAACACGTCATCGGCGACAACCGGGTGGGCGTGGCGCGAGTTCGATTTCTCCGGCCTGCCGGATCTCGCCAAGGGCGAACGCCTCGCCATCGTCCTGGGCACCCACGACAAGGGGCAAGCCGGCGTGAAGCTCGGCATGCTCAAGGACACCGACAGCATCTCGCCGGGCGCATACCAGATCTCGAGCAACGCGGGCAAGAAGGACACATGGACCGGCGCCAACGGGAGCGACGACGCCATGATCCGCGTGTACGGCACCTACACCACCCTCGGGCCACCGGAGTAACCGCCCATGCCGCCGCGCACACACCACAAACTCGCTCGCCGCGGGCTCTCGCTCGTCGAGGCCACGATCTCCATGGTGATCGTGAGCGTGGTGATCGCCGGCGCGCTCCACGTCCACGCCGCGGCCTCGTCCAACTCGCTCGCCGCGACCCGCTCGCTCGAGGGTCGCCGCCTGGCGCGGATGCTGCTCGACGAGATCCGGCAGTGCCGGTACGAGGAGCCGGAGGCGGGGGTGACCGCCGTGTTCGGACTCGAGGGCGAATCGGCCGCGACCCGGGCGAGCTGGGACGACGTGGACGACTACCACGGCTTCTCAGAGTCCGGCGGCGGCAAGCTCACCGGCAGATCCGGCGCAGAGATCGAGGGCACGGCGGGCTGGGCTTGGTCCGTCTCTGTGAAGTGGGTGAGCCCGGCGGACACCAGCCTGACCAGCGTGACCGAGACCGGGCTCAAGCGGATCACGGTCATGGTGACCGCGCCCTCGGGGGAGACGACCGTGCTGCGCGGGCTGCGATCGGCCAACGGCCTCGTCGATCAGGCCTCGTACGCCACGGACACCGATGTCGTCACCTTCGTCGATCTGGAGGTGCGGTTCGAGGACGGGTCCTCGCCGAGGCGGATGGGCGTGGCCGCGCTCGGACGCCCGAGGAACTAGCGATGGGAGGACCGGACATGCCGCACAACCGACCAACAACGCGCCGGGGTTCGGCGTACGTGCTGGTGCTCGCACTCTCGATCATCGTCACCGTGATCGGCGCAACGGCGATCCAGTCCAGCCGCGTCGGGATCCGATCCGCGATGACCCAGCGCGACGCCGCGGACGCCGCGCTCGTCGCCCAGGGCGGGCTCGACCACCTGCTGCAGCTGATCGCGACAACACCCGAGTGGCGCACCGTCTACGGCAGCGCCCCGGACCTCTCGGCCAAACTCCTCAGCGGCGGGGGCTTCCGCGGCGGGAGCTACACCTGGGAACTCGAGGACGAGACCGACGGCGACCTCTTCGACGACCCGGCCGACCCCGTGCGGGTGCGGTGCACAGCGGTCGTCGGGCAGGCAAGCCGCTCGCTGAGCGTCGAGCTCGCCCAGAGCGGCAGCTCTCCCCTCGACGTGCTCAGGATGGGCTTCTACACCAGCAAAAACGTCCTCTCCCTGACCAGCACACCCAGCCTCGTCTCGCCCGACGCGCCGCTCGGGGCCATGGGGACGTTCCACAACTCGGTCGAGATCATCGGCGATGTCGAGGCGGGGCTCATCACCGGCACCGGCACGATCTCCGGGAACCGGGACATCCTGGCGACACCGAAGGACATGCCCCCGTCGTCGGTGTTCGATCTCTACAAGGCGCGGGCGACCACCATCTCCTGGACCTCGCACTACGGCACCTTCGAGCCCGGGCTGCTCTCGCCGGGCGCGAACCCGTACGGGGCCGCCAACGCCGAGGGGATCTACTTCCTCTCGGTCCCGGCATGGGACCAGCTCAAGCTCGACAAGTCCAGGATCGTGGGCACGCTGCTGATCGACGTGGGCATGGGCGCCAAAATCAAGTTCGACGACCTGATCATGGAGCCCGCCCAACCCAACATGCCCACCATCCTGATTCGGACGACCAGCCTGAGCGACGAGGTCTCGTTCCGCACCGGCTCCAGTTCGCTCAGCGAGAGCTCGATCGGGGTCAACCTGAACCCCGGGCACACGCCCTACCGCGGCTCCTCAGACTCCCAGCTCAACGACTCCTACGCGACCCAGATCAACGGCCTCATCCACGTGCTCGGCTCGCTCGGCACGGTCGAACTCCAGGACGGACTGACACTCAACGGATGCCTCCTCTCCGAGAGCGGCATCGAACTCGTCGACGGCGGCGCCGGGCGAGACTGGCGGATCACCCCCAGCCCCTCCCTCACCATCACGCCGCCCGAGGGGTACTCGACCGCGCGAGGAGGGGGCTTCGCCGCCACCGAAGGCTCGCTCCGCTGGGACGTCGCCCCCTGACCCCGGAACCCAAAACGCACGCCGACCCCGCGCTCACGCCGGTCGCGATCCCCACTCGCCCCGGCGATCAGTCGCCCCCGTCGCCCGCAACCAGCAGCCGGCACAGCCCGCTGCAGGAATACCCCGACGACTGCGGGAACTCGCCGGCCAGCATGCCCCGCACCGCCTTGTCGATCGTGCCGCGCACCTTGGCCTCGTCGATCGAGTCGAGATCGATCACACCCCGCTCGCCGGTCCTGAGCATCCAGTACTCGGCCACGCCCCCCACCTCCGGCATCTCGTGCCGGATCGCCATCGCGTAGATGCCCAGCTGCAGGTCGTCCTTCTTCGGCTCGAGCTTGGCCTTGCTCGCCCCGCCCGTCTTGTAGTCGACGATCCGCACGCCCGCGTCGATCCGGTCGACACGGTCCAGCTTGGCGATGAGCCGGTGCGTGACGCCGTCGAGCTCGTAGGGCATCACGATCTTCCGCTCGATCTCCAGAATCTCGGCGCGGTTGGCCTCCATCATCTCCTGCGCGCGCGCCAGCATCGCGAGCAGCTCATCGCCCGCCAGCGCGTCGCCCTCGCCGCCCGCACGCAGCTGCGCCTCGAACAGCCGCCGCCCGAACGCCGCGAGCGCCGCGCCGTCCGGAGGGTCGTTCCCCTCGACGTCCGCATCGCGCCACGCCCTGCCGAACCACTCCAGCGCCTGATGGATCATCCCGCCGGTGCTGAGCGCCGTGGTCGGCGCCTCGCCCAGCCCCATCACGTGCCGCATGTAGAAACACGCCGGGCAGCGCGAGTACTGATCCAGCATCGTGAAGCTGATATCGATCGGCGGCGGCATGGGCGCGGGGACAAAGGCCGCCCCCTGCTCAGGCGCCGAGGCCGCGCTGGCCGCCAGCCTGGCACCCACGCGCTCGGCACCCTCCCCCGCAGCCCACGCCGGCGGGCCGCCCGTCGCGTCAAACACCGCCGCGACCGCCGTTCGCGCCGCCGCGGACCGGAACCGCTCGACCGCGCGCGCAATCGCGTCGGGATCGGCACCCGGCGCGTCCACCCCGTCCAGCGCCGCCGCGGCCTCGGCCCGCGCCGCCCGCCGCTCGGCATCGGCCGCCCGCCTCCGCAGCTCGCGCGCCGCGCCCGCCGGGGCCTCGTGGCTCAGCGTGTCGCGCCCCTCGCCGGTGTCCAGCACCTCGTCCAACTCACGAGCCACGATCAGGCCGGGCTCGTCAAACAGCAGCTCCTGCGCATAGTGCTCGCTCTTGCTGCGCGTCTTGGTCTTCTTGGTCAGCAGCACCAGCCGCCGCTCGGCCCGCGTCGCCGCGACGTAGAAGATCCGCCGCTCCTCGGCCCGCGACCGCGCCTTGGCGTCACGATCGTCCCCCAGCCGATCGACCAATCCCTCCGGCAGCGCCGGCCCGTCCCGCCCGCCGGCGGTCTTGGGGAACCCGTGCGGCGGGTTGACGCGGGGCACGAACACCACGTCAAACTCCAGCCCCTTTGCCCCGTGCGCACTGAGCAGCTGCACCGCGTTCTGCGCACCCTGTTCGGTATCCTCGTCGCGCCCGATCATCTCCTCGCCCATCGCGCCGAACGAACGGTCACGCTCGTCCAGATCGTTGTAGTAGGACCAGAACGACGCGAGGTCGCCCGGTGAGTCGAGCCGGTGCTGGATCGCGCGCGCAAACCGCACCACCCGCACCAAACGCTCCACCCGCTGCGCCCGGTCACGCGGCCCGAGCAGGTCGGTGTGCACGAGGTCGAACCGCGTCGCGATCGTCCACACCATGTCGGCCGCCGGGTCGCGGTGCGACTGCGCGAGCAGCTCGGCGCGGAGCTCGGCAAACCTCGCGATCAGCGGGTCGTCCGCCGCGCGGGCCGCGAGCCACGCGGCATAGTCGCCCGCGCGGGCCGCGTGCCTCACCGATTCGCCCGCCGCGTCGCCGGCCCCGTCCTCCGGATCCACCCCCAGCACCGCGAGCCGGCGCTGCCGCCGGAACTCCCGCTCCCACGGGGCCAGCCGCGTGATATCGATCCCGAAGGGCGGCCGGCTGAGCACACGCTGCACCGCCCAGCTCGCCTGCGGATTAACCAACAGCTCGATCCACGCCAGCAGATCGCGCACGCCCTCGTCATCGGCCACGCCACGCTGGGCGTGGCGCTGGACGGGGATGCCCTCGAGCTCGAGCGCCTCGCCGATCGAGTCGAGCTCCGAGTGCGTGCGCGCGATCACGGCGATGCGCGACAGCGGCCCGCCGGAGTCGCCCGCACCGGCCGCCAGCTCCCGCCGCACCATCGAGGCGATCACATCGCCGGCCTGCGGGTCGCGTTCGAGCTGCACCACCTCAACACCGGCGCCCGCCTTCGGAGCTTCGCCCCGCAGCGCCTCGGCACGCTCGATCCGTTTCTCCGGGGCGAACCGCTCGTCTGCGCGCGCAATCACGGCGTTGGCCACCTCCAGCACCGCACCCTCGGACCGGTAGTTCTCCGTCAGCGCCAGCGTCGTCGCGTCGGTCCAGAGCGAGGCGAACCGCGCGAACGCCCGGTCGTCGGCCCCGCGGAACTCGTAGATGGCCTGATCGTCATCGCCCACGACGACGAGGTCCGGGTGCCGCTCCGGCGGGGCCAGCGCACGCACCAGCTCGATCTGCGCAAGGTTCACATCCTGGAACTCATCGACCACAAAGTGCCTGTACTCGCTGTGGCACACCGCACGCACGCGCTCGTGCTCGCGCAGCAGGCGCGTCGGCAGCGTGATCAGCTCGTCGATCGTCAGCCACCCCTTCTCGCGGCAGGCGGCCTCGAACAGCCCGTACATCCTCGCGTGCCCGGCAAACCGCGCCCGCTCTTCCCGCTGGGCGGCGATGGTGTCCGCGTCGGCGGGCTCACCGTCCGAGCCCTGCCCCGCGTCGAGCCGCTCGGCCCATGTCTTTCCAAACGCGGCACACTGCTCCGGCGAGAGCGCGTTGTGGCGGCAGAGCTCGATCATCTTGCCCGCCTCGTCCAGCAGCGCATCGGCACCGAGGGCCAGCAGCGGGCCATAGACCTTGTGCTCGGTCGCCAGGCCCCGCAGCAGCCGGCGCTTCTGTGCGCTGTCGATGATCTCGGGCGAGCCGCCGATGCCGGACAGATCCGGGAACCGCCGCAACAGCCGCAGCCCGAACCCGTGGAACGTGCTCGCGTGCACGCTGTCGGCTGCGGAAGGGCCGACCAGATCGGCCAGCCGCTCTCGCAGCTCGCCGGCGGCCTTGTTGGTGAAGGTCACCGCGACGATGGTCGAGGGATCGACATCACGCTCGAGGATCTGGTGCGCAACGCGGTGGGTGATCAGCCTCGTCTTGCCCGTGCCCGGGCCGGCCAGCACGATGAGCGGAGAGCCCTCGTGCAGCACGCCCCGCTGCTGCGCGTCGTTGAGCCCCTCGAGCAAGTCCCCGTGTGCCTTCACGCGGGGAGTCTACTCCGGGCTCGCAGCGTCGGGGTCGCGCATGTAGAGGTGGATCGCCATCGTGCCGTAGACGTGCGTCTCCGGCCCCAGCGCCCCGGGCAGCTTCAGGTCCACATCCACCCGCTTCTTGGGCGGCGGGGCCTGCTCGTCGTTCAACTCGGCGTCAAGCTCAAGAATCTCGGTCTCGGCGTCTACGGGCTTGCGTTTGCGGTGCTTGGGCGCGGGGTCCGGCTCCGGGCCGGCCTCCTCGTGATAGAAGGGCGCGGGCGTGCGGAAGACCGCATACCCCGTCTCGTCGAGCTTGCCGATGAACCGGGCCAGCTGGTCCCGCACCCGCGGCCACTGGACCGGATCGAGCACCAGCGGGTAGGGCGGGTCGTAGAAGATCAGGTGCACACCCTCCGGGCACCGCGCCAGCGCCCCGGCCCCCAGCGCATCGCTGATCCCGATCTCGCACTTGTCGAGCAGCCCGAGTTCCTCGGCGGTGTCCTCGATCAGGGCCGCGACCTTTTTGTCGCGTTCGATAAACGTCGCGTACGTCGCCCCGCGGCTCAGTGCCTCGAACCCCATCGAGCCCGAGCCGGCGAAGGCGTCGAAGACCTCAACGTCCTCGGTGTGGCCGCGCAGCAGGTTGAAGATCGACAGCCGCACCCGCTCGGGCATCGGACGGGTCGTCTCGGCGTCCCTGGGCGTGTAGATCTTGCGACGTTTGAGGCTTCCGCCGATGATGCGCAGCATGGCTGGAGGATAGGCCCGGACCGGCTCCTCACCGAACCGAAGCCGCCTCGCTACTTGTTGAGCAGATCGATCTGGTAGCGGAGCACCGGCGGTGCCTCGACCCCGGTGACGACGCCCCAGAAGGGATCGCCGAGCCCGTCGTCGTACCAGCTGCGGAACTGGCCGTTGGGGTTCTCGCCGTAGAGGTCGAGCATCGGGCTGCCGATCATGACGGCCCGCTGGACGAGCAGCAGCTCGTCGCTGGCGTACTCGGCCTCGGCCGCGACGCCCGAGAGCGCATCGACGAGCTGGCCGAAGAGCTTGTGGTCGGCCCGCAGCAGGACGTCGGCGTCGTTCCAGATGTAGTAGCGGAAGCGGCTGGCCGGGCGGAACCGGAACGTGTGACGCGAGCGGAGCAGCGCGACGACGCCCTCCGGCCCGTCGATCCGGCGCTGGATGGGCACGCCGGGCAGGATGCGTTCGAGCTGGTGGCAGAAGGAGTCGAGGTCGGTGATGTACTTGCCGAAGAGCGGCAGGACCTCGGTGTCGGGCTGGAGGGTGAGGAAGTGGCTGAGGCAGGCCGCGAAATCGACCCGCCGCCGCGCCGCCTTCGACCAGGCGACGAGGTGGTGCTCGTCGAGCATCTGGGCGACCTCGGGCTCCCAATCGAGCACCCGGAAGGGCGATTCGGTTTGACGGCTCAGCGCGCTCATACAGACCGCGGGCGGGGGCCCACGAATTCCTCTCTGGTGCCGCCGGGCCTGCGCCCGCGGCTTCTGCTACACCGACGCCGTCCCCTCCCCAAGAGGTGACAACCCCAGCTCAGTTCACCGGACATGTACAGTGTGCGCCACCCCGGCGAGAATGCCAGCAACCGGGGAGGTTTGTTTGAAACGGTTGTGAGGAATGGACTTAGGCGAAATTGCCCAGCTTCGCAGACCGCCAGAGCGGCGAATCCGTCCCGACAAGTGACAACAAACGACAGCTGCCGACAGGGGATGCCGCGGCACCCGCAACCCGCCCGGTGCCGTGGTCTGCGCGAGTCCTCGAACGAAGGCCACGCTCTCCGCCACCCGGTGCCGTGGTCTGAGCGAGTCTTCGAGCGAAGGCCACGTCAACTGGAGCGTGGATGGCCGCAGCCCCGAAGCACGGGGCAGCTGCGCAAAGCCTCCGCTGACCCGTGGCACCCCAGCGCCCGGTGCCGTGGTCTGAGCGAGTCTTCGAGCGAAGGCCACGCTCTCCGGCGTGGCCTTCACTGTCAAAGAGCACGCAGATCGCCGCGGCCTCGCGAGCACGGGGCAGCTGCGCAGAGCCTCCGCTGACCCGTGGCACCCGTGCCCCCGACGTGGCCTTCACCGTCAAAGCACGGTTCAGACCACGGCACCAGTTGGCTCAGGGCTTCGTGGCTGCGGCGGCGTTCTTGGCCTCCACCGCCTGCCCCGCCAGGCGCTTCTCGCCGCTGCCGGCGTGGGCGGGGCGTTCGTGGACGGCGGCCTCGCGTCCGTCCTCGGTCGCGGCGTAGACGATCCCGATCGTGGTCTCGGTCTCGCCCTCCACCAGCCGGTTGACCGCCTCGACGCCCTGCATGAGGGTGTGGTCGGTGTTGGCGACCTCGTACTTCCACATGCCGAAGCGGCCGCGGCTGAAGATGCCGCGGGCCTCGAGCCACGGGATCACGTCGCTCAGGATCGCGTCGCGATCGACCGCCGGTGTCGGGTAGGCGTATTCGGCGCGGTAGAGCCAGGTGTCGCAGATGTCGTCGCGCTCGCCGGGCTCGAGCAGGCCGGCGTTCTCGAGGCCGGTGATGGTCTCCTCGACCACGCGGTCCTTGTCCACCGGCTTGTGCTCGCTCTCGCTGACCTCGCAGAGCAGGGAGTAGTAGGTCGCGTTGTCGCCGCTCTGGTCGGGCGTGAGGTAGGGCGAGTAGTTGCTCAGGTAGGTCACGCGGTAGAACGGGCAGTTGCTCTCGGGGAAGTACATCCAGCTCTTGGTGCTGGGGCAGGGGCGCTTGATGCCGATGCCGATCATGTAGCCCGACGAGTGGCGAAGCTGCGCGGCCCGGGTGCGGAGGGTCTCGGGCACGTCGCCGGTCAGGATGTCCTTGCACAGAACATCCAGCGGCATGGCGGTGATGAGCACGTCGTAGCGCTCGGTGGTGCCGTCGGCGAAGGTGACGACCCTGGCCCCGGCGTCGACCGACTTGACGGTGCGGTCGAGGGCGATGTGCTCGCGGATGCTTTCGCCCATGCGCCGGTAGAACTCGCCGGTGCCGCCCTTGAGCGGGTACTTGAAGCGGTTGTTGGGGCCCCAGCCGAAGTCGTCGCTCTCGAGGACGACGTTTTTGAGCGCGCGGTCGATGTCGAGCACCGCGACGCGTTCGCCGATCCACTGCTTGTTCATCATCTCGGGCGGGTGGGCCCAGACCTTGAAGTTGTACGGGCGCATGAAGTGCTTGGCGATGCCCTCGCCGAAGACCGCGTCGATGAACTCACCGAAGTTGGTTGCGTCCTTGTGGCTCTTGACTTTGCCCTGCCCGGTCTGGGCCTTGATGAGCCCGGAGAGGCACTCGTAGGCCGCCTGCTTGGGCAGGTAGCGGATGTTGTTCTGGAAGGGGTACGGCACCCAGCGGTCGAACATGCGGACCCAGCTCTCGCGGTCGTTGAGGCTGAACTCATCGCCCATGAGCGTGTCGAAGAGCTTGTCGTAGTAGTCGTAGTGGCTGAACATGACGTGGCCGCCGATGTCCCACGTGAAGCCGGCCTCGTCGGTGAAGCTGGCTGCGAGCCCGCCGATGTAGTTGTTGCGGTCGACGATCAGGAAGTTGTCGTGGCCGAGTTCCTTCAGCCGCACGCCCGCGCCCAGGCCCGTGGGGCCGGAGCCGATGATCAGGACGCGGTGCTCGGGGCGCAGCGCCCCGGTCCAGGCCTCGGCGGCCGCGGCGTCGTGGGTGGCAGATGGGCGGGCAGCGGTCATGTCCTGGCTCCTCTCCGGTGTCGGCACGGTGACGTGGTCGCGCCGGGGGGCACGGGCCCGCGGGGCTCGACCGACGTCGCACACCGGCCCCGCGCTGACCACGCAGAAACCGTGCAGAACACGAGGGTACGCCGCGGATGTGGTCGCGACCCGGCCCGCCGCCCGCATCACCACTCCGACGGCGGCGTGTGGCTCTGGGCACCCGGACGCCGATTGTGTGGAGTTTTTCGCCGCCCCGGGGTCGCCTCGCGTCGGGATGGGCCTAATGTTGAGACTCAAACTCAAGTAGGCGGATCCATGATGCACAGACCGACCGAGAGCACCCAGACTCCCCCGCCCCTGGCGATCGAAACCGCGGTCTGTCCGCGGGGTCGCCTGCGGATGGAGCCGCGTCGTTGGGCTCTGGCGTGCGTCGGTGTGGCGATGCTGGGCATGGGCACCATCGGGATCTTCCTGCCGGGCATCCCCACGACGATTTTCCTGATCATGGCGTCGGCGTGCTTTGCCAAGAGCTGCCCACCCATGGAGCGCTGGCTGCGGGAGCAGGCGGTCTTCCGCCCCTACGTCCGATATCTCGACCCCGACGCGGTGATGCCCAGGCGCGCCCGCGTGCTCTCGCTGGGGATGATGTGGACGGCGATCATCGTCAGCGGCGTGGTGTTCTGGAAGCGGGACATGATCGCCTACGCCGGCCCGATGCTGCTGATCGCCGGTGCCATCGGCACGGTCGCGATCTGCCGGTTCCGGCGCGGACGCTGAGCGAACTCTCTTTATGACATCACGGGCTGTCGGGTGCGGACTCGGGCGCGGCGGTCTCTTCGGAGACCGGAGCTTCTGAAACGGCCTCTGCGCCGGCGCCGAGCTGCGCGCGCAGGTCGTCCTCGATCCGCTTGGCGAGCCTCGCCTCGAGCGACGAATCCCGCCGCACGGGCACCAGATAGACCGAGGAGTGACGCTCGCGCAGCTGCGGATCGATCGCGAACGTCGAGCCGCCGACGGTCTCGCTGTCGAGGCGGCGTCCGGCCCGCTGCTCGCGGAGCACCGTCACCCAGACCGAGCCCCGCATGCTCTCGGCCCCGTCGGGCTCGAAGGTCACCCGCACGGCGCGGGCCTGGTGGTTGATCGTGTCCTCCCACTCGTCGCCGAGGCCGGTCTGCAGCGGGCTCCACGGCTGGAGCAGGCCGGTCGAAAACTCGGGCGCGGTCGAGATGACGCCCGCGTCGGCGTCGATGCGCTCGAGGTCGAGCCGGTGGGCGCGGAGGACGTCGCGTGTGGTGCCGAACGCGGCGGTGTAGTCGCCCCTGGCGAACGTGAACTGTCCCGGGTGATCGACCGCCGAGGCGCACCCGCCGAGCGTCAGGCACGCGGCGACGGCCGCTGAGAGCAAGGTTCCGAGCTTGTGCATCGTGTTCACAGCCATCGTGGGTTCTCGCTCGGGCGTGGGTCCTGGTGCCCGTCGCCAAGTCTACCGCAGTTGGTCCACCGTCCGCACGATCAGGTCCCACGCCTTCCGGACGTGCACCTCGGCGGTGTGCGTGCCGCCGATGGCGAACCGGGCGATCGGCCGGGGCTTGCCGTCCGGGCCGGGCCAGCTGGCGTGCGAGAGGAACGTCTTGCCGGTGGCGTTGACCCGCTCGATGACCCGGGTGGTCAGGTCGTCCGGTCCGGCGACGCGGAAGCAGACCAGCGAGAGGCTCCGCGGCACGACGAGCTCGAACCGGTCGTCGAACTTGACGAACCGCTCGAGCATCTCGCCGAGCCGCACGTGCTCGCGGATGTGCGCGCGCAGCCCCTCGACGCCGTAGTGCCGCACGACGAACCACAGCTTGAGCGCGCGGAACCGCCGGCCCAGCGGCACGTGCCAGTCGCGGTAGTCGATCACACTCCCGCTGTCGCTCGCGGCGTTGCGGAGGTACTCCGGCGTGATGCTCATCGCGTCGGTCAGGTCGCGGCGTGAGCTGGTCCAGAAAAGGTCGCAGTCGAAGTTGGTCAGGAGCCACTTGTGCGGGTTGATGCAGAGCGAGTCGGCGCGCGAGAGCCCCGTCGCCATGGCTCGATACTCCGGGCACACCAGCGCGCTGCCGGCCCAGGCACCATCGACATGGAGCCAGATTGTGCCGGATGGGCTTTCTGTCCCAGGGGGGCGGGCTTCCCGGGCCGCCTCGGACAGTGCAGGGTCTCCGGCAGGCGGGCTGGAAAGCCCGCCCCCCTGTGAGGCGAAGTCGCGCAGGGCTGCGGCGATCGCCTCGATGTCGTCCATCGCGCCCACGCCGGTCGTGCCCATCGTCGCGATGCACGCGATCGGTGTGGGGCTCGCGGGGTCGAGCCCGCGCTCTTCCAGCACTCGCCGCAGCTCGGCGATGTCCATGCGGCCCTGCGTATCGGTCTTGATCGTCCAGACCCGCTCGTCGTCGTCGGGGCCCTCGGCCATGCCGGCCATCATCGCGGCCTTGACCACCGAGGAGTGGGCGCCCTCGGAGCAGATCACCGCAAAGCGCTGCTCGACCGCCTCGGCGACAAGCCCGAGTTCGCCGGTCTCGGCTTCGAGTGCGCGCGCACGTTCGGTGCGCATCCGGCGCCAGCGCTGGCGTGCGGCGATGAGGGCGGCGAGTGTTGCCTCGCTGGCGGTGCCCTGGATCACCCCGCCGCCGCCGAGGCCGTTGTTGTCGGCGGTGGAGCGGAACTGCTCGGGCAGGTCGAACATCTCGGCCATCCAGTCGAGCATGCGGGTCTCGATCTCGGTGCAGGCCGGGCTGGTCTGCCAGAGCATGCCCTGCACGCCGAGCCCCGCGCTGCACAGCTCGGCCAGCACCGCCGGCCCGCTCGAGTTGCAGGGGAAGTAGCCGAAGAACGAGGGGTGCTGCCAGTGCATGAGGCCCGGGAGGACGATCTTGGTCAGGTCGTCGAAAACCTCGCCCCACGCCTCGGTCGGCCTTTCGGCGTCGCCGAGGCCGCGCTCGGGCGGCGACTCGGGCAGGCGGGCGAGCACGTCGCCGGGCTTGTCCTGGCTCTTGACCGGCCACATGCCCACCGAGGCCTGGTAGTCGGCGAGGAAGTCCACCATGCGGTGGCCGAGCTCGCGGAACTGCTCGGGCGTGAGGTGTTTGGGGGAGTCGGGCATGCGGGGAGGATATCTCCGTTGGCCCGCAACGCACCCGCACGCCCGGTCCGCCCCCCGGACGCCGACGATGAGGCTCTGCGAATCGTCGGATTCGACGTGCCGGAGCACACCTGTCCCTCCCCCCATCCGACACTTTGCTCGAAGACTCGCTCAGTGTCGGCGTCCGGGAGAGCGTGGCCTTCGTTCGAGGACTCACGCAGACCACGGCACCCGGGCGCACGTTGGCGGCCCGGCCTGTGGGGGGCCGGGCCGCCGAGGATGGCGAGGGTTGGTGTCGCGATCACTCGCAGCCTGCGGTCCAGTCGTTCAGGAAGTCGATCACGTCGAGGGTGTTGACCACGCCGTCGCCGTTGACGTCGGCCTCGGGGAGCTGGACGCTCCAGGCGTTGAGGAAGTCGAGCACGTCGAGGGTGTTCACCACGCCGTCGGCGTTGAAGTCGCCGGGGCAGCGGAAGTCGAAGTCCCAGAAGAGCTGGTGCGTGTCGGAGTCGAGCCACATGCTGGTCTGCGGCGGGACGAGGGCGTTGCCGCCAAGAGCCACGAGCCACGGGTCGCTTTGCGGGAGCACGAACACGCGGACCGGTTCGAGCACGACGGGGTCGCCCTCGAGCGTGGGGATCGCGACGTGGCAGCGGCCCATGGGGAGGATCAGTTCGTTCTGCTGATCGGGCAGGATGTCGGTCAGCCCGGCGTGGAAGAGGATCTGGTGGTTCTCAAAGTCGAGGACCTCGGGGCCCATCATCTCGAGGCCGAGCTGCTGTGCGGCCTGCTGGCCCATGCAGGAGACGGGGGCGAGGTTGAGCTGGACGAACTGGATCGGCACGTCGTTGATGAGCAGGTCGTTGAGGTGGGGCTCGAAGACGGCCTCGTCCTCGTAGTTGTCGTCTTCCTGCACGGGGGCGCGCTTGTCGGCGCCGCCGTTCTCACCCCCACCGCCACCACCGCCGCCGCCGCCGTTGAGCTGGCGCCAGCCGGTGGAGCGTTTGTTCTTCTTCGGGTTGTTGGTGGCGACATCGGTGAAATCGAGCTTGTGGCCGTCGATGGTTGCGCCGCAGACGTTGGCGCCGATCTTGGTGGGGACGGACTTGGTCTTCTTGCGCTTCTCGGCGTCGTTGGCACCGGCCTGTTCGCTGGGCTTTTTGGGGACGAAGACGGTGACGTTGATCTCGCGGGCCGGGCCGTTGGCGGTGCCGTCGGCCTTGCGGGGCTGCACCTTGATGGTGATGTTGCGGAAGATGTGGCAGGTGACGCTGCCGCCGCCGGTGCCGCCCATGCGCTGGGTGCCGTCGGCGGGGAAGTCGGGGTCGCCGTTGGCGTCGAGGAAGCCCATGCGTTTGGCATCGTCGAAGCTGATGGTGGTGGTGCCGCCGGAGTCGGCGATCGCGCCGACGGTGACGCCGCCGATCTCGATCCCGACGGGGTACTTGGTGAACTGGTCTTCCGGGCCGGCGTGGGCGAGCACCGACGCGAGGCCGAGGGTGGCGGCGGCGGCGATCGTCTTGAGGTTGGTGCGGCGTGTCATGGTGCGATCCTTTCGGTGAGCGGGACAAGCGAGTGGGTTCGCGTTGTCAGCGACAGCACCGCCGATGGCTCACGCCGTAGCGGGAGAAAGAGGGCACCTCACGCACCGGATCGGGCCGCGTGCGCTCGCCAGAATCCTCATATTGCCCACCCTGCCGCGGGATCGCGCAGGGGCGAACGGACGGGGCGTGGCCCGTCCGCTCGCTGATGGGTGCGATGTCCTGCGATGCGGCGTCAGCAGCCGCCGGTCCACGCGTTCAGGAACGCCAGCACGTCGAGCGTGTTGACGATGCCGTCGCCGTTGAAGTCGCCCGGGCAGGGCGGGGGCGCCGGCAGCGGGATGATCCCAAGACCCGTGCCCTCGGCCAGGTCGTTGCCGAAGCCGAGGAACAGGTCCATGCACTGGCCCGGCAGCAGCGGCGGCTGGAACTGCACGAAGAGCTGGTCGGGCAGGATCTGCAGATCGACGATCTGGAACGGCTCGGGCAGCTGCAGCATCTCGAAGCCGTTGTCGAAGCCGTCGAGGCGCATCTCGAAGCCGCCGATCGCCTCGTCGCCGGGCAGCCCGCCGTTGGAGACGGTGGCGCCGCAGAGCCGGCGTCCGCCGCCCCAGTCGTCGCTGAAGGGATCGCCCGGGAAGAGGCCGGCGTTCATGCAGATATCGCGGTGCACGCCGCCTTTTTCTTCGGAGAACTTCACGCGGATCTGCGTGCCCTCCGGCGTGGGGCCGCTGAAGCGGACGGTGACATCGATGGTCCCGTTGTTGGCGACGTCGAAGTTGCCGTCGAAGATGGAGCTGCAGGTGGAGCCGGGCGAGCTGTCGGTGGTGTCGCCCTCGTTGCCGCCGTTGAGCTCGCCGTTGCCGTCGTCGTCGACCTTGTCGACGTTGGTGTCGGTGACATCGATGCCGGTGATGTTGGGCACGGGGGTGCCGTCGGGGTGGAAGACGTGAACGGTGATGTCCTTGGCCTTCTTGCCGGTCTTGTTCTTGACCTGGATCCCGATGTTCTGCGATCCGCCGTTGACGGGGATGACCGCCCCGCCGACGGGGACGGACGTCTGGGCCTCCGACGCGGCGGCGAGACCGGCCACCGCGATGAGTGCGGCCGCGAGAAGCGTGCGGGCAGAGTGTGGGAATGGAGTGGGTGAGCGTTGCATGGCGTGACCTCCCAAGGTTGTTCGCCGGGGTGTGGTGCCGGGCCACGGCGGCCCGTTTCACTGTGTCAGCGACGCGGAGGGGTGGGGGGTCACGGTGCGGGCAGGAATAGTCGCCCCGGTTGCGGGGGGCGGCGGCAGGTCCCCTCGCTCGCGCGAGGGGCTCCATGAGCGATGCACCCCGCGCATGCGGAGGGGGTCATACAGGCAGGTCCCCTCGCTCGCGCGAGGGGCTCCATGAGCAATGCGCCCCGCGCATGCGGGGGGGTCATACAGAAAGCCCCCCGCGAGGGCGAGGGGCTTGGCGTGATTCATCATCGGCGGCGGAGCCGCGGTCTTGGCGCTACTCCGGCAGCTTCGCCAGCTCCGCTTCGACGCGCTCGACGAGGCGCGAGACGGTCTCGGCGCCGAAGTCGAACGCCAGGCCCGTCGCCTCGAACAGCTCGGGCAGCGGGCGGCTGCCGCCGATCGAGAGGCCCTTGATATAGAGATCGATCGCGGCCTGCTCGCCCTGTTCGAGCGAGATAAGCCAGAGCTGCAGCGCCCCGAGCTGGGCGATGCCGTACTCGATGTAGTAGAAGGGGTGGCCCCAGAGGTGCGGCTGGCGGTGCCAGAGCCAGCGGTGCTCGGCGTCGAGGCCGGACCAGTCCACCCCGCCGCCGAATCGGGACTCGAGCTCGAGCCAGTGGGCGCAGCGCTCGTCGGCGGTGTGGTCGGGGTTGGTGTAGATCCAGTGCTGGAAGGCGTCGATGGTGGCGATCCACGCGAGCAGGCTGACCGAGCCCTGCAGCTGCTTGCGCATCGCGCGGCCGAGGTCGGCCTCGTCGGGGTAGTAGCCGTCGGGCCCGCCCCAGTGCTTCATGGTCATCAGCTCCATCGCCATGCTCGCGACCTCGCAGAACTCGATCGGCGCGTGGCGGTAGCCGACCAGCGGGTCCTCTCGCGAGAGCTGCGAGTGGAAGGCGTGGCCGGCCTCGTGGACCATCGTCTCGACGTCGCGGTGCAGGCCCGCGGCGTTCATGAAGATGAAGGGCTGGCGGATGCGGTCACGCATGTACTGATAGCCGCCGGGGGCCTTGCCCTTGCGGCTGTCCAGGTCGAGGCAGGCCCCGTCGCGCGAGCCGCGGGACTCGCTGCCGTCGCCGAGCTCGCCGAGCATGTCGGCCAGGCGCGGGTCGAGCCGACGAAAGGCGGCGATCGCCTTCTGCATCAGTTGCTGGCCGCCCTCGAAGGGCGTGAGCGGCCTGCGTCCCTTGGGATCGACCGCGACGTCCCACGGGCGCACCGTGTCCACGCCGAGCGTTGCACGCCGCTCTTCGAGCCGGCGCTGGTTGAAGGGCACGACCGCCTTCTCGACCGCGTCGTGGAAGGCGAAGCAGTCTTCGGTGCCGTAGTCGAACCGGAGCATCGAGCGGAAGGCGTAGCCGACGTAGTTGGTAAAGCCGGCGTTCTTGGCGACCTGCTGCCGCAGCTTGACCTGCTCGCCGAAGATCTCGTCGATGGCGTCCTTGTCCTGCAGCCGCCGCTCGGCGCAGATGCGCCACGCCGCCTCACGGACGGTGCGGTCGTTGGACTCCTGGTACTTGCCCATCTGCGGCATGGTCTGCTCGCGTCCGTCAAACTCCACCGTCATGGCGCCGGTCACCGTCTGGTACTTCTGCGCGAGCTTGTCGATCTCGGTCTGCAGCGGCACGTTGGCCTCGCGGAACAACTCGACGGCCGCCTGGGTCGCGCGGCGCAGGACGAGGTAGCGTTCTTCCGGAAGATCGAAGCGGTCGAAGTAGGACGCCTCGACCTTGTCGAGCTCGAAGGCCGCGGGCTTGATCCTGGGCGAGACCTCTTCGAGGAACTTCGTGAACGCCCCGGCCGCGTCGGCGTCCTCGGTGTCGCAGGTCATGGAGATGTAGAGGTTGGCCTCGGCCTCGCTGCAGGCGGCCTCGAGCTCGGAGCGGTCGATCAGCCATCGCTCGAACTCGGCGGCGTTCTCGACGGGGCGGTCGCGCAGCGCGGTAAACAGCGGCTCGATGTTGGACCAGTCGGTCGCGTCGATCTCGGCCGGGACGAAGCTGGTGTCGAGTGTGGGCATCTGGTCCTCCTGTGCCGCCCGCGGGGCGCGCTCTGGTGAATGGGGCTGTCCGGCGCGATCATAGAGCCGCGGCGTGCGGTGCGGGCCGAAAGCGACAGAGCCCCGGGCGGGGTGCCCGGGGCTCTGTGGAGAGTTCACGATTGCGGCCCGGTTCTGCGCGGGGCTTACGGCCTCAGCAGATCGCGGAGCATGCGCTCCTGCTCGCGGAACCAGTCGTCGGAAAGACCGTTGACGTAGGCGAGCGTCGGGTAGGTCTTGGCGACGCTGCGGATGACCGCGAGGTGGCGGCGGGCGAGTCCGACGAACGAGCCGCGCTCCTTGAGGTCGGCGGTGCCGGCGGCGTTCTGCACGGCGAGCTGGTACTTCTGGAAGTAGGAGCCCATGCGTTCTTCGGCCTTGGTGACGCCCTCACGCCAGGCGCGCATGTCGGCCTCGGGCTGGCTGATCGGGAAGATCTCGCCGCTGACCTGCTTGCCGACCCACTCGATCTCGTTGTAGCCGAGCATCTTGGTGAGGGTGTTGAGATCGTTGGTGGTGCCCTTGGAGAACTTGCACTCGGCGGCCTGGGCCGAGTCGAAGGTCAGGATGCGGCCGGCGGGGTTGACCATGTACTCACCCTCGTCGGTGTTGTACCAGGTGATCTGGCCGTCCTGATTCCTGTTGTAGCTGAGGGGGTCCTCGATCTGCATGGACCGCATGATCTCGGGGGCGCGCTTGCCCTGCGCCGAGACCCGCTCCATCATGTAGAGCACCTTCTCCAGTTCGAGACCTTCGACGGCCACCAGCGCACCGGACCAGCCCGTGCAGGCGCCGTAGTTGCCGTCACGCATGAAGTAGATCTCTTCGAGGATGTGCGAGCTCATCGCGGCGGCGGAGATGGCCGACTCGATCCACGCGACCGTGCGGAAGCGGGGCTTGAACTCGTCCTGGATCACCTCGTGCATCTTGGGGATCTCGAGCAGGTAGCCGCCGCCGGAGTTGACCTTGAAGACGACGATGTCGATCTCGTTGTCCTCGAGCCATTCGATCGAGTTGTGGAGAGGCTGGGCGGCGAACTGCACGCCGACCATGCCCTCAAGCGTGATCACCACGCCGCGGGGCACGCCGGAGCGCTTGGGCGGGAGCTTCTGCGAGTCTTCGGCGGCGGCGCGGACGGGGTCGCTGCCGGCCGGGGCGCTGTCGGCGTCGCGTTCGATGCGTTCGATCGCGGAGGCGGCGAAGAAGGCGCCCGACTGGGAGACGCCGCCGATGGAGTAGTCGATCCAGACCGAGCCGCTGAGCTCGCGGACGATCTGGCCCTCGATGACGCGGCCGTCCTTGAGGTAGATCTTGTCGCCGGCGACGGCGTTGGTGGCGGTGCCCAGCAGCAGCGCCAACGCGAGCACCAGCCCGGCCGCCGTCCCGCCCAGTTGTCGAGTCCAACCGAAGAATCTCATGACACGTCCTCTCAATGCACGCGCTGGTGTGGCGCGGGTGGTCTGGGTCTAGTTCCGGGTGTTCGTGCCGCGGGCCCGCGCCGCGCGGCGACGGGTGGTGTTACGGGCGGTCCTTCATCTGTTCCTGCGTGATCTGCTCGATGATGGTCTCCATCGTCGGGATATCCCACATGCCCTGCGGGGGCATCCGGAACATCCGCACGCCGATCACTTCCTTGTACCGCTCGAGGATGGAGATCATCTTGCGGAGCGTGGCGATCTGGCGCGAGCGGGCGGCCTGGCGTTCCCGCCGCTCTCCGGCGACCTGGATCTGATCGAACTCCTCGCGGAGGTCTCGCAGCTGGCGCTCGGCGTTCTCGACGCTCCGCGTCCACTGCTCGCGGATCCGCTCCTCGCGGGAGTCGATGATCCGGTGGTTGCGGTCGATCTCGAGCTCAAAGAGCAGCGAGTCGAGGTCGTCGACGGTGCCCTTGGAGACGCCGATGGTCTTGGCGATGTCGGCGGTGATGGTCAGGTTGTCATTGCCCAGGCCGCGGGCGCGCTCCTGGATGGTGTCCTCGTTCTCGCCCTTGCCGTCGTCGGTGAGGATGACCTCGTTGAGGTCGGGGTTGGGCTCGCCCTCGATGAGCACGGGCTTGCCGTTGTCGATGCGGTAGCTGAGGACGTACTCGGTCCGGGCCATCGCCTCGATGATCCGCGCGTCGTAGCCGCCGTTGAGCGCCATGCCGCGGGCGTGGCCGAGGCGGAGCGAGAACTGCTTCTCACGCACCCGCTCGTCGCCGGTCGAGCCGAAGATCTCCTCTAGCCGGCCGATGCCGCCGATGCGGCCCTCGCTCGAGAAGTAGATCGTGCTGAAGTTGAGCGGCAGGAAGGCCGCGCCGCCCATCGCGTTCTTGACCCACGCGACGTACTTGGGCTTGTAGCCCAGCGTCTCGGGGAGCTCCTTGGTGAAGATCGGCTCGATGTCCTCGGTCAGCCAGAGCTGATCGAACTGGTTCACATCGTCGCCGAACTCCTGCCCGCCGAGCGTGCCCCAGGCGTTGTCGATCGCCAGGATCACGTACTGCGGCCGGTGCTTGGTGATGTCCTTGGCGATCTGCCGGACGGCCGTCGGGGTGATGTCGCGGCCGAAGTAGCCCTCGATGTTCACCACATAAACCGCGGGCGCGCTCGAATCGACAGCCGGCTCGGGGCGGTCGGCCTCGTCGCCGTTCTCGGCGTTGACCGTCGCGGCCTTGGTCTCGCCGCCCTCGGGGCCACGGTCGATCGCCAGCAGGTCCGCCTTGTTGTACGTCTGCTCGCCCTCGATGCCGGCGACGATCACGAGGAACCGGACCTGCGTCTCGGTCTCCTCGAGCACGCGCCCCTTGATCACGCGTCCGTCCTTGAACACCAGCTGGTCCGGCGGGTCGCCGGCCGAGACCGCCACGGGTGCCGCAACCGAAGCGCCGATCCCTGTGGCCCCGACAGCACCAGCCACCGCGAGCACGCCCGCGATCGCCGCCGCCAAAACCCGATTGCGTTGTGTCTTCATCTTGCCCTCTTTCGTGAACCTTCCCGTGTGTCTCGCGGGCTGCCTCCGGATGGCACACCCCGCCCGCGTGTCTGCAGACTCACAGCTTAGACGCTCCCGCCTCCGGCGAGTTCCGCGGCCAGTCGGAGCGCCTCGGCCTTGCGCGAAACCCGGCCCTCGAGCTGCGCGTCGTAGACCGACGAGAGCACCCGAGCAAACACCGGACCAGGGGTGAGGCCCGCCTCCAGCATGTCGGTGCCGTCGATCAGCGGCGTGGGTGCCAGCCCGATCCCGTCCCCGGCCAGCGACGCCACGTCGGATCGGACAAGATTGCCCAGTTTGCCATTTCGGGCCTGCAGCACCGCCAGGGCGTCTGCAAACCACGCCGCGGCCGCCCGCCGCTTGCGCGAGGAGACCCCGGCCTCCGGCCAGCCCGCCTCGATCTCCAGCACGCCCTCGAGCACGTCCCGAAGGCGTGCCGATTCCTCATTACTCAGGCACAGCCCCCGACGCCACCGCCTGACCAGCGCCGGCACCTGGGCCAGCGACTCGGCCTCTCCCCGGTCGAACGCCAGCGCCGCCAGAGCCGCGGGGAAGGAGACCGGGACCGGCTGGCCGAGGAACTCCCCCGGGGCCAGCCCCGCCAGGGCCGTCCCCCGCGCCGCCGTCGGTACCACGCCGAGCACGACGCCGTCGAGACGCAGCTCATCGAGCAATGCCGAGGCCTCGGCCCGGGTCTCGGCGAGGAACATCCGGCGGAGCTCATCGCCCACGCGCTCGCGGCTGACGCCCTCCAGGTCCGAGGCGTGCTCGCGGATGGCGTCGGCCGTGCCCCGCTCGATCGCGAAGCCGAACCGTGCCGCGAACCGCACCGCCCGCAGCGCCCGCAGGTGGTCCTCGGCCAGCCTGCGCTCCGGGTCCCCCACCGCCCGGATGACGCGGGCCTCAAGATCGGCCATGCCGCCGACGTGGTCGATGACGTGGCCGTGGATGCTGGCCGAGTCCTCGGCCGCGAGAGGGTCGAGGAAGAGGGCGTTGATGGTGAAGTCCCGCCGCTCGGCGTCGTGGGCGGCGTCGGCAAACTCGACACGGTCCGGGCGGCGGTTGTCGGAGTAGGGCCCGTCGGAGCGGAAGGTCGCGACCTCGACCACGCCGCCGGCTTCTTTCACGAGCACGACTCCGAAGCTCGCGCCGACGGCGGCGGTCTTGCGGAACATCGCCTGGATCGCGTCGGGCCGCGCATCGGTCGCGACGTCGTAGTCCGTCGGCTCGAGCCCGAGCAGCTCATCGCGCACGCACCCTCCGGCGAAGTAGGCCACGTGCCCGGCCTCGCGGAGCCGGCGCACGATGGATGCCGCGGCTGCGCGCGCGTGCTCGCTCGTCCATGCTTGTGAGTTCTGCGCCACGGCGGGAGTCTAGTGCGTCTCGGGCGGAGGCTCGGGATCGCCGGGTTCGTTCTCATCCACGACACCTCACCCACGAGACAAACCCCGGCGGGTTGCGCCCGCCGGGGCCGGTCTTCTCGATCACGCCGTGATGGAGACGCGGGCTGGTCCTGCATCACTTCTTGCGTGCCTTCTTCGGGTTCCGGGTCCGCTTGGGCCCCATCGCTGCGAACGCCGCCCGCCCGAACCGGCCGGACACGGTCGACAGGTGCACCCGCCGCATGTCGAGCATCGAGCACTCGCCGCCGGCGGACCGGACCATCAGGAAGGGCACGCAGACCGCCTCGATCCGCACGGGAGCCTCGGTGCAGTTGGGCAGCACGGTGACACGCTGGACCTTGACCCCGTCGGTGCCGAAGCCGCAGGCCATGAAGTCGTAGCTCTCGTGCATGACCACGACGTAGTCACCCACGCACACATCGTCGGGCCGGACCTGCCGGACCACTCTGACCACCTTGTCCTTGTTCCTGTTCATGGCATCACACAACTTCATCGCTCGTGCGCCAGCGTTCGCGCGGCGCAGCAACATCACGTTCATCAGATTTCACATTGTCTGGAGGGAGCGCCGACCGATCAGCCGGCGGCGTCGGACCCGAGCCGGGCATCGCGCAGCCACACCCGGCCGCACATTCGCGGCTGAGATTCGCTGGCCGATTTGTGCTGCAGAAACAACACGGCATGCTCCTCGGGAAGTCATGTCACACCATGACGGGTCGGGATTCTCTCCGATGCGCAAGAGAAGTCAAGGGTTTCGTTACAAAAGAGAATCCCTCTCAGTTGCCACTCGCATCGCGCTCGGCCTCGACGTGCTTCCAGTAGTCCCCCGCCATCAGCTCGGCCGAGTTGCCCGCCGGGTCGCGGAAGTAGATCGAGCGCGCGCGGTCGCCCTCCGGCCCGGGCCACTCGATCTCCTTCTCGATCTCGACGCCGCGAACCTGCAGGCGGGCCAGCCACGAGTCGTACGAATCGGGCGTGATGGCAAAGGCGATGTGCCCCGGCCCCGTCGCGCCGTGCGAGGGCACCACGCGCCCGGGCTTTCCGGCCAGTTCCGGATTGAAGATCAGCAGCACCGCCCCGCCCGGCAGCCGCAGCCCGCGCCCGACGCCGCCGACCGACTCGTCCATCACCACCAGCCCGAGCACGTCGGCGTAGAACCGCACCGTCGCGTCGACATCGGTCGCGTAGAGGATCGTCTCGTGAACTCCAAGCACCGTCGGCATGCGGATACCTCCCAGTCTCGCGGCTCGCTCAAGCCGCGTACCCCGGCACCGTAGCCATCGGGGATGGCGTACGCCGGCCCGCGCCGAGCCGCGGCCTCGCTACGCTGCCAGCATGCCCAAGCCGCCCCGCTCGAAGCTGCCCACCGTCGTCTGGGCCGCGGCGTGGGTCAGCTTCTGTGCCGATGCCTCGACCGAACTCATCTACGGCATCCTCCCGGCCCTCTACCTCGGCACGCTCAGCATCGGCGTGCTCGGGCTCGGGCTCATCGAGGGCTTCGCCGAATCGCTCGTCAGCCTCACCAAGCTCTACAGCGGCTCGCTCTCCGATCGCTCGGGCAAGCGCAAGCCGTGGATGCTCGCCGGCTACGGCCTCGCCGCGATCTCCAAACCGCTGCTGGCCTTCACCACCTCGGGCCTGGCCGTCGGCGCGCTGCGAGCCTCGGACCGCTTCGGCAAGGGACTGCGCGGCGCGCCACGTGACGCCCTGATTGCCGACTCGATCGACCCGCACGTCCGCGGCCGCGCGTTCGGTGTGCAGCGGGGCATGGACCACGCCGGCGCGCTCGTCGGCGGCCTGGTCGCGGCGGGGCTGCTCGCGCTCAACGCGGTCACGACCAACCAGCTGTTCCTGCTGTCGGCAGTCCCCGGCTTCGCGGCGGTGCTGGTGATCGTGTTCTTCATCCGCGAGAGACCGCCCCGGCCCGACCACAAGCCGCGAGCCCCCTTCGGCCTGCGGGCCGCGTGGCGGGACTCGACGCCGGCGCTGCGGCGCTACCTCGGCGCGTCGGGGCTCTTCGCCCTGGCCAACTCCAGCGACATGCTGCTGCTGGGCATCTGCTACGAACGGTTCCTTGCTTCTGGAATGGAACAACACCTGGCGATCAGCCGGCTGCCGCTGCTGTGGGCGCTGCTGCACGTGGTCAAGAGCCTCGGCGCTCCGTTCGCCGGCACGCTCAGCGACCGCGTCGGGCGTGTGCCGCTGCTGGCCTCGTCGTGGGTGATCTACGCCGCGGTCTACGCGGGCACCGCCGCGTTCGCCCTCGGCGGCCACCCCGCGTGGAGCATCGCGATCTTCGCTGCGTACGCCATGGTGGCGGTGCTGATGGAGGGCCCGGAGCGCGCGCTCATCGCCGACCTGCAGCCCGACGGCGCGAAGCGCGGCGGTGCCTACGGCATGCTGCACTTTGTCAAGGGCATCCTCGCGCTGCCCGCGACCGTCGTCGCTGCTGCGCTCTGGCACGAGCTCGGGCCGGCGTGGGCGTTTGGGACGGGCGCGGCGCTGGCAATGGCCGCGGCGCTCGTCCTGTTGATTGTGTCACGACCGCCCGCCGAGGCCTGATCGCTCAGTGCCTCGCGCGGCACTCGTCCAGAAACTCGACCCCCCGCCGCAGATGCGGGATCACGATCGACCCCCCCACGATCAGCGCGATGTCGAAGGTCTCCCACAGCTCCTCGTCGCTGGCCCCGGCGGCGACGCACTGGTCGATGTGGTAGGCGATGCAGTCGTCGCACCGCAGCACCATGCTCGCCGCCAGGCCGAGCAGCTCCTTGGTCTTCTCATCCAGCGCCCCAGCCTCGTACGCCTTGCCGTCGAGTTGGAAGAAGCGTTTCGTGACCAGCGTCCCGCCGCACCGGGGGCTGCCGTCGGCGTGCGTGCCCCGCGAGGCGTCATCGCCCATGATCCGCCCGTTCAGCCGCGACCGGAACGCCTGGAAGTCGTCGTATCTGCTCATGGGCGGATTCTACGGGCCCGCGGCTTTGAGGCGTTGACGGCTCGCGGCTCGACGTCGGCTGCAAAACGACAACGCTGCCCGGACGGGCCGGGCAGCGTTGCGTGAAACAGAGTTGGTGCCGAAAGCTCAGGCGTTGAGCGAACGGTACCGACGCGTGCCCACGAGCCCGAGGCCCGCGAGCGTGAGGCCCGCCGCGGTGGGCAGCGGGATGATCGTCAGCGTGAGGGTGGTGTCATCAACAGCGACGGTCATGTCGGTGATGTGAGTGAACCAGCCGTAGCGGTTGCCGCCGATGACCGTTGCGATGATGTCAGACCCGTCGCTGCGGGTCTCGGTCCAGAGCACGTTGCCGAGGGCATCGACCAGGTTCAGGTCCACCGCAAGCACGCCGCCGTCGTTGCGGAAGACGTGCTGGAGCGTGTACCAACCCGAGGTTGTGACCTCGTAGTGATTGATGGCCCCGAGGTCTTCGCGCGGAGCAAAGTTCGTGTTGTTCGATCCGGCGACGCGCAGGATGCCATCGTCGGAGTCCCGGGTGACGTGGAAGATGAAGTCCCGCTTGTGAGCGTTGTCCTGGCCGTTGGCCGCGACCGAATAGTCGAAGCCGGAGCCCAGCGCCGCGTTCACATCGAGGTAGACGGAGTTCTCGGCGACAAAGCCGTTGCCGAACGCCGTGCGGTATCCATCGAACCGTGTGAACGCCGCGCTCGAGTCGCCGTCGTTGCCGAACTCCGCGTGGAATCCACCGTTGAAGGAACTCACACCGAGCGTGCCGCCGTTGGAGGCGACGCGATTCACCTGTCCGTAGCCAGCGTAGTCGTCGTTGTCGAGCCAGCCGCTGGCGTCAACCTCAAAGCCCTGCTCAAACACAGGTCCTGCCGCGGCCGCCGCACCGAAGCATGCGACCACGCCCAATCCGATATACCTCTTCATCTCTCGTCTCCTTCCGCGCACAACCGTTTCCTGTCCCGGCGCGCGATCTGATGAACCAGTCCCATCGGAACATCCGAAGCTGACGGTTTCACCCCCAGGGGAGCACTAATTTAGTAGGGGAAATCCCCACGGCAAAGCGCTTTTACCGGTTTTTTGCACAATCGTTCCGGCCGGCCAAACCTCAAGAAGGGCGATCCAAGATCCCGGATTCGCCAAAGCTCCTAAGTTCCGTTGGGCGGACGGTTTACTCGTTGTCCGACCAACTTGCAGCCGGCGTTTTCATGGGTTCCGTCATGAGGCCCCTGACCCCGCCGCGGCCCGTTGCGCCACCACCAGGCCCTCCCGGTTGGTCACGCAGCACGACAGAAACCCGCTCCGGGGCGACCCGATCCACCGGTTGAACGTGTCCACCGCGTCGCGCCCCTCGTCGGTGCCGGGCTCGTCGGTGATCCACCAGCTCGCGCCCAGGCAGTTGTCGGCGATCAGCAGCCCGCCGGGGCGGAGCAGCCTGGCCGCGTGCTCGGCGTACCCGCGATACTCGCTCTTGACCGCGTCCAGGAAGACCACGTCGGTCGAGCCCTCGCCGAGCTCCTCCACCAGCCGCGGCAGTTCCTTGAGCCCGGTGCTCTCGCGCAGCTCGACCCGGCCGTCCAGCCCTGCGCGCGCAAACTCGCTCCGGGCAAAGGCGGCGTGCTTTGGCTCGGGCTCGATGGTGATCAGCCGGCCGCGCTCGCCCAGCCCCCGCGCCAGCCAGAGGCCCGAGTAGCCGCCCAGCGCCCCCACCTCCACCGCCCGCGGCCGATCGGTCCCGCTGCAGGCCAGCCGCACCAGCACCATCAGAAGCCTGCCGACATCCGGCGAGACCGCGATCGAGGGCAGGCCCGCGGCCACTGCGCGGTCCATAAGCTTCTCGAGCTGTGCATCCAGCGGCTCGCCCAGCCCGCCGAAGACCTCGCCGACATACCCGCCCGTCCCGGCCCACTTCTCAGGTGTCATGTGTGTCATGCCCGGACGGTAGTCGCCGAGGGGGCCGGCCCGGACCTTTGTCGGGCTGAAACCTGCGCGGTACGCTCCCCAACGAAGGACACACACCTCTCCCGGAGACCCGCCATGCCCCGACGCGTATTCGTTGCCGTGATCCCCGCCGCGTTCGCGCTGGCCGCGCTCGCCCCGCTGACCGGCTGCTCGATCGTCTCCAGCGACAACCACGTCGCCTACTCCGGCAACTACGTCGCGTCGGACACCTTCAGCCGCGTCAAGGTCGGCGAATCGACGCCGGCGTTCGTCGAGGCCACGCTCGGCGAGCCCACCAGCAAGACCGACCTCGAGGACGGCTCGAGCATCTGGCGGTGGGACTACGTCGTCCGCCGCTCGGGCGAGGGCAGCGTGCTGCTGGTCTTCGACGGCGAGAGCTCGAGCGAGAAGAAGCACTCGTCCTATGTCCAGTTCGCCGACGGTGTGGCGACGAAGAAGTGGCGCAGCTGAGACCATCGGGCGCCTCGTCCGAACAGGGCGGGGCACACGGCCGCGAGCCGCGGGATCGGCCTTGGGGTTCGACCTTTGGCTTCGGCCTCGACTACCCGACCGGCTCGGCACCAAGCCGGACCAACGCCGCACGGAGTCGGGCGTGCAGGTCGCGGTCTGCGCCCAATGCGTCGGCCCGCCGCGCGCCGGCGAAGTCGTACGCCTCGAACGGGTCGCCCAGCCGCTTCTCGGGGTCCTCGGCCGCGTACCGCGGCACCACGTGCGCGTGAAGCACCGGCACCTGGTTGCAGAGCATCAGATAGTTCAGCCGCTCGCACCCGGTCGCCTCGGTGACCGCGTCCCCCAGCAACGCCACATCCGTGAGAAACGCGGCCCGCGCGGCGGGCGGCAGGTCGTTCAGGTGCGCGGGCGTTGCCCCACACCCTGAGTCCCCGAGCAGGTCCGCAGGCACCACCGGCAGCAGCATGCAGCACCCCGTCACACCCTCGGGCTGCTGGTTCGACAGGATCGCCCAGCCCGTCCGGAGCCGGCCGAGCGCCTGCGGGTCGTTCCCGGCCTCGATGCGGGCGATGCGGTTGGATATCGGATCGGTCATGCCCGCAGCCTAGGTGTTCTCAGACGGCTCGGTCCGTCGGCGCACGGGCGGCGTTCGCTCTTTTGATCGTGCATGCATGATGGCGCCCGTGCAGAGGCCGGGTGCCACGAGACACAGAGCGCGTCGTGCCGTCTCCTGGGGACAGAGCCGCCCCGGCACGACGCGGCAAGCCGCATCGTGGCACCGCTTGCGCATCGTGGCACCGCTTGCCCTCGCGCTCGCGCCCCGTCATCATGCCCCCATGATGTTCACCACCACCGCTGCCTGTCTTGCCCTCATCGCCCAACCGGCCGCCCCGACGCCCCCCAGCGCCCCGACGCCGCCAGCGCACACCCGCCACATCCTCGCTGCGGACCCGTGGGCGGGGCACATCGCTCTGCTCGCGCCGGCGACAGACGGCGCAGGTGAGTCTGCGCCGGGATTCGAGATCACCTGGGAGCACCCGATCGGCGCCATCCACGACCTCCACGTGCTCGACTCGGGCAACATCCTCTTTCAGGACTCGTGGACGCACATCCTCGAAGTGGACCCCGAGACCGGCGAGACCGTCTGGGAGTACGACGCTGCGAGACAGAACCGCCGCCCGGCCGACGGGCCCGTCGAGGTGCACGCCTTCACCCGCATGCCCGACGGCACGACGATGATCGCCGAGTCCGGCCCCGGACGCCTGATCTTCGTGGACGCCGAGGGCGACATCCACCACCAGTTCCAGTTCACACTCTCCCGAAACGACCCTCACCGCGACACCCGCCTCGTGCGGCCCACGCCCCAGGGCACGTTCCTCGCCGCCCACGAGGGCGAGGGCGTCGTGCGCGAGTACGACCGCGAGGGCAACGTCGTCTGGGAGTTCGCCGTCCCGCTCTTTGGCAAGGACCGCGCCGGCGGCCACGGCTTCGACGCGTGGGGCAACGCCGTCTTCAGCGCCATCCGCCTCGACAGTGGCAACACCCTCATCGGCACCGGCAACGGCCACCGCGTGCTGGAGGTCAGCCCCGAGGGCGAGATCGTGTGGCAGGTGATGCAGGACGAACTGCCCGGCATCCGCCTGGCGTGGGTCACCACGCTGCAGGTGCTCGAGTCGGGCAACATCGTCATCGGCAACTGCCACGCCGGCCCCGAGCAGCCGCAGCTGGTCGAGATCACGAAGGATAAAGAAGTCGTGTGGACGTTCCGCGAATTCGACCGGTTTGACAATGCGCTCTCGAACGCGTGGGTGATTGAGCATGCTGCCGGCCCCCGACGAGCACCATGACGCTCGCACTGGGTGTAGCCCAGAGTGATGCTGCGTAGTCTCGAATTGCCCCGGAGAGATAGCGGCCACATCACACAGCCGGCGGACTCACTCGGTCGTGATTCTTCGGTCGGACAGCGGGTTCGCTCGGGGCTCACTCATCTTCGATCAAGAATCGTCGAATGCGATCCGCGTGCACACAGAAATAGAATTGCTCCTCGTATTGCGCTGGTGTAGATGCAGATTCTACTTGCACGAGAACGTCACACAGCACACCGAACTGATCGATCGTTGGATCAACCACCATCGCCCCGTATCTCATCCACCAGTGATCTCTTGGCCCGTCCGTCGCGACGGTGGCAACTCTTCCATGACATACAGCGATGGGTACCGCCAAACTCTGCGAGGACAATGCTGTCGCCAAGCAGATGTCTCGACACATTCCGTTTGACGGCAGCGCACCTCGCCGATTGCGCACGCGACGAGCGATGTCCGCGAGTTGATGAGCGATTGCCTCGTCAGAGCGCATGGTGCATGTTACTCGGCTCCCGGCGTGGAGGCGGAGTCGGACCGCCTCCCCCGCCGTGCGGTGCTTCACCATTCTTGTCAAAGCACAACGCATGTACTCAGGGTACTCTGGCGCGATGCCGCTCACCGCTCAGGTACCATGCCCCGAACCCAACTTCCTCGGCTACCTGTTCAAGCACATCGTCCCGCGCCCCGGCAGCTGGTGCCTGCGCCCTGACGGCACCCCCGCGGCTACATTGGTCCAGCGAATCTGCAGCGTCAGCAACTGCATCCGCCCGGAGCCCGAAACCAAGCACGAGCAATGGGGGTTCAACGCCGCCGGGTGCTACGACCGACCCGATTCCGCGTTCGCCTCAGTGCCGCCCGATCGGGCGCACGAGTTCACAGCGCTCGCGTGGGAGTTCTTCCCGATCCTGTTCGAGCACGGCGTCCATCAAGCGACCACCGCCGACATGTTCTTTGGCGACACTCTCGAGGACAGGCCCCGACCCGCCGGTCTGATCCCGCTCGGTTATGACGTCGTGAGTTGCCTCCCAGCGTCCCCGGCCACGAGCACCACCGCCCCGGCCATGGCCATGTTCCGTTGTTCACCCCTCTCATGCAATGGCGAGGCCGCGAACCACCCCGTCAACGCCCACTGCCTGCTCGACGGGTGGGACCACGCCGTCGCCGCAGCAGAGGCGTTTTCACGCGACGAGCCGGAGTCCGGCCCGTACGCGATCCTCCGCGTGAACGCGATCGTCTGACGCCGGCCGGGTCGAACGCCGACACCAGACAGCGTCCTCCACCGTGCCCAAAAGCATCGATCACGGCGCCGGCGGTGCCGGCGTCTGCAGCGACGGCCTGGCGATCGTCGTTGTTGCCGTGTTGGCCACGCGGATATCGTCGATGGTGTAGAAGCACGACGGGTCGCACTCGCGCGCCGCTCGGACCACCGCCGCCGTGCGCGTGCGGCGGACCTGGATGAACAGCATCGTCACCGCGCCGTCACGCCCCGCGCCCTCAAACCGTGTCACCCGGAAGTTGAGCCGGCGCAGCTCGTCAAAGAGCGTCTCGCCCTTGCGCGTAAACACCCGCACGACCTGCTCGCCGAAGGGCAGCCAGCGCTGCAGCGTCACGCCGACGTAGCTGCCCGTCGCCGCGCCGATCGCAAAGGCGATGCCGTAAGCCGGTTCGGTCTGGATGCGGGAGATGACCGCCGAGACCGCGAACACCCAGATCACCACCTCGATCAGCCCGAACAGCCACGCCAGCCCGCGGTGGCCGTTGACCACCGCCACCGTCCGCAGCGTGCCCAGAGACACATCACCGATGCGGGCGATGATGATGACGATGCAGCCGAAGAAGATGCCCCAGGACATGGCGGATGCTCCTCAAATGACGCCCGCGGCGCGTGCCGCTGCGGGACACGAAACGTGACACCCCGCCGCCCCGCGGCGTGGTCTTGGATCCTGATTGCCGCGTGTTGCCTCCGGTGAAGGCCCGCCGCCGCCCGGCCCGCCCGGAGGCGCCGGGCCGATCCTCCGCTAGGCCCAGTTGAGCGCGTGCACGACCAGATAGCCGATCAGCGTGCACACGCCGCAGAGCACCAGCAGCAGCACCACGCCCATGAGGAGTCCGCCGCACCCGCCGGTGCCCTGCCCGGGCAGGGGCGCGGACGTGCCGGGTGTGCTGACGGTCGTGATCGAATCGCTCGGCTGCTCGGTCATCCGGATCCTCTCCGCTGGCGGGTCTCTGGGCTGTCATCCTAGCTCCCGACCCGCCGGGAACACCGATCCACCCCGCCGCATCCATATACAATGGCCGGTCGGAGCCCACCCCGGACCGGGGAACCCCGCCGACCACGGAGACCAAGCATGCCCCGCACCCGCCGATTTGTCACCCTCAGCGCCGCCGCCCTCCTGCTCGCGGCGCCCGCATCCCTTGCCCAGACCGCCGCGAGCGGTGCCGAAAGCGCGGAGACCCGCTCGCTGATCCCCGACGAGACGCTCGCCGGCTGGCACGCCGACGTTCCCGCGGCCGACATCGATCTGGAGGTCCCGCCCAGCTTCGTCGTCCGCGACGGCATGCTCGTGAGCATGGGCAAGCCGGAGGGCCACCTCATCACCGACGAGATCTACGCCGACTACCGGCTCGATATCGAGTACCGCTTCTCCGGCAAGCCGGGCAACTGCGGCGTGCTCGTCCACGCCTCCACCAGCCGCGCCCTCTACGCCATGTTCCCCCAGTCGATCGAGGTCCAGATGCACACCGGCAACGCCGGCGACTTCTGGTGCATCGAGGAGAACATCGCCGTCGACAACATGGCCGACCGCCGCGCCGGCGAGCCCGAGACCTGGGGCGGCAGCGAGAACGACTCCCGACGCGTCCTCAACCTCACCGACGACAGCGAGAACCCGGCGGGCGAGTGGAACCGCATGGTGATCGAGTGCCTGGGCAACCGCGTCCGCGTCTGGGTCAACGGCGACCTGGTCAACGACGGCTTCAACTGCACCGCCCGCAAGGGCCACATCGCGGTGCAGGCCGAGGGCGCCCCGGTCGAGATGCGCCGCTTCGACTACACCCCCATCACCGAGCTGACCCCGGCAGAAGCCAACGAGGACTGGGTGATCGAGGACGAATCCGAGGAGTGAGTCCACCGGGTGCCACGGGTTAGGCCCGGCTCTGCGGGACTGCCCCGTGCCGAGACGCCGCACGGGGCAGCCGCTCAAAGCAGCGTCTGACCCTTCGCGTCGGACGTGTGGCATGCCACACGGGCCCTACCATCGCCCGTGTTCAGCCCCATCAGCGAAATCCTCGACGAGCTCCGTGCCGGCCGCATCATCGTTCTGACCGACGATGAGGACCGCGAGAACGAGGGCGACCTCGTCATGGCGGCCGAGTTCGTCACGCCCGAGGCGATCTCCTTCATGGTCCGTCAGGCCGCGGGATATCTCTGCCTGAGCCTCACCGAGGCCGACTGCGACCGGCTCGATCTCACGCCGCAGGCCCCGGTCAACACCTCCGTCCGGGGCACGCCCTTCACCGTCTCGATCGACGGCCACCCCAGGCACGGGCTCACCACCGGAGTCGCGGCCAAGGAACGCGCCCGCACCATCAGGATGGCGATCGATCCGGCGTTTGGGGCCGACGACTTCGTGCGGCCGGGCCACATCAACCCCCTCCGCGCCCGCGACGGCGGCGTCCTCGTCCGCATCGGCCAGACCGAGGGCTCGGTCGATCTCTGCAAACTCGCCGGGCTCTACCCCGCGGCCGTGATTATCGAGATCATGCGCGACGACGGCGAGATGGCCCGCGTCCCCGACCTCGAGGCCTTCTGCGCCAAGCACACGCTCAAGATGTGCTCGGTCAAACAGCTCATCGAGCACCGCCTCTCCGACGAGCCCTTCATCCAGAGGCTCGACCCCACCGGCGGCACACCCATCGAGACCCCGCTGGGCACCTTCAACTGCTTCGCCTTCCGCTCGCTGGTCGACCCGCTGCCTCACCTGGCGCTCACGGTCGGCGATGTCGGCAGGCTCGGGGCCGACGGCGCCCCCGTCGACTCGGCCGAGCCCACGCTCGTCCGCGTCCACCGACGCGACCTGCTCGGCGACATCTTCGACGACCTCTCGACCGCCGGGGCCCCGGGCTCAAAGACCTCCAGCGGCCAGATGCTCCGCGAGTCGATGCGGATGATCCAGGAGGCTGGCCGCGGCGCGGTGGTCTACCTCCGCCCCCACGGCGTGGGCGAGGCCCTCAGCCAGCGCCTCAGCCGCCCCTTCGGCACCGACACCACCGACGCCCCGATCCACTCCGTCCCCCACGCCACGCTCGAGTACGGCACGGGGTCGCAGATCCTGCGGGCCCTGGGCGTCCGGAACATGCGGCTGCTGACCAACAGCGACGCCGAATACCCGCAGCTCGACGCCTTCGGCCTGTCGATCGCCGAGCGGGTTGCCGTAAACCCTCGCTAAAGCTCGACTTACGACCACTGACGGCCTCGCGCCGCCGTGCAGCGGCCTCGAGCGACACCGAACAAAAAGCATATGTTCGGAAGAATCTCGCGAGCCCGGCCCACAAACCCGGTAAACTTCTGGGACCTGGCCGGATGGTTGGCGCGTGCCGACGTGGGGATCCGGTCCTCGAAATCCGTGTCCATTTTGCGTCACTCACAGGAGATACACCCATGTCTATGCGCTGCTGCACCGGATCCGCCCTCGGCGGGTACTTCCTTCTCGGCACCGGCTGCTTCGTCGCCGGCGTCGTCGCGACCCGCGCCCTCGACGCGGCCCCCGCCGCCCAGGCGACCGACCCGACCTCGCCGTTCACCGGCCAGGTCGTCAACGCCTCCTTCACCCAGCCGGAGCTGGAGATGGATCCCGCCATGATCATGGCCGCCATGAAGGAGTGGGCCGCCCCCACCGACGAGCACAAGCTGCTCAAGCACATGGCCGGCGAGTGGGACTGCACCACCAGCTTCAGCATGGGCGGCCCCGAGGCGGTGACCGGCAAGGGCCACTCTGTCGCCCAGACCGTCCTCGGCGGGCGCTACGTCACCCAGCACTTCACCATGCCCGACTTCATGGGCATGGAGTTTGAAGGCATGGGCGCCGTCGGCTTTGACAAGGCCAAGGGCAAGTTCGTCAACGTCTGGATGGACAACTTCGGCACCGGCTTCATGACCATGGAGGGCACCTACGACGAGGACACCGACACCCTCACCTGGACCGGCGAGGCTGTCTACCCCGGCGCGAACGGCCCGGAAACCGCGCCGGTCAAGCACATCATCAAGGACGTCTCGACCGACACGACCACCATGGAGTTCTGGGAGCCCAACCCCATGACCGGGCAGATGCACAAGTCCGGCACCATCGTCTACACAAGGAAGTAAGCATGTCCAGCGACACGACCACTCCCGACTGCACCGCGATGGGCGCCACCACCGAAGCGCACGAACGCTTCAAGCCCTTCGCCGGCACCTTCCACGCCAAGGTCACGATGTGGATGGGACCGGGTGACCCGATGGTCTCCACCGGCACCATGACCAACACACTCGACCTCGGCGGACGCTTCCTCCACCAGGTCTACAAGGGCGACGCCACCGACGGCCCCTTCCCCAACTTCGAGGGCCGCGGCTACTGGGGCTACAACACGGTCGACAACCGCTACGAGGGCCTCTGGATCGACAACGCCTGCACGTTCTTCCAGACCGAGCACGGGCAGGTCGACAGCTCGGGCAAGGTGTGGACCATGCTCGGCTCGATGACCAACCCCGAGACCGGCAAGCCGATGCAGAAGCGCTCGACCATCACGCTGCACAACGACAACTCGCACGAGATGGAGATGTCGTTCGAAGCTGCGCCGGGCGAGTGGCACAAGGCGATGCACATCACCTACGCCCGCGCCTGAAACGTTTCGGTACAAAAACACGACGGCCGCGTTCTGCACAGGAACGCGGCCGTTTTCTATTCTCTCACGCCAAACTAAACACAGCACACCGCAACGTGTTGTACTAACGACATTCGTTTCTCATAAGCATGGGGGAATGTACGCGTTTTCGCAACAGGTGCATCCACTCTGCGTGTTTCAACGAACAGTCCCTCGACTCGGGCCCCTCGAGGGCCGTAAGACTACACAGCTCTCGCCAGCGAGAGCTCGTTCCGGCCTGACGTTTCTGTTGGGCCGCGGCAAACCGACATCCGTGTTTCACAGCGCGTAGAAACCCCTATCGGGCCGGTGCCTGGTGGTCGTTCCGCACGCGTTCTCCCCTCGCCAGTCCGGTCGGTGGCTGTCGGGCACTCCACCCCTCACGCAAGGACGTCCATGAATCTCTCTACTCTCGCACACGCCACCAGCGATAGACTCTTCCCGAAATTGCAGAACCCCCAGTCAGATCTCGAGATACCGGGATTCGTCTCCGACGAGAGCGTCTGGCGCGCGTTGTGTGCAGACGCCGACGCGGCCGTCACCATCTGCGACCGTGAGGGGAAGATCCACTTCGCCAACGAGCTGTCCAACCGCTTCTTCCGCTGGCAGCAGACCGTCAAGCTCGGACGCGACCCCGGCGCAGCCAACACCGCCCGCAACACCGTCAAGGACGCGGCCTCGGCCGCCGCCATCGACGAGCGGCTCCGCCTCTTCGCCCGCGTCTGCGACACCCGCCGCGGCGTGGCGTACGAGAGCCTCGTGCAGGGCATCCGCCAGTTCGTGACCGTCCGCCCCGTGCCGGGCGCCGGCGGACAGACCTTCGCCATGATCCTCGCGCGACGCATGCACTCGTGGGAACGCGCCGAACTGCTCGCCGACGAGACACTCGACGTGGTCGAGCTCGAGACCCACGACCCGGGCATCCTCGCCACGCTCTCGCCCCGAGAGCTCGACGTGCTCATCCTGCTCGGCAGCGGCATGACCCACGCCGAGATCGCCGAGCGCCTCGGGCTCAGCATCCGCACCATCGAGCGCCACCGCGACCGGCTCGGCCAGAAGCTCCGCGCCGGCAACCGCGTGGACCTCGCCCGGTTCGCCATCCGCGCAGGGCTCGCCGAGCTCCCCGATCCCGCCCAGGACTTCTACCTCCAGGAGCACCCCAAAGACCCGCTCGACCTGTCCGCCCCGCTCCGCAAGATGGCGCGGCGGCGCGTCCGCGCGTCCGACATGCAGAGCGCGCCCGACCTGCGTCGCAAAAAGCCGGCCTCGGACAAGTAGCTCCGCCCTCTCGCGGGAGCGGTGCTAGAACCGCTCGAACGTCGGCAGGGCCCCGACCAGCGGGCGGCAGTAGTCCATGAACAGCGGCGACACGTCGTTGTGCCCCTGGATGAACTCCGGCGGCATGTGGCGCGTCTTGGCCGCGACCGCCGAGAGATCGATCCGCTTGAACCTCGCCGCGTACGGCTGGTCGCCGCCGATCGGGCTGACCCGCTCGATGGCCACACTCCCGTCCACATCGCCCGACATCGCCAGGGTGGCCGCGAACCGGCCCGACCCGCGGGCCTCGGCCATGTCCACCGGCGAGGCGTCGGGCCAGCACCGCTGGATGTAGCCGAAGGTGTCGGCCCGCACCCGCAGCTTGCTGCCGCCCTTCGGCGTCAGCTTCTCCTTGAGCAGGTTCGAGAGCGCATCACCCAGCGCCCCCGAGCCCGAGAGCTGCACGTTGCCGTGCGCATCGGTCTGGGCGTTCTGGATCAGCGTCGCGCCGATCGGGTTGCCGTCCTTGTCGCCGATGCCCTCGCTCACCGCGATGTGGCACCGGCCCTTGGCGTCGTAGATCTCGGCCACGTCCTGCACAAACCGCTCGGTGTCGAAGGGCACCTCGGGCACGTAGACCAGCTGCGGCCCGTCGGTCGAGCCCTCGTACCGGTCGCTCCGCCGCGCCAGCGCACTGGCCGCGGTCAGGAACCCCGCGTGCCGGCCCATCACCACGTTGATCTTGATGCCCGGCAGCGAGATGTTGTCGAGGAAGTCGGCCATGCAGGCGGTCGCGACGAACCGGGCCGCCGACGGGAACCCCGGCGTGTGGTCGCTCCCGACCAGGTCGTTGTCGACCGTCTTGGGCACGTGGAAGCACCGCAGCTCGTAGCCGCGGGCCGCCGAAAGCTCGTTGACGATGCGGCAGGTGTCGCTCGAATCGTTCCCGCCGATGTAAAAGAAGTACCGGATGTCGTGCTTCTCGCACGCCTCGAAGATCCGCTGGCAGTACGCCTGGTCCGGCTTGTCCCGGGTCGAGCCGAGGCCGGCCGAGGGCGTCTTTGCGAGCCGCTCGAGCCGGTCGTGCGACAGCTCGGTCAGGTCGATCAGGTCGCCCTTGACCAGCCCGCTCACCGCGTGACGCATCCCGAGGATCCGCTTGATGGGGTGCCCCGGCCGGCCCGCCCCCTTGGCCCGCAGCCCCTGCACCACCCCCACCATCGACTGGTTGATCACCGCCGTCGGCCCGCCCGACTGGCCGATCACCGCGTTGCCCTCGATCAGATTCGCCATGCGCTCACCCTCTCCGTCTCGTGCTCATCGTCTGTGACACCGGATCCCGACCCGTGCCGGGGATCTCCCGTGCCGCCCGCGCCGGTGGCACCGGCCCCGGTGGCACCGGCTTCCAGCCGGTGCGGCACGCCGCAAACGGGAGTGCCCGCCCGATCATACCCGGCCGCAAACTCCGGTCGGTCTGATACGCTGCCCGCATGACGACCATGAATCCCCGTGCATACCGCCGCTCGCTGCTCGCGCTCGCCGCGTCGTTGCTCGCCGCCACACCGCTGGCCTACGCCCAATCCGGCTCCGGCAACAACACCGGCAACCCGCTCGATCCGCAGCCCAACGGCCCCCGCCAGACCGACCCCGACTGGCACTTCCTCCTCGGACCCACCGTCCACGTCAGCCCGCACGGCCTGATCGAGTCGGCCATCGTCGAGATCCGCGGCGACCGGATCGTCAACGTCACCGACATGTCCACCGTCCGCTTCGCTCCGCCCGCCGGCGCACAGGTCCACGACCTCACCGGCAGGCACGTCTACGCCGGGTTCATCGACGCCCACCTGCCCATCGACGCGCCGCGCCCCGATATCAACAGCCCCGGCGCGCACTGGAACGCCGGCGTCACGCCGCAACGCTCGGCACTCGACGCCGGCGGCGTGCCCTCGGGCGACGCCAGCCGACTCCGCAAGCTCGGCTTCACCGCCGCGGCCATCGCGCCAAACGGCGGCATCTTCGCCGGACGCGCCGCCGTGGTCAGCCTCGCCGATGCTCCCGCCGACCCGGCCCTCGGCCGCCCGCCGGTCTACCGCGAGGACGTCTACCAGACGATGAGCTTCTCCGGCCGCGGCACGCCGGGCAACCGGGGCGAGTTCTCCGGCTATCCCAACAGCCAGATGGGCGTCATCGCCCTCATGCGCCAGACATTCAGCGACGCCGACTGGATGGCCGCGCAGGCTGCAGACGCCAACGGCGAGGCAGGGCCCTCGTGCCTCACGCACCTCGGCACCAACCTCCCCCTCGTCTTCCGCACCGCCGACGAGCTCGAAGGCCTCCGCGCCGTCAAGGTCGCCCGCGAGTTCGACCGCCTGCCGATCATCCTCGGCACCGGCACCGAGTTCCGCCGGCTCGACGCGATCCCCGTCGGCCCGGAGGGCAACACCGGTTTCCAGCCCCACTACATCCTGCCGCTGACCTTCCCCGACACCCCCGAGATCGACACCATCGGCAAGGCCGACTCGACCGACCTGCGCGACCTGATGACATGGGAGCAGGCCCCGACCAACGCCCGCCGCCTCGACGAGATCGGCGTCCACGTCGCGATCACCGCCGACGGCCTCCGCCGGGGCGAGAAGTTCCTGGACAACCTGGACGAGGCGATCGAGCGTGGCGGCCTCGCACCCGACCGCGCCCTGGCCATGCTCACCACCAACCCGGCCGCGATGCTGGGCGTGGGCGAGTCGATGGGCACCGTCGAGCCCGGGCGCTTCGCCAACCTCGTCGTCACCTCCGGCGACCTGTTCGATCCCGACGCCGACGATGCCAAGATCCTCGACGTCTGGGTTGACGGCGCCCGCCACGAGATCAACAGCCCGGCCCCGCCCTTCGACGGCGAGTGGACCTTCCGCGTCGGCGAGTTCTTCCAGATGCAGATCGTCATCGACGGCAAGAAGGTCACGACGATCGAAGGCGAGGGCGACGACGCCAACGAGGCCAAGGCCCGCAACGTCAAGATGCAGGGCGACATCATCAGCTTCCTCGTCGACGACACCGACGACGGCACCGGCACCTACGTCGTCAGCGGCATCCTCGGCCCCGACGGCACCATCCGCGGCACCGGGCTCGACCCCGCCAGCAACCCCTTCGAATGGACCGCCACCAAAACAGAGCCCGACGCGCCAGCGAACAGCCAACCCGAAGACAACGAAAGCGCCGACGAGGAGGCGGACGCCGACGCTGAGGCTTCCGAAGCGTCGGATTCCGACGACGCCGACCTCCCCCCCGCCGATCTCCCCGGCTACCCCTTCGGCCCCTACGCCATCCAGCAGCTCCCGCCGCAGCAGACCACCATCTTCCACAACGCCACCGTCTGGACCAGCGGCCCCGACGGCACCATCGAGAACGGCTGGGTCGCCATCGAGGGCGGCAAGATCGTCGGCGTCGGCTCGGGCGTCATCGACATCGGCACCCGCGACGACCCCGTCATGATCGACCTCGAGGGCAAGCACCTCACGCCCGGCCTGCTCGACGCCCACTCCCACACCGGCATCAGCCGCGGCGTGAACGAATCGGGCCAGGCCGTCACCGCCGAGGTCCGCATCCAGGATGTCACCGACCCCGACAGCATCAACTGGTACCGCCAGCTCGCCGGCGGCGTCACCACCGTCAACAACATGCACGGCTCGGCCAACCCCATCGGCGGCCAGACCCAGACCAACAAGGTTCGCTGGGGCGCTATCCACCCCGACGACATGCACATGGAGGGCGCCAAGCCCGGCATCAAGTTCGCCCTGGGTGAGAACGTCAAGCAGTCCAACTGGGACAGCCCGCGGACGCGCTACCCGCAGTCGCGCATGGGTGTCGAGACACTGATCCGGGACCGATTCACGGCCGCGCGAGAGTACGCCGCGGCCCGAGCGACGGAGCGACACAGCGACGCAGCGACGAAGGGACAGGCACCGGAGGTTCTCGATGACGGTCAAGACATTCCGCGATCTGATCGCGTGGCAGAAGGCGATGGACATGGCCCGCGAGGTGTATCTGGCGACCTCGACGATGCCGGACACCGAACGGTACGGGCTGACGGCGCAGATGCGCAGGGCAGCGGTCTCGGTCGCGTCCAACATCGCGGAGGGCCACGGGCGACAGAGCAGGACGGACTACCTCCGGTTCCTGCGGATGGCCAGGGGCTCGCTCTGGGAGCTCTCGACGCAGCACGAACTGGCGACGACAATGAAGATGATCCCCGAGCGTCGCGAGACTCTGGAGATCATGCAGGAAACCGACCGCGTCTTGCAGGGTCTGATTCGGTCGCTCGAAGCGCAGTGCTGACGAGCGCGACCTCTTCGTCGCTCCGTCGCTCCGTCGCTCCGTCGCTTCTTCCCCCCCGCCGCGACCTCGAACTCGAATGCCTCGCCGAGATCCTCGCCGGCGAGCGCCTCATCCACTGCCACTCCTACCGGCAGGACGAGATCCTCATGCTCTGCCGCATCGCCGAAGAGTTCGGCTTCACCATCGGCACCTTCCAGCACGGGCTCGAGGTCTACAAGGTCGCCGAGGCCGTCCGCGAGAACGCGATCGGCGCTTCGCTCTTCAGCGACTGGTGGGCCTACAAGGTCGAGGTGCAGGACGCCATCGCCCAGGCGGGGCCCCTCCAGACCGAGGCCGGCGTCCTGACCAGCTACAACTCCGACTCCGACGAGCTCTCCCGACGCATGCACGTCGAGGCGGGCAAGGCGTACAAGTACTCCAACGGCCGCATCAGCAAGGAGGACGCCCTCAAGTTCGTCACCATCAACCCGGCGATCCAGCTCGGCGTCGGCGACCGCATCGGCTCGATCGAGGTCGGCAAGGACGCGGATCTGGCCGTCTGGTCCGGCGAGCCGCTGAGCAGCTTCAGCATGTGCGAGGCGACGTGGATCGACGGGCGCGAGTACTTCAGCCTCGAACGCGACGCGGCACTCCGCGAGCAGAACGCCGAACACCGCAAGCGCATCACGCAGAAGATCCTCACCAAGGGCGCACCCAAGGCCAAGCCCAAGAGCGGCGATGCCGACGAGCCCGAGGACGACACCGAAGAAGACAACATGACCGACGACGACCCGCCCCGCTCGCTCCGCGATCGCATGCTCGCCGCCGCCCGCACCCAGCACTACATGAACCTCTATCTCCGCGGCATCAACCCCGCCGACCACCAGTGCGGCGACTGCGGCGCGACCGAACTCCAGTTTGGAGGCAACCGATGAAGACCCTCTCCCGACTCACCGCCGCTGTCTGTGCCGCCGCCGCGGTCGCATGCTCCGCCAACGCACAAGACCTCGGCCACAAAGCCCCTCCCCAGGACCACACCGTCTACATCAACGGCGCCACCATCCACACCGTCTCGGGCGACACCATCGAGAGCGGCGGCATCGTCTTCGCCAATGGCCGGATCACCCAGATCCTGGGCTCCGGCATGGTCGCAGCCTTCGCCCCCGGCACACAGGTCGTCGAGATCGACGCCGCCGGGCTCCACGTCTTCCCCGGCCTGATCAGCCCCTACTCCCAACTCGGCCTCACCGAGATCCAGGCCGTCCGCTCCACACAGGACATGGCCGAGACCCGCCCGATGAGCCCCGAGGTCCGCGCAGCGGTCGCGGTCAACCCCGACTCGACCCTCCTGCCCGTCACCCGCTCCAACGGCATCCTGCTCGCCGGCGTCTTCCCGACAGCGAGCCTCCGCCTCAACGGCGACGAGCCGATGGGCCTCATCCCCGGCCGCGCCGCGCTCATGCGCCTCGACGGCTGGACGTGGGAGGACATGGCCGTGCGCCAGGACGCTGGGCTTGTCATCAACTTCCCGCTCTCCCGCCCCTTCCGCGCGTGGTGGATGGAAGACTCCGAGCAGGACCAGACCGCCGGCTACGACCGCGCGATCACCGCCCTCGGCTCGTTCTTCGAGAGCGCCGTCGCCTACCACGCCGCCCGCGACAGCGGCGACGCCCTCCCCACCGACCTCCGCTACGAGGCGGTCAAGGCCGTGCTGCCCCCGGACGGCGGACGCGCGCAGGGAGGCGGAGGCGCGCAGGGGGGCGGGCTTTCCAGCCCGCCACAGCTCCCCACCTTCTTCCGCGCCAACGACTACGACCAGATCACCGGCTCGCTCAACTTCGCCGCCGAGCACGGGCTGCGCCCCGTCATCGTCGGCGGGCGCGACTCGCACCTGTGCCTCGACGCACTCAAGCAAGCCGACGCCGCGGTCATTCTCGAGACCTCGTTCCGCATGCCCAAGCGCGACGACTCCCCTTACGACGATCTCTACAAGCGGCCCCAGCAGCTCCAGGCCGCGGGGGTCCGCTACAGCTTCATGGCCGGCGACGACACCGCCCACGAGCGCAACCTCAACTACGCCGCGGCACTGGCCGTCGCCCACGGCCTGCCCGCCGACGACGCGCTGCACGCCCTGACCCTCGGCGCGGCCGACATCTTCGGCGTCGCCGACACCTTCGGCTCGCTCGAGACCGGCAAGTCCGCCACGCTCATCGTCACCGACGGCCACCCGCTCGACGTGCTCAGCAACGTGCACCTCGCCTTCATCGACGGCCGCGCGATCGACCTGGACAACAAGCAGACCAAGCTCGCCGACAAGTACCGCGAGAAGTACCAGCAACTCGGGATCATCCCCCGCGACGACTAAGTGCTCAGATCCCCAGCACCATGCCGTCCCTGAGCACCCGCTCCTCGCCGTTGGGCCCGAGCGTCTGGAACACCGCCCGCACCTCGAGCCGCACACGCGGCCGGTTCTCGCCCTCGGCCGCGGGGGTGGCCCGCTCGCCGATCCACGGCGGCAGGCCCACCAGCACCAGCCGGTAGGTCCGCGTCGCCGGGTCGAAGCTCTGGGCGTTGATCCGCTCGTCGTCGAGGGCGACGTCCCACTTGAGGATCTGCGCGGCGGTGCCCTTGTCGATCCCCTCCATCGGCCGGTAGAGCTGGACCTGCAGCTGACCGAGCGCCTTGACCGGGTCGCCCCAGCGGTCTCGCAGTTCGACATGACAGACGATCGCCGGCTCGCCGGCCTCGTCACGCCCGAGACGCGTCAGCGGGAAGACACGCACCGAGTGCGGCGCGAAGGCGTTGTAACCGGGCCGCGCATCGTTCCGCGGCGTAAGGGGCTCGGTCCAGTCCCACGACGGGAGGCCGCCGCACCCGGCCGAACCCAACAGCCCGCAAGCCACCACCGCGCCGACGCCGACACACCGGCCGATCCGGCCCGTGCCCCGCCGCCGCAATGTCACCCTCGCGGTCTGCATCGCTTCAGTCTACCCCGCCGGCTGCACGGTGTGCCGGCTAGTACTCCCGGATCCGTCTGAACACCGCCTCGTAGGCCAGCGAGACGACCCGCCCGCGGTCGGTCCGGTCCCCCTCGCGGAAGTCGATGAACGTCATCTCGTCCCACTGGTGCCCGTGCAGGTCGATCAGCACGCCCTCGGTCGGCGACTCTTCGAGCTCGGCGACGATCGCGTCGCGGAGGGTCCACAGCGCCGACTCGCCGGCCGCGACCAGCCGCCCGGCCACGAGCACGTCGAGCTCGGTCAGCCCGATCGCCACCGTCCCCGGCTGGGTGGTGCCCAGCGAGATCCAGGAGAGCATGACCTGCCCCTGCCTGCCCTGGGCAAACCGGTGCGGCCCGGAGCCGAAGAGGTCCTTGCCCTTGAATGAACTCGACATCCCGTTCCTCCCGTCAGTCGATCCCGTCCGCGTCCTCGACCGTCACCGGGTCCGCGATACCGTCGCTCGAGACCGCGACCAGCTTCACCGTGCGTACCGCGCCGTTCTTGATGCTGAGTTCGTGGGTGACATCGGTGACGACGCACTGCGCCGCAACCCTCCGCCGCGGCGTGTCGCCCCCGGCGGGTGCCGTCGCAAAGCTCAGCTCTCCCGACTCGCCCGGCACGGGCGTCCCGATGTCGTCGCCCGCCACCTGCTGCACCACTCGGACGGTGACCAGTTGCTCGGGCGCATCGACCAGCACCACCTGCGGCCCGAGGTCGGACCACTCGGTCACGGTGCGCTTCGCCTGGCGATCGACCACCACCGCCGAGACATCCTCCCACTCCGCCCCGCCAAACCGCACCGCTCTCGGGTTCAGAATCAGCACCTCGCACCCCTTTCCGAACCGATCCCTTCAGCCCCGTTTAGGCCCGGACCAGTTGCACCACACTCGGCCGCCGCGTCGCGTCGGCCACGCCATCGCCGTCGGTATCGACCCTGGCCGCCACCCGCCCGCGCTCCGCAGCGAACCGCTCGCGGTAGAGCCCGGCCTTGTACGCCGCGGGCGAAGCCTCGCTGGCCAGCGCCGCCGCGGCTGCGAACACCAGGTGCAGTGCCCCCAACGCCTCCAGCAGCACCAGCGCCTCCGGGTTGGTGATGCTCGATTCGGTGATCACACCGACTCCCGTCGCCCCGTCCGGTTCGACTCCCAGCATCCGCAGCACCTGCCCGTGCACCATCGCCAGCTGCGGCCCAAACGTCGGCACCTCCACAGAGACCCCGTTGACCGGGCTCGGCGTGAGCAGGTCGCCGCCAGCGCTGGCCCGCATCCGCGAGATCGTCAGCGTGTCGGCACCGGTCCGCTCAACGATCTCATAGACCACGCCGCCCGCCACCACGACGCCGCCGGCATCCACACCCGCATCGTCGAAGCCGACATCCTGGCTGGTCATGGTCAGCGTGGTGCCGGCGATATCGGCGCTGCCCCTGACCAGCCGCTGGCCGACCCAGCCGATGTCCCGCACCAGGCTGGGCTCGAGCACCAGCAGGTCTCTGTCCGTGGCAAACATCCCGACCTCCTCTCCGCGTTGGGTCCTGTCCCTCGTCCAAAGCCCGGCCGGCTGTCTCCACCCGGCCGGGCGTGTCGGCGCGGGCTCCCCCACCCGCACGACAACACTCGTGGCGCCGGCGTCTGGCCGGCGGCGTCTTGTCAGTTGCCGTCGAGGCTGAGGCCGCGGATCACGCCGTGGGCCGCCTCGTTCTTCAGTTCGAGCGTGTACTCGCCGACGACCTGCCCCTCGACCGAGTCGCCGGTCGCGCTCAGCGGCTTGTAGCCAAAGCTCCGCCCCTGCAAGGGCATGACCTGCAGGCGCGAGCTGTCGAGCAGGAAGACCGCGTCGGCGGGCACCCATCGCGACACCACGACCTTGCACACGCCGAAGTCGCTCTCGTAGAAGTTCACCAGGTTGCGGTAGGTGTCGTCGTTGGCCCCGTACTGACGCTGCCCGTCGACGAGCTGGTTGAACGCCCGCTTCTGGTTGCCGTTGACCAAGATGGTGTCCACCGCGCCGGAGCTCTGTTCCCAGATCCGCTTGAGACCCTCGTTGATGAGCGCTTCGGTCAGGCCGTCGCCGCTGGCACCCCCGCCGTCGGGGAAGCCGCCGGTGCCCGGCGCGAAACTGTTGGACGCGAGCAGCGCTGAGATGCCGTTCATCGAGCGGCGCACGGTGCTCGAGCCCTGCTGGTCGGTTGCGGGCGAGACACCGTTGATCACCGTGTTCTCGAGGTCTCGCAGCAGCTCGCGGAGGCGTTCCTGCTTCTGGTAGTCCACCTCGTCGGCGATGCCGTGGGTCCGCACCGCCTGCATCGTGCCGCTGACCGAGACCGAGGCGGTGAAGATCTGCGTGAAGTTCTGCTTGCGCGATCGCCCGACAAACCGCGCGTCCGGTGCCCCCGCGCCCTCCAGCGCCGCGTTGCCGATGATGTGCAGCTTGAGGTCGTCAGCCAGCGTCGCACCGGTCGTCCCGCCATAGCTGCGGATGACCGTGATCTGGTTGCCCGTGATCGCCGTGACCAGCATCACCTCGGTGAACCCCTCCGGGCGCACCAGGTCGCCGATCTGGAAGCGGCTCCCGTTGTCCACGATCAGCGTGGTGTCGGTCTCCGGGTCGGGGTCGAAGAGCGTCTGGTTCAGCCGGTCAAAGTTCGGCAGCAGCGAGTCCTCGATCCACTCGTGCACCGTGCTCATCGCCGGGCGTCTGGCGTCGCCCAGGTGCGCCAGCAACGGCGTCTCGTACGGGCTCACGATCCCGATGATGTCGCTCACGTCTTCTGCCAGCTCCGGCAGCTCTGCCCCCGCCGAATACGTTGCCTTGCCGCTAAAGGTCATGCTCAGTCCTCCTTCTCCGATTCCTCCGCCCGGCATCACGTGCCCCCGGGCTCTTCGCCCATCTCGCCCGCAGCACCACGCGGCGGGCGCGTTCTCCTCGTCTCACCCTCTGGCCAGGTGCGCGCCGCTCAGCCCCGGCCGCGTCGCATCCGCAGATACCGCAGCAGGAGCCGGCGGTCGCCTGTCTCCCGCGCCGCCTCGGCGACCTCGCCGAGCGTGCCGTCACCCTCGCGCTCGGTGACGGGAAGTGACGTCGCCCGAACGCCGCTGCGCCCGCGTGCTGCGAAGAGCAAGGGCCTGCGCTCGCGCACCCGCGACACGGCCTCGAGCACCGTCGCGCCGTCGCTTGCGTGCGCCTCGACCAGCGTGCGGGCCGCGTCCAGATCGACCACGCCCGCGATGAGCAGTTCGCGATCGATCTGCCGCGCACGCTCGCCCTCGCCCACCATCCGGCGGAGGTCCTCTGCCGCGGCTTCGACGGCGGCCAGGCGGTCCGCCATCGCGAGTGCCTGCTGCTCCGCAGCCGCGGCCCGCTCGCGCCACTCCGCCTCGTCGGCGGGTTCGGGCGATGCGCCGGGCTCGTCGGTGGGCCCGTGTGTGTCGGGCTCGTCAGGTTTGCCCGGCGCCGACGCCGCGGCCGGTGTCGCGCTCCCGGCGGTGGCCTCGTCCAGCACCTCCGCGTCCTCCCACTCCGACTCGCTCCGCACCCCGACTGCCGCCGATGACTTCATCGATTCCATCTCGCACCTCCGCTTGTGTTCTCTGCGCCGGCCCGGCCGGCCACTCTTTGCACACTCCGGCGACACAACCCCGCTACACCACCCCCGGATCACTCGCCTCATAGCCAAGCTCGTCCAGCACGCGCGTCGTGGGCACGCCGAGCTCGATCTTGCGCTTCGCGGCGAGCGTCTCGTCGACCACGTCGGTCGGCAGCGGGTCGGGCCACACCAGCCGCAGGCTTCGGTCGCGCGGGTCGGTCTCCATCACCCCCGCGGCATCGAGCGCCGTGAGCACCAGCCGGCTCATCTCCTCGAGCCCGCGCCCGTAGCTCACCCGCTTGCGCTCCGTCTTGGCCAGCAAGCCGACCAGTGTGATCTTGAGGGCGTTGGCGCTGGAGAGGTTGCCCACGCGCCCCTGCACCACGCCCGTCGCCAGCGGCGGCACGCCCGAGGTCTTGTCCATCGCGTCGCGCACCTCGCGGATGTGCGACTCCTCGCTCGGGCTCGACGCGTCGCCGCCAAAGGCCGCGACACTCGCGTCCGGGTTGTCGGTGCTCCAGATCTGCCCCGGACCGACGGGCATCGTCTCGAAGCCCTCGATGCCCTTGGCCAGATACATCTTGAAGCTCTGCAGCGTCACGCGGCTGGCGCGGTCGCTGAGGCGCGTGTTCAGCTCGTCCTGCAGCGGGATCAGCGGCTCAACCTCGCTCAGCCCGCCGTAGCGGAAGGGCTGGGCCACGTTCTGCACGTGCACCACCGGCACGCGCCCGCCGGTGAGCGAGAGCTCGCGCTCTTCGACCAGCTCGCCGTCCGCGTAGACACGGAGGCTCGTGCCCTCGATGACCTCCGTGACGCCCGCCCCGGTGGCACCGGCTTCCAGCCGGTGCGCCTTGCCCCGCCGCCAGCTCTCCAGCCACTCCCCGATCGGCCCGCGGCGTTCCTGCTCGTTGCCGCCCTCGCGCTCCGCGTGGATCACATACGCCGCGAGCTCTCGCCACTCACCGTCGGCCATCACCGGCACACCCCGTGTCGGCTCGATCACCTCCACACGGACGCACTCGCGCACGTGCCACGGGTCGGCGGCGTCGGCGGTCCCCGCGAGCGTCCGGAGCCGCGCCTCATCAACCCGCAGCACCAGATCGACATGGCCGTAGACGTGCCCGAGCAATGCCATGTCCTGCAGCAGCGCAATGCCGCCGGAGCCCTCCCACACCGCGTCGAGCATGCGCTCGATGCGCGTCCGGGTCGCCTCGTCCCGCGCCGTGCTCACCAGCCGCACGGGCTTGCCGAACATGAAATCGACCATGGTGTGGATGCGCCAGGCGATGTCGTTCTCGATGACGATCTCGCGGGTGCGAGCGCGGTCGTCGAGCCCGGCACCGGCCCGCCCGATCAGCCGCGACGGCAGGCCCGACCGCTGGCCGACGTTGTAGCCCGCAGCCCTCGAACCGCAGGTGTTGCCATCCCGCGAGAGTGTGAGCGGGTTGCGGTAGTAGCGCCACATCAGGTCGAGCCTCGGGCGGACGGTTGCCTCGTGTGCCGCGAGAAGCCGCTCGACCTCGCCCAGCGAGAGCCCCCCTCGCACCATCTCTCCCGTTCGCTCCGCCATCCGCGACCTCCTTCACTCCCCGGGCCGGCCCACGACACGCCCTCACCCCAACCGCCCGCGGCCTTCTCCGCGCGCGCAGCGACAGCTCGGACCATGCGCCGAGCCCGCGCAAGTCCTTGCCACACACCGTCAAGAAAAAATGACAAAACGCCGAGCCATTACCGGCCCGGCGTCACTCACGAGCGCACATCAGGGTGCCTACGCCCCCACAACCTCCACCCGCGACAGACTGTCCAGGTTGCAGCAGACGATCTCCCCGTCGTCCAGCTTCAGCCGCAGCCGGTCGATCCACAGCTTGTTGTCCTCGCTGTGGGCAAACCACGAGCCGGTCTTCTGCTGACCGAACGACTGGACCACGCCCTCGACGGTCGTCGTGTGCGGCTTGGACTGCAGCACGACCTGCTGGGTCACACGCACACGCATCCCGGGCACAAGGTCGATCCGCTCGTTGCCGGCCGCGACCGGGGTCTTCTGGGGGGTGGTCTTCTGGGGGGTCGTCATAGGAGGCGAGTATACGCCCATCACCCCGCAATGACCCCCGCCACCTCGTCCAGCAGGCTCCCCGCCCCCTCCACGCTGCGGGCCTCGGCGATCAGGCGCATGATCGGCTCGGTGTTGCTGGCCCGCACGTGGACCCACGCCGCCCCGCCGCCGGCGCTGGTGCACTCGTCCCAGTCCACCCGCACGCCGTCCTGCGTGTCGACCCGGGCCCCCGCGCCGCCGCCGCCGCCTCTGGCCCACGTTGCCACCTTCTCGCCGGCCGGCCCGGCCTCCTCGCGGCTGGCGATCTCGACCTTTCGCTTCTCGATCGCGTAGGTCGGGACCCGCCCGATCAGCTCGCTGACCTGCCGGTTGCTCCGCACGATCGCCCCCAGCACCAGCGCCATCGCGCTCAGCGAGTCGCGCACGTACGTCACGCCCGACCAGATCAGCCCGCCGTTGCCCTCGCCGCCGACCACCATGTCCGCGTCCTTCATCGCCTTGACCACGTGGGCTTCGCCGACCGGCGTCCGCACGACCTCGACGCCGAACTCCCGCGCGACGTCCTCGATCATGCGGCTGGTGGACAGGTTCACCGCGACACCCCGGGCCCGGCGCTCGCGACCGTGCATGCCCATGTCGATCACCTCGCCCGCGGCCAGCACCAGCGTGTACTCCTCGCCGATGTACTCCCCCCGCTCGTCGATCACCGCGAGCCGGTCGGCGTCGGGGTCCTGGGCAAAGCCGACGATCGCCCCGTGCTGGCGCACCGCCTCGCACAGCCCGCCCGCGCCGGTCAGGTTCTCCCGCGTCGGCTCGGGCGTGTGCGGGAAGATGCCCGACTCCTCCGCCCCCAGATGGATCACGCGGCAGCCCATCCGCTCGAGCAGCATCCGCCCGGCGTCGGCACCCGCACCGTTGACCGAGTCGAGCACGACCGCCGGCTTCATCGCCGCGATCGCCCCGAGCACGTCCTCCCCGAAGCGCTCGACCACCCGCGTCACGTGGATCTGCCCCGCGTCGCGCTGGCGCGAGTAGGACCCGACCCCGTCCCACGCCCGCCACCCGCCGGCGCCGCTCCGGAACCGCTCGACGATCTCCGTCGCCATCGCCGCGTCCGGCGCACAGGCCGACGCGCCGTGCGCCCCGGCCTCGCGGACGAGGCACTTGAGCCCGTTCCACTGCTGCGGGTTGTGGCTGGCGGTCAGGATCATCCCCCCCTCGGCCTCCAGCTCGTCGACCATGACCCCGACGGTGGGCGTCATCTCGACGCCCAGGTCCACAACGTCGCACCCGGCCCCGCAAAGCCCCGCGATCGCGGCGTGCTGGACGACGTGCCCGCCGGCGCGCCCGTCGCGCCCCAGCACCACCCGCGCCCGCTTGCCCCCGTTCCGCTCACGCAGCCACCCGCCGAACGCCCCGGCGTACCGCGCGACCACGTCCGGCGTCAGGCTCGCGCCCAGGATCCCCCGGCACCCACTCACACCCAGCATCAACGGCGCATCGCTCATCGGTCCAATCCTCCAGCCCACACACAGAGTCGCGGCTTGCCCCAAGCCTAACCCCCCGGGCGCCCCCCCGCGCCGGCCGCCCTCCTCTATACTCACCCGATGTTCCACCTGACGGTTGAGACCGAGTTCTGCGCCGCGCACGCGATCGTGATGCAGGGCGTCCGCGAGCCCAACCACGGCCACAACTGGCGCGTCACCCTCACCCTCGCCGGCACCACGCTCGACGCCGACGGCCTGCTGTGCGACTTCCACGCGGTCGAGGCGGCGCTGCGTGAGGCGGTCGCGCCCTTCCAGAACGCCGACCTGAACACCACGCCGCCCTTCGACAGTCTCAACCCCACCGCCGAGCACGTCGCCCGCCACATCGCCGAATCGACGCAACGGGCCCTGGCGGGCGCCCTGCCGCCGGACGCGCACGTCGCCGCGTGCCGCGTCACCGAGGCACCCGGCTGCGCCGTGACCTACCACCCCCCGCACCCCACGAGTAAACGGACGAGTTGACGCCTTGACGACCACACACACCACCCCCAGCCCGCCCGTGACGACCGACGAGCCCCGGTTCTTCAACCGCGACCTCTCGTGGCTTGAGTTCAACCGGCGCGTGCTCGCCCAGGCCAACGACGAGTCGTTCCCGCTGCTCGAACGCATCAAGTTCCTCGCGATCTTCGCCAGCAACCTCGACGAGTTCTTCATGAAGCGCGTGGGGCTGCTCAAGCGGTTCATCCTCAGCGGCATCGAGACCCCCGCGCCGGACGGCCGCCGCCCGACCCAGTCGCTCGAAGAGATCCGCGGCATGGTCAACGCGCTGCAGACCGAGCAGGCCCGGATCTGGCTCGATGTCGTGATGCCCCAGCTCGCCGACGCGGGCATCCACGTGCTCACCTACACCGATCTCGACGACGAGCAGCGGGCGTGGATCGACGACTGGCACCGCAACAACGTCTTCCCCATCCTCACCCCGCTGGCGGTCGATCCCGGGCACAAGTTCCCCTTCATCTCCAACCTCTCCGAAAACCTCGGCGTCCTGGTTGGCTCGCCCGACCGCACCGAGCGGCACTTTGCACGGATCAAGATCCCCGACGTCCTCCCGCGATTCGTCCGCATCAACCCCGAGGCCGACCAGGTCTACCTCCTCCCCCTCGACGAGATCATCCGCCACAACCTCGACGACCTCTTTCCCGGCATGACCCTCCACGAGGTCACGCCCTTCCGGCTCACCCGCAACGCCTCCATCCAGGCCCACGGCGACGAGTCGGACAACCTCTACGAACACGTCGAGGCCGAGCTCCAGCTCCGACGCTTCGCCAGCGCGGTGCGTATCGAGGTCCCCGAGGACGCCAGCCGCCAGATCGTCCGCCTGCTGCTCGACGAGCTCGACCTCGAGCCGTCCGACGTCTACGCCCGGCCCGGCCCGCTCGAGTACCAGGACCTCTTCGAGATCACCAGCCTCGAGCGCCCGGAGCTCAAGCTGTCCCACTACAAGCCCGTCGTCCCCGCGGTGCTCGCCGACGACGAGGCGGACATCTTCGCCCTCATCCGTGAACGCGACGTCCTGCTGCACCACCCGTACGAGTCGTTCCAGGCCAGCGTCGAGCGGTTCGTCTCGGCCGCGGCTCGGGACCCCGACGTCCTGGCGATCAAGCAGACCATCTACCGCACCAGCCGCGACTCCCCGTTCGTCGCCTCCCTCATCCGCGCCGCCGAACGGGGCAAGCAGGTCGCCTGCCTCGTCGAGCTGCGCGCGCGCTTCGACGAGCAGAAGAACCTCCGCTTCGCCCGCCAGCTCGAGAAGCACGGCGTCCACGTCGCCTACGGCGTGGTCGGGCTCAAGACCCACTGCAAGTGCTCGCTGGTCGTCCGGCGAGAGTCCAAGGGCCTGCGGTGCTACGCCCACCTCGGCACCGGCAACTACAACCCCGCCACCGCCCAGCTCTACACCGACCTCGGGCTGCTCACCTGCAACCCGCGCATCACCGAGGACGTCGTCAGCCTCTTCAACCTGCTGACCGGACGCAGCGCACAGACCGAGTACAACGAGCTGCTCGTCGCCCCCACCACCATGCGCAGCCGCTTCGATCAGCTCATCAGCCGCGAGATCGACTTCGCCCGCGCCGGCAAGCCCGCGCGCATCTTCGCCAAGTTCAACTCCCTCGAAGACATCAAGATCACCGAGCACCTCTACGAGGCCTCGCAGGCGGGCGTGCAGATCGACCTCGTCGTCCGCGGCTTCTGCTGCCTCCGCCCGGGGGTGCCCGGCCTGAGTGAGAACATCCGCGTGTGGTCCATCGTCGGCCGCTTCCTCGAACACTCGCGCGTCTTCCACTTCGGCGCGGGGCACGAGGACCCCGCCGACGGCGACTGGTTCATGGGCTCGGCCGACTGGATGTACCGCAACCTCAACGACCGCGTCGAGGCGATCGTCCCCATCTACGACCGTGCCGCCCGCGAGCGGCTGGCCGCGCTCCGCGGCATCCTCGGACGCGACCACAAACGCGCGTGGGACCTCAACCCCGACGGCAGCTACACCCTCCGCACGCCGCCGCCCGACGCGCCGGAAGAATCTCCCGAAGCCAGCGGCTCGTTCCGTGCGCTCATGCACCTGGCGCGGGCGGGGACGCCGGTGTAGGCCGTCAGCTCTCCTCGTTCCCCTCAAACACCGCTTTCTCGCGCACGTCCACGTCCCGCCCCGCGATCGCCCGCACGATCCGCTCGACGTGCTCGTGCGAGTTCTCGATGAAGACCTTTGACCGCTGCTGGCTCCCGCCTGTCGCGGTCCCCGCGACGAACACGCCCGGCACATTAGTCTCCATCGTCTCCCTGGCAAACCGCGGCCGCCGCTCGTCGCCCTCCAACTCCACGCCCAGCATGCCGAAGAGCTCCGGGTCCTGGTCGTACCCGGTCAGCAGCAGCACCGCGTCGGCCGGCACCGAGACCGCCTCCCCGCCCCCCTCGACCGGGCCGACCACGACCGCGCTCGCGCTGATCTCGCGCACACCAACCCCCGCGTGCAGCCCGATCTGGTCTTTCTTGATAAGCCACTCCAGCTCCGGCAGGAGCCAGTACTTGATGCGGTCCCGTTCGAGTTCGGTCCGGCGCTGACAGAGCGTGACCTGCGCCCCCACCCTGTAGAGCCGGATCGCCGCCTCGACCGCCGAGTTGCGCCCGCCCACGATCACGACGCGCCGCCCGTAGTAGTCGTGCGGATCGCCGAGATAGTGGCTCACGTGCGGCAGCCCCTCACCCGCCACCCCCACCAACCTCGGCACATGCATGTTCCCGATCGCCAACACGATCTTCCCGACCCGGTACTCCCGCCCCCCGGACGCCGACGCTGAGGCTCTGCGAAGCGTCGGATCCCCTCCGTCCCCCGCCGCCCGCCGCTGCTCCTCCACACCCCCAACCCCGTGCGCACTCTTCACCGTCCGCAGCACAAACCCGTCCCCATCCCGCGACGCCCCCACCACCCGCTCAAAGGTCCGGACATCGAGCCGGAACGTTCCGGCCACCTGCCGCAGATAGCGGAGGTAGTCCTCCCGGGTCGCCTTCTCCTCGTGCTCAACCACCAGCGGCACGCCGGCGATCGAGATCCGCTCCGGGCTCGAGAAATACTTCGTGCCCGGCGCCCACCAGCCCATGGTCGCGCCGATGCCCCCCGCCTCGATCTGCACCGCCCGCACCCCGGCACGCTGCAGCGCCACCGCCATCTCCAGCCCGATCGGACCGGCACCAATTACCGCGACTTCGTAGTGTTCCACGCCCCATCCTACGCGCCGGTCCACTGACCTCCCATACGATTCCTTAATGCCACAAGCCCTCCAAAACGACATCACCTGGCTCCACGGCCTGCTCGATCAGGTCAACCCGCCCAGCGACCTGCAGGACACCCTGCGCGATGCCGCGGCACAGATGCTCGAGGGCGCGAGCGGGCCGGGTGCGCGCCCCCTCCGCGACCTCCCGCCCGACGAGATGCAGAACATCCTCAAGCGGCTGACGATCCGCTTCCATCTGCGCAACAAGGCCGAGCAGATCCATATCGCCCGCGTCAACCGCCAACGCGAGCGCGAGAGCACGACCCCCCGCCCCGAGTCGATCCGCGAGGCCGTGCTCACGCTCTCTGCCCAGGGCAAGAGCCGCGAGGAAGTCCGGGCGCTGCTGGCCGAACTCGACATCCAGCCCACCCTGACCGCCCACCCGACCGAGACCCGCCGCCGGGCGGTGCTGAGCAAGCAGCGCCAGATCGCCGCGTGCCTGACCGGCCGGCAATCGCCCGACCTCACACCCGCCGAGACCTCTCGAAACGAGAGCCGCGCCCGGCAGTTGCTGGCCCTGCTCCTCGCGACCGACGAGGTGCGCGCGCAGCGGCTTGACGTGCTCGACGAGGTCCGCAACGGCTTGCACCATCTCTCCACCATCATCTGGGACGCCGTCCCCTCGATCGCCCGCGATATCGACGACGCCCTGGCCGAGGCGTTCGGCAAGGCCCAGCCCGGCGAGCCCCACCAGCCCGCACCGCCGATCACCCCGATCCGCTACCGGTCGTGGATCGGCGGCGACCGCGACGGCAACCCCAACGTCACCGCCGCGATCACGCGGCAGACCCTGGCGCTGCTGCACGAGACCGCCCGCGAGCTCTGGACGGTCGAGATCGAGCATCTGCGTCGGGACCTGAGCGTCTCCGGCCGCCGTGTGCCGATCCTGCCCGAGCTCTTGGCGAGCCTCGAGGCCGAGGCGTCGGACTCGCCGATCGACCCCGAGAGCCTGCGCCACCTCGATCACGAGCCGTTCCGGGTCAAGCTGCTGCACATGCGCGAGCGCCTCTGTCGCGACGAGCGCTACACCGCCGAGCAGCTCCACGCCGACCTGGACCTCATCCAGCGTGCCCTCTACCACGCCGGGCTCGACGAGCCGGCCTCTCGCGGGCGTGTGGCCGACCTGCTCGTCCGCTCCCGCGCCTTCGGCATGCACCTGGCGGCGATCGACATCCGCCAGCACAGCCGCGTCCACGAGTCCGCCGTCACCGAGATGCTCGCCGCGGCGGGGGTTCACACCGACTACACCACGCTGGATGAGGCCGACCGGCTCGCCCTGCTCCACGCCGAGCTCACGCTCGACCGCCCGCTGCTCAGCCGCCGGGCCACCCTCTCGGACGCGACCCGCGAGCTGCTGGCGGTCTTCGAACTGCTCGCCGAAACCATCGCCACCCGGCCCAACGCGATCGGCTCCTACGTCATCAGCATGACCAGCGACCGGTCCGATCTGCTCGAGGTCCTGCTGCTGATGCGCGAGGTCGGGCTCTGGCGTCGGGTCCAGACCGACGACGGCCCGCGCGTCGAGAGCGATCTGGACATCGCCCCGCTCTTTGAGACCGTCCGCGACCTCGGCGGCTCGGGCCAGCTCATGCGCGAGCTCTTCACCGATCCGGTCTACCGCGAGCACCTGGCCGCACGGGGCTACTTCCAGGAGATCATGCTCGGCTACTCCGACAGCAACAAGGACGGCGGCTACTGGATGGCCAACTGGAGGCTCCACAGAGCCCAGGCCGACCTCGCCCGCACGTGCAACGACGCGGGCGTCACGCTCCGCTTCTTCCACGGCCGCGGCGGCACCGTCGCCCGGGGCGGCGGCCGCGCCCATCGCGCCATTCTCGCCGCCCCGCCCGAGAGCCGCTCCGGACGCATCCGCTTCACCGAACAGGGCGAGGTCATCACCTTCCGCTACACACTGCCCGACATCGCCCGCCGCCACCTCGAGCAGATCGTCAACGCCACGCTGCTGGCCGCCGCGAGCGCACCGGCCCCCGGCACCGCCCCTTCGGCCGACGCCGCGCCCGACGAGTTCGGCACGCTGATGGACGCGATCAGCGACGCCTCCATGCAGCACTACCGCACCCTCATCGACCACCCCGACTTCTGGCCCTGGTTCCTCGATTCCTCGCCGGTGCTGCACATCGGCGAGCTGCCCATCGCCTCCCGCCCGCTCTCCCGCCCGGGCACCACGCTCACCTTCGACACCATCCGCGCCATCCCCTGGGTCTTCTCGTGGACGCAGATGCGCGCCAACGTCCCCGGCTGGTTCGGTCTGGGCACCGCTTTCGAGTCGCTCGTCCTGCACGACCCCGCGCGGCTCGAGCTCTGCCGCACCGCCTACCGCGACGGCACGACCTTCCGCACCTTCATAGACAACGCCCAGCAGGAGATGGCCCGCGCCCGCCTGCCGGTGACCAAGGCCTACAGCCGCCCCGGCTCCGACACGCTCGAGCTGGTCGCCAGCGAGTTCGAGCGCGCGCGCACCGCGGTCCTCTCCATCACCGGCCAGACAGAGCTGCTCGACAACAACCCGATCATCCAACAGTCCATCCGCGAGCGCAACCCCGACACCGACCTGATCAACACGCTGCAGATCGAGCTCATGCACCGCTGCCGCGAGACCGAGCCGGGGCCCGAACGCCAGAGCCTGCAGGTCCTCATGCTCCTGAGCATCAACGCCCTCGCCGCCGCCATGCAGAGCACCGGCTGAGCCCCACCCACGTCCTGACCAGCGAGCGACACCGATGCCGACCACCGAGCCCCAACCCCGAAGCCTCGCCGACCGCGTCGCCCTGCTCGGCCTCGTGCTCGGCCCGGTGCTGGCGGCGCTGGCCTACATCCTGCTCCCAAGCGCGGGCGTCGACGAGACGACCGGGCTGGCCACCGGGCTCTCCGAGCCCGGCCGCGCGACCGCGGCGACCGGGGTCCTCATGGCCGTCTGGTGGCTGACCGAGGCGATCCCCATCTCCGCCACCGCGCTGCTGCCGCTGGTGCTGCTGCCCCTGACCGGCGCGACGGGCATCAAGGACGCCGCCGCGCCCTACGCCAACGACGTCATCTACCTCTTCATGGGCGGGTTCATGCTGGGCCTGGCGATGGAGAAGTGGGGTCTGCACAAGCGCATCGCGCTGACGACGCTGCTGATCATCGGCACCAGCCCGCGCCGCATCATCGCCGGATTCATGATCGCAAGCGCCATGCTCAGCGCGTGGGTCTCCAACACCGCGACCGCCGTGATGATGCTCCCGATCGCGCTCAGCGTCATCTCGCTGGTCGCGTTGCAGCACGCCCCGCCCGGCACGCCCTGCGAAGACGCGCCCTCGCCCGATCCAAACTTCGACTCCACGCTCCTCCTCGGTGTCGCCTACGCCTGCTCCATCGGCGGCATCACCACCCTCATCGGCACCCCGCCCAACGCCATCCTCCGCGGCTACGTCGAGAGCGAACTCGGCAAAGAGATCGGCTTTGCCAACTGGCTCATCCTCGGCGGGACTATCGCCTGCGTCATGCTCCCCCTGGTCTGGGGCTACCTCGTCTTCATCCGCCAGCCGGTCAAGCTCCGCACCATCCCCGGGGGCCGGGCCATGTTCCGGGGCGAACTCCGCGCCCTCGGCAAGCCCAGCCGCGGCGAACTGACCGTGCTCATCGTCTTCTGCTGCACCGTTGCGCTCTGGCTCAGCCGCCCCCTCCTGGTCTCGCTCGGCACCGCGCACAACATCGCCCCACTCGCCGGCCTCAACGACTCCTCCATCGCCATCGGCGCAGCCATCGTCCTGTTCTGCATCCCGGTCGATCTGAAACGCCGCTCCTTCGCCATGGACTGGCACACCACCCAGCGCCTGCCGTGGGGCGTGCTCGTCCTCTTCGGCGGCGGCCTCAGCCTCGCCGCCGCGATCAGCACCAACGGCGTGGACACCTTCATCGGCAGCGGCTTCGTCCGCCTCGAGAACCTGCCCGTGTGGCTGATCGTCGCGCTCGTCTGCACGCTCGTGATCTTCCTGACCGAACTGACCAGCAACACCGCCGTCACCACCGCGCTCCTGCCCGTGCTCGGTGCCGCGGCCGTCGCCCTGGGCGTCGACCCGCTCAAGCTCGTTGTCCCCGCGGCGATCGTCGCGTCGCTCGCCTTCATGCTGCCCGTCGCCACGCCGCCCAACGCCATCGTCTTCGGCTCGGGACGCATCACCGTCCCGCAGATGGCCCGCGCTGGGCTCGGCCTGAACATCCTCGGCATCGTCGTGGTCACGCTCGGAACCCTGCTGCTGGGCGACTTCATCGTCGACCTCGGCGGCACGCCGTGATCCGGGCCCCCTCCCGCGGCATCCGCCTAGAGTTTGCACTGTTTCATCACCCAGAGGCACGCTGATGTCGTCAAAGGCCGCCACACCCATGCTCAAAGTGACCTCGGTCCTGCTCCGGGTGGGGATCGCTGCCGCGGTGCTGCTCGTCGGCACCGGCATCGCCTTCACCCTCTTCGCCACCAAGCCGCCCCTCCCTCCGCGCGCCGAGGGTGACTCCGCCGCCCTCGTCGTCGGCACTGTCCCCGCGACACGCACCGACGTGGACCGGGTCTGGTCAGGCTACGGCACCGCCCGCGCCATGAACTCGGCCAACCTCGCCGCCGAGGTCCCCGGGCGGATCGTCGATCGCCCCGCGGAGATCGAGCCGGGCAACCGCGTCGCCGCCGGCGACCTGATCGTCCAGATCGAGCAGACCGACTTCCTCGCCCGGGCCCGGGCGGCCGACCAGTTCGTCGCCCAGGCCCTCGCCGACCTCGAGTCGCTCAAGATCGACGAGGCCGCGTGGCAGGAACAACTCGAGATCGCCGAAGAGCAAGCCTCCATCGAACGCCGCGAGCTGAGCCAGGCCTACGCCGCCCTCGAGCGGGGCGCCGCGACACCCTCCGAGATCGACCGGCGCACCAAGGCGCTGCGGGCGCTCGAGGCGCAGGTCTCCACCATCCGCCAGCAGTTCCAGCGCGTCCCCTCGCGGCGTGCGACGCTCGAGGCCACGCTCGACCGCGCCCGCGCCGAGGCGGACGTCGCCAAGCAGAACGTCCGCCGCACCGCCATCACCGCCCCCTTCGACGGCGTCCTCGAGAGCGTCAGCGTCGAGGCCGACGAGTACGTGAACGTCGGCGCGCCGATCGCGCGGCTGGTGGATATCTCCCGCATCGAGGTGCCGCTGAAGATCCCCGCCTCCGCGCTCGGCTACGTCCGCGTGGGCGACGCCGCGACGCTCCGCCCCGACGGCCCCGCGACGCACTCCTGGCCCGGCACCGTCGGCCGCATCTCGCCGGAGGCCGACCCCGGCAGCCGCTCGATCACGGTGTTCATCGAGGTGACCCAGGACGCCGCGGGCTTCCAGAGCGCAAGCCACGACTCCACGACCCTGCTGCTGCCCGGGCAGTTCGTCGTCTGCACCATCACCGGCGCACCGGAGGCCGACCGGCTGCTCGTGCCCCGCCGGGCCGTGCAGGACGGCGTGCTCTACGTCGCGGTGCCCAACGACCGGGGCTCGTGGACCGCCCGCAAGACCGACGTCCGCGCTGTCTTCCACACCACCGGCAGCCACCCCGAGATCGACGCGATCGAGCAGCAATGGACCGTGCTCGACACCACCAGCATCCCCGACGGCGCCCCCATCATCGTCACCAACCTTGACGTCATGATCGACGGCAGGATCGTGTCCATCGCCTCCCGCGCCGCCGCGGCCGATCCGGCCTCCGGAGACCCCCGGTGAGCCTCCCCGCCTTCGGCGTGCGCAAGCCCGTCGTCGCGAACCTGCTCATGTTCGCGCTGCTGATCGGCGGCGTGATCTTCGGCGCCCGGATCCGGCGCGAGTTCTTCCCCCAGGCCGATCCGACCACCGTGCTCATCGCCGCGCCCTACCCCGGCGCCGCACCCGACGAGGTCGAGCGCGCCCTGGCGTCCAAGATCGAGGACGCCCTGCGCGACCTGCGCGACATCAAGGAGATCAACTCCACAGTCAACGAGTCGGCCGCCACGATCAGCGTCGAGTTCGAGTCCGGCACCGACATCGACGCCGCGGTCGCCGACGTGAAGCGCGAGATCGACGCGCTGCAGGACCTCCCCGACGCCGCCGAGCGCATCACGGTCGACAAGATCGAGCCCAACCTCCCCGCGATCATCCTCTCGCTCTACGGCGACAGCGACGAACGCACCATGAAGCGCGCGATCCGCCAGATGCGCGACGACCTCCGCACACTCCCCGGCATGGGCCAGATCACCGTCGGCGGCATCCGCACCGACGAGATCACCGTCGAGGTCCGCCCCGAGGCGACGCTCGAGCACCGCCTCAGCCTGCCGCAGATCGCAAGCCGCGTCCGCGCCGCGATGATCGAGACCCCCGCCGGCGCCGTGCGCTCGGCCACCGCCAACGTCGGCATCCGCACCCCCGGTGTCGACGAGACCGCGGACACCGTCGGCCAACTCGTCGTCAAGGCCGACGACGAGAACATCATCCACCTCGAGGACATCGCCGACGTCTCCTACGGCTTCAAGGACGTGGACATCCGCGCCCGCCTCAACGGCAAGCCCGCCGTCTCGCTCACTGTGTTCCAGGTCGGCGAGCAGGACGCGGTCAAGATGGCCGAGCTGGTCAAGGCCTATGCCGCGGGCCTGCAGGGCGAGCCCGCACCCCTCAACGGCTTCGACCGCCTCGCCGCCAAGCTGCAGCCGCCGGGCTCGAAGCTCGCCAAGCAGACGGCCTACGACCTCGGCCTGGCCCGGGCCGCCATCGAGGAGCTGCCCGGCGAGATCGCGATCACCACCGACCTGGCCCGCTTCATCGTCGGCCGGCTCCAGCTGCTCACCCGCAACGCCCTCCAGGGCGCCACACTGGTCTTCCTCGTCCTCTTCGTCTTCCTCAACTGGCGCGTCAGCTTCTGGGTGATCATGGGTATGGTCATCGCCCTGGCGGGCACGCTGGTGCTCATGCGGCTCACCGGCATCACGCTCAACCTGCTCACGATGTTCGGCCTCATCATCGTGGTCGGCATCCTCGTAGACGACGCCATCGTCGTCGCCGAGAACATCGTTGCGCGCCACGAGGGCGGCGAGCCTCCCGACGAATCGGCCATCCGCGGCGCAAACCAGGTCGCCTGGCCCGTGGTGGGCACCGTCGTCACCACCGTCCTGGCCTTCTTCCCGCTCACGCTCGTCGAGGGCCGCATGGGCGACTTGCTCGGCGCACTCCCCATGGTCGTCGCCGCCGCGCTCCTGCTCTCGCTCATCGAGTCGCTCTTCATCCTCCCCGTCCACATGTCGCACTCACTCCGCGGCACCGACAAGCGCAAGAGCGCGCACAAGCAGGGCCGCTTCGAGCGCCTAGAAGCCCGGTTCGATGTCGGACGCGACGCGTTCTTCAACCGCATGCTCCTGCCCAACTACGCCAAGCTCCTCAGCCTCGCCATCCGCTACCGCTACATCACCGTCGCCGCCGCCCTCGCCATCGTCATCGCCTCGGTCGGCATGGTCGCCGGCGGGCGGCTCGGCGTGGCGTTCCTTGTCAGTTCAGACAGCGAGACCATCGACGGGCAGCTCCGCCTCCCCGTCGGCACGCCCACCAGCGTCACCGACCGGTACGTCCGCGACATCGAGGCCGCGACACTGGAGATCCCCGAGGTCAAGAGCGTCTGGGCGATCGTCGGCGGCATCTCCAGTCTCGAGGGCAACGGCGAGTCCTCCGCCCCCCACATCGCGCAGATCATCCTCGAGCTCACGCCGGTCGAAGAACGCTCGGCCAATGGCCAGCGGCGGAGCGACGAGATCATCGTCGCCCTCCGCAAGGCCCTCGAGGGCAAGCTGGTCGGCATCAAGAGCTTCCGCCTCGAAGAGATGCAGGGCGGCGGCAGCGGAGCGCCGATCAGCATCGGGCTCGTCGGAGACGACCCCGCCCGCCTCGAGGCCGCGACCGGCGACATCATCGAGCGGCTCAACGCCTACGACGGCGTCTACGACATCGCCGACGACGCCGACGCGGGCCAGATGGAGCTCCGCTTCAACCTCCGCGACGGGGCCAACGACCTCGGGTTCACCATCGCCAGCGTCGCCGAGCAGGTCCGCGGCGCGGTCTACGGGCTCGAGCCCTTCACCTTCGCCGGCCAGGAGGAGGACGTCGACGTCCGCGTGATCTTCCCCGCCGACTTCCGACGCGACCTCGCCGCCATCGAGGCGATGCACCTGTTCACCCCCGCCGGCGTGCCCGTCCCCCTGCCCGAAGTCGTCGGGGTCGAGATGGCCCGCTCCTACGCCACCGTCCGCCGGCTCGACGGCCAGCGCATCGTCACCGTCAGCGCCGACAACGACGACAAGGTCATCAACGCCGACGAGGTCACCCGCACCATCTTCGGCGATCGCGCGGCCTTCGAGGCCGCCCACCCCGGCGTCCGCCTCGTCGAACGCGGCTCCTCCAAGGACATGAAGGAAGCCTTCGGCAGCCTCCCCGCCGGCTTCGTGATCGCGATCGGACTGATCTACATCACCCTCGCGTGGCTCTTCCAGAGCTACACCCAGCCGCTCATCGTCCTCTCCGCCGTGCCCTTCGCGATCGTCGGGGTCATCTGGGGGCACATCTTCTTCGGCTTCCGGCTCACGTTCCTCTCGATGATCGGCTTCATCGCCCTCGCCGGTATCGTGGTCAACGACTCGCTCATCTTCGTCCAGTTCTTCAACAAGATGCGCGAGGCGGGCATGCCCACCTACGCCGCCTGCATCGCCGCCGGCAGGGCACGCCTCCGCGCCATCATGCTCACCACCGTCACCACGGTCTGCGGACTGTTGCCCATGCTCCTCGAGCAGTCGTTCCAGGCACGCTTTCTCATCCCGATGGCCATCACCATCAGCTGCGGCCTGATCTCCGCCACCGCGCTCGTCCTGGTGCTGCTGCCCTCACTGCTCATGATCCTCACCGACGCCAAACGCATCGCGGGCATGCTCTGGTCGGGCGAATACATCGAACCCGAGCCGCTGCTGGCGCCCGAAGACGTCGAGACCTCCATCGACATCAACACCATCACCCACTGACAACCGGGTGCCCGGTGCCACGGGTCAGCGAAGGCTTCACGCCGGGTGCCGTGGTCTGAGCGAGTCCCCGAGCGAAGGCCACGCCCACTCCCGGGTGCCACGGGTCAGCGAAGGCTCTGCGCAGCTGCCCCGTGCCGGCGTCTACCGCCGCAGCGTCGTATACCCGCGCACCTCACCCCGCTGCAGATCGATCCGCACCGCGCGTCCGGCCCTGCCGAGCTCGGCGACGAGCGCATCAACGGTCCGCACCGGCTCGCGGTTGACCGCGACGATCATGTCCCCGCGGGCCAGCCCCGCACGGGCCGCGAGCCCGTTCGGCGTGATGTCGAGGATGTAGACCCCGAGCCCCCCGGTGCCCGTGCCCGTGCCCAGCGACTCGGGCGTCGCGGTCATCACGACCACACCGAGCGACACGATCTCCTGCCCGCCGAATCGCTCAACCTCCGCCTCGGTCCGCGACACGATCTGCGCGCGCAGCTCGACCGGTCGCCCGTCGCGGATGACATCCAGCGCCGCGTCGCTCCCCGGGGGCGTGAACTGGATCGAGCGGATCAGCTGCGACCCGCTCGTGACCGGCCGCCCCTGGTACCGCAGCACCTGATCGCCCGAGCGCAGGCCCGCGTTCTCTGCCGGGCTGTCCTCCAGCACCCGCGCAACCCGCACCGCGTCGCCCGAGCTGTCGATCTCAACACCGAGCCAGCCGAAGTCCACCCGCCCGTCGTTGACGATGTTGGTGTACACCGCGCTGGCCAGCTCGATCGGGATCGAGAAGCCCAATCCCACCGAGCCGCCGGTGCGGCTGAAGATCGCCGAGTTGATCCCCACCACCTCGCCGTCGAGGTTGATCAGCGCCCCGCCCGAGTTGCCCGGATTGATCGCCGCATCGGTCTGGATGAACGCTTCGACCGCAGCGTTTCCGCTCTCCCGGTTCAGGATGCCGACATTGCGACCCTTGGCGCTCACGATCCCGGCCGTCACCGTGAAGTCGAGGCCCAGAGGATTGCCGAGCGCGAGCACCCAGTCCCCGACCTGGAGCCGGTCCGAGTCGCCGAAGCGCGCCACGGGCAGGGGATCGTCTCCAGCCGGCTCGATCTTGATCACCGCCACATCGGTCATGGCATCGGTGCCGATGATTTCCGCGTCGTACTCGCGGCCATCCGCGAGCGTCACCGCAACCTCGTCGGCACCATCCACGACGTGCCGATTGGTCAGGATGTAGCCCTGCTCGGCGAAGACGAAGCCGGAGCCGCTGCCCGCGCTCGGCGCATCATACTCCTGGAGATCGTCGGGGAGTCCCGGCATGTCGGGGAAGAAGCGGAAGATTCGCGGCTGGCCCCGAACGACCCGCTGCGTCGTGACCGTACGGACGGAGACAACCGCGGGCAGCGCCCGATCGGCCGCGCCGCGAAACGCGCTCGACAGGCGAACGGCCGCGAGCGTGTCGACGGGCGCGGCGCGTCCCGTCGCGTCGAGAGTCGAGCGCTCGTTCGTCGCCTTCTCCCGCAGCACCCGGGCCTGCGACTGCGCCGCCTCGCCGGGCCCACACGCCATCAGCCAAACCGCCGACGCGAGCAGGCCGCGCCTCAACCACCCCCTCGAGACGGGCATGTCCTCCTCCCGCTTGGCTTCACCCATGGATCATGTACGGGCCGCGCGCGTGCGCAGGCGCCGTGCCTCACC
>JBICHP010000008.1:0-52970 GCA_043100935.1 Phycisphaerales bacterium JB054
GGGGGGGGGGGTGGGGGGGGACCGGGCACCCGCGGGGCACCACCGCCCGCCCCACCCACCACAACCGGCACAGCCCCCCCACCCCACCCCGACACCCACCCCCCCCCCACCGCCGCCCACCCCCCCCCCCCCCACCCGCCCCCCCCCCCCCCCCCCCGCCCCCCGCCCCCCCCCCGCCCCCCCCGCCCCCCCGCCCCCGGCCCCGGGCGGGCGGGGCGGCCGCCCGTGGGGGGGGGGCCGGGGTTTGAAGACGCGCCTCCCCCTGACTCACGCGGGGCGTGAGTCTGTCCCCCTCCACAAGGTGGAGGGGGAGTGCCGTTGGTGTTGGGTGGGTTGGAGGGCATGGGTGGTGTTTGGTCGGGTGTCTGGGCGTAGGATAGCGTGGTTGGTAGGGGGTTGGAAGGGTTTTTGGGGGGAGGGGCGCGGATTTGCGCGCAGGGGTGGATGTAGGGGGACTATCACGATGGGACGGAGGGCGCGATCCCCGGATACGATCGAGGCCCAACCGGCCGAGACGGTTGAACAGGCGGCATTTGTTTGGGTATGATGATCGTTCCGCGGTCCTGATCTGGGAGAGTGCTGGTGCCAACACTGCAGTTCAAGGGCAAGACGGTTATCGAGACCTACCACCACACGGTGCCCCATCACCGGCTGGAGTTCGACCCCAAGCTCTCCGTCCTCCCCAAGGGTGAGAAGCCCGGCCTCGACGGCAACCTCATCATCGAAGGTGACAACCTCCTCGCCCTCAAGGCCCTCCTGCCCACCCACGCCGGCAAGATCAAGTGCGTCTACATCGACCCCCCGTACAACACGGGCAACGAGGGCTGGATCTACAACGACAACCTCACCCAGCCCCAGTTCAAGGAGTGGATCGGCAAGGAGGTCGGCAAGGAGGGCGAGGACGCCACGCGCCACGACAAGTGGTGCTGCATGATGTGGCCGCGGCTGATGCTGCTGCGTGAGTTGCTGGCAGATGATGGGATCATCATGATCTCCATCGACGACAACGAGGTGCAGCACCTGCGTTCGCTCATGGATGAGGTGTTCGGGGATGGCCCGCCCGGCGACGCCGAGTCCAACTACATGGGCACCGTGGTGTGGAAGACCCGCAATACCGACAATCGCGTGAAGACACGCTTGTCGGAGGATCACGAGTATGTGCTCGTCTACCGCAAATCGACTACAGGTGTGTGGGCAGGCAGGACGATCGATCGCTCGGACTTCACGGACACCGATGATGACAATCCGGATGATCCGTATGTGACCGACCCGCTCACGGGCATGGCAACGGCTGCGCAACGCCCCAACCTTCACTACCAGATCGTAAACCCGGAGACCGGTGACAAGTACGACCCGGACCCGTCCAGAGGGTGGCGAGTTGAACGGGAAATAGTGGAGAGCCTTATTGCAGCGAACAAGGTCTGGTGGCCTCCTGACCCGAATACTGGCAAGCCCCGAAAGAAGAGGTATCTCTCTGAAACAGAAGAGCGCATGCCTGAGTCGAGCTTCTGGTCGGACATTCGCGGCCAGTCCGGCGCGGATGAAGTCGATCAGATCCTTGGCAAGCGACTGTTCGATTTTCCGAAGCTGACGGCATTCGTTGAGCGGCTTCTCGATGTTGCCGTTCCGAATGATGCGATCGTCTTGGATTGCACGGCGGGCTCTGGGACGACCGGCCATGCTGTTCTGAGCCTCAACCAGAGCGACGGCGGAAACCGCCGTTTCGTGCTCGTACAGCAGAAGCACGACACGCGAAAGCACGAGACCGACAAGCTCAACATCTGCGAGAAGGTCACGGCGGAGCGTGTTCGGCGAGCGATCAAGGGATACAAGTACAACAAGCCCAAGCGCGGGGGCGGCACTGAGCAGAAATCTGTGAAGGGTGTGGGTGGCGCATTCACCTACGCCCTGGTTGGTGACCCCATCTTCACCGAGTACCGCGACCTCGGCAAGAAGCTCCCGCCGTTTGAGGACCTCGCCAAGTATGTCTTCTACACTGAGACCAGCCGCGAGATCGATCTCAAGAAGGTGAACGCGAAGACCGGCCTGATCGGGCGCACCGACGCCGCTGGCGGCACCGCCTACTACCTGCTGTATACCCCCAACAACAAGGAAGACCGCGAGCTGAGCCTCGACTCGCTCGGCGCTATTGCCAAGCTGGAGAAGGGCAAGTCCCGCGAGTGGGTGATCTACTGCGAGAAGATCTGGATGCACCCCGACGAGCTCCGGCGCACCGAGAAGGATCACGGGGTGCGGGTACGCCCCATGCTCGTGCCGTTCAACCTGAAGTAGGGCTCCGATGGACCTGAAGAAGTTCCAGCGCAGGGTGGTGGATGAGTTGGAGCGGTACCTGCGCGCCCTGGCCGCGGAGCGCGAGAAGGGCAACCTCAAGCACGCGGCCAAGGACGCTTGGGAAGACCTCAAGCTCGGGCGCTATGAGGAACGCCGCAACGGCCTCGGCGAGGACCTGCCATCATTCTGTATCAAGGTTCCGACCGGCGGCGGCAAGACGCTGATCGCCACCCAGGCGCTCGGTCACATCCATCGCATACTGCTCCCCGAGCGCAACGGGGCTGGCCTGGTCCTCTGGGTGGTGCCCAGTGGCCAGATCTATCGCGACACCATCCGTCGGCTGAGCGATCGCACGGACATGTACCGCATCATGCTCGAGCACGCCGTCTCCCGACGTATCGAGGTTTGGGAGAAACACCAGATCATGCGTCTGTCGCCGGTCCGTCTCCGCGACTGCCTGAACATTCTCGTTGTCCAGCTCGCGAGCACCAACCGCGAGACCAAGGAGCAGCTCAAGTTTTTCCGAGACAGCGGCGGTGCCATCGTGGACCACTTTCCCCCAGAGAATGATCCCGCGGCCCAGCGCAAGCTCAAGGAGCTGTGCCCCAACCTCGACATGATCGAGGACGATGCCGACACCGGGCGGCACCTCATTGCGACCTCCGTCGGCAACCTCGTCCGCCTGTGCCGTCCGGCGGTGATCGTGGACGAGGGGCACAAGGCGACCAGCCAGCTCGCTCAGGAGACCATTGAGGGCTTCAATGCGTCGATCGTCGTCGAGCTCTCCGCCACGCCCCACAAGGGCGCAAACATCGTCTCCCGGGTCAGCGGCGAGGAACTGCTCGACGAGGAGATGATTAAGCTCCCTCTCAATGTTAAGACTAGCCGGAAGCGCAACTGGACTGACCTGATGACCGAGGCCCGCGATAAGCGTGTCGCGCTCGCCAGGGCGGCCCAGCAATACCAGAGCGAGGGTGGCCCGCCCATCCGGCCGATCGTGCTGGTGCAGGTCCAGCGCACGGGCAAGGAGCAGCGGGCGAAGGGCTACATCCACTCAGAGGATGTCCGCGAGCATCTCCGTCAGAAGCTGAATGTGCCCGATGCCGCGATCAAGGTGAAGTCCTCTTCCACCGACGAGCTGGAGAATCTCGACCTGATGGACCCCGAGTCCCCGGTTGAGTGGATCATTACCAAGAGCGCGCTTCAGGAGGGTTGGGACTGCCCGTTTGCCTACATCCTTGTGAGCCTCAACAACACCGGCAGCGCCCGTGCGATGACCCAGCTCGTGGGCCGCGTTCTGCGCCAGCCTCACCAGAAGCGCTCCGAGAAGCATCCCGAACTGAATGAGTCATACGCCTATTGCCTGCATGACAAGCCGAAGGAGATCCTGAAGCATGTTAAGGCGGCGTTGGAGAAGGAAGGGTACGAAGGCGATGCGGAATCACTTGTTCGGGATGAGTCGAAACAGGGTGATTCAGCCCCCGCGAGAGTCACCCGGTGGCGAGATCAGTTCCGCGATCTTTATACGAAACCGTTCGAAGGCAAGATCTTCCTGCCTCGTTTCTGCGTGAAGCGCGACGGTGGATTCGAGCCCTTGGACTACTTCCGGCACCTCGTCTCGCAGGTGAATGTAGATAAGTTCGCCTACAAGTCGATCGACTGGCCGCTCGCTGACGAGGCTGCCAAGGGGACAGACAGCGTGCATCGGGTGACGCTTGGCGAGGGCCCGAAGAGACAGTCCGAAACGGAGGTTGATTTCTGGGAGTCCGACGAACATGTGCTCTCATGGCTTATCGCCAATCTCGACCTGTCCTACTTGAGTCACAAGCAACTCCGACGAATCGTGGAGCGCGTCCATAAGCAGATCGTCGCACAGGAACTGAACGCGGACCAGCGAATGGCCTCAGTGAAGACAGCCCTGCGCCGGCGTATCGCCGCCTTTATTGGTGATCAAGTGGATAACCAAACTGAGCGAGTGTTTCGCAGGATGTTTGATAATGATGAGATCGTTTTCTATCTCCGGTGCGAACAGTGCCGCTTCGAGATGCCCGAGTCCATCACTCTCGCTCACAAAGGCGGGGAGCCACCCAAGCGACTTCGGGACGACGACGATGACGAGCTCGCCCGCTCGCTCTTCGACTTCGTCGACCGGCGGGAGTTTAACGACCTTGAACGGCAGGTTGCGCTCGTGCTCGATCGGGATGTGAACGTTCTCTGGTGGTACCGAAACCTCGTCGGGGAGGGCCAGTTCGCTATCCAGGGATACAAGCGGAATCGCATCTATCCGGACTTCGTGGCGCAGTCGGACCCGGAGGGGAGAGCTCTACATCAGGTCGTGGTTGTCGAGAGCAAGGGCGAACACCTCGAGGGCAACCGAGACACCACGTACAAGCGAGATATTGCGAAGTTTTTCGAGCGTGCTGGCAAACGGGTGTCTTGGCAGCAACTCGGTGAAGATTTTAAGAACCACCAGTTTCGCTTTCAGGTGCTCAGCCAAGCGCAGATTGACGGGCAGGAATGGGAGGATGAACTCCGTTCGCTGCTTGCGTCAGACAGATGAGGTCACGCGTCCGCACCGATGCCGAGTTGTTTGATGGCTCCGATGACGTGTCCGTGGACGCGTGGGGGGGCGCAGACGATGCCTCGGTTTTTTTCGAGGCCGCGGCCGTGAGAGAAGTCGAGTGCGTTTCCGTGGATGTCGGTGACGAAGCAGCCTGCTTCGGTGGCGACGAGTGATCCTGCGGCGTGGTCCCAGATGCGTTCGACGTATCCCTTTTTGGTGGGGAGTCGGAGGTAGGCGTCGGCCTGGCCGCGGGCGGTGACGGCGTATTTGGCCTGGGAGTCGAGCCGGGTTGGTTCGCCGGCGGGGATGCCGTTGTCGGAGAGGTATTCGAGGATGCGGTCGGTGTCGGAGACGTTGGAGTGGGCTTTTTCGACCGAGGCGCAGACGGAGATGGGTTGGCCTTCTTCGTGGTCGGGTCGGCGGATCTGGATGGGCTTTTCGCCGCGGTTGTCGGCGTGGTGGGCGTAGACGCCGTCGCCCTTGATGGCGGCGTAGATGCATCCGTGTTTGTCGGGTTTGTCGAGTGGTTTGGAGAAGTCTGAGGGGAGGTTGGGGCAGCCCATGATGCCGACGGTGGGTGTGCCGCGTTCGACGTAGGCGAGGGCGATGGCGTATTGCTGGTTTCGCAGGAAGCCTTTGGTGCCGTCTACGGGGTCGAGGGTCCAGAATCCGGCGTGGTGGGTGTCTCCGGCGCCGACGTCGATGGACTGGAGGAGGGTTTCTTCGGTGGCATCGGGCCAGACGGTCTGGACGGCTGCGAGGGTGGCGGTGAGGTGGGTGGCGTGGTCGGGTTCGCGGAGGAACTTTGAGTCTTCTTCGCCGACGAGGATGACGTCGGGGCCGAGGTGGTCTTTGAGGACCTTGGCGACGATGGCCTGGCTGGCGAAGTCGGCGACGGTGACTGGGGACTTGTCGTCTTTGGTGATGGCCTTGAGCTGTTCGAGGGAGGCCTGGACCTCTCGGCAGACGGCTGAGGCGAGGGTGACGGCTTGGGTGCCGGCGTGGCAGAGTTTGGCGTAGTCTGGCATGGGGCAAGCGTACGCCCGGGGGTGGGGCGGGGCAGGGTGTGGTGGTGGGGGTGTTTTGGAGGAGGTTTGGTGATGGCGAAGAAGGCTGGGAAGAAGGCTGGGAAGAAGGTGGGGGGGAAGGCGGGGGTGAAGAAGGATGGGGGGAAGGCGGTGGTGGAGCGGGTGATGACGCTGCATCCGGCGGGGAAGCAGGGGGTGAACGTGGAGCGGGCGAAGTATGAGGAGATGCGGCGGGCGTTGCTTGCGGTGATCCCGAAGGGGGAGGAGGGGGTGGCGTTTGGGGAGTTGGCGGGGTTGGTAGAGGGGCGGTTGGATGAGGGGGTGTTTGGGACGGGGACGAAAGTGATGTGGTGGGTGACGACGGTGAAGCAGGATCTGGAGGCTCGGGGGGAGATTGAGCAGGTGGCGGGGGCGCGGCCGCAGCGGTTGAGGCGGGTGTGAGCGGGGGGCGGGAGATTCGGTCTCGGGAGATTCGGCCTGAGGTGCGGGCGATGGCTCGGCTTTTGGATGCGCGGTTTGGCGTGCCGGGGACGGGGGTGCGGTTTGGGCTGGACACGGTGCTGGGGCTGCTGCCGGTGGCGGGGGACACGGTGTCGCTGGCGATGGGGGCGGTGGTGGTGATGGAGGGGGTGCGGCTGGGCGTGCGGCGGGGGGTGCTGGCGCGGATGGTGGGGAGCCTGGCGTTGGACTGGGTGGTGGGGCTGGTGCCGGTGGCGGATGTGGTGTTTGACACGGTGTACAAGGCGAATATGAAAAACCTCGCGCTGCTGGAGCGCGAGGTCGGGGGTGGGGCCGGGTTGTCGAATCGCGGTGAGGTCGGCGGGGATTAGTCGGCGACTTCGATGAGGCCGTTGTCGGCGAGGCACTTGAGGCACATCTGGACGCAGGCTTCGAGGTCGTGCTCGCCGGCCTTGATGACGAGCTCGGCGTTGGTGGGTGCTTCGTAGGGGTCGTCGATGCCGGTGAAGCCCTTGATCTCGCCGGCGCGGGCCTTCTTGTAGAGGCCCGTGGGGTCGCGCTGCTCGCAGATCTCGATGGGGGTGTCGACGAAGACCTCGATGAAGGGGAGGTTGCCCTCTTCGTGGAGCTTGCGGGCGGCGTCGCGGTCCTTGGCGTAGGGGCTGATGAAGCTGGAGAGGGTGACGATGCCGGCGTCGGCGAAGAGCTTGGAGACCTCGCCGATGCGGCGGATGTTCTCTTCGCGGTCTTCGGCGGAGAAGCCGAGGTTCTTGTTGAGGCCGAAGCGGATGTTGTCGCCGTCGAGGCGGTAGCAGGCGACGCCCTGGTTGCAGAGGGCCTGCTCGAGGGCGCAGGCGATGGTGGACTTGCCGCAGGCGGAGAGGCCGGTGAACCACATGGTCACGCCCTTGGTGCCGAGTGCTTTCCAGCGCTCGTCGCGGGTGATGTTGCCTTCGTGGAAGTGGATGTTGGTGGCTTTGACCTGGGTCATGTGGCGGTCTCCTCTGGGGGTGATGTGGGGGCGGGTTGTCCCCGGGCTCCGAAGTGGGGGTGGGGAGCGACTTTAGGCGTCGGCGGTAGGATAAACAAAGGGTGTGACGGGTCTGAACGGCGGGCAAGGAGCCGGGAATGCGTGTTTGGATGGTTGGGATAGCGGGTTTGGCGGTGCTGGGTTGTGGTTGTTCGCGTGAAGATGGGGGGAGCGGGCGGGCGGAGGCTGGTTTGGCGGAGTTTTCTCCGGCGGAGATCGCGGCGGCGGAGGAGGTGGCGCGGGCGGCTGCGGGGGAGCTGGTGGGGACGCTGCTGCCGGAGCTGGCGGGGGCGATGGAGCGTGGCGGGGCGGTGGAGGCGATAGGTGTGTGTGCGGACCGGGCGCAGGAGCTGACGGCGGGGGTTGAGGCTGAGTATTCGGGGGTGCGGTTGCGGCGGACATCGCTGCGGGTGCGGAACCCGGTGAACCGGCCGGACGCGTATGAGCGAGCGTGGATGGAGTCGTTGGAGACGCCGGCGGCGGAGGCGAGGGTGGTGGGGGATGAGCTGCGGTATCTGCAGCCGCTGGTGATGGGGGAGCTTTGTCTGCGGTGCCACGGTCCGGCGGAGGGGATCAACCCGGGTGTGCGGGCGGTGCTCGCGGAGCGGTATCCGGAGGATGAGGCGGTGGGGTTTGGGGTTGGAGAGCTGCGGGGGGTGGTGAGTGTGCGGGTGGGGTTGGAGTGAGGGTTGGTGAGGTGTGGGGCACCAAGATCGCAGAGCCGATCTTGGTGGCACGGGGGTGTGGGGTGCCGAGCTTGCGCTCGGGGCTCGTGGTGGGTGTGTGTTGTTTGGGTGCTTCCGCCGCTCCTTCGGAGCGGGGGATTCTGGCGGGTGTTGCCAGGGGCTGCGCCCCTGCCAACGGTCGTGCGCCCCTCCGGGGCGGGAGACTGGTGCGCTCATTTGGGGCGGAGGAACTGGTGCGCCCTTTCGGGGCGGGGTGGGGAGCCTCGATGGCTGAGGGTGGTTGGTTGGGTGGTGGAAGAGGACCCCGCTGGGGTCCGGTGGTGGGTTTGGTTGAGGGTCCGGGCGTGGCGGTCGCTGGCGCGACCATCACGCCCGGCTATGGGAGGGCACCCCTCCGGGGTGCGGTGGAAGTTTCTGGGGTCCGGTGGTGGGTTTGGTTGAGGTTCCGGGCGTGTTGGTCGCTGGCGGGACCATCACGCCCGGCTAGTGGAGGGCACCCCTCCGGGGTGCGGTGGGAGTTCTCGGGGGTGCGGGGCGGGCACTTGGGGGGGCGGCGTGGGCCCTTGGGTGCGGGGCGAGAGGGTGTGTGGGGCGAGAAGGTGTGGAGCGGGGCACCAAGATCGCAGGGCCGATCTTGGTGGCACGGGGGTGTGGGGGCCCGAGCTTGTGCTCGGGGCTCGTAGAGGCGGGGGTTTGAGCTGGCGCTCGGGGATTGTGGTGGGGGTGATTTGGGGCGGGGGTGGGTCAGGCGGCGGCGGTGGTGGGGTGTGGTTGGCGGTGGGCGTGTTCGGAGTCTCGGAGGGCGCCGGTGCGGGCGTGGGTGGCGATGGCGCGGATGTCGATCCAGAAGAGGGTGAGGCCGGCGAGGACGAAGAGGTGGAAGACCTCGTGGGGGCCGAAGCCGGGGGCGAGGGTTGGCCAGGCGGTGATTTCGAGGACGGCTCCGGCGGTGTAGGCCAGGCCGGCGGCGAGCATGAGCAGGGCGGCGCGGGGGCCCCAGGTGCGCCAGGTGATGATCATCGCGGCGAGGCCCATCCAGCCCATGACGAGGTAGAGGGTGACGCCGAGCCACTCGGGGACGTGTTGGAAGAAGACCATTTTGATGGCGATGCCGACGGCGGCGAGTGTCCAGATGAGGGCGATGGGGGGCCAGCGCATGAGGCCGCGGAAGCGGATGGCGTGGATCGCGGTGAAGGTGCCGGCGATGAGGATGAAGATCGCGGCGTGGTCGATGCGTTGGAGGAGTGTGCGGGGTGTGGAGCCGGCGGGTGCGGCGTGGAATGCGGCGCTTGCGGCGAGGAGGAGGACGGCGGAGCCTGCGAAGATGGCGAGGGCGACGAGGCGGCCGGTGTTGCCGCGGCCTCGGTGGAGGAGGTCGATGGAGAGGAGGGCGAAGACGAGGGCGCCGATGCCGTGGGTGAGGGTGCTGATGGGGTCGGTGAGGGGCACGGGGAACGGTATGCGTCGGAGGATGAGCGGCGGCGCGGTCAGCAGCCGGCGGCCCAGGCGTTGAGGAAGGCGATGAAGTCGAGGGTGTTGACGGTGTTGTCGTTGTTGATGTCTGCGATGGGGTTGCCGGCGGCCCAGTCGTTGAGGTAGGCGATGAAGTCGCGGGTGTCGACGAGGTTGTCGTTGTTCCAGTCGGGCAGGCAGGTGTCGTCGGGCTCGGTGGCGCGGACGGTGGCGCTGTAGGTGACGGTGGGGTTGTTGTCGCCGAGGCCGAGATCAAGGATGAACTCGACGGGGGCGACGGTGAAGTCGAGGGTCATCGCGCCGGGCTCGCCGGTGACGGTTGCGTCCATCAGCCAGGTGTCGTCGGGGGCGGCGTCCATGTCGAGTGTGCCGGGGATGCCGAGAAAGGTCCAGGCGAGCGTGCCGTAGGGCTGGAGGACCGGGTCGAGCGTGAGGTTGCCGTTGTCGTCGATAGGGCCGGGGCTGCCCTGCGAGCCGACGAGGGCGTTCATGTGCTGGCCGGAGTTGATGAACTGCATCTGCGAGGCCATACCGAGGTCGAGAGTGACGACGTCATCGACGGTGCGGATGTCGATCTCGGTGGGCTGGATGCTTGCCGGGGCGTCGCAGTCGGTGGAGACCTCGGCGATCATGGCGCCGGTGATGGGGATGTCGATCTCGAAGAAGCCGAAGACGGGGAGGTCGATCTCGATGTGGAGGATGGAGACCTCGGGGTCGACGGCGAAGTCGGCGGGGATGGTGTCGAGGTCGTCGAAGATGTAGATGGCGCCGGTGTTGTTGTTCTCGATGGGGCAGGCGGCCAGGAGGGTGGGGCCGTCGAGGCCGATGACCTGCCCGACGGAGGAGCCGTTGATGGCGCCGTCTGCGTAGATGCGCTGCACGAATCCCCAGTCGTCGCGGTCGCGGCGGAAAAGGTAGATGGCGCCGGTGCGGAGGGGGTCGGGGTTGAAGATCAGCTCGGAGGTTGCGCCGATGGCGATCCAGTCGCCGTCGATCTTGGTGTCGAGGCCGAAGAACGGGCCGGTGTCGTGGGCGAAGTCGGGCAGGAGGGTCTGGGTCTGGGTCCAGGCGCCGCCTGCGCGCTCGAAGATGAACGCCTCGCCGTCCGGGCCGAGGGTGCCGACGTTGTACGCGGGCGCGCCGGCGAGGAGGGTGTCGCCCTGGAGGTCGAGGCTGCCGCCGAAGGGGGCGAAGGTGGATTGGGGGTCGTCGGGGGTGAGCTCCTGCTCCTGCGCCCAGGCGCCGTTGTCGAGGCGGTAGACATAGACCGAGCCGGGGAACTCGTCGGCGGGGCCCTCGTTGCGGGAGTCGAAGGCGACGGTGTCGCCGTCGATCGCGACATCCGAGCCGACGTTGTCGGTGGCGCTGACATCGGCGGGGAGGAGCTTGGCGGTCTGGGCCCAGGCACCGCCGCCCTGGTGCTCGAAGACGTAGGCCCCGCCGCGCCGGTCCGGCGCGCTGCTCGCGGCGTTCACGCCGACGACGATCCGCGCGCCGTCGGTGTCGACAGCCCACCCGAAGAGGGCGTTCTCGGCCGGGTCGGCTGGGAGGAGCTTGGCTTCGAGGGCCCACGTGCCGCCGGTGTTGCGGTAGACGTATGCGGCGCCGTGCCAGGTCACGCCCTGGGTCGAGTCGCCGAAGGCACCGATGACGGCGAGGTCTCCGGCCATGGCGACGGCGCAGCCGAAGTATGCGTGGGTGTCGAGGGCGGGGAGGGTCAGCTGGCCCTGGCCGGCCCATGTGCCGCCGGCGCGTTCGAAGAGGTAGGCCGTGCCGCGGCGGGAGTTGGCGTAGTGCTGTCCGACGATCATGGCGTCGCCTGAGACATCGGCGCCGGTGCCGAACCGACCGTTGCCGGGGATGTCGGCTTCGAACCGTCCGGCGAGGCACTGCGCGGAGGCGGTGGCGGCGAGGGTGAGGATGAGGCCGGCCGCGAAGATCGTGGTGTGGTGTGCTCTTGTCATGCCGTGCTGTCTCCCCGGCGACCTCGGTGCGAGGTAACCCGCTGTCTTGAAGGTATCGGGTGGGTCGGGCCGCCTCAAGACCAAACGCGGTGTGCGGGGCCGCGGGAGCGAGCGGGGTGTGTGGAGGTGGGGGTGCTGGGGGGCTTTGAGGGGGTGTCGGGGGCGTGCGGTCGGGTGTTTTCGGTCGTCAGTCTTCTTTGCTGTCGCGGTCGTGGTCTTTGCCGCCGTGGCGGTCGGCGAGGGAGAAGATCAGGATGAGTGCGATGAACCCGAGGGCGTAGGGGAGCACGTCGGTGAGCAGGTCGGTGAGTTGGTGGAGGGTGGTGTTCATGGCCGTGCTCCGGGTGCGGGATCATACGGGTGAACCGTTGGACGCCGGTTCGGGTACCGTCTCCGGATCTATGGACGAGTCGAGTACGGAGCTCGTGCGGGCGTTGGAGGCGTTTGTCGCGGAGCGCGATGTGCCTTGTCCGGGGTGCGGGTACAACCTGCGGGGGCTCGGGGGGAGTCGGTGTCCGGAGTGCGGGCTGGAGGTGCGCCTGGGGGTGCAGCTCGAGGATCCGGCGATGGGATCGCTGATGGTGACGCTCGCGGCGTTGTTTGGCCTGGTTGGGGCGTCGGGTGCGCTGCTGCTGGCGGTGTTGTGGGTGGGCGTGTTCTTTAACGGCGACTGGGCGCCGTGGCGGGTGTGGCTTGTGCCGGCGGCGGCGTTGCTGTTGGGCGGGCCGGGAGCGGTCCTCCTTGCGGAACGGCCGGGGCGGGTGTGGTTCCGGAAGCGCTCGGCACCCGTGCGACAAGCGATCGCGGCCGGTGCGTGGGCTGCGGCGGTGGGGGCGTTTCTGGCCTTTATGGTGCTTGTCACGACGCTCTGACTTCTGGCCGGTCCGAACGGCGGAAGCGGTCGGTTGGGCTTTTGAGGCTTTCCGGTCTAGAGTTGTGACCCGGCCGCGCGTGTCGGGGGTTTGGTGGGGTATCGCAACTCGAACGGAAGGTCGGAGGAGTCTACATGAAGGGTCTTATCGAGCCGCACGGCGGCAAACTGGTGAACTGTCTGGCGAATGAGGCTCGCGCGAAGGAGCTGGCTTCGAAGGCCCCGTCGATGCCCCGGATCGATCTGACGCCGAAGCAGTCCTGCGATCTCGAGCTGATCGCCAACGGCGGTTACAGCCCGCTGAACGGCTTCATGGGCGAGGCGGATTTCAAGAGCGTGTGCAAGGACATGAAGCTCGCGTCGGGCCATGTGTGGTCGATCCCGATCCTGCTGAGCGTGGACAAGGCCAAGGCCCCGGCCAAGGGCACCGAGGTCGCGCTGTATGCGCCCAACGGTGTGCTGCAGGGCGTGATGAAGGTCAACGAGGTGTTCGCGCACGACAAGGCGCTTGAGTGCAAGAGCGTGTTCCGCACGGACGACGCGGCGCACCCCGGCGTGGCGCAGGTGATGGCCGAGGGCGACACGTGCCTGGGCGGCCCGGTCGAGGCGCTGACGCTGTGCGTGGATCCTGATGGCGACGAGGCGTTCCTTGATCGCCGTCTGACTCCGGCCGAGACGCGGAAGGCGTTCGAGGAGAAGGGCTGGAAGACGATCGTGGCGTTCCAGACGCGGAACCCGATCCACCGTGCGCACGAGTATGTGATCAAGTGTGCGCAGGAGATCACCGACGGGCTGCTGATTCATCCGCTGGTGGGCGAGACGAAGAAGGGCGACATCCGCGCTGATGTGCGGATGAAGGCGATCGACGCGCTGACGGAGAAGTACTTCAACCCGGCGGCGACGATCGTCTCGGTGTTGCCCGCGGCGATGCGGTACGCCGGCCCGCGCGAGGCGGTTCACCACGCGTTGATGCGGAAGAACTACGGGTGCTCGCACTTTATTGTGGGGCGTGACCACGCGGGCGTGGGCAGCTATTACGGCACGTACGACGCGCAGCACATCTTCGACGAGATCGACCTGGACAACCTGGGCATCATCCCGCTGAAGTTTGAGCACTCGGGCTGGAGCAAGACGTACGGCGGCATGGTGAGCTTCAAGAGCTTCCCGAAGATGGAGGGCGACATCGTCTTCCTGAGCGGCACGAAGGTGCGCGAGATGCTCGAGGCGGGCGAGCGGCCGCCGATGGAGTTCAGCCGTCCCGAGGTCGCCGACGTGCTGATCGGCGCGGCCAAAGAGAACAAGCTGTTCGTGTGATGCTTTCGGCGTGGCGCCGAGGGTGACACGCTGCGAGAATGCTGAGCATCGGGACCCCGGCTCGCTTTGGGCCGGGGTCCTGTCGTTTTGGGTAGCGTGGGTTTGGTGGTGGGTGGGTGTTGGTGTCAGGCCCACCTGCTGATCCAGGCGACGCCGATGGCGGCGTGGAGGAGGCCGACGGCGCAGAAGACGGCGGTGGCGTGGGTCCACTGCTTTCGGGTGGGTCGACGAGTCCATCTGTGGCGGCTTCGGGCGACGAGGAAGAGGCCGGTGGCCATGCTCGCGGCGAGCACGAGGAAGAACGAGGTGAGCACGTAGGCGAACGGGGGTGGGGGCGGTGTGGCTGTGGACGCGAGGCTCGTGGTGAGGGCGATGACGAGGATGATCGAGACGACGCCGTCGAAGCCGAGTGCGAGGGCGAAGCTGGTCATCGCCAGTGCCCAGGCGCCGACGTGGAGGCGGGGGGATCCGACGCGGAGTTCGAGCTCGGCGCCGCATTCGGGGCAGCGGGGCTCGGTGAGGCCCAGGAGCGAGTAGTCGCAGACGGGGCACTCGGCGGGGCAGTCGGCGACGAAGGCCAGGAGATGGCGAGTGCCGTTGTTTGCCCCGGGTGGGTTTTGAGGGGGTTCGGCCATCGGTGATGTACTGTTGGTCGGGGGGATGGGTTTGGCAGGGGCGTGAGAATGCCGTAGGCTCTGGCCGGGTCATCGCGTTCTTCGGCTCTTCGCCGGCCCGATCATCTCCCTTCCGGGCGGATTGTCGGAACACGGTTGTGGGGCAGTGCGTTGAACTTCACTGCCGAACCGGCGTGGCTGGTCGGCGTCCGCATGGAGTCAGTCGGGCAGGTTTGCTGCCCCGCAAGGAGATCTGTCAATGAAGATTCGCGCAGCAGCATGTCTGGCCGCCACCCTCGCCCTGATGGCGGGCACCCCGGCCCTGGCCCAGAAGGCCCAGCCCCGTCCCGACACCGCGCCCGGGGTGCAGGTCGAGCGGCTCAACACGGTGATGGTCGGCGACCGTGCGCCTGAGCTTGCGATCTCGGAGTGGGTGAAGGGGGACGAGATCTCCGGCTTTGAGGACGGCAAGGTGTACGTGGTGGAGTTCTGGGCGACGTGGTGTGGCCCGTGCATCGCCGGCATGCCGCACGTGTCGGAGCTGCAGAAGGAGTACAAGGACAAGGGCGTCACGGTGATCGGCGTGAACATCTGGGACGACCCGGCCAATGTCGCGCCGTTCATGAGCGAGAAGCAGGGCGACGAGAAGATGCAGTATGTCGTCGCGATCGAGAAGAAGATCGAGGGCGAGGACGTGCGGAGCGGCGAGATGGCGCGTGACTGGATGCGTGCTGCGGGCCGCAACGGCATCCCGAGCGCGTTCATTGTTGATCAGAAGGGTTACATCGCGTGGATGGGTCACCCGATGCGGATGGACGAGCCGCTGCACAAGGTTGTGGCGGGCGAGTGGGACATCAAGGCCGCGGCGGAAGAGCACGTGGTAGCGGTCAAGGCGGAGCAGAAGCAGGCCGAGCAGCGTCAGATGCTGACCAAGCTTCTGAACCCTGTGACGGCGGCGATGAACGCGGGCGACTACGACACGGCGTACAAGGCGTTGACGACGGCGCTGGATCACGAGGCCGTGTGGGACAACGCCAACGTGCTGAACTCGCTCTCGTGGACGATGGTCGATCCTGACGCTGATGTGTCGGACCGCAACCCGAAGCTGGCGGTGAAGATGGCCGAGCGTGCTGCGGAGCTGACCGAGGGCAAGAGCGCCCCGGTGCTCGACACGCTGGCGTGGGCGTACTACCAGGCGGGGATGAAGGACAAGGCGATCGAGACCGAGACCAAGGCGATCGCGCTGCTGAGCGGTGATGCGAAGGCGTCGTACGTTGAGGCGCTCGAGCGTATGAAGAAGTAAGCCCGGTGCGGCCGTGTTGGCCGCGCTCGGTTGAGTTGAACGCACAACGGCCCCGGCGGTGATCCGCCGGGGCCGTTGTCGTTCGTGTGTCGGAGTCGGGGTGTGGAGTCGCTAGCGCGGGGGCTTGGTGACGGCCTCGCGGTAGAGCTCGAGGAAGCGGTCGGAGAGGACTTCGCGGCTGAGGTCTCGGTGGACCCATTCGTGGCCGGTCTGTCCCATGTCGTGGGCGCGCTGGGGCTCGTCGAGGAGGGACTCGATGGCGGAGGCGAAGGCTTCGGGGGTGCGGTCGACGATGAGGCCGCCGTTGCAGGCTTCGAGTTCGGGCCAGATGTCGACGTTTTTGGTGGTGATGACCGGGGTGCCGGCGGCGAGGGCCTCGGTAAGGACGAGGCCGAAGTTCTCCTGTTTGGTGGGGAGGGCCAGGAGTGAGGCGCGCTGGAAGAGGCTGACCTTGGCCGTGCCGCGCACGAGGCCGACGAAGTGGACGGTGTCGGCGATGCCGAGTGCCGCGGCCTGGGCTTTGAGCTTTTCGACGTAGCGGGGCTCTCCGGTGCCGGCGATGACCAGGGGCACGGGCGTGCGGCGTTTGGCGATGAGGCTCATGGCGTCGAGGAGGACCTCGAGGCCTTTCTTGTGATCGACGCGGCTGAGGAAGAGCACGAGCGGGCCGTCGCCGGCGGCGCCGGCGATGTCGCGCTGCGCCTCGGCGGGTCCGGGGAGGTTGGTGAAGGGGGTGAGGTCCATCGCGGCGGGGACGACGCGGCCGGCGGAGTTGTCGATGTAGTGGGCGGCCTGCTCGAGTTCGCCCTGGGCGCAGAAGAAGATGGCCACGGCGCGCTCGAAGAAGGTGCGGCCGGCGAGGGAGAGGAAGACGTGCTTGCGGGCGGCGTGGTAGGACATGCACCAGTCGTCGAGCATGCCGTGGGGGCTGATGATGTAGCGTCGTTTGGCGCGGCGGGCGCGGGAGGCGATCTGGATGTTGGCGGGGATCCACGCGCCGTGGAGGTGGATGATGTCGGCGCCCTCGGTGAGCGACATGACGTGGTCGAGCTGGCGCTTGGAGAAGAGCGCCCTGCCGAGTGCGGGCTGGTCGACACCGACGACTGTGGGTGCGCCCTCGCCTGTGAGCGTGGAGGGGCGGGGCTCGGGGTTGGGGGTGATGACGGTGACGTCCTGCCCGGCGTCGGTCATGAGTTTGGCGAGGTCGGAGACGTGGGCGACGACGCCGCCGAGGGCGGGGTCGAGCGAGCGGAGGTAGTGGACGATCTTCAGCGTGATGGCGCGGCTCCGGATCGGGTGGGGCGAGCCGGGATGCTATCGGTAACGGCCGCGGCCCGCTGGGGCGGTGGTGCTGCGGGAGGGGCGGTGTGTGGGCTACTTCTGGAGGTTGGCGCTGCTCTGGAGGAGCTGCAGCGCGGCGTTTGGTGCCTGGCGTGCGGCGAGCAGGGCGCTGATCGAGGCCTGCTGGAGGAGCTGGCCCCGGATGAGGTTGGACATCTCGGCGGCGATGTCGGCGTCGACGAGCTCGGACCGGGCGTCGGTGTGGGTCTCGATCTCTTTGAGGAGCAGGTTGATCTCGGGCTCGATCGCGTTCTTGATCCGGGTGCCGATCGCGGCGCGCTTGGTGGAGATGGACCCGAGCGCGCCTTCGACGCTGTTCTGGGCGGCTTCGAGGTCGCCGTCGACGAGGTTGAGCAGGCCGCCGGAGCGGAGCGCGCCGAGCGTGGCGTCGACGGACGAGTCGTCGGAGGGGTCGTCGGGGTCTCCCTCGTCGTCGACGGCGGTCCGGCCGAGTGTGCTCGAGAACAGGCCGCTGAAGAGCTTCTGGCCCTTGAAGGTGGCGGTGTTGGCGATCATGTCGAGCGCGCCGATGATCTCGTCGGCGTCTGTCTGGAGGGCCTCGAGTTCTTTCTGGCTGAGTCCGGCGGTGTTGGCGGCGGAGACGACGAGGCCGTTGAGTTCGTGGAGCAGGTCGGTGACGACGGAGAGGGCGCCTTCTTTGGCGCCGAGCATGGCGCGCTCCTGTTCGAGGCCGTCGATCTTCTTTTCGAAGCGGACGATCTCTGCGCTGAAGCGTTCGGAGGCGATGAGTCCGGAGGGGTCGTCGGCGGCGCGGTTGATCCGTTTGCCGGTGGCGAGGCGTTCGGCGGCCTGGGCGATGATGGCCTGGGCGTCGCGCAGGCCGCGTTGGCCGACCATGAGGCTCATGCTGGAGGTGACGGACAGCATCCGGCGGTCGCTCCCCGGGGCGGTGTGCCCCGGGTGGCTATCGGGCGGGGGCGGGGGCTGCTGGAGAGGGATCGGGCGTCCTCGGGAGTTATCGTGCTTGGTGCGGCGTGGTCGTGCGTGGAGGGGGTTGGCAGACGAAAAGGCCCGGCGGACGCGTGAGCGCCCGCCGGGCTGAGGGACAGATTCGGGGGCTGGCCGCGGGTGCGGATCAGCGGCGGCGGCGGTTGGCGACGAGGCCGCCGAGGCCGAGGAGTGCCACGGAGGCGGGGGCTGGGGTGATGGTCATCTGGGAGAAGTCCATGCCCAGGACGACGTTGTCGGGGGAGATGTTCCAGACGTTCATGGAGTATCGGGTGAGTCCGTCGAAGTCGTAGGTGCCGAGGGCGTCGAGGATGTCGAGGGAGTCGAGGGTCTCGCCGACGTAGCCGAGGCTGAGGTCGAAGTTGTAGGGCTCCTGGCTGAGCTGGACGCCGCCGGGTGAGGAGGTGTGCTCGGAGACGAAGAAGCCGTCGGAGACGGGGAATCCGTCGATGACGCCGAAGTTGGGGGTGGTGGAGTTGGCCGAGAGGCCGACGCTGGCGCCGCCGCTGAAGGAGAGCGTGAACGACGCGTGGTTGATGGCGTAGGCGCGGACATCGCCGGGGATGTCTTCGACGAAGGTGTCGGAGTCGACGGTGAAGGTGACGGTGGCGATCTCGCCGCTGTTGACGTTGCCGAGCTGGCCGTCGTTGATGCGGTTGAAGAAGACCTCGCCGGTGGCGGTGACGGTGATGATGTCGGCGTGGGCTGCGCCGGCGACGCATGCGAGGCCGACGAGTCCGAGTGCGAACTGCTTCATGATTCTCTCCTTGCTGGTTTCGGTCGTGCGGGTCGTCCCGAACGACGGGACGACCGGGTCGTGGCACCCCGGGGGGTGTTGTTGTGCGGGGGCCGGGTGCTCAGCAGCCGGCGGTCCATGCGTTGAGGAAGGCGAGGACGTCGAGGGTGTTGACCGAGCCGTCGTCGTTGAAGTCGGCGGTGCTCTCGCCGGCGGACCACGCGTTGAGGAAGGCGAGGACGTCGAGGGTGTTGACGGTGTCGTCGCCGTTGAAGTCGGCGTCGCAGGGTGTGTCGAAGACGATCTGGAAGGAGCGGACGTTGAAGCCGTCGTAGTAGCCCCAGCCGGTGAGGACGGAGCCGTCGTCGGAGATGTCGATCAAGGCGCGGATGTCGAGGTTTCCGAAGTCGACTCCGTTGTCGGTGAGGAAGTTCTCGATGTCGACCATGCCGGTCTCGGTCCAGAGGAATCCGTCGTAGTTGGCGAAGGGGCCGAAGCCGTAGCGGTTGAAGCCGACGGCGACGGATCCGTCGGCCGAGACGCCGAGGGTGACGGCCTCGCGGTCGTTCTCGTTGTCGCCGTCTTCGGGGGGGAGGAAGCCGAGGCCGGTGCCGTACCAGTCGTTGCCGTCGAAGGTCCAGATCTTGGCGCCCTCGTTGTAGCCGCCGGTGCCGCCGGCGACAGTTCCGGCGCTGTTGACGGTGATGATCTCGGTCCACTCTTCGGAGTCGGGCTCGAGAACGGTGAGCTGGCCGTTGATCCAGAGGGCGGCGCGGCGGTTGCCGAAGGGTGCCTCGTCGAAGCCGCCGATGACGGATCCGTCGTGGTTGATCGCGGTGCCGCGGCTGGAGCGGTCGTCGTGGGTGGAGCCGAGGTTGACCATGCCGGTGCCCTCTGTCCAGCTGAAGGCGCGTGCGCGCCAGTCGGAGCGCCACGCGAGGCCGGTGATGGTGGAGCCGTCGCCGGAGATGGCGTAGGCCGAGCCGTCTTCGTTGGGGACGCCGCCGCCGGGGATCGGTCCGGTGGTGACCCAGCCGATGCCTTCGGTCCAGACGCCGGGGACGGCGGTGCCTTCGGAGTCGTAGATGGTGGCGGTGACGCGTGAGCCGTCGTCTGAGATGCCGGGCGAGCCGTTGTAGTTGGCGTCGACGTAGAGGGTCTCGAAGCCGGTGTTGGCGCTCCAGCGGACGACGTTGCTGCCGAGGGTGCCGACGAGCCAGGTGCCGTCGGCGGACTGGTCGGTGACGCCGAAGTCGTCGATGGGGTTGAAGGAGATCTGGGCGTGGGCGGCTCCGGCGAGGGCGAGCATGGCGGTGATGGCGGCATTGATGGTGCGGCGGTGCATGTCGTGGGCTCCTGTGGTGCTGCGGAATTCAGGGGATACGGGGTCCGGGGCGGACGGTTGAGCGCCCGGTGCGGACCAGAGAATATCAGGGCGGACCTATCCGTGCAATATTCCCCAGAGAAATTTGGTGAGATAGTCACAGGGTGATGGAAACTGTGGTAGGATGGGCTTGAGGGGCCGCTCGGCCCGGTTTGAGGCTGGGGATAGTGCTGGCTCTCGGAGGGTTGTCTGTGCAGACTGTTGGATTCGTGCCTGAGTGCCAGACCTCGATCGGCGAGTTCCGGGTGGCGGTGATGGGGCTGTACGCCGGCGTGGGGGCGCCGATCGACAGCCCGCAGGAGGTCTCGCGGACGTTCGGGCTCGACAAGAACCTGACGTGGAAGCTGGCGCGGGTGATGGGGACGGATGACACGAGTGAGGCGTTGCACCACCTGCCGGGGGCGAACGCGATCAAGATATTGCTGCGGGCGATGAAGCAGGCCGGGGCGGACGCATCGGCGCTGGAGCGGGTCCGCGTGGCGTACGCGGAGATCGGGCGTGTGGTCGAGGTGCACGTGGGCGACCGGTCGACGCTGGAGCTGGTGCTGGACGGTCTGGCGCAGAACGGGCAGGAGCGGCTGGAGGTCAGCCGCAAGATCGCGTTCCGCGGCAACAGCGGCGTGTGGGGTGTGCAGGCCAAGGCGAAGGTGACGGTCGCGGTGCTTGCGCCGAACGCCGACGATCCCTCGACGCTCGACTCGGCGTTTGTGCGTGGGTATGTCGGGTTTCGGCGGCTCCGGTCGGAGATGAGCTGGCCGCTGTCTGTGAACCGGAACTGGAAGGGCGAGGGGAAGCCGGCGGACGCGCGGTGGACGCCGCTGGTGCCGGAGGATGTGGAGAACGGGCTGCCGCTGCTGCACGAGTTCACGACGGAGCAGCGTCCGGTGTTTACGCAGGTGCAGACGCAGCACGGGATGTACTACATGCTGCCGCCGGGTCCGGTGGGGAACACGGCGGCGTTTGACTGTTTCTTTGGTGATCTGACGCGGGGCGATGTGCCGCGGTATTGCACGGAGGAGGACCGGTCGGGCGAGTTCACGTCGGTGATCTCGGTGCCGATCGAGCACCAGCTTCTGGATCTGCTGGTGCATCGCGATCTGGCGGAGGGATTCCGGCCGGAGGCGTATGTGTTTGGCGATCCGCTGGGGGGGCAGGGCTTTGGCAGCGCCGACCAGAGCCATTGCATTCTGCCTATCGAGGAGACGGTGCGGCAGCTGCCGGGGTCGCCGCCGATCACGGTGACGCCGGTGTATTCGCGGTATGCCGAGATGGTGGAGATGGTGTACGCGCGGGCGGGGTGGAACCCGGCGGACTTTGTGGGCTACCGGTTGATGGTGAAGTATCCGCCGATGGGGACGAGTGTTTCGGTGCGGTTTGGGTTGCCGGAGCGGCCTTAGACTGCGCGGGAGGCACGCCGGAGCGCGGCTTGCAGAGCCGTTGCACACGGGGACGCTTCAGGTGGGTTCATGAGGGCTGCGCTTCGTGTCAGCTCTTGCCGCCGAGCAGGTGGAGCACGCTGTTGGGCTGGGCGTTGGCGATGACGAGGCTTGCGCGCGCGGCGTCGGCGAGGACGCTGAGCCTGTTGTGCGCGGCGGACTCGCCGGCGTAGTCGGTGTCCATGATGATGGAGCGGGCGGCGGCGAGGTTTGTGGCCTCGGTTTCGATCGCGCGGGCGCGGGGTTCGAGGTCGTGGGCGATGGATGCGCCGATCTCGCCGCGCATGGTGGCGAGGTCGCCAGCGGCCTGGCTGGCGATCTGGTCGATGAGCGCGGCGTCTGCCGAGAGGCTGAGGCCGCGGCCGATGTCGGCGAGGGTGTAGTTGGAAGTTTCGCCGCCGTCCTCGACGCTGACGTTGCCGACGTCGCCGGAGATGCTGGAGTCGAAGAGCTTCTCGTTGGCGAAGCTCGCGGCGTTGGTGGTGTGCTCGATGGCGCGGACGATGCTCGCGGCCTCGATGTCGAGGGCCTCGCGTTCGGCGTCGGACATCGCGCCGGTGTTGGCGGCCTGGACGGCGAGGCCTTTGAGGTCGGCGATCATCTCGCCAGCGGAGGACAGGGCGCCGTCTCGGGTGGCCTGGACGCTGGTCTCGCGTTCGAGGGATCGGGTCTCGGCGTCGAGGGTGCGGAGGGCGGCGTCGAGGTTGATGCCGGCCATGAGGCCCGAGGGGTCGTCTTTGGCGCGGTTGATGGCGTTGCCGGTGGCGAGGCGCTCCATGGAACCGGCCAGGGCCTGCTGGTTCTGCAGCAGCGGGCGGAGCCCGATCGGGGGTGCGGATGTGCTGACCGGCGTGACCATGGGGTTCCTCCGTCGAGTCCCTACAGTCTGTTCTGCGGCGTTTTGTGCCCGCGGAGTGAGCCGAAGATGTGAGAACGGGTAGGGGTTGGGGCGGTTGTGCCGGGTGCGCGGGACGAGGGCTGTCGGTGCCTGCACGGCCCCGGCGTGCCGGGGTAGGTCGGCCGGGGCCGGCGCGCGCTGGTCGATGGCGGGGTCTCGGCCCTTGATCCGTCTGCATCAATATGGCATACTGATGCATATGCGGACGACACTCAATATCGACGACGCCCTGCTGGAGAAGGCCCGGAAGCTGACGGGGATTCAGGAGAAAACCGCGCTGATTCACGCGGCGATCGAGGCGATGATCGCGTTGGAGAGTGCGCGGCGGCTCGCGGCGCTGGGCGGGAGTCAGCCGAAGCTCAGGGCGGCGCCGCGGCGGCGGCCCTCTGGTGGTGACGCGGCGTGATTCTCGTGGACACCTCGGTCTGGGTCGAGCACTTCAGGCGGGGGCACGCCGGGCTTGCGGCGTTGCTGAACGACGGCCTCGTCCATACTCACGAGTTTGTGATCGGCGAGTTGGCCACTGGTGGTCTGTCGCGGCGGGCGGAGATCTTGGGTTTGCTGGATGCGTTGCCGCGGGCGGGGACGGCGAGCCACGAGGAGGCGATGGTGCTGCTCGAGCGGCGTCGGCTGTGGGGGTGCGGGCTTGGGTGGGTGGACACGCACCTGCTGGCGTCGGCGACGATTGAGGGGAGGCCGCTGTGGACGCTGGATAAGCGGTTGGTGGAGGCGGCGGGGGTGCTGAAGGTGGCGTATCAGGGGTGAGGTCCGAGCAGGTGCGCTTCCTCCGCTCCTTCGGAGCGGGAGAACGAAAGGCTCGGGCACCAGGGGCTGGCCCCGAGTCCGTCGGCTCTGCGCCCCTGGCAACGGTCCGCTGCCCCGCTGGGGCAGAGCACGCGGGCGAGAGCACGCGATCTGGGGATAGATCGCGGCTAGACGCGTGCCTCGGCGTCGTGCTGGTGCTTGGTGAACCACTCGATCGTGCGCTTGAGGCCTTCTTCGAAGCCGACCTGAGCCTGCCAGCCGAGGAGCTTCTTGGCGCGCTGGGTGTCGAGGCAGCGGCGGGGTTGGCCGTCGGGCTTGGTCGAGTCCCACTCGATTGCGCCCTGGAAGTCGGTGAGTTTGACGATGAGCTCGACGAGGTCCTTGATGGTGATCTCGAAGCTGGCGCCGAGGTTGATGGGGGTGGGGTCTGTCATGACTTCGGCGGCGCGGAGGATGCCCTCGGCGGCGTCGTCAACGTAGAGGAACTCGCGGCTGGCGCTGCCGGTGCCCCAGCAAACGATCTTGTCGTCGCCTCTCTCCTTGGCCTCAACGCACTTGCGGATGAGTGCGGGGATGACGTGGCTGGAGTGCAGGTCGAAGTTGTCGTGCGGGCCGTAGAGGTTGACGGGCAGGACGTAGACGCCCTTCATGTCGTATTGGAGTTTGTAGGCGTCGAGCATCTGCCAGGCGGCCTTTTTGGCGACGCCGTAGGGGGCGTTGGTTTCTTCGGGGTAGCCGTTCCAGATCTCGTCTTCGTGGAAGGGGACGGGGGTGAACTTGGGGTAGGCGCAGATGGTGCCGGTTTGGACGAAGGTGCCGCCGCGGTCGACGAGGCCGTCGATGCGGGCCTGCTCGATGAGGTGGAGGGCCATGGCCATGTTGGCGTAGAAGTAGCGGCCGGGGTTTTTCTGGTTTGCGCCGATGCCGCCGACTTCGGCGGCGAGGTGGACGACGACGTCGGCCTTGTCGCTGCCGAAGGCCTCGCGGTAGAGGCGGACGCAGTCGGCCTCGGTGGTGAGGTCGAAGTCTTTGCGGCGGGGGACGAAGATGTGGTCGTCGGCGACGCCGCGGGCGCGGAGGCGGTCGCAGATGTGGCGGCCGAGGAATCCGGCACCACCGGTGACGATGACGCGTTTGTTGGACCAGTCGAGGGTGGGGCTGGGCATGCGGGTCTCCGGGGCGGGTATCGGCTGGTGGGTTCGGGGTCTTCGGGGGGTGATGATAGAGGCTGGTTGGTGGGCGGAGGCACCGTGAGACATCGGCCAGCCGCGTGGTGATCGTCGGGCTGATTGCTCACTGGGCGGAGTTTTGCCGGCATCGTGGTGCGGAGGGGTGGGAGTGCCGCGATAGCGGGGGTTTGGCCGATACACGTGTGCATACCACACGGAGTATCAGCCATGGGGAATTCGCCGCTCAGGGCGTGGATGATGGTCGGGTCGGCTTCGCTTTGCATGGCCGCGGGCGTGGCGGGGCAATGCGAGCCCGGCTGGAACGGGGCGTTCACGCCGACGGTGTTCAACGGGCGCGTCGAGGGTGGGGTTGTCTACCGCGGGCCGGAGGGTGCGGATCTGGTCGTGCACGGTCCGTTTCGCTGGGACGGCGGCGGTTCTGACTACACGTTGGCGGCATGGAACGGTCGGGATTGGCGAGAAGTATCCAGCGAGTTTCGCGTTGGCGGCACGGTCGTGTACGCCGATCCGTATCGCACGCCGGGCCGCATCATCGCCGGGCGTACCTCTGACGATGTGGGGATCTACGAGGACGGGCACTGGACGTGGGTGGAGCCTCCTGTCTCGCGAGGCTCGTTCTACGTTGCGTTGACCGGTCCGGATGGGCAGTCCGACGATATCTACCTCGGCGGCTCGACCTACGACCCCGACCGGGTCTCGATGCTGTTTCGGTATGACGGAGAGGGATGGACCGACCTCGGGCGTGGGTTCGGGCGGTCGATTACTGACATGGAGTGGTTCGACGACGGGTCCGGCGTGAAGCTGTACGCGACTGGCCAGCCGCCGAGCTACGGCGACCCGGACGAGCTGTTCGGGTTCGCTCGGCTCAATAATGATGGGCACTGGGAGGTGGTTGCGCCGGAGCGGATGACCCGGCCGGTTCACTTGTGCGCACACGACGACGGATCGGGGCCGCGGCTGTTCGGGATGAACAACGACGTGCTGACTTCGTGGGATGGGCACACGTGGATCGAGTACGAACTGACCGAGTACACGGAGACCGAGCTTGCCTCGTTTGTCTCGGCGGCGGTCAACGGACGGCAGGAGTTGGTCTGGGGCGGCAACAGTGGCCAAGACAACATCGGCAGGGTGTGGCGCTGGACCGGATCGGCCGATGAACTCGTCGGCGAGGCCGACGGTGAGATCAACGCGATCATCGCCGATACCACGGGGGAGCTCGGCGGCGGCGTGTTCGCGGTGGGTGACTTCAGGCACATCAACGGCGTGCCGGCGTTGAACGTTGCGCACTGGGACGGGGCCGAGTGGCGGGCGGCCGGCACGGAAGAGCAGGGGAACGGCGCGCGCTCACCCAGCCGTGTTCTCGCGGTCGGTCCCGACGCGGGGCCCCGATTTGCCAACCGGGTCTTTGTCGCGGGCGCGTGGGACGCCGGTGGCCAGGACTGCGATGGCTTTGCGACCTGGGACGGCTCGGCTTGGGAGTGCATCGGCAACGGGGGCTTTGAGAACTTTGCGGTCCGGCACATGATCCACACCGAGTGGGATGGCCGCGAGCGGATCATCGTTGCCGGGCGCGTCGGGCCGACTTTCCGCGACAACGGGATCGCCATGTGGGACGGGGAGTCGTGGGAGTACATCCCCAGCCCCTTCCAGCCGACGAGCCACCACATCAGTGCGTTTGCCATCGGTGAGCTGGACGGGCAAAGGGTCATGGTTTTGGGCAGCGGGCTCCATGGCTACGAGGTGAGCGCCGGCCTGTTCGTGTTTGACGGCCAGTCTTGGACTCGGTTCGGGAAGGGTTTCGACGAGCCCCCGGGTTCCGCGGTGTTCTTTGACGACGGGGCGGGGTCACAGCTCTATGTCGCCGGGCGGTTCACCAAGGCGGGCGGACGATCGGTGACGCACGCCGCGAGGTGGGACGGTCGCCGTTGGCATCCGGTGGGGGAGGGGCTCCTCTACAACGGCTACCCGCAGGGCGGTTCGCTGCGGGTGTTGGATACCGGAGAGGGGCCTCGTCTCTATGTCCATGGCCGGATCACACATTCGGGCGGGACGAGGCTGTACAACGTCGGCGTGTGGGACGGCAGCGCCTGGAAGCCGGTCGGAACGAACCTGGCCAGTTGGCCGCCGACCCAGCTCTTTACGCTGGACACCGCCGACGGCACGGTTCTCGCGGCGATCGCGCCGCTGAACGACGATGGTGTCTTCGTCCACCGCATCATGGTCAGACCGGGCCAGCAGTGGCAGACGCTTGCAGACGGGTTCAACGCCTCGATTCTGAGTGTTGCGGTTTCGCCGACCAATCCGCGTTCGTTCTACCTCGGGGGTGAGTTCTCGCGCATCGGCGAGACGCCGTCGGACGGCTTTGCGGAGTACACCCCGTCGTTGCGGTTGTGCGAGGCGGACTTCGACTGCAACGGCGTCCGCGATGCACGCGACGTGGTCGAGTATGTCGGGGCATGGGCGGCGGGTGAACCACGCGCGGATATCGACGGCGACGGCCAGGTCGAGCAGATCGATTTCATCCTGTTTCTTGCGGATTGGCGGTTCGGCTGCTGAGCACGCCGCGGCCGATACTCTGTCACTATGCAGACCGGCCGGCTTCAACACGTTTTGGCTCGGATGGTCCATCTTGTGATGGTGGTGCTCGTGTTCGCGTGGATTGCGGGGCGGGCTTTCAGCGATCGCTTCGGATGGAGCCAGCCGATTTCGTGGATCCCTCCGGTGGTGCTCGCGGCACCGGTGTGGGCCGCGGTCGCCGTGACTGGGTGGCGGTCCCTTCGGCGTCGGCGACCTAAACGAGCGACCGGGCGAGTGCCCGCGCGCTCGATCGTGGGATCGATCGTGCTTGGGGCGGGACTTCTGTTTGCCGGTGTGTCGCTCGCTCATCTGCTCTTTGTCGAGCTCGGGCTGCACCGGCTTGCGCGCCGGGCATCCGCGGCGGGCGGAGTCTCGGTGCGGCTTGTTTTCTGGAACCAGGCGGGGCATCGGGCGGGCGACCTGGGGCCCGTGTTTGTGCCGCGGGAGCCGACGGTGCTGGTGCTGGCCAATCGGCACAGCGACAGCTCGACGCGCGAGCTTGCGGGGGCGTTTGTTGAGACGGGTCCGGCGCAGGCGGCGGTGGGGTGGCCGTTTGATGTGTTCAGCCGGTTGCCGGTGCGGCGGTGGGCGAGCACGTCGCTGGGGCTGGAGGGCCGGTCGCGGGCGGCGGGTGATGAGTCGCAGCGAGACTCCGGTTGGGCGGCGTGGTATGAGCTGGAGACGGCGGGCGGGACGCTGGTGGTGTGGGCGGTTGATCTGCCGTCGGATCCGCGCACGCACCGGATGCCGCTGGCGCGGGAGGCGGGGCGGTCGATCGCGGCGTGGCGCGGGGCGGTGCGGGTGCGCGAGGGGGACGGGTATCGGTATGAGACGGCGCATGTGCCCGGCTTCCCGGCACCGGACGTGATCGTGGGGGATTTCAATATCCCGCGGGGAAGCGCGTCACTCGGAGTGTTCTTGCAGGAGGCGGGCGCGGGGGAGATGCGCAGCGCGTTCGGTGAGGCGGGGTTTGGATGGGAGCGGACGTGGCCAAGGGCGTGGCCGGTGTGGGCGATTGATCAGTGCTTTGTCGGGGCGGGGGTGCGCGCGGTCGGGTATGGGGTTGACGATCTGGGGGTCGGGGGGCATCGCGCGTTGGTGGTTGAGGTGGTGGAGCGGTAGGGCGTCTCGCACGCGACGGGTGTGGTGTGCGCGGGAGCCGGATGTCCCCTCGCTCGCGCGAGGGGCTCAAACGTGTCCCCTCGCCTGCGCGAGGGGTTCTCACGTGTCCCCTCGCTTGCGCGCGGGGCATGAAGAGGTGTCCCCTCGCTTGCGCGAGGGGCTCTGTGGGGGCGTGCTACTGGTCGTGGCCGGTGAACTCGGGGATGGAGTGTCCGGCGTCGCGGAGGGTCTTCTCGCGGCTGGCCATCTCGACGTCGTTCTCGACCATCATGACGACGAGTTCGTCGAAGGTGGTCTCGGGCTTCCAGCCGAGCTGCTTCTCTGCCTTGGCCGGGTCGCCGAGCAGGAGCTCGACCTCGGCGGGGCGGAGGTAGCGGGGGTCGAAGGCGACGTGGGTTTCCCAGTCGAGGCCGGCGTGGGCGAAGGCTTTTTCGGCGAACTGGCGGACGCTCCAGGTTTCGCCGGTGGCGACGACGTAGTCGTCGGGAGTTTCCTGCTGGAGCATCATCCACATCATTTTGACGTAGTCGCCGGCGAAGCCCCAGTCGCGCTTGGCGTCGAGGTTGCCGAGGTAGACCTTGTCCTGGAGGCCCATCTTGATGCGGCCGACGGCGCGGGTGATCTTGCGGGTGACGAAGGTCTCGCCGCGGCGGGGTGATTCGTGGTTGAAGAGGATGCCGCAGGAGGCGTGCAGGCCGTAGGACTCGCGGTAGTTGACGGTGGCCCAGTGGGCGGCCATCTTGGCGACGGCGTAGGGCGAGCGGGGGTAGAAGGGCGTGGTCTCGGTTTGTGGGGTCTCGACGACCTTGCCGTACTGCTCGGAGCTGGAGGCCTGGTAGTAGCGGACCTGCTTGCCGGACTTCTGCTGGTAGTCGCGGACGGCCTCGAGGAGTTTGAAGGAGCCCATGGCGACCGTCTCGGCGGTGTAGATGGGCATGTCGAAGGAGACGCGGACGTGGCTCTGTGCGCCGAGGTTGTAGACCTCGTCGGGGCCGATCTCGTCCATGAGCTTGGCGAGGTTGTTGGCGTCGCAGAGGTCGCCGTAGTGGAGCAGCAGGTGGGTGCCGGCCAGGTGCGGGTCGTTGTAGATGTGGTCGATGCGGGAGGTGTTGAAGGTGCTGGCGCGGCGGATGATGCCGTGGACCTCGTAGCCCTTGGCGAGCAGGAACTCGGCGAGGTAGGACCCGTCCTGTCCGGTGATGCCGGTGATCAGCGCTTTCTTGCCGGTGTGGTCCGCCATGGCTCGCTCCTGTTGGTCTTTTGCCGTTTCGGCCGAGGTTTGTTCGGTGGCTGCGGTCTGCGGGGCTCAGTTGTACGCCCGCGGGGTGGGGCCGGATCGCCTGGAACCGGTCCGGCCGGTGAGTTTCCGGTCTTGGTCATCGGTCGGCGGGCGGCTGGTCATCAGGCCGATCCGGCGGTTCGTGGCCGGCGGGCTCGTTGAACTCGCCGAAGCGTTCGACCATCCCGGGCAGGAGCGGGGCCTGGGTCTCCCAGGGGGCGATCATGCTCCGGCGTTGGACGGGCCGTGCCGTCACCAGCGAGGCGGCGGTGATGGCGGCCATGGCGAGGGCGAGGGCGGCCGGGCCGACGATGCGCCAGCCCTGGCCGGCGCCGGAGCGTGGCGGGGCGACTCTGGCTGCGGCGAGGGCGAGCCAGAGGAGGACCATCGGCTCGGTGTATCGCTGCCAGAGCTTGAAGCTGGCGCACTGGGCGGCGGTGAAGGCGACCAGCGCGGCGAGCATGATCCAGCGGTCGCGGCGGCCGAGCGACACGAACCAGGCTGCGAGCATGACCGAGCCGAGCAGCGCGAGCGGCACGATGAGCACCGACCTGCCGAGCGGTGCGGGAAGGTGGCGGACGATCTCCCACAGTCCCGAGTAGCGGCCCTCGAAGTAGCTGCGGGTTGTCTCGGGGGCGAGGGCGATGAGCAGGCCCGTGACGATCGCGACGAGCAGCAGCCAGGTGTGGCGCACCCAGAGCAGACGCAGGCCGTCGAGAACGTAGGGCAGGAAGCAGAGGCTGAAGGGGCCGAAGACGGCGAGGACGAAGGCGGGTGCGGCGGGGTTGCCGCCGACGTGGCGATCGTCGAAAACGGGAGGTGTGAGCGTCTTGTCCCAGAGCAGCCAGAAGTAGACCAGCGCGGCGATGGCGGGGATGGCGGCGAGGGCGATCAGCAGCACGCGGGCGAGGCTGGCGGGGATGTTGGCCAGGAGCGCGCGCATGTCGGCGGCGAAGTCGAAGGGGCTGTCTTCGTCGCGCGAGGATCCGAGCCACGCGGCGGTCAGCAGCATGGCGAGCGGCCAGAGGTGGATCTGGCGGACGAGGATGAGGGCGGCGAGGGCGAGGCCGCCGCCGACGATGGTGATCGCGTCGAAGCGCGGCCGCAGGGCGAGCAGCCAGACGGCGAGCACGCCGAGCCAGCCGGCGTTGTCGGGCAGCATCCAGGTGGCGGAGTAGAAGACCGCCATGGAGACGACCAGCGGCAGGACGAGGACGGCGGGGTGGGCGGCGCGGCGAGAGGCCGGGCCCGGGGGGCCTCGGACGCCCCAGGCGAGCAGCACGATCAGCGCGACGGTGAAGAGTGAGCCGAACCACTGGAGCACCTGACGGTCGTCGCTGATGACCCGAGCGACGACGGCCAGCGCGGTGTGGTAGCCGGGTGTGGTTGCGGAGAGGTAGTCGTGAAAGTCGGGGGTGGGCAGTTGCTCGGCGAAGGTGCGGACGACCTGCTCGTGGTAGTTGAGTTGATCGAACGCGCCGCGGCCTTTGACGAAGCCGGCGCCGATGAGTGCCCAGGAGGGGACGAGCAGCACCGCCAGCGCAGCACACGCTGCGGGCAGCCACGCTCTGTGTGCGCGAGGTCGGTCGTCTTTGGTCTTCATCGGGGCGGCCTGCTCCGGTAGTCTGTCAGGGGAGCCTATCGGCGAAGGAGGACGGGGGCATGAGCAGCACGGGACGGACGTTAGCGGACGGGCGGGTGTTCGCGGCTGTTGTGGCGTTGCTTGCGCCCGCGGCCGTCGCGCAGGGGCCGCGGCTGATCGACAGGGCGGAGTATGCCGATCGGCTCCGCGGCATGTGGCTGGGGGAGTGCATCGCCAACTGGACGGGGCTCCGCTCGGAGGGCAAGGTGACGCAGCCGCCCTTCCTGACCGACGCCGACTGGGGGCGGGATCTCGGCAAGGGGCCGCTGGAGTTTGTGCTCGGGCAGGACCCGTGGCTCTCCGACGACGACACGGACGTGGAGTATGTCGCGCTGCACCGGCTGGACGAGCTGGGTGTGACGGAGCTGACCGGGCGTGAGTTGGCCGACGCGTGGATTGCGCACATGGACGAGGACTATCTGTGGGTGTCGAACCAGACTGCGCTTGATCTGATGCGTCGCGGCGTGGTGCCGCCGGGCACGAGCCTGCCGGCGGCCAACCGGGACCGGCTCGCGATCGATGCGCAGCTGACGACGGAGATGTTTGGGGCCTTGGCGCCGGGCATGCCGCGGCAGGCGCTGCAGATGGCGGAGGTCCCGATCGGCACGACCGCGCGGAGTCACGCGGCGCACGCGGCGCAGACGTTCATGCTGCTGTACTGTCTGGCGAGTCAGACCGACCGGGATCTTTCGGTGCGGGACCAGATTGTCTGGCTGGTCGAGGAGTCGCGGCGGTATCTGCCCGAGACCTCGAAGGCTGCGGACATCGTGGACGTGGTGCTTGCTGACTATCTGGCCAACCCGGATCCGGACGACTGGGAGCGGACGCGCGATCTGGTGTACGACCGGTATCAGCTCAACGACGAGGCGAACGGGTTTCGCTATCGCAGTTGGGTGGAATCGAGCGTGAACTTTGCCGGTGGGCTGATTGCGTTGTTGTATGGCGAGGGGGACTTTCTGCGGACGGTGCAGATCGGCACGCTGACCGGGTGGGACTCTGACAACGGCACCGCGACGATGGGGGGATTGCTCGGGCTCATGCTGGGGCACGAGGCGTTGGTTGAACAGATCCGGCTTGCGTATCCCGGTTACACGCCGAGCGACAGGTACGACATCGAGCGCACGCGGGACAATCTGCCCGACTATCTGGAGGGCGATCCCGAGGCGCAGGACACGTTCACGCTGATGGCCGAGCGGATGATCGGGATCGTCGAGCGGCGCATCGTCGAGGCGGGCGGGCTGATCGATGAGACGCGGGGGCTCTGGCTTCTGCCGCCGGTGGTGGGCGGGGATCGGGTCGGTCTGAGCCCGCGGCAGGATCTCTACCGGCGGAGCGGCAACAGCCGCGTGCGGCTGGAGGGCGGCACGGTGTCGGTGTGGTCGTCGGTGGTGAGCGCTCCGCCGAGCGGCTACGGCACGAGCCAGCGGAAGCGGTTTGCTGACGGGTTTGAGTTGGACGATTCGGGCGTGGACACGCTCGACGACTCGCCGCGGGTGGTGTACTCGACGCTGGGGGCGGGGCAGGTGCCCGGTGATTCGGTGGAGCTTCGGGTGACGTACGACCGGCCGGTGGTGGCGGCGTCGGTGCTGGTGGTGGAGGGGGACCACTTTGCTGCGGGGCCGTATGTCGGGGGGTGGCTCGCGTCGATCTCGGCGGTGCAGGTGCGCGTGGGCGGGGTGTGGGTGGATCCGCCCGGGGGGTTCGCGGCGGTGCCGGAGCTCGACTCGCAGGTGCCCTACCAGAGCCTGGAGTGGGAGCTGGCGGTGCCGGTGGAGACCACGGGGGTGCGGGTGGTCGGCGCGGTGGGCGGGGCCGCGGCGTTTGCGATGGTGGCGGAGATCGACGCGCTGGGGCCGGTGGGGGTGCCGGATCGTGCGACCTTCGACCTTGATGCGAACGGCGGGGTGGGGGTGGACGATATCTATTGGTGGCATCGCTCCCCGGTCGATCTCGATGGGGACGGTCAGGCCGGAGCGGATGACCTGCGCTATCTCACCGCGGCGGTGCGGTGGCGCGAGCTGGATGACATGCGAGGCGGGACGGCCCGCCCCTGACCCCCGGCGGCGTGCCGGGGATTGCCGACCCTGGGAGCCCTGTGCGTGGATGAATCGGCGACCAGATCTTCGGCGGAGCCCGGCAGGCCTCTGGTGCTGAGTCTGTTCAAACTGGCCCGGCCTCACCAGTGGGTCAAGAGCGGCTTTGTGCTCGTCGGGCCGTTCTACGGCCTGTCTGCGACCGGCCGGTCTCTGACGGAAGTGCTTGTCCCGTCGATGCTTACGGCGTTTGCGTTCGCGCTGGCGTCGAGCTCGTGCTATGTCGTCAACGACATTTTCGACGCGGAGGCCGATCGGCTTCACCCGAGGAAATGCCGGCGGCCGATCGCCTCCGGGGCGGTCTCGATCGGGACGGCGTGGGGCTTTGCGGTCTTTCTGCTCGTCGCGGCGGCGGTGCTGGTGGCGCTGCTGCCGGACATCGGGGAGACGTCCGTGCGGGGGCTGGTCGGGCTGACGATCGGGCTGTACGTCCTGAACGTGACGGTCTACTCGGTGTGGATCAAGCACATCGTGATCGCGGATGTCATGGGGCTTTCACTGGGTTTTGTGTTGCGGGTGATGGGCGGGTGTGCGGCGGTGGCGATTCCGCCCTCGACGTGGCTTCTCAACTGCACGTTCTTTCTGGCGATGTTCCTGGCGTTTGGCAAGCGTCTGGGGGAGCGTCGGACGGCGGGAAGCGGTGCGGAGGGGGTCAGGGCGGTCCAGAGGGCGTATTCCGACGACATGCTGCGGATGGCGGTGGTGGTGACGGCGGTGGTGACGCTGCTGAGCTATTCGGGGTATGTGCAGGCCAACGAGGCGGGGTATGTCGAGCCGTCGATGGGGAATTTCAACCTGCTGTGGCTGACGATCCTGCCCGCAACCTTCGGGATGCTGCGGTGTATCGTGTTGCTGGAGCGGGGCGATTATGACGACCCGACCGAGCTGGCGGTGCATGACCGGGCGTTCGCGTTCGCGGGGCTGGTGTTTGTGCTGATGACGGTGCTGCTGATTGCGCATTTCCAGTTCGGCGCGGCGTGACGGGCGGGGCGTGACGTTCGGGGGCGGGGAAAATGCTCTCCGCACCGGTGCAACGTCGGGTATCCTGTGATCGAAGTAGGAAGCGGAAGACTTTCCGGGGGTGGCGCGGCGGATCGCCGCGGTATGGGAACGGGCGCGGCCGCGGAGCGGTCGGCCACAGCAGGAGCAGTACATATGCAGACACGTGACATGATCAAGCGCCTCACCATTCTTGCCGCGGGTGGCGCGTTCGCGTTCGCCGCGGTCGCGGCTCAGGTGAGCAACGCCGACCGGCTCGACCCGCCGGCCGAGGGCGAGGCCGAGGCCGGTCAGCCCGAGAGCCTGGAGCTGCCGCCGAACATCGCGGCGCTCCGCGCGGCGATGGCTGCGGGCGGCGGCGGTTCGTCGGCGGACGACGATGACAAGCTGCCGAAGTTTGCCGACGTCTCGAAGGGCTACCGCAAGGTGGTCTCGACGGCGGACGGCTCGCGGAGCCTGTACAACATCTGGGTTCGGGACAAGGACGGCCAGATGCTGGCCGAGTTGCCCGCGGGGTACGAGCGGCAGTTCCACTTCATGGCGATGACGGTCGCGGGCGGCGATCTGTGGGCCGGCCTGCAGGGCGGCGACCGCTACTTCAAGTGGAAGCGGTTCGACAAGCGGCTGGCGATGATCGAGCCGAACCTGGGCACCCGCACGACGGGCGATCAGGAGTCGAAGGCCTCGGTGGACAACATCTTCACCGACCGGGTGCTCTTGGACGTGCCGATCGTCGCGATGGGCCCGAGCGGCCAGCCGGTGATCGATCTCGATGCGCTGTTCGTCGGGAACGCGCGGGCGTTCTTCGGCGGCGACGCGGCGGGGCTGAACCCGAGCCTGACGACGGTGACCAGCGCCAAGGCGTTCCCGGAGAACGTGGAGGTCTCGGTCGAGGGTCCGGTGGGCGGCGGGGCGATCCGCGAGTTCCACTACTCGGTGAGCATGATCCCGAACAACACCGGCTACAAGCCGCGGACGGCCGATCAGCGGGTGGGGTATTTCACGACGAGCTACCGCGACCTGGGCAAGTTCAACAACGACGAGAAGTGGGTCCGGTACATCAACCGCTGGAACGTGGAGAAGGCCGACCCGAAGCTCAGCATGAGCCCGCCGAAGGAACCGATCGTGTTCTACATCGAGCACACGGTGCCGGTGCGGTACCGCCGCTTCGTGCGTGACGGTGTGCTGCAGTGGAACAAGGCGTTCGAGCAGGTGGGCATCGACAACGCGATCGAGGTCTACTACCAGGACAAGTCCACCGGCGCCCACATGGACAAGGACCCGGAGGACCGGCGGTACAACTTCATCCGCTGGCTGAGCAACGACATCTCGACGGCGATCGGGCCGAGCCGCGTTGACCCGCGGACGGGCCAGATCCTCGACGCCGACGTGGTGCTGACCGACGGCTGGATCCGTGCGTTCTGGTACCAGTACAGCAAGACGCTGCCGGACATCGCGATGGAGGGCATGGGCCCCGACGCGCTGGCGTGGCTTGAGGCGCACCCCAACTGGGACCCGCGCATCCGCATGGCGGCCCCCAGCGAGCGTGACTTCATGCTGCAGCAGCGGGCGCGTCGCGGGGTGCTCCCCTACGGCGGGCACGCGGTCGCGGCGGCCGACCCGACCATGCTGGGCGACGATGAGTACGACGGCCTGACCGGGCGCGTCAGCCAGCTCAACGGGCTGTGCATGGCGTCGAACGGCAAGGCGATGGACCTGGCGGTTGCCCGCATGATGTGGGACATGTACGGCGAGATGGGCAACGACCGTGAAGAGCCCGTCGAGGAAGCCGTCGCGCAGGACCCGCCCGAGGGCGAGATCCCGCCGGAGATCATCGAGATCCTCAAGAAGAAGCTCGCCGACGGCTCGTTGCCCGACAACCTGCCGCCGGAGATCATGGCGATGCTCAACCCGGCGGCGGCGGAGGAGGCTGCACAGCCGACCGAAGCCCCGAAGGCGCCGGCCGCGTCCGACGACGATGAGAAGGACGAGGGCGACAAGCCCAAGGACGAGATGATCGACGGCATCCCCGAGTGGTACATCGGTCCGATGCTCGCCGAGCTGGTCGCGCACGAGGTCGGGCACACGCTGGGCCTGCGTCACAACTTCGCGGGTTCGAGCGTGTACACGCTGGAGCAGATCAACAGCGATCAACTCAAGGGCAAGAAGCCGTGGTCGATCTCGGTCATGGACTACAACCCGCACAACATCAACGTCGAGTCGGGCAAGATCCAGGGCGACTACGCCGTGATCGACATCGGCCCCTACGACGAGTGGGCGATCAAGTTCGGGTACACCCCGAGCGACAAGGACGCGGAGAAGCTCGCGACCGAGTCGGCCAAGCCCGAGCACCGCTTCGCGACCGACGAGGACACGTGGGGCCCGGACCCGTTTGCCCGTCGCTACGACATGGGTTCCGATCCGCTCACCTACGCCAAGGAGCAGATCCGTCTCTCGACCACGCTCCGGGAGAACCTGCTCGACCGCTTCGTCAAGGACGGTGAGCACTGGGCCAAGGCGCGGCAGGGCTACCTGGTCACGCTGGGCATGCAGACGCGCGGCGTCAGCATGATGGCCAACTGGCTCGGCGGTGCGCACGTCTACCGCGATCACAAGGGTGATCCGGACGGGCGGGCTCCGATCGAGGTGGTCAGCGCGGCCAAGCAGCGCGAGGCGCTCAAGTTCGTCATGGACGCGACGTTCTACGACGAGGCGTACGGGCTGACCCCCGACGTGCTGAAGTACCTCACGGTCGAGAAGTGGTTCGACGACGGCGGCATCAACGGCCTGATGGAGGACGCGACGTGGCCCGTGCACGACCGCATCCTCGGGATTCAGGCCTCGGCGATGACGCAGCTGCTCAACCCGGTCACACTGCAGCGGATCTACGACAACGAGTTCCGCGTGCCCTCGGGTGAGGACGCCCTGACCCTCGCCGAGGTGATGGACACGGTGACCGGCGCGGTCTGGACCGAGGTCAACGGGTCGCCCTCCAAGCAGTTCACCGCGAGGGAGCCGCTGATCTCCAGCCTCCGCCGCAACCTGCAGCGCGAGCACCTGGACCGGCTGATCGACCTGGTCAACGCCGGCGAGAACGGTCCCGCGGCGTTCCGTCCGATCTCCGATCTGGCGGCGCACACGCTCCGCAACCTGAGCGGGCGTCTGGGCAGCACCCTCGAGGGTCCCGGTGCCAAGAACATCGACCCCTACACGATGAGCCACCTCTCCGAGAACAAGGCCCGGATCGACCGGGTGCTCGACGCGGCGTACATCGCCAACGCGGCCGACATGCGGTCGTCCGGCGGAATGCCGATCCTGTTCTTCAAGACCGAAGAGGGCTCGAAGTAATCGGGCCGCCGGGCCCTGCCCGGTGAGCCTCTGACCTGCCTTCCCCCGGGCTGTGCCGCTCACGCGGCGCAGCCCGGTTTCGTTTTGCCCTACGCTTGCACCCTGCATGATCAGACTCTGGCTCAATCTGGCCCGCTCCGGCGGGACACTGCTTTCCCGGTGCCTGGGGTGCATGGAGGGCGTGCTGTTGCTGAGCGAGGTGCACCCGCTGGGTGTGCGCACGATCGACCCGGCCGAGCAGGCGGCGTCGTGGCACGGTCTGTTGCAGCCGCGGGAGCTGGGCAGGTGGGCCGAGGGCCGGGGGCGCTACGACGAGCTGATCGCGCTGCTCGCCGAGCGAGCGGAGGGCCGGGGCAAGGCGCTGGTGCTGCGGGACTGGTCGCACCTGGACTTTCTGGGGGTGCCGATCGTGCAGCCGAGCTTTGCGAGCCGGTCGATGCAGTTGCTCGGGTCGAAGCACGAGCTGCGGTGCTTTGCGACGGTGCGTCATCCGGCCGATCAGTGGGCGAGCCAGCAGCGGCTCGACCTGCTGCGGGGCAGGGTGGAGGTCGGGCCGTACCTCCGCGGGTGCCGTGCGTTTGCGGAGCTGGCAACGCGGGTCGGCTTTGTGCGCTACGAGGATTTCACGACCGAACCGGACGCGGAGCTGGCACGTCTGTGCGAGGGGCTGGGCGTGGCGTTTGATCCGACGTGGCGGGAGAGGTTCCGCACCTATGCCAAGGTGACCGGTGACGAGGCGACGGTGGCGGCGTCGATCGGGGAGATCCGCCCGGCGCGGCGGCACGCGCTCGAGCCTGCGGTCGCGGACGCGTTCGGGGCGAGCGCGGACTATCAGGAGGCGTGCCGGCTCCTGGCGTACGACCCGGCGATCGCGAGGCGAGAGGACGCATGATGACGGCGCCCCGAGAGCAGCGAGCGCCGAGAGGAGAGTTCTGCCCGTGAGCCTTCCAGACTCTGACATGCTCCGCCGACGCGTGGTGGTGCTGGGTTCGACCGGCTCGATCGGCACGCAAACGCTCGAGGCGATCGCGCATCTGAACGACATGGCGGACCGGGGTCTCTCGCGGCAGCGCTTTGAGGTGGTGGGGCTCGCGGCGCGCGCGCGGGGTGACGAGCTGTCGCTGCAGGCCGAGCGGTTCGCGGTACCGGTGGTGGCGCTTGCCGACGAGGACGCGGCCCTGGAGACATCCGCGCGGACCCTCCGTGGCGAGGGTGCGGCCGAGGCACTCGTGCGCGAGACGCGGGCCGATCTCGTGGTCGCGGCGATGGTGGGGGTGGCCGGTCTGTCACCGACGCTCGCAGCGGTCGAGCGGGGCATCGACGTGGCGCTTGCGAACAAGGAGACGCTGGTGGCGGCCGGACAGGTCGTGCTGCCGCTGGCGCGGCGGACCGGTGCACGGCTCTTGCCCGTCGATAGCGAGCACTCGGGGCTGTGGCAGTGCCTGCAGGGGCTGGCCGGGGCCAGCGAGCGGGTGGTGCCGCCGTGCCCGACGCCGGCGAGCGTGTCGCGGGCGATCCTGACCGCTTCGGGTGGACCCTTCCGTGAGACATCGGTGGACGAGATGCGCCACGCGACGGTGGAGCAGGCGCTGGCGCACCCGACGTGGTCGATGGGGCCGAAAAACACGATCGACTCGGCGACGATGGTCAACAAAGGGCTGGAGCTGATCGAGGCGCACAGGCTGTTCGATCTCGATGCGGACCGGCTGGGGGTGCTGATCCATCCGCAGTCGATCGTGCACGCGATCGTCGAGCTGGCGGACGGTTCGAGCATCGCGCAGCTGTCGAGTGCCGACATGCGGGCGCCGATCCAGCTCGCGCTGACGTGGCCTGCGCGCGCACCGGGGTGCGCCACGCGGCTGGACTGGACGCAGCTGAGCAGGCTGGACTTCTGCGAACCGGATACGGGGCGGTTCCCCGCGATCGGTTTGGCGATGGACGTGATCAGGCGCGGCGGCGGCGCTGGCGCGGTGTTCAACGCGGCCAACGAGATCGCGGTCGAGGCGTTCCTGGCCGGGGCGGTCCCGTTCGGGAGCATCGTGGAGATCGTCGGCGAGACGGTCGCGCGGGTGTCGAGCGACCGGGGCGAGACGCTCGACGACATCCGGGGGCTCGATGGTGCGGCGCGGGAGTGTGCCCGCTCGCAGCTCTGAGCGTTTGGCGGACCGGGTGTCGAGGTGTCTGCCCGGAGGTATCATGGATTTGCGGGCGCGCAGAGGTGACGCACGCGAGGGTGAAAGGACTGCTGCATGGCGATTCTGGTGACGGGCGGGGCGGGGTATATCGGATCGCACGCGGTGAAGGGGTTGCTGGCCGCCGGTGAGCGGGTGGTGGCGTTGGACAATCTCGCGGTCGGGCATCGCGAGGCGATCGCGGCCCTGGAGACGGTGGCCGACGGGCGGCTCGCCTTTGTCCAGGCCGACATCGGCGATCGCGACGCGGTCCGGGCCACGCTCGCCGAGCACAAGATCGGCTCGATCATGCACTTTGCGGCGCTGGCCCAGGTGGGGGAGAGCGTCGAGTTCCCGCTGCGGTACTACCGGAACAACGCGGCGTCGGCGCTCACGCTGATCGAGGAAGCGCTCGACGCGGGGGTGGAGCGGTTCATCTTCTCGTCGACGTGCGCGACGTATGGCGAGCCGGGGCCGGGCTTCATCCCGATCCCGGAGGACTGCCCGCAGTCGCCGATCAACCCGTACGGGCGGAGCAAGCTGCACGTCGAGCACATGCTGCGGGACGCACGCGACGCGGCGGAGGCGTCGGGCAAGCCGTTCGGCTTTGCGGCGCTGCGGTATTTCAACGTTTCGGGCTCGGACCCCGACGGCCTGATCGGGGAGGATCACAACCCCGAGACGCACCTGATCCCGGTCGTGATCCAGGCGGTGCTGGGCATCCGCGAGTTCGTCACGATCTTCGGCGAGGACTACGACACGCCCGACGGCACGTGCGTGCGCGACTACATCCATGTCAACGACCTGATCGACGCCCATATCGCCGCGATGCGGGCGCTCAAGCCGGGCGACGGCCGGGCGTACAACCTCGGCATCGGCAAGGGGTATTCGGTCCGCGAGGTGATCGACAGCGTCAAACGTGTGACCGGTGTGGACTTTGAGGTCCGTTCCGGGCAGCGCCGGCCGGGCGACCCGCCCACGCTCTTTGCCAACCCCGCGAAGATCCGGGCGGAACTCGGCTGGGAGGCACGCTTCCAATCACTGGACGAGATTGTGGCTACGGCGTGGAACTGGTTCCGCGAGCACCCGAGGGGATACGGATCATGAGACGAGCGGTGCGGTCCGGACGAGTGGTGACGGCGGCAGCGGCGCTGATGCTGTCGTGCTGGTCGGTCACTGCGCAGACCGCGCGCGCGCCGGAGACGCAGGAGACGAGGACAGCGGCGGACGAGCCGCGGGAGATCGTCTGGCCCGAGCGGGCGGCGCGGGTGGTCAGGCCGCTGGAGGTCGGGCCGTGGACGCTGTACCGGGTCGGGCCGTGGGACTTGGGCAGGTCGGCGGGCGATGAGGCGGCGAGCGGAGTGGTCGCGGCGATGCTCGGGGTTGATCCCGAGACGATCGAGCTTGAGAAGTCCGGCTCGATCGTCGTCGCGATGCCAGAGGGGGAGCTTCTGCCCACGGCGGGGCTGGCCGGCAAGCCGGTCGCGGCGTGCGAGGTGGTGTCGGCAAGGGCGGCTGCGGACGGGGCGTATGCGATGGAACGCACGGCGTTTGCGCTGTACACCCCGAGCGAAGGTGAGGGAGACGGCGACGCTGAAGGGCCGGGCGGCCTTGTGGTGCTGCTTCCGGGCATGTTCGGCACGCCGGAGCCGGTGATCGACTCGGTGGTGGGACAGCTGCGGGGGCGGGGCTGGCACGTGCTGCGGATGTTGACGCACTCCTCGCGGTTTACGCAACGGGCGGAGTTTGAGGTCGAGGCCGGCGGTGAGGTTGCGGGTGTCGCGGCCGAGATCGCGGGGGTGCTCGGCGACCGGGCGGCCGAGTGCGCGTTTGCGGTCGAGGCGGCGTGCGGCTACTTCGCTTCGAACTCTCCCGGGCTGCCGGTCGATCGAAGGGTGGCGCTGGGGATGAGCGGCGGCGGGATGATCCTGCCGACGGTCGTCGCGCGGGAGCACGATGTGTACAAGGCGGCGGTGTTCGTGGGTGCCGGGTGCGATTTCGCGGCCATCGCCATGGACAGCAACTACGCCGATTGGATTGACGCGGTGCGGGTGACCTGGAAGGGCGAGCCGACGGCTGAAGACCGCGCGGGGTTTACCGAGGCGTATCTTGAGTCGGCTGCGCTGGACAGCTATCACACGGCGCTGGCGATGCGGGACATCCCCGCGCTCATGCTCCACGGCATGGGCGATCGGGCCGTTCCCGCGGCGACCGGCGACCTGCTCTGGCGGCGTCTCGGCGAGCCGGAGCGGTGGACCGTGCCGGCCGGGCACGAGGTGTTGTTCCTGGCCTATCTGCCCTCCCGCGCGGCCGACGTGCTGGACTGGATCGAGCACGCGGTGACGCCGTCTGCTGCTCCCTCACCCTGATCGACTCACCGCCCTTAGGCCCTCTCGGAGAACTCTCGCATGGACCATCGCTTCCGCTCGTTCTGGCGTCTTGTGTCGACGGCTCTGGTGCTGGCGAGCGGGCTGGGCGTGGCCGGCGTGCGGGCGGGTGTGTTTCCGGCTGCGCGCGCGGGGGTGCAGGCGGCGGCGGAAGTGGCGGTCGCGCCGGTTCAGGTCGAGAGCGATCGGTGGTATGAGATCTGGATGGGTGGCGGCCGGGCGGGGTGGTCGCACGAGTTTGTCACGACCGACGCAGAGCACATCACGACGACCACGGTGATGCAGATGAAGATCGGCCGCGCCGACGAGGCGGTCGAGATCCGCATGCGGTCGGAGTTTGTGGAGACGCTGGCGGGCGAGCCGGTCGAGGTCCGCACCGAGCAGCGTCTCGGGCCGACGCCGATCCGCGCGACGTACCGCTTTGGCGAGGACGGCGTGACGGTGGTGCAGATTCGCGACGGGCAGGAGCAGGAGACGCTGATCCCGTCGCCGGAGGGTGAGTGGCTTCCGCCGGCGGCTGCGGGCAGGTATGTCGCGCAGCGGCTGGCCTCGGGGGCCAAGGAGATCACGGTGCGGACGGTTGACCCGTCGAACGGGCTGACGGCGTCGACGGTGACCCGTTCGGGGATCGCGCCGGGCGAGACCGAGGTGGCGGGAGAGCGCACGGCGTGCCTGGTCGCGACGACGCGGACGGTGGTGGGCGCGACGCCGATGTCGGGGAAGGAGTGGCTTCTTCGCGACGGAACTGTGCTGCGGACGGAGATGGCGGTCGGTGGGCTGACGATGGTCAGTGTCGCGTCGACGCGCGAGCTGGCGCTCGAGGCGTTCGAGCCGCCGGAGCTGATGGTCTCGACGTTTGTGCGTCCGGACCGGGCGATCCCCAGGCCCCGCGAGACCGACCGGGCGGTGTTCCGTGTGCGGGTGTCGGAGGGCGAACTGGCCGAGCTGCCGGAGTCGGGCTTCCAGCGCGTCGAGAGGCTCGACGACGGGAGTGCCCGCGTGACGGTTGATACCCGCGCCCCTGCGAGCACCGAGGCGCTGACCGACGAGAGTCTTGCGGTGTTTCTCGCGTCGACGACGTACGCGGACACCGGGGACGAGCTGATCCGCACGCTCACCGAGCGGGCGCTGGCCGGGGCGGGAGATGCGCCGGGCGCGCGGGCCGAGGCGCTGCGCCGGTTTGTGTACACCCACATCTCGCGGAAGGACCTGGGGACGGCGTTCGCGACGGCGTCGGAGGTGGCGCGGAGCTGTCAGGGCGACTGCACCGAGCACGGCGTGCTGCTGGCGACGATGCTGCGGGCGGCGGGGATCCCGTCGCGGGTTGCGGTGGGGGTGATCTACGTCGAGCGGTTCGCGGGCGAGCGTGACGTGTTCGGCTATCACATGTGGACGCAGGGTTACCTCGAGACCGAGGGCGGGCCGGCGTGGGTGGATCTTGACGCGACTCTCGACCGGCGCACGCCGTTTGATGCGACGCACATCGCGCTTGCGACGAGTGATCTGGCCGAGGGGCAGACGATCAGCCAGCTCGCGGGGGTGGCGCCGCTGCTGGGCACACTGGAGATTGTGGTCGAAGAGGCGAAACACAAGGGGAGCCGATGAACGAGCCGCGTCTGCCCCGGCGTTCGGCCGGCGGGCACAAGGGGACGTTCGGCACTGTCGCGGTGATTGGCGGCTGCGCGGCTTCGGCGGAGTCGGCGGGCGGGTCGCACATGGCCGGGGCGCCGGCGCTGGTTGCGCTGGGTGCGCTGCGGTCGGGGGCGGGGCTTGCGCGGCTGGTCTGTCCGGCGGCGGTGTTGCCGACGGCGATCGGGCTGGCGCCGAGTGCGACGGGGATCGTGCTGCCGACCGACACGGGGGGCGTGATCGTCGCCCACGAGGCGGCGGCGGTGCTGGACGGGGTGTTTGCGACGTCCGACGCGGTGGTGATCGGGCCGGGGCTCGGGGGGGCAGGCGAGGGCGACGAGCCGGCGGCGACGGCGGTCGAGGCGGTCTCGCTCCGCGCGGTGCAGCAGGAGGATGTCCCGGTCGTCGTCGATGCCGATGCGCTCAACGCACTGGCGCGGATCCCCGAGCTCTCGCGCGAGTTTCGGGCGATGGCGGTGCTGACGCCGCATCCGGGTGAGTTCCGGCGTCTCGCGGCGGCGCTGAAGATCGCCCACGACCCGACCGACGCGGCCCAGCGTCCCCTCGCGGCCGAGGCGCTGGCTCAGCGGCTCGGGTGCGTCGTCGTGCTCAAGGGGGCGGGCACGGTGGTGAGCGACGGGCAGCGGACGTGGGTGTGCGCGCACGGGCACCCGTGCCTGGGGACGGCCGGGACCGGAGACGTGCTGGCCGGCGTGATCGCGGGGCTGGTGGCCCAGTGGGTCAGGGCGCCCGATCCGATGCTGGCGAAGCTGCCCGAGCAGGCGCGGCGGGCGTTGGCGGGGGCGTCGGGTGCGGACTCGGCGCTGGACCTGTTTGATGCGGCGCGGGCTGCGGTGTTGGTGCACGCGCTGGCGGGGGAGCGGTGGGCGGCGACGCACGACGCCTCGGCCGGATTGCTCGCGGCCGAGCTGGCGGCGCTGGTGCCGGTGTGCGCCGAGTCGATCCGCGGGGGGTGAGGGCGGCGCGGAGTGGGGCGGTGTGTGCCCCGCTGCGGGCGCAGAGTCACTACGCTCTGTCGTGGCAGACCCGAAACAGGCCATTCAGCAGGCACTGGCTCAGGCAGGGCGGGGCCGTCTCCGCCCGGCGATCGCGGCTCTGGAGCGGCTGGTGGCCAAGCGCGGTGCGCCGCCGGAGGCGTACCACTTCCTCGGGCTGCTGATGGCGCAGGACGGCAGGGTCGAGCAGGGGCTGTTTCACCTCGAGCGGGCGAGCGGCATGTCGCCGGGGCGGGCGCAGTTTGAGAGCAACTTTGCCAACGTGCTGGCGGGGGTCGGTCGGCTCGACGAGGCGGTGGCGCGGTATCGCGCGGCGCTGGCGGCGGACGGGGGCTATGCCCCGGCCCGGGTCGGGCTGGCGGCGGCGCTGCTGTCGAAGGGTGAGCTTGCTGCGGCCGAGCGGGAGGCGCGGGCGGGGTACGGGCTTGCGCCTGACAACCCGGATGCGGCGGCGAACCTGGCGTCGTGTCTGATCACGACGGGCCGGGCGGGCGAGGCGGTGGATCATCTGCAGGGGGCGATCGCGGCGCTGGGACCGAGTGTGCAGCTCCAGACGTTGCTCGCGGCGGCGATGAACTACGACGAGCGGACGACGCCCGAGCAGCAGCTCGAGGCGCACCGGATGCTGGGGCGGCTTCATGCGGTGGCGGCACGGTCGGTGGGGGAGGGGTTGCCCGCGCTGAAGCGGCTTGATGCGGACGCGGGCGGGCTTCGGGTGGGGTATCTGTCGGCGGACTTCCGCGACCATCCGGTGGCGATGTTCATCGAGCCGGCGCTCTTGGGCGGCGAGGTGTCGGGCGGCGCGGTCGAGGTGTTTGTGTACGACCTGACGCCGAGCCCGGATGCGTTTTCTAAGCGACTGCGCGCGCACCCGGTGACGTGGCGGGATGCGCGGGGGGCGAGCGATGCCGAGCTGGTGTCGATGATCCGGCGCGACGGGATCGATGTGCTGGTCGAGTTGTCGGGGCACTCGCTGGGCAACCGGCAGACGGCGCTGGCGGCGAGGGCGGCGCCGGTGCAGGTCAGCACGCTGGGCTATCCGGCGACCACGGGCAACCCGGCGGTTGATGTGCGGCTGGTCGATGCGCTTTCTGATCCTGAGGGCAACGAGGCGTGGTGCACGGAGAGGCTCGTGCGGCTGGAGCGGTGCGCGTGGTGCTTTACGGCGCCGCCGGGTGAGATCGCGGCTTCGGGTGCGGCATCGGGTGGGGCATCGGGTGGGGCTTCGGGGCGTGACGGTGCGGGGCCGGTCCGGTTTGGCTCGTTTAACAACCTCGCCAAGACGACGCCGGCGGTGTTGGATGTGTGGGCGGCGGTGCTCGCCCGCGTGCCGGGCTCGACGCTGACGCTGAAGAACGGGGCGTTTGTGGATGAAGAGACCCGCGAGCGTGTCGGCGGGGAGTTGGTCGGGCGCGGGGTGGAGCGGGAGCGGCTGCGATTGCTCGCCCCGACGGAGGACGCTGCGGGCCATCTCGCGGCGTATCACGACCTGGACATCGCGCTGGACACGTTCCCCTACGCCGGCACGACGACCACGTGCGAGGCGCTGTGGATGGGGGTGCCGGTCGTCACGCTGGCGGGGGTGCTGCACGCCGGGCGGGTCGGGGTCTCGTTGCTTGGTGCGGTGGGGCTTGGGGAGTTGGTCGCGGAGGACCGCGGGGCGTATGTCGAGATCGCGGCGTCGCTCGCTGCGGACGGTGATCGGCTCGCGTCGCTCCGGGCGACGCTCCGCGAGCGGATGGAGGGGTCGGTGCTGATGGATCGGTCGTCGTTCTGCGAGAATCTGCACGCGGCGTACGCGTCCATGGTCGAGGCCCGTGCGGCGGAGGGGCGGGGATGAAGGTCGTCTGGATCGCCAGCTATCCCAAGAGCGGGAACACGTGGATGCGGTTCCTGCTGCATCATTATTTGTTCGGCGAGCCCCGCAGCTCGATCGAGTTGAATCGGCGCATCCCCGACCTGCATCGGCCCGCGGGGCGGATTGACACGTCGCAGGCGCGGGTGCTGGTCAAGACGCACTTCCCGCTGCACGAGGGGTTGCCCTACCTCGGGCTGACGGATCGGGCGATCCACATCCATCGGCACCCGAAGGATGTGCTGCTGAGCGGGATGAACTACGCCAGGCTGGAGTCGGGCCGGGGCCCGGACGCGGCGGCGTACGTGCGGCGGTTTCTCGAGGCCGGCGGCGATCCCTCGTGGATCGAGATGGGCTTCGGCACGTGGGCATCGCACGCGGAGAGCTGGCGGGCGACCGACCGATTCCCGGTGCACTCGGTGAGCTACGAGTCGCTAAGGGCCGACACGCCGGGGGTGTTCCGGGGTGTGCTGGAGTTTCTGGGAGAGACGGTTGATGCGGCGCGGCTTGCGCGCGCGGTCGAGCTGTCCGACTTTGAGCGCATGCGCGATATCGAGCGCAAGGAGAAGGCCCGAGGCGGGGAGAGTCTGTTCCGCGGCGGGCGCGAGTCGCTCCAGCGGGGGGCGCTCTTTATGAACAAGGGGGCGACAGGGCAGAGCCTCGCGCACATCGATCCGGCGCTGGACGAGGCGTTCGACGCGGCGTTTGCCGAGGCGACCGCCTGGCGCGGGTGAGGGCGCGGTCTGCCGGGCGGATCTTTGCGCCGATTGGCGAACCCGCGGCCTGAATTGCTGGTATAAAGCCGCCATGGGACACCTCGCCACACGGAATACCGTCGGCGCCCTTGCGGGCGTCTCGCTCACACTTCCATTGATGCTTGCCTCGTGTACGCAGCCGGGTTCGGCGGCACGTTCGCAGGATGCGCCCGACCCGGCGCGGCAGGAGACGCGGGCCGGGATCGAACCGAGCGGGGCTGAGTCGAACGGGGCCGAGGCGAACGGGAGCGGCCTCGGCGGGGCCGAGCCGGCGCAGGCAGCGCCCGCGGTGGCGCTGGGTGAGATCTCCCCGGGCATTCACAATCTGTTTGCGGTGGCTCCCGGGGTGTTCAGCGGTTCGGGGCCGGAGGATGCTGCGGCGTTTGACGGGCTGCGGGCGCTGGGCGTGAAGACGGTGATCAGTGTGGACGGCGCGCGGCCGGAGTTGGAGCTCGCACATGAGCGGGGCATGCGGTATGTGCACATCCCGATCGGCTACGACGGGATGGATCCCGAGCAGGAGGTCGCGCTGGCCAAGGCGCTGCGCGACATGCCGGGGCCGGTGTACGTGCACTGCCACCACGGCAAGCACCGCGGGCCGACGGCTGCGGCGGTGGGGCTGCTGGGGCTGGGGCGGATGAGCGGCGCGGAGGCCGAGGCGTTCATGCACGCGGCGGGCACGAGCGAGAGCTATCCGGGCCTGTGGGCGTGTGCTGCGGAGGCCCAGGTGCGGTCGGAGGCCGAGTTGGACATGTTCGCCGGCGGGTTGCCGGAGGTGCAGGTCGTCAGCGGGCTGGTGGACACGATGGTCGCGATCGACAAGTCGTGGGAGCGGATCAAGCTTGTGCGCGCAGCGGGGTGGGCGGCGCCGGCGGACCACCCGGACCTGTCGCCCGCGGCCGAGGCGGGGATGCTGGCGGACCACTTCCGGGTGTTGCTGGAGGACCCGGCGATGCGGCGGGAGAGCGAGGAGTTGCTCGAGGAGATGCGGGTCGCTGCGAACCTCGCGGCGACGCTTGAGGCGTCGCTGGTGGACGCGGCGGCGGACGCGGCGTCCCGCGAGCGGGCGTACCAGGCGGTGGCGGCGAATTGCACGGACTGTCACGAGGGGTGGCGGAACTGATGCGGGCCCCCAGGTGCGAGTCTACATCCGCATCAGCACCTTGATCCCCTCACCGGAGATCATCGTCTCGAACGCGGTCTTGTACTCTTCGACCGGGAATTCGTGGGTGACGATGTCGTCGAGTTGGAGGCGGCGGCTGAGGAGCAGTTCTTCCATCTGGTACCAGGTCTCGAACATCTTGCGGCCGTTGATGCCGAGGACTTTGCAGCCCTTGAAGATGATGTTCTCGTTGAAGTCGAAGGTGACCTGTTTGGCGGGCAGGCCGAGCAGGGCGGCGGTGCCGCCGTTGCGGAGGGCCTTGAAGCCCTGGCTGAATGCGGCGTCGGCGCCGGACATCTCGAGGAGCACGTCCACGCCCTCACCCCGGCATTGGTTGCGGACGTCCTTGATCCACCCGCCGCCCTCGCGGGCGTCGTAGGCCTCGATGGCGCCGAGCTTTTTGGCCAGGGCCAGGCGGGGGGGGTTGATGTCGGTGCAGAAGATGCGGCTGGCGCCGGCGGCCCGGGCGACGGTGACGGCCATCAGGCCGATGATGCCGACGCCGGAGATGAGGACGCTCTTGGCGCTCACGCCCGCGGCCATCACGGTGTGGACGGCGTTGCCGAGCGGGTCGAGGATCGCGGCGAACTTGTCGGGGATCTCGTCGTGGACCGGCCAGACGTTGTCTTCGGGCACGCAGACGTAGTCGGCGAAGCAGCCGTCGCGGTCGATGCCGATGATTTTGGTGTCGCTGGCGATGTGGGCGTTGCCGGTGCGGCTGTTGTAGTCCACGCCGGCGGTGGTGTGCCCCTCGGCGCTGACGCGCAGGCCGGGTTCGTACTTGGTGACCGCGCTGCCGATGGCCTCGATGACGCCGACGAACTCGTGCCCGGTGACGATGCCGACGGGCACGCGTCCGGCGGACCACTCGTCCCACTCCCAGATGTGGCGGTCGGTGCCGCAGATGCCGGCGTGGGTCACGCGGATGAGGACGTCCCGCGGTCCGGGCTCGGGCCTGGGCCGGTCGGTGACGAACTGCAGTTCCGGGCCGGCGTGGTGCTTGATGAGGGCTCGCATGCGGGTCTGGTTTCCTTCCGGGGCGGGTTGGCCGGGAGTTGGCCGGGTGTCGGGTTTGACGCCGGGGCCGAACCGGGTGTCTGCTGCGGGCAATACCGGCACGGGGCCGACGTTGAGCACGCGCGGCAGGATTGTGGGCCGCCCCCGGGTCGCGATCAACCCGGCGACGTCCCTGAACCGATACCAATCCGCGTCGGTAGACTTCATTTGTGAGCCGCGTTGGAACCCCGAGCCCGTTCGTCTATCTCGCCGCTACCGCCAAAGGCGGGCGGACGGTTGGCATGCGCCAGGCCCGGTCTGAGCGGGCGCTGGCCGACCACCTGCGGCGTGACCGCCTGGTGTTGCTGAAGACCTGGCGTCTTCCCGAGTTTCTGGCGTCCGAGCCCAAGCTCACGCTGAAGGACCAGGTCGAGCTGAACAGCCAGCTGGCGATGTTGCTGAGCCGGGGCGTGCCGCTGGTGGAAGCCCTTGAGGTGACCGCGACGGTGGTGAGCGCCCCGATGCAGCCGGTGATCGAGCGGATGCGGGAGTTGGTCTCGGGGGGCACGAGTTTCGCGGACGCCTGCCGCAAGGTCGGGGTGTTCGACGAGATCACGGCGGCGGTGTATCAGGCGGCCGAGCGGACGGGCGATCTGGGCGGTTCGGCGTCGCAGCTGGCGGACACCGCGCGGCGGCAGCTGGCGATCCAGGGCAAGGCCGGGACGGTGATGCTGTACCCGCTGGTGGTGTTGTCGATCGCGTTTGTCGCGGCGATTGTGCTGCTGACGGCGGTCGTGCCGCGGATCGGCAACGCGCTGGGCTCGATGCCCGGCGTGGAGTTGCCGTGGTTTACCGAGGTGCTGGTGGACGTGGGCAACTTTATGGTTGCGCAGTGGATGCCGCTGGTGATCGGCGCGGGGTTGGTGGTGATCGCGCTGGTGGTGGGGCGAGCCAAGGTGTTCGCGGTGCTGGGGGGAATCGCGCGGCGGCTGCCGGCGATCGGGCACATTATTCTGATTCAGGAATCGGCGAGGTTCTTTTCGGTGATGGCGGCGTTGACGCGCGCGGGTGTGCCGCTGGCCGACGCGTTGGGTATCTCGGTGCAGGCGGTGCGTCACCCGGCGCTGCACGATCAGCTCAAGAAGCTTCGGACGAAGCTGGTGGAGGGCGGCGTGCTGCACGCGTTGATTGATCGCGTGACGACGCTGCCGCTGGCGAGCCGCCGGCTGCTGATGGCGGCGGAGCGCGCGGGCGATCTGGACAGCGCGTTCGAGGGCCTGGCTCGCGACATGGCCGACGAGCTCGACCGGCGGACGGGGCGGCTGCTGGCGATCCTGGAACCCGTTGCGATTGTGGCGATGTTTTTGATCATCGCGCCGCTGATCCTGGCGCTGATGATCCCGTTGCTGACTATCTCGAACCAGATCATGTAAGAGGAACGATTCGCGGCGACGTCCGGGAAACAGCGTCCCGCGGCGGGGAGAACGGGCCGGGCCGGGACGGACGACCGCGCCGGACTACGATGTGCAACCCCCCGGCATTTGCCGGGGTATCAGGACTTGAGGGGTGTCGAGGGCTCTTGCAGAGACCCGCACTCTCTCGCAAGAGCAGACCGAAGGAGCGAGGCATGACCGCCACCACCAGACCGACACACCACACGCGAACCGGGCGCCGCGCGGCCGGCTTTTCGCTGATCGAACTCACGCTTGTGATCGTCATCCTCGGCGTGCTGATGAGCGTCGTCGCGGTCAACGTGCTCGGCCAGGGCACGAAGGCGAAGATCCGCGCGACCGAGGCGAGCATGAACACGATCCGCGTGCAGCTCGACGCCTACCAGCTCGAGTACAGCGCGTATCCCTCGACGCTGACGACGCTGCAGACTGTCCCCGGCTTTCTCTCCGACGCGATGGCGCTCAAGGACGGCTGGGACCGTGAGTTTGTCTACCGCGTGCCGGGCACCAACAACCGGGCGTACGACCTCAAGTCGGTCGGGGCCGACCCGAACGACCTGACCGACGACATCGATGTCTGGACCATGAACCAGTAGCGCACGTTCCGTGCCCAAGCAGCCAACCATGCCCCACCGGGCCAACCCATCCGAAAGCCCTGACACGCGTCGCGCACGCTCGGCCCGCGGGTCGCTGCGGGGGCCGGCGTCGGAGCGGGGCGTCACGCTGCTGGAGGTCGTGTTCGCGACGGTGGTGCTCGCGCTGGCGATCGCGACGATGGCGTCGACGGTCGGGGCGATCAGTTCGCAGCAGGGCCGCTCGCAGCACCTGCTGGGCGCGGCCGAGCTGGCCAACCGGTTGATCATCCAGTACCTCGACGATGAGCAGTCGATGCCCTCCGAGGATCTGACGGTGCCCTACGGCGACGACGAGTACCGCTTCCGGCTGAGCGTGACGCGGGTGCAGTCCACGCTGGACGCGTCGATCGCCAGGGCGATCGAGGAGGTCCCGACGACGCAGAACGGGCCGCTGCCCGACCGGCTCAAGAAGATCGTGGTGACGGTCTGGCTGAGCGAGAAATCCGGCGGTTCGTACTCGATAAACAACGGCGCGCCGCAACAAAGCCTGGTCCGGATCGTTGACCCTCTTGCGCTGCACCGTCGCCCGCCCGAATCGATCCAGAACCTTGTTGAGAGCGGTGCCGACCGGATCATGTCGCGCATCATGGGCACCGACATCGAGGCCGAGGAGGAATAGGCAAGCCGTGATCCGCCGATCGTTCACCATCATCGAGACCGTCCTGGCCGCGGCGTTGTCGTCGCTGGTGGTGCTCGGGTGTCTCGGTGGGTTCATGGCGCTCAGCCGGGCCGATCGGTCGCTCACCGCGAGGTTTCACGAGGCCAACGACCTGGCCCGGATCCAGCGGACGATGCAGAGGGCGTTCAGCACGCTGCTGATGGCCCCGACCTCGCCGCTCGAGGAAGAAGAAGAGGACGAGGACGCCGAGGCGCAGCCTCCGGAAGAGGAGCTTGTCGAGGAGGAGTCGCTCGAGGACGAGGTCGTCCCCGTGCCCCGCATCGTGCTGGAGGCCGACAACGACCCGTTGCTGCTCTCGCTGTTGCAGAGCTCGCGGTTCTCGGCCGGGGGCGGCGGGTCGTCGGTCGCGACGCCGCAGCGTCTCGAACTGGTGCTTTCGGCGGTGCCGATCCGCCCGCCGGCGACGCAGTCGACGGTCTGGACCGAGGCCCTGGTCGGCGTGGATGACCTTGACGAGCCGATCAGCGAGGATGAGGAGCAGTACACGGGTGTCCGCGGCGCGTTTGTGCTGCGGCCGGACGATGCCGAGAGCATGCAGTCGATCGCCCGCGAGGTCTCCAAGGACGAGCGCATCGGCTGGACGCTCTGGTGGCAGCCGATCGACACCCGCTCGGAGCCGGCGCGGATCGCCTCGGGTCTCGCGGCGTGCCAGTTCCTGCTCTTCCGCGACCGGCAGATGACGCCGGAGCTTCTGGCCTATTCGCCGGAGGAGATGCCGACGTATATCCAGCTCGAGGTCGAGACCCTCTCGGGGCTCTACGCCAACTACCTCTTTGAGGTGGTGTGGACGGTGGACCAGCTCGAGGAGGAGGAGGAAGACACCACGGCGGCCGGCGGCGGCGGCGGCGGCGGCGGCGG
>JBICHP010000009.1:0-43030 GCA_043100935.1 Phycisphaerales bacterium JB054
CGGGGGGGGGGGGGGGTGGCGGGCGGGGGGGGACGCGACCACACCAACCCAACGACAAACAACCCACACGACGACCCCCGACCCCCCCGCCCCACCCGCGCCACCAGCCAGGACGAAAGAACAGCAACACGGGCGGGCCGCCGCCGGGTCCGCCCGCGGCACGCCCGAGCCGCGCGCCTTCGACCGCGCGATCCGCGTCCGCGGCGCCCGCGAGCACAACCTCAAGAACATCGACGTCGAGATCCCCCGAGACCAGCTCGTCGTCATCACCGGCCTCTCCGGCTCCGGCAAGAGCTCGCTGGCCTTCGACACCATCTTCGCCGAGGGGCAGCGCAAGTACATGGAGTCGCTGTCGGCCTACGCCCGCCAGTTCCTCGATCAGCTCAAGAAGCCCGACGTGGACGAGATCGAGGGCATCCCCCCGACCATCGCCATCGAGCAGCGCTCCGCCAGCAGCAACCCCCGCTCGACCGTCGCCACCACCACCGAGATCTACGACTACCTCCGCCTCCTCTACGCCCGGTGCGGCACGCCCTATTCGTGGGCGCCCAAGAAGGTCAAGAAAGACGGCACGATCGTCGAACGCTCCGGCGTGCCCATCACCGCGACGGCCGCGAGCCAGATCGTCGACCGCGTCATGCAGTTCAGGGCCGGCTCGCGGATGCTCATCCTCGCCCCCATCGTCCGCGGCATGAAGGGCTTCCACAAGGACATCGCCGAGAAGCTCCACCGCGACGGCTGGGCCCGAGCCCGCGTCAACGGCACCATCACCGACCTCCGCGACGCGCTGACCGAGGGCGACGAGAACCCCCTCGGCCTCGGGCGCTACGAGAAGCACACCATCGAGGCCGTCGTCGACCGCCTCGTGCTCGACCCCGAATCGCGCCAGCGCCTCGCCGAGTCGATCGAGCAGGCCCTCCGCCTCGGCGACGGCTCCGTCATCGTCAGCCTCGAGACGCCCGATCCCGAGCACCCCGACACCCCCGCCTGGACCGACCACGCCTTCAGCGAGAAGTTCGCCGACCCCGAGCACCCCGAGTACGCCCTCGAAGAGCTCTCGCCCCGGCTGTTCAGCTTCAACTCCCCCTTCGGCGCCTGCCAGACCTGCCACGGCCTGGGCAACCTGCTCGAGTTCGACGAGTCGCTCGTGATCCCCGACGACTCCAAGAGCCTCGCCGAGGGCGCCGTCGCAGCCTGGGCCAAGAACGGCCCCGTCCGCGCCTGGTTCAATCGCAAGCTCCGCCGCTACTGCAAGTCCAACGACGTCTCCTTCAGCGCGCCCGTCAGCGAGCTGACCGCCGCCCAGCGCCAGGTGCTTCTCTACGGCGAGGCCAACTCCAACGCCAAGGCCAGCCGCACGCGCAAACGCGGCAGCGCAGCCAAGCCCTTCGAGGGCGTCATCCCCAACATCACCGAGTGGTGGGGGACCACCGAGAACCCCTCCATCAAGGAGTGGCTCAACGGCTTCATGTCGCAACACCCCTGCCCCGAGTGCCACGGCGACCGGCTCCGCATCGAGGCGCTGCACGTGCAGATGTCCAGCACCCACACCGCCGACATGGCCAAGGGCGGGTCGGCGACAGTCATCGGCCGCCCGCGCAGCGACGGCACCATGCTCAACGTCGCCGAGCTCTCGCGCCTGACCATCACCGACGCGCTCGCCTTCGTCGAGGGCCTGACCCTCAGCGCCGAGCAGGAACGGATCGCCGAGCCGATCATCCGCGAGGTCGGCAACCGCCTCCGCTTCCTCACCAGCGTGGGCCTCGAGTATCTCTCCCTCGACCGCCGCACCGCCACGCTCTCCGGCGGCGAGGCGCAGCGGATCCGCCTGGCCACCCAGGTCGGCTCCGGCCTGGTCGGGGCGTGCTATGTGCTCGACGAGCCGACCATCGGCCTCCACCAGCGCGACAACGACCGCCTCATCCGCACCCTGCGCCACCTGGCCGACATCGGCAACACCGTCATCGTGGTCGAGCACGACGAGGACATGATCCGCGCCGCCGACCACGTGCTCGACATCGGCCCCGGCCCCGGCGTCCACGGCGGGCGGGTCGTCGCGCAGGGCACCGTGCCCGAGCTCTGCGCCGTGCCCGAGTCGATCACCGGCGATTATCTCAGCGGCCGCCGGTCGATCGACGTGCCCAGATCCCGCCGCAAACTCAGCGAGAAGAAGGCGTTGGTCGTCAAGGGCGCGCGCGCAAACAACCTCAAGAGCGTCGATGCCGCGTTCCCCGTCGGCGGCATGGTGTGCGTCACCGGCGTCTCGGGCTCGGGCAAGAGCACGCTGGTCAACGACATCCTGCTGCAGGCCCTCCGCAAGCACCTCAACGGCACCAAGGTCGTGCCCGGTGCGCACACCAAGGTCAACGGCCTGCACCATGTCGATCGCGTGATCGAGGTGGACCAGAGCCCCATCGGACGCACGCCGCGGTCAAACCCGGCGACCTACACCGGCTTCTTCGACGATGTCCGCAAGATCTTCACGCAGACCAAAGAGTCCAAGATCCGCGGCTACAAGCCCGGCCGGTTCAGCTTCAACGTCTCGGCCCAGAACGGCGGCGGCCGGTGCGAGGCCTGCCAGGGCCAGGGCCTCAAGAAGATCGAGATGCACTTCCTGCCCGATGTCTTCGTCGAGTGTGAGGTCTGCAACGGCAAACGCTACAACCGCGAGACGCTCGAGGTCACCTACCGCGGCAAGAACATCGCCGACGTCCTCGCCATGACCGTCGAGGAGGCCGTCGGCTTCTTCGAGAACCATCAGAAGATCGTCCGTTTCGTGCGGTGCCTGCACGAGGTCGGGCTCGACTACATCACCCTCGGCCAGCCGAGCACCCAGCTCTCCGGCGGCGAGGCCCAGCGCATCAAGCTCGCGACCGAGCTCGGCAAGGGCGTCCGCGCCGACGGCACCGGCACCGGCGAGCGCACGCTCTACATCCTCGACGAACCCACCACCGGCCTGCACTTTGAGGACATCCGCAAGCTCGTCGGCGTCCTCAACCGCCTCGCCGACGCGGGCAACACCCTCGTCGTCATCGAGCACAACCTCGACGTCATCAAGTGCGCCGACTGGATCGTGGACCTCGGCCCCGAGGGCGGCGACCGTGGTGGCAACATCGTCGCGACGGGCACGCCGGAGAAGGTCGCCAAGGTCAAGGGCAGCTACACCGGGGAGTACCTCAAGGCGATGCTCGAGTAGCACCTACTCGTCTTCGTCAGGATCCTGCGTGTCCCTGATGCCGTCCAGCAAGAACCGGCCCAGCGCGCCCAACCCCGACCCTGAGCCTTCATCCTCGTCGGAATCGGCATCCGTCGTGTCGAACTGCACCCCGGACTCAAAGTCCATGTCCTGGATCTCGAGCGACTCGATCACGATCTCGCCGCCGTAGACGCGGGTGATCTCGGTGGTGTGGAGCGCGAGCGCGGGGTTCGGTTTCAGCACGAGCGTGGCGCCGGTGATGTCCGCCTTCCCGATCGAGGCGGAGAGGTCCCTGGACATCATCATGCCCGCGGGGAACGGGGACGCGGCGGCGGTGCCGTTCGGCGGGGCCCGCAGGACCGGTCCGAGCGCGACCTGCTTGTCCCCGACCCGCAAGAAGGCGTCGAAGGCGATGCCGCAGGGGACGGTGCCGACCTGAAGAGAGATCTGCGCCTGCCGTCCCCCGAACCCGGGGTCGTAGACCCAGCCGGAGACCGGGGACAGGGCGTCGCGGATCTCGGCTTCCAGTTCCGCGGTCGGCTCGATGACCTCGATCCCGGCCTCGTCGGTCGGCGTCACGACAAAGCGCGAGGTGAGCGTGACGGTGTGCCGCGGGGCGTATTCTTCTTCGTCCTTGTTCGCCCACTCGAAGCTGGAGTCCATGTCCACTTCCTGGCCTTGGATACTGAGCACAAGGCGCAACTCATGCTCGCCCGGCGCAATGTCGTCGGGGAGGCGTAGAAGGGGGGTCTCCCCCATCTGCATGGACATCATCATCCCCCAGGGTGAGGAATCGCCGGAGACCATTTCAGTCCAAACGGGGAAGCCGTCTGGCATTTCCTGTTTCGGGACAACGTAGCTCAGTATCGGAAACTCATCGGTGATGCCGGGTGGCGCGACCTTTGCCTCAAACGATTGGCCGTCGAGTGTGGCAGAACTGATGAAGGCTTGCGCGAAGACCATCGAGGCTGAGCTCAGACGGACCTCATCGTGAGAGACCTTGATCGGCAGCGATCTGCCCGCCGCGATCTTCGGCCGGACCTCGCACGTCAGCGACACGCACTGGTTGCGGAAACGCTGCATCTGTTCGTCGGTGACGTCGCCGTCGAGATTCACCATCTCGATGAAATCGCCCCAGTCCTCCGACCACGGGCGATCGGGATCGCCCTGGATCGCCAGCGCGGTGTCGACCACGCGGCCGATCGTGGCGCTGTCGAGCTTCCCCGCCTGTCGCCGCTTGGAGAACTCCTTCGCGACCGCCGCGAGCGTCTGTGCGTTGTCGCCCTTGGCCTCCCACAGCAGAATCCCGGCCGGCTTGTAGCTGTGAATGTCGGCCCCCGTCAGCACGGCATAAACAGTGACACAGATGCCCGAGAGCGGCAGCAGGATGAGCACCGCGCCGATCGACGCCACGCTCCACATCCGCCGCCGCTGACCGATGCGGACAGCCTTGTCCCGCTTGAGCCCCGCCCCGCACTCCGGGCACGTCACGCCGTCGGGGAGCGTGCCCGACAAATCAAACCCACACCCGCGGCAACTCGGATGGCGGTTCACCCGCCGCCCGCGAAGCCCCAGGACCAGCAGCGCGATCCCGACCACGATCGCGGCGAAAAGGCCGAGAAGAATCTGTCCTGCCATGAGCCGTCCCCTTGCACCGGACCGGCCCGCACAGCCTCGTGCGGCCGGTCGGGCCCAGCTTACCGCCGAACGCAATCGGGTCCAAGCGGCCGGCTGTGCTACATTGAGCGCGCCAAGGAGGCCGCCATGCTGCACCGATTCGCCCGCCCGCTCCTCGTGATCGCCCTCGTGGCCCCGGCCGCGGCCCTCGCCCAGCCCACCGGCACCCTCCTCGTCCTCAACAAGGCCGACGACACCGCCCAGTTCATCGCCCAGCCTTCCGGCGAGACGGTCGCCACGCTCGCGACCGGGAACGGCCCGCACGAAGCCGCGGTCTCGCCCGACGGGCGGTGGGCTATCGCCGCCAACTACGAGGACCGCACCGCCTCCACACTCACCGTCTACGACGCGCACGCGATGGAGCCGGTCCGCACCATCGACCTCGGCGAGTCGCGTTCGCCCCACGGGCTCGCCTTTGTCGGCGGCTCTTCGGTGCTCGCCGTCACGTGCGAGGGCACGGCGCACCTCGTGCTCGTCGATGTCGAGACCGGCGAGGTGCAGGCACGCATCGCGACCGAAGCCCGCGGCAGCCACATGGTCGCGGTCACGCCCGACGGCGCGCGCGCGTTCGTCGCCAACATCCCCGACGGCACCGTCAGCGCCATCGATCTGCTCGAGCAGAAGCTGCTCGGCGTGATTCCTACGGGCCCCGGCGCCGAGGGCATCGACATCACCCCCGACGGCCGCGAGGTCTGGGTGACCAACCGCGCTGCCGACTCGGTCAGCGTGATCGACGCACAGACACTGGACGAAATCGAGACGGTCATGTGCGCCGGGTTCCCCATCCGGTGCAAGGTGACGCCCGACGGGCAGCGGGTCCTGGTCAGCTGCGCGACCGCCGGCGAGGTCGCGGTCTTTGACCGCAAGACCCGCACCGTGACCAAGCGGATCGCCGTGCTGGACCGGGGCGAGGGGAACGACCTCGGGCCGATCGGCGTCCTCATCACGCCCGACGGCACGCACGCGTTCGTCGCCAACTCCAGTCGCCAAGAGGTCGTCGTGATCGATCTCGGCACGCTCGGCGTGATCGCCCGCCTCGAAACCGGCAGCGTGCCCGACGGCCTCGCCTTCATCGAGCGCACGCCGGATGTGGTGCCGCTGGGTGACAGCCCCTGACAAGATTTCGCCGGTGCCACTGGGCGATAGCCCAGTGCAGTCACGCGAAGCACCGGGTGCCACGGGTCAGACTCTGCTCTGAGAGTCTGCCCCGTGCCGCCGCAATGGTGAACCAACCTCGGGCGCGCGCGCACCGGGCGACTCCGCAGCGCCACCGCCGACCGGTGGCACCCGATCACGCCGGCGCCTTCTCCCCGGTCAGCTTCTCATACATCGCATCGTCGATGCCCAGATACTCCCGCATGTGCCGGTCGTACGCGGCCTCGTCCTCGTCCTTCGACAGGTCCAGCCGCAGCTCGTTGATGACCTTCGTCCCCTGACGGATCCAGTCCTGGAACGTCTCGTCCGAGACGTTGTCGTAGATCCACTGCCCGATCGGCCCCTTGAACGGCGGCCGCTTCATCTGGTGGCCGGGCTTGCTCGTCACCGTGCAGACAAACGTCCCGGCGGGCAGCTCCGGCTCGGGTGCGCTCTCGACCTCGGGGATCGGCTCGCCCAGCGACTCGAGCAACTCGACGATCGCCTTCTTCGGCATCAGGTCGCCCTTGGTCGTCGCGACGTGGAAGCCGTCCAGCAGCACCCGCTTGGCCTGCTCGGTGTCCCCCGCCGAGACCAGCGCCGACCCCGCGAGCTGGTAGGCCTTGCTGAACCCGGGGTTGAGCTGGAAGCACTTGGTGTAGGCGGCGGCCGCGTCGGTGAACCGCTCGGCCTGCGTGTACGCCCCGCCGAGCGAGAAGTGGGCCATGTCGTTCTCGGGGTCCTCGCGGGCCATCTTCTCAAACTGCGCGATGCGATCGTCAAGGCTGGGCACGGTTGCGCTCCTGTCTGTACCGGGCCGTCACCGCCCGGGAGTGTCTGTGAGAGTCCCCCGCAAGCCTAGGGGCCGGGTCTCGGGGCGGGGGCCGGGGCAGCGCCCTGCGCGCGCAAGACCGCCCGCCGGGGAGAGATCCGGCGGGCGGCGTGAGGAGAGTCGGTCGTGAGGAGACCGGGAGTGGGTCAGAGTCGCGTTCAGCGGCGGCGGCGCATCGCCCCCAGGCCGGCCAGGCCCAGCAGGCCGGCGGTCGCCGGTGCCGGCACGCCCGGCACGCGGAAGATCAGGAACTCGTCGTGGTTGTAGCCACCGAAGAGCGGGTTGCCCGTGCCGCGGGCGTCGTTCCAGATCCACTCGGCGTTGTTGTCGATGCCCGGGCGGGTGCCCCAGATGGTGACGTTGCCGGAGGCGCGGTTGTCCCAGTTGGTCTCCTCGGCGGGGGTGATCCAGACCGACGGGTTGCTGACGGCCCACGCGAGGGCCTGATCGACCTCGCCCTGGGTCGGCATCTGCGAGGACGGCCAGACGGCGGGCCAGCTCGAATCGATGAGCTGCAGGTACTTGCCGACCGGGAAGACCTCCCACTGGGGGCCGCCGGTGTTGAACTTGTAGTTGAGCGTGGTGTTGTTGAACTCGCCGAGGAAGCCTTGGGCGACGGAGTGGTCCGAGGCGGTCGAGACGTAGAAGTAGTCGCTGGCGGTCATGCCGGTCAGCGAGAAGTTGTAGGTGGTGCTCCAGCTGCTGCCCGACCCGACGGCCGCGCCGACGGTCGCGCCGACCGTGCCCTTGTAGGCGTCGAACTGGTTGTCGACGGTCATGGCGACGGTCCAGTTGTCCGCGACGGCGCTCGTGGCGGCCAGGCCGATGAGGCCCGCGGCGATGGTGCGGATCGTCCGTGCGGAAAGGGTCTTGTTCGTCGCGGAGGTGGCGGTGGGGGTGTGCATTGGTCTGCTCCTCTGTGTGTGGGCGTGTGCCCGTGGTGTGGAGATCGGTCCGGCTTTCGCCTCCCGGAAACACTCCGGGCGGCACGTGTCGTTGACGGTCGCGGGTGTGACACTCACTCCCGCTGTAGAGCAAGCGCCGCCGCACCGAGTCACTCACGCCGCGTGTCAAGTTTCTTTGGGCGAGCGGCAGGGGCCCCAGCATGCCGGGGGCGTCGCGTTCCAAGGCACACACGGACGGGACTCACGCCGGGTGCGCGCGCAATGCCGCCCGCCGGGGAGAGAGCCGGCGGGCGGCGTGAGGAGAGTCGGTCGTGGGGGACCGGGAGTGAGGCGGATGTCGGTTCAGCGCCGGCGGCGTGCCGCGGCCAGGGCGGCCAGGCCGAAGAGCCCGGCGGTCGCGGGCGCGGGCACGCCCTTGACCCGGAAGATGAGAAACTCGTCGTGGTTGTAGCCGTAGAAGGGGTTGCCGCTGCCGAGGGAGTTGTGCCAGATCCAGTCGGCCTTGGGGCTGATCCCGCTGTTGTGGCCCCAGGTGGTGATGTTGCCGGTGACCCGGTTGTCCCAGTTGGCAAACGTGTCGGGCGTCAGCCACACGCTCGAGTTGTTCGCGGCCCAGTTGAGCGCCTGGTCGACCTGGGTCTGCGTCGGCATGGTCAGGTAGGGCCAGGTAGCCGGCCAGGTCGAGTCGATCTGCTGCAGGTACTTCCCGACCGGGAGCACCTCCCACGCCGGCGAGCCGGTGTTGAACTTGAGGTTCTGCGTCGTGTTGGTGAAGTCGCCGAGGAAGCCCTGCGCCCCGCCGAAGTCGGAGGCCGTCGCGACATAGAAGTAGTCGCTCGCGGCCATGCCGGTCAGGTTGAAGTTGTAGGACGCGGCCCAGTTGTTGCCCGACCCCACGGCCGAGCCGACCGTGGTCGAGGCCGTGCCCTTGTAGGCGTCGAAGAGGTTGTCGACGGTCATGTTGACCGTCCAGTTGTCGGCGGCGGCGGTCGAGGCGGCCAGGGCGACGAGCCCGGCGGCGATGGCGGTGGGGAGCCCTGCGGGGCGGCTGGAGGTGCGGGTGTGGGTGATGTGTGCGGTCGTACGCATCGGTGATCTTCTCTGCGGGCGCCAGCCCGCGTGGTGCGGCTCGGTCTCGGTGTTCTCGTCCGGCAACACACCGGGCGGGAACGGACGGGCCGGCCGGGTTGTCGCGGGTCTGTGGTGCCCGCTCCCATCGAGAGCGACCGCGCAGGCAACCACTCACGCCGCCAGCTGAGATTCCTACAGAATCGCTCATCCGCGGCCCCACGCAGCCGGGACAGCCCTCCCGCGTGGACATACCCGGCAGGCGGCGGATCGGGATCCCGTCGCCACCTCCGCCGCGGCCACCGGTAGACTGCGGGCATGGCGGGGGTCTCTTGGATCTGGGTCGTTGTGGCGGTGCCGCTGCTGGTAGCGGGGGTGGTGTGTGTCGCAAGGTTCATGCTGGGAGACCGTTCGCGCGGGCGGCTGCGGTGCCCCAAGTGCTGGTACGACATGGACGGCGGGGGGGAAAAATGCCCCGAGTGCGGGCGCGTGGTGCGGTCGGGGCGCGACCTGCGCCGGACGCGGCGGCCGAAGCGGTGGGCGGTGGTGGGGGTGGGCCTCCTGCTGCTCGGGGGTGCGTCGCTGGCGACACGGCGGGTGATGCTGCATGGGGCGGTGAGTCTGGTGCCGGACTGGGTGTTGGTCGCTGGGATGGAGCGGTGGCCGGCGGACTCGACCCTCTACTTGGAACTTAAGCGACGGCATTGGGAAGGTGAACTGAGCGTGGGGTCTCAGCGCAGTCTCATCCGCAAGGCTGTGACCGTGCTCGGGGAGTCTCAGGAATCGATGGTGCTCGAACGGGCGGCATTCGCCTTGCAGACAGCCGAATCCCTGGGACAGTTCGAGACGGAACGACACTCCAAGCCCTGGAACACCTGGGTGACCGTGACCGAGGAAGTGGATTCACGCGAGGTGATCCTCAAGCTCTGTGATATTGCCATGCGGTCTCCGAGTACCTCGGCTGCCGGGCAAGCGCAGGCCGCACTGACCGCGTTTGGTGAACGCTCCGCGGTCGCGTTCCCGCTGGTAGCTGATCTGAACCTCAGGTACTCTCCGAACCACCCGCTGGCTCTTGGGCCCGCGGTCGCGATGCTTGGCGAAGCACGGCGCCCGTACGGTCATCTTCGGGACATCTTCGGATGGCGAGCAGGTGTACCCGAGTTGCCACCCGATCTCGTAGAGTGGATTTCACAGCTCGCAGCCAGGAGCGAGTCCCCGGAGCGGTATCGCGAAACGCTGCGTGAGATGCTCACCAAGGGCGAACAAGAGTCGCGATTGCTTGCAATGTGGATTGTCAGGTCCTCGCTGTGGCCGGACGATGAGCTCAGAACGCTGGCGCTCTCCCGCTATGACGCCGAACACTTTACCGCTGCCGCAGTGGTCGACTTCGCGGTGTTGGGGCCGCTGGACGAGCCGGCACAGGCGGTGGTCCGGGAGGCGCTGGCGACGCGCGATTACGAGCAGTGGGCGTTGGCGACTGAGCGGCTTGGGGATCGCGGCAAGGAGGCGGCGGTGTTCGCCGACGATCTGCGAGAGATGGTGGGGACCAACAAAGCGCTGATGTCGGCCGTGCCCTACTTCCGGATCACCGGCGACGGGGAGACAGCGGCAAAGGCGCTGATGCGCTTTCTCTACGAGGAGGAGCGGGCGGGCGATGCGAGCGTCCTTCAGAAGCTCGGGCAGATCGGGTGGTTCGACGAGGCGGTGCTGGCCGTCCTGCGCGACCGGCTCGATGCCGACTCGGCGGACACACGCCTCGCGGCGGCGACGACGCTGCTACGGCTCGGGGGGCCGGCGGGGTTCGACAGAGCGGCGTTGACCCGGGCCGCAGCAGAGGCCGCGAACGCATCCTTCGGCGGGCTAAACGTCAAGAGTTTCGGCGATTCGGTCCAGTACGGCGAGGCGGACATTCCGACGGTCATGGAATTCCTCGGAGATTGCAGCATGCCGGGCGCATCGCTGGTAGTTTGGGAGGTTGGCATGGCCGGGAGCGCAGCGGAAGGCGCGTTGCCCAGTCTGCGCGAGCTCACCACGAGCACGGTGCCAAATGTGGCATCGAACGCGGCACTGGCGATCCGAAGAATCGAATGGTGCCTGAAGCACGGGGACCCCCCGCCCGCACCACGAGACGACCGCTAGCCGAGACACACAACCACCCCGGGCGTGACTGCACCGAAATCCAGGAGGGCCTGAGGGTCAGTTGGACTCGACCGCCGAAGCCTCTCGGGCAGAGTCCTCACGGAGTGCCGCCAGAGCATGGCGGAGCGAACCCTTGGCGGGCTTGGCCGCGTTGGTTTCTTCGGGACCGGTCTCTTCGGGCTCGGCAGCTTCCGGCAGGGCCCGGGCCTTGCCGTTGGCGTCGACCTCAGTCTTCGCTCGTTCGGTGCGGTCCAGCTTGACCGTCACCCGCGTCGAGACGCCGCGCTCCTGCATGGTCACGCCGAAGAGCTTGTCGACCGCCTGCATCGTCCGCTTGTTGTGCGTGATGACGATGAAGTTGGAGAGATCGGTGAACTGGCGCACGACATCGACATAGCGGCCGACGTTGGCCTCGTCGAGCGCGGCGTCCACCTCGTCGAGCACGCAGAAGCAGCTCGGCTTGCTGCGGAAGATCGAGAGCAGCAGCGCCACCGCCGTCATCGTCTTCTCGCCGCCGGAGAGCTGGCTGATCGAGCGGGGCTCCTTGCCCGGGGGCTTGGCGATCACCTCGACGCCCGACTCGAGCAGGTCGATCTCGTCGGTCTCCACCTTCTTCGGCCCCTCGGGCGTGTCCACCACCTTGACCAGCGGCATGAGACGCACCTCGGCGCGACCGCCGCCGAACAGCCGGCGGAACATGCCCTGCTGCCCGCCGAACTCGGCCTGGATGCGGGTGAACGCCTCGCCGAAACGTTCGCGGCAGACATGGTTGAGCTTGTCGATCAGCGTCGTGAGTTGCTCGCGGGCCTGGTCGATGTCCGCCACCTGCCGCACGAGTTCCTCGTTGCGGTCGGCGAGGGTCTCTTCCTCCTCGATCGAGTCGAGGTTGACGTTGCCGAGCTTGCGGACCTCGGCCCGGAGCGTGTCCACGTTCGCCGCGGCCTCGTCGATATCGACGCGCACCACCTCGCCGTGCTCGGTGTCGGCCATCATCTCGCGATACTCGGCGTACTCACCGGCCAGGTCGAGCCCCAGATCCTCACGTGTGCGGTCCTCGAGGTTCTCGCGCTTGACCTCGATCTCGCGTCGTGACACTTCGAGGCTGTGCCAGTCGCGCTCGACGTGCTGGGCGTGGCCCCGGGCGTCGATCACCCGCTGGCCGAGCTCCTGCACCTTGGCGTCGCACGCCTGCACCCGCTGCTTGGCCTCGTCGACCTCGGCGGTGAGACGGGCGGAGTCGGTCAGCGCGGCCTTGGCCTGTTCGCCGGCTTCGGCGATCTCCCGTTCATACTCCGCGGCCCGATCCCCGGCCTGTTCGATCAGGCGCGTCACGTCCCGCTGCTGCCGCTCGACCTCGTCCCGGTCGATCTTGGCCCGGTTGAGTTCGCGCCGCGCCGCCGAGGCCTGCTCGTTGAGCCTCGAGACATCGACCCGCGCGGCGCTCAGTCGCTCGGCCATCGCGTCGCGCTCGGCCTGCGTGCGTTCGAGCTCGCGCTGCGACTCAAGTGCGCGTGCCTCCTCATCGGCGAAGAGCCGCTCGAGCTTCTCGGCCCGCTCGCGCAGCTGCTCGCGGTCGGCCTCGATCTTGGCCAGCCGGTCCGCCAACTGCGAGGCCTCCTCGGCCAGCGAGACCCGATCACGCTCGAGCCGCTCGCTCTCCGACCGCAACCGGTCGAGCCGCGCCGTCTCGCCCGCGAGCATCCGCTGCCCGGCCGCCTGGCGCTGCCGCAGGGCTGTGGTCCGTTCGTTCAGTTCCGCCGCCTGCGAATCGACCGCCGCCAGCTCTTCGCGAGCCCGGGCAAGCGCCGCGTTCACCCCGGCGAGCTCTTCACCCAACTCGGCCAGCTCGCCGCGCTGCTGCAGCACGCCGCCCGACTCGGCCGTCCCCACCGGCCCGGCGACGATCCGCCCGTCCGCCTCGAGCACGCACCCGTCGCGTGTGACCATCCGCCGCCCGGCCAGCGGGCCGCCGGCCAGCAGCATCGCCGCCTCGACATCAGGAACGAGGAACGTGTCGCCGAGCAATCGATCGAGCATCGCCTCGATCCGCTCGGGGTTGATCGGTTCGCCAGAAGCGTCCGGACGCGCAAACACCCCGTCCTGCGCGCGCACCAGCGCCCGCAACGGCACGACGCGATCGCCGAACATACCGATCGTGTCGAGCACGTACCGACGCGGCGTCGAGCCCAGACGCGAGATCGGCACAAACGCCACACGCCCGGTGAGTGATGCAAATTCGTCTGCCGACGGCAGGTCGCCGACGTTCTCGACGACCAGGGCCTGCAGGGTCGCGCCCAGCGCCGCCTCCACGGAGGCCGCCGAGTCGCTGTCGGTCTCGATCAGGTCGGCCAGCGGCGCGATCACACCCTCGAAGCCCTCGCCCCGCGCCTTGCGGTCGAGCACATCGCGCACCGCGTCGCCCAGCCCCGAGCGCGAATCGACCAGCTCCTGCAGCGTCTGCCGCCGGCTCTCCAGCCGCACGCCCTGCTGCTCGAGCTCGGCCAGCCCCTCCGCCCGCTCGCGCCGGTCGGCCGACATCGCGTCGGCGGAGGCTTCTTGCGCAGCCAGATCGCGTTCGATCGCCGCGAGTTCTTCACGCTGCTTCTGCACCGAGGCACTCAGCCGTTCGGTCTCGGTTGCGTGCGTCGTGGTCTCATCGTCCAGCACCGCGCGGCGATCGGCGATCTTGCCGAGCTGCTCGCGGACCGACTCGGCCCGCCGCTCATCGCCCGTGATCGACGCCACCAGCCCCGCACGCTCGCGGTCGATGCTCGTCGCCGCCGCACGACGCTCAGACACCGCCGCCTGCTGGCTGGCCAGCAGTTCCATGATCTGCCCGCGCTGCTCGCCCGCGGCGTCCAGCCGGCGCTGCGCGTCCGCCGCCTGCTCGGCCAGCGCCGCGACCTGCTCGGCGAGGTCCTCGGCCGCGACATCGAGCGTCGCCGCCCGCTGCGTCAGGTCTTCGATCCGGGCCGCGTCCGTCTCCCGCTGCCGCCGCAGGTCCGAAGCCGACCGCTCGGCCATCTGCCGCCGCTGCTCGGCCCGCTCGGCGGTGTGCGCCGCCTGGGCCTGCTCCTGCTCCAGCCGGCGTTCCAGGTCCATCGCGTCGCCGCGTTCGAGCTCGGCTTCCTGCTTGGCGTGCTCGGCCTCGGCCAGCACGCGCGTCGCGTCGGCCCGGGTCTTCTCGAGATCGCGCAGCCGCGAGGTCAGCCCGTCGAGCCGCTGCCGCAGATCGTCGTACTGCTCAAACGCCAGCGCCAGCCGCCAGCCGTCCAGCTCGCCCTTGAGTTCCTGGAACCGGCGGGCCTTGGCCGCCTGCCCCTTGACGATCCGCAGCCGCCGCTCGGTGTTGGCCAGCTGCTCGCGCGTCAGCGCCAGGTTCGCAACCGCGCGGTCGAGCTTCCGCTCAGACTCCACGCGACGCTGCTTGTACCGAGAGATCCCCGCGGCTTCCTCAAAGATCGACCGGCGTTCCTGCGGCGACGCCAGCAGCATCGCGTCAACCTTGCCCTGCTCGATGATCGAGTAGGCGTCCGCGCCGACACCCGTGTCGAGAAACAGCCCGCGGATGTCCTTCAGTCGCGCACGCCGGTTGTTGATCAGATACTGGCTCGTCCCGTCGCGATAGAGCCGGCGCTCCAGCTCCACGATGTCCGCGTCGATCGGCAGCGCCCGCTTGCCGCGAACCTCCGCCTGCAGCACTGTCGAGCCGGTGTCGTCCTCTTCAAGATCGATCTCGACGTCTTCGACCGAAACAGCGTCGTCGCCTGCCTCGACGAGCCCCGAGCCCGGTTCACCATCGGCCGACTCAGCACCCTCCGCCTCAGCACCCTCCGGCTCCGGGCTCGCGGACGCAACGCTCTCATCCGTCGCCGCGTCCCCATCGACCTCCGGCACCTGCTCTTCAAACAGCGTCCCCGCGCCGAACGGCCGGGCGATCTCCGGGTTCTCAAAGGTCAGGATGACGCTGGCCATCCCCGCGGGTTTGCGTCCGGCCGAGCCGGCGAAGATGACGTCGATCATCTCCTTGCCGCGGAGGCTCTTGCTCGAGCGCTCGCCGAGCACCCACTTGATCGCGTCCACGACATTGCTCTTGCCGCACCCGTTGGGGCCGACGATGCCGGTCATGGGGTCGTCGAAGGAGAACTCCGTCCGATCCGCAAACGACTTGAACCCGTTGAGCGTCAGCCTCGCAAGACGCATCCGCAACCTCCGTGTCGCCGCGTCATGGGCAGCCCCAAAGCCGCCGGCCGACGCCGGTCTTCCTGACCACCACCCGCGGCCTCGTCACACCGGGCCGCCAGCGGGCAGGCACAGCGTACCCCATTCCACGGCGTCGCGCACCCACTATTTCTTCGGATCCTTCGGGGCCAGAGGCACAACCTGCGGTTTGCGGGCCCGCTCGGCCTTCAGATACGACGCGTCCACCACCAGCCCGTCGTCCGACTCGGTCGGCTTGTTCCGGTCCGCGATCGTCTCCGGACGCTCCAGCACCTGCCCCGTCCGGGCCGCTTCGACCAGCTCCGCCATCAGCTTGTCGGTCTCCGTGGCGAACGCCGCCCGCGTCGCCCCCGCGTCATACAGCGCGTGCAGGGCACCGACCACCTCCGAATAGCTCATACCCAGCCCCGGCACCGGGTCCTCCGGCTTGGGATCGGCCGCCATAAACACGATCAGCGAGGGCAGGCTCGGCGAGATCTCGTCCACCACCCGCACCTCGCCGGTCCGATAGTTCTCGTACCGGAGCCGCGCCGGCTGGTTCGGAGAGTCCGCGATCACCATGAACCGGTCGTCCCACGCAGACGCCAGCATCGGACGCACAAGCTGCAGATCGCCCCCGAAGAGCACGATCCGCGGCGTCCCCTGCTGCGTCACATACACCAGCGGCTCCCCGAACGGCACCACATCCATCACAAACTTCCCGGGGATCGTCACCCGCTGGATGCCCTGCAGCGTGCTGGAGGGGATCCGGGTCTTGGAGATGATCTCCAGCTCCCGCGGCGTGCGGGCCATCCCGCTCGAGTCCGGCCGCCGGGCCTCGATCGTCAACAGCCGGGCATACTCGGCCCGCTCGGCACGCGTCGCCAACGCCTCGTACGCCGCGATACGCGTCGTCAGGTTCGAAGTCTCGATCAGCTCCCGCAGCCCCAGATCGATCGTCGGACCGCCGTCGATCTCGCTCAGCAGCGCGATCGCCTCGTTCCGCTCCGAAGCGCTGCCCACCGCCGTGATCTCCAGCAACGCCGGCGCCGTCCGCGTGTCGCCCAGCAGCGACCCCGCCCGCAGCGCCGCCATCCGCACGTCCTGGTCGCGGTGCTCATACAGCTCCCGCACAAACGGCAACGCCGGGTCGCCAAGCGCCACCAGGCACCACATCATCGACTCCCGCAGCTCCGGGATCGTCTCCAGCGCCGCCGTGTACGTCCGCGCCCGCTCCTGCGGGAAATCGCGGTCCACCGGCAGATGCTCGACAATCCGCAAAAACTCGTTCGGCCGGCTCGTGTAGGTCGGCGGCACGGTCAGCCGGATCAGCGAATCGTCAAACCCCCGCGCCGAGACCTCCCGGTCCTGCGCCCGATTGGGAAACCGCGAGTTCACCGCAAACGCGATCTGCCGCGCCCGCTGGTGGCTCGGCGTGTCGAGGTTGATCTGGATGCCCATCGCCTCCGAGACGCGGCCGCCGGCCAGCACGCGCCCCACCGTGCGGTTCTCCGACCCCTGCGTGTCGTTGGGGTCCTCGAAGGGGTTGATGAAGACCTCGCCGTTGGCCTGGCCGATCTCCATCGTCTGCTGCCCGCCAAAGACCCCGGGAGGGCCGAGCCGGAGCCTCGTCGTCCAGAGCGAGCCGCCCTCCAGCGAGGTCGCGTTCATCGCCTGCACATACACGTCAAACTGATACCCCACCGGCGCACCACGCGGGATCACCGCCTGCACCAGCACCACAGCCACGTTCGGGTCCCGCAAGAGCTCGCTGGCCGTCTTCGGCCGACGCAGGATCGGGTCCTCCAGCGCGGTCCCCTCCACGTTGGCCGCCAGGCCGACGCCCTGCAGCAGCATCTCCCGCTCCATCGTCGCCGCGATCCGCTCATCCAGCAGCCCGCCGCCCGTCCCGTTCAGTCCAACCACCAGCCCGAAGCCGCTGATCACCACCGGCTCGCCGGCCGTGGACTGGGCCAGGCTCCCCACGGTTCCCCGCAGCGGCGCCGCCACCACCCGGGCCTCCACCTTCGGCCGCTCCACCTCGATCTTCTTCCCGGGAGAACACCCGGCCAGACCCGCCAGCGAGCCCAGCAACAGGCCCCCGGCCACCAAGCCCACCACGCCCAGCCGAAGTTTCCTCACGCCGTCTCGGGTCATGTGCTGCTCCATGTGTCTGCGCTCCGCTCCGGTCCGGCGGGTGCCGAGGCCGGAGGTCGATCGGGGTGTGTCCCTAAACCCTTGTCTTGCAACTGTTTGCATCGTTGCTCGCGCCGCGGGCTGGCCGCTGTCGATCGGCCCGCCGCTCGTGCGGCCGCGTGTGTACAAACATGTTCCCACACTCAGACCCGGGAGGGGGCAGCCCCGCCCAGATTTTTTCAAATTCCCCGGCCCCCGCGCAACATTGGCCCAAGCGGGGGTTTCCAACACAGCCGACAGACTTTCCACAGAAAGTTCTACCCCATTTTGGGGTTTCACCCCCTTGTCACCACGACGTGTAGTGGTATGCTCTCGACCGGCTTCCGAGGAAGTCGTTCGGTTTCGGTGGTTTGCCAAATCCAGGAGTTCCGGCCCCCCCGGCCTGTGACTCGACCAAGGGCCTCCCCGCACCACTCGCGAGGAACCCCACCAGTCGAGACGTGACCGGTCTGCCTACAACTCCAGCATATTCGGCAAGCGTTCGGTAGTTCTCGCGGCACTCGCCGCTCTCGTGTGGAGCCCTGCATCTCATGCCCGTCCTCTGCGACAGCCAGATCCGCGAGCTCGTCAGGATCGAGCCGTTCTCCGCCGCCGAAAAGCGCGAGGGGCGGATCTCCTACGGCGTGTCCAGCTACGGCTACGACGTCCGCGTCGGCACCCGCTTCAAGGTCTTCACCCCCACGCCCAAGCACGGCGACATCTCCGTCGTCGACCCCAAACGCTTCAGCGACGACATGATGGTCGAGGTCGACACCAACACCACCGGACGCGACTACGTCATCATCCCCCCCAACAGCTTCGCGCTCTGCGAGACCGTCGAGTACATCGAGGTGCCCCGCGACGTGCTGGTGATCTGCGTCGGCAAGAGCACCTACGCCCGCTGCGGCCTGATCGTGAACGTCACCCCCCTCGAGCCCGAGTGGCGCGGCAAGGTGACACTCGAGATCAGCAACACCACACCCCTGCCGGCCAAGGTCTACGCCAACGAGGGCATCGCCCAGTTCGTGTTCCTCAAGGGCGACATGGTGTGCGAGAAGAGCTACGCGGACAAGGCGGGGAAGTATCAGGATCAGGAAGGGCTGACGTTGCCCAAGGTGGATTAGGGGCGATGGGCAATGGGGATTGGGCAATGGACGGAAAGACACGAGCACTTCATGGATGAGCGAGTCGATTCGGTCATACAGAGACTTGGTCGCGTGGCAGCGTGCACGCGAGTTGGTACGGACGACCTATCAGGCCTCGGGGTCTTTCCCGCAAGAAGAGCGGTTCGGTTTGGCAAGCCAGATCAGACGCGCCGCGATAAGTGTGATGGCCAACATTGCTGAAGGCTACGGCCGAGGCACTCGGCAGGATTATTTACGGTTTCTAAGGATGTCCAGAGGATCGCTGTTTGAGGTTGAATCACACGCTCTCGCTGCGATCGATCTGGGATTCATGACGGAGAAAGCTGCAGATGGAATACTCGAAACGGTCACAGATGTTGGCAAGCCTCTCAGCGGACTGATCCGTTCGCTGGAGGAATAAGCCGCGACGGGCCCATCACCCATTGCCCATCACCCATTGCCCATTGCCCATTGCCCATTGCCCATTGCCCATTGCCCCTGATCATTCTCGGAGAGTGCTGCACCAATGAAGGTCACACGCAAATTTACCACGGCCGGTCAAGACCCCTTCTCCACTGTCGAGTGGACAACCCGGTCATCCAAAATCAGCAACCCCGACGGCTCCGTCGTCTTCGAGATGGCCGACGCCGAGGTGCCCAAGTCGTGGAGCCAGCTCGCGACCGACATCATGGTCAGCAAGTACTTCCGCAAGGCCGGCGTGCCGCAGTTTGAGCAGCCCTACGCGCTGCCCAACACCGCCGCGGCCAAGACGCGGCGCGACGAGAACGGCAAGCCGATCACCGGCCCCGAGCGCAGCGCCCGCCAGGTGATCCACCGCCTCGCCGGGTGCTGGCGATTCTGGGGCGAGAGCCACGGCTATTTCGACACCGAGGCCGACGCCGAGGCCTTCTACGACGAGCTCGTCTACATGATGGTGCACCAGATGTGCGCGCCCAACAGCCCCCAGTGGTTCAACACCGGCCTCAACTGGGCCTACGGCATCACCGGCCCCGCCCAGGGCCACTACGTGCCCGACCCCGAGACCGGCGAGGTCTTCCTGGCCTCCGACGCCTACACCCACCCGCAGCCGCACGCCTGCTTCATCCAGTCGGTCAGCGACGATCTGGTCTCCCACGGCGGCATCATGGACCTGTGGGTGCGTGAGGCCCGCCTGTTCAAGTACGGCTCCGGCACCGGCACCAACTTCTCCAAGCTGCGGGCCGAGGGCGAGCGCCTCAGCGGCGGCGGCAAGAGTTCGGGCCTGATGAGCTGGCTCAAGATCGGCGACCGTGCCGCGGGCGCGATCAAGAGCGGCGGAACGACCCGACGCGCTGCCAAGATGGTCTGCCTCGACATGGACCACCCCGACATCGAGACCTTCGTCAACTGGAAGGTCCGCGAGGAGGTCAAGGTCGCGGCGCTCGTCGAGGGTCTCAAGCAGCTCAAGAAGTCCGACGAGTCCATCCGCGAGACCGCCGAGCGCCTCGACATCAACCTCGACTACGACTTCAACGGCGAGGCCTACGCCACCGTCAGCGGCCAGAACTCCAACAACTCCGTCCGCATCCCCGACGAGTTCTTCGACACCGTCGACGCCGGCGGCACCTGGAAGACCACCTGGCGAACCACCGGCGAGACCGCCCGCGAGTACGAGGCCGGCAAGCTCTGGGACGACATCGTCTACGCCGCGTGGCGGTGCGCCGACCCCGGCGTCCAGTACGACGGCACCATCAACGCCTGGCACACCTGCCCCAACGGCGGGCGCATCAACGCCAGCAACCCGTGCAGCGAGTACATGTTCCTCGACAACACGGCCTGCAACCTCGCCTCCTTCAACGTGCTGACCTTCTACGACGCGCAGACCCAGACCTTCGACGTCGAGAAGTATGAGCACGGCATCGACCTCTGGACCACCGTCCTCGAGATCAGCGTGCTGATGGCTGCGTACCCCAGCGAGGTCGTCGCCGAGCTCTCCTACCGCTACCGCACCCTCGGCCTCGGCTTTGCCAACCTCGGCGCGATGGCCATGCAGGCGGGCATCCCCTACGACTCCGACGAGGCCCGCGCCCTCTGCGGCTGCCTGAGCGCCATCCTCACCGGCCGCAGCTACCGCCAGTCGGCCATCATGGCCGGCGAGCACGGGCCCTTCCCCGGCTTCGAGGCCGACCGCGAGGGCATGCTCCGCGTCATCCGCAACCACCGCCGCGCCGCCCACGGCGTCTCGCGTGATGCCACGGAGTGGGAGAGCCTCCGCGTCCGCCCCGTGCCCATCGACCACGACCTCTGCGCCGGCGGCACGGTCAACATCGCCAACATGAAGACCCTCGCCGAGCGCGCCGCCCGCGCCTGGGACGACGCCCTGGCCTTCGGCGAACGCCACGGCTACCGCAACGCCCAGACCACGGTCATCGCGCCCACCGGCACCATCGGCCTGCTCATGGACTGCGACACCACCGGCGTCGAGCCCGACTTCGCACTCGTCAAGTTCAAGAAGCTCGCCGGCGGCGGCTACTTCAAGATCGTCAACGAGTCGGTCAAGCCCGCACTCGACGCCCTCGGCTACTCCGAGACCCAGGTCCGCGAGATGCTCACCCACATCCTCGGCACACTCCACCTCGAGGTGCCGCTGCCCAAGGGCGTCAAGGGCGCACAGCCCGGGCAGACCTTCGCCCAGTGGCTCCGAGGCAAGGGCCTGAGCGAGGACGATCTCAAGACCGTCTCCGACTCGCTCCGAAGCGTCTTCGAGGTCGGCTTCGCCTTCAACGCCTGGAGCCTCGGCGACGCCACCCTCACCCGGCTCGGCATCGACCCGGCCAAGGCCAAGGCCGACACCGGCTTCAGCCTCCTCCGCACCCTCGGCCTGACCGACGCCCAGATCGAGTCGCTCAACCAGACCATCTGCGGCACCCAGACCATCGAGGGCGCACCCCACATGAAGGACGAGCACCTGCCCGTCTTCGACTGTGCCAACACCTGCGGCAAGTCCGGCGTCCGCTTCATCGCCCCCGAGGGCCACATCCGCATGATGGCCGCGGCACAGCCGTTCATCTCGGGTGCGATCAGCAAGACCATCAACCTCCCCAACGAGGCCACCACCGACGACATCGCCGCGTGCTACCGCCTCAGCTGGGAACTCGGCCTCAAGGCCAACGCCCTCTACCGCGACGGGTGCAAGCTCTCGCAGCCGCTCAGCAACAAGTCCGACTCCAAGCACGAGGCCGTCGACCTCGACGAAGAGGTGGACGAGTTGGGGGAGTCCGACGCCAAGGCCGAGGTCGCGACGGCCGTGGCCGATGTGGCGGCGACGATTGCTGCGGGTGGTGACAAGAAGTCCACCAAGCCCGTCGTCGAGGAAAAAGTCACGCAGATCGTCCACCGCCCGATGCGTCGCCGCCTGCCCGACACGCGGGAGTCGATCACGCACAAGTTCAACGTCGCCGGGCACGAGGGCTACCTCACCGTCGGGCTTTACGAGGACGACAAGCCGGGCGAGCTCTTCATCACCATGGCCAAGGAGGGCTCGACCATCGGCGGGCTCATGGACTCTCTCGGCACCGCGACCAGCGTCGCGCTGCAGTACGGCGTCCCCGTCGAGAGCCTCGTCAACAAGTTCACCCACCAGCGCTTCGAGCCGGCCGGCATGACCACCAACAAGGACATCCCGATCGCCAAGAGCCTGGTCGACTACATCTTCCGGTGGATGGGCATGGAGTTCATCCCCGGCTACCGCGAGGCCAACTCGCCTCGCCGCGCCGGCGACACCAACTCGGCGCCCACCGACCGCGTCTCCCGCCGAGCCGCCAAGCTCGCCGCCAGCGACCGGCGCGTGCAGGACGACGGCGATCTGAAAGGCTCGGTCATGACCTCGTCGGTCGTGGTCACCGAGCGGGTGCAGTCCGCGGGCGTGACCGCCCAGACCACCCAGGCCGCGACGCTCTCGGTCGCGCTCGACAGTGTCAGTGACGCCCCGCCGTGCGACGTGTGCGGCACGATCACCGTCCGCAGCGGCACGTGCCACAAGTGCCTCAACTGCGGCAACAGCATGGGGTGCAGTTGATTCGTTCAGGAGTGTGCAGCAGCATCCGGTCCCCCGCCCGGCGTTCGGGGAGGGTCGGCAAGACAACGGAATGAAGCCGGGGTGACAGGCACGGAGTGACGTGTCACCCGTCACACCCGCTCAGACGGGACCAAGCGGCGAAGACAGACCGAGGGGCCAAACGCCCCCCGGGCGAGAAAGCCAAGGAGGAACCCCGCTCGCGAGCAACGCGAGCACCGGCGAGGGCCGGACGCCAAGCACACCCCACAACTGCCCCACCAACCGGGGTTCGTCGAGGCGGCGTCTCACGCCGGCTCCGGACCCCGGGCCTCCCAGCCCCCGAGCGACCCACCGACGCTCGGGGGCCTTTTTTCTGCACCTAGCACCCCGCCGTCCACACGTTCAAAAACGCCAGCACGTCGCGCGTATCAACCTCGCCGTTGCCGTCGATGTCGGCACCGGCATCGCCCGCCACCCACGCGTTCAGGAACGCGATCACGTCCAGCGTGTTGCCCACCCCGTCGCCGTTGAAGTCGGCCGGGCAGGAAGACGCCGCGATCGCGTCACCGAGCAGCCTGGCATAAAACGCCGCAGCCGGAGCCGCGGACAGGTGCAGGCCGTCCGCGGTCAGCACGCCGTCCAGCCCGCCATCATCAGCAGACGACAACGTATAGGTGTTCCCGCCGTAGGTGATCGTGGACCACCCGTTCGCGTCGAGCCAGTCCCGCGCCGCCTGCTGCGTGCCCGCGCCGCCCTCCGCGTCGGTCGAGAAAAGCACCTCGTCGGTCGCCGCCGACAGCGAGAAAAACGCGCAGTCAGGCTCCGACGCCGCCAGCCCCGCATAGATCGCGTCGAGCTGCTCGATATACACAAGGCTCTCGGCGAGCGATCGGGGGTTGATGATGTGGACGTACGAACCCACCAGCAAGAACCGCGGCGGCGCCGTACCGATCGCCGCGAACGCCTCGCGATACCGCTCCAGAATCCGAAGCACCGACCCCTCGATCACCTCGTACGGCTTGGCCTCCGTCGCCACGTGCACGACCACCACCGGCGTCTGCGCGCGGTCCAGGGTCGTCACGTCGAGCCAGTGCCGGAGCTGCTCGTCGGAGTAGTTCTTGCCCCCGGTGCTCTCCCGATCGTCGGCCAACCCGGCAAACGACCACGAGTCCTGCGCCAGCCCCGTGTGGTAATACCCGGGCTCGCGCCGCCCCGCCGCGTCCACCCGCCAGAACGCCGTGCCCGCATAAAACCAATAGTCATCGCTGCCGACCAGAGGCGACTCCGGGCTCTCCAGCACCGCAAGCTGCGGCCCGAGCGACAGGTTCTGCCCCAGCAGCACGTCCTGCGCCGCAGCGTTGATCTGCGAAGGCGTCGCGTCCACCGCCCGCCCCGACTCCGGATCGCCGCCCAGGTGCCACTTCGGCCGCGCCCCCGTCCGCAGATACACCGGCCCCAGCACCCCCCCCAGCGAGTCCTCAAGCTCGACCCGCTCGAGCAGGTCCTCTGCGCGCGCAGGCGCGTAGTAGAGCAGACGCGCCAGGAACGACTCCCCGGGCGCCGAGAACGGCCCGTTGTCGGTCTCCGCGAACTTCGAGTTGTTGATCCCGAACGCCTGGATCCGCCCCTCGGTCAGCCCGGACCCGGTCAGCACCAAACCGCTCTCGCCGATCACACGGGTCATGTCGTTGACCGGGAGCGCAAAGTGCGCAGGCTCCCCGTCGTTGGTCTCGGTGACCCACGACCGGGCCGCGTTGACATCCACCAACGCGCCCGGGCCCGAGGTGTAGTTGGTCGCTCGGCCCGTGCCCCCGCCGCCCTTGAAGCCCAGACAGACAGCGCTCACGTTGTCGATCGGCCACGCCGCCAGCGCGCCATACGGCAGGCGGTCCGTCCGGCTCATGCGACACCAGCTGTCGCCGATCCACACCGTCCGGGCGTCACCGTCAAGCAGCACCTTCACCCGGTGCAGGTTCACCGAACCGACGCGGCCGCGCCGGGCACCCTCCGGGCCCGCCGGCGACGCACCCTGCCCCGCACACACGCCGCTCGCCGCCGCCAAAGAAAGCACCGCCGCCCCGAGGGCGGCGGCGCGGTGTTGAACAAACCTCATCCCGCGGGACTCCTTCTCGGACGTTGCCCCCGCAGCCCTAGAGACTGCACGGGTCGTTCCACTCGTTGAGGAACGCCAGCACGTCGTTGGTGTTGATATTGCCATCGCCATTCACATCGGCTCGCGGGTCGCGCGCATTCCACGCATTCAGGAAGGCCAGCACATCATTGGTGTTGACCTGCTCGTCACCGTTGAAGTCCGCGATGCACGGGAAGTAGATCTTGTTGGTGTACTGGTTGGGGCGGTTGGCCTGCCCGGAGAGATACAGCGGCCAGTAGTAATCACCGCCCTCGCCGCGGGCCTGCCCCATGCCGAGGTAGTCGCCCACGAACCCGCCGCCGTTGCCGTCGAAGCGGCTGTCCCAGAACTGCGGCGTCAGGCGGATCTCGTTCCAGGTCGCGCCCTCGTCCTCGGAGTAGCTGAAGTACGTGTCGATCAGCGCAAAGCCCGCGCTGTCGTTCAGCCCGCCGTGCCGCGTGTCGTAGAACACCATGCCGATGCGCCCCGTGCGGTCCACCTCCATCCACGGGAAGAAGCAGTCCGCCTGCGGGTTGCCCGCCCCGCCGTTGATGATCGTCGGCGTCGTCCACGTCGTGCCGCCGTCGGTGCTCTTGGTAAAGTACAAATCCGTGTCACGGTTGCCGCCAGAGACCTGCGTCGTGTCGAAATACGTCACGTACAGGTTCTCGTTGTTCGGGTCCACCGCCAGGTACGCCAGCGGCGGCACGCGGAAGTTGCCCGGATACCGCGAGCCGTCCACGCCCCACACGTCCAGCCGCGTCGCGGCCAGCGTCGGGTTCGAGAACGTCACGCCCCCGTCCTCGCTCTTCCGCAACAGGATCTGGTTGGTGCCGAACGGCCAGTACAGCACGTAGAGCGTCCCGTCCGACGCCGTCTGCGGCAAGAAACCCAGCCCGCTGCCGAGATAGACCGGCCCCTGCCACGTCGCGCCCTTGTCGCTCGTCCGCGACACGCCCTGGTTGTAGGCGATGTACAGCTTCGACTTGTTGATGTTGTTGGGGTCCGACGGATCGACGCCGACCGCCATCCAGCCCTTGTCCACGCCGCCGTCGATGCGGGCCATCACCGAGGGCTGGAAGAACGTGTCGCCCGGGTCCTTGCGCGCCACATAGATACCCCCATTGGCGCCGAACGCCATCGCCCCGGCGTACAGCGTGCCGTCGCGGTGGTCGTGCGCCATCATCGGGTCGCCCTCGACGCTGGTCCGGAACGCCGCCGGCGGGCGGATCTCCTGATCAAACCACGTCTGCCCGCCGTCAAAGCTGCGGGTAAAGACCGAGCGGATCTGCGTCCGGTAGTCGTTCCAACCACCCACGATGTGGTCGGGGTTGGCGTCGGCCACCGACATGCTCGTCTCGTTGACGCCGGCCCCCGTCGTGTTGTTGGGATCAACGATCATCTGCGGGCCGACGATCGGCTGCGCCACCGCGCAGGTGCCGCACGCCGCCACCACCGTCGCCAGCACGCTCACGCACTGCTTGCTCATACGCATGGGAAAGTCCTCCGAATCACGCCGCGTTCAAGCCGCGGCGGTGGTGTCAGTTGTTCAGCATCGCCTTCAGCTGCGGCGGCACGTTCCCGCCGAACTTCTCGGCCAGCGCGACCCGCCGCCGAGCCTCCTCGCGATCACCCTGGTAATACCGCGCGACCGCGAGCCTCGCGTGCGCCTCCCCGTGCCCGGGGTCGATCGCCAGCACGTTCTCGAGCTCGTCCGCCCAGCCGTCAAGGTCACCCGTGCGGTTGATCGTCTCGGCGTACTGCAGACGGATATCCGTGCGCTCCGGCGCCAGCATCGACGCCGTGCGCAGCGCCGCCAGCGCCCTCTCGTCATCACGCTTGCCCAGCAGCGCCTCGCCGAGCTTGAACATCGCCTCGACGTTCGTCTCGTCGGCCAGCAGCGCAAGGCGATACTCGCCGATCGCGCCGCTGAAGGTGTTCGCCGCAAACAGCGCATCACCCCGGGCAATCGCCTCGCCGGCGTCCCCGATCTCCAGACCCGCCGCCGCCCCGCGGTCCACAACAATCAAGCCGTCCTCGATCGCCAGCCCCCGCCACGCCTCGGCGAACCGAATCTTGCGGTAGTCCTCGGTCGATCTCGCCACCGGACCGGTGTCCCCGACCGAAACGCCCGGCTCCACGAGCGCGCCCTGCCCGGAACAACCGGCAAGCCCCGCCGCTCCCGCAGCAGCAATCGCGCACCACAACACATTCATGCTCTTCATGGGTCCCTCTCCTTATGTTTGGGAAGGCTGCCCAGAGCCTAACCGGTCCGCGTCGCCACCCGCAAGACAATCTGGGTAAGTTCTGCCAACCGCCGCACGCAGGCCGCGCCCCACCCACCGATCAGCGGGCAACCCGCCGCGCAACGGCCCGATCAGAACGGCACGTCCTCGGCGTCGTCATCGTCCAGCTCCGGCCCGCCGCCATCGCGGAACCCAACCTCCGGACCGCTCCGCGAGCCAGGGGCAAACCCCTGATACTCACTCCGCGCCGGCTGCACAGGCTTGGCCTCCACCTCGTGCCCCGCAGCCTCGCCCACCGACCCGTAGTCGCCGTAGTCGGCAAAGTCCCCGCCAAAGCCCTCCGCCGCTCCCGCGTGGCTGTGCGGGTCGTGGTTCTTAAACCGCGTCGTCTTGCTGTCCCACGTCAGCTTCACCGTGCCCGTCGGCCCGTTGCGCTGCTTGGCGATGATCAACTCCGCCAGACCGATCTTCTCGTGGTTCTCCGGATCGGCCAGCCACTCCTCATCGCCCCTGTGGTAATACTCCTCCCGGTGCAGCAGCGCCACCACGTCCGCGTCCTGCTCGATCGAGCCCGACTCGCGCAGGTCCGCCATCCGCGGCCGGTTCCCCTCGCGCTGCTCCGTCCCGCGGTTCAGCTGCGCAAGACAGATCACCGGCACGTTCAGCTCACGCGCCAGCGCCTTGATCCCGCGCGAGATCGTCGCCACCTCCACCTGCCGGCTCTCCCGCGACACGTTCGGCGCAGTCAGCAGCTGCAGATAGTCGATGATGATCACCTTCACACCAAACTGCGACACCATCCGCCGCGCCCGCGCGCGCAGCTGCAGGATGGTGAGGGCCGGCGTGTCGTCGATATAGAGCGGCGCATCGTGCAGCTCGCCGCACGCCGTGTTCAGCTGGTTCCACTCGTTCATCCCCATCTGCCCCGTCCGCAGATGGTGCAGGTCGATGCCCGACCGCGCCGAGATCAACCGCTGCGCCAGCGACCCGCGCGACATCTCCAGCGAGAAGATCACCGTCCCCGCCGGCTCATCCTGCGGCGCACTCCACGGCGTCGCCCCGCCGAAGGCCACCTGCTCGGCCAGGTTCAGCGCAAGCGCCGTCTTGCCCATCGAGGGCCGCGCCGCCAAGATCACCATCTCGCCCGGCTGCAACCCGCTGAGCATCTTGTCCAGCTCGATATACCCCGTCGGCACGCCCGTCAGCCCGCGCCCCTCCAGTGCCTCCAGCCGCGCGATCTCCTCCTGCAGCACGTCCGCCAGCGGCGCCACGTCCCGGATCGTCTTGTCGTGCGAGATCTCGTAGATCTCCGCCTCCGCCTTGTCCAAGAGCGTCGCCACGCCGTCAGGGCCCAGCCCGCCGATGTTGTGCGCGTCGTAGATGATCCGCCACGACGCATCAATCAGCGAACGCAGCCGGTGCTTCGCTGCCACCAGCTTGGCGTAGTGGGGGGCGTTCACCGCAGAAGGCACAGACTCGGCCAGCTGCTTGAGATACTCCACGCCCCCGATGTCGTCCAGATGCCCCGCGTCCCGCAGCATCTCCAGCAGCTGCACCGCGTCCCAGCCCTCGTGCTGGTCGTACAGCTCCAGGATCGCCTTGTAGATCTGCGCGTGCGCCTCGCGGTAGAACAGCTCCGGACCGTGCGCGATGCTCACCACCTCGCCCACCGCCCGGGGGTCCAGGATCAGCGACCCCAACAGCGACATCTCCGCCTCTTCAGAGTGCGGCGGAAGGCTGTCCACCAGCTCGCGCAGCACCTCCGCGCTCGACGGCCTGTCGGCGTCTCGTTTCCAGTTGCGGGTGTTTCGTCCGTTGCTCTCTGCCACGCGCACATCCTCTCCGAACGCCATCCTACACACCGACTACCGCGCTCCTGTCCACCGGCCGTCCCGATACCCCACCCCACGCCCCGATTCCGTCGTGTCCCCGCCGCGAATACCCTCCCCCATGACCAGCCTCGACCCCTTCGACACCGAATCGCTCCTTCCCGACCCGCTCCCCCAATCTCCCTTCCCCACGCTGGCCGCCTGGCTCGCCGAGGCCCGGGAACACGGCCAAACCCCCAACCCCAACGCCATGACCCTCGCGACCGTCGGCCCCGACGGCCGCCCCTCCGCCCGCATCGTCCTCTGCAAAGACCTCGACCCCGACGCCGGCACCGTCACCTTCTACACCAACCTTCACTCCCGAAAGGGACGCGAACTCGCCGCCAACCCCGCCGTCGCCCTCGTCTTCCACTGGGACCACGCCGACCGCCAGGCCCGCGTCGAGGGCGACGTCGAGCCGGTCTCCGACGCCGAGGCCGACGCCTACTTCGCCAGCCGGCGCTGGGAGAGCCGCATCGGCGCCTGGGCCAGCCAGCAGAGCCAGCCGCTCGAATCCCGCCAGAGCCTCTTCGAGGCCGCCACCGAACGAATTCTGGATCTGAACATCGACATTGCCGCCGCCGTCAGGGGAGACCCCGTCCACATCCCCCGACCACCCCACTGGAGCGGCTTCCGCGTGATCGCCCGCCAGGTCGAACTCTGGCACGGCAGCACCGGCCGCCTGCACGACCGCGCCCTCTGGAAACGTCCGGATTCCGCCCCGCACGGGGCCGGATGGGCCGCCACACGCCTCCAGCCCTGACCCGACCCGCATCTCCCCGCATTCCCGTCAAGGCACGCCCCCCGAGGACCGATACCGATGAGGGTTGTCACGCACGCCGGACGCCGAGGGGGTTCGCCGGCAAGACCAGCGGCAACCGCGCCGTGAGGCGACGGAGGGTCGGAAGAGACGATGAAGGCGCGACGCGACCTCAGCGCGGACGAACTCACCGGCCTCTACGCCGAACTCGACCGCCGGCTCGGCGGCATCGGCGTGGACACCCAGCCCGGCATCGCCATGCGCATCCTCGACCTCACCCAGAACCCCGACGCCGGGATGCAGGACTACAGCGACATCATCCGCAACGACCCCGGACTCACCGGCCGCCTCATCCGCCTCAGCAACTCCGCCTTCTTCGCCCAGCGCAAACCCGTCACCAACATCGACCGCGCATGCGTCCTCCTCGGTCTCGCGAGGATGCGCTCCATCGCCCTGGGCTTCTACCTCTCCAAGGCCGCCAGCGCCGACAAAGGCGCAAAGATCTCCAGAGAGGTCTGGGGCCAGTCCGTCTACCGCGCATGCCTCGCCGCAGAGGTCGCCCGCCACGTGCTCCCCAGCTGCGCCCCCGAGGCGTTCATCATCGGCCTCATGCTCGACGCCGGAATCCCCCTCGCGCACAAACTCCTCGGCACACAGTTCGACCTGCTCTACGAGCAAGGCCTCCCCTCGAGCAAAAGCTTCAACATCGAGTACAACGAACACCCCTTCACCCACGTCGACATCATGACGGCAATGCTCCGAAGGTGGAAGTTCCCCGAACTCCTCGCAAAGCCCATCATGTGGCACCACACGCCCCCGCCACCCGGCGCCGACTCACGCGAACCCCTCAGAGTCCTCCACCGAATCGCCTTCTACATCGGCGCGGTCACCCTCCTGCCCGACGCCACGCCAACCGCCCGACCGCCCGCAGCCGCCATCGGCAAAATGCACCTCGGGCTCGACTCGGCCAAACTCGAAGCCATCGCCTCGCGATCCAGCGTCGAGTGCGAAGCCGTGCTCGAACTCTTCGCCGACGTCGCCGACCCGCTCGAGGTCTCCGACCTCTCCAGCCGCGTCCACCAGCAACTCGTCAACGTCCTCGACGACCAGATGGTCGACGGCCTCCGCAACGACTCGGCCATCGGGCCGCAGCAGTTCCTCCTCGGAGGGCTCGTCGTCCTCATCCGCCCCGAGCAGGACGGCCACGGCGCCGCCTACAGCTACGACGCCGACGGCGAACCCATCTCCAGCTACCGCTTCACGATGGCCTGCGAGTCGCCGAGCTCCATCCGCGCCTCCCTCGGCCTCGAGCCCGACCCGACCGACGACATCGACGGCATGTCCGAATACCTCAAAGCCGTCGCCGCCTGACCCACGCCCCGACGCGCGTCAGAACCGCTTGTGCCCCGGCCGCTCCCCCGCCGGACGCACACCCAGCACCGCCCGCGCCAGCGTCAGATCAACCGGCGTCGTGATCTTCAGGTTCCCGCCCTCACCCTCGACCACCACCACACGCTCGCCCGACCGCTCCACCAGGCCCGCATCGTCGGTGCTCGAGAGGTCCTCCTGCGCATACGCCCGCCGGAACACCGCCGCGCCAAACACCTGCGGCGTCTGCACCGCCACCAGCCCCCGACGCTCCAGCGTCGACTCCACCTCGCGCAACCCGGACCCCGCAGACCCGCCGCCGAGAATCGACGCCAGCGGATCAGGCTCCCCCTCCTCGATCGCGCCCTCCGATACCCGCTTGATGGTGTCCGACACGTCCACCCCCGGCACCACCGCCGCGTGCCGCCCCGCCGCCGCAAAGACACGGTCCAGCAACGCGCCCGAAACGCAAGGCCTCGCCGCGTCGTGCACGGCGATGTGCGTCACGTCCTCCGGCACCGCCTCCAGCGCCGCACGCACCGTCTCCCACCGATGCGTCCGCCCGCCACGCACCAGCACCACGCCGAGGATCGACAGCTTGTCGCCGTGCCGGAGCTTGAACGTCGCAAACGCGTCCTCGTCGTGCGGCCCCGCGACGATGATCGGCCCGAGCGTCACCCCCGGGCCGTCATAGTTCACAAACGCCTCCACCGTCCGGTGCAGCACCGGACGCCCACCGAGGTCCTCGTCCAGCTTGCTCCGCGGCCCATCCAGATGCGCCGCCTCGGCGTACCTGCGGCTGAACCCGGCCGCCGGGATGATCACTGCAACTCTCAACATGGACCAAGGCTATCGGGCAACCAGCCGCGCCGCGGGCGACAGGGCACCGCCGCCGCAACCGGCAAATCGCCCGGCACCCCCCGCCGCCACCAGCGCCAACACCGGCGCAGCCCGGGAGAGACCCGCCAAGATCTTGCCCTCTTTACCAACCGAGAGGCATGCCCTCCCAGAATCAGAACACAAAAACTTTGCATTCTTGGGAACACCTCTTGGTGTCGGACCCGTCCCGGGTATTCTGTTGGGGTACCACGGTGCCCAGGAATGCCGCGGTCTCGTGGCCCGCGGGACACCTGGGTCGAACTCGCTGTTCCTTTGTAGAGGAGAGCTTCATCATGCGGAAGAACATCGCACTCATTGTGGCCGCCGGCCTCGCAACCGGTGCATCGGCACAGGTCATCACCGGCTACGACATCCTCGATGCCGCGCAGTCGGGCATGGGAAACTGGGCCCATTCCTACAGCGGCACCATCACCGGCACCGGTTCCGACACCGCCAACGGCGTCAACTTCAACCGCGCCAACTACTCCAACGCCGGCTCCGGCACGCTCAACGACGGCGGCACCAACGACGGCACCAGCAACGCCATGCTGTTCGGCCAGACCTCCGCCACCCGTCCCTCCATCACCCTCTACCTCGACGCCGCCTACTTCATCGACGACATCACCATCTGGGGCTTCGACAGCGGCAACTCCATCCCCGGCAACATCGACGGCTACGACCTGACCATCGGCGCCACCACCATGGCATTCGGCGGCACCGAGACCAACAACGACCTCTTCACCACGCTCGGCGGCTCCGGCATGGAGAACATCGGCACCAACTCAATCACACTCAGCAACTTCGTGCTCGAAGGGCAGTCCGGCTGGACCCAGATCTTCTCGATCTCCGAGATCACGATCCGCGGCCGTCCCGTCCCCGCGTCGGGCGCACTCGCCCTGCTCGGCCTCGGCGGTCTCGCCGCAGCCCGTCGCCGCCGCTGATACAGCGACCGACAGCAACACGTTCAAGCACAGGACACCGGCCCCGCGGCCGGTGTCCTGTCTCTTTCCACCCGGACCAACAGAAACACCAGCAGGCCAACATCCGCCGCCCGACGATCCCCCAGTTTGCCAAATCTCCACCATCCACTGGCCGGCAGCCGCAAATTCTGCATACTAAGGTGGCAATATGCCCCGGCCCGCGGCGTTTGATGCAGGGTCTCGTGGGCAACGAAGAGGATTTGCTCAGATGAAGAGTCGTTCTGGCTGTCGTCGCGCATTTGCGCGTCTCGCTCCCACGCTCCTGCTCGGCGTCCCGCTGGCCGGCACCATCGGCGTCACCGCCACGTGGGCACTCGACGGCCCGACCGCCGCGCTCCCGCCAGTCCCCGAGCCCGCCGAAAACCCCATCACCGAGGAAAAACGCATCCTCGGCAAGATGCTCTTCTGGGACGAGCAGCTCTCGACTGACGGCACCACCGCCTGCGGCACGTGCCACATCCCCGCCGTCGGCGGCATCGACCCCCGCGCCGCCCAGCATCCGGGGTTCGACGGCATCTTCAACACCGATGACGACGTCACGGGTTCGTTCGGCGTGGTCGCCTCCGACGCCAACGACACCTACCAGCCCGATCCCTTCTTCGGCCTCCGCCCCCAGGTCACCGACCGAACCGCTCCCCCCTCGATCATGGCCATGTACGCCGAACGCCTCTTCTGGGACGGCCGCGCCGGATCAGAATTCCTCGACCCCGAGACCGGCGAGGTCATGATCGCCGCCGGCGGCGCACTCGAGAACCAGGTCCTCGCCCCGCCCATGAGCCCCGTCGAGATGGCACACGCCGAGTACGACTGGCCCGAGCTCCGCTCCAGACTCACCGCCGCCCGGCCCCTCGCCCTCGCCCAGAACCTCCCGGCAGACCTCGCCTCCGCCCTCTCCACCAACCCCACCTACCCCGACCTCTTCGCCGCCGCGTTCGGCGACGGCGACATCACCGCCACCCGCATCGCCTTCGCCATCGCCACCTACGAGCGCACGCTCAACCCCGACCAGACGCCCCTCGACCGATTCGTCGACGGAGACGGCAACGCCATGACCCAGCGGCAGCAGCAGGGCTTCAACCTGTTCCTCGGCTCCGCTTGCGCCATGTGCCACACCTTCCCCCTCTTCACCGACAACCAGTTCCGAAACATCGGCGTCAGGCCGATCGCCGAAGACCGGGGACTCCAGGACGTCACAGGCCTCTTCGCCGACCGCGGCAAGTTCAAGGTCCCCTCGCTCCGCAACGTCGGACTCCGCCCGCGCATGATGCACAACGGCGACTTCACCACCATGCAGCGCGTCTTCGACTTCTACGCCCGACGGAACGGCCAGATCCCCTTCGAGGGCAACATCGACCCCCTCTTCGACGGGCCCATCGCCTTCCCGCCGCAACAGGAACAGGCCATCATCGACTTCCTCACCAACGCGCTCACCGACCCCCGCGTCGCCAACGAGCAGTTCCCCTTCGATCGTCCCGTCCTCCACCAGCAAAAGCCGCAGCCAAACCCGCTCAACCTCGGCGGGGGCCGCGCCGGCTCCAGCGGACAGCCGCCGGTCATCATCGCCGACCGCCCGCCCTATCTCGGCAACCAGTGGTTCCAGCTCGGCCTCGACGCGGCGCTCGCAGACACCCAGGCCTGGCTCGCCGTCTCCGCCTCGCCCCCCCAGGACGGCGAGATCGACGCCGACGAACTCCTCGGCCCGTTCGCCGTTGACGGCGCCGGATTGGCCGGCGGCTTCGCGACCGGCCCCAGCCCCATCGCCATGGACCCCTCGCTCGACGGCCAGGTCCGCTACATGCAGTGGATCGTCGAAGACGCCGGCGCACCCGGCGGCCAGGCAAAGTCGGCCGTCGTCCGCGTCACCCTCTTCTGCGGCAACGGCCAGTGCTTCTGCACCGCCGACTTCAACCGCGACACCACCGTCAACACACTCGACGTCCTCGGGTTCCTCAACGCCTGGGCCGCCGGCGCACTCGAGGCAGACACCGACCGCAACGGCACCGTCAACACCCTCGACGTCCTCCAGTTCCTCAACCGCTGGAACGCCGGCTGCTGACACCACCGGCCGCGACGACCACCGCCAGACAAAGCGACCCCCGGGACACCTGAGTGTCCCGGGGGCCGCGCGTTGAGGGGCCGGTGTCCGCGAGCGCCAAGCCGCCCGCGCGAAACGACAACGAATCAGTCGTCGTCGTCATCATCCCAGTCGTCGTCGTCGTCGTCGTCGTCGTCGTCCCAGTCGTCGTCGTCAACGTCCCAGTCGTGATCGTGATCGACCTCGTCGTGCTCGTGCGCCGCGAGCAGCGCGGCAAACCGCGCATCGCCGTGCAGGTTCGCAAGGTCCGGGTCCTCACGCATGAACTCGACATCGTCGAAGCCATACTCCATCGCCTTCTCGATCGCCGCGATCGCCCGAGTCTCGTCGCCCAGGATCGCGTGGCAGCACGCCACGTTGTAGCTGGCGATGCCCGGCATGAAGTCAAGCTCCGCCTGACGCGCAAACGTCCGCAGCGCGTCCTCGGTCCGCCCCGTCCGGAGCTGCGCCCAGCCCAGCTGCAGATGGGCCATCCCGTTGCCGGGCTCCCGCTCGATCTCCCCGGCGCTGCGCTCGGCCAGATACTCCCAGCTCGGCGCCGCAAACCCCTCGAGAATGTCGCGGTCCGCCGCCAGCTGCGCAACCTGCACAAACCCGGGCTCGCCCCGCACCGCCGCCAGATCGCCGTCAGACTGCATGTGCGCCGCGTCGGTATACCCGGCCTCCACCGCCGCCCGCAGATACTCGATCGCCCCGGCCGAGTCGCCGCCCAGAGAGCGACAGCACGCGATGTTGTACAGCGAGTCCTCCAGCGAGTGCCCCGCCTTCGCAGCCTCGCCGAACGCTCGCTCCGCACCCCGGTAGTCCCCGCCCGCACACAACGCCATCGCGAGCTGGTGGTACGCCGACGCACGCTCCCACCCGCGCTTCGGCTTCATGTCGAGCAACGCCGCGGCCTTGTCCGCCGCCGACTCGTACTCGCCGAACTCTATCGCTATGTCCAGCTCGCGCCGAAGCTTCATCGGCGCCGTCACCGTCCGCACGATCTCCCGGAACCGCGAGTCGCCGTGCAACGCCTCCAGGTCCGGGTCCTCACGCAGCAGCTCGTGATTGGCAAACCCCGCCTCCACCGCACCGCCCAGCATCTCAAACGCCCGCTCGATCCGGCCGCTCTTGGCCGCCACGCACGCCAGGTTGTAAAGGCAGTTCCCCTCGTCAAACCCCATCGCCAGCGCCGCCTCAAAGGCACGCTCCGCCGCGTCGAGCTCCCCATCCATGATCAGGCAGTACCCGAGCAGGTGCTGCAACTCGGCACACTCCGGCGCCAGCGTCACCGCCGAACCAAACCCGCGGGCCGCGTCGCCCCAGGCCTCCTTCGCCATCGCCTTCTCGGCCGCCCCCCACAGGTCCTCCAGATCACCCATACGCGTGACCAGTTCCCTGAACTCCGCCGAGCCGCGCAGCGACGCCAGGTCGTCATCCTCCGGCGCGTGGTCCGCGTCGGCATACCCCAGCGCGACCGCTCGCGCCAGCGTCTCCATCGCCGCGTCCCTCTCCCCCGCCAGCGCCAGGCAGCACGCCGCGTTGTACACGTGGTCGGTGTCCTCACGCTCCAGCTCGCCCGCCGCCGCAAAGTGCTCCGCCGCCGCGGCATACTCACCCGCCTTGTACAGCATCATCCCCATCTCGCTGTGCAAACCCGCGTCCGCCGGACCGCTCGACAGCAACGCACCCATCGACCGCAGCGCGTTCTCAGAGTCGCCGCCCGCGGCGTACACCCCCGCCTCCCACTCCAGCCTCGCCCGCCGAACCAACGCATCGAGCGAACCATCGATATCCGCAGTCACCCCCGCCATCGCCTCCACCGCCGGACGAGACGCCGCCGCCCACGTCGGAGCAAACACCGCCGTCAAGCCCGCAGCCGCCAGCGCCAGCGCCCGCGAACCACGCCGCGCAACATTCTCGTTCATAATCATCAGAAGTCTCCTTGTAAGTGAGCGTCGATCGTTGTCCACAGCCCCAAGCGCCGTCGCCGGCAGAGGCGAAACCCCCAGCCGCTCCACCGCATCAAGCAACGCGTCCGCATAGTGCCGCCGGTCCTTCGGATACGCCCAAACCACCCACGCGTCGCACGCCTTCTCCGCCTGCCGCCTCAGCTCCCGCCGCGCGACATACACCAGCGGGTGCCACCACAGCACACACGTCACCACCGTCTCCAGCCACGCCGTCCAGTGGTCACGACGCTCCAGATGCGCCAGCTCATGCGCCAACACCGCCCGCGCCCCCGCCGAACCCTCCGAAGCCCCCGCCGGCCAGACCAGAATCGGCCGCGCCGCACCCCACACAAACGGCGTCGTCACCTCGCACGACACCCGCACCCGAGGCGACCGCACGTCCAGATCCATCGCCACCCGCTCCACAAACGCCCGAAACGCCGGCGACGCCGCCGAACCCCGCCGCACCAACGCCGCCACCCGGGCAACAACCCGCCCCGTCCGCCACGAAACCACCACCACCCCCGCCAACCACACCAACACCACCGCGCCCGCCAACACCCGCCGCCAATCCACGCCGGAAAGCCAACCCGCACCCTCACGCCCGGCCCGCGCACCCGACGCCGGAGCAACCCCCTCCCCCGCACCATCCCGCAGCCCATCCTCCACAGCCAACACCCCGCCAGCCCCCGCCGCCCTCACCGGCCCGACAGCCTCCGACCGCTCCGCCCCCGATTCCAAATCTCCGATCCGCCCAACCGCCCCGTGCCCCGCCCCGTGCCCCGTCCCTGCACGAGGCCCCACACCAGCACCCCGCACGCCCAAAGCCCCGCCGCCACCCGCCACACCCGCCACACCAGACGACCGGCTCTGCTCCCGCCGCCCCGCCCGACGCTCCCCCTCCCGCGGCATCAGCGTCTGCACAGTCGTCGCCGCACGACCCACCACACGCACCGCGTGCGAACGCCCATCCAACACCCCATGCCGCGGCAGTGGGGGGGCCACCAGCGCCACCAACACACAAATCCAGCACACATGCGCCACCGCCGGACGCTTCGGCAAAAACACCGCCGCCGCCACCGCCAGCACCGCAAGCCCCAACGCCACCACCGTGTTCTGCGCAATCCACTCGAGCATGCCCCGCCGTCCTCTCTGAATCAGAGTCTCGTGTGCACCCGTCCCAAAGCCACCACCCCAACAACCACGCCTCACTCCGAGGCATCAAGCCGGTCCAACATCGCCCGCAGCTGCGCGATGTCCTCCTTGCTCATCTTGTGGTTCTCCACCAGGTTCAACATCAGCGGCGTCGCCTTGCCCCCCGTCACCCGCGAAGCCACCTCGTTCAGCTCACTCGCAAGCACCTCATCCCGCGCCACCCGAGCCGAATACACCAGCGCCCGCCCGTCCTTGCGGCTGGTCACATAGCCCTTCTGCTCAAGCCGCGTCACCAGCGTCTGCACCGTCGTATACGCCCGCGCCCCCTCCGGAAAGCGGTCCAGCAAACCGCGCACGGTCGCCTCCCCGTGCTCCCACAAGAGATGCAGCACCTCCAACTCCGCGTCCGCAACCGGCTTCCGAGGTCTCCGAGCCATACCAACACACTCCCTGCACGCACCACCCCGCGCCCAACCAACGACGCCCAGAGCAGCACCAGCCCCACCATACCAACTACTACAGTCTGTAGGAAGTCGCCAACCCCAATTTCACAACTTTTTTCCCACCCCCTCCCGTGCCCCTCCGAGCCCCGCGCGCAAGCTCGGGACCCCGGTGCCACTGGGCGCTAGCCCAGTGCCCAGGTGCCGTGGTCGAAGCGAGTCCCCAAGCACAGGCCGGGTGCCACGGGTCAGCGAAGGCTCTGCGCAGCTGCCCCGTGCCCCCATGCCATCACCCACCCCCGGTGCCACTGGGCGCTAGCCCAGTGCCCAGGTGCCGCGGTCTAAACGAGTCCCCAAGCACAGGCCCGGTGCCACGGGTCAGCGAAGGCTCTGCGCAGCTGCCCCGTGCTCCGATGCCATTACCCACCCCCGGTGCCACTGGGCGCTAGCCCAGTGCCCCGGTGCCGTGGTCTAAGCGAGTCCCCAAGCACAGGCCGGGTGCCACGGGTCAGCGAAGGCTCTGCGCAGCTGCCCCGTGCTCCGATGCCATCACCCACCCCCGGTGCCACTGGGCGCTAGCCCAGTGCCCCGGTGCCGCGGTCGAAGCGAGTCCCCGAGCGCAGGCCACGCCCCCCTCACCCCTACGAGCCCCGAGCGCAAGCTCGGGCCCCCCGGATACCACACCCCAGCAAACACTCCGCACAACCGCCCCGTGCCCCCACGCCATCACCCACCCCGCTCCCCATTCAACCTGAGCAACCCCCCCAAAATCTTCTCCTCCACCCCCGCCCGCTCCCCCGCAAGCGCATGCCCCTCCCCCAGCCCCACGCCCGCACCAGTCTCCTCAAACACCCGAGCCCACTCCACATCCCACCCACCCGACGGGTCCACCGCCGCATACGCCGCGAGCACCGCACGGTCCAACCGCCCATGCGCCAGCCGCAGCCACGTCGGCCGCTCGTTATACAGATTCGTCAGCGTCCGCTTCTTCAGCCGCGCATCCTTCGCACACGCCGCGTCAATCGCACTCTGCCGGATCAACCGCCGCGCCTCCTCACCACTCACCGCCGCCACATCCGCAAAGTCATCCGCCGCATCCACCGCCGCCGCGATCTCACCAACCCACTCCGGCGGATTCAACCACCGCTCCCGCTGCGCATCCAACTCCCGCGCCGCCTCCGAGATCGCCACCCACAGCCCGTGGTGCTCCTCACCCTCCGACGCCGGCTCCGAACCCGGAGACCACGGCAGAGGGAACGTCTCGAAGCAGGTGGTGGGGGTGTAGCGAAACCCCGACTCCGCCTCGCGGAGCTGTGTCCCCTGCCGCCGAGCCCACAACTCGTGCACACTGCTGTGCAGCACGCCGAAGAAGTAGTCGTCGGAGCGGGCGAAGGCGATGAGCAGGTTGTCCGGGACGATTACGCCGGGTAGTCTCACAAAGAGTCGGTGCTTTGCGACATGCGGCGTGACCACCACTCTGGACAGTCCTTCCGCGGCGTCAAATAGTTCCGGTCGGGGTCGCCAGAGGAGCCAAAACGGGTAGTTCTCGAAGTGCTTAGCGGTACGGGTTGTTCGAACGGCCGTTGAGCAGTGATGAAATGGCCCGGCATACGCAGACGCTTGGGCCTCATCGAGAGAGGTGGGAAAGTTGATGATCCAGCGTCCCACCGGCCTACGTGTGACCATAGAGGCATTCAATGACGGTCTCACGACTCGGAAGTTGCTGTCGGTAACCGGGTTCGGCTCTGCGAGAAGCCGCCTTGCTTGTTCCCACGTGAGGTCAAACGGTCCGCTCTTTTGAGCACCGATGAATCCGATGTCACGGTTTTCTGCCAGAGCGCGCGACTCAGAGGTGTCGATGTCTGAAGTCAGGTCTGCGTTGACTGACGACACCGGCACGCCACCGAGGAAACAAGGCTCATTGGCATCTAGACTGAAGCAGATGATGGAGATGTGGACGGTGGCACCATCGAGAACCCATTGTTCATCTGCCCACGCATCAAAGATCTTGCTGGATCCGACGACTCTTGCGAGGACCGCACGGTTTGCGCCTCCGCGAATCCCCTGCGTTGCTAGGAGCCCGACTCGCGTTTCGGGCCGCTCGTGGAGACGCGCGTGGGCGAGTGCGAACCAGTAACAGCATAGATCCGAAAAGTTGGGGATGTCGAAGGTCGAATGCAGGGCACCTGCGTACGGATCTCCCAACCCGCCTCGAATCAGCTTGCCACCGAGAAACGGCGGGTTCCCCACAATAAACTCCGCCTCCGGCCACTCCGCCTTCCCGCGGCACCGCGCCCCCTCCCGCCACACCGGGATCGACTCCCCCGCCTCATCCTCCCACGCAAGAATCGCGTCCCGGTTCTCGATCGACCGCATCGGCTCCAGAATCGGGTCCGACGGCGCTCGGAACCCGTTGTCACGCATCCACTGCAGATACCCGATCCAGATCACCACCTGCGCCAGCTCCGACGCGTACGGGTTGATCTCAATCCCCCGCAACTGCGTCGGACGCACATGCGGGATCAGCCCCAGCCCCACGTCCGCGGCATACGTGATGACCTCCTTCTCCAGATCCAAAAGCTGCTGGATCGCCACATACAAAAAGTTCCCCGACCCGCACGCCGGGTCCAGCACCCGCACCCCCGCCAACCGCTCGTCAAACGCCACCAGCGCCGCCTCGATCTGCTTTGTGTACCACTCCGGTGTCCGCGAACCCTTCTTCCGCGTCTTCCCCGCCCGCGCCGCCTCCGCACGCGCCGCGACCCAACCCTCGCACTCGGCCCGCACCGCGTCCCACTCCCGCCGCAACGGACGCAGGATCACCGGCTCCACCACCAGCATGATGTCCTCGCGGCTCGTGTAGTGCGCCCCGATCTGCGCCCGCTTGCTCGGGTCCAGCGACCGCTCAAACAGCGTGCCGAAGATCGACGGCTCCACACTCTCCCAACCCTTGCCCGCCGCCCGGATCAGCGTCCCGATCTCCTCCTCGGTCAGCTCCAGCGCGTCCGACGTGTCAAACAGCCCGCCATTGAAATACGCGATCGGTTCGACCCCGAAGTCCCCGCCCGTCCGCATCGCCGCAAACAACGAGTCCATCCGCGACTTCAGCCGAGCCGGGTCATACTTCGACCCCTCAAGCAACCGCTTGAACAGGTCCTTCGGCAGCAGCTCCGTGTCCTCGGCAAACAGACAGAACATGCACTTCATCAAAAAGTGCGCCGTCTCGTGCGGGTCGTGCCCCCGGTCCCGCAGACTCTGGGCGATGTGCCCGATCTGCTCGGCCGCCTGCGCCGTGACGTCCTCCACACGCACCGTCGGCCGCAGACTCTCCGGATCGGCAAACACCCGCCGCAGCAGGTCGATGCTCTCCGGGCTCGCCATGTCCTCCAGCGCGATCGCGTGCACAACCTTGGTCGTGCCCGTGAAGTTCGTGTGGATCTCCGTCCGCGCAATGTCGCTGACAATCAGCAGCGGCGGGTTCCCCAACGCCTCCCGATACTGACACAACTGCCGGTACGCCTCGCCAAGCGTCTTGTACTTGCCCTTCCGCTTGTACTCCCACGCAAACTTGCCCCGCCACCACACATCCGCAAACCCACGCTCGCCCTTCGACCCCTTCGACGCAGCCGCCGAGACCTCAACCCCCTTCTCAAACGCATACTCAGCCCCCGTCGCATCATGCGACGCCGGCGTCGGCTGACCAAGCAAGCGGCACAAATCAAGAAAGTGCTCCTGACTCGCCGCCCGCTCCGGCAGTGCAACCCGCGACCACTTCCTCACAAACTCCTGCGGCGTCATCATGCCGCGATCCTACATCACCCACCCCCAGGAGGGCGGGCGCTCAAACCCGTCGCTTCCTCCCATACTCAGGGGGGCGGGCTTTCCAGCCCGCCGAATAAACAGGGGGGCGGGCTTTCCAGCCCGCCAAACTCCCAACCCAATCACCCCCGCCCCAAACGTTTTCCCCCCTATCCACCCCCAGCGCGCGCAACTTCACGCACCTCCACCCCTTTCCCCTTGCCCCATCCCCGCCATCCACGAAAATGGAGGTGAGGAGGGACACCGCATGCAAGCCACACTCGACCGACCCGGCACCCCGACCCCCCAACCCGCCACCCAATCCACCAGCCAACCCGCCCCCCAACCCGACCTCACCCCCCTCATCACCGACTACCTCCGCGCCGATCTCAACCTCCCCGACCTCGCAGCACTCCACGGCCTCTCCATCACCAAACTCCTCAAGATCCTCGAGTCACCCGCCTTCAACAGCCTCCTCGACAGACTCACCGCCCAAGCCCAGCTCCAGGCCCACCGCGTCGCCGCAGCCGCAACGCCCATCGCACTCCAAACCCTCCGACACACCGCCACCCACGACCCCCAGGACACCCAACCACTCCCCCCCGCACTCCAGGCACGCAGCCGCGAAACCACCCGCAAAGCCGCAGCCCAACTCGCCCGCACCCAACCCACCCCCCGGCTGCCACAAACCCGGTGCCGTCGTCGAAGCGAGTCCCCAAGCACAGCGCCCGCGGCCCGGGCCGGCGGGGGCCGGGGGGGGGGGGGGGGGGGGGGGGGGGGGCGGGGGGGGGGGGGGGGGGGGGGCCGCGGGGGGGGGGGGGGGGGCCGCCGGTGGGGGGGGGGGGGGGGGCGGGGGGGTTGGTCTTCGGTCCCCCCCCCCCCCCCCCCCC
>JBICHP010000010.1:0-164925 GCA_043100935.1 Phycisphaerales bacterium JB054
GAGGCCAGGGCGGCGGCGGTCAGGGCGCGGGCGGCAACGGCCAGGGCGGGCCCGGCGGCGGGCGCGGCGGCGGACGCGGCGAGGACGGAGATCCTCGGGCAAGACCACGCCCCAACGCCCCGCAACCCGGCGGGCCCGGACGCCAGATCGATGGACAGCAGCGCCCCCAGCGCATCCCCCCCGGCGACGGCACGCAGCGTCCACCCCCCGGAACCGGCGGCCCCGGCGGTCCGGGCGGGCCCGGCGGCGGCGGGCGCGGTCCCGGCAACGGCGGCGGCAACAACAGCGGCGGCAATAACGGCGGCGGTAACAACGGCGGTGGCGGGGGTGGATCGTGAACGCTCGGCCCCGTGACTGCTCCACGCGCCGCCCGTCCGGTGCCCGACGCTCGGCCGGGGCGTTCGCGCTGCCGATGGTCCTGGTGCTGGTGGTTGTGGTGGGCATTATGAGCGCGGTGATGATCGAGCGCCAGTCGGCCCAGCGGTTCACTACGCAGCGGCAGCTGGGGTGGTATCAGGAGCACCACGCCCGCCTGGGCCTGCAGGAGGCCATCGAGGCCTGGATCAAGGCCCTGCCGTCCAGCATCGATCTGGGTGACGTGCTGCCGGTCGACGGGCACTTCCTGGACATCCGGCTCCCCGGCGGTGACACGGCGACGGTCTCGCTGATCGAGCGGCAGAACGCGGTGCTGATCGACGTCGCGACGGTCGAGACGGTCGCGCTGGATGACGCCGCGGCGATCGTCGAGGCGTGCGCGGAGGTGTTCGGTCCGGAGGGGCCGCTGGACGGGTACCGCACGGTCGGTCCGGTCGCCCTGAGCGCCCACACCAGCTCGCCGGAGCTTCTGGAGGTGGCGGCCCAGGCCATCACCCAGGACAACGCGATGGCCAGCGCGTTTGCCAGCTCGATCGTGGCCGATCGGGAGGCCAACGGCGGTCGGGCCTCGTCCAACGCGGTGGGCTACGCGATCAACGACGCGACGTCCGACGCCGACCTCCGCTCGCGGCTTTCGCGTATGTTTACTGTCAGGCCCACGCTGTACTTTGCGACGGTGGAGTTGCGGACGTCGACGGTCGGGCCCGTGGCGGCCCGCTTTGGTGGCTATTTCGTCGTCAGCAACAGATCGAGCACAGACCGCACCGCGTTCCTCACCTGGGAGAACATCGGTGTAGAGTAGATCAGGCCGGGATCGACCCCGGCGGAGGAATACCTCATGACCACACGCATCAAAGACAAGCACGCGGCCAAGCAGGCCACGCGTATCGCCCAGATCGCGGCGTTGGCCCTGGCCGTGGGCGGGGCGATCGCGGTTGCCAAGCTCCCCGGGCTCGAGGTCAAGGACATCGAACTGGCCCCCGCCGGCCCGGTCAGCGCGGGCATCGTGCCGGAGCAGCCCAAGGGCGATACCACCCCGCCCCCGGACCGTCTGGTCACGGCGGACAACTTCTCGTACATCGCCAACGTGCCCGAGGCGGTCGCGGTGGTGGAGGAGCCGCGGGACGAGCCCCCGGTCGAGACCGGCGGGCGGCTGAGCGACTTTGATGTCCGGTTCGTGGGCTCGATCACCAGCGGCGGGCGGGCCGCGGCGTTTGTCAATATCGCGGGCGTCACCAAGGTGCTCCGCCCGGGCGACACCTACGAGGGCGTGCGGCTTGTCGAGGTGGTCGGCAACGAGATCGCGGTGTCGATCGACGGCGGCGAGGAAGAGATGATCCGCAAGTCGGAGCGCAAGGGCAGCGCGGTGTCGGTGGCGATCGGCGGCGCGCCCGCGGCGCCGGTCAACACGCCGAACACGGCGGTCGCGGGCGACGAGCCGAACCAGCTCAGCCCCGACATGAGCCGCGAGGAGCGGCGTGCGGCCCTGCTCGAGCGGGCGCGGAGCGACCGGGGTCGCTGGCAGCGTGACCGGGGCCAGAACGGCGGGCCGCCGAACTAGCGCCGCGCATTCTGCCGCCCTGCGAGAGAGCCTCGGAGCACGCTGAACCCGACCGATGTCTACCGAAACGAGGAACCGAGCCGTTGAGTGAACTGGTGTGTTACATCGATCGGGCCGAGCGGGGCATGCTGCCCGTCCGGCTGCGGCTCGTTTCGACCCGTGTCGACCAGTCGTGGGCGTTCCCCGTGGTGGTCTCCGACGACCGCGCCGCTCTGCAGCGGGGGCTTCGGGACGCGGCCAACTGGATCGCCGAGCAGCTCAAGGCGCACAACCGCTCCGGCCTCGGGGCGCTCGTGCTGGATACCGACGGGGCCCGCTCCGGGTGGATCGGCACGCATTCGGCAGAGCCCGACGCGGTCGGCGCGGCTCTGCGGCAGGCGTCCGCCCCGGCCTCGACCGACGACGACGGCACCGGCCTGATCGAGTCCCCGCCGCACGTGGCGATCACCCCGGACATGCAGATCGAGGGGGCGGTCTCCGTCCAGCCGCTCGATGCCGCGGCTGGTCAGGGCTCGCACGCCCAGCCCCACGCCTCGAAGCGCCGTGTCGGCGTGACGGTCATCCCGGACGCGACAATCCGGCTCCTGCTCGACCTGCTGGATGAGCGGGGGATCGCGGTCGGGCGTGTGGTCTCGATCTGGCACGTGCTCAGCGAGGCGTTCGGCGACGTGGTCGGGCGAGGCTCGGGCCAGATGGTCAGCGCCGGTGCCGACGGCACGGTCGCCTACGCCGTGGTCGATCCCGAGGAGGGGCGGCTGATCTGGGTCTGGTCGCGCGGCAACGCGCCGATCGCCTCTGGGGCGTACCGCCTGGCCCGGGGTGTGCCCGTCGGGCACGACGCGTCGACGTTTGTGCTGGGGGCGAGCGATCTTTCGAGGCTGGCCAACGAGTGGCTGGCGTGGTCGACGCAGCTCGGGGCTTCGCCCTCGCGGTTCCGGCTCGTGCTCCCGGACTGGGTCTGGCACGACGAGTCGAGCCTGGGCGAACGCGTCGCGGCGGTGTGGCCGGGGGCGACCGCCGACATCGCGATGGAGAACGACCCGATCGCGCTGGCGCTTTCCGGCTTTGCCGACGGGCTCGGCGACGGGGGCTCGACCGCGGACCGGCCCTCGCTGGAGCAACTGCAGACGCGGCCGGGCCGCCCGCACCGCGCGATGTACCGATGGGCGGCCGCGGCGGTCGCGATCGCGGCGCTGGGCATGGGGGGCGCGGCCTACCGCGTGCACGCCTCGGCCAAGGCCGCCGATGACAAGGCCGCCGACGCCCGGCGGGTCTGGCGGGAGAAGGTCGGCCAGCTGCAGCCTGCCGACAACACGGGTGCCTACGCGGGCGAGGCCTACGACGCGGTGGCGGTCGAGAACCTGCGCGCCGCGCTCGAGACGCAGCGACGCGCGGTGGCGCCGATCGCCATCACACCGCCCAAGCCTGTGCTGCGAGAGCTGGAGACCTTGTCGTACGTGCTCGGCAACCCCGACTACGAACTCCGCCGGGTGTCGATCTCCGACTTTGCCGTGACGATCGTCGTGGTGGTCCCGGACACCGCGGCGTACGAGGAACTCACCAATTCGCTCCAGCGGATCGCGGGCTCCGCCGTTGCCGAGTGGAGCCAGTCGCCCAAGCCCCAGGGCGACGGCATTCAGGTCACGCTCAACGGCACGTGGGTCAGCCAGGGCAGGACCCAACCGGGGGGCGCGTGACATGAGCAAGGAAACCCGAATCTCTGATGATCTGCGCTACGAGCTGGCCAGCGCCGCCCGTTCGACGGCTGCGTCCAACCGGCCCAAGTCGCTGCTGGTGCTGGCGACGGTGCTCTTTGCCGTGGCGGGGATCGCGTTGATCGCCTCACTCCGCGCGCGCGACAACGCCGTGCAGAGGTACCGGCTGCAGACAGAGCGGCAGGTCACGGTGGAGGGGCTGGCGCTGCAGTTTGAGGCGCTCGAGAGTCTGGGCAACTCGACGAGCAATCGAGCGAACGAGAAGATCGACGACTTGTTCTCGCGGATCGAGGCCGCGGCCCGGGACGCGGGGCTGGGCACACAGCCCAGGATCCCGGTTCCGACGCGGCAGCCGCTTCAGGGGGCGATCAAGGTGACGTACCGGTACACGATGCAGGACGTCAGTCTGGAGAACCTGCTCGCGTGGGTGGAGGGCAGCGTTGACGCGGTGCCCGGGCTTCAGGTGTCCTCGATCGAACTGACCCCGACGCCGCGGGCATGGTCTCTGGAAGTGACGTTTGTAAGGTGGGAGCGTGCATCATGATGAACTCTCGAGGCCCAATCGCCGGGCTCTTCTGCGTGGCGGCGGTGCTGTGCGCTGCCGCTCTTCCGGGTTGCCAGAGCACATCGAGCGCTCGCAAGACCCCGCCGCCGAGCGCGACGGCCCAGCAGGTGGCCGAGGCGAGGCAGGCGGCGATCGGTGCTGCGGAGACTGCTCGCAAGGCGCGGGTTGCGCGGGAGAAGGGCAAGGAGAGCGAGGCGGCCAAGCTCAGCAAGGCCGCGATCGAGGAGTACCGCCGGTCGCTCTCGCTCTCGGCCGAATCGCCGGAGGTGTGGAACAACCTGGGCGTCGAGTTGATGCAGGTGCAGGACTACCTCGGCGCGTCGGAGTCGTTCTCGATGGCGATGCAGTTGAGCCCGACCGACCCGAGGCCGGCCGAGAACCTCGGGCTGGTCTATCAGCGCACCGGTTGGACGGAGGAATCGCTCCGGTTCTACGACATGGCGCTGGAGCGCAGCCCCAACTACCTGCCAGCGCTGCGCGGCGCGATCAAGGCGTCGCACCTGTTGGGCGAGGCCGACGAGAAGCGTCTGTCGCAGGTCCGCAGGGCGTTGATGATCGAGACCGACCCGACGCTCCGCGAGTTCTTCGAGCGCGAGCAGGTGCGCATCCTCGGCAGGCTCGAGCGTCCGGACCGCCGCCGCTAATTCCGGCCGCCGGGGCGGGCGCTCTCGCACGGGTCTAGGCGACCTCTGTCTCGGCGCGGGCTACTCCCGCGGGCGTGAGGACAGGTCGGAGGGGGCGAGCTTGCGGCGGGACGCGCCGTAGAGCGTGCGGGGCTGCTTGGCGGGTGGGGCTTCGGCCTTGCCGTCGCGCGAGGGCTTGGTCTCGACCGACGATTCGGAACCGGCGGCTGCGGCCTTGGTCCCTTCCGACTGGGCCCCATCGGCCTTGGTCCCGGACGAGCGCCGGCGCCGCTTCTTCTTGGCGATCTTGGTGGTGCCGTCGGCTGCGGCCTCGCTGTTGTCGTTGTCACCGTCGCTGTCGCTCTCGGGGGTGGCGTCGTCGGCACTCGCGGCGGCCTTCTTGCTGCGGGACCGCCTGCGCTTCTTCTTGGCCTGAGGCTCGGCGGCCTCCTCGGTGGGCCCGTCCTGGGTGTCGGTGTCCTCGGCCTCGTCGTCGGCGGAGGCATCCGGTGCGGCGGCGGTCTGGCCGTCCTCGTCGGTCGCGCCCGCGGCGTCTGCGGTCGCGGACTTGCGGCGGCCGCGGCGACGGCGGCGCTTCTTCTTGGGCGCTTCTGCGCCTTCCGGCTCGGCCCCGTCGGTGTTGGCCTCCGGGCTGTTGTCCTGGGCGTCCTGGGTGTCGGCAGACCCCTCGTCGGCTTCGGCCTCGGCCTGGTTCTCGTCTGTGGCTTCGGCGGCGGTTTCGGTCCCACCGTCCTGGGCTGCGGACTCACCGCTCTTGCGTCTGCGGCGGCGGCGGCGCTTCTTTTTGGCCTGTCCAGGTTCGGCGCCTTCGGTGGCGTCCGACGCGTCGCTCTCGCCGGCGGCATCGCGTTCCTGGTCTTCCGCGCCGTTCTCGGATGCCGACTCGGAGCCGCCGGCGGCGGTGGCTTCGCCGTCCTCGCCCGCGCCGGACTTTCTGCGGCGGCCGCGGCGGCGGCGCCGCTTCTTCTTGCCGCCCTCGCCCGATTCGGAGGCGTTCTCGTCGAAGTCCTGCTCGATCGGGTGCTGCGCCGGGCCGTCGGGCTCGGGCGGCGGCGCTTCCTCATCGGCGAACGATTCTTCCTGTGCGTCGACCGCCCACTGCTCGGCGCTGGAGGTCATGACCACGACCTCGAGATCGTTCTCGGGGCTCTTGGGCTTGGCGAGCTTGTCGGGGTTCACGTCCACGCCGTTGGCGTCGTAGGCGTAGATGGTGTAGCGGTCGATGGCGAGGGTGTCGCTGACGCGGACCTCGATGGACTTGCCGGTGGACCGCTCGATGCGGTTGATGCTGCCGCGGCGGTTGCTGAGCAGCTCGCCGGCGACGCGTCCGCTGACGACGAGTTCCACGCGTTGGACCTTGTCGTGCTCCATGAGCACGGCGACCTCGCGCATCGCGTCGCTGGCGACCGAGTGGGGTTTCTGGACGAGCCCCTTGCCTCGGCAGGTGGGGCACTCGCTGTAGTGCTGGCTGCTGAGGCTGCCGCGCATGCGCTGGCGGGTCATCTCGAGGATGCCGAAGGGCGAGATCGGGGCGATGCTCGACTTGGCCCGGTCGCGCTTGAGCCGGTCGCGGAAGAGCTGCTCGATCGCCTTGCGGTGTGCGGCCGAGCGCATGTCGATCATGTCGTTGATGACGATGCCGCCGAGGTCGCGAAGACGGATCTGCCGGCAGATGACTTCGACGGCCTCGACGTTGGTCTTGTACGCGTTGGTCTCGGCATCGCGTGCGGCGCGGCTCTTGCCGCTGTTGACGTCGATCGCGACGATGGCCTCGGTCTCGTCGATGACGAGCCGGCCGCCGGAGGGCAGGGGCACCTCGCGGGCGTGTGTGGTCGCGATCTGCTGCTCAATGCCGAAGGCGTGGAAGATCGGCCGGCCGCCGGTGTAGCGCATCACCTTGACGCTGGAGCGGGGCGAGACGATCTTCATGAACTGGGCGGCCCGGGCGACGGCGCCCTCTTCGTCGATGATGATCCGAGAGATGTCGGGGGTGACCAGGTCGCGGAGGGCCCGCACGAGCAGGTCGCTCTCGCTGTAGAGCAGCCGCGTCCGTTTGCCGGCGGCCTTGCGGTTGACCTCCATGTTCTTCCAGAGGCGTTGCAGGTAGGCCAGGTCGCGCTTGAGGTCGGTCTTGGTGCGGTCGAACCCGGCGGTGCGGAGGATGAAGCCGAACCCTTCGGGCAGGTCGAGCTGCCCGAGGATCTCTTTCATCTTGATCCGCTGTTCCTCGTCCTCGACCTTGCGCGAGACGCCGACCTTGTCCATGTTCGGCATCATCACGAGGTAGCGGCCGGGGATCGACAGGTAGCTGGTGAGGGTCGGGCCCTTGGTGCCCACGCCCTCCTTGATGACCTGCACGATGACTTCCTGGCCGCGCTTGAGGCAGGCCTGGATCGGCGGGCGTTCGCGCCGGGGTGTCTTTTTGCCGACACGCTCGGTCGCGTCGTCCTCGATGAAGTAGCGGGGGTGCAGGTCGGAGATGTGCAGGAAGCCGTTCTCTTCCAGCCCGAAGTCGACGAACGCGGCCTGGATGCCGGCCTCGACGTTGGTCACCTTCCCGACGTAGATGTTGTTGACCCTGCTGACCGCGTCGGTGCGCTCGGCGTGGAGTTCTTCGAGGTTGCCATCAGAGGTGATCGCCACCCGGCACTCTTCGCCGGGGACGTAGTTGATGATCATGGATATGTCGGACATGCGGCTCCTTGCCGCGCGGCGAATCGTTCGCCGCGCTGTGGCGTGCCGCCGGTACCGCGTTCTGCGCCCGAACAATCCCTCTCCCCGATCCGCTCGCCGGCGCTCGCGCGCCCGGCTGTACACCGGAGCGTGGAGACGCTCCGGCGGATCGTGGGTCTCGGCGGCGGTCGCACGACTGGTGCGCCCGGCTCGCCGGGGACGGGTGGGGCCTTGGTCAGGCCGCCGACCCGTGATGGCTCGTTCCGGCGCAACGCCGCGATGTCGGGCGTCACACCGAGTTGTCTTTCGCCCCGAGGCCGGTCTGCGAACGGTGTCCGGCGCTGTCGATGCGCCCGGTACCGTTTAGTCCCGCAGTTCGGCGGCACGCCCGTCATAGGCCTCGGGGACCAGTTTTCGTGTGCGGTCGCGAAGGTATGTCGCGGCCTGAATCTCCGAATCGAACGTTCGCACCTTCCGGGCGATCCGCTCGCACTGCTGTATCGTCACGCTCCGTACCAGCCGCTTCAGATGCGGGATGGCGCCGCCGGGAACCGAGAGCCTGCGGAGCCCCAGACCCATCAGCAGGAGAGCATACTCTATCTCGCCCGCGGCCTCGCCGCAGCAGGAAACCTCCAGCTTGCCCTCTTTGGCCGCCGCACGGACGACCCCGTGGATGAGCTGGATAACCCCCGCGTGGACCGGCTGGTAGAGCCCGGCGACCTGCTCATTGGTTCTATCGACCGCCAGGGTGTACTGCACCAAGTCGTTGGTGCCGATCGAGAAGAAATCGACCTCTGCGGCCAGTGAGCGGGCAATCAGGGCCGCCGAGGGCACCTCGATCATCACCCCGATCCGCAGCCCCCGGTCGAAGGCGATGCCCTCCTCGTCGAGGTCCTCCATCACGTCGCGGAGCACCATTTTGGCGTGCCGCAGCTCGCCCACCGTCGTGACCATCGGGAACATGATCTTGACCGGGCCCAGCGCGCTGGCCCGCAGAACCGCCCGCAGCTGCTTGCGGAACTTCGGCTTGTCGGCCAGGCTGTAGCGGATCGACCGGAGCCCCAGCGCCGGGTTGCGTTCGCGGGGCCGGCGGTCGTTTCTGGCGTACTTGTCCGATCCGAGATCGACCGTCCGCACTGTCAGCGGCAGCCCGCCGAGGCGACGCACACACTCGGCGTAGGCGTTGTAGTGGTCCTCCTCGGTCGGGACGGTGTCCTGCGAGAGGTAGAGAAACTCCGACCGATAGAGCCCGACACCCTCGCCGCCCTGGGCCAGGATGGTGTCGCATTCCTCGGGAAATTCCACGTTTCCGAGCAGGGTGATGGGCACATCGTCGCGCGTGATGCTGGGCAGCCCGGCGACCTCGGAGAGCGAGAGGCGGTAGGTCCGCTGCTGCTCGATGTAGCCTTCGTACTTTTTGATCTCGCCCGCGTCGGGGTTGAAGAGGATCAGGCCGCGATCGCCGTCGATGATCACGGTCTGCCCGGGCGTGGCGGCGGCGGTGGCCCCGCTGCAGCCGACGACCGCCGGATAGCCGAGCGCGTTGGCGACGATGGCGGTGTGGCTGGTCCGGCCGCCGAGATCGGTCACAAAGCCGACGACCTTGGTTCGGTCGAAGCCCGCGGTCTGCGAGGGGGTCAGGTCGGTCGCGATGATGACGGCGGGGTGCTCGAGTTCGGCGAGCTTTGCCGGGCCGGAGCCCATCAGGTGGTCGAGCAGGCGGTTGGCCAGGTCGCGGATGTCGTCGGTCTTGGTGCGGAAGGCCGTGTCCTTGGCGTTGCGGAAGGCCTGGGCCAGGGCGTCGAAGGCGACGGCCACGGCGTGCTCGGCGTTCACACGCTCGGACTGGATCATCTCCCGGATAGGACCGATAAGCGAGGGGTCGGCCAGCATCCCCTTGTGGAACAGGAAGATCTTGGCGGCCTCGATGCCCATTTCTTCCGCGGCTTCGCAGTAGACCCGGTCGATCGCCGCGATCGCGTCCTCCACCGCCTGATCGAGCCGCTCGAGCTCGGCCTCGACCTGGTCCTCGGCGACCGTCCAGCGGGCCACGCGGTGCGGATCGTGGTCGAGCACGAACACACGTCCGATCACGATGCCGGAGGAGACCGGGATGCCCTGGAGTACTCGCATGGGTGGTCCTGCCTGCTGAGGGACGCCATCCTAGGGGGCACGCGGCTCCGGGCTTGACATTGGCCCCCGGATGGTGTCTCATTGTGGGTGTTGTCGCGGCCCGTGTTTCTCGGTGCCGCTCCGACAACTCCCTTTTATGACGGGTCGGACTCCCGCGGCAGGCGGCCCCGACTTTGTCGACTTGAGAGCATCGAGAATCTATGCAGACGCTGACAGGCATCCTGGAGTGGCCTCAGCGCGCCGAGGGTCGTGTTCGCCAGATCCGCGACGCGAACCCCGTCGAGCAGGCCGAAGATCCGTTCGTTCCCCTGGCCTTCGGCGAGCAGTTCAACCTGCGCGACGGGCTGGAGGTCACCGTGACGGTCGCGCACAAGAAGCCCCGGCGCCGGCGCCAGAGGGGCCGCTCCGGGGCCCCGAAGCCCCCGCGCCCCGTCGTCGAGTCGTTCGTCGCGATCGAGGGGATGCCCCCGGAGGAGTTCTCCAACCGCCTCCGCTTCGATGAACTCACCAGCATCGACCCCGCGCCGATGCTCCAGCTCGAATACCCCGGGTGCCCGGACTCGTGCCGCCTGGTTGACCTGTTCTGCCCCATCGGCCGCGGGCAGCGCGGCCTGATCGTCAGCCCGCCCAAGGCCGGCAAGACGACGCTGCTCAAGGACATCGCCACCGCGCTGCTGACCAACCACCCCGAGCTGCATCTCTTCATGCTGCTCGTGGACGAACGCCCCGAAGAGGTGACGGATTTCAACCGCACGTTCCTGGGCCCCGTGACCCGGGATCCCGAGACGGGCAAGCAGGTCCGCGAGGGCGGCCCGTTCGCCGACCGAGTGCAGGTGATCGCCTCGAGCAACGACCACGACACCCAACGCCACGTCGAGGTCAGCATGACCTGCGTTGAGCGCGCAAAGCGCATGGTTGAGGCGGGCAAGCACGTCGTCATCATGCTCGATTCGCTGACACGCGTGGGGCGGGCGTTCAACCGCTCGCGCCAGCACGCCAGCTCCGGCCGCACGCTCAGCGGCGGCATCGACTCCAAGGCCCTCGAAGTCCCCAAGCTGCTCTTCGGCGCAGCCCGCAACACCGAGGAGGCCGGGAGCCTGACCATCCTCGCGACCTGTCTGGTCGATACCGGCAGCCAGGGCGATCAGGTCATTTTCGAGGAGTTCAAGGGCACCGGCAACATGGAGCTGATCCTCGACCGCAAGATCGCGGAAAAGCGGCTGTTCCCGGCGATCAACCTCGCCGCCAGCGGCACCCGCAAGGACGAGGTCCTGCTCGACCCCCAGACCCACGCGACGGTCACTGCTCTCCGCCGCCGGCTGATGAACATGCCCCCGCCCCAGCAGGTCGAGCAGCTGCTGGCCGCGATGAAGCGGTTCGAGACCAACGCCCAGCTGGTCGGGTCGGCCAGCGGCAACTGACGGGGACCGGCGTTCGGCGGCCCGCTCGTCGCGCGACGGGCCGACCTAATCGAATCTCGTGTGGTGCAGACTGTTCCAACTGACAAGCCGCGAGTCGGTCCGCTGCTGTGACTCGGTCCCGCCGTAGACCACGATGGACTCGCACCGGGGCGCGGCGAGCGCCGCCCGAGCCCGGCGCACGCTGTCGAGCAGGCTCGATGAAGCGGTCTGCGACGCTTTCGCTTCGACGAGCGTCAGGCCGCCCGGGTGCTCGATGACCACGTCCGCCTCGACGCCGTCGCTGTCGCGGTAGAACGAGAGCCCGCCGGTCTCGCCCCGATTGATCCTGTGCTTGACGAGCTCCGAAACCACCCACGACTCGAAGACCGCCCCCCGCAGCGGGTGGCTCCGGAGTTGGTCGGGCGAGCGGATGCCCAGCAGCCAGCACACCAGCCCCGAGTCGTAGAAGTGCAGCTTCGGCGCTTTGACCAGGCGTTTGCGCGTGTTGGCGTGGAACGCCGGCAGCCGGAAGAGGATGAAGCTCGCCTCGAGCACACTCATCCAGGCCTTCGCGGTCGGTTGGCTGATGCCGCAGTCGGAGGCGAGGGCCGAGTAGTTGACGAGCTGTGAGGTTCGCCCCGCGCAGAGCTCGACGAAGCGCTGAAAGGTCGTCAGGTCCCCGATGTTGGTGATCGTGCGCACGTCCCGCTCGATGTAGGTCGCGACATACGAACGGAGCCAATCGTCCGGGTTCAGGCCCCGGTCGAAGATCCGGGGGTACCCACCCGCGACCAGCGTCTCGTCGAGAGTCTGCGGGTGCGTCCGGAACCGCTCGACCTCGCTCCGCGCCAGAGGCAGCAGGTGCAGCACCCCCGTGCGTCCGGCCAGCGATTGGCTGACCGACCCGAGCAGGGCCAGATTCTGCGAGCCGGTGAGCACCCAACGCCCCGGCCGCGGATCGGCGTCGAGTATCCCCTGCAGGAAGGAGGGCAGCTCGGGGGTGCGCTGCACCTCGTCGAGGACCGCCCCGTCGGGGAATTGCGCGAGGAAGCCGCGGGGGTCCTCCGCGGCAAACGCCCGCGTGTCCGGTGCCTCCAGGTTGGCGTAGGGCAGCTCGGGATAGACGGCCCGGCACAGCGTCGATTTGCCGCTCTGGCGCGGACCGGTCAGGGTGATCGCCGGGAACTGGCTCGACAGCCTCCGGAGCTCCGGGATGAGATCTCGCTCGATCATGCCCCAGAGTGTATCGGACAATTCAAAATTCATCTTTGAATTGTCAGCAAAACGGACGCCGCAGGCCGGAAGGTCGGGTGCATACGGATCGTGCTAGATGCGACAGAGTTTCAATCTCTGCGGTATACTCCCAGACGGGTCCGTTGGCCCGCGAGGAGTTCCGCGGTGTCTGAACAGGTCAGCGGCAACCAGATCAACGACGAACAGGCCGGGTGCGGCGACGAGCCGTGCTGCGGGAGTTCCGGCTCCGGGAAGGTCATCAGCCTTTGCTGCATGCTCGCCGGGGAGTGCGGCATCATCCGCCAGAACCTCGCCAGCGGTGCCGACGCGGCGTATCTGCGGGCCCTTGGCCTGCGGGTCAACCAGCGGGTCCGGCTCTGCCGGGCGGCCGGGTCGTGGATCGTCGAGGTCGGGTGTCAGGGCGGCCCGGCGTGCCGCATCGGGCTGGCCAGAGACATGGCCGAGCAGGTGCGGGTGGAGGTCACGGTGCCGAAGAACCAGCCGGCCTCCGGTGCGGCGGCGGGAAACTGACCGGAAGGCCCCGATGACTGTCTCCTCCTCACCCACGCCGCCACCGGTTCCGAACAACACCCCGGAGGCATCGACCGCGTCCGGGCCGCGGCGGGTCGTGTTGCTGGGGAATCCGAACACGGGGAAGACCAGCCTCTTCAACCGCCTCTGCGGCGTGCGCCACAAGACGAGCAACTTCCCCGGCACGACCCAGGAGGCCCGGGTCGGCCCGCCGCGAGACCTGCCGCCGGGCAGCGAGATGATCGATCTGCCGGGCATCTACTCGCTCGAGCTCGAGCAGAGCGAGGCGGAGATCTGCCGCAGGGTGCTGGCCGGTGAGCTTGCTCCGCGGGGTGAGGACATCCGCGAGCCCGACGCGGTGCTCGTGGTGGCCGACGCGACGAATATGCCGCGGAGCCTGATGCTGGTGGGCGAGGCGACGCGTCGCGGCCTGCCGATGGTCGTGGCGATCAACCAGGTCGATCTCTCCCGCCGCCGGGGCATCCACGCCGACGAGCGGGTGCTGGCCGACCGGCTCGGGGTCGAGGTGATCCCCTGCAGCGCGCGCACGGGCGAGGGCATCGATCTCCTGGCACCGGCGATCGCGCGGGCGCGGATCCCGCACGAGAGCCCGCCGGGGAACGAAGACGGTCTCTTCGACTGGGCCGACGAGCTGTACGCCGAGATGGCTGCGGGCGTCGAACCGATCAAGCCCGACACTCTCACCGACCGTCTCGACCACGCGTTCACACACCCCGTGCTGGGGCTGGTGACGTTTGTGGCGGTGATGACCGGGCTGTTCTGGGTGATCTTCAAGCTCGCGGCGTACCCGATGGACTGGATCGACCGGATCTTCGGCCTCTTGGGCAGCCTGCTGGGCGCGGTGCTCCCGGCGGGACCCGTGCACGATCTGCTGGTGGAGGGCGTGGTCGCGGGTGTGGGCTCGACGGTGATCTTCCTGCCGCAGATCTGCGTGCTGTTCTTTCTGATCTCGATCCTCGAAGACACGGGCTATCTGGCGCGAGCGGCGTTCGTGATGGACAAGCTCTTGCGTCCGTTCGGTCTGACGGGGCATTCGTTTGTGCCGTTCCTGTCGAGCCACGCGTGCGCGTTGCCGGGCATCATCTCGGCGCGGGCGGTGCCCGACCGGCGCGACCGGCTGGCGACCATCCTCGCGGCTCCCTTCATGAGCTGCACGGCCCGCATCCCGGTGTACGTCCTGCTGACGGTGCTGCTGTTCCCCGGCAGGCCGGCGATGCAGGCGATGGCGTTTACGGGGTGCTACGTGCTCGGCGTGGTGGCGGGGCTGGTCAGCGCGATGATCGCGCGGCGGACGATTCTTCCGGGCAAGAGCCGCCCGATGGTGCTCGAGCTGCCCGCGTACCGGATGCCGAGCGTGCGCAACGCGGCGATGACGGCGTGGGACCGGGGCGTGATGTTCCTCAAGAAGGCGGGCACCGCGATCCTGGCGATCTGCATCGTGCTGTGGTGGCTGAGTGCCTATCCGCACAGCCCGCCGCCGCAGGAGGCGGTGGACATGCGGACGCAGGCCGCGGCGATCGCGCAGGTTGATGTCGCGGCGCTCGAAGAGGCCGAGCTCGAGGGCGAGGCGGCGGAGCTGGTGGCCGGTGCCGCGGCGGCCGAGACCCGGCACGGCCAGCGGCACAGCTTCCTGGGCCGTCTCGGCTCGACGCTGGAGCCCGTCTTCAAGCCGCTGGGGTACGACCGGCAGCTGACCATCGGCGTCATCGCCAGTTTCGCGGCTCGCGAGGTGTTCGTCTCGACGATGGCCGTGCAGGTTGTCGGCGTGGACGATGCCGAGGACGAGGGTGTGCGTCAGGCCATCGCGACGGCGACACGCGACGACGGCGTGACCCGCGTCTTTACTCCGGCGACGAGCTGGTCGCTGCTCATCTACTACGTCCTCGCGATGCAGTGCCTGCCGACGCTGGCGGTCACCGCCAAGGAGGCGGGGAGCTGGAAGTGGGCCGTGCTGCAGCTCGGGTGGATGTGCGGGGTGGCGTATGTCGCGGCGGGGGCGGTCTTCCAGCTGCTCCGTTTGACGGGGACCACGTGATGCATATCGCCAATGCGGTGTTGGCGACCCTGCCGCGGACCGCGGCGCCTCCGAGGTTCTCCGTCGGAGACTGGCAGTTCTGGATCGTCACGACCGTGGCGATCGTCGCGGCGGTCTGGCTGTTCCGCAAGCTGTTGCCCAAGCGGTTCTTCGGTGGTCGCCGTCGAGGCGGGAAGCCGGCAACGCTGACGATCGGCGGGCGTGCGGTCGCGGGCGGGTCGAAGCGCAGCGACTGCCACGAGTCCTGAGCGCAAACGGATAGACGGACCGCGGAAAAAGAAACGCGGCCGCCCGGTGTTCCGGGCGGCCGCGGCGATTGATTCTGGAGATCGCGTTCGATAAGCCGCGGCGGCGCATCGCGACGAGGCCCGCGGCCCCGAGCAGCCCGAGGCCGGCCGGCGCGGGCACGATGGCCAGGCTCACCTGCATCGGCGTGCCGTTGGGATCGAAGGTCGCGACCGTGCGGATCGCGGAGAACGCGCCGGTCGAGGTGTTGACCTCGCCGAGGACGAGCTCGCCGGAGGACACGATCTGGATCGCGGCGTAGAGCTTGCCGTCGAAGAACTCGGCGCCGGCGTTGAACCAGTCAAACCCAAGCCCGCCGACGAGCGTGGGCGTCGCGGTGTTGTAGTTGAGGGTGTAGAGCGAGTCGGTGTCCTTGTTGATGATGTACATCGTGTCGGACGAGGCGTCGTAGCCCGAGCCCACGTTGCCGCTGCCGAGGCCGATGTTGCCGACCGTGCCGGTCTGGGCGAGGGTCGAGAAGTCGAGCGTGAGCAGGTCGCCCGCCGAGTCGAACGAGTAAGCGGTGTCGCCGACATAGCTGACCGACGAGAACGGGCCACTGTTGGTGTCCGAGATCTCAAGGAGCGAGGGCGTGCCCATCGGGTCGTTGACCGAGTAGGCCTCCCAGCCGGCGTTCTGCTTGCGGATCGCGCTGGTGCCGCGGATCACGCCGTCCGGCGCCAGGGCCGAGCCCATCAGCCGGTCGGACAGGCTGAACGTATCGATCGGGCCGTTGCCGGTGAACCGGTGGGCGACCTCGTTCTGGAACACAAAGAAGGTCGGCTCGGCCTGCGCAACGCCCGCCGCGGCGGCGATGGCTGCAACGACAACGCCAGCTTTCATGGACTCTCTCATTCTCTTCTCCTTCCCCCGGACGGGGGGTGGTGTCAGGTGAACACCACATTGTCCGGGGTGGAGACGCCGCAAGTCAAGAGGAAATCCTGTGAGTGCGGCACATCGCGCGGCTCTGTTCGGCCTCCGGCGGGGCGGCGGAACCTGGCCACGCCTCTGGGAGCGTCAGGCGGCACTCGCGGCGGTGCGCAGGTCGAAATGGCGCATCGCTTCGGCGGTGTTCTTTGCGAGGCGCAGGTGCTGATCGAGACCCGTCGAGCGGATCATGCGCCGCATCTGGCGGCTCAGACCGACCACGAAGAGCCGGCCGCCGAGCGCGTCACACCGCTGCGACGCGCGGATCAACTCGTTGAGCGAACTGGCGCACACCTCGGCGTCGGCCGCGAACTGCATGAGCACCCGGCCGCTCGAGTGATCGACGACGTCGGCGAGCTGGTCTCGCAGCAGCGCGGTCTGGTGCTCGCGGAGCGAGTCGGGCCGCACCTTGACCATGGCGAACGGGCGGACCATGCCGACCTCGAGCACCGACACAAGCTCCGACGACGTCGTGGATGATGATTCGATCGCGTACATGGGAAACCCCTCCCCTCAACGATGTAGACGCCCGGGCACCCCGCCCGGGTCACGATGAAGAGATGCCAAACGGAACTCCGGCCCGCCAGCGGCCGGGCCCCGCGCATCGCGCGGCGCGACCACGTGGCACGGCTCGACAAGCACGACGGGCTCTGGGCTCTGGTGGGGGTGTGCGGGTTGTCCGGGCCGTGCGGGCGCGGGCGAGCGGTCAGGCCCCGACCCGGCCGAGCGTGGCCTCGACCTGCCCCGCGTACCCGCCCCCGAACAGGATCGCGTGGACCAGGAGCGGGTAGAGGTTGTACACGTGCCGGCGGGTCTCGAAGAACCCGTCGCGGATCGGCCGGAGCTCGTTGTAGCGGTCGAAGAACTCGGCGCCGAACGTGGAGAAGAGTGTGATAAACGCCAGCTCGACCTCGGGGTGCGCGTAATGGACCGCCGGGTCGATGCACGAGACGACCCTCCCGCCGCGGCACAGGATGTTGCCGCTCCACACGTCGCCGTGGATCAGCGAGGGGTGTTCGGGCTCGTCGAGCACGTCGGCGAGCCGGTCGGCCAGCCGCCCGATGCGGTCGCGGCACGACGCCGAGATGGCACGCCTCGCAAGCGCCATGTCGCCGAAGTGTCCCAGCCGGTCTGCGGCGAAGAACTCCACCCAGTGCGGGGTGAGTGGGCACGGCTGGCGCAGCGGTCCGATCAGGGTGTCGGTCCCGAGCCCGGTGTCGGCGTCAAAGCCGAACGCCGGACCAGGCACGGCGTGCAGCGCCGCGAACAGCTCCGCCGCGTGACGCTCGAGGCCCGGGCCGCGTGCGCCGTCGTGCTCGACATACTCGATGATCAGAAGGTCCGGCTCGTCGTGCAGCACCGCGGGGACGGGCAGCACCGACTTCGACGCCAGTGTGCGGAGCATCAGCGCCTCGACGCGGTAGCCCTCGCCCCCGTGCTTGACCACGACGCGCCGTCCGTCGTTGAGGTCGGCCCGGGCCACGTCCGCGACGCACCCGCCGGACAGCGTGTGCACGCTGCGCACCTGTGTCCCGAGCACCGACGCGACGCGGCTGGACAGTTCCATGCCCAGAGTATGTCCGGCGCGGCGACGGCGGGGGTGTCAGTTGGCCGAGTTCTTCACCCGGTCGCACATCCGGAACAGCTCCTGCAGGACGCCCTCCGACTCGACGAAGCTCATGGTCTCGGAGATGGTCTTCGAGGCCCGCACGGCGGCATTGTTGAGATCGTCGAGGCCGATGGGTGCGCAGATCGCTGTGATCTGGCGGCACAGCTCGTAGCCCTGCATCGCGTCGTCCCCGTCGGTCAGGCCGCGGAGCTGGCCCACGATCGCGTGCACCTGTTCGATGCAGTCGCTGACGAGTTCGGGGGACAGCTGTTCGGTCGAATCGTCGGCCTCGTCCTCTGGCTGCATCGTCAGCAGGCACTCGGCGATGTTGTTGAGCACCTTCTCGCTGGCCAGCGGTTTGACTATCAGGCCGCGGAAGCCCATCCCGCCGATCATGGTGAGCGTCTGCTTCGAAGAGTCGCTGGCGATGGCGATGAGGGGCAGGGAGGGATTGACCTGGCGCGCCGCGATGGCCATCTCTTCGGCGCAGGGCACGGTGAGGTCGATCAGGGCGACCGCGCATGCGTCCGCCACGAGCGCGGCGCCCTCCTCCGGGCTGCCGCAGAGCTTGATCTTGAGCCGGGATTCCGACAGGAAGTGCCCGAGCATCCTGCCCTCGATCTCGCTCGAGAGCAGCGCGACGAGGGTGCCCTCGAGGGTCTCGGGATCGACCCGCTCGAAGCTGCTCATCCCGGAGGCCGGGTCGAAGGCGATGTAGGTCTCGACCGGGATCTGCTCGTCGAAGAGGATGCCGAGTTCGTGGATCTGGCCGGAGACGTGCGAGCACCGGACGATCGTGCCCTCGATCTGATCGGTCTCTCCGTCGATGCGTGGCACGGCCACGACGCACCGCGTGCCGGAGTGGGCGAACGCGCTGTGCAGGACGCCGATCCCGCCCCTGGAGAGGTTGCGGCAGACAACCTGCACCGACGTGCTGGTGCCGCCCGGGTGGACGAGCGTGAGCTTGAGCGACCGCTCCCGGAACGGCATGCGGGAGTAGGTCCGCTTGACCGACGACTTGGTGCCGGGCTTCTTGTCGAGCTTGTCGAGCACCGCCGCGAGCTTGTGCTCGTCCATGCCGAGGCTGTTGGCTCTGTGCCCCCTCGCGTTCGTGTCGGCCGGAAGGGCGCGACGGCCTCTGATCGGTGGCATGACATGGTCTCCGGGTTGCGCTACCCGCTCCTTTTCGGTCGAAACCCGGGCGCAGCCGAGGAGGTCCCCTCGCATCGTCGGGACCGATAGCGGCGCGCGACGGCACGATCGTCAGAAACCGACCGGTGGCGGGATGGCCCCGTCCGAGAACCCGGGCGGGTCAGACGTCCAGGTTCTTGACCTCGAGGGCGTGGTCCTCGATGAACTTGCGTCGGGGCTCGACGTGCTCGCCCATGAGCGTGCTGAAGAGGTACTCGGCCTCCTGGCCCATGTCCCACGTCACGCGGAGCATGGTCCGGCGGTCGGGGTCCATCGTGGTGTCCCACAGCTGGATGGCGTCCATCTCGCCCAGACCCTTGAACCGCTTGATCTCCATCCCGCGGCGGCCGATCTCCCGCAGCGCGGGGACGATCATCGCGAGATTGGCCGCCTCGACGATGCGCGAGGCGCTCTTGGCGGAGGGGTCCTCGGCCGCGTCCTCCTCAGCGCCGGAGTCGCCGCCGGCCTCGGTCCCCGGCTCCGGGGCGGCCTTGCCGGTCTTGGTCGTCTCCCACGCGAAGCGCGCCGGCAGCTTGGCGCCGGTGACGCTCTCTTCCTGCACCAGCGCCCAGTCGTCGATCGAGAGACCGACATCGGCCAGCTCGGCGAACACCCGCTCGAGCTCGCGGTTCTCGTGCAGCTCACGGATCGTCGCGACCGGGCCGACCGCCGCGAGCTCGTCGCCGGTCTCGGGAGCGGGCGTGGTGGCCGGAGACTCGCCGTCGGGTGTGGTTGCGTCGGCGTCGTCCTCGGCCTCGTCGGCGAGGCGCAGGCCGTGCTTCTCGAGCAGGCTGTACGCCTGCTCCTCGCTCCACGCGGGCAGATCGTGCGCGCCCCACTGCAGGCGGTGTGTCGGCAGGCGTCCGGCGTCGGTCGGGTCCTGGGCGCGTTCGCTGAGCAGGTCCACAAACCGCACGCCGCGGCGTTCGGAGATCTCGACCAGCTCGGCCAGCCGCCGCAGCTGCTTGATCGCCTTCCGGGCGTCCTGCCCCTCGATGCGCCTCTCGATCACGGTCTCGATGCGGTCGCCCTCGCCCTCGGCGCGGCGCACGAGAAGGGCGGAGCCGTCGATGCCCAGATCGACCAGGGTGTCGTCGAGCAGCTTCTCGTTGAGCACATACTGCGATTTGCGCGCGCGGGTCACCTGGTAGAGCGGCGGCTGGGCGATGTACATCCGGCCGCGCCGGATCAGCTCGGGCATCTGCCGGAAGAAGAACGTCAGCAGCAGCGTGCGGATGTGGCTCCCGTCAACGTCGGCGTCGGTCATGATGACGATCTTGCCGTAGCGGAGCTTGGCGATATCGAAATCGGCACCGATGCCGCACCGGAGGGCCGCGATCAGTGTCCGGATCTCCTCAAAGCCCAGCACCTTGTCGATGCGTGCCTTCTCGACGTTGAGGATCTTGCCCTTCAGCGGCAGGATGGCCTGGGTCTCGACGTCACGCCCCTGGGTGGCGCTGCCGCCCGCGGAGTCACCCTCGACCAGGTACAGCTCGCTCCGCTCGAAGTCCTTGGTCTTGCAGTCGCGCAGCTTGTGGGGCATCGAGCCGCTCTCAAGCGCGGTCTTGCGCCGCGTGAGCTCGCGGGCCTTGCGGGCCGCCTCGCGCGCCTGGGCCGCGACGATGCCCTTGAGGCAGAGCCGCTTGGCTTCGCCGGGGTGCTCCTCCATCCAGGTCTCGAGCGTCTCGGCGACGGCGCTTGAGACAAAGCCCTCGACCTCGGGGTTGAGGAGCTTCTCCTTGGGCTGGTTGTTGAACGTCGGGTTGGGCAGCTTGACGCTGACGACAGCGATCAGGCCCTCGCGGAGGTCCTCGCCCGTCGGGGTCGGGTCCTTCTCCTTCATGAAGCCGGCCTTGCGGGCGTAGCCGTTGATCGAGCGCGTGAGCGCGACCTTGAAGCCCTGGCCGTGGGTGCCGCCGTCGACGTTGTTGATGTTGTTGGCGAAGGTCAGCACCGACTCGCTGTACCCGTCGTGGTACTGCAGGGCGACCTCGCAGATCATCGAGAGCTCGGTGTCCTCGCGGACGAGGTGCACCGGCGAGCAGACGGCGGTCTTGCCCTGCATCAGGTGGTCGACGTACTCGACCAGGCCGTTGGTCGCGCGGAAGGTCTCCTGCTTGGGCTTGCCGTCGGCGCCGACGCGCTCGTCGCTGAGCTTGATCGTGACGCCCGGGTTGAGGAACGAGAGCTCGCGGAGCCGGTTGGACAGCGTCTGGAAGCTGAAGTCGGTCTCGGGGAAGATCGTCGGATCGGGCTTGAAGCTGACCTGCGTGCCGCGTTTGCGGGAGCTGCCGGGCGGGATGTCGCCGACGACGTGGAGGGGCTTTTTGACGACGCCGCGTTCGAACTCGATCTTGTAGACCTTGCCGTCGCGCCACACCTCGCACTCGAGCCACTCGCTCAGCGCGTTGACGCAGGAGACACCCACGCCGTGGAGGCCGCCGGAGACCTTGTACGCGCTGTCTTCCTGCTGGAACTTGCCGCCGGCGTGCAGCTTGGTCATCACGATCTCGACGGCGGGTTTGCCGTTGAGCGCGGGGTCCTCGTGGCGCATGGGCTCGACGGGGATGCCGCGTCCGTCGTCGATCACCGTGCACGAGCCGTCGGCCTGGATCGAGACCGAGACGACCGAGGCGAAGTGGGCCATCGCCTCGTCGATCGAGTTGTCCACGGTCTCGTACACCAGGTGGTGCAGGGCGTTGACGCCGGTGCCGCCGATGTACATGCCGGGGCGCTTGCGGACCGCCTCGAGACCCTCGAGGACTTTGATCTGGTCGGAGCCGTAGTTGGATTCTTTGTCGGTCATATTGAGTGTCTGGTCCATGCCCAGGCGGTGCTCCAAAGGGTGTGCGCGTCGAGCCTGGTCGGGGTCCTGCAAGCGCCGGCGGCGGCCCTCGGTGCGGGCCGGTCGTCTCACGCGCCGGGGCCCGGCCCGCGTGCGAAAATCCGGCCGCGACGCGGCTCGAAACTTCAACACCGATTGTAGGTTCACCGACCCGAAGAATCCCGAGAAAACCCGCCCGGAAAGGGCGGCCGGCACGGGGCCTGCGCACCCCCCGGAACACCCTGTTTCGGGGGGCTCAGAGGGCTTCTCAAGGGCTCGCGCAGAGCCGTGGCCGCCGGGGTGCTACTCCTGGATCCGCACGCGGCTGATCCCCTCGACCAGCAGCCCGTACATGAGGTCCACGTCGTCGTCGAGCATCCGCACGCACCCCATCGACCTCTGCTGCCCGATGCTGCCCGGGTCGATCGTGCCGTGCAGGCCGTAGCCGGTCTTCACCGCGTCCGCGCCCAGCCCGTCGAGCCCGATCCAGCGCTCGCCGATCGGGTTCTTGGGGTCGTTCTGGTCGAACTTCTCGCCCGTCCTCGGGTTGACCCAGTGGGGGTTGATCAGCTTGCTGTCGCGCCGCACGATGAACTGGCCGGTCGGCGTGCTGTCCGACTCACCCAGCCCCACCCGGAACGACCGGATGTACGTCCACCGCTTGGGCTCGTCCGGCGGGCCCTGGTAGAGATCCAGCCGGTAGTCGCTCTTGTCGACGACCGCGTGGAACGGCCCGCTGACGACCTTGAGCTTCTGCCCGAGACGGATCCGGTCGGGGTTGGGGATGTTGTTGACTTTCTGCAGCAATCGCCAGTCGACCGCCAGGCCCAGCTTGTTGGGGATCGAGCTGAGCCGGTCGCCGGAGACGATCTCGTAGGTGTCGGTCATCGGGTCGCCCGGCACGACGGTGGCCGAGAAGAGCAGCTCCTGGTTGAGCTCGGTCAGGCGCGCGCGCAGACGCGACCGCTCGGCCTCGCTCGCGCTGGAGTCGGCCAGCGCGTCGCTCAGAATGGTCCGCGCCGCGACGGGGTCCTTGGCGTCCAGCCGCGCAGCCGCTGCCGCGACGGCCTTGTCCACGGCGCTCGGTCCGCCGGTCGCCTGCGCGGGCGGCGTGGTCTGCTCGCGCGTCGCCGGTGGCGGGGCCGTGCGCTCGGGGGACTGCGAGAGGCTCTCGCCGAGCGATCGCGGCTCGTTCAGGACAAAGGGCGTGCCCCTGTCCTCGGCCGGCTGCACACCCGCGCTGCCGGCCGGCGGCCTGCCCTGGTTGATCGTGGTCGGGGGCGTCGTGAGCGACGCGGTGCGACGGGGCGCGTCGCCCGCGTTGTCGTTGAGATCGCGGCGGATGTAGGGATCGTCGAGCAGTTCGTCGCTGGCGCTGGCGTTGCCCGGGCCGAGCGGGTTGCTGCCGGAACCGTCGCCGCGGGTGATCCACCAGATGCCGGCCGCCCCGACGGCCACGACGAGGCCGGCGATCACGATCGGTCCGAGCCTGAAGCGTCGGCGCCGGTGGGTCCGCATGAACGTCCGCCCTGTCGCGGGCACCCGCGGTGATTGTGAAGGAAGTCCCATCCGTTCAGCCCTCCGTCATCCGTGTCGATCCGTCGTGTGCAGTGTCTTGGCCGTCGCGACCGCGTCGAGACGGCGATCGTGTGCCGCCATGGGCAGTTGCGCGACCATCTGGCAGGCGTACGCCACGCCGATCGTCCTCGCGCGGCCCGCCCGGTCGGCCAACCACCGATCGTAGAAGCCCCCGCCCTGCCCCAGCCGCCCGCCGGCGCTGTCGAACGCAAGTCCTGGTGTGACAATGACTTGTATGGTGTCGTCCGCGGCCGGCGCAAGATCTGCGCGGGGCTGGCTCACGCCCCGTTCGGCGGGTCCGAGGTCTCGGCTCAGATCCCGGATCGGCACCGGTGTGAGCCCCTGGTTCTGCCAATCGACCCGGGGCAGGCAGACGGTGATGCCCCGCTCGAGCAGCCGCTCGATCAGTGGCCGCACGTCCACCTCGCTGGCCATCGGCGCGTACGCCATGACGCAGGAGGCCTCGGCGAGGGGGCCCCAGGCCATGGCACGATCGCAGATCGCGGCCGACTCGGCCCGGCGTTCGGCCGGCGTCATGGCACGGAGCCGCCCGCGGATGGTCGTCCGCAGCTCGGCCTTGGCGAGTTCGATTGGTGTCTCGGCCACGATCACAGCCCAGATGTATCGGCATGTTCGGGTCCGGCCCGCCCAGCTTTGTCGCCCGATTGAGTCGTGTTCGGCCGCCCGGCCAGCTGCGCGCGCAACGCACGCACTTTCGCCAGCCGGTCGGCCAGCTCCCGCTCAAACCCCGCATCGATCGGCTCGTAGTACGTCGCCTTCACGCCGAGATAGTCCTGCCCCGTCACCGGCAGCCCGTCGACGCGGTGCTCGGAGCGGTGGCTGTAGGCGTACCGCTCGCCGTCGCGGTCGCGCATGCGGACGCCGTCGTCGATCGGCGAGGTGTTGGGGTCGCGCAGGTGCAGAGGCACCGCGACGGTGCGGCCCTCGCGTACGTCCTTGAGCGCAGCGTCGATCGCCAGGTACGCCGCGTTGCTCTTCGGCGCGAGCGCCAGATACGTCGCGCACTGGCTGAGCGTGATCCGGGCCTCGGGCATCCCGATCCGCTCGACCATCATCCACGCGGCCTGGGCGACCATGATCCCCCGCGGGTCGGCGTTGCCGATGTCCTCGCTCGCCAAGATGGCCAGGCGCCGGGCGATGAACCGCGGGTCTTCGCCGGCCTCGAGCATCCGGGCGATCCAGTAGACCGCCGCGTCCGGGTCGCTCCCCCGCACGCTCTTGATCATCGCGCTGATCGCGTCGTAGTGCTCGTCGCCGGTGCCGTCGTAGACCGCGGCTTTTTGCTGGATCGAGGCCTCGGCGACCTCGCGGTCGATGAGGATGGGCCCTGTCCCCTCGCTCGCGCGAGGGGCTCTATCAGTTGTCCCCTCGCTTGCGCGAGGGGCTCTACTGGTTGTCCCCTCGCTTGCGCGAGGGGCTCTGTGGGCTTCCCGGCCCGGCCCTTCGTCGCTTCGTCGCTCCGTCGCTCCGTCGCTTCTCGCCTGCGAGAGCACCGCGACTTCGAGCGCGTTGAGCGCGCGCCGTGCGTCGCCGTCGCTCTTGGTGGCCCACACGCCGAGCGCGTCGTCGGTCACCTGCAGGTCGAGCGAGCCGTAGCCGCGGTCGCTGTCGGCGATCGCCCGTTGCAGGACCTCGACGATCTCGGCCTCGGTCAGCGGCTCCAGCCGGAAGAGCGTGCTGCGGCTGACCAGTGCGCTGTTGCAGCTGAACAGCGGGTTCTCCGTCGTGGCGCCGATCAGTGTGACGATCCCCTTCTCGACATCCGCCAGCAGCACGTCCTGCTGGCTCCGCGTGAAGCGGTGGATCTCGTCGAGGAACAGGATCGTCCGGCGGCCCTCGAGCTCGAGCCGGCGGGTCGCCTCGTCCACGACCTCGCGGATGCGTTTGACCCCGACGCTCGCGGCGTTCTCGGCGACGAAGTGCCGCTTGGTGTGGTTGGCCACCAGCCCGGCGAGCGTCGTCTTGCCGGTCCCGGGCGGGCCGTGGACGATCAGCGAGGTGATCACCTCGGCCTGGAGCATCCGGCGGAGCAGCTTGCCCTCGCCCAGAATGTGCTGCTGCCCGATGAGTTCGTCGAGGGAGCGCGGGCGCATCCGCACAGCCAGAGGTTCGGCCGCGCGGCGTGCCGTCTCCCTCCGGCCTGCCCACAGATCCGTCATGCCGACATCCTAAGAGATACCGAATGCCCAAAGCGAGTGGGGGCGGGAAGATCGGCGCGGCAAGTGGTCACTGACTTTGCAGCCGCTAACATCCGCCGTGTTGCTCACGACCTGGCTCATCGTGGCGGTTGTCCTATGGCTTTGCTGGGCCTTCGTTGCGCACAGACTGATCGACAACCCGCGGGGCGACATCGAGACCGGGCTGATCTGGCCGTTTGTGGGGGTGTACGTCCGGCGGGTGCACCGGCTGCGGGTGCTGGGGGGAGAGCACATCCCCGACGGGCGCGATGCCGGTCCGCTGCTGATCGTCGCCAACCACACGGCCGGGGTCGACCCGCTGCTGGTGCAGAGTGCGTGCCCGTTCTTTGTCCGCTGGATGATGGCCGACGACATGCAGATCGACGGGCTGAACTGGTTCTGGCGGTGGGTGGAGGTGATCGGCGTGGACCGCAACGGGCGGGAGATCGCCGCGGCACGCGAGGCGATCCGGCATCTGCAGGGCGGCGGTGTGATCGGCATCTTCCCCGAGGGCACGCTCGAGCGTCCGGCGAGGCACATCCTGCCCTTTCTGCCGGGGGTCGGGCTGATTGTGCACAAGAGCGGGGCGCGGGTGCAGCCGGTCATCATCGACGGCACGCCGCGGGTGGACCCGGCGTGGTCCAGCCTCTGGCGGACGAGCCATTCGACGGTGCGGTTCCTGCCGCCGGTCGACTACGCGCGGACGGATCTCCGTCCCGCGGCGATCGCTGCGGACCTCCGCCGGCGGTTCGTCGAGGCCTCGGGCTGGCCGGCGTGCGACGAGCCGGACATGGAACGGCTCGCCGGCGGCAAATGAAAACGCCACGGCCCGAGGAGCCGTGACGTTTCGGGTGACGAGTTGAAACCGGGTTAGCCCAGGCCGCCCTTGAAGCCGCCGCTGGCGAACTTCTCGCGGAGACGGCGCATCGCGGGGGTCTCCTTGAGGATCTCTTCGGCCGAGCGGGTGTCGCGCTCGGGTCCGGAGCGGAAGCCGGAGCGGTCGCGGATGCCCTTGGGCTTTTTCTGCGGCGGGCGGTCGCCGGCTTCGCCAGGGCCCTCGGCGCCCTCGGGGCGTTCCTTGGTCTGCTTGATCGAGAGCGAGATGCGGCGGCTCTCGGGATCGATGCTCAGCACCTTGGCCGAGATGATCTCGTCCTGCTTGAGCACGTCGCTCACGCTCGCGATGCGGCGCCAGTCGATCTCGGAGATGTGCACCAGGCCCTCGACGCCCGGCGCGACCTCGACGAACGCGCCGAAGTCCATGATCTTGGTGACGCGGCCGTTGACCTCTGCGCCCTCGACGATGTCGGCGGCGGCGGTCTGGAAGGGGTCTTCGCCGAGCTGCTTGATGCCCAGCGAGATCCGCTCGGCGTCCCAGTCGATCTTGAGCACCTGCACGCGGACGCGTTCGCCCTCCTGCACGTGGCGGGCGACGTTCTTCTCGCCCATGTTGACCCGCTCGTGGGAGAGGTCGGAGACGTGGACGAGCCCGTCGATACCGCCGAGGTCGACGAAGGCGCCGAAGGGCATGATCTTGCGGACGACGCCCTCGACGGTGTCGCCCTCGTGGAGCGTCTCGCGGAGCTTGGAGGCCTGCTCGGCGCGTTCGGCCTTGAGCATGTCGCGTCGGCTGAGGACGATGTTGCCCTTGCCGGCGCGGTCGATGCGGCTGACGGTGCAGGTGAGCTTCTCGCCCATGAAGACCGAGAGGTCGGCGATGTGGTCGAGCGAGACCTGGCTGGCGGGCATGAACGCGCGGTGGCCGGCGATCTCGAGCTCGAGGCCGCCCTTGTTGACTCCCGTGACGCGGGCCTCGACGGTCTGTCCGGGCTGGAGCATCTCCCAGTCGGCCTTCTGCACCGTGCCGGGGCGCGAGCAGATGAAGAGCGACTCGGCCGAGTCGAAGCGGTTGACGATCAGCGCGAGGTCGTCGCCGACCTTGGGCAGGTCGGCCTCTTCGGGGAACTGCGTGCGTTCGACGACGCCGAGCTCTTTGGGGCCGAACTCGACGAAGATGTCGTTGGGGCCGACGCTGACGACCTTCCCGGTGCGGTGCTCGCGTCCGGCCTGGACCACTCGCGGCCCGCGGATCTTGCCGCGACCCTTGCCGCCGGTGTTCGGCTTGGCCGCGTCGGCGGCTTCCGCCGCTTCGGCCGCCTGATCGATATCGGCCATCGCCGCGGCGATCTCGGCCTCGATCTCGGGGGTGAGGTTCTGGCTGGACGACCCGCCGACAGAGTCGGCACGCTCGATGGTCTTCTCGGAGTCAGGCATGGTCTAACGCGTCGGATGCACCGCTCTTGGGGAGAGTCGGTTTGATCGGGAATCACCGGTCCTGTTGTGGCTGCGACACACGCACAGCGACGGCTCGGTGTGAGGCTAGTCTAGCGGAAGTCGTGCATGGATCGAGTAAAACCTTGGAGAGAGGAATCCGGAGGGTGTTCCGGGGCCCTAGTCGCGAGCGGAGGCGGGCTCGCTGACGCCCATGGTTTCGCGGACGGCCTGGACGATCCGCTCGGCGGTCCGGACGTTGGCGAACCCGGCCTCGGCGTTGATCGGGGGCTGCTCGCCCCGCCGCACGGCGTCCAGGAAGCCCCGGATCTCCATGAGCAGGGGTTCGGCGTCGTCGATGGTGAGGGGCTCGATGTTGACCAGGTCGGCCCAGGCCAGGTTGGTCAGGTCCTCGCCGCGGCGGAGCTGTTCGCGGACCTCCTGCATCTGGATCTCGTTGGCGGTGCGGCTGATGACCGTGCCGTACTTGTTGCCGTAGTCGATCTTGATGTAGGCGTTCTCGCCGGTGATGCGCGTGACCCGTTCGGTCTTGAGGGCCAGCCGGCTGGCGGTGATGTTCGCCACGCAGTTGCCCTGAGGCCGACGCCAGGTCAGGCGGGCGTTGCAGATGTCCTCGTGCTCGGTGACGACGGCGACGCCCGCGGCCTGGATCTCGTCGGGCTCGTTGCCGTCCATGAGCATGAGCACCACGTCGAGGTCGTGGATCATCATGTCCATGACGACGCTGGTGTCCACCGAGCGGAAGGTCATGGGGCTGACGCGGTGCACCTCGATGAAGCGCGGCTGCACCTCGAGGCCGTCCTCGGTCGCCTTGCGCATCGCGCGGATGACCGGGTTGTAGCGTTCGATGTGCCCGACCATGAGGATCGAGCCGTGCTGCTCGGCGAGCTGCTTGATGCGCTGGGCGGTCTCGGTGTCGCCGGCCAGCGGCTTCTCGATCAGGCAGGCGACGCCGGCCTCGAGGAAGCACTGCGCCGAGCGGAAGTGCTGCGTCGTGGGCACCGCGATGGTGACCGCGTCCACGCCCGCGTCGAGCAGCTGCCGCTCGGTCTCGAACGCGGTGCTCTCGTGCCGGTCGGCGATCTCCTGCGCGCGCTCGAACCGCGCGTCCACGACCCCGACGAGCTCGCACCCGGGCTCGTTGGCGTAGACCCGGGCGTGGTGCTGGCCCATGCGGCCGACACCGACGGCGCCGCACCGGAGCGTGCGCGTCGGACCGGGCGCGGTGGACTCGATCGAGGAATCGGTGGTCATGTGCAGGCGTCCTGTCCCGAGACTCAGGCCGAGAGCGCGCTCTCGAGCGCCGCGTCAAGATCGGCCTTGTTGGTCAGGCCGACAAACTTCTTGAACACCTGACCACCCTTGAAGATGATGACGGTGGGGATGGCCGAGATCTCGAACTGCACACCCAGCGCCTGGTTGCTGTCGGTGTCGACCTTGCCGACCTTGACGCGGCCCTTGAAGTCCTCGGCGACCTGGTCGATCGTCGGGGCGAGCATGCGGCACGGCATGCACCACTCGGCCCAGAAATCCACGAGCACGGGCGTGTCGGCCTCGAGCACCTGGGCCTGGAAGTTGTCGGTCGTCAGCTCTGATACGTTCTCGCTAGCCATCGCGGCTCCTTACGTTTGTCACTCCCGACCGTTGGCGGCGGGCGTGGTTCTTTCGGTGGCCAGAGTCTAGCGCGGCGGGGCGACGATCGCCCATGCCGCGTCGAGGGCCGCCCGCTGGGGCCCCGCGTCGTGCACCCGGAACACCCGGGCGCCCGACACGAGGTGCAGCACGCTGAACGCCACCGATCCGGGTAAACGCTCCTCCGGCGAACTCTGTTCCACCCCGGGCAGGCTGACCCTGCCCACGAAGCTCTTCCGGCTCGTGGCGCTCAGCAGCGGGTATCCGGTGCTGAGCAGTTCCCCGCTCCGCCGCACAAGCTCCAGATTCTGCTCGACCGACTTGCCGAAGCCGAGACCGGGGTCGAGCATGATCGAGCCCCGGGCGACCCCCGCTCGCTCGGCTTCGGCCGCTCGGGACAGGAGCACGCTGCGCACCTCCGCGACGATGTCTGCATATTCAGGCTCGTGGGCGTACCGGTCGCTGAAGCTGTCCTGCTCGGGCGGGAGGAGCCTGTGCATGAGGATGAGGCCGGCGCCCGTCGCTGCGGCGACAGCGAGCATGGCCCCGGCGCACTCGGTCGCGCCGGAGACGTCGTTGATCGCGTCGGCCCCGGCGTCGATCGCGGCTCGGGCGACGGCGGGCAGGGTGGTGTCGATGCTTATGGGGATGGCTGCCAGAGCGGGGTCGCTGTGCGCGCGGATGGCTTCGATCACCGGCACCACGCGTCGGGTCTGCTCGGCCTGGTCGACTCTCGCCGCCCCGGGGCGGGTCGATTCGCCGCCGATGTCCAGCATGTCCGCGCCCTCGCGCACGGCCGTCGCGGCCATCGCGACGGCTTTGTCGATGGAGTCGGCGCGAGAGCCGGCGAAGAAGCTGTCGGGCGTGGCGTTGACGATGGCCATCACGCGGGGCCGGTCGAGCGTGAGCGAGCGGCCCGCGGCCAGTTGCCATCGCGTGGTGTCGGGGGGCGGCGTCATCGGTGGAGCGTAGAACGAACGCCGGCCCGGGGGATCGTCCCCGGGCCGGCGGATCTGATGCAAGAGGCGGCTCTGGTGCAAAGGGATGGAATCAGAAGCGGGGGCGGGCGTTGGGCTCGTCGTCCACGTCTTCCCAGTCACCCTCGCCGCCGAACTTCTGGGCCATCGAGCCGGCGAACTCGAGGACGTCGCCGGGCAGGTAGATGCGGGCGTGCATGCCGCTGCCGCCGGTGGCCAGTCCGAGCGCGATCGGGTTCATCTGCTCGGGCAGTTGGCCGAGGTCGGTGCCGGGGGCGAACATGGCCATCATGGGGCCGACCATGTCGAGGACACCCTTGATGTTGAGGTAGAACTCGGCGGTGCGGTCGGCGGGGAGGTGGGCCGCGGCGTTCTTGAGCATGTCGTTGTTGGCCATTGAGTCACCGCCGGCGAGCACCTGCTCCATGAGCTTGCTGTTCTTGGAGAAGGTCGAGAACATGCCCTTGTCGGTGGTGGTGGCGTAGCCGGAGGGGCCGGTCTGGCCGCCGAAGAGCATTGTCATCTGGCTGAGGGCCATGCTGGCGGCCATGGCGTTCTCGTGGTTGGGGTCGGCCTCCATCGCGAGGCTCCACGAGCAGAGCTTCTTGCCGCCGGCTTCGCCGGCGTTCTCGGCGAACGAGGTCTTGAAGATCATGCCCTCGTTGGACTGCCCGTTCATCTCGGTCATCGAGGTCTTCATCGCGGCGAGCAGGGCCTCGGGGTTGTCGCTCGCGGTGAACTGCACGGTGTTGGAGAAGAGCCCGCCGGCGAAGAGCCCGGGGGTGGTGCCCATGACCATCGCCTGGCCCTTGGCGTGCTTCATCATCTCGCCGGTGCTGACCGAGAAGCCCATGCCCTTGTTCATCTCGGCGGCCTGGGCCATCAGGCCCTGGATGCCGGGGTTGGAGAGGTCGAAGGCCATCGCCATCACGTAGGGCATGTTGGGCACCGCGCCGAGCAGCGGCGTCGAGTTGCCGGAGTCGGCGAAGATCTTGCCGGTGTCCGAGCCCTCGGCGAACTGGCCGGCGAAGTCGAGCCAGACACCGGAGTCGTCGAGCCCGAGCCCGACCACCGCCGTGCGGCCGTCGGCGACGACGGAGTCAAGGACGCTGGTCATGGTCTGGATCTGTGCGGCGGCGGCCTCGCCGCCCATCATCGCGGCCATCTCCATCTGGCCCTTCATCTCTTCGAGGCCGCCCTCGAGCATCGGACGCATGGACTCGATGTCGAGCACGACGAAGACGTCAGCGCCGTCGGCCGCCGCGGTGCCGCGGGCGCCCATGCGGGCCTTGTGGGCCTTGGTCTGGCCGGTCTTGCCGGAGAAGCTCTCGACCGAGCCCATCTCGGGGCTCATGGCCATGAAGCCGTCGCCGAGGTTCTTGGCGTACATGGTGTTGCCCATCATGTTGAGGGCGGCGACGCCGTCGGCGGCGTTGCCCTGCATCGCCTCGACGAAGGCGCCGTAGTCGGCCATGGGCAGGATCAGCGTCGGGACCGGCTCGGCCTGCATGCCGTTGGGGAACGAGAGCGAGACCGCGGCCGAGCCGTCGGGGTTGAGCCCCGGTAGCGAGAGCATCTGGTTCATCATCATCACCTGCATCCCGGCCTCGGGGGGCAGGACGGCCTGGGCCCACTTCTGGGTGTCGCCGGAGAACTCTGAGAGGCTCTTGATCCCGATAATGATCGGCGTGTCGGGCGAGACGCGGTCCAGCGCCGGGGGGGTCGCGATCGCCGGTGTTGCCACCAGGCCGGCCGCCATCACGAGCCCAAGAACGCGGGTCTTCATCTGCTTCATCATCGGGAGTGTCCTTCTGCCCAGTTGGGTCTCATCGGAGGTGATCTGTCTCGTTCACGCTGTCTGGCGGGGTGTCCGGGGCGGACGCTCGGGCACGGTTGCGTTGTCCCGAGGTGCGCACGCAGACCGCCCGCAGCGTGCCGCCGAGTATAGGTTCGGATGTTCGAGCCCCCGATTTCGCTGCCGCCGCCGGATCACGCAATTTCGCGCGGGTTTCCACCCGGAATCCCGTAACCGGTCGCCCGTCCGGGCTCAGGCCGCGCCGTACAGACGATCTGGTTGTCCGGAATCGGTGGGGTCGGTGTCCTCGTCGTCCTCTTCCCACTCGTCCTCATCCTCGGTCTCGGCCTCGTCCTCGACCTCGGCGTCCTCTTCTTCGTCGTCCTCACCATCTTCGTCGACGTACTCGTACTCCTCGTCCTCTTCCTCTTCTTCCTCGTCGTCGCTGGCCTCGTACTCGGCGTCGTCCTCGTCTTCCTCTTCTTCGTCGCCCTCGGCGACCTCTTCCCACTCGCCGTCCTCGTCCTCTTCCTCGGCCTCCGCCTCGGCGGCCTCGTCGTCGTCGGTCGCGAAGGGCGGTTCTTCGACGGCGGTCTCGGCGGGGCCGTCGGCCTCGTCGTCGTTCTCGGGGAACAGGCTGTCGCTGCCGGAGCCGAACACCGGGCTCTGGCCGGTCCGGGTGGCCTCCTCGTCGGCGAGGATCTTCATCCGCTCCCAGTCCTCGGGGGTGATGAGCACGTCGCGGGCGACCGAGCCCTTGTGCTCGCTGATGATGCCGGCGATGCCCATGAGGTCGATCAGGCGGCTCGACCGGGTGTAGCCGATCGCGAGGCGCCGCTGCAGAAGCGACACCGACCCGCGGCGGGTCTCCAGCACGATCTCGACGGCGCGGTCGAACATGGGGTCTTCCTGGGCCGCCTTAAGCGAGGCCGAGGAGTTGTTCTGGCTGTCCTGAATGCGTTCCTCATCGCTGCCGCCGGAGCGGAGCTGGAGCAGCTGCCGCTCGAAGCTCGGCGCAGCCACGTCCTTGAGGAACCGCACGACGCGCCGGATCTCGGCGTCGTCCACGAGCGTGCCCTGCGAGCGGGTCAGTTTGCTGGAGCGCGGGCTCAGGAAGAGCATGTCGCCCTGGCCGAGCAGCAGCTCGCCGCCCTTCTGGTCGAGGACGATGCGGGAGTCCATGCCGCTGGCGACCTTGAAGGTCACGCGGCAGGGCATGTTGCTCTTGATCAGGCCGGTGACGACGTTGGCCTGGGGTCGCTGCGTCGCGAGGATGAGGTGGATGCCGACGGCGCGGGCCTTCTGGGCGATGCGGACGATCGAGCCCTCGACCTCCTTGTTGGTCATCATCAGGTCGGCGAGCTCGTCGATGACGAAGACCATGTAGGGGAGCTTGCGCGGGATGCCCGCTTCCTCCTCCTCGCTCTTGGGGTTCATGCGGTCGCGGAGGTCGTCCCACTCGAGGTCGTTGTAGCTGGCGATGTCGCGGCAGCCGGCCTCGGCGAGCAGTTCGTAGCGCTCGTCCATCTTCTTGCACGCCCACTCGAGGATCGCCGCGGCTTTGGACATCTCGGTGATGACCGGGCACATCAGGTGCGGGATGTCCTTGAACTGGCTCATCTCGACCATCTTGGGATCGACCAAGACGAGCTTGAGCTCGTTGGGCTTGCGGGTGTAGAGGAAGCTCATGATGATCGTGTTCATGCACACGCTCTTGCCCGAGCCGGTGGTGCCGGCGATGAGCATGTGGGGCATCTGCGTGAGGTCGGCGATCAGCGGCTCGCCCGAGGCGTCCTTGCCGAGGAACATCGGGAGCTTCATCTTCGCGAAATCGTCGCGGTTGCTCATGAGCTCCTTGAGGCGCACCTTCTCCTTGGTCGGGTTGGGCACCTCGACGCCGACGGTGTCGCGTCCGGCCTGGTTGGCGACGATGCGGATGTTGACCGCCTTGAGCGCGCGCGCAACATCGCTCGACACGGCGTTGAGGGCCGCGACCTTGGTACCGGGCGCGAGGCGGACGTCGTACTGCGTGATCACCGGCCCGGACTCGATGCCCGCGACCTCGCCGTCGATCTTGTACTCGCGGAGCGCCGACTCGAGTGCCTCGGCCTGCTCGCGGACGAGCGACTCGAGCTTGGCGGTGAAGTTCTCCTCGGGTTCGACCAGCAGATCGAGGCCGGGGAACTTGTAGCCCTCGAGGGCCTGCTCGTTCTGGAGGTCGCGGAGGTCGTCCTCGGTCGCGATCTTGCGGCTGGTCGAGGCGAAGCGCACGGGCAGCGCCGCCATCTTCTCGCGGAGCTGATCCTCGCTGAAGACCTGCGGGGCGCCGGGGAGCTCGTCCTCGTCCTCCTCTTCCTCCTCGTACTCGGCGTCCTCTTCGTACTCGTCCTCTTCGTATTCGTCTTCCGCGCCCTCGTCTTCGAGTTCGTCCTCGGTGACGACGCTCCCCGCGTCAAGGGCGTCCTCGTCGATCTCGGCCCGGGGCTCGAGCTTGACGGTGCGCTTGGGCTTGCTGGCCCGGCGGGTCGCGACCTCGTTGGCCTCGGCCTCGGCGACGTCTTCTTCTTCCAGATCGGTGACCTTGATGGCGACCGGGGCGCGGTCGCGGAGCATGGTGGCCAGAGCGCCGATGAGGCCGCCGCCCGCGCGGACCGTTGCGGCTGCGCCGGCACCGGCGCCGGTGACGGCCCGCCCGCCCGCGGTCTGTGCCGCGGGGGCAAAGCGTGCCCAGATCGCGGCGGGGATCGCAAAGACCAGCCGGTCGAACGCGACGACCAGGCCGACCAGGGCCAGCAGCAGCATCCAGAGCGAGGCGCCCACGCCGCCGAAGCGTGAGGCGAGTTCGTGAGAGACGACCAGGCCGAGTTCGCCCCCGGGCAGGTGGCCGGTGGGGCCGGAGCGGGGCATCGCCAGGCCTACCAGACCGCAGATCGAGGCCATGAGCATGACGGTGCCGATGCTGCGGACGACGGGCTGGGCGATGCGGCGGCCGAAGAGCGGCTGTGCCAGCGCGAGGCCGGTGAGGATCAGGACCATCCACGCGCCCCACCCGAGGAATCGCAGCAGCCACGAGGCGAGGAACGCCCCGGCCGGGCCGCACCAGTTCTGGATGGGGTCGTTGACCGGCCAGGCGCTGGCGCTTGGCGGGTCGGCCCGGTCGAAGCTGAGCAGGCTGGCGGTGAGGAAGACCCACCCCAGTGCAAGCCCGAGCCATACCACCCTGCTCCAGAGCGCGTCTGAGGCTTCCGATTCGTTGCGGCGCGTGCGCGCGCGATCACTCTTGGTCCGTGCCATGTTCTTGGTATCGGACGGAGGCATCGGGTGAAGCCCAGAAGTGGGGAAGGTGTTTCTCAGCCGTGACCTACGCGGCCGCGCACCAGGGTGGGCTGCAATGGATAGACCGGTCGGTCTATTTGCGTCCGGAGCGGCTGGCCGAGTGCCCGCTGCCCCCGATCACACCCAGATCGACGAGCACGGCGATGACGAAGATCACCAGGTGGAATCCCCCGAGGCCGCCGCCGTGATTCATGGCGAAGGCGTAGGCCAGAGTGGAGTAGGGGGCGAAGAAGAACCCGAGCAGCGGCCAGAGGGTGGTCTCGTAGGCGCGACCCAGATAGTCGCCGAAGATGACCAGCAGCACCATGGCGAGCCTGGGGAAGATCAATCCGATAGCGGCGACAAGGCAGGGCATGGGGGATTGTTGGCAGTGTCGTGCGGCCGGTTTCGGTGCGGGGTCGTCCGGTCGGAGCATTCCTACTGTGGGTGCGTGACCACGCCACCCACCGACACGCCGCCCCGCACCGTCAGCGCCCACGCGTCTGACCACATCCGGTTCTGGTGGCACGCTGCGGCGGGCCGGGGCTACGAGCCCGACCTCTACCGGGTGCTCGAGGACGACGAGCGGGACCTGCTGTTGGAGTGGTACGACGAGACCCTGCGGTTGAAGATGGTGGGCGAGATGGCGGTGCCGATGGCCTCGACGCTCCTCGGCCTGGTGAACGGGTCGGGGATCCGCCGCGTCGTGCAGCTCGGGCACTTTGCGGGCTACTCGTGCCTGATGCTGGGCTGGGCACTCCGGCGGATGGGGGCCCGGAACGGGCTGTTCTCGATCGATCTGAGCGAGAAGTTCACCGAGTACACGCGGGGGTGGATCGATCGGGCGGGGCTTGGCGGCCATGTGGGGCTGCACACGTCCGACTCGGCGTCGCCGGACGCGGTCGAGGCGGCGCGTGCCTATCTCGGGGGCGATCCGGCGTGCGTCGTGATCGACTCGAGTCATCAGTATGAGCACACGGTCGCGGAGCTGGATCTGTGGTATCCGAGCCTGGTCCCCGGTGGGCTGCTCGTGCTGCATGATGCGAGCCCGATGGCGGCCGAGTACGACCGCACGGGGCAGGGTGGCGTTCGTCGGGCGCTCGACGAGTGGCTGGCCCGTGCCGGCGCGCCGCCCGCGCTGACGCTGATGGGCCCGGAGAAGCACGGGCAGGAGGGGCCCTACGCGGACCCGTCCGGGCTGTGCCTCATCCAGAAGCCCTGGTGACAGACGCCCGAATTACCGCAGCCCACGGCTTGTGTTGTCGTCTTCTATGCTCTCTGGAAGCGGTTTGCCGCGGAAGGAGGCCTCGATGGCTCGCAGACAGGGTGCGTGGAGTCGTTCGCTGGTGAAGCTGGCGGTGTTGGTGAGCGGGGCTGTGCTCGGGCTTGTTGGTCCGGCGGTGGCGCAGGACGGCGACGCGGGTGCGGACGAGCGTCCGGAGCCGACGCGTTCGAGCCCGGCGGGCCCGACGTTTGACTCGGCGTTCCGGGCGCCGACCGGCTTTCAGGGCACGCACATCTTCGCGCCTCTCGACTGGCCCCAGGCCAACCGGGTCCGGCTGGGCTCGGGTGCGCCGGGGGTGGACTACTGGCAGCAGAAGGTGGACTACTCGATCGACGCGACGCTGCACGCCGAGGAGCGGGCCGTCAGCGGCCGCGCGACGGTGACCTACCACAACAACTCGCCGGACACGCTGAGCTATGTCTGGTTGCACCTCGAGCAGAACCTCTTCCGGGAGGACTCGGTCGGGGCGCTCAGCAAAGAGCCCGGCAGCCGGTTCGGCTACCGCGAGGGGTTTGAGGGCGGGTACGCGATCACGTCGCTGACAAGCGACGGGCGGGACCTGGAGATGGCGGTCTACGACACGCTGGGCCGCATCGATCTGGACGACCCGATCGAGCCGGGCGAGACGTTCACGTTCCAGATCGCGTGGAGCTTCAACATCCCGCCGTTCGGGGCCGACCGGCTGGCGGTCGAGGATGTCGAGCAGGGCGCGGTGTTCGAGCTTGCGCAGTGGTTCCCGGCGGTCGTGATGTACGACGATATCGATGGCTGGAACACGCTGGGCTATCTCGGGCAGGGCGAGTTCTACACGAACTTTGGTGACTATGACGTGCGGATCACGGCACCGCGGTCGCACGTGGTGGTCTCGAGCGGGCTGCTGCAGAACGCCTCGGACGTGCTGACCGACGAGGCCAAGGCGCGTTATGAGCGCGCGCGGCGTTCGACCGAGACGGTCACGATCCGCTCGGCCGAGGAGGTCGGTGACCCGGCGAGCTGGCCGGCGGGCGAGGAGCCCCTGACGTGGGCGTTTGAGGCCAAGAACGTGCGGACGTTTGCGTGGGCGTCGAGCGACGCGTTCATCTGGGACGGGGCGAACTTGGAGATTTCCGACCGGGGCACGATGCACGACGGCAACGTCTTCGTGCAGGCGGCCTACCCGAAGGAGGGCATCGAGCACTGGCAGAACGCGGTCGCGATGGCGCAGCACTCGATCGGGTTCAACAGCGCACAGTGGCACCCGTACCCGTACGCCGTCGCGGTGAACGTGAACGGGCGCGTGGGCGGGATGGAGTATCCCGGGATTGTGTTCTGCCGCGCGCGCAGGAGCGAGCGGAGCCTCTACGGCGTGACCGACCACGAGTTCGGGCACAACTGGTTCCCGATGATGGTCAACACCGACGAGCGGCGGTATGCGTGGATGGACGAGGGATTCAATACGTTCCTCAACATCTACACCAAGGCGGACTACTTTGATGAGACCGACGAGAACGGCCGGGGCACGCCGGGCCGGATGGTCAGCAGCCAGTCCCGCGACAACCAGCAGCCGATCATGAGCTACCCGGATCAGATCTGGCGGGGCAGGCTCGGGTACCTCGCCTACGGCAAGCCTGCGGCTGCGCTGTGGCAGCTCCGCGAGAATGTCCTCGGGCCGGAACGGTTCGACAGGGCGTTCCGTGAGTACATCGACAGGTGGGCCTTCAAGCACCCGCAGCCGGCCGACTTCTTCCGCACCATGGAGGACGTCGCGGGCGCGGACCTGGCCTGGTTCTGGAGGGGCTGGTTCTACTCGACGTCGGAGCTCGACCAGGCGGTCGTCGCCGTGGAGGAGAACGAGGACGGGGACTGGGTCTATGTCGATCTCGAGAACCGGCGCGACATGGTGATGCCGGTGGAGCTCGAGGTCGAGTACGACGACGGCTCGACGGACTTCCGCAGGCTGCCGGTGGAGATCTGGGCGACGACCAACGCGTGGACCGCGGGGTGGAACCCCAAGGGTCGGCGGGTGGTGCGGGTGACGCTGGACCCCAACGGCATGCTGCCGGACTTTGATGAGAGCAATGATGAGTGGGTGGCGGAGTAGGCCGAGCCTGAGTCCGGCTTCGGGTTTGTGCGCGCAGGACGCGTCGTGCCGAGGGCGGAGCGGCACTACGACAGCGTTACGCGCGCGGCGCCCCTTCCGCGTGCTGACGCCCGCGGCTCTGTTTCTCAGATGACCATCGCGGCGATGTGCAGCGCGATGATGGCGTAGACCGCGGCCATCAGGTCGTCGAGCAGGATGCCCCAGCCGCCGGGGCGGTTCTCGAGCCAGTCGGCGGGGAACGGCTTGACGATGTCGAGCAGGCGGAAGGCGACGAAGGCGAAGCCGAGCGTGACCACGGCCAGGCCGAACGAGTCGGTCGTGCCCGCGGGCAGGAAGGCCAGGACCAGGGCCATGCCGGCGGTCTCGTCGGCGACGACCTCGGAGGGGTCGCTCTTGCCGAAGGTGGCGACCGCCCGGTCGCCGAAGCGGACGCAGGCTCCCGAGAAGATCCCGACGAGTGCGGCCATGACCAGCCCGAAGAGCAGGCTGGCGCTCTGGACCCCGAAGGCGAGCAGGAGCCCGGCGACGATCACCGGCGGCAGCGAGCCCCAGGTGCCCGAGGCGGGGCGGCACCGGCCGAGGCTGAAGGTGGTCATGAGGCGGTCGGCGTTGGGGGAGAGGGGCAGGTTCATGGCGAGGGGGGCTCCGTCGGGCCGGTGGCTGGCCGGAAGGCCATGGCCCGCTGAATGTAGGGGATGGCGCTGGCGACGGTGATGAGCAGGGTGGTCCAGGCGGTGATGTCGATGACCCAGCGGCCGGGGGTGCCGGGTCGCCACGGGGCGAAGGCCAACACCAGCAGAATCAAGGGGATGGCGATCGACTGGGCGATCATCTTCCACTTGCCGGCCCAGATGGCGGAGAAATCACCGCCTTCGCCCTCGATGAGGCCTCGGAGGCTGGTGATCAGCAGCTCGCGGCCGAGAATGAGCACAGCCATCCAGGGGTAAACACCTGAGGCTTGATACCTTATCAGCGCACCCCCATCGGGGCTGGGGACCTCGGAGGCGAAGGTCGGTCCGGCGAGGCAGACGAAGGCCCCGAGGACGAGGATCTTGTCGGCGAAGCTGTCCATGATGCGGCCGAATCGGGAGACGCAGTTCCACGCCCGGGCGAGCTTGCCGTCGAGCCAGTCGGTGATGGCGGCGAGGATGAAGATTGCGGTGGCGGCCACGAGCGCGGCGTCGGAGGCGAGCGGCTTGGCGGAGACGAGCCACACGAATACCCCGGCCAGCACCAGCCTGGCCCAGACGAGGGCGTTGGGGAGCCATGTGGGGCGGTTTGGGGTTGGCGGGAGTGGATCGGGCACGGGCGGATGGTACGGCGGGGGGGTTGGGCCCGCGTCGGGGCCTGTGTCGGTCTGATTGCGTCCGGTTCGCAACAGGGCAAAGGCGTCCGGATCGGCTGGCGGCGTGTTGAAGCAAGCTAGTGGCCGCTCTATCCTCTCGGCCTCCGAGCCGCGAGGTGTCGCGGGCTTGAGTCGGAGTTGTTCGATTGGGTTCCTGCCCCGGCGTGACGGCGTCGTGTGGCGAGCATTCGGGGCGGGTCTTGGAGCAACTGACGCATCCCTTCCTGTTGTTTCTCGGTCTTGCCTTCGGCGGGGTCGGGCTGTGCCTCGCGCTGCCGCGCAAGCGGGTGAACCCGCAGGTGATCGGCGCGGTGCTGGGCGGGCTGGGGATCGGCATCGTGCTGCTGGGTCTTGGTCTGAGGAACCCTGAGCAGCTGCCCAACTACAACTTCTACATCTTCGGTATCATCGCGGCGGGGAGCGCGTTGCGGGTCATCACGCACCCGCGGCCGGTGTACGCGGCGCTGTACTTCATCCTGACGATTCTGGCCAGCTGCGGGCTGTATCTGATCCTGAGCGCCGAGTTCATGGCGTTTGCGCTGGTGATCGTGTACGCCGGGGCGATCCTGATTACGTACCTGTTTGTCATCATGCTCGCGACGCAGGCCCCGAGCGAGGACCAGCTCGAGTCGCTGGCCGAGTACGACGTCGAGTCGCGTTCGCCGGTGGTGGCGGCGGTGACGGGCTTCGTGCTGCTGGCGGCCCTGACGACGATGTTCTTCAAGGGCTCGACGACGCTCGAGGCACCCTCGGCGATCCACCCCGACGCGCTGCTTGCCCAGATGCCCAACAAGGTCACGCCCGAGAAGGTGATGCGTTCGCTGGAGCGTGAGGGGACAGTCGAAGAGGGCGAGTCGTTCGTCGCGCTCGATCCTGAGGCCGGGACGGTGACGGTCCTGGGGCTCGAGGGTGAGCGGGTGGTGGCGATCCCGGACGATCTCGGGGTCAAGAACGTCGAGGCGGTCGGGTTTGATCTGCTCAACGAGCACCCCGGGTCGATCGAGATCGCCGGCGTGGTGCTGCTGATGGCGATGCTCGGCGCGACGGTGCTGAGCCGCAAGCAGGTCGAGTTTGAGGAAGAGGCCAAGCTCCGCCAGTCGCGGGCGCTCAGCGCCGAGGGCGGCGTGTTCAGCGACAAGGAGGTCCGCCCGTGACCTTCGGCATGGCGAATCTCGTGCACACCGCGTCGTCGACGCTCGCGCAGGCCGGGTTCCCCGAGCCGATGAGCACGCCGGCGCTGGCGCACTATCTGTTCCTGTCGGCGGTGCTGTTTGTGATCGGCATGGTCGGTTTCGTCACGCGGCGGAACCTGATCATCATGTTCCTGTGCACCGAGTTGATGTTTCAGGCGGCGGGGCTCGCGCTGATCGCGTTCAGCCGGTTCCACCTGCACCACACGGGGCAGACGTTTGTGATCTTTGTGCTCACCATCGCGGCGGCGGAGGCGGCTCTGGCCCTGGCGCTCGTGGTGCTGCTGTTCAGGAAGAAGGACTCGCTGAGCGGCGAGGAATGGCGAGAGATGCAGGGCTGAGCCCGCAGGAGAGGCCCGACACGGGCCTCATCGAGAACGGAACCCACTGGTTTGACCACGCTGATCCACACCATCCCGAGCCTCGTTGCAAGCCTGACCGGTTCGCTCGTCCAAGACGGGCACGCCGACGCCGGGCACGCGGCCGAACAGGTCGGTCACGCCGTTTCGCACGGCATCGCCACGCCGGTCGAGGGCCCGCTCTGGATCGCGCTGATCCCGCTGCTGCCGATCGTGGGCCTGCTGCTGGCGACGTTCGCGGCGATCTTCAAGGTCAAGAGCAAGCTCCCGGCGTTCCTGACGGTCGGGTGTCTGGCCGGGGCGTTCGGCGTGGCGGTGGGGGCCTACCAGCACCTCAGCGGCATGGCGCCGGGTTCGACGATGGTGGTCACCGCGTTTGAGTGGTTCGACCTGTCGTGGGGCAAGGGCACGGGGCAGAACTTCCACGCCGACTTTGCGTTCTACATCGACACGCTGACCTGCCTGTGGATGCTGTTTGTCACGGGGCTGGCGACGCTGATTGCGCTCTATGCCAGCGAGTACATGAGCCACGATGTGGGGACGGGCTACTGCCGGTTCTTCGCGGCGTTCAACCTGTTCGTCTTCAGCATGGCCTGTCTGGTGATGGGCGAGAACCTGCTGGTGCTCTTCCTCGGCTGGGAGGGTGTGGGCCTGTGCTCCTACCTGCTGATCGGCTACTTCTACAAGAAGCCCGCGGCGGTGGACGCGGCCAAGAAGGCGTTCATCATGAACCGCATCGGCGACTTCGGGTTGCTGATGGGGATCTTCCTGACGTTCGTGAAGTTCGGCACGATCAGCTACCCCGAGCTGTGGCCGCTGGTGCAGCCCTACATCGAGGCGGTCAAGGCCGGGCACGTCGGCGATGTGCCGCTGACGGTCTCGCTGATCCCGATCCTGTTCATGATCGGCGCGTTCGGCAAGAGTGCGCAGCTGCCGCTGTATGTCTGGCTGCCCGACGCGATGGAGGGCCCGACCCCGGTCAGCGCCCTCATCCATGCGGCCACGATGGTGACGGCCGGTGTCTATCTGATCGCACGGACCTACCCGCTGTTCCTGGTGAGTGAGTACGCGCTGCCCATCGTCGGGTGGGTCGGGGCGATCACGGCGCTGCTGGCGGCGACGATCGGCATGGCCCAGTTCGACATCAAGCGGATCATGGCGTATTCGACGGTGTCGCAGCTGGGGTACATGTTCTGCGGCCTGGCGGTGCTGAGCAGTGCCGGGGCGGCATATCACGTCTTCACCCACGCGTTCTTCAAGGCGACGCTGTTCCTGTGCTGCGGTGCGGTGATGCACGGCTTCGGCGGGCAGCTCGACCTGCGGAAGCTCTCGGGCGTGGCGTTCATGAAGGGCTGGGGGATCGTCGGTATCGCGATGCTGGTGGGGTGTCTGAACCTCGCGGGCTTCCCGTTCACGGCCGGGTTCTTCAGCAAGGACATGATCATCGCCGAGAGCTTCGTGACCGCCGGTCCGGGCTACGGGCTGATCGGCTGGATCCTGCTGCTGACGGCGGGGCTGACCGCGTACTACACGTTCCGCGTGTTCTTCCGCGTCTTCGTCGGGCCCAAATCGTACGAGCCGGGTGACGAGGCGCACGATCACGACGACGATCACGCCCACGGCGAAGAGCACCACCACGACGCCGGCGAGCACGGCGACCATCACGCCGAGCACTTCCATCCGCACGCCCCCGGGCTGGCGATCAACCTGGTGCTGGGCATCCTGGCGATAGCATCGATCGTCGCGGCCGGGGCGTACTTCATCGACACCGACCACCACGGGTGGGTCGGGAAGATGGTGCACGAGTCGAGCGCGAACTACACAGGTTCGGCGGCGTTCCTGGACGCGGCGGGGCACGGCGCAGATGCGCACGGGCACGATGCGGGTGATGCGGAGCACGCGGCCCACGGCTCGTTCCTCGGCATGGACCCGCACAAGGTGATGTACTACGTGTCGGGTGTTGTCGGCTTTATCGGTATCGGTGCGGCGTTCTACCTGCACTATCTTGGCCGCAAGACGGCCGCGACGAGCAAGGCCGACACGCTGCTGCCGCTGCTGGGTCCGCTGCCGCGTTGGGCGCAGCACAAGTGGTACGTGGACGAGTTCTACAACGCGGTGATCGTGCTGCCGTTGCGGGTCTTGGCGCACGTGTTCCACGCGATCGACCGGTTGTTGGTGGACGGGCTGGTGAATCTCGCGGGCGTGCTGCCGCGGTTTGTGGGGGCGCGGATCCGGCCCTGGCAGAACGGCGTGATGCACGGCTACGCGGTCGGCATGGTCGGTGGTCTGGCGTTGCTCATCGCTGCGGTGGTTTTGCTGAGCATGTAGAGAGGCTCGACTGCAAGAGAGGAATAGTTGCCGGTGGTGCTCACCCTGCTCATCCTGATGCCTCTGCTCTTCGCCCTCGGCGTCGTGGCGGCCCCTGCGCATCGTGCCCGCTTCATCGCGCTGTTGGGCACGTCGGTCGCGCTGGTGCTGGCGGTCTACGCGTTGTTCGTCTTCAACTGGGACTTCACGGCCAACCGGACGCAGCTGGGCACGACCTTCGAGTGGCTGCCCAGCCTCGGGCTCTCGCTCTCGCTGGGCGTGGACAGCGTCGCGCTGTGGCTGGTTGTGCTGGCGGCGTTGCTCGGGCCGCTGTGCGTGCTGGGCTCGTGGACCGCGATCACCGAGCAGCAGAAGACGTTCTTCGTCTGGCTGCTGGTGCTGCAGGCGGCGATGACGGGGGTCTTTGCCGCCCGCGACATCCTGTTCTTCTACGTGTGCTTTGAGTTCACGCTGATCCCGATGTTCGTGCTGATCCGGGTCTTCGGCTCGACCAACCGCAAGGCCGCCTCGGTCAAGTTCTTCCTGTACACGTTCACCGGCTCGATCATCGCGCTGACCGGCCTGCTCTATGTGGTGTGGTTTGCCTCCCGGTCCGGGTACGGCTGGACGCTCGACATCGAGATGCTCGGCAAGGCCGCGATGAAGATGCCGGCGGGCGAGCAGACGTTTGTGCTGCTGGCGATGCTGGCGGGCTTTGCGGTCAAGGTGCCGCTGTTCCCGGTGCACACGTGGCTGCCGCTGGCCCACACCGAGGCCCCGACCGCTGGCTCGGTCATCCTGGCCGGCGTGCTGCTGAAGCTGGGCACGTACGCGATCTACCGGTTTGTGCTTCCGTTCGCTCCCGCGGCCATCGCGCAGTACGCCCCGGCGATCGCGGTGCTCTGCATCATCGGCATCCTGTACGCCGGGCTGATCTGCTGGGTGCAGACCGACGTCAAGAAGCTGGTGGCCTACTCCTCGGTCTCGCACCTGGGGTTCTGTGTGCTCGGGCTGGTCTCGCTGAACACGGTCGGCATCACCGGCTCGGTGATGTACATGATCAACCACGGTCTCTCGACCGGTGCCCTCTTCTTCCTGATCGGCTTCATGTACGAGCGGTACCACACCCGCTCGATGCGGGAGCTGGGCGGGCTGGCGGCCAAGATGCCGATCTGGGCGTGCTTCATGGTCTTCTTCGCGATGGCCTCGGTCGGTCTGCCGGGCCTCAACGGCTTTGTCAGCGAGTTCCTGTGCATGCTGGGCACGTTCCAGGCCGACGCCTCGTGGACGACGGCGACGGGCGGTGCCCCTGGCGGGACATGGGGCGTGCTCGGTCCGTGGTTCGCGGCGTTTGCCGCGCTGGGTGTGATCGTGGCCGCGATGTACCTGCTGTATATGGTCGGGCGGATGTGCTTCGGCCCGCTGACCGAGCCCTCCGGGCACCACGACCACGACGACGAGCACAGCACGCTGCCGACGGACCTCTCGGCCCGCGAGATCGGCGTGCTGCTGCCGCTGGGCGCTCTGTGTCTCTACCTCGGCCTGCAGCCGACCCCCCTGATGAAATCGATCGAGTCGCCGATCAACACGACCGTGCGGATCGTGCAGCTGGTCAACGGAATCGACGAGACGCGGCCGCCCGCGGCCGGGCTGCACGCCGACACGCACGGCCACACCGACGGCGCCGAGCATGATGATGCCGCCGAGACCGAGCCAGCGAATGCCGAGACGGAGGTGGTGCGATGATCGAACGCATCGGCTATCTCTGGCCCGAGATCGTGCTCTTCATCGGCGCGTGCGTGACCGTGGTGATCGGTCTCTCCCCCAAGGCGGACATGCGCAAGCAGACGGGCCTCGTCGCGGGCGTCTCGCTGCTTATCGCGGCGGCGCTCGGCATGGCGACGCCGGGGAGCCCGGACTGGGCGATCCTGCCCGGCATCATGCCGTTTGCCAAGCCGCTGATCGCGCTGGTCGGGCTGTTGCTTCTGCTGGTGAACATCGCCGGCGTGGACCGCGAAGAGGAAGCGGCGATCGCTGCGGGCAAGCCGTTCAACCCGCTCCGGGTCACCGGGGCGGAGTTCTACGCGTTCTTCCTGTTCAGCCTGATGGGCGCCATGCTGTGCGCGACCGCGGGCGACCTGATCTGGCTGTTCCTGGCCCTCGAGCTGACGAGCCTGCCGACCTACGTCATGGTTGTGCTCAGCGGTCGGGGCAAGAAGGGCTTCGCCCGCTCGCAAGAGGCGGGCGTGAAGTACTTCTTCCTCGGGGCGCTGGGTGCGGCGATCTTCCTGTACGGGTTTGCGTTGCTCTACGGCGGCACGGGCTCGACCCGCTTTGTCGAGATCGGGCAGCACTTTGCCGAGCACGGCATGAACCCGATCGCGATGGTCGGCATGGTGCTGGCGCTGGTGGGCGTGTCGTTCAAGATCGCGGCGGTGCCGATGCACTTCTACACGGCCGACGTGTATCAGGGTGCCTCGAGCGGCGTGGCGGCGTTCCTGGCGTTCGTGCCCAAGACCGCGGGCATCATCTCGATCCTGCTGCTGGTCTCGACGATCGGTTGGACGTACGGCGACGGCGCGCTGCCGCCGGTGTTCGAGAGCCTGCTCTGGGCGCTCGCGGCTCTGACGATGACCGTCGGCAACGTGCTGGCGCTGCTGCAGTCGAGCGTCAAGCGGATGCTGGCCTACTCCTCGATCGCGCACTCGGGGTACATGCTCGTTGGTGTGCTGGCCGGGCCGGGTGACGGGACGTTTGTCTCCAGCGGCATCGCGGCCGTGCTCTTCTACGTGCTCTGCTACGGCGTGATGAACACCGGCGCGTTCGCGGTGCTCGCCAGCCTCGAGAAGCAGTCCGGCGGCGAGGCGGTCGAGGCCGAGGACTTCGACGACATCAAGGGCCTGTGCAAGTCGCACCCGTGGCTCGGCTGGTCGCTGGTGGTCTGCATGCTCAGCCTGCTCGGCTTCCCGCCGATCGTCGGATTCTTCGGCAAGGTGCCGCTGTTTACCTCGGCGCTCGGCGCGGGCCAGACGCTGCTGGTGATCATCTTGGCGATCAACTCCGCAGTCGCGGCGTTCTACTACCTGCGGGTGGTCGCCGGGGCGATGCTCGACTCGTCAGCCGATACCGGTGTGCGGGACACGGGAGTGCCCTCACGCGTGGTGGCGGCCGCGATCAGCGGCGTGGGCGTGCTGGGGCTTGCCGTCTTCGGCAACTCGTTCATGCAGTCGAGCCAGAAGGCCGCCGAGGTGAGGACGTTCGTCGCGGGCGATCACGACCACGACGGTGACGCCGGCCACGACGAGGGCGACCACGATCACGACGCCGACGGCGAGCACCACGCGACGACGTCGCACTGAGCCGGCTCCGATATCACGCAATTCAGGAGTGGCATGCCCGCGGCACTGCGCGGGCGTGTTCGTGTGGGCATGGCAGCGGGGTACGGCTCATCCGTCGCTGGCGAGCAGCGCCTTCGGCCGGCCGACGCGTCGCTGCACGATGAAGCCGACAACCGCGACGCCGAGCCACGCCCCGAGCCAGGGGAGCGGCTGATCGGCGGGCATGACCGGGGGGGCGTTGCCCGTCCGCGTCAGCAGCACTGTCGTCGCACCGAGCCAGAGGGCCGCTCCGGCGAGGGCGGCGACGGCCGGGCCGATGGTTCTGGGCTTGAGCAGTCCCGCGGCGAAGCCGACCACGCACCCCAGGATCGCTGCGCCGAGCGCGAGCGGTTGGAGGGAGTCGGGCACCGCGGCCCATTCTGTGCGCACAAGAGCGCCGACGCTCGATGCCGTGGCCGACGCGGCTTCGCGGAAGTCGGCTGCGGAGAGGTCTGCGTCGAACCCGGCCGGGATGACCGTTCCGGCGGTCTCGGCGGGTCGGGGCGTGGCGGCCCGGAGGGCGGCTGCCTCGGCGATGGTCTCGGGGCGATCGGGTACGGACGAGGTGCCCGTCGGGCCCTGCAGGCTGATGGCGACGGTGAGGGCCGCGGCGGCGCAGCCGAAGACGAGCCCGCCGACCGTGCCGATCGCGATGCGGTACATCGCCGCCCCGACGGCCAGCCCGGCGAGCGAGCCGAGCCCGATGGTCACGTAGGCGGTGGGGACGTTGCCGAGGGTGTCGGTCTGGATGACGGTGGAGGCCCAGAGCCCGAAGAGCGCCCCGACGCCGGCACCGACCAGCGAGGAGGCCGGGCGGAAGAGCCGGTCGCCGACGAGCCAGAGGGCCAGGCCGATGGCCAGGGCGATCAGCACGGGCGTCGAGCCGGCGGCGATTTCCTGCCAGCCCGAGCCGCTGTCGAGGACACGGCCGGCCATACGCTCTGCGGCGTTGGCGATGTTGCCGGCGCTGTCGAGGCCCGAGCCCCACAGCCCCGCGGCTGATGCCGTGTCGAGTTCGATCATGTGCTCTCCCACCACTGCACTCTCATTCGGGCCGCGAGTCGGCGGATTTTGCGCCTTGTTGACCCGCGTGCCGGATTTCTCCTCCCACCTGACCGATAAACATACCCGATTGTGCGGCCGGTACCGAGTGGTTTGGTTGAGCCGTCCGTAAGTCGTTGTGTGAAAGGAACTTCGGGCCAATGGCCAAGAAAGCGACCCGCAAAACCGCACCCGCTTCCAAGCCCGCCCCGCGGGCCACGGGGCCGGCCGCGACCCGGTCGGCGGACGCGTCCGCCTCTGAGCGGCCGATGGATTCCAAGGTGCTGGATCGCTACCGCGTGAAGATCAGCGAGCTCGATGCGCAGCTGGTCAAGCTTCTAAACGAGCGGTCCAAGCTCGTGGTTCAGGTGGGCAAGCGGAAGCGGAGCGCGGGGATCCCGATCTATGCCCCGCACCGGGAGCAGGAGGTGCTCGCGCGGGTCATCAAGGCCAACCGCGGGCCGCTGCAGAACCGGACGATCGAGGCGGTCTATCGCGAGTTGATGAGCGGGAGCTTCGCGCTCGAGCACGCCCTGCGGATCGGCTATCTGGGCCCGCCGGGGTCGTATTCGCATCTGGCGGCGACGAGGCATTTCGGCCAGAGCGTGACGTATGAGGACCTGCACGAGATCGGCGGCGTGTTCACGGAGGTGCGTCGGGGGCACGTGGACTACGGCCTGGCCCCCATCGAGAACTCGCTGGGCGGCGGGATCGTCGAGACGCTGGATGCCTTCAAGGCCACCCGAGGCGAGGTGGGGATCTATGCCGAGGCGCAGCTCTCGGTGCACCACTCGCTGCTGGCCAACTGCGAGCCGCGGCAGGTGCGGCGGATCCACTCCAAGCCGGAGGTCTTCAGCCAGTGCCGCACGTGGCTGGCGACGCAGTACCCCAACGCCGATCTGATCCCCGCGGCCAGCTCGAGCCGGGCGGCGTTGACGGCGGTGGAGGAGAACCGGGTGGCCGAGAGCATCGGTGCCGAGCCGGGCTCGGCGGCGATCGGTTCGGAGCTGGCCGGCTCGATCTACGGGCTTCAGGTCCTGTTCGAGCGGATCGAGGACGACCCGAGCAACATCACGCGGTTTGCGGTGATCAGCCGCCAGAAGGCCAAGCGTTCCGGCGACGACAAGACGAGCGTGATGTTCAACACGGCGGACCGGCCGGGGGCGCTGGTGGACGTGCTGACGGTCTTCCGGGACGCGGGGATCAATCTTTCTCACATCGACAAGCGTCCGAGCGGCAGCACGAACTGGGAGTACACGTTCTTCGTGGACCTGTTGGGCCACCGGGACGACAAGCCGGTCGGGAAGGCTCTCAAGGAGGCTGCGGAGCACTGCAAGGAGCTGATCGTGCTGGGGAGCTACCCGCGTACCAAGCGGATCCTCTAGCTCGGCGGGTTGCTTGGTGTGCGGGAGTCGGCGGTCGGGCGACGGGCCCGGCTGTCGGATCTGTGCTTTCGGGAAAGATTTGGTATTGATCTCGGACTGCAACTGCCCGATACTGCTTGCGTATACGCAGCGGTGATCGGCGCGGTAACGTGTCATTCGCTGCTGCGGTCAGCCCGCACACGGCGCGACCCCCGCTTGTCGCGAACCGGGGCTGACCAGTACAAGCCCTCTGGGGCGAAACCCGAGGGTTCTGCCGCTTGTGCCGGTGCGTTGGATGAGCTAGGCTGTGCCCCGCGCGGATGGGAGTATCTCATCACGTGGGGAGCGGAAGAAGGAGACGTGATCCTGTCTTGATGGCAGCCGATCCCGTCTGACGCATTTGGGATGCACGTGGGGCATTGAGAGCACGATCCGAGCGTGTGCCCGGTACGGCCGGGCGGCGTGATCGATCGAAGATTGGCCTTGAGGGGTTCAGGAGTCGTCATGAAGTCGCGACACAATCGTTCGGACGCACGTTCTCTTCGTCAGCGCGCAGGTCGTGCCTCTCGCTACGAGGCCCACTTTGAGCCGCTGGAAGAGCGCAAGCTGCTGTTCTCGCTCTCGATCACTCCCGACATGGACGCCGACGGTGACGGCCTCGGCACCGCGTCGGCGGTGTTCGGGTACACGATCCCCTACGCCGACTCCGACGTGGAGGTCGTCGAGGCCGATCCCGAGGCCATCGACGAGGACTTCAACGACGAGGGCGTGGGCCCGGTCGCGACGGGCTCAGTCTTCCTCGAGTCGGACATCCGGGTCCTCCACGGGTTCGGGTTCACCAACAACTTCCGGATCGCCCAGCCCGACCCCGACGACGACAACGTCCGTTACCTCGACATCAACGCCTCGAACGGGAGCTTCTGGACGTTCGAGCCGTGGGTGGTCGACGACGAGACGGGCCAGCTCATCTCGAACATCTCGGCGATCCAAGCCAGCTTTACGGTCGGCGGCGGCGACGACAACCAGGGCATGCTGCCCAACGACTTCCTGGTCGACATCCTGTTCTTTGACGAGGTGACCGCGACCTACACCGCGGACCAGCTCATCGCGCAGAACACGAGCAACAACGCCAACGAGCTCGCCAACGGCGTCGGCACGTTCGTCTTCGATGCCGATGACACGGCCCAGTCCGCGATGACGGGCATCCGGATCCGCTCGACGATCGGCGAGAACCTGATCATCGACGATCTGCAGTTCCTGACGGCCCCCGGCCTGTTCGCCGACATCGTCGAAGCACGGATCTTCGGCGCCGAGTTCACCTTCACCGCGCCGATCGGGGCGACGGTCAACATCCTCGACCTCTACGGGCGCGAGATGGTGGAGACCATCGCCCTGGGCAAGCCCGACCAGATCAACCTGACGCTGGTCGACGGCGACGACGACGGCATCCCCAACTTCAACGACGGCATCGGGCGTGTGACCTTCAGCGGCGTGGACTCGCGCGCCACGTTCACCATGTTCGGCGGCACGATCGAGTACGACAACACGCTCGGGTTTGTGTACACCCGCGTGGAGACCTTCCTCGGGCTGTACGACGATTTCGAGGGGGCGGGCTTCGGCTACCACACCGAGTACGACGACGGCACGCCGACCAACTTCGGCCTCCCCGCCGGCCCGGGCTCGGTGCTCTTCGGCTCGCCCTTCGTCCGCGACAACACGGACTCGGGGACGTACAACCCCGCGGGCTCGGCCGGCGGCAACGACGATTTCAACAACCCGGACCAGGGCGTGTTCGTCTCGACCGGCGAGTCGATGGGCACGGTCTACATCCACGGCGCGGTCCACGGCTCGTCGCGGTTCACCGGCGCGGTCGGCGATATCTACTTCGGCAACCTCATGGGCTCGGTGACGGTCGACGGCGACCTCGGCTCGCTGATCGTCGGCGGCGACGCGGGCTTCTGGGCGTCCGACGAGAGCGCGAACCAGAACGTGCTCAACACCACCGACTCGGAGGTGACGGTCGGCCGGTCGCTCGGGGAGTACTCCGCCGGCGGACGCTCCGCGGCCAACGTCGTGGTGCTCGGCGATCTCAACAGCCCGTCCCTGCGTCCGCCCGGAGAGACCTACCGACACGTCGAGCACGAGAAGATCTACGCCTACAACGAGGGCACCGTCGATGACGACGAGGCGTTCATCATCGGCGAGATCCTCTTCCCGCTGTCCGACTTCTTCGGCTCCCGCGGCAACCTGTTCGGCTTCACCGGCGGCCGCGCGCCGATCTACGTCGACTCCACCTACCGCAACGACTCCATCCTCGGCTCCGAGTTCGTCGGCAACGCCTCGTCCGGTGTCGAGATCGCGGGCAACCTGGGCTACGGCGACCCGATCAACGGCGAGGACGGCAGCGACGTCTACGCCTTCGTCACCGACGGCACCCAGGTCATCGATATCCAGGTCAACACCCTCGCGGCCATCGGCTACGTCCGCGTGGTCGACCAGAACGGCGTGCCCATCGCCGCGACGGTCTTCGAGGACTCGGCGTTCGGCTTCGGGCTCGCCTCCACCTCGCAGAACCTCCGCTTCACGCCGCCCCGCGCAGGCACCTACTACCTCGAGATCAGCGACATCGGCGTCAACCTGGTCAACGGCAACAACACCGACGGCTGGGAATACCTGATCACCATCACCGGCCTGACGCCGGTCACGTTCGGCTCCTACCGCACGGGCGGCTCTACGGGCGTGAACACCACCAACGCCGGCCTGTTCGTGCCGACAATGCAGACGATCACCGGTGATCTCGGCGTCATCCGGACTGGTGTCGGCTATGTCGACCCCAGCGGCGCCGACGCCAGCTTCGTCGCGATCACCAACAGGCCCGACGAGGGGGACACCGCGTTCGACACCATCGGCGCCAGCTTCACGTCGGCCGGCAATGTCTACGGCTTCGTCGCCGGCTCCGACGTGACCTTCATGGACCTGTTCGTCGACGGCGACCTCGGCGAGTTCTACGCCGGCATGAGCCCCGTGGTCGGCCTGACCGGCGACGGGCTCGAGGGCGACGTCGTGGGCACGTTCGTCACGGTCTCCGGGCGCATCGGTCTGATCGACATCAAGGGCGGCATCGGCCTCGACAACGACGTCGACGACCCGCCCGCGTTCGTCCCCGGCGTCGGTCTGGACCTCCGGACCGGCCTCGATGGCGGCGACGGCAGCATCGGCTCGATCCGCATCGGCGGCGATGTCAACGGCGGCACGCTCACGCTCGACACCTCGAACGGCTCGATCGTCGGCTCGTTGCTGGTCAGCCAGGACCGCGGCGAAGCGGGCCTGGGCATCTACAACGACTTCTTCCTCGGCAGCGACTTCAACCTCGGCACGGGGTCGGACATCCGCTTTGTCGACTTCCCGCGCATCGACAACCTCAACAACGACGACCAGTCGTTCGACCTCCTGGTCGGACAGTCGATCGAGTTCGTGGACGACTCGGGCGGCATCTTCCTGATCGAGGTGCAGGGCCCGATCAACGGCGGTGTCGCCGGCCAGGTCCGCGTGCTCCCGCTCGACAACGGGCAGGGCGTCGCGGTCGCCAGGATCGACGGCGTCGACCTCACCGGCGGGCGTTCGCTCCGGATCACCAGCACCGGTCTGGCGGGCAACAGCTCCGGCGAAGCGCCGATCTCCATCGGCCGCATCGCGATCGCGGCCGCGGACGCCCAGTCGTCCGTGGTCATCGCCGGCACGGTCGAGATCGACGTCTGGCAGATCACCAGCGCCGCGGCGATCAACAGCATCAGCAACCGCACGCCGGGCGGCGACATCGTCGCGATCGACGTGGCCGGGCTGCTCGAGCTCGAGATCAGCGACGGCAACCTCGGCAAGACGCAGGCGGCGCCCTACGGCACGCAGGACTTCGGCGTCTTCCTCGGCATCGCCGCGAGCGAGCAGACCGCCGTGGGCGGCGCGCTCGGTGTCTCGGACGTCGCGCTGGCCGACGGCAACGGCGACATCTCCGACGGGTTCCGCCCGGTGGGCGCGATCGACGCGTTCTATCTGGAGGACATCGGCGCCCCGCTGGATCCCTACCTCAACGGTGTGGTGGTCCGCGGCGGAAACCTCAACAACGTCCTGGTCAGCGGCGCGATCGGCGACGTCATCCTGCAGGGTGGCGGCACCCTCGCCAACGTGGTCGCCGACAGCGACTTCGTCGCCGGCGTCGGGCAGCTCGACGGCATCTTCGGCAGCATCTACGCCACGGTCATCGATTCGGTGGACGTCGGTCAGGGCCTGCTCAACCCGGCGATCGCCCCCTTCGCGGGCTCGGGCATCTTCGCGGCCGATGAGATCCGCAACGTCGAGGTCGACGCGCTGCTCCACGAGGGCGCGTTCCTCTCCGGCGTGGTCATCGCCTCCGACACCCTCCCCGACTCGGGCCCCCTCGGCGACCCGGACATCGGCGGCATCGAGTCGATCAACATCGACAGCGGCACGGTCCGCGACGCCTACATCGGCGCGATGAGCATCGACGCGTTCCTCACCTCCTACGTGGGCCTCGGCGAGATCTACACGGGCAACATCGGCCGCATCGGCGGCACCGACCTGACGATCTTCCGCTCGCGGATCGAGGCGCTCAACCTCAACAACCTCTCGCTCGGCCAGGGTGTCTACGACGCCACCGTGACCAACGTCGGGAACAACCTCGGGAACATCGACGTCAGCGTCGCCCGGAACTCGACCATCGGCGGCGGCGAGTTCGAGTTCGCCTTCAACCGCATCACCGTCGCGGGCAACATCGGCACCTTCGAGGGCGGCCAGGTCAGCGATCTGAGCGTCGAGGCGGTCGGCCGCGTGACCGGCTCGGTCGAGTCCGACAGCTGGAGCCGGGTCGAGTTCGTCGTCAACGGCACCGTGCCCTCCATCACGATCGCCGACACGATGGTCGGCACCGAGGTCTCCGTCGGCCGGCTCGGCGCCCTGACGGCCGAGGCCATCCGCACCAGCCAGATCTCGGTCTCCGGCGAGCTGACTTCTGTCACCTCCACGACCGAGATCTACAACAGCACGATCGAGGTCACCGGTGCGCAGGGCCGCATCGGCACGGTGACGGCCGCGAGCCGCATCGTCGGCTCGGTCTCCGCGACGGGACCGATCGGCTCGATCACCGCGACCTCGGGCGACCTCGACATCTCGGTCACCACGACCACCACCCGCGGCACGGTGGGGTCGATCACCGCCAGCGGCGATCTGGTGCTCGAGTCCTCCATCAGCGCCGGTCTCGGTCTGATCTCGGCCGGCGGCGACATCGGCAACCCCGGTGACGCGGGCCTGATCTTCGTCAAGGGCGACCTGACCAACATCACCGCCGGCGGGCACCTCTACACCGACGTCCGCGTCGGCGAGACCCTGACGTCGGCGACCATCGGCCGCGCGGTCAACCGGCCGGGCCAGGCCATGGGCCGCTCCGGGTCGTTCTTCGTCGCCGAGTCGATCGAGTCGATCGCCATCACGGGCGACTTCGGCGGCTCGATCGTCAGCTACACCAGCGGCATCCAGTCGGTCACGATCAACAACGGCTCGCTGCTCTCCACCGGTGGGCTCTCGGCCTACAACGGCAACATCGAGAGCCTCACCATCACCGGCGGCAACCTCTACGGCGACCTCTACACCGACCGCTCCATCGTCAGCGTCGTCATCGAGCCCAGCGACGACGGCGTCTTCGGCGACGTCGGGATCAACCCGTCGTTCTCGGCCGGCGTCGTCTACGACGCGTTCCGCGGCCAGCTGCCTCCCGGCGTGGCGCAGACCTCCGGCAAGGACGGGCCCAACATCGTCGCCGAGGTGGACATCGAGAGCTTCGTGGTCTCGGGCGGCAACATCTACGAGGCGACGCTGTTCGCGGGTCAGACCGTGCGCAGCATCGACGTCACCGGACGCATCATCGCCGACTTCACCCCCAACAACACCGGCCGTTCGGTGATCGCGGCGGGCGAAGAGATCACCAGCATCGCCGTCACCAGCAACGTCAACCGCGCGGTCATCCTCGCGGGCGTGCGTTCGCTGGGCGACGACCTCGACGCCGGCGGCTTCGGCAGCAACACCGACACGAACCAGTCCGGGCGCATCGTCGGCATGACCGTCGGCGGCAACCTGACCAACACGCAGATCGCCGCGGGCACCAACCCCGGCAGCGACCGCGAGTACAACACGGGCGACGATCTCCTCGAGATCGGCATCTCCTCGGTCGGCGCGATCTCCGTCGCGGGCTCGACCGACGGCTCGAGCGTCTACAGCGACCGCCTGCTCGCCGGCTCCAAGGCCGGGGGCAAGCTCGCCTGGGGCGGCCCGTTCCGCCCGGTCAACAACAGCGACATCGCCACCTCCACCACCGGGACGCAGCTGACCAAGGGCGCGAACTTCAACTTCTCCACCAGCGCCGGCGAGGGCTACATCCGCTTCACAGGCCCCGGCAACGCGTTCTTCGACGAGGCGACCAACCGTGTGATCCTGAACGGCACCACGGGCGCCTCCACACTGCTCGTGCACGCCAACGGCGACAACACGCTCACCGACTTCGACGTGGTCTCGACCGAGGGCGCCTCGGTGGGTCTCATCCGCGTCGAGGCCAGCCTGCTCGGCGACTCGGACTTCGTCGTCGACGAGAACATCACCAGCCTCGAGTTCGGGCAGATCCTCGGCACCGGCACCATCCAGGCCGGCGCCAGCCTGACCTCCTTCCTCAGCGGCAACTTCCGCGGCGGCGAGCTCATCGCCCGTGACGCCGGCACCGTCGTCGTCAGCGGCGAGTACGGCGACAGCGACGGCGACATCCGCGGCGAGGTCATCATGAGCTTCGTCACGCTCGAGAGCGCACGGGTCACCGGCGCCATGCGTGGCGATCTCAGCGTCCGCGAGAGCATCGGCTCCGTGCAGGCCCCGGTCGGCATCTTCGGCGGCCTGGTCCGCGCCGGCGAGGGCATCGGCTCGATCACCGCGACGGAGATCAGCCGGACTCGCATCTCCGCCGGCCGCTCGCTCGACACGCTCAGCGTGACCAACGACCTCTTTGACTCGGCGGTGCTCGTCGGCGGCGACCTCGGCGACGACGCCGAGATCGGCGGCACGGCGTTCGACGCCGACGACGTGGCCGCGGGGACCATCGGCACGATCACCATCGGCGGCGACTTCATCGTCTCCGACATCGTCGCCGGCTACCTCCGGGGTCCGGACGGGTTCTTCGGCACCGCCGACGACCTGCTCGCCAGCGGTCGCTCCTCGATCGGCACGGTCACCATCGGCGGCGACGCCGTCGGTTCCAACACCTTCAGCGAGAGCTACCGGATCGCCTCGACCGGCTCGCTCGGCACCATCACCGCCGGCGGCCAGACGCTCACGGACGAGGGCAACCTCGTCGTCGAGACCAACGCGATCGACCCGCTGCCGATCCAGATCACCTCGGTCGATGTCCGTCGCAGCAGCGGCATCTACATCGCGCAGCTGCAGTTCAACCAGCCGATCGACTTCTCGAGCCTGGACCGGGCGCTCTCGGTCTCCGAGGTTCGCGGCGTCGGTGAGATCGAGATCCGGCTGATCCAGGACGAGGACTTCACCCTCGAGTACGACAGCGACACCAACGTCGTGACGGTGCTCTTCAGCGACGACCTGATCAACCGCGACCTCCCGATCGTCGGCGACCAGCCGGGCCCGGGTGTCTACCGCTTCGAGATCGAGTCGGCGTTCATCCGTGCGGCCGCGGTTCGTGCGGGCCTCGACGGCAACAACGACGGCCGCGTCGATGCCGCGGACGACTTTGCCAGCCAGAACATCATCGGCGACGCCGGCGACAAGCTCTCGCCGGAGTCGTTCACCATCGCCGGGCGCAACGGCCGGCCGGACAGCCAGGTCGACCTCTACGGCCCGGTCAACCTCAACATCGTGCTCGACGACGCCAACCAGCCCGACGGGCTCCCGGACGCCAACGAGACGTTCACCATCCGCGGCGCGATCGGCGACAACCCCGACCACGACGTGGACTACTACAGCTTCTCGAGCGATGCGGACATCTACTCGATCACGCTGCAGGCCGGGCAGATCCTCAAGCTCGGCGCGATGCAGGGCCCGGCCCAGCTCACCGGTCGCTTCGTGGTGCAGCCCAACGGGCAGCTCCTGACCGGCTCGACCGCCTACGGCCTGACGCTCCCCGCCGAGCCGTTCACCTCCGAGAACCGCGAGTTCACCTCGCCGGAGGACTTCCTGATCCGGCAGACCGGGACCTACCTCATCATCATCGCCAACTCCACCCAGGGCATCGCGCCGGGCGTCCTGCCCGACCTGCCCCCGGTCAACGGCGGCGTCGGCGAGTACAACTTCACGGTCAGCGTCTTCGACGACGGCGACTCCGGCTTCAACGGCAACACCAACGCCGGCGACGGGCAGGACCTGGTCAACGCTCCGGCGCCCTCGGCGTTCGCGGGCAACGACGGCAAGCTCGGCACGGCCGACGACCGCGTCACGATCGTCACCGGTGCCTACACCTTCACCTTCAACGCCGGCCCCGACGGCGTCGCCGGGACCTCCGACGACTTCGTCTCCGGCTCCAACGGGACCAACGTCTCGAGCCTCACCGACGCGCTGGGCACCAAAATGATCTCGGTCGAGTCGGCCATCGGCACGCCCGGGTTCGCCGGTGTGCCCGAGAACTTCTTCCCCGACGTGGACATCTTCCACCTCAACAACGGCAACCCGATCAGCGCGGGCACCGTCATCAAGGCGACCCTCTCGCTCAGCGAGCTCGGGTCCGACCTCGGCTCCTTCGTCGGCACGCTCGACGATCCCTTCCTCGTCGACAACTTCGTGCAGTTCTCGATCTTCGACACCACCAACTCCACCGGCGCCGACGACGCGCTCCTGCTCTACGCCCCGAGCGACGTCAGCCCGACCGGCGGCGAGACCGGCATCCTGGCCGCGAGCGACAACGTCACCTACGGCTTCGACGAGAACGGCGACTTCTACATCGAGTTCGTCGCCCCGGGACGCTTCGACGTCGAGGGCGCGGCCGCCAAGTACGCCATCTACGTCCAGGGTGTGCTCAACACCGACTACCGCCTCGAGGTCGTGACCAGCGGCTCGCGGGAGCTGACCCAGCGTCGCCAGAACTTCTTCATCGAGACCCGCGGCGGCAGCGTCGACTGGCTCGAGGTCAACGACCAGGTCTCCGACGTCAAGGCCTTCGACGCCGGCTCGCTCGGCTTCACCGGCCGGGCCGAGAACGGCCAGCGCATCGATCAGTACATCCTCGACAGCGTCACCGCGATCGTGCAGGACACCTTCGACAACGTTGTCAGCGGGCCCGGCGGAGACGGTGTCTTCGGCACCTCCGACGACGAGCGCGGCCTCGACATCAACGTCTCGACCAATCCCGCCGACTTCGACTTCCAGGACTACTCCACCATCTTCCTCTCGTCGATGTTCGACCCGCGTCAGCCGCTCTTCACGGTCGACATCCCCGAGGCGTTCTCCGCCGGCGTGCTCGGCGAGCTCTTCAGCCAGCTCTACGGCGTCTCGCAGCACACCGACCCCGGCAACGCCGACCGCACCGACGACGCGATCGTCTTCATCCCCAACCTCTCCATCCTCGACTACTCCCCGTCCACGGCCGACCTCGAGTCGTTCATCCAGTCCCTGGCCGCGGTCACCGCACGGCGTGCCGGCGAGCTCATGGGCCTCCGCCTCACCGAGGCGTACGACCCGACGCAGGATGTCTACGACGTGCAGGCGGTCAACTCGGTCGAGGACATCCCCGGCGACGCCGGCGAGTACGAGTTCCTCAGCTCCGCCCGCCGCCTCTCGCCCTCCGGCGACGCGATCGCCGACAGCGACTTCTTCCTCGGCTACCAGGACGCCTCCGCCCTGCTCCGCCTCTACACCCGCGACGGCTGATCCCAACCCGAGAGCAAGCGTCCGGCACCGGACGAGCAAGGCCCGTGGCCGCAAGCCACGGGCCTTCTTTCTGCGCCCGCCGGGGGCACCGCGAGCGCGGTCGAACCGGCGCACACGCGTCCGCCGGCGCCGCGGCTTCGGGGTGTTCCTGCGAGCTACTCCTGGTCGCGCAGCTCGCCCAGCCGCAGCGTGTGGGCACCGGCCGCGACACCCTCCGACACCGTCACCACACGCCGGCGCGAGGGCCACTCGATCTCCACCCGCTCGGCGCGTTCGGCATCACCCAGGCCAAAGTGCGCGACGAAGTCCATCTGCTTGCCCTGGTGCCCGCCGATGCCGATCAGCTGCCGGCTCTGCGTGACTCGCTCGCCATCGATCACCGCGGTCACCCGCACGATCGCGCCGAGCGCATCACGATTCACCGACGCGGACCGCTCCCCGGGCAGGGCCGCGGTGTCGTCGCCGGCGTCGCCCTCCAGCCGCAGCGCGAGCGCGTTGCCCAGCCCCCTGTCGCTCGCCTGGTTCAGATAGACACGCACCCGGGGCTCGCGCCCCTCCCGCTGGTCGGGCCGCAGCCGGTTGAAGCTCTGACCGACCATGATGTCCAGGTCCCCGTCCCCATCCACATCCGCCAGCGAGGGCTGCCCCGCCCCGACATGGTCGATCCCCACCCAGCTTGTGATGTCGGCAAAGGTGCCGTCGGCCTGCTGGCGGTAGATCCGCAGCCGCTGGTTGTCCGGGTAGTCGCTCGAGCAGAGCAACAGATCCAGCCGCCCGTCGAGATCGAAGTCGGCCAGCTCGCAGAAGATGTCGCCCTGGTTCCAGCTCTGGATAGTGGGGTCGGTCGGCGCGCGGTCCACGCGCAGCTCCGGCGGGCTCGTAAAGACCGTCCGCGTCACCCACGGCTCCGATTGGTCGACGACTTCCTGCCGCTGCACGAGGAACCGCGACCGGTCGCTGCTCTCCCCCGCCCATCCGTGGGTGATCTCGGCGAGGAAGAGGTCGAAGTCGCCGTCGTTGTCGATGTCGCCGACCGACGCGTCGAACGTGTTGCCGTTGGCACGGAAGGGCTTCTCGTCGTCACGGTCAAAGCGCGCGTCGGTCTTGGCGCGCTCCTTGAGCCAGTCCGGGTGGCGGCCGTGGCGGATGTCGTCGCCGTCGAGGCCCCACGCCGCGGCGTGCTCACTCCAGCGGTCGCCCTCGCTGCCGGGTTGCTCGTGGTGTGCCCCCGGGTTCACCTCGTGCCTCTCCCACAGCCGGTTCCAGCGCCGGCCGTAGTTCAGGTCGAGAAGATTGACAGCGGTTCCCTTCCCGCCCAGGTCGACGACCATGACGCCGTACGTCGGCCTCGGGCCGGCGTCGTGCTGGTCATCAAACTCCTCCGACGCGGCAGGCAGCAGCTGCGGCCGCCAGGAGAGAACCAGCGGCGGCTCCCGGTCGAGCGCGAGCTGCGCCGGCCGCTGGTTGTAGAGCACCTGGTTGGCAATCCCCTCCAGCCCGGCCCCGTAGTTCTCGTACCAGTTGCCCAGATAGAGATCGAGCCAGCCGTCCCTGTCGATATCGCCGACCGCCGCCGCGGCCGTTGTCGCGGGCGTCGCCGCCTCGATCACCTCCCACGCGCCGAGCGGCGAGCCGAACGTCCCGTCCCCGTTGCCCTTCAGCCACGCCGTCCGCTCCGGCCCCTCGGTCGGCGGCTCGTAGCCGTCGGCGTTGAGGTCCAGATAGCGCGCCCAGACGCAGTCCTTGTTGCCGTCGTTGTCCAGGTCGGCAAACACCGCGATGTCGCCGCGTCGAAACGCCGGCAGCCCCGTCGTCTCGACCTCAACAAACCGCACGCCCCTGGGTGCTTCGGCGTCCGCCGTGTTGAGAAACACGCGGTTCCGGCCGATCACCGCGTCGGGACGCCCGTCGTTGTTGAGGTCCACGAAGCAGCAGTGGGGGCCGGCCAGCCCCTCAAGACCCAGGTCCGTGGTCGCCTCGACAAACGCCAACTGCCCGCACGCCGTTCCGGCGCAGAGCGCCACGATCATCGCCTGTTTCTGCATGCGATCATGCTACCGCGCAGAGCACATCGGTTCGGTGCGGTAAGGGCGCCACGCCGCGGCACGCACGGTGTTTACGCCAACGGACGATCGATCCGCACATAGCCTCGACTCTCGGCGGATCGGCCGTCGGGCATCCGACTCGCAACCGGGCTGCGCTCGGGCTGCACCTCGGGGGCGTGCGGTTCGACGCCGCGGACCTCCGCACCCGGGCGTTGCGCCGGGCCCGGTGCGGCGGGCGGGGGCTCGGGCATCTGAACCGGCGTCTCGGCCGGCGCGTCGACCGGCGGGCCCAGACGGTCCATCGCTTCCAGAAGCGCGTGCATGCGGCTCGTGATTTCCTTGTCGAACATCGCCAGCGCCCGGCTCGCCCCGTCGGCGATCTCGCGCCCACGCTGGTCGATCGCCCGGAGCTGCCCCTCCGCCGCGCTGAGCCGCGCTTCTGCCGCCGCCGCCTGCTGCTCGGCCGCTTCGGCCCGCGCCGCCGCGGCCTCGGCGCGGTCCAGCGCCTGCGATACCCTCGACTCGAGCTTCTCACCCACCGTGTCCTGCTCGTCCGAGGCGATCTCGATCGCCCGTCCCATCGCCATCGCCGCCGCGGCATCGCGCTCTTCCAGCATCGCCGCCAGCCGCGCACTGGCCGCCTCGATCTTGCCGTCCAGCTCGGCGACCAGGCCGTCCATCGCCGCTTGCGCGCGCTCGGTCGCCTCGGCTGCGCAGGTCTTGCTCTCCTCGTCGAGCGCCGCCACCGTGGCCTCGGCCCGTTCAATCGCCTCCCGGAGCGAGCCCTCCAGACCCGAGGCCCGCTCGGCCGCTGCCTCGTGGGCCTCCTGCGCCTCGCGCAGCGCGACCACGCTCTCGGCGGTCGCGGCACGAGCCGCCTCGCCGGCGGTCCGCTCGGCGACCTCGGCCGCGGCACTCGCCCGTTCGAGCGCTTCCTCCGCCTGCTTGAGTTTCTGATCGATCGTGGGGATCAGCCGCACCGCCGGGCGCAGCTTCTCGCCGGCCTGCGAGGCGATCCCCCGCAGACGCTCGACGACGCTGTCCGTCTCGTCAATGGCCTGGCCGAGCCGCTCGCGTCCCTGCGCCGCCTCGACGAGCAGGTGCCGCAGCGACTGGGCAAACTCGGCGAACGCCGCGGCGTCCACGACCCGGGGGCTCAGGAAGACCTCTTCGACCGCTGCATCAGGGGAGCCCGTCGAATGATCGTCGTGATGGCGGGCTTCTGCCAAACCGCTTTGGCGAATGGTCTCGTGCATGGCCGACCCTCCGTGGAGGCCCAATATACCCGCATTATCGGTCGCTCGCGTCCGCGCCCGACCGGAGAGGCCCCGCCCCGCCGGCGGCGCCTTAGCTGAAGACCTGGATGTCGCCGTTGTCAGACACCTGCGCGAGCCCGAGTTCGATCAGCGCCCTCAGCGCGGCGTGCTGCTCGGCTTCCTTCTTGCTCTGGCCCCAGACCGGGTCGAACTGCCGCTCACCGATCTCCACGCACACCTTGAAGCACTTGGAGTGGTCGGGCCCCTTCTCGTCCAGCGTGCGATACCCCGGCGACCGTTCGAGCTGTTGCTGGGCGTGCTGCTGCAGCACGCTCTTGAAGTTGTGCTGGTGCCCGCTCTCTGCCGCGGCCTCGATGACCGGGTCGAGCAGCGGCAGCAGGAACGTCCGGGCAGCCTCGATCCCCCCGTCCAGCGTGAGAGCCCCGACCACCGCCTCCAGCACGGCCGCCGAGAGCGACTGAGGCAGCGCGGCCTGCCCCATCATGCCCTTGCCGACGATCAGCAGCTTCTGCAGCCCCAGCGACCGGGCCAGCTTGGCGCAGGTCCGGCGAGAGACGGCCGCGGACTTGATCTTGGTCATGTCCCCTTCGAGCAGGTCGGGATAGAGGTCGAAGATCCTCTGGCAGGCCACCAGCCCGAGCACCGAGTCGCCCAGGAACTCCAGCCGCTCGTTGCTCTCCAGGCGGCAGGAGGCCACCGACGAGTGCACAAAGGCCCGTTCCAGAAGCGACCGGTCGGTGAACCGGTACCCGATGATGTCCTCGATCTGCTCAATCCGAGCGAGGGATTCCCCGTCCATCGCGCCAACTCCCGAACCCGTCCCGCGGGTGCGGGAGGGCAAGTCAAAGTCCGAACACGGACGCGATGGCTCGCAGCCCGCGCCGTACCGGTGCGGACCTCGAGCGATCGCGGCCCGAAAGCCACTATCAACATCCTACCAAATATCCTGCCCAAAGGCCACCGGATTCCGTGGGACAAGTGCCTTGCCCGAACGGCTCTCGCGCCTATCCTTGTGGCCCGGCGGATCGGAAACCCCGATCGGAGCCTGTTCGGAGATACATCGCCATGACGACCCACTATTCCAAGCGCCGAAGCAAGATCAAGCGCAACCGCCTCATGGGCTTCCGTGCCCGCATGAAGACCAAGAGCGGCCGCAAGATCATCAACAACAAGCGCCGTCGCGGCCAGATGCTCAACGCCGCGAAGCGCTGATCCGCGGAGCCCGGCCCGCGCGATCCCACAACATCCCGAAACCGTTCCACAGGCCCGCGCTCGACGCGGGCCTTGTTTGTTGGAACGCGCGCACCTCGTGCGCGCCGAAAGACAGAATGCACTACGATGGCCGGCCGGGAGGCACACGAAATGCCTCCCCTTCCTCTTCCCCTCCTGCCGAGGCTGCGATGAGCGACCAGACCCCAGAACCAGCCGACCTCAACCCCGCCGCCGATGTCGACTCAAACGCTGAGTCCGCCACCGAGCCCCCGCCGCGCGGCGCGGGAGACTTCGGTCCGCGTCGGCCCTACCGGGAGGTCACCCTCTCCGCCCTCGTCCTCGCGCTGCTCATCGGCATCGTGATGAACGCCTCGATCACCTACGCCGGCCTCAAGATCGGCTTCACCATCGGCGGTTCGGCCATCGCCGCCGTTGTCGGCTTCGGCATCCTCCGAGGCCTCATGCGTCTGTTCGTTCAGGACGCCGGCTCGGTCGTCGAGGTCAACATCGCCCAGACCGTCGGCTCGGCGATCAACACCTCCAACTCCGGCGTCATCTTCACCGTCCCCGTGCTCTTCCTCCTGGGCATGACGCTGGACTGGGGCGACCTCGACTTCTGGCTCATCACCCTCGCCTGTGTCGCGGGCGCTCTGCTCGGCTGCGCCTTCATCATCCCGCTCCGCAAGCAGATGATCGAGATCGACCGGCTCCGCTTCCCGTCGGCCGTCGGCGTGGCCTCGATCCTCAAGAGCCCCGGCGGCGGCGTCAAGAAGACGCTCGTGCTGCTGGCCGGCATCCTGCTCTCGGCCCTCATGTACGCCCCGACCGCCATGAACACGCTGCCGGCCGGAGGCGTGGACGAGACGGCGATCGTCGGCGACACCCAGCGCAGCGTGGCCGAGCTCGCCCGGGTCGACGCCGACGACCGCGACCGCCTCGACCAGCTCGTCTTCGCCGAACGCCTCAGCGCCGCCCAGGCCCAGAACACCCGCAACATGCAGGGCTGGATCGAGGCCCGCGAGGCTCCCGAGGGCGTCGCCCGCCGCGGCGAGCTCATCGCCGAGCGTCGCGCCGTCACCGCCGACCTCGCCGAGGCCAAGGACGCGCTCTACGACGACCCCATCCCCGAGGGCACCCGCGACCGCATCGCCGCCGACAAGGCCCGCATCGCCGAGATCAACGCCGAGCTCGAGTCCGAGGCCCTCGCCCCCTTCGCCCGCTACAGCGAAGAACTCGCCATCGCGGTTCACAACATCGAGACCGGGTTCGCCGGTGAGGGTGACAACGCCAAGGCCCTTACCTGGGACGACCTCCGCCACCGCGACTACGGCTGGGCGGTCGACCCGCTCTGGGGCTACCACGACCTCCAGCTCCGCCTGCCCGAATACGGCGACCCCGCCGCCGCCGAGCCCGGCGTGCTGCACCCCGAGATCGACCGGGACGGCAACGGCCGGCCCGACCTGCTCGTAACCGACGGCACGGTCGATGTCGGCCGGGCGATCGGCCTGCCTCCCGAGGTCCAACTCGTCTTCGCGATCGCCCCCTTCGCGCTCGGTGCCGGCTTCATCACCGGCCGCGCGGGGCTCATGGTGCTCGCCGGCGGCATCCTCGCCTACTTCGTCATCAACCCGGTCGTCTTCAACATGGGCTGGCTGCCCTCCACCGTCGAGGCCAAAGACGCGCCGGGCTTTGCCTTCGGCGCGTTTAACCGACCTCTGGGCATCGGCCTGCTGCTCGGCGGTGCGCTCATGGGCGTGCTGTTCTCGGTGCCGGCCATCGCGGCGGCGCTCAAGTCCATCGCCACCGCCGGCCGCACCGCCGGCAAGCACGGACGCGAGGAGATGGGCATCGTGCCGATCGTCTTCGCCGTCATCGCTGCGGGCCTGCTGCTGTTCATGGCGGCCGACTACGTCGGCAACGAGCCGCTCAACAAGAACGGCCTCGACCCGGTCTCCGGCCTCGAGGTCGCCGGCAACGTCGACCCCGCCACCTACAAGGGCTATTCGATCGCCTTCGCCGAGCAGGAAAGCCGCGACGCGTGGGTCAACGGCACCAGCTTCGGAGAGGGCGAGTCGGCGGTCACCTGGGACGACGCGGCCAAGGACGCCTTCCTGGCCACCAAGAGCGCCAAGCCCGGCCTCCTCGCCTCCATGAACCCGCACCTCCGGGCCGCGATCATCGCGGTGGTGGGGGTGCTCTGGATCTGGTTCGCTGGCATCATCATCGCCCAGTGCACCGGCATGACCGACTGGTCGCCGATCTCCGGCATGGCCCTGCTCACCGTCGTGCTCGTGCTGTTGCTATCAGGTTCTGGTTCCGTCCTGGGTGCGGTCCTCATCGGCGCTGCGCTCTGCGTGGCGATCACGCTCGCAGCCGACATGATGGCCGACCTCAAGACCGGCCACCTCATCGGCGGCAAGCCGCGCCGCCAGCAGATGTGCGAGATGTTCGCCGTGCCCATCGGGCCGGTGATCACGATGCTCACCATCCTCATCATCGTCGGGGCCAATCTCAAGACCACCGGCATCGCCATGGGCCCCGGCACCACGACCTCCGCCCCGCAGGCCCAGGCGCTGCAGGCGGTTATCGAGGGTGTGCAGGGCGGGCAGATGCCCTACGCCCTCTACGGCCTCGGCGCCGGCCTCGGCATCCTGCTCGGTCTCGGCTCCTTCGCCGGGCTCGGCGTGCTGGTCGGGCTCAGCGTCTATCTGCCGTTCATGTACATCTCGACCTACGGCATCGGCTGCGTGGTCAACATCATCCTCCGCGCCTTCAAGGGCCCCCGCTGGACAGAAGAGTGGGGGGTGCCGTTCGCGGCGGGCCTGATTGTGGGTGAGTCGATCCTCGCGCTGATCTTCAACATCGTCATCCTCGCGCTCGGCTGATCTGATCTCTCAACGGAGTCTTCCAATGCGATTGCTCGCGTTCATCCTCATCTGGGTCTCGCTCGGCGTCGGGGCCGTCTCGGCCACCACCGCGTACATGTGGAAGTTCCCCGAGTCGGGCGGCGCCGACCACTTCCTGCTCGGCACCGACGCCGACGGCACCAAGACCTACGCGGTGCTCTCCGGCGTCGCCGGCATCGATGCCGACGAAGCGCCCATCGTGCAGCCCGACACCGCGCTGACCCCCGAGGTCGTCGCGCAGCTCCAGACCGAGAGCACCGAGCCTGTCCAACGCGTCAAGGTCAAGACCTTCAAGCTCAGCCGCTGGACGCACCTGCCGCACTTTGCGATCGCCTGCGTCGGCCTGCTCGCCGGCGCGATGCTCACCCGCCTCAGCGCCGCCCGGGCCATCAAGCTCGCCGACGCGAACGCCGAGCATGACGACGCGATGTCGCCGGAGAACGCCGTCACCCAGCTCCGGACCGTGGTCGCCGGCCTGCTCGAGGACGCCCCCGCCCAGCCCGACAACCGCCGGGCCTGCGCGCTCATCACCGACCGCCTCGGCGATGCGATCAGCGACTTCGTGCCGCCGATCACCGAGCAGCGCGAGCGGCTCGTCGCCCGCATGGGCCTGGGGTCCTACGCCGCCCTGATGGACGTGTTCGCCTCCGCCGAGCGGGCGATGAACCGCGCCTGGTCCGCCGCCGCCGACCAGGCCTACGACGAGGCGATCGAGTCCCTCGAACGCGCCGCCGAACGGCTGCCCGTCGTCGAGGACAAGCTCACCGGCCGGGCACCCTCGCTGCTGCCCCTGGGCTGAGGCGGGCCGAGCCCTCTCCGGCCCGAAGCAGATCACCCGCGCGGGGCTGGTGTACGCCGTGCCAGGCTGTACACTGCGCAGATCACCCACAGGAGATCCACCATGTCCACCCGCCGCGCCGCCGCCAGCCTGCTCTGTGTCGCGCTGCTCTCACCCGCCATCCTGGCCCAGCAGGAGGCGCCCGCCGACAAGACTGTGAAGCTCGAAGAGAAGCCCGCGCTCTACGACGTCAACGCCGACGCCTCCGAGCAGATCGCCGCGGCCCTCGCCAAGGCCAGGCAGGAGAACCGCCGCGTCCTCATCCAGTGGGGCGGCAACTGGTGCGGCTGGTGCATCCAGCTCAACGACCACATGCGCGCAGACAGGGACCTCCGCCGCAAGCTGCTCTACGAGTACGACCTCGTCCACATCGACATCGGCCGCTTCGACAAGAACATCGAGCTGGCCACCAAGCTCGGCGCCGATCTCAAGGGCAACGGCGTCCCCTTCCTCACGGTCCTCAGCGCCGACGGCACGCCGATCGCCAACCAGGAGACCGGTTCGCTCGAAGCCCCCGACAACCCCGACGCCTCGCACGACTCGGCCAAGCTCATGGCCTTCCTCACCGAGCACCAGGCCGAGTACCGCAGCGCCACGGCCATCCTCGACGAGGGCCTCACCAAGGCACGCCAAGAGGACAAGCTCGTCTTCCTGCACTACGGCGCGCCCTGGTGCTCGTGGTGCCACCGGCTCGAGGCCTTCCTCGCCCGCGAGGACGTGATCGAGATCCTCGGCGACCACTTCGTGGACGTCAAGATCGACACCGACCGCACCATCGGCGGCGGCGACATGCTCACCGACATGCGCAAGTCCCCCCGCGGCGGCATCCCCTGGTTCGCCTTCCTCGATCAGCACGGCGAGATCGTCACCCACAGCTCCGCCGGCGGGCAGAACATCGGCTACCCGGCCGCGCCCGAAGAGGCCGACGGCTTTCTCGAGATGCTCCGCGCCACCAAGCGCGATCTCACCGAAGAGCAGCTCCAGTTCCTCAAGACCGAACTGATCAACAGCATGAAGCCCAAGGCGAGCCACTGATCCATGAAGCATTCCATGACACGAATCGTCGCCGGCGCGATCGCTGCGCTCTCGGCCACCGTCTCCGCCCAGACCGTCCCGCCCGCCTCCGACCTTGAGCCCGGCCTGACCTACCGCCTCTACGCCATCGGCCGGCCGATGCAGCAGCTCGCGCCGCTGGCCCCCGAGCAGCGTCCCAACCGCGACACCCGTATCGACACCGTCGATTTCGCCGACGACGCCGCGTTCAACGCCCCCGACGACTTCTTCGTGGTCGAGATCCTCGGCTACCTCGCCGTCGAGACCGGCGGCGACTACGCCTTCCGCCTCGTCTCCGACGACGGCTCGCGACTCGTGATCGACGGGCAGACCGTCATCACCCACGACGGCCTCCACCCCGCCACCGGCATGGACGGCATCACGAAGCTTGAGCCCGGTCTCCACCCCCTCCACATCCAGATGTTCGAGAGCGCCGGCGGTGCCGCGCTGCAACTGCTCTGGAAGCCGCCCGGCGCGAGCGAGTTCACCCTCGTCCCCGCGTCCGCGTTCCGCGTAGAGCGCGATGCGCAGCGTCTGACCAGCCCCGGACGCAAGGTCGTCCTCGACGGGCGCGAGAACCTCCGCCCCGGCCACGGCATGCCGCTCGACGGCGCACACCCCGGCTGGATCGTCGAAGACCTCCGCCCCGAGGGCTTCGAGCCGCTTGTCGGCGCGATGGCCTTCCTGCCCGACGGCCGCCTCGCACTCACCTCGTTCAACCCGCTCAACGACGGCGTCCTCCACGACGCCCCGCGAGGCTCGCTCTGGATCGTCGACAACATCATCGGCGGCGACCCTTCGAGCGTCAGCCCCACCAAGGTCGCCGAGGGTTTGTACGACCCCACGGGCATGGCCGTCGTCGACGGCGACATCTACGTCGCCGAGAAGTTCTCCATCATCCGCTTCCGCGACGCCGATAACAACGGCTCGTTCGAGACCCGCGAGACCTTCTGCGATATCCCCTGCGACAACTACCACCACTTCACGTTCGGCCTGCTGCCCCACGACGGCTACCTCTACGGCACGCTCTCGACCAGCATCTACTTCGGCAACACCATCACCGCCGACAACGTGGTCGGTGACGTCGTCGCGCTCAACGGGCCCAACCCCCACGGCCGCGGCACGTGCTTCCGCGTCAACCTCGACACCGCCGAGATCGAATACCTCGCCGGCGGCTTCCGCACGCCCAACGGCATCGGCCTCGGGCCCGACGACGACATCTTCGTCTCCGACAACCAGGGCGCGTTCCTCCCCGCCAGCAAGCTCATCCACATGCAGCCCGGCCGCTTCTACGGCCACGACAACGGACGTCAGATCAGCGACCGCTACCCGCAGGGCGGCAACCCCGCCCTCTTCCGCGACCGCGGCGAGTCGCCCCCCGCCGTCTGGCTCCCCCAGAACGAGTGCGCCAACTCACCGACCATCCCGCTGCTGATCAAAGAAGGCCCCTTCGCCGGGCAGATGTACCTCGGCGAACTCACCGCCGGCGGTATCCGCCGCGTCTTCCTCGAACAGGTCAACGGCGAATACCAGGGCGCCGTCTTCCGCTTCACGCAAGGCTTCGAGGCCGGCGTCAACCGCCTGCTCGAAGGCCCCGACGGCTGCCTCTACATCGGCGGCACCGGCACCGGCGGCAACTGGAACTGGCGAGGCACCACCACCGGGCTCCAACGCCTCCGCCCCACCGGCAAGACCGCGTTCGAGTACCAGAGCATCAGCGCGACCAGCGACGGTTTCGTCGTCGAGTTCACGCGGCCCGTCTCACGAGACTGGCTCGAGTCGCCCACCAACTACCTCATCACGCAGTGGCGCTACCAGTCCACGCCCGACTACGGCGGCCCCAAGCTCGACAACGCCACCCTCACCGTCCAGCGCGCCATCCCCGCGCCCGACCGCAAGAGCGTGCGGCTGGTCATCCCCAGACTCAAGCCCGGCCACGTCGTCCACTTCATGACCGACCCGCGCGCAGAAGACGGCGCGCAGATGTGGTCCACCGAAGCGTGGTACACACTCAACGCGATCCCCGAGTAGCGCCGGATGCGGATTTAACTGGCTGCATCGTGTGCCATGCCCACGCTTCGTGGGCATGTGCCTTCATGCTGCACAGTTCCATGCCCACGAAGCGTGGGCATGCCACACGGGTACACCTCGCTCGTGTAGACCCGCACCAGCGCCCCTACGCCAGCCCCGTGCTCGCCCCGCCATCCACCACAATGCTCTGCCCCGTGACAAAGCTCGCAGCCTGCGAACACAAAAACACCGCCGCCGCCGCGAGCTCTTCCGGCCGACCCAGCCGCTTGAGCGGGATCCCCTCCGCCAGTTTCTCCAGCGCCGCCTCGGTCGAGATCCCCGCCGCCGCCCCGCGGATCTCCCCCAGATGCCGCAGCCGGTCCGTCGCGTGCATCCCCGGGCACACGTTGTTCACCAGAATGCCGTCCGCCGCAAACTCGCGCGAGAGCGTCTTGGCCAGCCCGTGGATCGCCGCGCGATACGCATTACTCAGCAGCAGCCCCTCGATCGGCTCCTTCGCCGAGATGCTCGTCAGGTTGACGATCCGCCCCCAGCCCTTCGCCCGCATGTGAGGCACCGCCGCCCGCACCAGCCGCACCACGTTCATCAGCGTCGAGTCGAACCCGCCCGCCCACTGCTCCTCCGTGAGCGCATCAAACCGCCCCGCCGGCGGCCCGCCCGTGTTGGTCACGAGGATGTCCACGCCGCCAAACCGCTCGGCCGCGCGCGCAATCATTCGCTCGCAGTCGCCCGCGACCGACACATCCGCCACGACACCCTCGGTCTCCGAGCCGGTCGCCTCCGCGATCCGTGCCGCGGCGTCGCGCACATCCGCCTCCGTGCGCGCGCTCACGACAACGCGGCAGCCCTCCGCCGCCAGCCCGTGCGCGATCGCGTACCCCAACCCCTTGCTCGAGGCCGCCACCACCGCCACCTTGTTGTTGATGCCCATATCCATGCCACAAGCCTACCCGCGCAGCGCACCGGGCAGCGACCCGCAGGCTCGCAGGTTGGCTCAGCTGCCGACGGTCAACCCGACCGGCTGCGGCTTGGGTGTGTAGTTCGGCTGAATAGCGATGCCCAGAGGCATCCGCTTGCCGTCCGGCCCCTTCGGCGGGATGCGGTCCTGATCGATGATCCGCTGGATCGCCATCACGCCCTCGATCAGCATCTCCGGGCGCGGCGGGCACCCGGGGATGTACACATCCACCGGGATGAACTGGTCGCACCCTTGCACCGTCGCGTACGTGTCGAACACGCCGCCGGTCGAGGCGCACGCGCCCATCGAGATCACCCACTTGGGCTCGGTCATCTGCTCGTACATCCGCTGCAGGACAGGCAGCATCTTCACGCCGACCCGCCCGGCGACGATCAGCAGATCGCTCTGCCGGGGGCTGAACCGCATGACCTCCGCGCCGAACCGCGCCAGGTCGAACCGGCTGCACGCCGTCGCCATCAGCTCGATGCCGCAGCACGCCGTCGCAAACGGCAGAGGCCAGATCGAACTCCGGCGCGACCAGTTGATCACCCGCTGCAACTGGGTGGTCAGCATCACGTCGGTCGGCAGTGCGGTCTCGATTCCCATCCGGTGCTCCTCACGCGCGGGGCCGATCGGTCTCGGTCCGCGTTCGGGCATTCTACGTAGCAGATTCGCCGCGAGGCGCCGCGACGCCGGATCCGTTCAAGACCCCGCCGCCCAGCCCCTCAAGCCGCCCCGGCCGCGCTGTCCAGGCCCGTCTCGGTGGTGCTCTCCGGGAGCGTCAGATCCCTGACGATCTCCTCGGCCTTGGCCGGGTCCTCGACCCGCAGCACGCACCTGGCACCCTCCCCAGACATCGAGGGGCACTGGTAGAGATACCGCACGTTCACCCGCTCGTCGGCCAGCCGAACCGCGACCTCACGGAAGCGGCCCAGGTGTTCACCGAGCGACACCACCAGCACCTCCGACTCCGAGACCGGGCCCGCGCCGGTGTCCGCGACGCTCTCGCAGACCCGCCGGATCGCCTCGGCCGGCTCGCCGATCAGGCGGACAAGGCCCTTGCGATCCACGCCGTTGACCGTCTCGACGACCGAGAGAGCCGTCACCCTCGCGCCCGCAGCCGCGAGAGCCTCGAGCACGCCGGCGAGCTCGCCGGGACGGTCTGCCAGATAGATACTGAATTCCGGGACCCGAACGACCTCCATGCGGTCTCCTGCCTCTCCCTCCGGCCTCTCGCGGGCTCCTGCCGCGTCGCCCGGAGCATCATGAGTCATCGGCCCGAGCGCCAGCCCAGGCCATCACGACCCCTCAATCTGGCCGCGAACGCAGCCCCGAGAAAAGGGCGGAACCCTAGCGCAACAATCGCCCCGCGGCCAGAACGCCTACGCCATTGTTGTTCGGAATATGGTTGGGTCAGCGATAGGCCCAACGCTCGGCCCAGCGGACGGACCGTTCAGCTCGTCGTCGCGAGGCTCGCCGCCGGGTCGGGGCCGTCGCCACCGTCCGGTCCTCCGACGAGGTCGGCGAGGCTCAATCCCGCAGCCGCGTCGAGCTGCGCCCGACGCAGCGCACCGAGCCTGCCGTCCTCAGCCGCGACGCGCCCGCCCGCACTCATCTGCGATGCAAGCTCCAGCAGCTCGCGGGCCCGCACCTTCTCGGCCGGCCGCGCCAGCGTGAACCCCTCGCGGTCCTGCCCCAGCGGCACCTCCAGCAGGAAGCCCGCCTTGCTCAGCCGCTCGAGCATCTCCAGCGAGGCCCTCTCATCCAGCCCGATCGCCGTCGAGACCGCGGCGACCGTCGCCGTCTGCCCGATCGCAAACCCGCGGGCCACCTCCGCCGCCACCCGCACCAGCGCCAGCGGGTCGACCAGCAGCGGGCCGTCCTGCTGCGTCTCCTCCTCCACCGCGAACGCCCGGAAGTGCTGGAACATGTACGCGATCTGCAGCCCCGACAGCACGATGATCCACGTGATGTAGACCCACAGCAGGAACAGCGGCACCAGCGCCAACGCCCCGTAGAACGTCTGCGCCGACGAATTGACCACGACGAACTTGAATCCCCACTTGCCCAGCTCCCACACAGTCGCCGCGAGGATCGCACCGCCCGCCGCGGGCTTGAGCGCCACCCGAGCGTTGGGCACCGTCATGTAGATGAAGAACAGCAAGACGAAGTTGATCACGATGTTGACACCGGTGCCGGCCGCCTGCGCACCGAACGCGCCACCACCGAACGAATCGACCCAGTCGGTCATCCTGTCGCCGACGTAAAACGTCCCGAACAGGAACAGCGAGCCCAGCGTCAGTGTCGTCCAGTACTGCGTGACGCGCCTGACCCACGAGCGCCCCGACGGCGCGCGGTAGACCTGGTTGACCGATCGCTCGATCTCGATCATGAACGAGATCGACGCATACGCGAGAATGATCAGCCCTGTCAGCCCGATCGCGACAAACGAGACGCCGCGAACCTTCGAGACCAGCCCCTTCAGCCACTCATCCAGCGCGGTCTCGCCCAATCCATCCTGTCCACCGGTCGGCCCGCCGGTCCCGGCATCGCCGGAACCTGCCGTGTCGCCGTTCGAGGGCAGTTCCGGTGGCGGCGGCACCGCGATCTCATTCAGCCCGGTCAGATCCAGCACCCGCGTCACCGCGTCGGTCACCTGCTCGTCGCTGGCAAACCCGCCCAGCACCGCCACACCGATCGCCAGCACCGGCACCAGCCCGAACACCGTGCGGTACGCAAGCGCCGCCGCCATCCGCGTGATGTGGCTCGCCGAGACCACCCGCCCCGCCCGGCGCAGGATCCGCAGCCGCGGCCTCCACCACGCCAGCACGCTCTCGACCTGCTTGCTCATCCCGCCCTGGCTCACGCCGGGCCCTCCTGTCGGCCCCCGTCGTTCGGGCCCGCTTTGCGGCTCGGCTTGCGGCTGCTCCAGCCGGGCTTCTGGGCCTTGCCCTCACGCGGTGCGTTCGGGCCCATGGCCGCCTTCTTTGTCCCTCTTTCGACCGCCCGACGCAGCATCTGCACCTCAATGTTGCTCAGCTCGCGCCATTCCCCGCTCGCCAGCCCCTTGAGCTTCAGCGGGCCCACCGCCACCCGCTCGAGCTTCTTCACCGGGCAACCCACCGCCGCGAGCATCCGCCGCACCTGCCGGTTGCGACCCTCCTTGAGCGTCAGCTCCAGGATCGTCCGCTCCCGGTCCCGCCGCAGCATCTTCAGCCGCACGTGACTGGCCCGCACCGCACCGACCGTGCGCCCCTCGCGCCGCTCGGCCAGATAGATGCCCTTCTCGAGCTTCTCCAGCCCCTCGGCGTCGAGATACCCCTTCACCGTCACGTGATACGTCTTCTCCACGCCGAACTTCGGGTGCGTCAGCCGGTTGGCAAGCTCCCCGTCGTTGGTCATCAGCACCAGCCCGCGGGTGTCAAAGTCGAGCCGCCCGACCGGGTACAGCCGCGCCCCCGACGGGTGATCGACCAGGTCGAGTACCGTCCGCCGCGCCGCCCCCGGCTCGTCCTCCACGGTCGAGAGCGTCCGCGTCGGCTTGTTGAGCATGATGTAGACCCGCCGCTCGGCCCCCTCGATCGGCGTGCCGTCCACCTGCACCCGGTCCTCCCCGGGCACGACAAACGCGGGCAGCTCGCGCACCGTCCGGCCGTTGACCTTCACGCGTCCCTCGGTAATTAGCAGTTCGCTGTGCCGACGCGACGCCACCCCGGCGTCGGCAAGGTACCGCTGCAGCCTGACCTCGCCGGGTCGGCTGTTCTCCCCCGCGCCGGGACTCCCGGGACGGGCTCGTTGCTCTTTGTTGACGGGCATGGAGAATCCTAGGGCCGTCTTTCCCCGAGGGTGCCATCGCTCCGCGATAGAGCCCCCCGCGCAAGCGGGGGGACACGCGCCCGGTGCCACGGGTCAGCGACGGCTCTGCGTCGTTGCCCCGTGCGTGCTGGCAAAGGTGATCCGCTCCCGGTCGCTCGCCGACGCCGCGGCAGGGGCGGCCTCGCAAAGCCGAGTCCGACCCGTGGCACCCGCCGCACGCACCCCTCACCCCGCCATCTTCGCCCGCACCGCCTCCAGCCGCCGCGTGTGGATATCCCGGTCCGGTTCCAGCACCGCCAGCGCCTCCAGCTCGTGCTCGGCCGCCGCCAGATCGCCCTTGAGCAGCGCGATCCTCGCCGCCTGCTCCCGCGTCGCAGCATCAAAGGGCGCGATCATCGTCGCCCGCTTGGCCTTGGCCCACGCCTCGTCCATCCGCCCGAGCTTGGCGTACCGCTCGGCCAGCGCCAACGCGTACGCCGGCGAACGCATCTCGCGCGCGTCCAGGAACTCAAGGTGCTCGATCGCGCGCACAAGATCCTCCGCGCCCGACTCACCATCCGTGCCGCCGAGCTGCCCTTCGAGCGCAAGCCTCGCCAGCAACCGCCGCGGCATCGGATCGACCGGGCACGCCTCCACGTACCGCTCCAGCAGCGGCACCATCGCCGCGACCGGCTCGCCCCCCGCCTCATTCAACTCCAACTGCACCGCCACGCGCAACAGGTCCGGGTGCTCCGGATGCTCAACGAGCAGCGCCGCCACATCCTCGCGTGAAACCGCCTCCGGGTCAGGGATCAGCTCGCCGAGCTTCGGCACGCCCTCACCCAGCATCATCCCGACGTCCACGAGCTCGCCGTGCGCCCACACCTTGAAATCCTCGAAGAACCGCTCGGGCGTGATCTCGAGCACCCGCTCCATCGCGACCTTCTCGCTCATCCCCTCGGCGTAGAGGTCCATCAGCGCAAGCGGAGCCTCGACCCCAAACCGCTCGACCATGTACTCATACATCCAGTCGCCCTGGGCGTACGCCTGCGTCCGGTCGTTCGGCTTGATCGGCCGCACAAACCGCAGGCTGATCGTGTCCATGTCAAACAGCGTGCCCGTGCGGTACGCCTGGGCCAGCAGCGTCCACCACTCCGCCCGCCGGGGCAGCCCCTCGCCCCACACCGCCGCGGCCTCGGTAAACCAGTGTGGGATGCGGTTGCGCGTCCGCGACAGCGTCACCGTGTGGATGTACTCATGCCGCACCGTCCGCGCCCAGTCGTACGGCCCGGCCTTGCTGCCCGGGCCCGACCGCGGCGCCTCCATCGCGATCACCGGCCCCGTCGCGGCCGCCATCGTGTGGATCTGCGTCATCCCCGTGATCCGCACCGCAAAGCTCGCATGATCGGGCATCACCTCGATCACCGTCGGCACCGAGGGCTCGTGGTCAAACATCTCCGGCCCGCACACATCGGCGTAGATCGCCTCCAGCACCGGCAACATCTCGCCCGCCAGCACCTCGTCGATTCCCGGCTTGTACCGCACCACAAAGTGCTCGCTCTCGAGCTCAGAGAACGTGCCGATCTCCTCGACCAGCGCCAAGCTGTTCCGCGCGCGCACATTGAACGGGTCCAGCGCTCCGGCCTTCTGCAGCGCGTCCTTGGCCCGCAGGTCGCGTCCGGCCTGCATCTCGAGCAGGCCGAGCTCGATCCACGGCGCCGCGAGCGTCGGCAGCCGCGCCGCCGCACGCTCCAGATAGTCCGCCGCCTCGGCGTACTGCCGCGCCTCAGACAACGCCTTGCCCACCGCAAACAGCGCCTCGGGCGAGCCGGCGTCCTCCGGTGCGACACCCTCGCCCGCGTTCAACGCATCGAACGCCGCGAGCAGTGCCTCGGTGCGTTCGGTGTCAAACCGTACCGCCGCCGTCGCGGCCTGTGCCGCCAGCAGCTCGCGCTGCTCCGGATAGGTCGCAAGCGCCCGCGAGAGCACCCACTCGGCCAGCGCCGGGTCGCGCCGGCGCAGCGCCGCCCGGGCCCGGATCACGGCCGCGTCGGCCGAACCCTCGGCCAGCGCGTCCAGCCGCAGGGCCACGCTCTCGGCCCTGTCAAAGTCGAATCCGCTCACGCCCATGTCGCCGAGTAGGCGCCAGGCGCGCGCGCACCGCGGGTTGAGGCTCAGCACCTCGGTCACCGCCGCCTGCGCTTCGGGCGCGTTGTCCTTCTCCCACAGCACCTCGGCTTCGACCAGCCTCGCCTTCCACGACAGCCGGTCCAGCTCGTTCTTGGCCCTTCCGAGCAGCTGCATCAGGGTCTGGAAGTCCGCACTTGCCTGCCCGGCCCGTCCCGGGCCGCGCAGGCGGTTGCGCACCATCAGCGCGCGCACGCCCTCGGCCAGCTCGTCGCCCGAGGTCACCTCGCGCGAGCCCAGCCGCGCAACCAGCGGGTCCAGCGCCGCGTCGGCCTCGTCAAACCGGCCCAGTGTCTCCAACGCCTCGGCGCGGATGCGGATCGCCCGCACACTCCCCTCTCCGGCGAGCATGGCGATCGCGTTGTCCAGCTCACCCCGCAGTGCCGCGGCTTCGGCCCGGTCGAGCAGGTCGGCACCCTCGTCCACCAGCGACTCATCGTCGAAGGCCCCGCGCACCAGCGCCGCCTGCGCGCGCAGCGCCGGCGTGGTCAGGTCGCTCTCCTCCCACACGCCGTGCCTCATCCGGGCGGCGAGCTTCTGCTCATCGGTCAGGAGCGCCCCCTCGAGCATCCGCCGCACACTCGGTGCCATCTCCGGCGGGCGCATCGCCCCCGCGTTGTCCGAGCCCGCGGCCTGGGCCTGCCGATCGATCTGGTCCAGCAGCCGCTCGGCGATGCCGTCCTGCGCGCACGCCAACCCGCCCGAGAGCCCGCACACCGCCGACGCGACGGTCAGCGTGTGCACCGCGCTCGCCCGCACCGCTCGAAGTTCATTGCGCATGAGTTATCCCGCGTAGGGTTCGACCGTGATGTTCCACCCCGCGCGGTCAACCGGCAGCGCGGTTGTCAACTCGGCCTCGGAGACCTTGGCGTCGGCGTTGGTCAGCAGGTCCTTGAGCAGGACGAACGACTCATCGTCGGCCTGGCTGATCGTCTTGGCCATCCGCGGCAACAGTGTATCCCGCTGATACCACACCCGGATCTCCCGCAGTTCCTTCTCGTTCGCCTCGGCCTTGGGCGTCAGGCGGAGCTGGTAGCACTTGCCCGCCACGCCCCGCAGCCCGCGTTCCTCCACGCCGTCGAGCCCGTCGAGCAGCTCCGCATCAAATCGTGCCAGGATGTCGGCCCGACGCTGCTGGATCGGGATCGGGAAGGGCCCCTCGCCCAGACGGAGCGGGTCCCACTTGTCGCCCGGCGCGACGACCTGGCGACGGATGAACTGCTTGTCGAACGGCCGCACCTCGGCGAGCCATTCGCCGTCGAAGATGTACCGCTCGCGGTAGCCGGTCGAGGCGTCCTCGATGCGGCGGCCGTTGTCGAGCTCGAGCCGCTGGAACTCGATCGCGAAGCGGCGGTCGGGCGTCGCGCCCGCCTCGGCACCGGCCGGTGTGCTCACAAAGGCCAGCGTGCCGTCGCGCTGCTGGGTGTCGCCCTGGATGGCGAAGGTCTTGACGTACCGGACCACGGCGCTGAGCTGGCGAACGTCGTTGCCCGCGGTCTCGAGCGCGCTGAGCAGTTCGTCCGCGTCGGTGTAGTCGTCGGCGATGGATTCGGAGGCGGGCTGGGCGGGTGCCGCGTCGGCAACCGGCTCGTTAGAGGTGTTGGCGATCGGCTCTGCGGCCACGACCGCTTCGCCGGCGGGTGCGGGCGCGTCCGCGGGCCGCACGGCCTGCCAGGAGAGCATCGCCGCGAGCACTGCTACGAGTTTGGTCATCACCGTGATTGCTGTCAGCATGTCCGGCTCCTTCTCCACCCATTCGGGCGCGAGCGACTGTAGTACTTGGACACTCCGGTGGGAGATTTGTTCCCAGTTGTCTGGCTTCGAGAGAGCCTCGTTTGCGCGGATCGCTCACGTCCGGCTCGATTATCCCAGCCAATCTCGCCAGTCCTGCACGATCCCTACGAACGCCTGAGTGACTTTCCAAACCGGGCGTATCGAAAGCAGAACCAGCCCCATGATGAACCAAGCACGTAACCACCGCACCCTTGTCTCGGCGGAATCGTGATTGGATCGCCGGACTGCCCACCACGATACAAGGCAAATGACACCGATCGAGCCGTACCAAATCAGTTTAAAGAGCAGTGCGTCGGTTTCTGCTTGAACGTATCTCACGGTGGTCCCCCCCGCACCGCCAGAAACTCCCGCAATATCGCCGCCGCCGCCAGGGCGTCCCGTTTCTGCTTCTTCTGCTTGTGCGTCATCCCCGTCCGCCCCATCTCCCAGTCGGCCTGCACGCTGCTCAGCCGCTCGTCGTGGAGGTGGACCGCCCGGCCCGTCCGCTCGCCCAGGTGCATCCCGAACTGGCGGACCATCGTGGCCCGCGGCCCCTCGCTGTCGTCCATGTTCAGCGGCAGCCCCAGCACCAACTCATCCCGCGGCCCGAGCTGCTCCTCAATCGCGCGCGCGATCGCGTCAATGAGCGCCCGACCCCCGTCCCGTTCCCGAGGCACCTCGATCACCCCGACCGCCGACGCCAGCCGGGTGATGTCGTCACCGACCGCGATACCGGTCCGCTTGTCGCCGAGATCAATACAGAGAAACCGCACGCCGAGAGTGTAGTGCCCGACCCATCTTCCCGGACGCCGACGCTGAGGCTCTGCAAAGCGCCGAGTTTTGCTCTTCGGACGCCGATGCTGAGGCTCTGCGAAGCGTCGGATGCTGCCCTTCGGACGCCGATGCTGAAGCTCTGCGAAGTGTCGGATGCTGCCCTTCGGACGCCGATGCTGAGGCTTTGCGAAGCGTCGGACTCTGGCCTTCGGACGCCGATGCTGAGGCTCTGCGAAGCGTCGGATTCGGTTACGCTCCCACAATGGCAGACCCGAACTGGCGAGCCTGGGCACACGTCGTGACGAGCACCCGAGGCCAGTGGCTCCCCGGCGACCGCAGAGGATTCCGCAGCCGCCAGCATCGTGTGCATTCCTCCGGCGACTACCGTCGACCGCCACCGCCGGAGGAGCACGAGGGGCTCAGAAAGGTGGCCGAGGCGATCTCGACCGGGCCGGTGTTTCTTGCCACGGCTCATCGCCGCGTTGTGGTCGAGGCCATCCAATCGAAGCTCACGCTGCTCGGTGCGCACCCCCGTGTCATCGCGTGTGATGGGGTGCATTGCCACGCGCTGTTCAATTGCGACGGTGATGCGGTGAGGCTCTTTGGCCGAGCAAAGCAGGCCGCCTCGCACGCGCTGCGGGAGCAGATTCCCGGCAGAGTGTGGGGTAGGTCCTCGCACGTCGAACGCATCAAGGATGAACCGCACTACCTCGCCGTGATTCGGTACGTTCTGGCGCATCGAGACCGAGGGGCGATCGTGTGGGAGCCCGAACGCTCTGGCTTGCGATGAGCGCACGGACACTCCGGCAGGTGCACCCGACGCTTCGCAGAGCCCCGGCATCGGCGTCGGGGAAACGGAATCCGACGCTTCGCAAAGCCTCAGCGTCGGCGTCCGGGGGGGGGCACCTCTCCGCGACTACTTCAACTCACCTCTCGCCTGCTCGTGCGCCTTCTTCACATCCTGCGCCCGGTCCGCCGGCATGATGAGCGTCGCGTCGTCGGTCTGCACGACGATGAGTCCCTCGCACCCGACCAGCGCCACGGTGTGCCCGTGCCCGTCCCTGCGGGTGCCGCCGGTGATGACGAGGTTGTCGGTGCTGTCCACCATCACCGTGTCGCCGGTGCCGCGGACGCGATTGCCGGCGCCGTCGGCCTTGATGGTCTCGGCGTACGCCGGCCAGCTCCCGACATCGAGCCACCGCAGGTCCATGTCCACGCCGCAGATCGAGACCGAGTCGTCGCGCGAGGCGGGCTCCATGATGCCGTAGTCCACGCTGGTCTTGGGCAGCGTCGGATAGACCTCCTCCAGCGTGCGCGCGCGGTCGGGGGTGTCCCATGCTGCCGCGATCCGCTCGAGGCCTTTGGCGTTCTCCGGGGCGTACTTGCCGAGCAGCTCCATGAACGTGCGCGCGTGGAAGACAAACATCCCCGCGTTCCAGCCGTACTCGCCGCTCTCGACGTAGCGGGTCGCGGTCTCGAGGTCCGGCTTTTCCTTGAACTCACGCACACCGAATGCGCGCGCGTCGAAGCCGTCGATCCCCTCACCCCGTTGCACATAGCCGAACCCGGTCGCGGGATAGGTCGGTTTGATCGCAAAGGTCACCAGCCGGCGCGGGTCCTGCTCGACCATGCGGAAGCCCACATCCATCGCGTCGCGGAAGACCTCGTCGGGCTCGATGATGTGGTCGGCGGTGAGCACGGCGAAGACCGCGTCGGGATCGTGCAGGCCGAAGACGGCCGCCGCGAAGCCGACGGCGTTGATGGTGTCGCGTCCCTCCGGCTCGCCGAGGATCCGCTCGCCGGCGAAGTCGGGCAGCACGCGTTCGATCTCGCCCCGGTACCGCTCGCCGGTGCAGATCACGCGTCGCTCGGGGGGCACCAGCCCGTCGAGCCGGGCGGCCGCGAGTTCGAGCAGGGAGCAGGGCGCGTCCTGCCCGTCACGGAACACGAACCGGATGAGTTGCTTCGGCTGTGCCTTGCGGCTCATGGGCCAGAGCCTCGTCCCCGCCCCGCCCGCCATGATCGTCGCGTATCGCATGCCGATTCCTGTGTCTGATTCCCGATCCGGGCTCGTTATCCCTGCCCGAACACCTTGGCGACGAGGTCCTCGCCGCTGAGCGATTCGGGGTCGGCCCCGCGGAGGGCCCGCTCGATCGCCCGCTCTGCCTCAGCCTGGGTCTGGCCGAGTTCCATCAGCACGGCCAGCGCGTCCTCCACGGCCGCCGCGGCTCCCGTCGGGATCGACAACTTCGTCGCCGGTATTGAGCCCTTGCCCTCGACGATGACCCCGGGATCGACAAAGGCGTCCAGCTTGCCGGTCAGCTCGGCGATGATCGTCTCGGCCAGCCGCTTGCCGATCTCGGGGAGGCGTTGGAGCCCCTTGGCGTCCTTGGCCGCCACCATCGCCGCGATCTCCGACGGTGGTAACGCGATGGCCTTCAAGGCTTTACGGTTCCCCAGGCCCTTGACGCTGGTGAAGATCTCGAAGAACCGCCGGTCCTCGGGTCGGCCAAAGCCCACGATCCGCGGGATGAAGCTGGAGCCCTGGCCCTGGGCCTCAAGGTATTCCATGGTGTGGAGCGTGACCGACCGGCCCCGGTCGCCCGCCAGCCGCTCGGCGAGATAGGCCGGGACAAGCACCTGCCTGGCGAGGCCCTGTTCGGGCTGATCGAGCACCACGGCGTTGCCCTCGACGCCCTCCACTGTTCCGACGAGCCTGCAGATCATGCGGGTAGTAAAGCAGCATCCGGGCCCCGCTGCACTGCGGGCCCGACCGCCGCCTCCGTGTCAATCGGACCGATCCGGCCCGAACGGTTGCGAGCCGGGACGCCGATTGTGCCGATAAGCCCCCTGTCGTGTGCCCTTTGTCCCGCACGACCGGAGGTTGTCGATGCCCACAGAGCACCCGAGCCGCAGGCCAGCCCGGGCCACCGAACCCAAGCCCGTGCCCTCTGTCGTCCTGATCGGGACGCCGGACACGCTCGCGGCTCTGGTGGCGCAGCTCGTGCCCGGCTCGGGCCCGCGCCCGATCGGGGCGGTGCTCGTTGGCGGATCGGTCGCCGAGGGCCGCGGCGCGATGGCCGAGCAGACGCTGGGAGCCACCGACCTTCCGATCCTCGACTCACTCGACGACCTCGCGGGCCTCGCAGCCAGGCCCCGCGCCGCGATCGTCAGCCTCCCCGCATCGCAGCCGATGCTCATCGCCCGGACGCGGGCCGCGCTGGCAGAACTCGGCATCGAGGAGCGGTTCGTCCCGCCGCTGGCCGATGCGCTCGCGCCGGTGCCCGACACCCGGTCGTGGTGGAGGCCGCAGCCCGCAGCCATCGACCCGGCGGTCCTGATCGGGCGCGACCCGCACCGGCTCGACCGCGCAGCGGTGGGGCGGGTGCTCAGGGGCAAGCGGGTGCTGATCACCGGGGCCGGCGGCTCGATCGGGTCGGAGTTGGCCCGGATCGCGGCCGACTTCGACCCCGAGATGCTCGTCCTGATGGAGCGCTCGGAGAACGCGCTCTTCGAGATCGACCGCCAGATTGCGCGCACGGGCGTGAACCGCCGCGCGGTGCTGCACGATGTGGTGGACGCGGCGGGCACCCGCCGATTGCTGGCGGAGCTGCGCCCGGACGTGATCTTCCACGCCGCCGCGCACAAGCACGTGCCGCTGATGGAGGACCACCCGGCCCATGCGGTGACCAACAACGTCTTCGGGACCAAGGCGGTCGCCGACGCGGCCGCGGCTGCGGGGTGCGGGCACTTCGTGCTGATCTCGACCGACAAGGCCGTGCACCCGACCAGCGTGATGGGCGCGACCAAGCGGGTGGCCGAGCAGTATGTGCGTCACCTGCATCGTGAGTTGCGCGATGGCGGGCTGGAAAGCCCGCCCCCCTGTGTCGGAGGCGGGCTGGAAAGCCCGCCCCCCGGTGGTGGGAGCGTTCGGGCGGAGCCGACGATGTTCTCGGTGGTGCGGTTCGGGAACGTGCTCGGCTCGGCGTGCAGCGTGCTGCCGATCTGGGCGGCCCAGCTGGCCGAGGGTGCGCCGATCACGATTACCGACCCGCGGATGACCCGGTTCTTCATGACGATTCCCGAAGCCGCGACGCTGGTCGCCCAGGCCGCGGCCCTGAGCGAGGGCTCGACCGACGCGCCGCTCTACGTGCTCGACATGGGCGAGCCGATCCGCATCGTCGATCTGGCCGAGCGGCTGATCCGGCTTCAGGGGCTCGAGCCGGTCTTCGCGGCTGACGGCCGGCAGTCTGTCGCGACGCCGGGCAAGGCCGAGGTGATCTTCACGGGCATCCGTCCCGGCGAGAAGCTGCACGAGGAACTGACCTACGCCGCCGAGCCGCTCCGGCCGACCCCGCACCGGGGTATCCGCTCGTTCGACGCCGGGGGCGATCCGTTGCCCGATGTCGAGGCGATCATCGCCGCTCTGGACGCTGCGCGGCGGGATACCGACCCGCGGGTCGCCCTGGAGGCACTCCACGAGGCGGTGCCGGAACTTGGTGCAACCTGCCTGCGTCTTGCTGGGTAAAGATTGTGTTAGGGATGAGGTTGACAGGTCGGCCCGGCCAGCGACAATCGGCTTGGCCGAGAGCAACCGAACGCGGGGGTTCCCGAACCAGTCTTCTCCGGGGTCTCTCGCCTCAGGAATCGCACGATGACGACCTTTGCTTGCACATCCGAGAAGCACGCCGCGATCGCCGAGGCACGGTCTCGGGCCGAGCAGACGCTCCAGCAGCTGCGTGCGGCTCGGGACGAGTCGGAGCGGCGGCTGAGTGAGTCGGGCCAGCCCGACCACCTGAAGCGCGTGACGGGCAGGAGTGCCCTGGAGAACGCGATCGCGGCGGCCCAGCACGTGATCGACACGCTGGATCGCCAGGCGAGTATCGAATCGGCGTCTTCCTCCCGGGGCGAACGCCCCGAGGTGCGGGTGGTCACGATGGATCCGCCCGCGCCGGTCTCGCGACAGAGCCGTTTCGCCCGCGTTTCGTAGGGCGAATCTGCCGCGTGGGCTCTGAAGCGCCGGGTCCTGCGCCCCGCTACGCTGCAGACATGACGACCACGCCCATGCTCCACGTGCGCCGGCTGGACCCGCGCGCTGCTCTGCCGTGCTACCAGACCGAACAGGCTGCGGGGATGGACCTCGCCGCGTGCCTGCCGCGGGGTGAGTTCGAGTCCGAGGCGATGGACATCGCGCCCGGCAGCATCGTGAAGGTGCCGACGGGGATCGCGATCGCGCTGCCGGAGGGTCACGAGGGTCAGGTGCGGCCGCGGTCGGGGCTGGCGACCCGGCACGGGCTGACGGTGGTCAACGCGCCGGGGACGATCGACGCGGACTACCGGGGCGAGCTGATGGTGGCGTTGATCAACCTCGGGGCGGGTCCGGTGCGCATCGGGCACGGGGACCGGGTCGCGCAGCTGGTTGTCGCTCCGGTTTCGAGGGCGATGGTGGTTGTGGTGGCCTCTCTGGACGAGACGGCGCGGGGTTCTGGGGGGTTTGGATCCACAGGTTTTGCAGGTTCGGTGCCCGGCGAAAGCCATGGAAATTGAGGGGTATGAAGTGCCCAGATTGCCATGCCGGGCCGATCTCACGCGAAAGCCTTGGTCCGAATCGAAAAATGTTTACAGATTCCCTTGCGAAGGCTTCATTTACTCTTGCGTGGTTGTGCGCAACCGGTATTCTTGTGCTCGGATCGCATGAGATTGAGCGTGCAGAGTTCCGCTCGAAGCTTTCTATCTCATGAGATCCAGTTGTGACGACGGGGTGTGTTCCTCGTCGGGGGCCTCGTGGCCTCGCCCGTTCATGTGCACTTTGCACGTTTGATTTGTGAGGAGACAAGATATGAAGACCGTTTCTGTGCTCACCATCGTTTCGATCGCCGGCGTGGCTTCCGCGCAGGCCGTGTCCGTTGGCAACGGCATCCCCACCAACCTCGGCAACGATCCCTTCTCCAACCGTGCGACCCTCTGGGACAACGGCGACACCGACGGCTCCAACGGCTACAGCCAGGCGACCTCGGGCGTCTTCGGCTTCTCCCGTTCGACCCTCGATGACTTCGAAGTCACCGACAACGCCGGCTGGATCCTCAACGACTTCCACACCATCGGTCTGTGGAGCGGTGGCGGCACGGGCCTCGGCAGCGGCTACAACCTGACCATCTGGTCGGACAGCGCTGGCAGCCCCGGTGCCCCGATCGTTTCCGCCAACGTGAACAGCTACGCTGAGAACGTGACCGGTCGCACCTGGTTCAGCCGTCCCGAGGTCGCCATCGACGTGACCTTCGACGACATCTTCCTCGGCGCCGGCCGCTACTGGGTTGAGATGCAGGTCATCGGCACCGACAACCACTTCCAGATGGTCCGCTCGACCGTCACCGGCTCCGAGTGCTGGGTCAACTACGCTGACCTCGGCTTCGGCCCGGGCTCGTCCGTCTTCGGCGTCGCCGCTGACCTGGCCTTCAGCCTGACCGGCGAAGTCGCCCCGGCCCCCGGCGCCCTCGCGCTGCTCGGCCTCGGTGGCCTGGCCGCCGCCCGTCGTCGCCGCTAATACAGCGCCTCGACTGATACCCTGATCCGACGGACCGCCCGCCTTTGTGCGGGCGGTCCTCTTTTTGCGCGCGCAGATCCCGCCCCCGGAGGTCGCCAGAGCCGATCCGGGGGCGGTGTTACGAGCCGGTTGCGCACCGGGGCCGCACCTGTCGGTATCTCTTGTTGTGGCCCGCTGCTCGGCGCAGCCGCCAGAGATCACACCCAGCAGGAGTCCCGCGATGCGCACCACCCCCCGATCACCGAGGCCGACCGACCGTGCACGAGCGTCAGCCCGCACCCGCCTGGGCTGGGTGGTGGTGTCGGGCGTGGCGATGGCCCTGGCCGCCGCGCCAGCGGCGATGGCCCAGCGGGCCGACCACAACATCGTCCTCCCCCAGAGCCGCGTGCTCCTGCCCGAGATCACCGAGTCGTCGGTCCGGATCGAGACCGTGGATGTGCGGGTCGCGATCCGCGAGCAGGTCGCGACCACGACGGTGTCGATCCTGCTCGGCAACCCCGCGGGCCGGGCGCAGGAGTCGCGGCTGCTGATGCCGGTGCCCGACGGCGCCGCCGTGCGGCAGTTCCGTCTCGAGGGTCTGCCCAACGAGGGCATCGCCAAGGTGCTGACCCGCGAGGAGGCACGCCGCATCTACGAGGAGATCGTCCGCAAGACCCGCGACCCGGGCCTGATCGAGTTCGTCGGTTTCAACCTCATCCAGTCGAGCGTGTTCCCCGTCCCGGCCAACGGCACGCAGCGGATGGAACTGGTCTACGAGCAGGTACTCCCGGCCGACGGCTCGCGGGTGGACTACGTGCTGCCGCGGTCGGAGTCGCTCGAGGCCTCCGGCGTGACGTGGTCGATGAGCGCGACGGTCCAGAGCGCCCGGGCGATCGGGGCGGTCTATTCGCCGAGCCACGAACTGGCGACCGAGCGTCAGGCCGATGGGTCGGTGCGAGTGACGGTGCCGGCGACCTCCGCGGCCAATCCCGGCGCGTTCCGGCTGAGCTATGTGCTGAGCCAGCCCGACGGCCTGGCCGCGTCGATCCTGGCCTATCCGGACAGCCGCGTCGGTGCCTCGGGAGACGGCGGGTACTTCATGCTGTTGCTGGGGCTGCCGGCGGATGTCGCGCGGCCGACGCTGCGGCGGGAGGTCACGCTCGTGCTCGACCGCTCGGGCTCGATGCGCGGGCAGAAGATCGAGCAGGCCCGCGAGGCGGCGATGCAGATCCTGGGCGGGCTGGCCGAGGGCGAGCTGTTCAACATCGTCGATTACTCCGACACCGTTGAGAGCTTCTCACCGGCACCGGTGGCCAAGACCGCCGAGTCGGTCGCGAGGGCGGAGAAGTACCTCTCGAGCCTCGCGGCGGTGGGGGGGACCAACATCCACGACGCGCTGGTGCAGGCGCTCAGCGCCGAGCCCGCGGAGGGCGTGCTGCCGATGGTGCTCTTCCTGACCGACGGGCTCGCGACGGTGGGCATCAGCGAGGAACGCGACATCCGCGAGGCGGCGCGCAAGGCCAACACGCACGGCCGGCGGATCTTCTCCTTCGGCGTGGGGTTTGATGTCAACTCGCCGCTGCTGAGTGCGCTGGCCAGCGCCTCCCGCGGCACGCCGACGTTTGTGCTTCCCCATGAGGACATCGAGGTGAAGGTCGGCCAGGTCTTCAAGCGGCTGCAGGGGCCGGTGATGGTGGCGCCCGAGCTGACGTTCGAGACGGTTACTCCTCAGACGATCGCGACCGCGCCGCTCCGGGAGATCCTGCCGGGTTCGCTCAACGACGTGTTTGAGGGCGAGCAGGTGCTGGTGTTGGGGCAGTACATGTCGCGCGAGCCGGTGCGGTTCACGCTGACGGGGTCGGACGCCTCGGGCGAGCCGGCGGAGTACGAGATCGTCTTTGATCCGAAGAACGCGGGCGTGCAGCACAGCTACGTGCCGCGGATCTGGGCGATGCGGAAGATCGGTGCACTCACCGACGAGATCCGCCAGTCCGGTGCCGACGGCGGCACGCCGGACTCGGAGTTGGTGGATGAGGTGATCCGGCTCTCGACCGAGTTTGGCATCCTGACTGAGTACACGGCCTTCCTCGCGGCCGAGGAGAACGAGATGCTGCGGCTCGGCTTCGCCGATGCACCCGCGGCGGACGCCTCGGTCGGGGCACGCTGGAGTGCGGCTCGCCGGGAGATCAGCGAACGCGGGCGGATCCGCTCTGGCGAGGGTGCCGTGCTGCAGGAGTTGAACGCCAAGGTGCAGGCCGAGGCGACCTCGCTGAACCTGCGCAACCAGATGCTGTACGCGCAGGGTGGCGGTGGCGGCGCGCAGGACCTCGGCGAGTCCGCGTTTGTGAGTGTCCGGCAGAACGCCGACATGACGCTCTACCGTCGCGGCGACCGCTGGCTGGACGCCAGACTCCTCGAGACCCCCGACGCCGAGCCCGAGCAGGTCATCGAGTTTGCCAGCGACGAGTACTTCGCCCTGGCCACCCGTCTGGCCGGCGAGCACCGCCAGAGCGTGCTGGCGGTCGCGGGTGATGTGTATCTGCTGCTGGACGGGAAGCGAACGCTTGTGCGGCAGACGCCGTAAGAGGGGTGAACCTCCGGCCGAGCGGTCGGTACACATGGAGGCACCCTGACCTTCTTCCCCCTCACGCCCGAGCCGGGCTCACACCCGGCCGGGCGTTTTCTGAGCGTGTGCGGGTAGACTGGCGTGGGGCCGCTCCCCGCCCCGTCCGACGAACCCCTCGTGCGAGTCTCCCGGGCTCGCTGAACCGATGGAGCCTGCTGTGGCCCTTGCCCGTGTCCTTGTTGTGGAAGACGACGCCGCGATCAGGCGGGGCGTGAGCGATGCGCTGGAGATGTCCGGCTATGCCGTGTTGCAGGCGTCCGACGGTCGGGAGGGGTTCGAGACCGCCTCGTCGGCCGAGATCGACCTGGTGCTGCTGGACATCTCGATGCCCAAGCGCGACGGGCTAAGCGTGCTGGAGGAGCTGCGGCTGGTGCGTCCGGGGCTGCCGGTCATCTTTCTGACCGCCCGGGGCGAGGCCGAGGACAAGGTCCGGGGCTTGAAGTTGGGGGCGGACGATTACGTCGTCAAACCGTTCAATGCCGCGGAACTGCTCGCGCGGGTCGAGGCGGTGCTCCGTCGTTCGGCCGAGCGGCCGAAGCGGCTCGAGCGGCTGTCGTTGCACGGGCGCACGATCGACTTTGCCCGGCGCGAGGTGGTCTTCGAGGACGGGCGCCGGGTGGTGCTGGCGCAGCGCGAGGCGGAGGTGCTCGAGTTCCTCGCCTCCAACCGCGGGCGGGCGATCTCGCGCGATGAGCTGCTGCAGCGGGTCTGGTGTATCGACCCCCGGGGCACGCACACCCGCACGGTAGACATGGCGATCGCGCGGCTCCGCGAGCAGCTCGCCGACGACGGCACCGGGCCGGGCCTCGTGCTGACGGTGCGGGGCAAGGGGTACATGCTCGCGGCTGCGGCGAGTGAGGCGGCGCTGCCCAACCCGGCGGACGGCTCATGAACTCGCATCGCCGACTCACGTGGCTGATCTTCGCCGTGTGCGCGCTGCTCCTGGTCGACGGGCTGGGCTGGGTGACGTGGCAGGTGCTCCGGCTCGAGCGGAGCGAGCGGTTTGCGCGGCAGGACGCCCAGCTGCAGGAGGCGGTGCGGCTCTCGCTCTGGCGGATGGACGGGATGCTGAGCCCGATCATCGCGGCCGAGACCGGGCGGCCCTACTTCCAGTACCGGGCGTTTTATCCGGCGGCCCGGGCGTACAACCAGATGTGGGAGCCGGTGGGCGCGGGCGAGGTGCTCGTGCCCTCGCCGCTGCTCTCGGGGCCGCAGGAGTACATCCGGCTGCACTTTGAGAGCACGCCCGAGGGCTGGCTGACCTCGCCCCAGGCGCCGGACGCCACGCTGCGGGACCGGCTCAACGCCGAGTCGCTGCCGCTGGCCGACATGCTGACCGTCGAGCGGCGGCTCGTGGAGTTGAACTCGATCCTGCGGGGGACGAGCTTTCAGGAGGACCCGAGCGCGTTTCTGGCGGCACCGAACCGGGAGAGGCGGTCCGATGCCGATCAGCCCGCGCTCAACGCGGCGGAGCGGGAGCTGCGGCTCTTGGCCAAGCAGCAGCCGCCGCCGATCGAGAGCGACGCGGCCGGCGGCAGGCGGGATCCGCAATCGCAGGAGAGCGAGGACGATCGCTCCGTCGTCGAATACGAAGCCCGGCAGCAGACCATCGCCCGGGCCCAGGGCCGCAACGAGGTAAATGAACTGCCCGCACGCGATGGCCAGCGGCTCAAGGCGAGTGACCCGACCGTGCCCGGCGAGTCCGTCGTGCTCGCTCCCGAAGCGGACGCGTCCGACGCGATGGGCCTCGCGGCCGCGCTGGAGTCTTCACAGGGCGGCGTGGTAGGGCTGGACTCCGGGTCCGTGACGCAGGGGAGTTTCACGCCGGTCTGGCGGGCCAACCCGACGACCGGCGAGGCCGAGTTGCTGTTCGTCCGCGTGGTGACGGTCAACGGGCGCGAGCTGCTGCAGGGCTTCTGGGTTGACTGGCCGGCTCTGCGGGCCGACCTGCTCGCCTCGGTGCGTGACCTGCTGCCCGAGGCTGAGCTGGAACCGATCGGCGAGCTGATTCCCTCGCGTCTGACGAGCGGGCAGATCGCCGGGCCGTCGGGCGGGCTTGCCAGCGCGGGTCGACTGCTTGCGAGCGTGCCCGCGGTGCTTGCGCCGGGGGTCACGGCGCAGCCGGCGTTGTCGGGGCTGACGCCGACCCGGATGGTGCTGGTGGTGGCGTGGCTGGCGGTGGTGGCGGCGGTGGTGGCGATCGGGCTGGTGTTGCGGGCATCGCTGGCGTTGTCGGAGCGACGCGGGCGGTTTGTCTCGGCGGTGACGCACGAGCTGCGCACGCCGCTGACGACGTTCTGCCTCTACTCGCAGATGCTCGCCGACGGCATGGTGCAGGGCGAGGACCGCCAACGGGAGTATCTCTCGACGCTCAAGCGCGAGTCGGAGCGGCTGGCGACGATCGTGGAGAACGTGCTGATCTACGCCCGGACGGGCAACCGCGTGAGCGCCGGCCGGCCGCGGCCGGTGCGGGCGCTGCTCGAGGCGGTCGTCCCGCTGCTCGAGCAACGCACCGAGCAGGCGGGGATGGAGCTGGAGGTTGACGTGGACCTCTCCCGGCCCCTTGCTGTCGCGGCCGACGCGGCCTCGCTCGATCGGGTGCTCGGCAACCTGGTGGACAACGCCTGCAAGTACGCGTCCGAGGCGGGTGACCGGCGGGTGACCCTCCGGGTGCGCGAGACGGGCAACGGGGTCGAATTCCGGGTGCGTGACCGGGGGCCGGGCGTCGCCCCGCGTGAGCGGCGGCGGATCTTCAGCCCCTTTACCCGCGCCCGCACCCATGCCGCGGACGGCTCGTCGGGCCTCGGGCTGGGGTTGGCTCTGGCCCGGACGGTGGCCCGGTCGCTGGGCGGGGACCTCCGGCTGGCGGTTCCGGCCGAGCCGGGGGCCGAGTTTGTGTTCTGGCTCCCGGCGGCGGAAAGGGCGGGCGAGCCCGGCGAGACCCCGACGTTGAATCCGCCCCCCGAACGGGGATGACTCGGCGCGGGTTCGCCCTATACTTGCAGCCCGTCGGCCGATGAGCCGAAGGAGATGCTCGCGGGCCTATAGCTCAGTTGGCTAGAGCGCGCCCCTGATAAGGGCGAGGTCACAGGTTCAAGTCCTGTTAGGCCCACTTCGAACCAGGACCGGGAAGCGCGAGCGACCCGGTCCTGTTTCATTTGACGGGCGGGTTCGGTTCTGGGCGGCGGGTGATGTGAGCGTCGCGGGGGGCGCGAGCGTCGGGCCCATACACTGTTGCGGCAGCCATTGATGATGCCATTCGGTGGACAGCTTCCATCCCAACGTCGCACTCCCGCGAACCGCAACCCTTCGCCGATTGAATCAGCAGTATGCCAGACCAGAAAACGTTCATGGGCGATTTCAGACGGTTCTTCGGCCGCGGGCTCGGCATCCTGCTGCCCTCGGTGCTGACGCTCTGGATCCTCTTCCAGCTCCTGCTCTTCCTGAACAACAACATCGGCGAGCCGATCAACCGCGGCGTGCGCATCGCGGTGATCGAGATCTATCCGCGGCTGGTGGCCGAGGAGAAGCTGCCGGGCTGGTTCCGCGTGAAGGACACCGAGATCGCCGAGGCCAGGGCGGACCGGGTGTTCCGGGGCATCAAGGAGATGCCCGACGCGCGGGTCCGCGAGCTGTTGCGGCGGGCCAAGTTCCGCGACGCGTGGCAGAGCCATTGGTATCTGCAGGCGACGGGGCTGATCATCGCGATCGTGGCGATCTACTTCGCGGGCCGTCTGCTCGGCGGCTATCTCGGCCGCCGCGTGTACGAGCGGCTGGAGGCGCTGCTGGCGCGGGTCCCCGGCTTCAAGCAGGTCTACCCGCACGTCAAGCAGGTGGTGCAGATGGTGCTTGGAGACCGCCCGATCGCGTTCAACCGGGTGGTGATGGCCGAGTACCCCCGGAAGGGGATCTGGACGATCGGGCTGGTGACCGGCCCGTCGCTCAAGCTCATCACCGAGGAGATGCAGGCGGACGTCGTGACGGTGTTTATCCCGACGAGCCCCACGCCATTTACCGGCTTTGCGATCAACCTGCCGTCGTCGGAGCTGGTCGATCTGCCGATGAGTGTCGAGGAGGCTCTGCGGTTCTTTGTGACCGGCGGGGTGCTCGTCCCGGAGCGGCTGGCCAACGAGGCGATCGAGAGCCGCGGCGGGGGCACGCTCGCCGACCCGGCGGCTCCCGGATCGGAATCTCAGCCGCCGCCGGCCCCCCCGCCGAGCGGGGCCTGAGCAGAGGCACGGACAGGGATATGATGCCCCTTTGGCTCGGGCGACCTTGCCACGCAACCCCCCACGGAGCGACCCGATGCGGATTGATGTCGTCGGAAGAAACCTGGAGATCACCCCCGCGATCAAGGACTACGCGCAGAGCAAGGCCGACAAGTTCCCCAAGTACTTCGACGGCGTGCAGGCCACGACCATCACCGTGAGCAAGGACGATCATCACACCCACGGGCGGTTCGATGTGGACATGGTGATCGACGTCGAGAAGCACTCGAATTTCATCGCCAAGGCCCACGACCAGGACCTCTACGCGGCGGTCGATCAGGCGTTTGCCAAGGCCCAGCGTCAGCTCCACGACTTCAAAGAGAAGCTCAAGCAGAACAACCACCGCTGACCCGGCCGCCCGACCGTCACCCATCACGCTCGCCCTTCCTCGGGCCCTCGGAGTGAACGCAACACCATGAAGCTCAGCTCGCTTGTCAAAGACGGAGCCATCGTCCCCCAGCTTTCCGCCAAGGAGCGGGACGAGGTCATCACCGAACTGCTCGACGCATTGATCGCCTCCGGCGCGGTCGAGGCGGGCCTCCGCGACGAGCTGATCCGCTGCGTGCTCGACCGCGAACGGAAGGGCTCCACCGGCTTCGGCAAGGGCGTCGCGGTGCCGCACGTCAAGCACGCGGCGATCACCGAGATGAACGCCGCGATCGGCCTGAGCTCCGGCGGCGTCGACTTCAACGCGCTCGACAAGCAGCCGGTCTACTCGGTGTTCCTGCTGCTGAGCCCCGAGGACAAGCCCGAGGACCACCTCCACGCGATGGAGGTCATCTTCAAGAATCTGAGCAAGGACACGTTCCGCAGGTTCCTCCGTCAGGCGACCACCGCCGACGAGGTCCGCACGCTGCTCGTCGAGGCCGACGAGCAGCAGCTCGGCTGATCCACCCGCGGGCCGCTGCGCCCGCGACTGTCTGTGATCCATCCCTTCTCCCCCGGGAGCGCACTTTGGCGCGTCAGACTCTCCACGCCACGATCGTCAACCGCCTCGGGCTCCACGCCCGGCCGGCGATGGCGTTTGTGGACTGCGCCAGCGCCTTCAAAAGCGCGGTGCGGGTCCGCAAGGGTGACACCGAGGTCGACGGCAAATCGATCATGCAGATGATGATGCTCGCGGCCACCAAGGGCACCACGCTCGAGGTCACCGCCGAGGGAGACGACGCCGCCGAGGCCCTCAAGGCCCTCGACAGGCTCATCGCGGCCGGGTTCGACGAGGAATAGGCCCGCGCCACCCTCACAGGCCGCACAATCACGACCAACCGCCCCGTTTGGCTGCGGACGCTACTGGCGTTCGGGCGGCGCGATTCTCATGGTGTGGTCAGGGGATTGCAGCGGTCAGCTCAGCACCGCCGCAGGGAAACGGAGGAACGTGCCATGCCGATCAGTCAACGAATGCTTCCCGTCGCCGCGCTCATCTTCGCTGTCGGAGGTACGACCGCCGCGGTCGCCCAGAGTAACGACGGCGACGACCTTCCCGACGCTGTCACCCTGACGGGCACCGTGCGGGACTTCCTCGCCCGTGACCAGCAGGGTGGGCACGACGACTTCCAGTGGCAGCCCAAGAAGGCCAACGGAAGCGGCGCGTACGGGCACTACATCGACGTGTGTGCCGACGAGCTCGACGAAGACGGCAAGCCCGTGTTCAACTCCCAGGGCCGCAGGGTCACGCGGCAGTGGAAGGACGGCAACGGCAACGAGATCATGCGGCCCCGCAGCTACATGCTGGGCATGGACGGCGACTCGCTTGGTGCCGCCGAGAGCTCGGGCCTCTCCGTCCACAACGCCGAGGGCTTCGCGCAGTGGTTCCGCGACGTGCCGGGCGTCAACCTCAGCAGCTCGCTCCCGATCACGCTGCACCGCGAGCCCGGCACCAACAAGTACGTCTTCGACGACAAGCAGGACTCGGGCTTCGCGGGCCTCGGCGGGTTCTTCCCGATCAACAACAAGCTGTTCGGCAACTACGGCAGCACGGGCAAGAACTTCCACTTCACGTTCGAGCTGGCGACCGAGTTCGTCTACGACGCGGACGCGGGGCAGGAGTTCAGGTTCATCGGCGACGACGACGTCTGGGTCTTCATCGACGGCAAGCTCGTGATCGACCTCGGCGGTGTGCACGGCGCGATGGACCAGACCATCCTCCTCGACCGTCTCTCCTGGCTCGAAGACGGGGAGACCTACACGCTGCACTTCTTCTTCGCCGAGCGGCACACGACCCAGTCCAACTTCCGCGTCGAGACGACGCTGCAGCTCCGCGACATCAGGATCCCCACGGTCTCGGGTCTCTACGACTGATCGCGCAGGCCACACCCCGACCCCACCCCACGCCCGTCCGCAGTTGTTGCGGCGGGCGATTTTTGTTTTTCGGTGTTGCCCCAGGTCCCGGCCACGCGTCGGTCCGCGCGGCGTTATCGCCGGTACCCGGTCCGCGCATTGTCGTAGTACCGCCGCTGCGGGCCGTAGGAGTAGTACCGCCCCGGCTGCTCGTACACGCGGATGAGGATGGGGCGACGCAGGCTCGGGCGTTCGGGCTCGGGCCACGCCGAGGTGGCGAGGACCGGATCGACCGATCGCGGGCTGAGGCTGCCGTCGTTGCGGCTGAGGATCCACTCAGGGCCGGACGCCCCGTCGGGTGAGGCGAGGGCGGCCGCGGGCATAACGGCGTTCCACGATCCGCCGGCCCCCGGCTGGGGTGCCTGCGTGATTCGTGTCGTTCGGGACTCCGTACAGCCGGTCAGGGCCGCCACGGCTGTTCCCACCACCACGATGGCTGCCAGGCGTCTTTGCATGTTCTCCCAGACTACAAACGCCGCGCCACCAGCGCGACCACCACTCCATCGTATATGCGCAAGGTTTGCCCGGTGTTCCCACGCACCGTGTCGCGGAAACACCACACGCTTCGTGGCTTTCTGGCACCACGGCGTGGCTTCCGCCGGTTGGGCAGCCGATAAGATCCGAGGTCAGCGCGGCCGCCCCGCGCGAGTTTCTGGGCTCAGACGCTTGGAGGGAGTTGAAGATGAAAGGTGTCATCCTCGCCGGAGGGCTCGGGACGCGGCTCCGCCCGCTCACGCTGGTCACAAACAAACACCTGCTCCCGGTCTACGACAAGCCGATGATCTACTACCCGATCGAGTGCCTGCTCAACGCGGGGATCACCGACATTCTGATCGTCACCGGCGGCGAGCACGCCGGCGACTTCCTCAAGCTGCTCAAGAACGGCAAGGACCTGGGCATCGGCCACCTCGAGTACGCCTACCAGGAGGGCGAGGGCGGCATCGCCGAGGCCCTCAAGCTCGCCAAGGACTTCGCCGACGGCGAGAAGATCTGCGTCATCCTCGGCGACAACATCATCGAGCAGAACATCCGCAAGGCCGCGGGGGAGTTCTTCACCCAGCGGTCCGGCGCCAAGATCCTGCTCAAGGAGGTCCCCGATCCGCAGCGGTTCGGTGTCGTCCGGTTTGAGGGCGAGGGCGACGACCGGCGCGTCGCCGAGATCATCGAGAAGCCCGCCGACCCGCCGAGCAACTGCGCGGTCACCGGCATCTACTTCTACGACGCCGACGTCTTCGAGGTCTGCCAGGGGCTCAAGCCCAGCGGGCGGGGCGAGCTCGAGATCACCGACGTCAACAACTACTACCTGCAGCGCGGCGACCTGACCCACGACATCCTCGAGGGCTGGTGGACCGACGCCGGCACGTTCGAGAGCCTCTTCCGCGCCAGCGAATTTGTCGCCCGCGGCGGGGCCAACCACGCCGACCAGCCGGTCAAGAAGCAGGTCGCCGAGGCGACGAGCTAAACACACGCACTAGCGCGAGAGGACGACGCGTGAAGGTCACCGCCCCATCGACTCACAACGGCCCGCTCCCCGACGCCTTCGCGCGCGCAAAGGAGCTCAACGAGCCGCTCTTCGTGCCCGCGCAGTTCTTCACCGACGACCGCGGCTGGTCGCTGATGAACCAGATGCAGGGCGTGCTTGCGCCGCAGGGACAGGTCAACTTCTCCGTGCAGTACCCCGGCGTGATCAAGGCCTGGCACCGCCACCACAAGCAGACGGACTTCTGGATGTGCCTGCTCGGGCACCTCAAGGTGGGCGTGCACGATCAGGACGCCGGCCGGAGCTGGTCACTGGTGATCGGCGAGAAGCGGCCGGGGACCGTGGTCATCCCGCCGCCGCTCTGGCACGGGGCCGCGACGGTCGGGCAGACCCCCGCCGGCCTGCTCTACTACGTCACGCACGCCTACGACCCGGCCGCCCCCGACGAAGACCGCTGCGCCCACGACGCCTTCGCCGGCTTCCCGTGGCACGTTGAACACAAGTAGATTGACCACAAATGGACACAGATAGACACAGATAAAGACACGGACACGGACGGAGATCGGCAGGTGACGAACTCCTCCACTGCCTTCTTCTTATCTGTGTTCATCTGTGTCCATCTGTGGTAAAGAACGCCTTTTCATGCCCCCAGACCGCTTCCTCATCCTCGGCTCCCGCGGCATGCTCGGCAGGGCGTGGACGGGTCTGCTGACCGCTCACGGCATCCCGTACGAGGCGCTCAGCCGCGACGGGCTCGATCTTGAGGATCTCGACGCCGTGCGATCGCTCGACGTCGCGTCCTATTCGCACCTGATCAACTGTGCCGCGTGGACCGCCGTCGACGACGCCGAGGCCGGGTACGACCGCGCGCACACGGCCAACGCCGAGGCGGTGGGGGTGCTGGCCCGGCGGTGCGCCAACGCCGACACCCGCTTCGTGACCTACTCGACGGACTACGTCTTCAGCGGCACCGCCGAGTCGCCGTACCGGCTCGACCACCCCCGCGACCCGGTGAACGCCTACGGGCGATCCAAGGCCGCGGGCGAAATGCTGCTCGAGGAGCTCGGCGGGTCGGGCGTCCCGTGGCTCTGCATCCGCACGAGCTGGGTGTACGCCCCGTGGGGCAGGAACTTCGTGCGGACCATCGCAAAGGCCGCGACGACGCGTCCGGAGCTGCGTGTGGTTGACGACCAGCGGGGCAGGCCGACCTCCGCCGAGGGGCTCGCCCGGACGAGCCTGGCGCTGCTGCTGGCCGACGCGACCGGATTCGCCCACGCGACCGACGGCGACGAGTGCTCGTGGTTTGAGTTTGCCTGCGAGATCGTGCGGCTGGTGCGAACCGCGGGTGACGCCGCGGCGGTACTCCCGTGCGGCTCGGATGAATTCCCCCGCCCGGCCCCGCGTCCGGCCTACAGCGTGCTCGACATCTCCAGGACCGAGGCCCTGATCGGGCCGATGACCCCTTGGCAGGTCGCGCTGGCCGACGTGATGCGCCGGCTCGACCCGCCATGATCGCTTCCCAGGGCCGCGACCCCTCGCGGCCGGACCACGACGAGGACAGACAGCCATGACAACCATTCTGGTCACCGGCGGCGCGGGCTTCATCGGCGCCAACTTCGTGCACTTCCTGCTGGCCAACCGCCCCGACTGCCGCGTCATCAACGCCGACGTGCTGACCTATTCGGGCAACCTCGAGAATCTCCGCGATGTCGAGAACGACCCGCGCTACCGGTTTGTCAGGGCCGATATCTGCGATGCCGCCGCGATGGCGCCGCTCGTCGAAGAGGCCGACGCCGTCGTGCACATGGCGGCCGAGAGCCACGTCGACCGCTCGATCCTCGACTCCGAGCCCTTCATCCGCACCAACGTGCTGGGGACGCAGATCCTGCTGGATACCGTCCGCAAGGCTCCGGGCAAGCCGCGGCGGTTTATGTACGTCTCCACCGACGAGGTCTACGGCTCGCTGCCGCTGGAGGACAAGAGCGCCCTGTTTACCGAGGAGACGCCCCTGGCCGCCAACAGCCCGTACGCCGCGAGCAAGGCCGGCGGCGACCTGCTGGTCCGCGCCGCGCACCACACCTTCGGCATGGACACGCTCACGACCCGGTGCAGCAACAACTTCGGGCCCTACCAGTTCCCCGAGAAGGTCATCCCGCTCTTTGTGGCCAACCTGATCGAGGGCAAGAAAGTCCCGCTGTACGGCGACGGGCTCAACGTGCGGGACTGGCTGCACGTGGACGACCACTGCGAGGCGATCCTCACCGTCCTCGAGAAGGGCACCGCCGGCGAGGTCTACAACGTTGGCGGCAATAACGAGCGCTCCAACCTCGAGCTCACCCATTCCATCCTCGGGCTTATGGGACACGGCGAGGAGATGATCGAGCGGGTGAAGGACCGCCCCGGTCACGACCGCCGCTACGCCATCGACGCGACCAAGATCGAGCGGGAACTCGGGTGGATGCCCTCGCGTTCGGCGTGGCCAGGCGCCCTCGCAGAGACGGTCCGGTGGTATCAGGAGAACACCGAGTGGTGGCAGCGCGTCCGCACCGGGGCCTACCGCGACTACTACGAGCGGCAGTACGGCAGCGCGACTTCGGCCTGACGCCGACCGGATCGAGACCCGCCGACCTGTTCCAAACAACAACGAGGGGAACGGCCTTGGCCGCTCCCCTCGGAGTGTGTCGTGTGTGTGTGACTCGTCAGAACAGGTCGGTGATCAGTCCTGGCGGCGGCGACGGGCAGCCACGCCCGCCAGTCCGAGCCCGGCCATCGCGGCCGCACCGGGCAGCGGCACCACCTGCACGCCGAGCTGATCCTGGTACTGCGTGTTGCTGTAGGCGATCACGGTGGGGGTCTTGTTGCCCTGCACGTCGTTGGCAAAGCCGGTGTACAGGTTGAAGTGGGTGCTGTTCAGGCCCGAGATCTGCACCTTGCCGCCGCTGAAATTCAGGCCCTGGTCGAAGTCGTAGACGATCTCCCAGATCGCGGCCTGGAACGCCGCGGCCCTCTGCGCGGTGTTGACGTCGGTGCCGCCGTTGGTGGCGTTGAAGAGGCGGTAGATGGCCTCTGCCTTGGCGGCGCCCATGGGCCCGCTCGACGGGGCGTCGGCGACGTTGACGATCTCGTAGACGCCGGAGTGGGCCCACTGGGTCAACTCGGTGCAGTAGGTCTTGAACGAGTCGCCGTTGATCGAGTGGCTGAGCTGCCCCGCCCACAGGGTCTTGTTGTGCCCGCCGTCGGCGAAGCTCAGCCCGCCCGAGAGCGAGACGCCGACATTGTGGCCGAGGTTGCCGCCGATGCCGTCGAAGTTGAGCGTGACCTGATCGGCCGACGCGGTCGACGTGATCGAGGCCAGCGAGAGGAGGAGACACGAAGCCTTGAACATACGGTTCATGTATTTGATCCTTTGCGTTCTGGTGAGAGCGATGGTGGGTCGGCCCACGTGGCTACACCATGCCCCGGAACGGCGTCTGATTCCACGTCCGCCGCGGGATACACGCAGAGATTCGGCTTCTCGGAACAGCGCGGGCGTCCCATATCGGGGCAGGACGTCCCGGAACCCGTGGAGGGGTAAAAAAGACAACCGGGTGACTCACGTCACCCGGCTGCGATCGGATCAGGTTGTCTTGCGAACCGAGGGCCTCAGGCCGTCAGTCGTTCGCGGGGCCGAGTCTCAAGCCCGGCGGCGGCGGGTCGCGGCCATGCCGAGCAGGCCGAGGGAGGCCAGGCCGGCGGTGGAGGGCAGCGGGATGATGACCAGCATGTCCTGGCCGCCGTAGGCGTCGTCGCCGTTGTGGCCGAGGGTGTAGATGTTCATCACGCGGACGTTGTGCAGCCCGCTCTGCGCGCCGCCGGCGTCAGCCTGCGCGGTCATGGTGTCGAACATGGCATCGGTGAAAGTGCCGTTCTGCCAGTTGTCGTTGCTCGGGATGGCGAACCGGTCCCAGATGTAGCGCTGCATCAGTTCGCGGGTCTCCTGGTCCGTGAACCCGCTGAACGCCGCGTCCAAAGCCCTGATCGCGGCCTCGCCGCCGGTCGCAAACTCCTTGTAGAGCCACGCCACGCGGCGACCCTCCTGCGTGTCAAGCGACAGGTTGCCGTTGCCGCCGTTGTCACGCACCTGATCAGAAATCAGGTACTCATACGTGGTGCCGTAGCCGAAGTGCTCGAGCGTCTCGACGCAGAACGTGATGTAATCGCCCGTCGGGTTGCTGTACCCGTTGGCCCCGAGATCGGCGGTGAAGCCGTCCTCGTTGTCGGAGTTGTCCGTGTTGTAGAACTTGACCTGCGGTGCAGCAAACACGCTGCCCGCCAGGCACCCTACTGCCAGCAGTCCGAGAAACTTCTTCATCTCACTGTCTCCACCAAATTCGCCCGATCGGACGTGTACAAAGAACGTTCGCGGCGTCCCACCTGTCGTTTTTCCTTGCCCCAGCCCGGTGCCGTTGCGTAGGAATACCAATTCTGTCCGGAAAAACGGACCATGTCAACAGATTCTGTCTCCCTTTCGCCCCAAAAAAGCGGAGCCCTGTTGAAGTTGGGCAAGATCTACGTCCGAATAACCGATGTGGCGGTGTGGGCGATGATTATGGGACGTTGGCGCCGCGTGCAGCACGTTGACAGCGCAAGAAAAGGCACCGGCACAGGGTGCCGGTGCTCGATGCGTGATGCCGGAATCAGGCTGTCCTGCGGACTGCCCGGGCCTCAGGCCATGCGGCGGCGACGGCCAGCAGCGACCATGCCGAACAAACCCATACCCGCCAGGCCCGCGGTCGACGGGAGCGGGATGATCATCAGCATGTCCTGACGAGCGCCCGTCTCGGTGTCGGCGTCGTCCCAGACGTTCATGACCCGGACGTTGCCGAGGTCGGACCAGATGCCCGAGGCCGCGCTGAAGAGCTGGTTGATGTGGGCCTGGGTGAACGTCCCGTTGGTGTTCCCGCCGTAGAGCTTGTTCCAGATCGTCCGCTGCACGAGCTCGCGGTACTGGCTTGCGGTGAAGCCGTTGATACCGGAGAGCGCCTGGATGCCGGCCTCGCCCTGGTTCACGAAGGTCGTGAAGATGTAGGCGATCGCGTAGCCGGTGGAGGTCTGCAGGCTGAGCGGGCCCGTTCCGCCGCGGTTCATGATCGAGGTGGAGACGTTGTACTCGTACTTCGTGCCGTAGCTGAAGGTCTCCTGGGTCTCCGCGCAGAAGGTGACGAACTCGTACGAGCCGTCCGCGCCGAGGTCGGCCCGGAAGCCGTCGTTCCCGTTGCTGTTGTTGTCCGTGTCGGCAAACCGCACCTGGGGTGCCGCACTCGCCGCCGAGACCATCGTCGCGGCCAGAATCCCGGCTGCTATCGCGTTCGCTCTCTTCATTTCTCTCTCTCCTCCCGCAAACAGTTTGGCATATGTATGGCGTTCAACGTCTGCGCCATCACACAGTCCCTCTACTCTACTTGGAGGAGACCCGTAAGAACAAGGGTTGCAAGCCATAAATCGTTGTATTGCAGCACTTTATGCGTGATCGGACGCGGGGGTGCCGGTTCTGGGACCTGGTCACGCCCCGGACGCCCGCCAGCCCTGCCGGGGCCCCGGCGGCACCGGAAGCAGCCGCGCACCACGACCGGGAGATTCCGCCCGGAGCGAGTTCCGGCTCTGTGCACGCAACGCCGCGGCTCCGGGCCCTCCCGGCGACGACGAGCCGGAGCCGGCCAGCCGCTGGTCCGTCCAGTGCCCGGTTGCCCTCGCTGCGGTCCTCGCTGCGGATCCTGGCACCACACCCTGCCGGGAGGACGCCCGGTCAGCCTTCCAGCGCGGCGCGGACCCGGGCGAGCCGCTCGGCGAGAGCCGGGTTGGCCGTCTGCACCCGCCGCAGCACCGACCGTGCCTCATCCGGGTTGCCCACCGCCAGCTGCGCCTCGGCCATGCCCACCAACGCGTATTCGTACCCCGGGTTGGCTGTCAGCGCTTCGCGGAAGATCACCACGGCGCGCTCGGCCTCTCCGGTCCGCAGCAGCGCGGTGCCGAGCGTGTCCAGATAGGCCACGAGCTGGTTTGCAGGGGCCCCCGCCTCGCGGAGCACGCCGACGGCGTGCTCGATCAGGCCGAGCGCCTCCTGCTCGTTCCCCTCGCCCTCGAGGAGCAGGTACGCGAGGTTGTTGAGCGTGTCCGGGTCGTCCGGGTCGAGTTCCGCCGCGCCGCGGTACGCCGCGATGGCGTCCTCCGAACGGCCGAGCAACGACAGGCACGACCCGCGGAGCCGGAGAAGTCGGGCTTGCGTCAGTTCATCCGTGGCCTCACGACTCGCGAGCTCCATCACGTGATCGAGTCCGTTGAGGTCTCCGGCGTCCAGCGCCAGGGTGTACCAGGCGGTCGCGAGTGTGAGGCGCAGGCGGTCGTCCTCCGGGGCGACCCGCTCGGCGGCCGCCTCCAGCCATGCGCGGCGGGCGTCGAGGTCGGCGATCCGCTCGCCGAGCACGATGGCGTCCCTGGTCCACGCCCGGTCTTCTTTGTCCACGCTCCAGACGACCTCGGCGGCCTCGGCCACGGCCCCGGCGTCGACGGCGGCCCGAACGAACAGCCCGCGATCCACCGGTGTCGCCAGAGACTCTTTCCAGGGGGAAATCGCCGCCCACGCCTCTTCGCCCCGGCCCGCAGCCAGCGCCGTCTCGGCCAGCAGCCGGCCGCTCTGGTAGGTCGGCTCTGTGAGGCGATCCTGGTACTCGCGTGCCGCGAGGAGGCCGTCGTCGGCGAAACGCAGGCGTCCGAACATGAACACGGCGGACTGGGCGGCCTGCGGGTTGGTCGGGATGGTCTGCAGCATCCGCTGCAGGGTGGTCCGTGCCCCCGCGCGGTCTCCCCCGAGGAACTGGCTCTCGGCCAGCAGCGTCCAGACCAGGACGGTCTGCGGCTGCCTCTTGACGAGCTCGCGCAGATGCGTGATCAGCTGGGCGTTGAACCCGCTGTCGTTGATCCTTCGGGTCAGCAGGTCGCTCAGGTCCCGCGCCCAGTCGGCGTCGATCGCTGCGAGGCTTGCGCGCGCGATGGCGAAGTACGACTCACCGTCGGTGCCGCGTTCGGGATCGAGTGCGCTGTCGTAGACCGCGAAAGCGGGGTCGTCGCCGATCGAGTTCTTTGCTTCTTCGAGCACGTGGCGTGCCTCGACGATCAGGCCCTGGCTCATGTAGCCGCGCACGGCGGTGGCCCAGGTCTCGGCGAGATCCGTCTCCCGAGCGAACTGCTCCAGAGCCTGGAAGTCTTCCGGGGTCCGGGCGTGTCGCGCGAGGAACGCCGCGACGGCGACCTCGGGTGCCTCCCCGCCCACGCCCGACGCGGCTGCGCGGAGCAGCGCCTCGCCCTCGGGCTTTCTGCCGAGCACGGCGAGGGCGTCGGCGAGCAGGGTGCGTGCTTCTGGGGACAGCTGATCGTCGGAGCGGAGCTCGGCGATCAGTTCGGTTGCGAGGTCGGCCCGGTCCAGCTGCGCGAGCGCGAGCGCCGACCGGGCGCGCGTGAGCGCATCACCCTGCGTCGAGAGCCAGAGCCAGTCCTCGACCGCCGCGTCGCGGAGGCCGTAGCGTCCCAGCAGGCTCACCCGGCGCAGCCGGGCTCCGACGGAATCGCTCTGGATGGTGACAGACGCCTGCAGCCGCGCCTCGGCTTCCGCGTTCAGCCCCGCCCGCACCAGAGCGTCGACCGCGTCCATCGCGATGATGAGGTTTTCGGGCGCGGCGTCGGCGGCGCGGGTGGCGAAACTCGCAGAACGGGGCAGGTCGCCCACGCGGATCATGGCCTCCGCCATCAACTGGAGCGCGAGCACGTCCCCCGGGGAGACCCGCAGCACGCTCGAGAGGTCGTTGACAACACGCGCGGCGGTCGCCTCTGACTGGTCGGTCAGGAGGAGTCGCTTCGCCTCGAAGACTCTCCACGAGGTGCCGTCGTCGCCGGTGAGCGATCGCAGGCGGCCGATCACGCCCTCGGCCTCCGCCGGCGTGTTCCAGATGGCGTTCGATCGGAGTGCCTCGATCTGCACGCGTGCGTCCGAGGGGTGCTTCTGCGCCAGGTCGGAGAACGCCTGGGCCGCGCCGGGGTCGTTTAGGGTGTCGAGCACGTTGGCGATGAGGACCTCGCCCTGCAGCTGCGCCTCGGGGGCTCCCTCGGCGACCAGACTCTTCACGCCGTCCTTGAACTCCTCCACGCCGATCTGCCCGGAGAGGGCCCGGTCGACCAGCGTCTGCATCGCCTCGTTCGAACGCTGGGCGAAGCGATCGCGGAGCTTCTGCGCCCGTTCGGCGTCGACCGTCTCGAGCCTCGCGGCGAACCGCAGAATGGCCTCGGCGTCCCCGTCGGTGGGGGCCGACATGAGCTGATCGGCAACGTCTCTGGCCCGATCAACGTTCCCCGCCGCGAGCTCTGCGCGGGCGTGGTAGCTGAGAGCCACCGGCTGCTCCGGCGCGACCATCAGGAAGCTGTCGGACAGTTGGCGCCCGGTGATCGCCCCCACCGGCCAGCGGAAGTCGGTCTCCTCGAGCCGGACCGCCGCCTCCATCAGCAGCGGCAGGCCCATGATGAGCTGGTCGCGGCGCAAGAGCTGGTACGCACGCCAGTAGTCTTCGCGCTCCACGGCCCACTCGCCGAGGACGAGCCGCGCTCGCGACCAATCGGGCCGGGGCTCAAGCTCGGTCAGCCGAGCGTCCGCCATGCTGCGCTCACCCAGCCCGTCGAGGGCGAGGGAGTCGAGGTACACGTCGAGTTCGCGGATTGTGGGATTGTCGCTGTTGCGCACCGACGCCAGGGTCTCGCGTGCGGCCGCGAACTGGCCCGACTGAACCAGCTCCGATGCCTCGTGGATCGACAGCCACGCCGCCGCCAGGGCGTCCGCCTCGCGGGAGGCAAGCGCAGCGGCGTACGTGTCGCTCACCCTGTTGGCGAGGGCGAGCCAGCCGAGCGTTGCTGTGCTGAGTGTCGCCGGGTCGTCGTCGCCGGACGCGATGGCGTCGAGCAGGTCGGTGTTGCCTCGCTGCCAGGCCCGGGCCGCGGCGAATTCCAGGATCCCCGGCCGGATCTCCGGGCTGTCGAGGTAGTCCATGAGCAGGCCGTTGGCGGTCTGGTCAAACCGTGTCGCCGCCGAGACTGCACCGTCGAGGAACGAGACGAGCAGGATGGCCTCGAGCGGCTCCTGCGGAGGGATGGTGACCGCGGTCGCGAGCAGTGAGGCGAACCGCTCCTCGTGCTCCCGGCCTTCCGTGCCGGGGGCGTCGGACTGGTGCTGGTGAATGGCGACCCGCGCCTGGATCAGGAGCGAGCCCATGCGGTCACCCAGCGCGGCGGTGCTCGCGTCGACGAACGCGTCGAGCCGCTCGGGCGCGAGCCCGGCCGCGAGGAGGTGGTTCAGCGCGGTCCACTGCGCGTCGAGGCTCTCGGGGAGCACCTCGGCCAGTCGCAGCGCCGCGTCGATCCGGTCGCTGTCGCGTCCGGTCGCGATCGCCGACTCCAGGCGGACCGCGTGGGCGGTGAGGTTCGCGGGGTTCTGCTCGAGCACTCTCGCGGCGGCCTCGTTCGCTTCGGTGATGTAGCCCAGGCTGGCGGCGATCTCCATGCGCATGACCCACGCGCGTTCGGAGGCGGGGTCGAGCTCCAGCGCCAGCTGTGTGGCGCCCAGGGCTTGCTGGCGGCGGCCCCGCATGTCGCCCTCGGTCGGCACACGCTGGAGCGAGTCGGCGAACGCCAGCAGCACATCGGCGTCGTCCTTGTGCCGGCCTACATACCGGCTCAGGCGCGGGAGCGCCTCGGCGTACTCACCGCTCTGGTAGGCGGCCATGCCGTCGCGCTTGTCCGCGGCGAGTCGTTCGCGTTGGCGGTGCTTCTGGAAGAGGTAGAGACCGCCGACGGCCCCGACACAGAGCAGGGCCACCAGCAGCACCGCGAGCTTGCGCTTTGTTGCCCGAGAAATCGACATCTGTGAACTCCCTCTACTGGCTACCGAATCACCTTGAGCAGCTGGACGACCGTCTCGACGACGATCTTGATATCACGCGCGAACGAGTAGTGCCTCACGTACTCCAGGTCGTACCTGATCCACTCCTGAAAGTCCGTCAGCGGCTCGCGGGTACGCCGCACCTGCCACAGCCCGGTGACACCCGGGCGAACGCTCAGCCGGGCCTCACGCCAGGCAGGAGAGTACTGGTTTTCCTTCTCGGGGCTCGGACGCGGCCCCACGACGCTCATGTGACCGAGCAGGACGTTCCAGAACTGGGGCAGCTCGTCGAGCTGAAACTTCCGCAGGAACTTGCCCACCCGCAGCAGGCGGGGGTCGTCGCTGATGAAAAACTGCGGGCCGTCGGCCTGGTTGGCCATCGCCAGCTCGCGCTTCATCTTCTCGGCGTCGCGGCACATCGTCCGGAACTTGTAGCACGGGAACTCCCGCCCGCCGACCGTCTCGCGAGGGTGCGCAAAGAAGAACGGCCGGCCGTCCTCGAGATAGATCGCCAGCATGATCAGCGGATAGAGCGGCACTGTGAACAGCAGGACGCACAGACTGAAGACGATGTCGAACAGCCGCTTCATCCCGCGCCGGAGGTCCGCCGAGAGCCCCTTCCCCTTCGACAGGTGCCAGTCGCTCGAGCGGAGCGTGTGCCACGGGATCTTCACCGGGGCGGGCAGCTGCGTGGAGGGGTCGTCCCAGAGTATCCCGGGCCCCACAGCGATCGTCCCGGCGGGGATCGTGCGCCCGGCCCCGACGAGCACCGAGCCGATGAGCTTGGCGTCCGAGTCCACCGTCGACGATTCGTGCGCCCACGCCCGGCTCGAGAACGGGTAGACCCCGCCGAAGACCCGCTCGGCCTGGCCCATCTGCGTGACCGCGGCGTTGAGCCACCGGGTCTGCCCCGCGGCCCCGTGGCTCCCGGTCACCACGCCGGGGACCTCCACCGGAAGACTCTGGCGGTCTCGCGACAGCCGGCGCAGCGTCGCGATCGCGTGCGCTGCCGATCGCTGCTCCCGCCACTCGGCGGCGAGCGACGGGTCGGGCGTCAGCCAGGCGCGCCCGGTCGCCGCGGTCCGCTGCGAATACTCGCGGCGGATCCCGATCAGCCGGTCGTCGGCGTCGGCGTGTACCACCTCCCGGTAGGGACGGTCGGTCTTGTCGAGAATCCTCACCCGCACCGCGCGCGGCTTGCCCCAGTGCAGACGTTTGAGAGGCTCATCGAGCGAGAAGTGCACCATCGCTCGGGGAGAGAGCAGCATGTACAGCACCGGGCCGCGGGGCTCGACGGGCTCGCCGCCGGGACGGATGACCTGCACGCCCTGCGACGCCCAGCACCGGTCGTGGAGGTCGCTGAGCCGTCCGCCCCAGATCCGGTCGCTCTCGGTTGCGTTGTGGTCGTGACGGTCCATGGGGTGGTAGACGTTATCCTGCGCGGTTGCCCGTGTGGCCGTTGGCGGTGTCGGCCATGCCGTGGAGCAGCTCTGCGCGCGCGGTCGAGGGCTGGCTGGTCCGCTCGCTGGCCATGCTCATGCTGGTGCTCCGCTCGAAGTCGTTGCTGGCGGCGCGGTTGAAGACGATGCCCATGCGGCGTGCGCCGAGGCGTTGCAGGCGCTCGATCGCCATGCGGACGTGACGCACGTCGCGGCCGCGTGAAACCACCAGCAGCACCTCGTCGCTGGCCGGCACGATCGCCTGGGCCTCGATGCTCCCGAGGATCGGTCCGGTGTCGATCACCAGGACGTCGTACTCGAGGCGGAGCCGCTCGAACAGCGAGTCGACCGCCGACGCGGAGACACGCTCGGGGGCGAACGCGTCGCGCGGGCCGGCCGGCATGACGAAGAGGTTCTCCTGATCGCCCGGCTGAGCCGGCACCGGGGCGGCGGGGTCTCCGAGCACCGCGTCGCCGAAGCCGGGCTGCGCGTCGAACCCGAACTTGGAGGTGATGCGGCGTCCGATCATGTCCGCGTCGATCAGCAGCGTCCGCTTGCCGCTGATCGCAAAGGACCTGGCCAGCCGCAGCGAGATCGTGCTCTTGCCCTCGCCGGACGACGAGCTGGTGATCAGGTGCGCCAGGCCACGCGAGGAGGACCCCAGCAGCCGCGCGTCGATGGCGGTGCGGATCTGGTGCACACTGGTCGACATCAGCTCGTCGATGTTCACCGCCGGATCGGCCATGTCGATCTGCGGCACCGCGCCGATGATCCGCACGCTCTGCGAGAGTCGGTCGATCTCGCTGATGTACCGGTACTTCGGCTTGAGCAGCCCGAGCAGGACGATCAGGCCGACGCCCAGCCCGCTGCCGCCCATGAACCCCATCGCGGCCAGAGGGATCCGCCGGTCGGTCGACGGGCCGAGGGGGGTGTCGGCCCGCTGGCTGATGTTGATCCGGCCCTGCTGCCCGTCGCGCTTCTGCACGAGGAGCGACTCGAGCCGCAGGTCCGCCTCGCGGAACTTCTCGTCGGCACGCTCGGCCTGCTCGCGCAGCTGGTTGATCTGCAGCTGGACCCGGCCGATCCGCTGGGCCTCCTTCTGCACGCTCTCGAGACGTTGCCGCAGCTGGTCCCGCTGGCTCCGCAGCTGCGCGATCGGGTCGGCCACCAGGGCGCCGCCGGGCGACGCCGCCCGCGCCATCGCCGCCTTGGCCTCGATGAGCACGTTGACGCTCGCCAGCTCGTCCTCGGCAGCGAGGATCTGCCGGTGCGCCGGGCCGAACCGCTGGCGCAGTGAGTCGATGCGCAGCTGCAGATCCGTGCGGCGGGCCAGCAGGCCGGCGAGCTCGCGGTTGTTCTGCGCCAGGGCTTCCAGCTCGGCCTCGGGCGACTGTGTCGGTGGGGCGGTCTGGCCGTTCTCGGCCTGCGCGCCGGGGTTGGGGGCGAGAGCCACGCCCGTCTCGGCGGGGAGCTGGAGATCGATCTCGAGCAGCGTCGCGTCGATATACCGGATCTGCTCGTGCTTGGCGTCGAGCAGGCGGACGAGGTTGTCGGTGCCCTCCTTCTCGGCGAGCTGGTATGCGCGGGCGCGGTAGTCGTCGCGGTCCACCCGCGCCTCTTCCCGGAGATCGGAAACCGTGTCGATCGTCTTCTGCAGGTCCGAGGACTCACGCTCGATCGCGATCCTCGAGTACTCGTCCAGGATCGCGTTCGTGGCGATCTGGGCGAGCCGCGGGTCCGTCCATTCGACCGACACGAAGATGTCCTGGGCGTTGCGCGGCACGACCACCGACACGGCCTCGGAGAGGTCCTTCAGGCCGCGCGGGAGCGGGGCCCAGCCGGCCTGTCTGAGCTTCTCGTCCTCGATGGCCGCCGCGAGCACGCGCTGCGAGCGCAGGACGGTCGCCTGGGAGTTCACGAAGCTGGCGAAGCCCGACATGCCCTCGGTGAACTCGTTCTCGTACAGAATGATCGGGCGGGTCGGCTGGATGTTGATCACGCCGGTGCTCGTGTACTTCGGCGGCAGCGCGTTGTACCCGACCCACGCCAGCGGGAACGCCAGCACGAGCCCGAGCACCACCGCGAGCGCGTACCTGCCGCGAAGGCAGTTGTGCACGAGCAGCAGCGGGTTGACAGGCTGCCCGGCCCCGTCGCGTTCGGGCTCGAAGTCGAGGCCGAACGCATCGTCGTAGGTCATCTCGTGTGTCATAGTGTTCCACCTGCGATCTCGGTCAGCACCGGCATTGCGACGTCCATCGTCTGGTTCCAGATCGATTCGCGCGTGGCCTCATCCATGCCCCGCGGCGTGATGATCTGGACCTGCGCCGCCCCGAGCCGGCTCCCCGACGCCGAGCGGCTCGCGAGATCGATCAGACGCATATCAGATCCGTACCGCTGCGGCCCGGACGGGACAACGAAGAAATTCAGGATGTCGATCTGCGTCGGGAGCAGGCCGCTGTCGAGCGAGAAGTGATAGAGGCTCGCGTTGACGATCGTGTCCGCCGCCTCGAGCGCGACCGTGTCGGGTTCCTCGGTCGCCACCCATCCGGCTCGGGGATAGCAGTTCGGCGGGAAGTGGCCGGCCATGTCCTTGGCGATCTTGCAGTGGACGATCACGAGCGAGAACTGCTCGCCGGTCGTCGGGTCCCTGAACCGCCTCTGCATGATCCGGTTCGGCTGCAGGAGTTCCACGGCGCCCGGGGTCACCTCGGCGTCGACCCCGATGAACCGGCCGATCCGGTAGGGCATCGCGTCGATTCGCTCGGCGACGCGGGCCATGTACGCGGTGGTGTCGGCGGAGGGAGCCTCCGTCCAGAGCCGCGCACCGGCCAGCGCCAAAAGCAGCGCGGCGCTGACCACCGGCGCATAGGTGCGGAGTTGCGGTCGAGAAGTCATGCCCGTTCCCTCCGCGCGACCGGGTAGGGATCGATCGGGATCTCCATCCAGCGCATCAACGACAGCATCCCCCACAACAACACCAACGCCAGCCCCAGCACCGCCCAGCCCGACAGGTCGTGGAACAGGTCCGCGGTCGGCTTCTCCATGTAGCCGTAGAAGAGCACCGTGGGGATCAGACGCACGATGTTGACCAGGAGTGCCACCAGCGGGCTCGCCAGCAGAAGCAGCAGCCGCACCGGGTGGCGCATCGGCACCGAGAAGACGAACGCAAACGAGATGATCGCCAGCGCCGAGACCATCCGCATCCCGTTGCAGGCCTCGGCCACCGCGACCTGCTCGCCGTTGATGCTCAGGATGTTCCCGAACCGCTCCACGCCGAACCCGAAGAGGTTCAGCGCAAACTCCGAGGCCATCGCCGAGATCTCCTGGAGAGGAACCGCGATCTCCTGCCTGACGCGGCCGGGCACCGGCAGCAGGAACAGCAGCGAGACAACCGCGGGCAGGAACACCATGACCACCGAGGGGCCGACCACCGAGGTCACACCCCCGAGAAGCACGACGATCGCCCCGAGGTGCCTGGCCACCTCCACTGCTGTCATGACCCCGATCCGCTCCATCGCGACGCCGATCGCGATCAGCAGCAGCCCCCAGTAGCTCCGCGAGGGAGGACAGCTCCGAAGGCGGCCACGCCGGATCCAGACCATCCACACCGCGACCGGGACCGCCATCAGGATGTGCGAGTCCTCCTCGGAGCCCAGGCCGGTCTGAAAGACCTCGACCCAGATGCTCCACATCGCAGCGACGCCCAGAACCGTCAGGACGGACAACCACACCGCGTCCACGCCAGTCCACCGTGCCCGGCTGATCATGACGCATTTCTCCCGAGGGCACCGCCCTTGCTCGGCCGGCACGCCTCGTCGTCCGAGACGATGCCGCGGGGTCCAACGACCTTGTCGATCACGGTCAGATCGGCGGGCACGACGCACCCCTCGCACACCAGAGACCGGACGACGGTGGCGCCGCGTTCGACGCGGCCGCCGGGCATCACCACGGAGTCCACCACGACCGCTTCCGGGCTGACCTCCGCACGGTCGCAGATGAGCGATCCGGTCGCGCCGCGAGCCGCGACGATCTGCGGAGCGGCCAGCGTGCCCGTGGCCGCGCACCCGGGGGCGATCACGTCGATGTATTCCCTGAGCCGGCGCGCCGGCCGGCAGGTGCCCTGTTCGAACCGGTGGACGAACAGGTCCGCGCCCTTCTCGACCAGCCGATCGAGATACTGCTCTTTCAGGTCCATGAAGCCCTTCTCGGGGATCGCGTCGAGCATCGACCGCTCCAGCATGTAGACCCCCGCCGGGCCGCCGTCGGGAAGCACGCCGATCGTCACGTCCGCCGCACGCTCCCGGTGGAACGCCACCAGGGACGCCAGATCGAGGCTGCAGACCCTGCCGGCCTCGATGGCCAGCACCGGGCCGCGGCTGTCTCTCGGGGTGGAGTGCGTCACCGCGTCGCGGAGGGCACCGGCCGGCCCGCGATAGTCGGTCTCATCCAGGATCGTGTGCCACGATCCCAGCGTGCTCTGGGGCAGCGGGGTCGAGCCGCCGCACAGGCAGAGCGTCTGCTCGGTCCGAACCGTCTCACCCAGCGTGCGGAGTGAGGCGTGCCAGTGGTCGGACAGCCGCTGGCCCGGCGCGACGAACAGATCCAGGAGCGAGCAGCACGCGGCCTCGGCGAGCGGTGGGGGGCTGAACCCCCCGGCCATCAGCGCCACAGTGAGCGGGCGCTCGGCGTTATCGGTATCACCACTCAAGCGCAACGGCAGCGACCGGTCACCCTGGCCGGGCCTCTGGTCCGGATTGGTCGCTTCCAAAGCCACTCCTGTGTGCTCCCCGTCGGCTCGATCCGCCTCTGCACGCGGGTTCGCACCCGAGAACCCATCACCTCTTGGCCCGACCCTCTGGCCGGAGACTCCGCCGCGGGAACCACCGATCGGGCATCCGGACCCCTCCCGGGCCTTACGGATCCGCCTGTATCATCGGTTCAAGCCCGCGGCCGGTTAAGGCGAGAACCGCAAGACGGCCCTTCGCCTCCCACGTCTCTGCTCGAACCCGCTGACGGCCGGCTTCGGGGTCTGGAGGTGCGTCGAGCACTCGCGCAATCGCCCCGGCGAACCCGTCCGCATCGTCGGCGACCTCTACAAATCCGCGAAACCGCTCCAACTCCGGAAACGGCGTGCTCACGATCGGGCGGCCCACCGCCAGGTACTCCTTCAGTTTCACCGGATTGCAGGCCTGAATCCACTCATTGCGGTTCCACGGCATGATTAAGACATCACAGGCCGCCATATACCCGGGAACATCCTCGTACTGCCGCCGCCCCAGCAGATGTACATTGGACAATTGTACCCAATCGTCCGGCAGAGAACACCCGCCCACGAGCACAAACTCGACCCCGGGCAGCCGCTCGGCCACCCCGACGAAGAGCGCAGGGTCGAAGGTGTGCGCATCGATGCCGCCGATGAATCCAACTCGTGGTCTATCAATAGGTTGTACGTCGGTCGGCTCGGACGACGGGTCTTGCCCCGCTGCGGCGAAGGCCTCGTAGTCGCACCCGTGGTCGATGAACTCGGCGCTGCGGCACTCGGCCTGCTCCTCACCCATCAGCCACGACGAGCAGAACAGCGTCAGGTCCGCCCGATCCTTCAAGAACACGTCGAAACCCTTGATCCGTGCCGGATTGACCCCGTGGAAGGCCTCGAACCGATCGGTCCGCTGGTAGACCACGCCCACCGCGCCGAGCCGGTCGACGACCTCGGCCCCGGGCGGACAGGCCACCCAGACCAGCGGCCGCCGCATCCCTGCCCGCCTGGCAAAGAACCGGACCTGTTGCGCAAGTGCCCACCGGTTCAGCCCCGCCCCCATTCCGGCCGGCGCCACCAGCGGGCTGGCGACCCAGAACCCGTCGCGGACCTTGACAAGTCCGCGCTTCAGGCTCTTGAGCTTGCGGAGCACGCGCTTGAGGAACATCGAGCCCTCGCCCACGCTCGGCACCCGCATGCCGATGGAGTTGACATAGAGCACCGGCACGACCTTGGACAGCTCGCGCATCATCTGCATGTCGTAGTGCCCGCGGTTGTGGTACCACCAGTCCTCACCGCCGAAGCAGATGATGCCGTCAAACTGTGTTGTGGTCTCAGCCATCGCCGCCTTCAGACCGTCTCATGCCTTCACGAGCCTCTCGCCCATCTCCGAGGCAAACGCCCGGAACGCGTTGCGAGTATCGACCACGAGCGGGGCATGCTTTGCGATGAGCTCATACTCGAAGGCCTTGTGGTCGGTGACCAGCACCGCCGCGTCGTACCCGGCCAGGCTCATTTCGGTGAGTTCGACGCTGACCATGCCCAGATCGTGCTTTCGCACCGGGTGGGTGCGGGGGACGTGCGGGTCGGAGTAGTCAACCGCGGCCCCGAGGTGCCGCAGCTTCTCGATGACCTCGAAGGAGGGGCTTTCCCGCGTGTCGTCGATGTCCGGCTTGTACGCCAGGCCGAGCACGAGCACCCTGGAGCCTCGGAGCGACTTGCCGCGGGCGTTCAGCGCGAGCATCGTCTGCTCGATGACATAGTCCGGCATCGACGTATTGATCTCGCCGGCCAGCTCGATGAACTTCGTCGGGCGTCCGACCTCCTTGGCCTTCCAGGTCAGGTAGAACGGGTCGATCGGGATGCAGTGCCCACCCAGCCCGGGACCGGGGAAGAAGGGCATGAACCCGAACGGCTTGGTGCTCGCAGCGGCGATGACCTCCCAGACGTCGATCCCCATCGCTGCGAGAATCACCTTCATCTCGTTGACCATCGCGATGTTGACGCAGCGGAAGATGTTCTCCAGCAGCTTCGCCGCCTCGGCCACGTCGGCCGAGCTGACCCGCACCACGTGCTCCACACCCTTCTCGTACAGAAGGGCTGCGAGTTCGGTAGAGTCCGGGTCGAGGCCTCCGACGAGCTTGGGGATTGTGCGCGTCGAGTGGCTCTTGCGGCCGGGATCCTCCCGCTCGGGGCTGAACGCGACGAAGAAGTCTCGCCCGCACTCCAAGTCGCGAGCGCTCTCGGGGCGGCTGGCGAGGATCGCCCGGAGGAAATCCTCCCGGGTTGTTCCGGGGTAGGTCGTCGATTCCAGGACGATCAGCTGTCCCCGCCGCAGCGTGCGACCGATCTGTTCACCGGCGTTCACGATGTAGGACAGGTCAGGCTCGCGGTGCCTGCCAAGTGGCGTGGGCAGGCACACGAGGATCACGTCTACCTCGGCGAGGCGGTCGAAGTCGGTGGTTGCGTCAAACCGCTCGCTCGCGGCCAGAGTCTGCGTCATCTCGGGCCCGAGATGGACCAGGTAGTTCCTGCCGGCCCGCAACGAGTCGATCTTGGACTGGTCGATATCGAACCCGAGAACGGGCAGGCCGCCTTCGTGCAGCGCGTGAGCGAGCGGAAGACCGACGTAGCCGAGTCCGATAATGCCGACCAAGGCTTCGCCGTCTTGAATCCTGCTTGTAAGGCACTCGTAGGGGGTCGGCACTCTGTACACCTTTCCTATGACCCGGGCGGCGGTGCCTGGTCAGTGTTGATAAACGCTTTGATCCCCGCGATCAGCTCCGGGCTCGCCCAGGGTGAGATCGCCTGGGTGGCACGCATGGAGTCGAGCATATCCAGCTTGGTCTTGAGCTCCGTTTCATCGAACGCCACGCTCACGCGGCCCATCTCCAGAAACCGTTCAGCGGTGGCGACCTGGTGGTCGTTCCGGGTCTCGCGCAGATCGCCCCGCCGCGGCATGACCAGTATCGGCTTGCCGGCTTCCATGGCTGAGATGATCGACCCCATGCCGGCGTGAGCGACGAGAATATCAGCCTCGCGGACCCTGACCCTGAATTCCTCGGGCTCGAGAAAGGGCGTCCACTCGATGGCTTGGGGCACGAAATCGGTCGTCCCGATCTGCGCGAAGATGTCATCGCGACCGCGTTCCGCAGCCCAAGCATCCACAGCGCGGATCATCCGGTCGAACGGCATCTGGGCACCAACAGTGACGAGGATCACAGCACGGCTCCCAAGCACCGGGGGGCATCGTCGCCGGTCTCCGGCCCCGCCGCGAGGTGCGGCCATTGGGTGAGCCAAAGGTCAGCGTGCTTCCGGACGAGCCGGCCGGTCATAGAGACCTCCTCCACATTGGCAATCGAGTCGAGCCAGATCGTCCGGGCCCCGAGGAGCTTGCCGAACCGGATCGCAAAGTAGCCCGGTGCCGCCCCCGTCGAGATGATGATCTTCGGTCGCTCACGGAGGATGATCAGGAGCAGCCGCAGGCACATGCGGACCAGACCGAATTTGTCCCACCGCGTGGCGTCGTTGACGAGATAGAACGGCACGTCGCCGACGTCGGTCTTGTATGACGCGCGCACGGTGACGAATGCAACCCGATGACCCTCAAAGGCCGGACGCAGCCGCAGAAGCTGGACCCAGTGGCCTCCACCGGAGGCGACGGCGAGGATTCGAATCTCTTTCTCGCTCATGAACCGCTCGAACTCCCATTCTTGCCACCAAACTCAGAGTATCGGCAGAAAGTGAAGCCAGCTCTGCAACCTTGCTCGAGAATCGCTTGAGTAACAGCGAGTACGTACATGTGTCTGCTGTCCCGATCACAACTGCCCTTACGGTCGAAGTCGTGCAGAAGGACCACGCCACCTCCGACTCGAATGAGCCGTTGAGCAATCCAATCAGGATCTGGGAGCTCGGACCATGTATCACCGGAGTCATAGGTCCACCACGCGATACGAGCGCCCCGAACAACCGACCACAGCCACGTAACAAGGGTCATCTTGCCATATGGAGGCCGCAACAGCCTAGGTGCCGTGCCAAGCGCATCCACGGCCCACTTGTTGTGGTGCAAGTCTCGAACAGCCCGCCAGGGTACAGTCTTCCAGGCGTGGAGATGATCAAAGGAATGAAGACCGACCTCGTGTCCCGCGCTCGCAAGCTCGCGGGCAAGGCCCGGCGCAGCATTGGTACGGCGTCCCAGTAGGAAGAAGGTCGCAGGAGCGCGATAACGTGTGAGCAACTCCAGAAGCTGGGGTGTGAGCTCCGCCCCGGGACCGTCGTCGTAGGTGAGAGCGATGCGGCGAAGTCGCTTCGCCGACGCCCGGCCGATGTACGTCTGTGCCGCGCGGTGGATCAATGGAGGCAGAAACCACACAGCAATCGCGAGCACTACCAGACCAGCGGCCTCCGCGATCATGAGCGGCCCCCCGCCCAATGCTGCGGGTCACCGCATCGTAGCATCACATGGTTGCTATGAATCAGGATCGACATCAGTCAACAGCTTTCATAAATGTGGGTGCCACTCCGGAAGCCGCGGAGTTTGAATGCGTCGCGGCGAACGAGCCAGGGCTGCCTGCTGAGCACCTCGTCATGCAGTGGGTTCATGTAGACAATCCTGATCTGTCGCGGGTCACGCTCCAGTGACTCCCGAATCCGATCCATGACGGCGGACATCGTCGCAGCCCCAAACGGGTTGAACATGAAATACACCGTGCCGCCATCATATACAGCTTCGGCAGCATCACCCGTCCGAATCTCGACCGACGCTAGGCGGCCACGGACCCTTGACGCGTTGAGCTCAGCCACACTCGCCAGTTCAGCACAGAGTTCGATGCCGACTACGCGTTCCACGCGTCTTCGCGCGACGTCACACACGACCCGGCCGAGGCCGCAGCCGACCTCGTAGAACACATCCGAAGGGCGGAGGTGAACGCGACGCAGAGTGTGCCCAGTCAGACGTAGTCGAGTGGTGTGGACTGCATCGAGTCGGGGAATGCTCGCGGCTGACAACCTAGCGGATAGGCTAACAGGGCGTTGGTGCTGCGGCCACGATTTGTCGCGACCGAGCCGATGTAGTAAGGGCACCCGAATGCAGTTCGCATTGCGCTCACCCATTCTGTACGAATGCGAGCGTGCGCGCTGGGCACAGCAGGCCACTTGGTCTGGCCCGCCGATGAACCGCCGGCACTCAGTCTTTGCACTGGAACTGTTCATGCCCGATCAGTCAAGACTTGCGGCCGCGTATGCATCCCGCAGGACCCCGCCGATTGCCACGAAGGATTTGGTCAGGCCCTTGAAATGCTCAGCATAAAGCACGGCATCCGGGAAGCACGCGCGCAGTTCGCGACGGCTCATTAGTCGAACCTCCTTAACAAGCTCTGTCGCTTCAGTCTTATCCGGACAGGGTCCGCGCCACCCACATCTGAAGTGCTGCAGCAATGCGATGCGGACTGGAATGGGCATCCAGTGCCAGCCGGGTACGTGAAAGTGTGGCTCAATGGGGAAGTAAAAATTTGGAGTCTGAATCCAGTAGCCCATGCCGACACGCCGAACCTCCGCTGCCATCCGCCGCTGGTTCTGAAAGGTATACAGATGCTCGATCACCGAGTTACTAAAGACAATGTGGAAGCTGTCGTCGGGGTGCTCCGGCATTTCGAATGCCGACCCAGCCGTGGACTGGATATGCGCATACGGCGATGGCTCTGCCTGCAGGTTCAGCAGCGTGATCTGGCAGTCATCGCGTCTTGCCCAGTCGCGATGTTCCCAGAACGAGACGGTTCCGCCGACGTCGAGTATCTTTAGTGGTCGTGGGAGCGATTCGATAAGCCGTTCGAACATGGCGAATCGCTTCATGCGAAGGCGGTTCGAAAGACTGTCATCCGAGTGTACGTCTGCTAGTCTGCGTAAGCCCAGCATGGTCATCCTCCCTTCGAGTCCGCTCGCAGCCAGTCTGCACGACGCCGCCACGCCGCAGCCCAAGCTGGCGAACTGTCCTTGCCGTGCGGTGTGTCAGTCGTTCTGCGTCGCTGCCAGAGCGATCTAGTGAATGGCCATGCGGCCAACAGTCCTAAGGCGAGTGGTTGTTGCCAGCTGGGCAGATGGCGTTTGATGAGCATTGACTTCGCCCTGAGCAGGCGAACCAGTTTCTCTGTGCGGACGCTTTCTGACGCCCCGCCATAGTGGACAATTGTCGCGGCAGGAGTAGTCTGCGGTCGCGCCCCATGTCGGCGAGCGCGAAGACACAAGTCGGCCTCCTCGCCGTACATGAAGAACGCAGAGTCCAATCCTCCCAAGGCATTCCAGAGTCGGTGCTCGATGAGCAGGAAGCAGCCGGAGACAATGTCCACGTGGCGTACCGAGTCGCGTTGCCAGCCGCCATATTCCTCGGGATTACATAATCGGCTCGAAGCGAACGCCCGAGTCAGGCCCGTCGCCCGACAGAACAACCCCCAGAGTGTGATGCGCCGCCAACATGAAGCGGGGTTCAGCGACCCATCCGCGAAGACTGTCCGTCCGCCCCAGACTCTGGCTTCCGGCTGTTCGCGTGCAAAAGCCACCAGCTTGTCAATCGCACCATCGAGCACCAAAGTATCTGGGTTCAGTAGCAGCAGATACTCGCCCTGGGCTTTCGCCGCTGCGAGATTGTTCGCTGCTGCGAAGCCGAGATTCGAGGCGGCGCGTATGAGACAAAGTCGGCTGCCGAATTCTGCCTCGATCGCGTCAGCCGAACCATCCGAAGACTGATTGTCTACGACAATCACTTTGAGAGATGTCTGAGCGGTCTGTTCATACAGCGATCGGAGGCTCGCTAGCGTCATATCGCGCGTGTTATAACTAACGAGTATAACCGTTACTGTCGGAGCGATGTCCGAGCTTGCACAAGTCATGGCTGCGCATCCTCCTGTGTGACTGGAGGCCGAGCTGTGCTACCCATAGAGCACTTTCTGTGATATCGTCGCACGGTGCCCAGTAGACTCTGTGCCATCGCTCGGGGCGTGAGGCGAAGAAACCGATGAAGCAGGGGGAATCCGCTGTATCGAGGTGTTGGCGCCCCTGTGAGACGTAATGCGAGCAACTGTCCCCAGAGCCGTCCCCGGGTTCTTAGTAAGTTTGGTTGAGATCGTGGTAGCAATGAGCTGTCGCAGCGCGAGAGCGTCAAATAGCCATCTCGGGCCGCACATCGCAGAATGTCCAGTCCACGATGGGTTCGTGCAATAATAAGTGAACTACCTGATTCTTCAGGTGCGATCGGGCGGTACCAAGGGTCGCCGACTGCAATGTCGGCCAGTTCGCCTGTGTGGTCAGGACAGATATAGCAGCGCCACTGCCGTGATCGCTGCAAGAAGTCCCAACTCTCGCTATAGGATAGCGTGGCCTCCCTCGTCCCCTCCGGGGTGTCCCAGCGTACTTTCCAATCGCCGGGCCAGCCGTGTCCGCGGTACCGAAGACTCGTTACGGTTGATGGGTCTTCGACGCCAACTGTCTTCATCAGATCCAAAGTAGCCTGCGTCGATGGTGTTCCCGCGCAGAAGAACGCGATGATCAGACCAAGCTTCTCGTTGAGCTGCGGATCCTGTCGTCTGGCCATCTGTGCTCCGGCAACATCGCAGGGCTTACCGATGAACACGCAGGGAGCGGGTGCCTCCTTGACTCGCGGCAAGCCCTCGCAGGGGCTTGCCGGCGCGTACCGGGAACCCGCCGCTCTCAGCAGTTCCTCGCGTGAGCGGCTTAGTACCGTCCGGTTCAGGTAGGGTCGTGCTGGGTCTGCAGAGGTGTGCAGCGCGCCGTGCATGCCGCCGCGTTCGAGCGCCCAGAGGGCCAATGCCGTCGCCGCTCCGCCGCTGGAGCCGGCTCGTCGGATTGCCTCGTCTGTGGCATGTCCCTCCCAGACTTCGTAAACCGGGCCCCAGCTTCGGCGCAAGCATCGGACCAAAGCTGGGTCCGCCCTGTCAAAGGTGTGTCGGACCTCGATCCCAGGGCAGGCTGCCATTGCAGCTCGCTCGTCCGGGTCGAGTGAGCTGCCTGGGCCTTCGAGTCTCGCCCTGTGGCTGCGCTCTGGTCGCCGCCCGACCGCTGAGACATCGACCATGTGGTAGTGCTGTGGCGCTACTCCAGCGCAAGCGCCGCAGCCGGAGCAGAGCTGAGAGCGAGAGATGTCTTCGATCGTGCGGAGCTTCATGGGTGGAGAGTGCCTCAGAGAGCCTTGGAAGACAAGACGGTCGAGCGGGTGAAGTCAACGGGGCGGAAGCCAGCTCGCTCGAACATTGCAAGGGCAGACGAGTTCCATATAGCTGTCAAGGCCTCGATCGACTTTGCTCCGTGTCTTCGTGAAACATTGTCGGCCTTCTCCAGCATTCGTTGCCCGAGTCGATGCCCGCGGCAGGCGGGGCGAACACCAATCAGTTCGATCCACGCCCGAGGGCGAGGGCGGTCTGCCTGCTGAACCTGGGTCTTATCCCAGTGAATGCCTGCGCGACGCAGTCGGTGCTCGCTCCAGCGTGCGAGGGGCACATACGCCGCGATTCCCAAGCTATCTCGCAGCGTCCGGCATGCGGGCAGGATCTCGCGGCCAAACATGGCCTCGTCTAGGATGAGGAGGGCGAAGCCGCCGATGTCGCCGTCATCCATCCGCGCGACGATCGTTGTGGCAGATTGGGCCGACAGCGCATACCTCCAGTACCGCTGCCCGTAAGCGCTCCAAGCCGTCCAGCGAGGGCTCCAGGGAAAGCACTCTCGAGTAACGACAGCCAGATGCTGAGCGTGAGTCGCTGGTCCATCGGCTACTGCAATGTCATAGTCACTCATTATCCGACCCCTCAAGCCGAAGTGCCTTCGTCCGCCCAGCCGCGAGTGAGCGCCAGCGGCGCTTCACGCGTCCAGCGAGTGTGGTTCCTGCGATGCGCTGAACTGTGTTGTTGAGCGTGGCGGCTGTGCCCACAGTCCTGTTGGCGAACTGTGCCTTCAGCGTGGGTGCTGATTGCAGTAGCGTCATTTCCCACTCGCAGTGTGATCCATACACCCGCTTGTATTGGGCGTCCCCGAAGCCGTAGTCAATCCATCGCAAGCCACTTTCGCAGCTCTGCCGGATGACCTCCAGAAGCAAGTGCTTTCCAGGCGAGTAGCGACTGTGCTCGGGAAGGTGAGCCATTGCAAGAATGTGTACAATCCCGCCGTGGTGCGCCGTGAGCACGAATGCGAGCGGGTCATTGTTGTGTCTAAACTGATGGCAAGCAAGTGAGCCGGATTCGGCGAGAGTGGTCAGGACTGTGCGCCAGACATGATCGTCGCGCACCATTCCGCCCACCGTTGCATGATAGGTGTGGCCTGAAATCGCCTCGCATGTTTGAAGAATCAAACTAGTCTCGTCAACTGAGCCGAGCACGACATGGTTCATCTGTCCATTCATGCTATCTTCGAGTTTCCGTCGTTCCCATCGGAGACGTTGCCGGTGCTTACTGGAATGTTGAGCCAAGAGTGCCTCGAAGGTGTCTGGCAACTCGAGTCGCCAGTGTGCTTCGGCTGTCAGGGCTGTCGAGAGTCGCGTGCTCTGTACGGATTGGGCAAGCTCCGAAGCTGCAGGCAGCTTCGTGAAGACAAGCTGTTCGACTCCGTACTGACGGCGCAACCATCGGGCTAGAGTGCGGGCTATTGCGTCAGGGTCACAGCGGCCGAAAATGCCCTGGTAAATAATAGTATAAGTAAGCAAATGTGGTAGTCGAATATTAAGATAGCCGAGTCGTGCTCTTGAGGCCTCTTTTCGAAGGCGGCCGAGTACAATAGACGTATGGCCATTGCGGTCGGTAAGTCTTAGTGGTAAAGAGGTGCTGTTGAGTGCAGCTGAGATCGACAGGTAGTAGAGCGGCGAGGCGGAGTATGTCCGATTGCGATCCAAAAAGGATGGTCGGAGGAGTTCGTCAGCCAGCTCTGCATGTGGTATGGGCTCTACTGCAATAAGCGTCATTGTGAACTGCTTGCTCCATGCTGCTGTTGTGATGTCGCCAGGGTGTGGCGGGTGCTTCGGACGGGGCCCGCGGCTCGCGTGCGACTCGATGAATCTGTGCACTCTGCCTGCTGTGCGACATTGGCGGCCAATGCGGGAACCATCACCGTCAGCACAAGTATCTGGCCAAAATAGGACACGGCAAGCCACGAGACTGCGTGCACGAACATGGAGACGCCGAGGGCCCAGCATAGGCCTGCTTGCAGTCTGTGGTCGGTTCGCTCTAGGCGGCGAGCAGTGCGGCCTAGCGTTGAGAAGGTGCACCACAGAAAGCCAAGGAACAAGAAGAGTGTTAGTGCCCCGCCGCGAATTGCTTCTAGCACATATTGGTTCGTGATATCAAAGACTGGAATGGCTGCCCAGGTTGCTGTTGAGGTGGTTCCGACCAGAAACCAGTTATCGGTGTTGCGGATCCATTGATCGATGAGGTTGAACCGATGCCAACCGGTTGAGCCGCCGACGATGTCGATCCGCGCCACGAGGTGCCAGACCGGAGCTTCCATTACAAGATGAAGCAATGTCAGCACCGCGACTGTCCCCATGCGGATGTATCTGAAATGTGCACGCACGGTCAGCAGCAGGCCGGCAATGACGGCGGCGAGAACGGAGGCGACGGGCCCGCTGGAGGCGCATGCTGCAACAATCGTCAGTGTCGAAGCAATGCCGATCGCTGCCATGAACTTGAAGCGAACAGAGTGCTGCCAGAACAGGGCCGCGATGAGCGGCAGCACGACGGCCCAGTAGGTGCCGGCAAGAATGGGGTGAGCGAAGGCGCCTTGACAACGAAGGCGCCCCTCGCGCTCGCGGGTAATCAATTCGACACCGCCCATAAGGCCAAACACGTTGTATCGCGTCAGTTGCTCGTTGATGAAGGCGATAGCGACAGGTAGCGACATGAACGCAAAGCAGCAGAAGAGTGAGCGAACATCCTTCCACGTCACCACTGCGGTACGAACCAGAAAGTACGCCGCGGCGTACTCGAAAGCCCATCCGAGACGGTTGTTGAGCGAATCCATCGATGGCTCACGGACGCAGTAAATGAGCACGCCCGAGCTCAGCCAGAGCACAAGCCACGTATCGATTCGGTGCCAGCGCGGGGCTCGCCGCAGCTGAACGATCAGTACGAGTGCCCGAAGGAGGCCCGCCAGGAGGGTGAGCCGAAGCAGTGTCCAGTCCATCCCAAACACGACGATCCGCTGTGCGGGAGCCACAAAGCACCCAATGAAGATGACGGGCCAGAGGGTGTACATGCGCGGGACGATGAAGAGCAGCACGACCGCGATGCCGAGCAGTACCAGCGCCGCTGGGTGGATCCACGTGTGGCCGTGGTACGCCTCTGCCCAGAAGGGTGTGTCTTCCATCAGACCACCGCCCTTCTGCCCGCGCCCACACGGCTGACAAGCCGCCGCACTGCCCCGCCCCTGTCCAGCGCTCGCACGATAAGCCACATCCCGCAGCACATCGAAACGAGAGCTCCCGCGACCATCGCGCCCCAGTGTCCAGCCCCGGCCGACGGTGCCCACGCATGCAGAGCCAGCGCCGCTCCTGCCGCGGCGATCACTCCTGCCGACGGAGCCAGGAGCGCACCGGCCGGCAGGCGGCCTCGGTGCGTAGCAAACAATGCCCCGCCCAGGGCCGCCACCGCCTCGGCTCCCGCCGACGCCAGCGCGAGCGACGCAAGGGACGCCCCTTCAACGGCCATCCACACCACGATCCCCAAGCCTGCGGCTCGTAGAAGATTGCCCATCATCGGTGTGGCCGTCTGCCGCCCCGAGATCGCCGCCACGCTGACCGACCCCCTCGCCAATCTCGCCGTCTGGCCCGCCGCCAACGCCGGCATCAGCACACACGCGGGCCCATACGCGGCCCCATAGAGAATCCCCAAAACCACATCGCCGACGAGCACCAGCGGCACGAGACCGGCAAGCGCCGCGCCCGCCGTCAGCAACATATACCGGCGCGCGCGCGCCGCGTACTGCACCCGGTCGCTCGCCGCCGATTGTGCCAGGAACGGCATCCCCACAATGTTCGCCACGCGAGAAAACACACCCGACGGACGCATCGCAAGCATTGCCGCCACGCCCCAGAACGCGAGCGACTCCTCGCCATACACGCGGATCACAGCGACCCGCTCGCCCTGGCTGATCGCAAACATCAGCACCCCGTTAATCAGCAGGGGCCAGCCGAGCTTTAACGCCGTGCGTGTCACATCCCGTTCAAAGCGGCACGAAAAGCGTCGATCGGCCAGCAGGTGCGTCATGACGAGATACACCGCTGTCTGCAGCACCATCAGGTACATCACCGACGCGTATGTGCCCTCCCACGCCGCCAAGGGCCACGCGGCCGCGAGAGTCAAGCCCTGCGCGACCAGCTCTCCACGGGCCTGCGGGCCGAACCGATACGTCCGGTGCGAACGCAGCACATCGAGGTGGTAAAACCCCCGCAGCAGCGGCACCACCGCCAGCGCCGAGAACGCCCACGCCGCATCAGGACGGCCGAACAGGCTCGCGATCCACGGGCCCGTAGACGCGACCAACGCTGCCAGTCCTGCACCCCGCGCTAACTGCACGAAATGCAGCCCCCGCTGAAGCCGCGCATCGTCCCCGTCGCTCCCCTGCAGGAGCAAGCGGTCGACACCCAAGTCCGCGATCATCTCAATCAGCGCGATGACCACGAAGAACGCCACGCCCAGCCCAAACTCCTCTGGGCCCAGGAGGCGCGCCACGATCACCTGGCGCGCGAGAGCCATGACCTGCCCCGCAACATGGGCACCGCCAACCACTCCCCCCCCAGCAATGGCCCGGCGGAGTGGGGTCATGCGGCATCCGTCCGGATACGTGCGCAGGCCACGTCTACCACGCAGGACATCTGTTCTTGAGCGATCTGGCGGACATCGGGCAGATGCTCGGCGAGCGAGGCGCGTGCTGCCTCTCGCCCATCGAAGCTCGCCAGAAGGTGGGCGACGACATCCTCCGTTGACGAGTGACGCGGATCTGCTACATGGTCGCCCTGGCCGCACGTCTCGAAGACGCCCTGGGTCTTGATACTGTAAGCCACGGCCGCGGTGGGCACGCCTTGGCTCAATGCCGCGATGGTCGAATGCATTCGAGTTCCGCAGAACCAATCACACTTCCCGATGAGCCCCTTGACCTCGCGTGGGTCCGTGAAGGCGGGCGCAACCATGATGTGATCTCGCGCGTCTGTGGGTAGGGCCTCGACGAGACGCTGGGCTGCATCGACATCCGATTCATAGTGTCCGGGAGGTGTGACTACGTGGGGTATGAGCAAGACGCGGGCACCCCGTGCGATGAGGCCTTCGACCGTCCTGCGAATGAGGGTGCGATAATCTGCGACGAAGCCGAAATCCTCGCGAGCCCGACGAGGATCATTGTGGATCAGTCCGCTGATGTTGACTCCCGCAACAGGCCGTACGCCATCAGCAAGCCACTCCTGCGCCCGAAGTGGCATGAGTCGTGGTTCGGGAGCCGCTGCCGGAAGAAGGAAGGCGACGTCAACTCCGCATCGGTGCCGTGCTGGGTCAAAGCTGTCGCCGAGCAGTTCACGCAGCACGGCGAAGCTCCGTGCATCTCGTGCCAGCGCAATCGCGGCTCCTCGGACTATGCGGGTTGCTATCGCCTTCGAGTGATCGGAATCGAAGGGGCCGTATGTCTGAGGCAGAAGAACGAGCGGTCTGCCGAGGCGAAGGGCCAAGAGCTTGGGTAGCGTGATGGAACGAAAGCGGCGTTCGCCGTACAAATCAGTGAAGCTGTCCCCGCCGCTGATATCGAGTACGGCGTCGGCGTTGCGGAGTCGGACTGCGGCAAAGTTGCCGCCTCCCTTCCAGAGTCGTGAGAGCAGCCCGATTGTTTGCAGTGTCTCGGGGCGGTAGTATCGCCGAGAGTGTCGGCATCCGCAGCGTTCGACCTGGTCGTTGAACCCCGGTAGCCCGCCATGGCCTGGGGAGTGATCCATGATTGAGACGCCGAGCATTCCGTCGCTTTCGCGCAAGATCGCATCGAGCACGGCGTGGCCGAGAGCCGACACGCCGAGGTTGCCGGTATCCAAAGCACAGCCAAAAAGGCAAACTCGAGGCGACTCATCGCTCATAGCACACCCCTGTTCTGTGGTCGGGCCGTGTGTCGCCCCTGCAAAGCTATCTTGGTGCATCCAGCACCCACGGGGGCGTGCCGGTGCCGTACGATCCTCGATCTGATGGCGGAGTCGGGCCTTCCGTTGCGTCCTCCCCATAGGGTGTGCCGATCGGTTGCCCCCCGTAATCGGTGTAGTCGGGCCAGGCGTTGAAGTAATGATTGCTCATGAACAAAGTTCCTTCTAGGTCGCCTTCGTCTGGGTCTGTTGATCCACTGAACGACTGTGGGTCGGAAAGGGATACCCATTGAAAGATGTTGTTCGACCAGATCGCGTTTCGGCTTCCGTAATACCCGTAGTCATTGCTGCTATCTGACACGCCAATCAGGAATGGGGATCCTGCAAAGGTGTTGTGCGAAAGCACTAGGTGTTGGAAGGGGGCTATGAACTGGTTCTGTCGCGGGTAGCCTTCGAGGTTTAGCGAGCAGTTCACGATGGCAACATCCCTGTGGCGATTGCCTCGTGTGAAGAAGCCCTGCTCTCTCGCGTTGCTCACCGCGAGTCCGTAGAGCAAGATGTTCTCCTCGTACTCAGCCCTCGCCTGCCAGACATCGGCATGGTTGCTAGTGCCTTCGGCGTTCTGGCCTTGAACTGTGCTGTTGACGATGAACAAGCCGCCCGGAAACGCGTCGTTATCGATGCCGTTGATTGTAATTCCGCGTGCGAGTGATGGGGAAACCACGGCGTGTCCAACGTCTAAGAAGGATGTGTCCGTGACGTAGATCCCCCAATACCAACTGCCGGACCAGAAGCTTGAGCCGCCGTCGAAGAGTCCTTGGTTGACCCAGACGCAGCTGTCATTCCCCGATGTAGCGAGACTGATGCTGCTGTCGAATGAGACATCGGAAGCGCAGAGAAGTCGAGTGCGGAATCCCCCGGATGTGTAGGTGGCAAACCGAACAAGCTCTTTGGAAACTCCAGCCGCTGACGTTAGGGTGGCCCATCGCGTGGAAGTAATGGGGCTGGTCATGTACTCTTCGCGCCCCCAGGTGTAGTCACCCGGTTGCAGATACACGGTGGCGCCGTCCGATGAGCCGTACGCTTGCGTGATCATGTAGAGCGCGCGGAAGGGCGTGCGGAACGGCTTCTCCGGATCACCAACCACGCCCGTCTCGTCACTCCCGTTAACCGCGTCAGCCCAGGCCTCCGGCGAGGGAAGCGTCCCGCCCGCGTTGGTGGTCAAAACCATCGAGTGATTGCCGTTCCGAAAGTCCAGGCTGTTCTCGATCGGTCCCGCCAAAACCCGCGGCACCCCCGCCCCCTCCGGCCACACAATCGCCCTCACCTCTATCAGCCCATCCTCAAACACCTCAGGCCGGATCAGAACCGTGTACTCCCACACGTTCGTCCGCGGGTTCAGCTGCATTCGCGGCACGGAGTTCCACGGCCCGTTGTTCACCGAGAAGTCCACCCGGTCAATCCCGTTGATGTGAAACGCCACCACGCCAATATGGAAGTCCTCCGTGATCGTCTGATACGGCACCACATCCCACCGCGCAATCGCCTTCGCATCCCACCCCGGCATGCTGTTGTCGCCCACCGGGTCCGGATCGTCCGTCGGGCCGTCCCACCCGTCGCCCGGCTCCAGCTCCGCGAACGCGTCGTCCTCGGAGAGGTACCGACCCGTGTCATCATCCTCGTTGTGCGGCACCCAGCCCAGGCCCGTGCGCCACTCCGACGCGTTGTCCGACGCCACGACCGGGGTCGCCGAGACTGCGCCGCGCGTCACCGCGGTCGGCCGCATCAGATCGACCGCGTCCGATGTCAGCTGCCGCGAGCCCGTGTACGGGTGCGAGATCCGCGTCCCCGTGTTCGCCCGCTGCGTCACAACGCGGCCGGAGCTCGGTCGCTCCCGCCGCACCGGCCCCTCGCTCGACGCCCGAGGCGTCGCGCCCTGAGGCCGCCGGGCCACCCGGTGCCCGCCGATCTGCGGCGTCACCGAGGGCGCCTCGCCCGCATCCGCCGTCCCGGGCAAACGCCGGAGCGTCCCCTTCGCCGTCGCCGGACGCTTCGCCGAGAGCGAACGGTGCCGCGGCACGCGCATCTCGACCACCGTCCCGTCCGGCTTCGACATCCGCACGATCTCGTAGTCTTCGTCAGGCTGTGATTCGCTCTGGAGCGCGGGCCCGGTCGGACCGACTCCCGCGGCCATGCCTATGCCCGTCAGGCAAAGCACGCCAGCCAAAAGCCGGACATTCAACAGATTCCGCAGTCGCCAAGATGGCATGCACACGCTCCCTCAATCGCCACCCCGACTTCCACTGACGGATATCGACAGGCGCGGTTTCGTATCTTGCCGGATTCCCCAACTTCGCGCGCTCTGCCGCGAAGTCACTCCTTGCCGCCATCCCAATCGCCGCACGCCCTACAACTCGGAACAGCCTCCGGGCTTCACTGGCGATCGAGCCGGTCAATGTGGTCCCATAAATGTACCCCCGATCGGCAACACTTGCGCAATCCATCCCATCGGATCCCGCGATTCGATCCTTTCGCGCTCCGCCGCGACGCCGTGCAAATCGTGCCGAAGAAACCCACGGCCCCGCCCTGAGCGGCCGTGGAGCACACCGTGTCCAGCCGAATCCCAAACTTCTTCCGACCCCAACGCCGCCGGACCGGAGGTCCGCTCGGTGAGCGCCGGCCCTGTATGGAATCCCTTGAGGCCAGGCAACTCCTCTCCAGCACCTTCAGCGCCGACGAGGTCTACCTCTCCGAGCTGATCAACCGCGCCCGCCTCAACCCGGTCGCCGAGGCCGCACGCATCGGGATCGACTTCACCGACGGCCTCACCGAAGACGAGATCGGCCTGCTCAAGCCGGTCGAGCCGCTCGCCCTCGACCTCTCGCTCGCCGCGGCCGCCCGGGCCCACAGCCTCGACATGATCCAGCGCGGGTTCTTCGACCACGTGAACCCCGACAACCTCAACCCCACCCAGCGCGCCCGCGCCGCCGGATACTCGGGCGTCGCCGGCGAAGCGATCGGCGCCGCCCACAACTCCCTCGACGCCCTCTACGAGGCGTGGATGGACACGCCCGAGAACCGCATCAACATCCTCAGCCTCTTCACGTCCTTTACCGACAGCTTCCACTACGACCAGTTCGGCGCCGGCTTTGCCACCGACCAGGGCGACGCCGAAGACCACTTCACCGCGATGTTCGGCGACCCCGGCGCGGGCTCAACCGCACGCCTCCTCGGCGTGGTCTACTCCGACGCCGACGACGACGACTTCTACTCCGTCGGCGAGGGCTTCGCCAACGTCCGCATCGACGTGGCAACATCCGGCGCGCCGGACGTCGTCGTCGCCACCTACACCACCGACGACGCCGGCAACTACCAGTTCGAACTCGGCGACGGCTCCTGGATCGTCACCTTCACCGATCTCGACACCGAGTGGCTGGTCGCCAAGACCGTCACCACCGATGGCCAGAACGTCAAGCTCGACACCACACGCGACCAGCTGCAGGAGCCCGAACCCGATGGCGGCGGCGGCGACGATGGTGGTGGTGACGACGGCGGCGGGGACAACGGCGGCGGTGGGGGTGACGGCGGCGGTGATGGCGGCGGCGACGGCGGCGGCGACTCCGGCGGCGGGTCGGACGGTGGCGGCGGCTCTGGCGACGGCGGGGGTGGCGACGGCGGGGACTCCGGCTCCGACGACCACGCCGACGACGGCGACTACCCCAACGCCACGCTCATCGCCCTCAGCGACGAACACCAGGGCGGCGACACCGGCCTCATCGACTCGCCGACCGACACCGACCTCTTCTACTTCACCGCCGACATCGCCGGCGAGCTCACCATCACACTCACCGCCCCGGACGCCACCATCCGCGCCCTCATCACGCTCCAGAGCGACGCCGGCCTCCCGCTCACGTTCGATGCAGCATCCGAGGCCGGGAGCACCGCCACCCTCGTCTGGAACGCCGCGGCCGTCGAGCAGTACTTCATCGTCGTCGCCGACGCCGACCAGAGCGGCACCGGCGACTACACACTCTCCATCGCCATCACCCCGCCCGAAGAGGACAACTCCGGCAACGGAGACGGCGGCGGGGACAACGGCGGCGGTGGGGGAGATGGTGGCGACGACGGCGGCGACAACGGCGGCGGCAACGACGGGGGCAACGGCGACAACGACGGCGGCGACGGCGACGGCGACAACGGCCCCGACAACGAGAACCCGCCCGTCGACGCGACCAGCGACAGCTCCGGCACCTTCACCGTCGTCCGCACCGACAGCAACGGCCGGCCCATCCTCTATCTGCAGCAGTCCGACGGCACATGGCGACGCGTCGACCTCGTCAGCGAGGCCGGCGGCCCCACGCCCGACGGCCGCTTCTCCACCTTCCTCGACCCGTCCACCGGCCGCTCGAGCATCGTCAGCGCCACCTCCTCCGGCCTGGCCATCTACAGCCAGGACGAGAGCGGCGACTGGTCCGTCCGCAACCTCTCCGCCGAGCTCGGCGCCGCGCCCATCGCCTCCAAGCCCGTCACCTTCACCACCCGCACCGGCCTGGTCTACACCGCCGGACTCGACGCCGACGGCAACCTCGTCACCTACCAGCACACCGGCGCCAACGACAGCCAGGGACGCCCCGCCTGGGGCTTCGAAGACCTCTCCACCGACCACCTCGCCCCCCAGGGCCAGCAGCTCCCCGCCCTCGACGGCTCCACGCTCATCTCCTACGTCACCGGGTGGAACGGCCTGACCATCGCCGGGCTCGACGCCGACGGCAACATCTTCGCCGCATGGTGGGCGCCCGGCCTCGACCTCTGGCGCAGCTCCAACCTCAGCGCCGTCACCGGCGCCCCCCGATACCAGGGCACCATCTCGGCCTACCTCACCCCGTGGAACGGCATCAACATCGCCGGCACCGATGTCAACGGCGACCTCTCCATCGTCTGGTGGGTCCCCAGCTTCGGCGGCCAGTGGAAGCTCACCAAGCTCAACCAGGTCCTCAGCGGTCCCAACCTCCTCGAAGGCACCATCGCCAGCTGGGTCACCCCCTGGGGCGGTCTCAACGTCTCCGGCCTCACCGACTCGGGCAGGGTCGTCGTCTACTGGTGGACTCCCACCTCCGGCGGCTGGAACATCACCACCCTCAGCGACTACATCCCCGACGTCGATCCCCCCGCCTCCGGCGTCATCGGACACACCTCCAACCGCGGCGTGATCTCGATTATGGGACTCAGCGAGGCCGGCGACCTCGTCCGATACTGGTGGCAAGCCGGCGAGCCCTGGCGAGGCGAGGCGCTCTGAACCGAGCCCCGACCGCGCAAATCCCCGCAAAAACACCTGCACAACAGGCCGCTGGCCCGCTCTATGCCAGCTCCGAGAATAGTTCGGTATTCGATCGGTAAAGCGGGGCTGTAGGTATTTTTTCTGGCAATTCGCTTGCAGCTCTTGCGGCCATTGGTCGGCCTTGCTACATTTTCACTGACTAGGGATTGAGAAACCCGGGTATGTGCCTGACGAGAGTGGCCGAGGAAGGCCGCCTTTGCCGCAGGACTACCGAGATACCGAGGAGAGACTTCATGAACCGTTTCGCATTTGCAAGCTGCCTCTTTGCCGCTGCCGGCCTCGCGTCCGCCCAGGGCGTCATGACGATCACATGGTCGGCGAGCGACACCGGCAACGGTGACGGCATCATCGAGCCGGGTGAGTCGGCCGTCATGACCATGTGGGCCGAGATGTCCCCCTCCGCGACCGGCTTCGCCGGCTCGATCTACGACCTGAGCGGCGACGCCGACTGGCAGGCCGGCACCGTCGAGTCGTACGAGAACCTGCTCAACGAGCTGACCGACGACGGCACGCTCAACGGCGACAACTCGATCACCAACATCGAGTCGTTCCAGCTCCCGCCCGCCTTCAACGGCAACTTCGTGTCCGACAACCCCATCGCCCTCTACACCGTGACCTGGACCCCCGCGTCCTACGAAGGCAAGTTCGTGTCGCTCGACTCGTCCCACATCAACTTCTCCGTCTACACCGACACCTTCGGCACCTCCGCCGAGTACACCGGTGAGGTCTTCGGCGGCCTGATCAAGGTCGTCCCCGCCCCCGCCTCCCTCGCCCTCCTCGGCCTCGGCGGCCTCATGGCCCGCCGCCGCCGCTAATCCGAGCGGGCCCCGCGCGGCCCACTCGAAAACACGCAAGAACACAGGACGCCGCGATCTCGCGGCGTCCTGTTCTTTTTCACACACACCGTTCATGCCGACCGCCCCGCCGGCCGCCGCCCCGCCGGCCGACCGCCCCGCCGCGGCTCCCACCGAAGCGTCCAATCACCACCCGCTAACACCCCCGGCAGGGCTCGAACCTGCGACCTCCGCTTTAGGAAAGCGATGCTCTATCCAACTGAGCTACGGGGGCTTCGTGCAAAGCCCTGATTGTCCAGACCCTCCGCCGTCCACGCCTCCGTCGACCTCCCGCAGCAACGCCGCCCACGAGTCGTCCGCGACGCGTCCGAGTGCCGCCGCAGGGTCCGCGACGCCACAGGATACCACCGCCGTCAACCGCAAGGCAGAGCGACCCGCCAACCTTCGGCCCCTGCGGCCAGGTCATCGCCGACGAATCCTTCAACTCCCCCGCCCACAACCGCCTCAGCCACCACGGCCTCTTCTTCGGCCGCCTCAACACCAACTCCCCGGTCCTCGAGCTCGCGGCAAACGTCAGAGGCCTCCACCACAACCGCAACAAGACATACGACCCGAGGAGTGGGAGGTTTACGAGTAGCAATCCGAATGGAACCGCGGTCGCACAAGCGTTGACGACAGACTACGACCCCTGCGGCACACCCACCGCCATCGACACCCTCGGCGCCTTCGGCCACAACCGCCTCAGCCACCAGGGCCTCTTCGCCGACCGCTACGACACCGACGCCCCCGACCTGGCGGTCGATGCCGACGTGATGTACTACGCCCGCAACCGCGACTACCGGCCGGATCTGGGGAGGTGGGTGCAGAGGGATCCGAATGGAAGCGGTTCGCTAGTAGTGCCTTTGTACCTCCAGGGAAGCGCCGGCAACCTTGAGGTATCTTCTGCCGATCTTCCTACGCACTATCGTGATGGCATGTCGACGTTTGGCTTTGTTCGTTCTCGGCCAAACGAGGCCCGCGACCCGAGTGGCTTATCTGGGCTAGTCGGGGGCTTGATGACAGGGATGAACTTATTCGACGTGTCCATGGATATGATGGATACAGCTTACATGGGCGTGTCGACTGGCCTTTCGGCCATCTCGATGGTCCAAGATTATGCGTTTGCCCAAGAGTTGGATGCTGAGTGGGCGCTTGATTGGAGTCAGCCCGATGAGTTTGTCTCGGTCTCTTCTGGTGGCGGCAGTGGCGGCAATGCTGATGGATTTGCGGTGGGAAACTGGACGGGCATCAAGCCTGGCCGAAGACTCAGGGCCAGTACCAGCTATACTGCGTGGGCAAGAGGCGCCAAGGCGATGCATTGGTCATTCGGGCGAGTTAAAGTATCGTTGCCACGCAAGTCGCTGAAGCATATCGCGCAAAGGCATTTGATCGGTGGCGATGTTGCAAAAAAATTCAATACACCATTCCCGGGTCACATTCGTACGTATTCTGATGTTCAGCGATTGGTAAAGAGAGCGGTGGATCAGCATCGAAAAGACATTATTGAGACTGGTGGTCACTTTAGGACATCTCGGTTCTCTACAGTAGATGGTACAAAATATAAATGGAGCTTGCGAGACGGTATCATTCGCAATTTTCATCCTGTGAAATGAGATTGTAAAATGGAATCAATTGTTGAAGTAGATACGCTGGTGGATTCGAGGCATGTCATAAGGCCGTCGAGTAAGCAGTTTGTCGCAATCGGACAATCGGTTCAAGTGCGGTCAGATGATATAGTTACCGGCGTAGTTCGGCTGCGGATAGGGCATGAGTGGATGCTCAATGCCGACCTGTGCAATGAGCTTGAGCCGATGTGGTATCTTCTTGTGCATGCCTGTGCAACCGCCTTGGATGGGGGGGTATTCGAGGACAATCTCCCAGATAACACTCGTGTGCTATTCAGTGTCGCTCCTGGTCGCCATCCTGGCGTTAGTGTTGTTTCGGTGAAGAGTCCCGACCAAATGCAACGTAGTGCGCCAGTAACCCATGGAGCGCTTGCCGCAGGGGTCGCGCCGGCAGCAAGGCAGTTTGTTGACTGGGGCTTGTCAAATGCACTGATTCGCCGCGGGTCTAGGACACATCGCGATTTTATTGAGTGCATCGGACGCATGGAACAGGTGTTCTAGCCCGAGTTCCATAGTGTTCCAGATCTCCCCCGAGGGCGAGAATGTAAAAAGTGCGGCAGGTAGCCCGAACGACCGGACGCGACGGGTGCCATCACTCGCGGCCCTCCCTTTCTCTCTGAATCTCCGTTCCCTACCCGCGCAGTGATGCGGAGGCATTCGGTGGAGCGCCCCCGGCCGGGGCATCGCCGCGCGAGAGGAATCAAAGCCGCCGCACCCACAGAGAGGTCCCTGGCCCTGCGACGCCCGCTGGACCTCCTACTACTACGACGGTGTCCGCCGCGTCGCCGAGGTCCACCGCGACCCCCTCGCCCAGACAGGCATCGGCGGCAACCCCAACCCCCAAGGCAGCCACACCACCTACAGACTACGACCCCTACGGCACGCCCGCGGCTATCGACGCCCCCGCGCGCGACCTGGCGGTTGATGCCGACGTGGTGTACTACGCCCGCAACCGCGACTACCGGCCGGATCTGGGGAGGTGGGTGCAGAGAGATCCGAATGGGACCTCGGCGGCGGAACAAATGACGGGGCGGCCCAGCCACGGGCTAGGGCTCGGCACAGAGGTACTCATCGCCGACATCGACGTCCTCTACGGGGACGGGCTGAGTCTTCACGCCCCTTTCGGGTCCAGCCCGCTCGTTCACACCGACCCGACTGGCCTGAGCCTCGTGGGCAGCATGGGCAGCAGCGTGACGATGCTCGTCTCGAACCTGCTCGCGCGGCCGATCTTGGGCAAGGTCGCGATGACGGGCGGCCGCGTTGCCTACAGCGTCATCGACGATGTGGTGATGGGCTACTCCGGGACGTCGATGGGCGCAGGACTGATCGGAGGGGGTACAATTATCGGCGCGGGTGTTCTTGATGACTTGATCGGCAATGTCAAGCGACTCGTTTGGCCATCCGGCCGTCGTGCAGATGTGAGGCTTCATAATATAGATGATGTGGCGAAGCGCATTCATGGTGTATTCGACTCAGATGGCGTCGCGCTCGCGGAAGAGGCCGCGTCGAGGGCGGCGCAAGTGGGTCTCCGGTCCACAGTGCAAGGTAGTCGCCATGTATTAAACGTACCCATGGGAAGACGTGTGGGTTGGGTGGGCGGCTCAGCTGGTACGGGCGACCCCTTATCGACGGTTCGGATCGTCGCAACAACAACGGGCGAAGTCGTCACGGCATACCCTGTGAAATAGGCATCGCATGACGACCTTTTACTACAGCAGCTATTGCCCGATGTGCGGCCCCGAGGGGGAGCTTGTGATCGCACAAACAGAGTCGAGTCGGCTCGCGCTGGTCTGCGCCGAGTGCGGCATCGGCTTTTTCAATGAACGTGACGTTATGCATGCCGACAAGGCAGTCGACATGCTATCACATCGACTGAGTCCCCCGACGGAAGAAGAGATTGACGCGGCCGGATGGAGGCACCTGTGTCGAAATAAGGTGACCGCGGAGCTGCCTCATGACTTTGGCTCGGGGGGCCGAGAGTCCGGGTGAGCTTCCGAGTCTCGCTGGTTATGCGCGTCGATGCCGTACGGCACGCCCGCGTCGGACGGCGGGTGGCTCGAATGGCTGGACGAGACGGGTGGCGGGTGGCCCGGATGGCCTGACGAGAAGGGTGCCATCACTCGCGGCCTTCCCTTTCTCTCTGAATCTCCGTTTCCTACCCGCGCGGTGATGCGGCGGCATTCGATGGAGCGCCCTCGGCCGGGGCGTCGCTGCGCGAGAACAATGACGGCGGGTGGCCCGAACGGCCGGTCGCGACAGGTGCCATCACTCGCGGCCCTCCCTTTCTCGCTAAATCTCCGTTCCCTACCCGCGCAGTGATGCCGTGGCACTTGGTGCAGCGTCCCCGGCCGGGGCATTACCGCGCGAGAGGAATCAAAGCCGCCGCACCCACAAAGAGGTCCCCTGGGCCTACGACAGCGACGCCGGCTGGGCGTCCTCCTACGACGACGGTGTCCGCCGCATCGCCGAGGTCCACCGCGACCCCCTCGCCCAGACAGGCATGGGCGGCAACCCCAACCCCCAAGGCAGCCACACCACCTCCAGACTACGACCCCTACGGCACACCCACCGTCATTGACACCGTGGGCAACTTCGGCCACAACCGCCTCGGCCACCAGGGCCTCTTCGCCGACCGCTACGACACCGACGCCCCCGCGCCCGACCTGGCGGTCGATGCCGACGTGATGTACTACGCCCGCAACCGCGACTGCCGGCCGGATCTGGGTAGGTGGGCGCAGGGGGATCCGAATGGCAGCGGAGTTGCTCTCGTGCTCAGAGCGCCAAGTGCACTGGGCAATGTCATGAGCGAGCAAGCTAAAGTGTATGAATGATATAAGGGCGGGCTGTCATTAGTTGCAGCGTATCGATCGATGCCGTGCATTAGCACGGACCCATCTGGGCTGTGTTAGTGCCGTTGATATCCTGGGCGGAGCGTTGATGGAGGGAGCAGAAGAGGGGTGAGATGCATTCATCGACATCCAGGGGGCCGAGCGAGTGGCAGTCTTGTGTCTGCGAACGAAGGGTACTCATGTGATCAAGAGCTGGATGTTGAATGCGCAGTAGAGTGGAGTCTAGGAGATGAGTCAAATACTCGTTCTGGCATAAACCGCTGGTCAGGCGAGGGGTCGGGGGCTGGGTAGGCATCCGAGTGTGCGGTGGCTGGCAAAGGGTCGAAGTGAGAGTGCTCTGGGCTCAATGGGGTAACGAGGCGAGTATGTGAGGTGCGGCGTCGTGAGGTTCAGTCTCTGAAGCCGCGGATCTGGAAGGCGGTTGCACGTAGGCATCCTGATAGGTACACTGAGGCGCAGCTTGTGAGGATGAGGGCGGGCCAGCCACCTGTCGGCGGTGACGGAGAGTCGATGGTCATCCACCATCTCAGGCCATAAAAGACGGCGGGAGAAGGGACTAATGGCGCGTTCATTGAAGCGTCTGTGCATCGAAAGTACAATAAACAGTTGCAGCATCCATGGCCGCCTATCGAGAGTATGAAATGGCAGTCGAACAGTGGAACAAGTTATTAACGAGCCAAGATGTTGCAAGCCACGGTGCAAACGTCGTGCAGTGTGTCGACGCTATCATGGAGGCGCTTGGTGTCACTGGTCCGCAGCATCTGCGAGAGTACTTGAGGTATGCGGGCCAGATGTCGATCGGTGATGCGGAGCTTCTCGGGTGGTATCGTGGAGTGCCTTCGCATCTAGATATTATTCGCATCAACGCAGCTGTGCATGCGGATCTCGGTGAGGCAATTCCGCTCGCGCATATTATAATGGCCACTCATGACCTCGGAGATTACTATTGTGTAGAAGAATCAGGGAGGGTATATCGTTGGAATCATGAGCTTGATGAGCGAGAGGTGCTGGCGGAATCGATATTGGAATGGCTGAGCGGTGTGATCGAACGGCAGGATTGGTTCTTGGGATAAGCGTGTTGTGTGTGCGGCATGCGTCTGCGCCTGTGGGTGGGCGTAATGAAAAGGTTAACGAATATGATGTACGCGCATTATGAAGGCCTGCATGTGTTGATAGGTGTAAAGGGTTGTGTGGGTATGTTGTGCGACGGCGGGCGTCTAACGGACTGTGCTGGTGTCAACTCCAGGGCGCCGCGATGTCTGCTGGCTGCAATGTAAGTCGTGCCGACGTGATGCCCCGCGAGGCATCCGAATGAAGTGGTGCGATGTCCTAGAGCGGCGATCAAGCGAAATCGCTGGTGAACAGGCCGAGCCCGAGTGGATCGACTACATGATGTCGAACGTCTCGCCATCTGAGGCACTGGCTGCGCTCGAGCAGATGCTGCGCGAGCTGCCGATGATGCACACGGTAATCCATTTCGGACCGGAGCTCCCCGGAGGCAAAGGGCTCGAACACGAGATGAGTGTTAACGGGCCAGCACACGTGGTGTACTTCGCCCGCACCGTCAGGCCGGGTGCCTACGCACTGGACGCCGGGTATGTTCCATTCGCGTCCGATGACGACATGTTCGACGACCACTTCCTCGGCCCACATCCTGACTCCGGCGAGCTCACCGTCCTGCAGATCGGCCGGCAGAGCCTGAAGGCTCCCTGCACGACACTCCCCAGCGGCACGTTCAGTGCATACTGCCCATCGCTGGCCGACTTCTTTACCAACTGCGTGTTCATGCCTCGGGCCAAGATCGGGCGCCCGCCACGAAAGAAGAAGCCCGAGTAACGCCTCCGGCATCCGGATCGTCATCCACAGAGGCTTCATCGACATCTGTGAGTGAAAGAGAGCGAGTCGGCTGGCGATACGAAGGCGTCGCGGCCGGGCAGACCGAGCCGTCGAAGGCCGCACCACCCATCGGGTGATCAGGCCGCAGACCGGGATATGCTGGCACCACATGTCCGTCATCTACGTCAAAGGCAGCCGCAAACGCATCAAGGCCGGCATGGCCTTCCGCGTCCATCTCTCCACCGGCGACCACCTCCTCGGCTATGTCGCCAAGGACGACGCGTTCCTCGTCGAGGGCGGCGACTGGGACTGCTTCGTGGTCTACATCTTCCGCCCGGGCGACCCCGACCGGATCTACACGCACGACGACCTGCTCGTGCCCCCGCTCCTGGTCTCGCGGCAGGCCTGGACCTGCGGACTCTTCGATGTCTCCGAACCGGTCTCCATCAAGGTCGACCACGTCCCGGATCGACACTGTTTCGAGAGTCTCACCGGATGGGAGATCGGGCCGGACATGAAGAAGACGGTTTCAGACCACTTCACAGAGTATTGCGAACCCTGTGCCTACTCCAGTCCCTGCGGCATCCACGCAGCCACCACGTTCGCCGGTGTGGAGGGGCGCATCTGCGAAGCGCTCGGCCTCGACGAGCTTACTGCAGAAGCTTCCTCTCCCCAGCCCATCGCCTCCTCATCCGCCCTCCACGCTCCGCCGAGTCCTACGGTCGACGCAATGGCATTTGGAATATGACTCGCCCAACGACGAATATGGCAGTGCTGAATCCTTCACGAAACCGGCCTCGCGCCGGTGATGTGTTTACATATTTGATGCCAGACGGGTTGTTCCGATACGGTCGGGTAATCCGCACAGATGCCGTCATGGGAGGAATGCCCGGGTGCCTGTTGGTGTATCTGTTCGATGCCACATCGAAGGACAAGCACTTGGTGCCGGTGCTGGATAAAGAGTGTTTGCTTCTGCCTCCGGCCGCTACGAATTCTCTCGGATGGAGCCGCGGCTACTTTGAGACCGTTGTGCGAGCACCCCTTGATCCGGAGCAGGTGTTGGCGCATCACTGCGTTCGTGTGCTCGGGCCGTTGAAAGGATGTACTGTCGATGAGTACGGGCGAGAAGTGCCTGCGATCGAAGGCGAATGCGGTACATGGGCACTGAAGAGCTATGCTGGTCTCGACAAGTTGTTGTCAAAGCGGCTCGGGTTTGCGGAGCCGAGGGAGTGATGGGGAGTCGGCGGGGATCATAGAAGTCGGGTCTGAGCGGGTTCTCGGATCCCGTTCTCTTGGCCATGTGCCTTGAAGCGCCGGTTGCCCAGGCTCTGGGCCGAGCAGCGCACAGCGGAATTGCAGATCACGATCATCGCAGCGGCTGATGCGACCCCATGTTGTCGCCTTTCACGCACCCCCGCACCAAGTGAACTCGCCGCGATTGGAGTCCGCACGACTGCATCGTGCAATATGTGTCCGAAGCACGCCAATGAGACCGGCCCGACATTCCGAGCATGTCCCGTGCAACGCCACCACTATCCAACGGCGCGGTCCCCGCAGTGTGCGGGGCTATGCCCCGCGATGTCGCACCCCCCCTCACCCCTTCCGCCGCTTCCTCGCCACCGCCGCCTTATACGTCTTCCCCTGCTTCCGCTCCCGTTCCCGCCGCGCCGCCAGCGTGCGCGCATTCCGCGCCTGCTCCTCCTGCAGCTTCACAAAGCTCGCGTACCGCCGCTCGTCCAGCTCGCCCGACGCAATCGCCGCCCGAACCGCGCACCCCGGCTCCCCCTCGTGCCGGCAATCGCTGAACTTGCACTCGGCAATCACCCGCAGCACGTCCTCAAACAGGTCCGCCACGCCCTCATCACACTCCCCGAGCTGAAACTCCCGCACCCCCGGGTTGTCCACCAGCACCCCGCCCGTCGGCAACAGGTGCAGCGAGCGCGACGTCGTCGTGTGCTTCCCCTTGCCGTCCTTCTCGCGGATCCCCCCCGTCGCCAGATCCCCCGCCCCCAGCACCCCCGCCAGCGTCGACTTGCCCACGCCCGACGAACCCAGCAGCGCCACCGACTGCCCCGGCCCGCACCACGCCCGCAGCACCTCCGCCTGCTCCGGCCGCCGGGCGTCCATCACCTCCACCGCCAGCCCCGGGTGCAGCCCCCGCGCCCGCTCGGCCAGCGCTGCCGGGTCCTCACACAGGTCCGCCTTCGTCAGCACCACCACCGGCGTCGCCCCCGCCTGCAGCGCCATCGCCAGATACCGCTCCAGCCGCGCGAGATTGAAGTCCTCGTTGCACGAAGTCACGATGAACACCGTGTCCACGTTCGTCACGAGGATCTGCGCCTTGGCCTCCTCGCCCGCAGCCTTGCGCGCGAGCACCGTCTTGCGCTCCAGCCGACGTATCGCCCGACCGTCCGACGCGCTGAGCACCAGCCAGTCGCCGACCGCCACCTTCCCCGCAGCCTCCGCCGACCGCACCGGGGCCCGATACTCGCCGTCCTCGCCGTACAGCTCCACCTGCGAGCCGTGGTGCGCCGACACGCGCGCCAAAACAATCCCTGCGCCGTCGATCGACGCGAGCTGCTCCTCAAAGAACCGATTCCAGCCGATCGCGCAGAGTGCGGGTGTGGTCATGGGGACAAACGCCTTTGTGCAGACTCTCGCCGCCTGCGCGGTCCAGCCGGGGTGCCCGCCGAGCCCGCTGCCCTACAGACCAAGCACCATCCGGAACAACTCCACCAAGTATCGCCAGGTCTCCTCGATCGGATCGCCCGCCGGAGCCTCCTCTATCGACTGGCCCAGCACCACCGACGCGTTCGCCAGCATCACCATCGCCGCCACACCGAGCCCGGCGGCACGACCCCCCACGCCAGCCCCGCCCGACGTCCCACCCACGCACCCACGATTTTTCACGTTCACAGCAATCTCTTTCCGATAACTCGTCCGCAGACCAGAAGGTCCCGGACGGCTCACCAGCGATGCCGTTTCCGTGGCTTGTGCGCCGAGCGTGAATCCGTGCTCGACGCTGCATTGTGCACACTCTCCGCCCGGTCGCAAGCCGGGGGGTTTGAGAACCGCCGCCCGCAGCCGGTATACCCACGTGGAATCCCTCGCAATCCATCTCTCGGAACAGCCGTACGACCGCCGAATGCGCGTCGCCGACTTCATCCACGCCCACCGCGAAGCAATCAAACAGAGCTTCCGCGCCAAAATGGCCGCCGGCGATCACCGCCTCTACGACTCCAGCGACTTCTTCTCCACCGTGCAGCGTCGCGCCGACCAGTTCGTCTCCCTCGACGGAAGCCAGGCCGCACGCGACATCGCCCGGATCCTCCACGAGATCATGCTCGAGGCACTCTCCGACTACGCCCGGGCCACCGTCCGAGACCACAATGTCCGGGAATCCCTCGCCCGCGACGCCCACGCCTCCCGCGACAACATGATCGTGCAGCCGCCCGAGCCCGCCGAGCGTCGCAACCTCGAATCCCTCCGGCTCAACCCCGATGAACTCCAGCTCGTCCGCTTCCGCGCCAACGGCCTGCTCCACCGACAGGTCGCAGCCGCCTTCGGCGTCTCCGCCGCCGTCATCCGTACACGCTGGCTGAGGCTCGTCGGCAAAGCCACACAGGCCCGGAGCGACGCCGATGGCTAGCTTCGCCGGACAACTCCGCCCCGACAAGGGCTTCGGCGCCACCCCCGAAGACGCGCACCGACTCGTCGAGTTCCTCACCCGCGAAGACCCCGAGCGACCCCACGCCGACGCACCCCAGCCGATCCCACTCACCGGCCGCACACTCGGCGAGGGACGCTACCGCATCATCCGCACGCTCGGCCGCGGCAGCTGCGCCACCGTCTACGAGGCCAGCGACACCCGCCTCGCCTCCACCCAGAGCGAAGCCCCCGTCGCCATCAAAGTCTCCCGCGCCGACTCACCCCTCGACGTCGACCGGTGGCTCGCCGAGGCCCGAAACGCACGCCGCGTCCAGCACCGCAACGTCGTCCGCGTCCTCGACTGCGGCGTCACCGACGACGGCCAGGCCTTCACCGTGCAGGAACTCGTCGCCGGCACCACCCTCGAGAGCCACGGCCCGAGCATCACCAGACGTACCCGCCGCGAGTTCGTCTCCCTGATAGCCCAGGCCGCCGACGGCCTCGAGGCCATCCACGCCGCCGGCCTCGTCCACTGCGACATCAAGCCCGCCAACCTGCTCATCGCCCCCGACGGCACACTCAAGATCGCCGACTTCGGCACCTCCGCCACCTGCGCTCCAGACGCCGCGTTCACCAGCGACTCCCCCTCCATCGCCCGCGGCACGCTCGCCTTCATGGCCCCCGAGCTCTTCCGCCTCGACCGCGAATCCTTCATGCCCTCCTCCGACATCTTCTCACTCGGCGCAACCCTCTTCTGGATGCTCACCGGCAGCCCCGTCGCCGGACGCAACTCCGCCGAAGCCATCTGCAGCCTCTCCGACCGCGGCGGCCTCGACACCCACCGCATAGAGCGCGAGCTGCGCGCCGCACGCGTCGACCGCGACCTCCGCACCATCACGCTCCGCGCACTGGCACCCCTGCTCCACGAGCGCTACGGCTCGGCCGGCGTCCTCGCCGCCGACCTCCGCGCCTGGGCCGCAAAGCGCCCCGTCGAGTCGGCCCGCCCCGGCCCCTGGCACCGGGCCACGCTCCTCGTCCGCCGCCGCCCGCTCTCCACCGCCGCGATCGTGCTCGCCCTCGCCGGAGGCATCGCCGCCGCCGCGAGCCTTGAGCAGTCGCGCCAGCTCGCCGACCAGAACGCCGCCCAGGCCGCCGAACTCGCCGTCGAACGCGCCCGCATCGAGGCCGACACCGCGTGGCGCAAGCGCGCCCTCGACAGCCTCCGCCGCCTCATGTCCGGCTTCGGCGCCGCCAAAGACCAGGGCCTCGCCGCCGAAGTCCTCACCTCGCTCTGGGTCCTCGAGTGGGCCCACGGCCCCTCACTCATGGAGGACCCCGCCGCCCTCAGCACGCTCTGGGCCACCCGTATCGACCTGCTCGAATCGGTCCGCGCCGACGCCCGCGCCGCCGCCGGCCCCGACAGCCTCGAGGCCCGCCTCACCGAGCCCTCCCTCGCCCTCTGGCTCCTGCGCGACGGACGCACCGCCCGCGCCCGCGAGATCCTCGCCGAGGCCATCCCCTTCTGGACCCAACACGCTTCGCCCGACGACCCGTGGCTCGCCCAGCTCACCATCCTCGACGCCGCCGCCACCGTCATCGACCTGAACAACAAGTCCGCCCTGACCACCCTTTCCCCCGCCGACCGCACCGCGCTCACGCAGCTCACCTCACAGCTGCGGGCCGAGACCGCCCGGCTCGAAGCCGCCCGCAACCGGGGCCCCATCGCGCAGTTCCTGCGCGAACTCTCCAGCTGAAACCACACCCAGCCTCCCCCGCGCCACGCCCCCGCCCACCGCGCCTCCGGTGATAACGCGTGCGTAGACCATCGCACGTAAATCTACCCGAAATCTCCACTCAACTGTTGCGCGCCGTCGATGATAACGGCCACACCTGAGCGTGCGATGAGAGGGAAACCATGGGCTGGGCAGTTGTTGTAAAGGCCGAGGCACTGCGGCGAGGGCTCCGGACCGCCGCCAAGCGCCTCGTCGCCATGCGCCCCGAACCCCGACACGCCCAACCCCAGCACCGCCACGCCCTCGCGCACGCCTGGCCCTGCCCCAAGGCCGCCGCCTCACGCCAGCGACACCTCCACGCAGCCACAAACGAACTCTTCACCGACATCGACGCCTCGCCACTCTGGAGGCCGCGGCTCAGACTCTCCATCAACAACTGACCACAAAGCACGCGCAGCCGAACAGCCCGGGTGCAACACACACCCGGGCCGTCCGACTTCACACCGAAGGAGGAGTTCCTTGCGTCCGGCCCGCCCGCGCCGAACGGACGCCTGATCCGTTCCCGATCTACTTCCGCAGCCCGCCCGACGAGTGAAGCACCTGCCCCGTTACCCACCCCGCGTCGTCCGACGCCAGGAAAGCCACCGGACCCGCCATGTCCTCGGGCCGCCCGGCACGCCCCAGCGGCGTCTGCGCCACCATCTGCGCGATCATCTCGTCCGCGCCCGCTGTCATGTCGGTCTCCGTGATCCCCGGCGACACCGCATTCACCGTGATCCCCCGCGGCCCCAGTTCCTCGGCCAGCGAACGTGTGATCGAGTTCACCGCCGCCTTGCTTGCCCAGTACACACTGCCACCCGCCGCCTGCCCGTCGCCCACAACCGACGAGATGTTGATCACCCGACCGCCGGGCCCGCCGTTGGTGCCGTCCGGCAGGTGCGCGAGCGCAGCCCGCGTCACACTCAACACCCCGAAGACGTTCAACTCAAAGACCCGACGCACCGCCTCGCGGTCGACCTCCTGCAGCGGGCCCATCTCAAACACCCCCGCGTTGTTCACCACGATGTCCAGCGCCCCCAACTCACCGACCACATCGGCGACCAGTTGCTCCGCGCCGGACTCGGTCGAGACGTCCGCGCCGAACGCACGGGCCCTGCCCCCAGCCGACGTGATCGCACCGACCACCTCGCCCGCCGCCGACTCGTTCCGTGCGTAGTTCACCGCGACCGTCGCGCCCTCCGACGCCAGCCGCTTGGCGACCGCAGCCCCGATCCCCCGGGACCCGCCCGTCACCAGCGCCACCTTGCCCTCAAGTCTGCCCGCCATGGTCCTGCTCCTCACCCTCGGTCCCGTAATCTCATTTCGACGCACATCGATGCATCGGCGTGAGGACATACTTCGACAATCATCGATGTATTTCGACGCAGACCAAAAATCAGGAGCTGGGCACAAAAACGGCCCTGAGAGCTTCCAAAGGCCGGTTCAGGGCCACTACGGAGCGAGCGGTGGGGGAGCTCACCCGCGGAGCCGTCACCCGGTCAGCCCGGGATCCGCCTCGCCAGCTCCGCGCGATACGCCGCCATCGCCCCCGCCACCAGCCGCAGCCGCACGCACTTGCCCTCTTTCTCGCACGCCAGCAGCCCCACCTCACGCAGCTCCCGCAGATGGTGACTCATCGTCGCCTGCGAGATCGAGAACGACCCCAGCAGGTCCGCACACGTGATGTCCCCCTCCGCCGCGACCCGCTCGAGGATCTCCAGCCGGTTCGGATCAGACAGCGCCTTGGCGATCCGAAGGAACGCCTCGCCATCGAGCGGTGCTGGAGTCGAAGACCTGGCCATGCCTGCAAGAGTATCAACGCCCAAGCGTCCCGCGATCATCCCCCGCATCGCAAGAACCACCACCCCGCCGCCTCGCTACACCAGCCCCTGCGCCAGCATCGCGTCCGCCACCTTGACAAACCCCGCGATATTCGCCCCGCGGACATAGTCCACAGCCTCCCCGCCGCCCCCGTGCTCGACGCACTTCTCGTGAATGTCCGACATGATCTTGCGGAGCTTCTCGTCCACCACCTCGCGCGACCAGCTCGTCCGCACCGAGTTCTGCGACATCTCCAGCCCCGACACCGCCACGCCGCCCGCGTTCGTCGCCTTGCCCGGCGCAAACAGCACACCCGCCTCGCAGAACGCGTCGGTCGCCTCCGCCGTCGTCGGCATGTTCGCCCCCTCGGCCACCACGTGCACCCCGTTGGCGATCAGCCGCTTCGCCCCCTCAAGCTCCAGCTCGTTCTGCGTCGCACACGGCATCGCCACATCGACATCAACCCCCCACGGCCTCCCCTCGCCAAACGTCGCGCTCTCGTACTTCTCCGCATACTCACGGATCCTCCCCCGCCGGACCTCCTTCAGATCCTTCACAAACGCCAGCTTCTCCGCGTCGATCCCGTCAGGATCGTGCACAAACCCCTGCGAGTCCGACATCGTCACCGGCCTGGCCCCCAGCTCGATCAGCTTCTCCACCGCATAGATCGCCACGTTCCCCGAGCCCGACACCGCGACCCTCTTGCCCTCGATCCCCTCGCCCATCTGCTCGAGCATCTGCTTGACGAAGTACACCGCGCCGTACCCCGTCGCCTCCGTCCGGATCAGGCTGCCGCCATAGCTCAACCCCTTGCCCGTCAGCACACCCGTAAACTCGTTGGCCAGCTTCCGGTACTGCCCGAACAGGTAGCCGATCTCGCGCCCACCAACACCGATATCGCCCGCCGGCACATCCGTGTCCGGCCCGATGTGCCGGAACAGTTCGCTCATGAACGCCTGGCAAAACCGCATCACCTCGCGGTCGCTCTTGCCCTTGGGGTCAAAGTCCGAACCGCCCTTCCCGCCGCCCATCGGCAGCGTCGTCAGGCTGTTCTTGAAGACCTGCTCAAACCCCAGAAACTTCAGCACGCTCGCCGTCACCGTCGGATGAAACCGCAGCCCGCCCTTGTACGGCCCGATCGCGCTGCAGAACTCCACCCGGTACCCCCGGTTCACCCGCACGTGCCCCGCGTCGTCCTCCCAGTTCACCCGAAACGTCACCATCCGGTCCGGCTCGGTCAGCCGCTCCAGGATCCGCGCGTCCCGATACGCCGCGTGATCCGCCACAAACGGCACCACCGACTCGGCCACCTCCTCCACCGCCTGCTGAAACTCCGGCTCGTTCGGGTTCCGCTCCCGAACCCACGCCATAAAGCCCGAAAGATCGCCCGGTGTGCTGCAGAGATCAGGCATGAGTGAGGCCTCCGTGGTGTGTGGAGCCTACCCCGCACCGGCCACCCCGGCATCCGCCAGCCCCACCCATCGCTCACCCCCGCCCCAGAAGCCTCCCCAACACCCCCGCACGCCGATACCCCGCCTCCCGAGCCACCTCCCGCGGCGCGTGCGGCAGCACCTCCTCCACCGCCCGCACAAGGTGCCACCCCGCCCGCTCGATCTCATCGGCCTTCGGCGCCTCCTCACGCACCGACGGATGGTCCAGCCGGTTCCGTACCCCGATCGCAAACATCACGTCCCGAACGTTCGAGAAGCACCCCTCCTGCGCGCGCACCATGTCCCCCAGAAACGCCTCCCGCCCACGTCCGTCCGTCAGCCCCGGCGACATCGCGTCCAGCAGATACTCCAGCAACCGCTTCGCCTCGTGCACCCGCGTCACCGGGTCCCGCTGCCGCCGGATCGCCTTCAACGTCTTCACGCCCGGTGGCAACACGCTCAACACTCCATCACACCGCACCCAGGCACCCGCCCACACACCCATCGCTCCACACATCATTCGCCGCACCCATCCATCAGCGGCCCACCCAACAGCCCCGCGTGCCCTCCCCCCGCTCCGGAGGAGCGCCGGACCGTTGCCAGGGGCGCAGGCCCGACAACGTCGGGACCAGCCCCTGGTACGCACTGCCTCACCGCCCGACCCCGGAGGGGTCGAGGAACCGTCACCTTTCCGCCGACTCCAGCACATCCAACGCCGCAAGCAAGTCCTCCCGAGTCCCAGCAGCAACCGCATTCTGTCGGTCATCCGAGTGCATGTACGCCCAGTGCGATTCGGCTGGCGACAACCCACGGTCGATGTCTGATCGGAGCTCAGAAAGTGAGTCGCGGAGGACGAGAAACCGCTGGTCTCCCCACGCAAAGCGCAAGAGTGGCCCACGGTCCGCGAGCCATTTCTCAGATTCGCGACGGTTCGGATCGACCCGCACCTCGCGTGCATCAACTCCGACAATCTCCCCCACATGCCAGATACGGCCCGGCGAAAGAACCGGCAGATCATTGATGGTCTCGCGCACAACCCCGATCTTCGGCGACAGCACGAGCACCGCAACCAGCATGTCCGGACGCGTGACATACACACCCGCCCACGGATGGTCGGGGTTGTCCGATACATCCGCCCGGGCGAGCTGGTTCATCTCTAGGTCATAGTCCGAATCCCGAGACGCGTCCGGGACGGTCGCGCACCCCGGCAAGAGCGTCGCCAACGCGCTCAACACGAGCAGCATTGACGCGAAAGACAGGACTCGAATCCACACCGGCGCATTGCTGTACATCGCCCGATGCTCCTCTCGCGAAGCGAACTAAAACCCCACCGCCTGCCCATCACACCGCAAATCCGACCCCGCCACATACCCATCCTCCAGCCGATAGATCACCTGCCCCCGCCCCTGACTCGCGTTCCGCCGCCTCGGCACCGTCACATCGTGCCCCATGTCGCGGAGCGTCTCGTACACCCCCGCATCGAAGCCGGGCTCCACCGTCACCTTCAGCCCCGTGCTTACCTGCCACCGCGGCGCGTCCAGCGCGCTCTGCGGGTTCTGGTTGTGGTCCGCCATCCGCATCAGCACCTGCGCGTGCCCCTGCGGCTGCATGAACCCGCCCATCACGCCGAACGCCATCACCGGCTCGTCGTTCCCGTCCGCCCCCGCCCTGGTCACAAACCCCGGAATGATCGTGTGGTACGGCAGCTTCCCCGCCGCGACCTCGTTCGGGTGCCCCTTCTCCAGCGAGAAGCAGCACCCACGGTTCTGCAAGCTGATCCCCGTCCCCGGCACCACGATCCCCGACCCGAACCCCGTGTAGTTGCTCTGGATCATGCTCACCATGTTCCCCGCCGCGTCCGCAGCCGTCAGCAACACCGTCCCGCCCTCCTTCGGCGTCCCGTGGTCGAAGTCCTGTGCACGCCCGCGATCAATCATCGCCCCCCGCTCCGCCAGATACGCCTCGTCCAGCAACTGCTCGACAGTCACGTCCATAAACGCCGGGTCCGCGATGTACCGGTGCGCATCGGCAAACGCCAGCTTCATCGCCTCGATGCCGATGTGCAGACTCTCCGCGCTGTCCGGGTCCATCTCCTCCAAACCGAACCGCCGCAGGATCCCCAGCGCAATCAGCGCCGTCAGCCCCTGCCCGTTCGGCGGGATCTCGTGCAGCCGCCACCCGTGATACTCCGTCGAGATCGGCCGCACCCACCGCGCCTCGTGCGCAGCAAGATCCTGCGCGCGCAGATCGCCACCACCCGCAACCGCCGCGGCCTCGATCCGCTCGGCCAGCGCGCCCTGATAAAACGCCTTCCCGTTCGTCGCCCCGATCGCCTCCAGCGTGTCGCCATGATCCGGCAACTTCACCAATTCACCAATCCGCGGCCCGCGCCCCCCGGCCGCAAACGTCTCGTGCCACGCCGTGAACGCCTCCCCCCGATACCCCCGCGCCGCCACCCGCCCCCAACCACCACCCACCTCCGGCGGCACGATCGCCCCCTCCCGCGCATAACGCACCGCGGGCTCGGCCAGCACCGACATCGGCAGCGAGCCGAACTCACTCGACAGCGCCACCCACCCCGACACCGCACCCGGCGTCGTCACCCCGTCCCAGCCGTAGTAGGGGATCGACTCCATCCCGTCATACCGCTCCCGCCGCAACCCCATCGGCGCACGCCCCGACGCGTTCAACCCGTGCAGGCCCCCGCCGGTCCACACCAGCGCGAAGTTGTCCGACCCGATCCCGTTGCTCGTCGGCTCCAGCACAGTCAGCGCCATCGCCGTCGCCACCGCCGCATCAACCGCGTTGCCACCCTTCCGCAGCATCTCCAGCCCCGCCTGGGCCGCGAGCGGATGGCTCGTCGAGACCACATTGCGGGCAAAGACCGGGGCACGCTGCGACGAGTACGGATACGAGTAGTCAAGTGTCATGCCGCGAGTCTACCAGCGACACCGACCGGCCCAAGCCCGAATCAGCAGTTTGCTATTGGCCCGCTCCCCCGGTAGCCTCGCCCCGTGCTGCCCCGTGTGATGCAATCGATCGCGGCCTGCGCGATCGCTCTGGTGCTGATCGCCGGCCCGGGGTGCATCAACACCCGCCGCGGCGACACGCTCTACCGCGTCAAAGCCGCCACCTCGTCCGAAGAAAAACAGATCCGACGCCAGCTCTGGCGCATCGGCCGGGCCATGGAAGACGTCCGCGTCCGCTACGCGCTCGACGATGTCACCGTCCACGTGGTGGTAACCGACCTGCAGGGCCTCGGCGAAACCACACCCGCCTTCTCCGGCGCCGCCGAGGTCTCCGGCTCCAGAGTCCTGATCAACAAGCGCCTGCTCCTCGACGATTACGAGAACCTCGACGAGATCCTGCTCGGCCTGGCCGCCCACGAACTCATGCACGCCCTGCACTACGCCCGCATGCCCCGGACCGAACTCATGATGCTCGGCCAGCGCTACGCCGAAGCCATGCGCTACCCGCACGGCAGACAGCGACCGTGGGTGCGCGCCTACGAACGCCTCGCCGACATGATGACCATCCGCATGGGCTACGGCGAAGAACTCATCCACCAGAAGCACGCAACCGAAGCACTCCTCACCGCCGCCGGCCCGCCCCAAGTCTGGGACTTCTACCTCACCGAACCGGAGATCCGCGAGATGATGGCCGACCCCGACCTGCTCTCCCGCGAAGCCCGCGCCGCGCTCGTCATCCTCGAACTCCCAAGCGCAACGCGCCTCTTCGAAAAGCCCATCGAACTCGACGAAGACGGAGACCTCATCCGCCTCCGCACCCGCTAACCCCCACAGAGCCCCTCGCGCGAGCGAGGGGACACGCCCCTCCTCCTCCTCCTCCTCCTACTACTTAGAGCCCCTCGCGCGAGCGAGGGGACCGGCTCCTCCTTAGAGCCCTTCGCGCAAGCGAGGGGACCGCCATCCCCCAAAGCCCCTCCCATCAACGAGGGGTTCCGGACACTCACCCTCAAAGGGCCCCTCGCGCAAGCGAGAGAGCCCCCATCCCCCCGCCCCACCCGAGCCCTCACCAACCCCCCTCACGCCCCAAAGAACTAACATCCAACACAATCACCCCCACGAAACCGCACAACGCCTCTGGACCCGGAATCATGAGTTTGGTACGCTGCCCGCACGCACCCGGGGGGCCGCGGCTCGGGGGGCGCAGCACTCGCCGCGGGGACATCGAGCCGGAGTACATCATGGGATCACGCGTTATCGGAAGCCTCATCGCCGTCGGCCTTCTCTGCGTCGGCCTCGTCGTCGCCAACATGAACCGCGACGACGAAGCCGTGGACATGCACGGCGAAATCCTCCTCGCACTCGAGGCACTCCCCGACTACAACACCCACGGCTCGCTCTACACCGCCTGGCTCGACCAGCACCACGAGTGGGTCTTCAACGAGCACTACGTCATCGAGCGCCAAGGCGGCCGCCGCCGAGGCCGCACCGTCACCTACTTCGACGCCAACGCCTACCTCGACCAACTCTTCCAGGAGATGGCCAAGTCCGCCGCACAAGCGGGATACGATGAACAGGCCGACAACCTCAAGGCCCTCCGAGACGAGCTGTACTTCGAAACCGACGAGTAGCCCCGCACCCCCCTCCACCGATGAAGCACAAACAGACCATCGCCGCCATCGCGATCGTGGTCTCCTGCCTTCTCGGCGGCCTCCTCTTCCTCACCCACCGCCAGCGGACCTTCTCCACCCACTGGCACGACCAGGTCTCCCAGCGCATCCAGAAAATCGACGACTACGCCGCCAACACCGCCCACTACGACCGCTGGTTCGACACCCAGCACGCCGACCTCTTCGCCCACCACTACAGCACCTTCTCCGGCTTCGACGGAGAGGCCTACCTCGCCGCCATCTTCCGCGCCACCGCCGACCAGGCCGCCGCCGAGGGCTTCACCGAGCAGGCCGACAAGCTCCGCCAGCTCCACGGCACCATGCTCTACCAGCTCGACTAACGCCCCCCTCTCCCGCACCAACCTACGCTGTCCCCCTATGCAACCCTCCACACCCCCCGCCCACTCCGAGCGCCTCCACGCCCTCGACGCCCTCCGCGCCATCGCCATGCTCCTCGGCATCGCCCTCCACGCCACCCTCGCCTACTGGCCCGACGTCTTCCCCCTCTGGGCCGCCGACGACCCCGCCTCCAGCCCCGTCTTCATCGTCGCCTTCTCCGTCATCCACCTCTTCCGCATGGAAGCCTTCTTCCTCATGGCCGGCTTCTTCGGCTGCATGCTCCTCGCCCGCGACGGCGCCCGCAGCTTCGCTGCCCACCGCGCCAAACGCATCGCCCTCCCCCTCCTCCTCGGCATGCTCACCATCATCCCCATCGCCGGCTTCGTCTGGGCATGGGGCCTCAACCTCCGCCTGCCCGAAGACGCCCGCGCCGCCCCCATCGAGGCCTACACCAACTACCTCTCCTTCCGCGGCACGGCGGGCTGGTTCCAGCCCATGCACCTCTGGTTCCTCCAGCACCTCCTCGTCCTCTACGCCGCCGCCATCCTCGGCCACGCCCTCTGCACCCGCATCCGCCCCCTCGCCGCCGCCGCCGACGCCTGCACCTCCGCCTGGGCCTGGACGGTCCGCAAAGGCCTCGCCGCGATCCCCCTCACCCTCCTGGCCATCCCCGTGCTTCTGCTCCAGGAAGGCCCCGGCGCCGACACCCAGATGGGCGCCCTCCCCCCGCTCCGCATCGTCTTCTACTACGCCGTCTACTTCACCGCCGGCTGGCTGCTCTACCGCCGCCGCCACGACCTCCCCGGCCTCGCCCGGTTCTGGATCCCCCAGCTCATCCTCGGCATCCTGCTCGCGATCGTCTCGATGGCCGCCTCCGGCCGCTACTGGGAACTGCTCCTGCGTCCCGACGCAGCACCATCCCCCGTGTCCGCCGCCGAGCTCGCCCGCATCCTCACCACCGCCCAGATCCTCGCAGCCCCCGCCACCGCCCTCCTCGTCGTCGGCGTCACCGGCCTTTTCCTGCGGCTATGCCAGAAGCCCAGCCCGGCCATGCGCTACATCTCCGACTCGGCCTACTGGATGTACCTCGTCCACCTTCCCCTCGTGGTCGCGCTCAACTGGACGCTCTACCCCCTGCCCGCCCCGGCCATCATCAAGTTCACCATCGTCTGCCTCGCCGCATTCGCCATCATGCTCGGCAGCTACCACCTCTTCGTCCGCTACACGTGGATCGGCGTCCTCCTCAACGGCCCCAAACTCCGCAACCAACGCGCCCAACGCCGCGCCGCCGCGCTCGCCCCCAGCACGACCGAGGCCGGAACCACCGCGCACCACCAATAAAACAAACCCCTCGCGCCAGCGAGGGGTCACCTCTGTAGAGCCCCTCGCGCAAGCGAGGGGACACACGCCCAATCACACCCGCCCCCCAACAACCACTCCACCCCCCCCAACCACCACTCCCCCTACGAAACCTCCCGCAACCGCAAGTTCCGGAAGTCAATCGGCGACCCCTCCGACTCCAGCGCCAGATACCCCGTCCGCGGCTCACACCCGTTCCCGCCCGACACCTCTTCACCATTCACCCACAACCGCACCTCACCGTTGATCGCGCGGATGTAATAGTGGTTCCACTCCCCCGCCCCCAGCGTCAGGTTCTTCGAAGGAAAGCTCCGCACCCCGTTCGGCGACAGCGGCGGGAACGGCGTCATCTGCACCCCCACCGGGAACACATCCCCGTGACTGGTGTACCAACTCTCCGGGTTCTCCCCGCCATACGCCAGATCGAGCACCTGCACCTCGATCCCCTGCGGCAGCCCCGGCTTGCCCGCCGCCGCGAGCTTCGCCACCGACTCCTCCGTCGTCCACAAAAACACACCCGAGTTGCCTGCCGGCCTGTTGTGCCGCCACTCGCACACAAACTCAAAGTTCGTGTACGTCTTCACCGACCGCAGCACCCCGACCGGCTGCCCCGAGCACCGCAACATCCCGTCCGCCCACACCCACGTGTCGTCGTGACAGTTCACGTTCGCAAAGTGACTCTCGCCGAGCTCAACCCAGCCGTGCCCGCTCCCGTCGATAAACGCCCGCCGCAGGCCCGCGTGCTCCTGACCCTCGCGCCCGTCCCCGTGGCCCGCGTGCTCCGGCTGCGCCGATGCCATCGGCACCAGCTGCCCGCCCAGCGCCGCCGCTCCCGCAGCCATAAACAACCGTCTATCCGAACGAACACCCTCGGGCCGAGCCTGGTCAGTCATCACCGATCCTCCTTCGCGCACATGCGTCAAAGCAGGATAGCACAGACGCCGCTCCCCACCGCCCGCACCACCCTCAACCCGCAGGCGCATAAAACCCGTTGCCCGTGTACTTCAGCTTCCCCGCCGCGACCAACGCCTTCCACACCGGCTCGGCAAACTCATCCGGCGGCAGGATCGCGTCGATCTTCGACTCCCGCCCGCCCGAGGTATACCGCCCGCCCAGCCGCGACTCATCCGCCAGCCGCGCCAGCTTCAACCGCTTGTTAAAGGCCCGAAGCGCCGCCTTCATCTCCTCGTCGCCCACGGCCTCCACCGCCGGGTCCGCCTCCGGCTCGGCCGCCGCGCCCGGGTTCTCCAGCCGCGTCACCAGCACGTCCAGCCCGATCGGGTCCCGCGCCTCACACACCCGAGAGACCTCGGCCTGGTCCAGCGGCATCCGCGACAGCAGCCGCGTCACCACCGGCCACGCCTGCATCGCGCTGGCCGGACCCTTGTTCACCTCACCCACGAGCTGCCTGAGCTTCTGAATCGCGTTCATAGGCCCGCAGTGTACCCGCACCCGCCGCACCCGCCCCGGCCCGCGAATGATCCAACATGACAACCACCCGATCCATCGTGCAGCTCGCCTGCGGCCTCGGCCTCGGAACCCTCGTGCTCGCCGGGTGCAACAGACCGGAAGACCCCGCCGGCGTGGTCGCCCCCGTCGCGCAGACACGCGTCGTCGAAGCCGCCTGCGGCGAGTGCCAGTTCGGCATGGAAGGCGACAGCTGCGACCTCGCCGTCCGCATCGACGGCGTCGGCTACTTCGTCGACGGCACCGGCCTCGACGACCACGGCGACGCCCACGCCGCCGACGGCTTCTGCAACGCCATCCGCCAAGCGACCGTCACCGGCCAGGTCATCGACGGCCGGTTCGTCGTCGAGTCGTTCGAACTCGCCGACAAATAGCCGCACCACACCGTCACCGCCGCAGCCCCAGGATCACACCCCGCCCCAGCCCTCCGCGGCTCTTCGCCAGAGGATCATGCCGGTGTGGTGGCGACAGTGCCACGCATAGCTCGGCAAGGCGTCGGCGAGCCTGACGAGCCGGTCGGTCTCGGGATGCTCGAACGCGCGCGCAAAGTCGTCCAGAGTCATCGTGCGCAGTAACGCGACCCACTTGGCGTGGACGGCCTCGAAGAGCGCAAGGGCCGGCTCGATGCCGCCGGTGCGCGAGATCGGCAGCGCCGACCAACGCGACTCGTCGTACGCCTTGATGCGCGGAGTGTCCTCGGTCAACGCCCACATGAACCGGATGTAGCAATTCGTGTGCGAGTCCGGAAGATGGTGAACGATCTGCCGCAGCGTCCAGTTGCGATACGGCGTGTCGAGCTGCGTGTCGCTGAGACCGGCGACGGCCGCGCGGAGCGCCGCCGGCGCAGCCGCCAACTCCGCGATATGCGGCTCGAGGTCCGCCGCGGCAAACCGGGTCGGAAGCGGGCCGGGCTCAGGGCCGGCGGGCTGGAGTGGTGGGGTGTCGGGCATGACCAATCGTAGAGGCGTGCCGACCCTCGCCGAGCCCGTCAGGCAACCCTGCTCGCGGGGCCGTCAGGTCGCCCTCGCCTTGCTGGCATCGCCCCGAGATCAGCGTCCACCCCACGCGTCCGACCGCCGCCGCGGCACCTGTCCACCGGGCCGATCAATCCGTGAGCAGACGCATCATGCACACGCTGTTGGGGTCCTCTGGATAGCTGGCAAACGGCGGGCACGGCACAAATCCGAACCGTGCGTACAGCGTCCGCGCCGGAGCAAAGAACGGCTGCGAACCGGTCTCCAGGCTCAACCGCCCGTACGAACGGGCCTGAGCCTCGGCGATGATGCAGGCGAGAATGGCCGACGCAACACCCTTCCGCAGGTGTCGCGCAGCCGTCCGCATCGACTTGATTTCACCGTGCGCAGCATCAAGCTCGAGCAGCGCCCCGCACCCGAGAACATCCTCCCCCTCCGCCGCGGTCCAGAACGTGATGTTCGCAGCACACAGCGACCGGACGCCAAGAGCATGCACGCTCTCCGCCGGTGACACCGCCGACACGCCATCAAGGTGCTCGCGAAGCAGCGCAGCCACCGGCGGCCGGCTCGGGTTGTCTCTCTGGATCCGCACGGTCGAAGACCTCGGGGTGGTTGGCGCAGCATCGGCCGATCGATCCCGCCAGTCTATTCACGAGAGCGACGCAGGCAGCCCGCGAGCGCCCGTCCCGGCTGCCCGTGTTCCGAGGTCCCGACGCCCCGCAGGCAGGAAACGCCCCTCGACGGGCAGCAACCCGCCTCAATCGGATATGGTCACCTCTCACCGCATCGGCCCGGCCCGCATCGCGAAGGGATCACCGTGACCGACCACGACCACCAAACCGCCTTCCTCACCGGCGCGACCGGCTACATCGGCGGCCGCCTCGCCCCGCGCCTGCTCGAGGCCGGGTGGCACGTCCGCTGCCTCGCCCGCGAGCCCCGCAAGCTCGAGCAGCGACCGTGGCGCGAAGACCCCCGCGTCGAGGTCGTCGCCGGAGACATGGCAGACGAGTCCGTCCTCACCGACCAGCTCCGCGGCTGCCGCGTCGCCTACTACCTCGTCCACTCCATGGTCGTCAGCGGCGACACCTACTCGGCCAAAGACCGCCAACTCGCCGAGACCTTCGCCAGCGCCGCCAGCGCCGCCGGCGTCGAGCGCATCATCTACCTCGGAGGACTCGGCGAACTCGGCGACGACCTCAGCACCCACCTCGAGTCCCGCCGCGAGGTCGAACAGATGCTCGGCTCCACCGGCGTCCCCGTCACCGTGCTCCGCGCCGCGATGATCATCGGCTCGGGCTCGGCCTCCTTCGAGATCCTCCGCTACCTCGTCGAGCGCCTCCCCGTCATGGTCACGCCCCGCTGGGTCAAGACCGAGAGCCAGCCCGTCGCCGTCCACGACGTGCTGCACTGGCTGGTGCGATGCCTCGACACGCCCGAATCAACAGGACGCGTCCTCGAGATCGGCGGCCCCGACGTCTTCGACTACCTCGAGCTCATGCGACTCATGCAGGAAGAGCTCGGCCTGCCCAGACGCTGGATCGTCCCCGTGCCCGTCCTCACGCCCAGGCTCAGCAGCCTCTGGATCGGCCTGGTCACCCCCGTCTCGGCCAGCATCGCCCGACCCCTCGCCGAAGGCCTCCGCAACCGCGTGGTCGTCACCCGCAACGACGTGCAGGAGGTCATGCCCCACGACGCCCTCGGCTGCCGCGAGGCCATCCGGCTGGCCATCGGCGAGACCAAGTCCTCCGACATCGAAACCCGCTGGTCCGCCGCCGGCGCGATCGAGGGCGACCCCGACTGGGCCGGCGGCACCGAGTTCGTCGACGCCCGTGCCATCGAGATCGACGCCCCGCCCGCCGCCGTCTTCGCCGCCGTCTGCCGCGTCGGCGGCGGCAACGGCTGGTACGCCGCCGACATCCTCTGGCGCATCCGCGGCTGGATGGACCAGCTCTCCGGCGGCCCCGGCCTCCGCCGCGGCCGCCGACACCCCGACCAGATCGAATTCGGCGAGGCCCTCGACTTCTGGCGAGTCATCGGCGTCGAACGCGACCGCGCCCTCCTCCTCCGCGCCGAGATGAAACTCCCCGGCATCGCCACCCTCGGCTTCGTCATCACACCCCACGACGACGCCCGAACCCACCTCCAGATGACCGCCCGCTTCCGACCCAAGGGCCTCCTCGGCCTCCTCTACTGGTACGCAGTACTCCCCGCCCACAACCTCGTCTTCTCCGGCATGCTCCGCGGCATCCGCCGCGCAGCAGAGCGAATCAACGACGATCGCTCGCAATCCGAGAACGACGCGAAACCATCAGACTGAGGCAGTCGCGCCGTCCCGTCATTCCCACTTCACCGTGAGCATCGCCGATGGTGCCGTCCGAGCGTCGAGACGCACAAAGAGCGAGTCACGAATCGTCTGCTCGGTCCGGCGGACCATGCCGCTGAACACCTGCTTCCCGTTCGCGACGACCGTCACCGGCCGGTCGAGATCGAGCAACGCATCGTGCAGCAGCAGGGTGCACGATTGCACATCGGCCGACTCGATCGTGACGGTCTGGCCGCTGACCTCGGCGGAGATCGTCGCTCGTGCGGTCGCAGTTCCCTCCGGCACGGCCAACCAATAGAACCGATCGTGCGTGACATCGTCCTGCTTCCACACCACCCGCCGCGGCCAGGCCTTCCGCGAACGCGACGCCATCCACGGCAGGATCTCCGCGTCCTTCCCGTCCATCCAGTGCCCAAGCCCCGGATAGATGATCGTCCGGTGCTCGTAGCCCTCGCCGTCGGCCTCCCGCAGCGCCGCGAGCTTGTCGCCAAACTCCGCAGCCACCTTCGCCCGGTTGTACGCGTTGTCCTCGCCACCCATCAACACCGCAAACGGCAGGTTCCGCAACCCCTCCGGCGAGGTCTCGTTCGGGTGCCCCGCCATCATCGCCGCCGCCGCGAAGCGGTCGGCCATCCGCGGCCCTACCTGATACACCCCGTCACCGCCCGCCGAGTATCCAAGCAGATACACGCGGTCCGGGTTGACCCCCCGCGCAACCACATACGACTCGATCAACGCCGCGAACAACGGATCGATATGCCCGCGGTGCCACAGGTTCCACGTGTCCGACGGCGCCCGCGGCGCAACGTAGATCCCCTCCTCCAGCTCATACAGCCGGATCTGGTTCTTCCACTGCCGGTCGTTCACCTCCGCCGGTGCCCCGCCCCCGCCGTGCATCGAGATCCACAGGCTGTGCCCCCCCTCCGGCGCATCCCCGAACGTGCGCTCAAGAATGCGCAGCGTCGTGCCATCGACCTCAATCGCCTCGGCCTCAATCGCCGCGGCCGCCCCCTCGCGCCGGGCCTCCGCCAGCGCCGCATACTCCCGCCGGATCACCTCCGCCGCCTCGCCTTCGCTCAGCCACAGCTCGTCCCAGTACAGATCAACCGTGTGCCGCCCCCGCCCCACACCCGGCAACCCAAACGCGCGCACGGCATCATCGACCGTGACACTCCCCTCGATCGGCTTGCCCGCGGCCGTGGGCAGCTCGGGCATGTCGTTGAGATCGGCCGTCCCTGCGCGCGTATCGGCGGTCGTCCCGCCGACCTCGACGGTCGCAACCATGCGCGCACCGCCGCGGGTGTCCCAGACGCGCACGAACAGCCGGGCGTCGGTGGGTGCCTCGCCGTCCGGCGCGGCGTAGCGGCCGGTCGCGTCCACCGCGTGCACCGACTCGTCCTGCTCGGCCCACACCATCGGGAAGGGGTTGCCAGTGCGCTGCCACGAGGTAGCCCACACCGCGTGCTCGCGGCTGCCGGCGACGGCGCGGGAGGCGTCGCCGACGAACCAGCCGCGGTTGAGGCCCTTGGCGTTGTACTCATCGGCGCCGGTGAAGTGCCACGCGCCGTCCCAGATCTCGACCCAGGTGTGGTTGCCGCGCTTGTCGGCCCAGTTGGCGACGCCGGCGACGCGGGCGGGGATGCCGACGGCGCGGCAGGCGTCGACGAGGATGATGGACAGGCCGGTGCAGGTGGCGCGGCCCTGGGCGACCGACTCGCTGGGGCTCTGGTTGGGCTTCTTGCGGCCGGTGTTGTAGTGGACGTTGATCTGGTTGAACAGCTCGCGGTTGAGGCGCTGGGCTGCTTCGGAGGCGGTGGTCGCGCCCTCGACGATGGCGCTGCAGCGCTCGTAGAAGTCCTCGCGCCACGGCTCGCGGGTCTCGTCGAGCACGGCGTAGGGGAGGACGTCGTTGTGGAAGAGTTCGACCGGGGCCGCGGCGGCCCAGGCGAACTCGTGCCTTGCGCGCATCGCGAGGCGGAGGTTGGTGAGCAGGAAGTCTGCGGAGAGGTCGGCGTCGCGCTCGGGGCGGTGGGCGGTGAGGAACTCGGCGGCGGCGCGGCCGTCGGTGCCGAACTCGGCTTCGGCGGCGGCGATGAACTCGTCCCAGTTTGACGCGGCGGTCTGGGTGGAGGTTTGGGCTGTTGCCGGCGGGGCGATGAGGCCGAGGAGCGCGAGGCAGCAGAGGACGACGGTGAGGGCTGGCTTGTGCATCCGGGCATGATAGAGCCCGGGGCGGCGGGTGCTGCGAGGGCTCAGCGCGTGGGCGGGCGCCAGCGGGGTTGTTCGTCGCGGGCGGGATCGCTGGTGAGGCGGAGTCTGTTGGAGCCGTCGGCGTGCATGACCCAGATATCGAGCGGGTTGCCCGGGCCGCGGCAGAAGAGGATGCGTGATCCGTCGGCGGAGAAGTCGGGCTGCCAGTCGGGCTCGGGGTCGTTGGTGAGGTTGGTCAGGTTGGCGCCGTCGGGGGCGATGATGTAGATGTCGGCGCCGGTGAATCGCTCGCCGACGCTGCCGTAGAAGGCGATCAGTGTGCCGTCGGGTGAGAACCGCGGCGCGGAGTTGTGGCCGGGGAGCGCGGTGAGCTGGCGCTCGGTGCGGGTGGCCAGGTCGATGGAGAAGATCTGCAGCGTCTGGTCGGCTTCGTGGTCGGTTTGGGCGAGGGCGCCGAAGGCCAGGTGCCGGCCGTCGGGCGACCACGCGGGCACTTCTTCGTAGCGGTCGTTGGTGGTGATGCGGACGGGGTCGGAGCCGTCGGCGTTGATCACGTAGATCTCGCCGCGGCTGGAGTCGCGGTCGGAGACGAAGGCGATCTGCGTGCCGTCGGCGGACCACGCGGGGGAGCTGTCTTTGGCGTCGGTGTGCGTCAGGCGGGTGGTGGTGCCGTCGTGGAGGTTGAGGGTGTAGAGGCTGCGGGAGCCGTCCCGGTCGCTGGCGAAGGCGAGGCGGGTGCCGTCGGGAGACCAGGCGACGCCCCACTCGGTCACGTCGTTGTGGGTGAGTTGGGTTGTGGTGCCGGCTGCGAGGTTGTGGAGGTAGATCTCGTGGTCGCCGTCGCGGTCGGAGACGAAGGCGATCTCGGTGTTGTCGGCGGGCTGGTGCTCGACGATGGTGCGGGAGGCGCAGCCGAGGAGGGTGGTGCAGGTGGCGAGGGTGGCGGCGCTCAAGAAAGGATTCATGCGTGCTCTCCGACGACACGGTCGTCTACCGGTGGGGGTGTTGAGGCAGAAGTCGGAGTACTTGGGTGCGTGGCGAGCCAGAGTGCGCAATGCTCTCTGGCGTCTGCTTCGTGTTGCTCGCGTACTTTGGCGACGGCTTGCGCGAGCCCGTCGCGATCGATGTCGGCACTGGGTATCGAGGTTCCCAAAAGCACCAGGTTCCCGCCGTAGTAGGTGTCGCGATAGGTGAGGTAGACAAATGGGTCGTTGCGTTCTCCGGGCTCGGACGGCCAGACCCAGTGTCCGAACTCGACGAGGTGCCAGGATTGTTCAGCTTGTTCGCGCACCTGCGGATCAGGGTCGTCGGCCGCGACGGCTTTGAGCGTTTCGACAATGGGCCGGAATCCGCTGAATCCCAGCATTCTTGCGGAAAGCTCGCGGACGGCTCTGGATCTGTCGCGCAGGCATCGCGTGAGAAACTCGAGGCTCTGTTCGGTCGTGAGGCTTCGTATCACTGATCTAGCGGCGTCCGCGATGTGGAGGCGTCCGTTCGCCCGCGATGTGTTCCACAGATCAGTCAGAGTCTCAAACGGCTGGGCGCAAGACTCGAGCACGCGGCTGAGCGAGTAGGACGCCGTTCGGCGCACATCGATGGCGTTTGTGTTGAGGGCCTCCCGAAGCAAGTCGGGAGCGGGGGGCTCGCCCCCATCGCGCCAGTTGATCATCGCATCGCACAGTGCGAGCCCGGCCGATCGCGCCGGCTCTCGATCCAGGTGTCGGTCCCAGGTGGACCGCACGTCATCCCAAGAGTGCCGCGTGCCCGGCCATGGTTGGTCTTCTGGGGGGAGATCGAAGGGCAGCATGGACTCGGGGTAGGGCACGCTCGGAGGATACCGGCTCGCGCGGGCATCACCAAGTTTGCCCGACCGACGCCGGTGGCGCGGCTCGGTGCGGGCGAGCTGGGCTGCGGCTTTGCGGGCGGTTTCGTTGGTGCGGGCGCGGACGGCGGGGGGGATGGTGCGGTTGGGCGGGAGGTGTCGGTCGGGGCTCTCGGTGGCGAGGCGGGTGAGTGTGGTCAGGGCCTGGGGTCGGGCGAGGGCGGCGATGTCTTCGGCCTGCTGCTGGGCGGCGCGGCGGCAGCGGTCGATGAGTGCGCGGGTGGCGGGAGATTCGAGGATGTCGAGCAGTTGGGGGAGGGAGAGGGCGTGGCGTTCGGCGAGGTCGTGGAGCGGGAGGTCGGCGAGGAGGTAGTCGGTGAGGAGGTCGGGGGTGATGGCCCTATTCACCATTGCCAAGGATGTCAAAATTCAGGTAGAATTCAACCCTGAAAAAGTCCAGGCCTATCGCCTGATTGGCTATGAAAATCGCTTGCTGCGCGATCAGGATTTCA
>JBICHP010000011.1:0-23566 GCA_043100935.1 Phycisphaerales bacterium JB054
CCCCCCCTGGGGCCCCCCCGGGGGCGGGGGGGGTGGTGGTGTCTATCGGGGTGGGCGGGGGGGGCGCTCTCGCCCCCCCCGCGGCGAGTGTTATTTGGGCTCGACCATGAGGTAGCCCATCATCTCAAGGTGCAGCGCCGAGCAGAACTCGGAGCAGTAGAAGGGGAACGTCCCGGCGGTGTCCGCCTCGAACTCGATCGTGACCGCCTCGCCCGGCTCGAGCGACGCGGTGATGTTGTAGACCGGCACCGCAAAGCCGTGCGTCGCGTCGAGTGCGCGCTCGGTGTTGGTGATGTGCCAGCGGACCTTGTCGCCCTGCTTGAGGTAGATGTGCTCGGGGTTGAAGTGGCTGCGGATCGCGGTCATGTAGATATCAACCGTGCCGTCGCTGTTGCGCTGGACGCGCTCCATGCCCTTCTTGGGCGCCATCGGGTTGATGTTCTGGACGTGCGGGTCCCAGCCGACCTCCGGGTAGGTCGCCCACGAGTTGAGCTTGTCGGCCTTGACGATCTGCGCGTAGTGCGGCTCGCCCACACCCATCGCCATGTCGTAGAGCACCGGCATCGTCGTCCCGTCCTCGGAGATGTCCACCAGCTGCAGGTTCTGCGGCAGCAGCGGGCCGGTCTGGATGAACCGATCCACCGCCCACTTGTTCAGCGAGACCAGGTACTTGCCGTCCGGGCTCACCGTGTCGCCCTCGGCGGCGGCGATGTGTCCCACGTTGTAGTGCACGGGGGTCTTGTGGACGAGCGTCCAATCGGGCTCGGGGGTCATCGAGCCGTACGAGCCGCCCATCGACCAGCGTGCGACCGCCGAGTCGAGATAGAGCGAGGTGTAGGCGTAGCCGTCCGGGCCGAACTGTGTGTGCAAGGGCCCGAGGCCGACCTCGATGCGGGCCTCGACCACCGAGTCAAAGTCGAGGATCGGCACGCCGAACTCGTCCTTGCCCGAGAACGTCTTGTTGGCGATCGCCTTCTTGATCTTGTCCATCGAGTAGATCGTCACGTGCGGGTCGAGCTTGCCGGACACGACGATGAAGTCGCCCTTGGGCGCAACGTCCACCCCGTGCGGGCTGCGCGGCTCCGGGGTCACGTGCAGCAGGCCCTCGGCGAGCGCCGTCTGCAGCGTGATGACGGGGAAGCCCTTGATCTGCTCGACCTTGCCGGCCTTGTAGACCTGCTCGGCCTTCTTCCAGTCGATGATGTGCAGGAAGTCCGTCGCGTTGCGGCTGGCCCCCGCCTCGAACGGCGGCTTCTTGTCCTGGATGCCGCCCGTCGCCAGCTCGGTGTTCAGGGAGTTCATGAAGAAGTACCCGTCGCTGGCCAGCTTGCCCGCGTCGGAGAGGTCCTGCCAGTAGGGCGGCAGCTCGATCGCGAACGACTGGCCCGGGTCGATCCGGCCGCGCTTGCGGTCAAACTTCCAGAGCGTGACCGAGCCCTTGTACTTCTCCTTGTACTCAGAGATCGGGGCGTAGTCCGACCCCCAGGGCACCGCGTACTGGCCGCCCTCGATGATGTAGTCGGTGTCCGGCGTCACGAACGTCCCGCCGTGATCGCTGAGCGTCAGCGGGTTCTTGACGATCTGCTTGGTCTCCCAGTCGCGGAGATCGATCACCGCCACGCGGGCGTTGATCTTGTCGTTGATGAACAGGAACTGCCCGTCGTAGTCGCCCTTGGTCTCAGACAGCGCCGGGTGGTGCGTGTCGCCCCAGAGGTTCGACTTCCCGCTCGGGAAGCCCTCCTTCAGGATCTCGTTGCCGACGCCGAAGCCCCAGCCCTGCCACGATTCCGGCGTGAACACCGCGATCGAACGCAGCAGCCGCATGCTCGGCAGACCCACGACGAAGACCTGCCCCGCGTGCCCGCCCGAAGCGAACATCAGGTACTCGTCGTGCTGCCCGCTCGGCACGTACGTCTTGGCCGCCGCGACCAGGTCCGCCGGGGTCAGGCCACGCTCCTTCGCGACAGTCTCGACATCACGCATCGACTGCGCCTGCGCCGAGAACGACAGCCCGCACGCCACGAGCGTGGCCAGTGTGGGAACGAGTCGGGATGGACGGTGTGCTCTCTGTTTCATGACTCTGCCTCTGTAGTCTGGGCCGAGTGGGCAAGCACGCCCCACGGCTTGGTGTGAGCGAGTTGCACTCAGGCGCCGAGCGTCTGCTTCTGCAACGCGCGGAGGTAATCCACGATCGTCTGGAGCTGGTCGTCGGTGATGGCCGGGTTGCCGCCCTTCGGCGGCATGTCGATGCCCGTCGTGTTGTTCTCGTCCCACGACGCACGCCCGGACTTGATGAACGTGATCAGGTCCTTGTCCGTCTCGCCCCGCACAAACCCGCTCGTGCTCAGGGGCAGACCCAGACCCTCAACACCCTCGGCGCCCTGCCCGTGACAGGCAGCGCACGAAGAAACGTAGAGCTGATACCCGGCGTGCTCGGTCAACTCCAACGCCGCACCCGCGCCGCCCTCGGCAGACTTGGTGTCCCACGCCGAGACCGACACGAACGGCTCGCCCTCGGCCTGGAGGCTCCGCAGATAACTCACCACGGCGTGCACCGAATCGTCCGGGATCGACTGCGCACCCCGCGGCGGCATCAACGCCCCGCTCGTGTTCGCAGGATCGGTCGGCGCCCGACCGTTCACGATCAACGCGAACAACTCCTCGTCAGAATGCGTCTGCACAAACTCGCTGTTCCGAAGCGGCTTGCCCAGGAACGGGACCCCGTCCGCGCCCGGGCCGTGACACACCGCGCACGTCCGCTGGTACACGTCCTCACCCGGCAACGCCAGAGCAGCCTGGGTCACCGCCGGCGTCGTCGTGCCCGACCCGGCCGACCCGGCCAGCCCGGCCGAACCGGCCGAGATCTCCGACGTCGAGGCACCGCTCAGATACACCACCGCCAGCAGCACCGGCAGCGTGGCAAACACCACCGTCAGCACGCCGAGCGATGCCCACTTGTACGGATCGGCCGCGGGCTCACGCCGCCCCGATGCCTCGCCTGCACGCAATCTCGAACCGTTCATCGGAGCCCCTTTCCTTCTCAACCCGAAGCATGTAGTGCATAAGTGGATACACAACTGCACTACTAGGCTATACATCGACCATATTGTGGTCAAGTTCATCTAGAAATCAGGAGTGTGAATCGCCCGCCGGCGGCCGTGAAGCACGAATCCGCACAGGAACAACCTCAGGCAAACGCCCGTCAGACTCACAAAAGGACCGAACACTGCCCTTACTATCCAGCAGATCCGCCAGCGAAGTCGCGGCGAACGCCTGCTCCGTTCGGGCCATCTGCTCGTCAAGCATCCGGTGAAGCGGGCAGAGCTTCGTGTGCCCCTCGATCCCCAGAGGGCACCGCTCGATCCGCTGCACCGGCGCGTCGGCCGACTGCAGCACATCCAGGACGCTGATCGCCGAAGGCGCCCTCGCCAGCGCAAAGCCGCCCCCCGTCCCGCGATGCGCCGTCAGGATGCCCCGCCGAGCCATGATCCGCAGCACCTTCTGCAGATACCCCACCGGAACCTGCGTCGCCCCCGCAATCTCCTGCGCAGACGCCGGCTGGTCCAGGGGCCGCCCCGCCAGAAAGACCGAAGCCCGTAACGCGTATTCAGAGGTCTGCGAGATCACAACGAACGAAACTCCCAAAGTGCATCGATTTATCCACTATCCGGCCTATTCGGGCACAAATCAAGCAGAAACCCGCCCCCGCACCCAAACTCCAGGGCCGCAAACGCCGCGCAATCCGTGCATCCCGCGCCGTCCGCGCCCCCGCCGAAGGCCCGAACCCTAGCACCCCGCACCCGACCGGCCACCATCCCCGAAGACGCCCCGCCCCACCCGGAGCAAACCCGCACACACCCGTACCATCCACTCCTGATGCGCCGAGTGCTCACCCCGGAACTGATGGACGACCCCAAGCTCGACCCGCAAGCCCACGCCGCGGCACTCCGCGGGCTCGCCCGCCTCAACGCGCTCTCCAGGAGCGACGCACTCCTCTGGCCCACGATCAACAGCCTCGCCCGACGCACCGGCACCCGGCTCTCCGTGCTCGATATCGCCACCGGCTCGGCCGACGTACCGATCGCCCTGGCCCGCCGCGCCGCCCGCCAGGGGATCGACCTCGACCTCCACGCCTGCGACATCAGCAACACCGCGCTCGCACACGCCAACGACCGCGCCAACCGCCACGGCGTGAAGATCAACCTCTTCACACACGACGCGCTCCAAGAGCCCTTCGACCGACGATTCGACATTGTCACCTGCAGCCTGTTCCTCCACCACCTCGACACCACCCACGCCGAACAGCTCTTCACACACGCCAAAGCCGCCGCTAAGCGCGCGCTGCTCATCAACGATCTCCGCCGCACCCCCGCCGGGCTCGCGGCCGCGTGGGCCGCGTCCCGACTCGCGACCCGATCCCACATCGTCCACGTCGACGCCGTCAAGTCCGTCCGCGCAGCCTTCACCCCGCAAGAGATGAGCGAGCTGGCAACCCGCGCCGGGCTCCGCTCCCACGAGGTCTGCAAGCGCTGGCCGTGGCGTATGCTCCTCCGGTGGTACCCAGAGCAAACCATGCCGGCGCAACCCGATACGACGCGGTCGTCGTCGGTGCCGGACCCGCCGGAGGCGTGACCGCCGCCGTCCTCGCCTCCCGCGGCATGCGCACACTGCTGGTCGATCGAGCCCGGTTTCCAAGACAAAAGCTCTGCGGCGGGTGCCTCGCGCCCGCCGGGCTGCAGGTGCTCCGGCGGCTCGAGATCGCCAACCACGTGCCGCGAATCGACGCGCTCCGGCTGGAATCGCTCCGCATCATCGCCCGCGCCGTCGCCCACGACCTGCCCATCAAACCCTACACCGCCGTCGACCGCGCCTCCCTCGACCACGCCATCTGCCAGGCCGCGACCGCTCGCGGCGCCGAGTTCCGCGACGCCGTCACCGCCAAGGTGCTGCCCGACGACACCATCCGCCTCGAACACAACGGACAGTCTGAGGTTCTCAGGCCGCGCGTGATCGTCGTCGCCGACGGCATCGGCGGCTCCGCCCTGTCCGAACGCACCGAGTTCGCACCGCGCGTGCGCAAGCACAGCGTGATCGGCGTCGGCACCCAACTCCCCCACCGCCCCGCCTACGCCAAACCCGACGCCATCACCATGGTCTGCGCCCAAGCCGGCTACGTCGGCGCAGCACCCTCCGGCACCGGCCACTGGTCACTCGCCGCGGCACTCCACCCCGCCGCCGTGCGCACCCACGGACCTGTCGAAACACTGCGCCAGCTGCTCGCCGAGTCCGGCCTGCACCCGCCCGAGTTGGCCAAGGCCCAGCTCCGCGGCGTGGGCAACCTCACACGCCAACGACGCTGCGCCGCCGGACGCGTCCTCGTCGTCGGTGACGCCGCGTCATACTTCCAACCGCTCACCGGAGAGGGCATGAGCTGGGCCATGGCCTGCGCCGAACAGATCTGGCCCCACGCCCAGGCCGCCGCCCGCGGCGAGGACGTCTCCAGAAGCTGGCAATCCGCGTGCACCCGGACACTCCGCACCCGGCACCTCATGTGCCGCGCCGTCTGCACACTCGCCGCACACCCGCAGGCGATGCGCTGCATGCTCCTCGCCGGCCGCGCGACACCCGCCGTGGGCTGGCTCAGCCGCCGCCTCTGCTGGAGCCCGGCATGACCCATGCCGCCCAACTCCTGGCCATCGGCACCGCCGCGCCCAAGGCCCAACTGACCGCCGAAGCATCACTCCGCCTCGCCCACAAGCTCTCGCCACAGGAAGACCCCGACCGCCTCGCCGCGCTGCACGCCCGCTCCGGCGTCTCCCGCCGCGGCAGCGTGCTCACCGACAGCGGCGCACGCGAAGACCTCCTCACCCCAAAGGACGGCAACGGCCCCACCACAGCAACCCGGCTGGCTCGATACCGCGACGCCGCGGCCGGCCTGGCCAGCGCCGCCGCCCGCGACGCACTCACCGCCGCCGACACCAAGCCCGAGCACATCACCCACCTCGTGACCGTCTCCTGCACCGGAGCCGACTCCCCCGGCCTGGACCACGACCTGATAGATCGCCTCGGCCTGTCGCCGCAAGTCTCGCGGACACACGTCGGCTTCATGGGCTGCCACGGCGCGATCAACGGCATGGCCGTCGGCAGCGCGTTCGTCTCCGCCGACCCCGCCGCCATCGCCATGGTCGTCTGCGCCGAAATCTGCAGCCTGCACTACCACATCGGCGGCACCTGGGACCAACAAGTCGCCAACGCCATCTTCGCCGACGGCGCCGCATGCGCCGTCCTCGGCCAGCGCCCCGGCCGCGCCGCCGTCCGGGCCTTCGGCAGCCAGGTCTTCCCCGACACCCGCAAACTCATGTCCTGGACCATCGCCGACAACGGCTTCCGCATGCACCTCTCACCACGGGCGCCCGGCGTGCTTCGCAGACACGTGCGTGACTGGGTCGAACCATGGCTCGCAGCACACCACCTCACGCTCGACCAGATCGCCGGATGGGCACTCCACCCGGGCGGGAAAGACATCCTCGAGGCCGTCCGGATCGGGCTCGGACTCCCCGACGACGCCCTCGCCCACTCGCGAGCCACCCTCGACGCGCACGGCAACATGTCCTCGGCCACGGTGCTCTGGGTGATCGACGCCCTGCTCCGCGCCGGCACGAGCGGCCCCATCGCCACCATCGCCTTCGGCCCGGGCCTGACCGGCGAAGCAATGCTCCTCGAAGCGCCCCGCTCCTGACAGCCCACAAGGGTCCGCGCCGGGCGCATGCAAGAGGGGTTCCCCTCGCAAGAAAGCCCCAGCAACCAATACAACGCGCCGCGCGAGGGAACCCCCTCGCACTTGCACATCTCATCACCCACGCCCCCCACCGCTCCCGCCTCACGCCCAACGCAGCGTGTTTTTCGCTGCATACACAGGCGCCAGCCATCACCGCAGAGCCGCGCACGCCCCGCATCTCGCCGCGGTGCGCCACACGCGATCGCCTCACTTTCAACACGCACACGCTCACGATGCACACCGCGCACCGTCGCCGCAGATGACGCAAACGGGACATCCATCCGCGCAACATCAACCTTAGTCACCGCACCAAAACGGGTGATTTTCACCATACAGCAATGACAACTGGACACCGATATCTAATGTGTCGAGGGGTGTTGGGGGTGGACGCCCGGTTCCCCGACCGTTGCGGGCTGTCTCCGTGTTCGACAGCCCGCCGGCCGCTCCCGTCCTCGACCCCGCCGCGCACACGTGCGGCGGCACGCACAGGCTCGACTCCCGCAACGAGAGGTGGTACACATGGCGCGGCCGGACGAAGAGGGCGAGCAACGGCGCTTCAGGAAAATCGCCACCGCCGGAGCCGTCGCGGCCCTGGCGTGCGTCGGGCTCCTGATCATGGCCCGCGCTCTCGTCTATGCACAGACCAACCCCGACGCCATCGGCGACCAGCGGGCCGCCGTCGCCTCGTTGGTGCCCGAGGCAGAGTCCGCCGCCGCCGCCGTCGTTCGCGCCGTGCGCCCGGCCATGGAGAGAACCTCCCGGATCGCCGCGCTCGCCGAGACCATCGACGCGTTCCGGTCGGGCGACCAGGCCCGCCTCGACCGGGTCTGCAACGACGCGGTCACCCACGCGACAGAGATCGACGCCGTCGTGCTCTACGACACCTCGGGAAGGATGATCGCGATCAACACCGTCTACGCCGACGGGAGCCCGGTCCCCGCAGCCCGGGCCGATGCCCTCCTCGGGCGAGGCTACGCCGAGTTCCCCATCATCGGAGAGTGCCTGCTGCGCCCCGACGGCGCAGAAGCCCTCGAGTTCCAGACCCGCTGCCAGATCACACCCGTCTACTTCGAGTCCTCGGGCCTGTCGGTCGCGCACTCCAGCCCCGTCTTCGACGACCAGACCGGAGAACGCCTCGGCGTCCTCAGCACCCGCATGCGGTCCGAACGGCTCGCCGACCTGCTCGACAGCACGCAGGTCGCCGGCGGGCGCGGCAGCCTCTACTTCATCACCGACGACGGCCGCTTCTTCAGCGAGTCGATCAACGCCGGCAACCAGCCGCCCCCCATCCCCCCAGACGAGCTGCGCGACGTCGTCAGCACGCTCGCGTCCGGACAGTCCAGGTACTCGCTCTTCGAACGGTCCACCAACTACCTCGCCCTCTCGCGCGTCGAGCTCGACACGCTCGCCGGCGGCGGCCTGTGCACCCTCATCATCGCGCCCGCCAACTGGGCCGAGGAAGAGGCCAGCCTGCTCCACCAGCACCGCGCGGCGATCCAGGCCCTCGTCGGCCTGCTCATTCTCTCACTCGCCGGGACCGTCGCCGCCCTCACCGCCCTCGTCGGCCGATCACGCTCGCTGCGACGCGCCCAGGACAGGTTCCAGAGAGCCGTGCGCGGCGCCTCCGACGGCTTCTGGGACCGGGACCTCTCCACCGACCACATCTGGTACTCGCCGCGCTTCAAGGAACTCCTCGGCTTCGATCCCCAGGACGACACCGAATTCCCCCCCGTCCGCGAGACGTGGCTCAGCCGGATCCACCCGCTCGACCTCGAGCGCGTCACCGACGCGGCCGCCGCACACCTCGAAGACGGCCGGCCCTACGACGTCACCTACAGGCTCCGCGCACGCTCCGGCGAATACCGCCACGTCCGCGCCCGAGGCGTGGCGACCCGCGACCAGAAGGGACGCCCCGTCCGGATGGCCGGCTCGCTCCAGGACATCACCCGGCAGACCGAGATCGAAGAGGAACTCCGCGAGTCCGAATCGCACCTGCACGAAGAGCGGACCCTGCTCACCGAGATCCTCTCCGCCTTCCCCTTCCTCGTCTTCTGGAAAGACCGCGAATCCCGCTACCTCGGGTGCAACGAGGCGTTCGCCAGGATCACCGGCGTCGACTCCATCGAGGAGCTCGTCGGCAAGACCGACGCCGAGCTGCCCTGGTCGGAGGCCGAGGCAGAGCGATACCGCACCGACGACGACGCCGTCATGAACACCGGCACCGCGCAGCTGCACATCGAGAAGCCCTACCGCGCATCCGACGGCTCCATGCACACGCTGAGCATCAGCAAGGTCCCGCTCCGCAACGAGGCCGGCGAGACGTGCGGCGTCATCGGGGTCTACGCCGACGTGACCGAGCGCAAGCAGCTCGAGACCCAGCTCGCCCAGGCCCAGAAGCTCGAGTCGATCGGCCAGCTCGCCGCGGGCATCGCCCACGAGATCAACACGCCCACCCAGTTCATCAGCGACAACATCCGCTTCCTCCAGGACAACTTCAGCACCATGCTCGACGTGATCGACAAGTACGCCGGGCAGCTCGACTCCGACGCACAGCCCCGCAGCTGGGACGAACGCCGCGAGGAGATCCGCACCACGCTCGACGACCTCGACTACGGCTTCCTCCGCAAGGAGATCCCCCTCGCGATCGAGCAGTCGCTCGAGGGCCTCACCCGCGTCGCCACGATCATCGGCGCCATGAAGGACTTCTCCCACCCCGCCAAGTCCCAGACCGAACCGGTCAACCTCAACAAGGCCATCGAGTCCACCGCGACGGTCTGCCGGAACCGCTGGAAGTACGTCGCAGAGCTCGAGTTCGACCTCGCGCCCGAACTCCCGGAGATCGACGGCTTCGCCGCCGAACTCAACCAGGTCATCCTCAACCTCATCGTCAACGCCGCGGACGCCATCGGCGAGGCCGCCGGCACCAACCCGGAGAACAAGGGCCTCATCCGGGTCTCCACCAGAGTGGTCCGCGACACCGTCGAGCTCCGGGTGGCCGACAACGGACCGGGAATCCCCGACGCGATCAGGGACCGCATCTTCGACCCCTTCTTCACCACCAAAGACGTCGGCGCCGGAACCGGACAGGGCCTGGCCATCTGCCGCGACGTCATCACGCAGAAGCACGGCGGCACACTCCTCTGCCAGTCCACGCCCGGCGAGGGATCCGAGTTCATCATCACCCTCCCCGTTCGGGCCCTGAGCACCGGAGCCGCGGCATGAGCAACGACGCGACCTTCAACGTGCTCTTCGTCGACGACGACGAACGCATCCTGTCCGGCCTCAAACGGCAGCTGCGCTCGCACCGGGCCCGATGGGGCATGCACTTCGCCGCCAGCGGCGACGACGCCCTCCGCACACTCAACGCCGTCAACATCGACGTCGTCGTGTCCGACATGCGCATGCCCGGCATGAGCGGCGTGGAGTTCCTCGACATCGTCCGGCAGCACTGGCCCGGAGCCGGACGCATCGTCCTCTCCGGACAGACCGACCACCGCGAGATACTCAAGTCCACCGGCTCGGTCCACCAGTTCCTCCAGAAGCCCTGCACCCCGCTCGACCTGGTACGCACCATCGAGCGCTGCCACCAGCTCGCCACCCTGCTTGGCCGCGAAGAGCTCCGCAGCATCGCCTCCGCCATCTCCTCGCTGCCGGTCGTGCCCGAGAGCTACGCCGACCTCGTCTCCACACTCAACGACGAATCCTCCGACGCGGGCCAGATCTCCTCGGTCATCGAGCGAGACGTCGGGCTCTCCGCCAAGGTCCTCCAGCTGGTCAACTCCGCGTTCTTCGGGCTGCCGCGACGCATCGAGACCGTCCGGAGCGCCGTCTCTCTCCTCGGCGTCTCGCAGCTCCGCGCCGTGGTCCTCAGCGGGGCGGCGTTCGATGCGCTCAACACCGACGATTCCTGCGGCACCGCGATCCGCTCGCTCTGGGCCAGCAGCCTCGAGATCGGCGCAGTCGCCGAGCAGGTCGCCCGCGCCTGCGGGGCAGACAGCCAGGCGGCCGCCCAGTCCCGACTCGCCGGCATGCTCTCCCTCATCGGCCGCGCCGTGCTCGTCCGCATGCACCCGGAGCACTACCAGAGCAACCCCGCACGCCCCGGGGACGAACTCCCGGCCTTCGAAGAGTCAACCTTCGGCGCTCCGCAGCAGTTTGTCGGCGGGTACGCCCTCGGCATCTGGGCCTTCGAGGACGAGGTGGTCAACGCCGTCACGTTCCAGGCCGCGCCGGAACTCTGCGAACTCGTCGACGTCCGCCACCCCGTCTCCTTCCTGCACCTGGCCAGGTCCCGCCTGGCACCAACCCAACTGGTCGAGCAGCAAAGACCCTCAAACACCGTGCTGAACCGGCTCGGAATCACCGAAGAACAGCTGGGAGCGTGCGAAAGGACCGCCGAAGCATGAGCACCGATGCAAAGCCCCGAGTGCTCATGGTCGACGACGAGCCCAACGTCCTCGCCGGCTACCGACGCGCACTCGGACGCAAATACACGCTGACCACCGCCGAGGGAGGAGAGGCGGCACTCGCGCTCCTCGACAGCGACGGGCCGTTCCCCGTGATCGTCACCGACATGCGGATGCCGGGCATGGACGGGCTGAGCTTCCTCAACCACGTCAACGAGCGACACCCCGACACCGTCTGCATGATGCTCACCGGCAACGCCGACCAGGAGACCGCCGCCCGCGCAATCAACGAAGGCAGAATCTTCCGATTCCTCGCCAAACCCTGCACGCCCGAGATCCTCGACCAGGCCCTCCGCGCCGCCCACAGACAGCACGAACTCATCATGGCAGAGCGCGTGCTCATCCGCGGCACCCTCAGCGGCAGCGTCCGGTTGCTCATCGAGGTCCTCGCACTCTCCGAGCCGGAACTCGCCCGCGCCGCAGCCGCGATCCGCCAGACCGTCTCCGCCCTCACGCGCCAACTCGGCATCGACGCCGAGTGGCGCTACCCGCTCGCAGCCTCACTCTGCCTCCTCGGCACCGTCGTCGAGGGCAGCACCCAGCGCAGCGAGTGGCTCGACGAGGACCGGCTCGACTCCTGCTCCCACACCGCTTCGCGGCTGCTGCGGAACATCCCCAGACTCGCCGACGTGGCCGCCATCATCGACCAGCAACGCCAGCCCGGCCCGCTCCCCGACACGCTCGACACCACAGACCCCCACCAGCGCACCGTCATCGGCGCGCGCCTGCTCCGCTTCGCCATCGACCTCGAGCGGTGGCGCCCGGAGGCAGAGCCCCCCGAACGCACCGCCAGCCGCCTCCTCGAAGCAGGCCACGACCCGAGACTCATCGACGCCATGCACCAGGCACGCCCGGCCGGCACACACACGCCGGAACCGGACGCCCCGGACCACACCTCCCCGCCCGCCCCCAACCAGACGCTCACCCCCTGGGAGCTCCTCCCGGGCATGGTGCTCGCCCGCGACGTCAGCACCGCCGACGCCAAACTCCTCCTCTCCCAGGGACGCGAACTCACCCCCGTGGTCATCGAGAAACTGCGAAGCCTCGCCAGGCGGAACATCATCCCCGGCGCTATCGAGGTGCTCCCGCCCCCCGAAGACACCGAACCACAAGCGACCGAACCACAAGCGACCGACCCACAAGAGCCCAACGCACCAGAGACAGTGGCACCCCACGCCTCACGCCACAAGCCCGCGGCATGATCGACGACCAGACACAACGACCGCCGCCGACGCGCGCAGAACACCGCCCGACGCACCTACCGCCGCCCGACGGGCCGGCGAAGATCCTCTTCGTCGACGACGACCCGAGAATCTTCGACGGGATGCTCCGCGCCCTGCGCACGTTCCAGACCGAGTTCGTCCTCCGCGGCACACACTCCGCACAAGACGCCATCCAGGCCATGCACGAGTGGCAACCGACCGCCGTGGTCAGCGACGTCGCCATGCCCGGCCAGTCCGGCCTCGACCTCCTCGCGGCGGTCTCCGCCGACGACGCGCTCCGACACATCCCGGTCATCATGCTCACCGGCAGCGGCGAGTCCGACCTCAAACGCAAGGCACTCGACCGCGGCGCGGTCGACCTCCTCAGCAAGCCCATACGCGCCGAGGACCTCGTCGCCAGGCTCCGCAGCGCCATCCGCCTCCGGCGGTACGACGACCACATCAGAACCGAGAACGCACGCCTCGAGACCCAGGTCCGTCGCCGGACCCAGGAGCTCGAGCACGCCCACGGCGAGATGGTCCTGCGACTCGCCATCGCCGGCGAGCTCCGCGACCGGGAGACCGCCGCGCACGTCTGCCGCGTCGCCCACGCCAGCGCCGCCATCGCCCAAGAGCTCGGCGTCCCCCGGACCACGCAACACCACCTCATGCAGGCCGCGGCCCTGCACGACATCGGCAAGATCGGCATCCCCGACTCCATCCTGCTCAAGCCGGGCCCGCTGGAGCCCCACGAACTCACCATCATGCAGCAGCACTGCCGGATCGGGTGGGAGATCCTCCGCCTCGACGTCGACACGGGCGCCAGCCTGTTCGTCAACACCATCCTGCTCGGCCCCCACGCCGAGCGCCCCGCCATGGCCGCGAGCAACGTCATGAGCCTGGCCGCGAACATCGCCCTCTCCCACCACGAACGGTGGGACGGGACCGGCTACCCCGGCGGGCTCCGCCGCGACGCGATCCCGCTCGAAGCGAGGATCGTCGCCGTCGCCGACGTGTTCGAAGCGCTCTGCCACGCACGACCCTACAAGCCCGCGCACTCGACCGACCGGGCCGTCGCCACCATCACAGAGGGAGCCGGCACCCACTTCGATCCGGACGTCGTCGCCGCGTTCCTCCGCGCCGTGCCCGCCGTGCTACGGGTCTTCGACCGCTTCGCAGACCCGCACGCACCCGACACTTCACACCCGCCACGAACAGGCCCGGCTGAACCAAACAGACCCGGCTGAACCAAACAGGCATACCCCGCAGCACGACACCATCGCGGTGCCCGACGAGGTGTTGGCGAAGGTCACGGGGCGAAAGGTGACGCAGAATGTGACGCAGCATGTGTCCGCATGCGAGCGCACGGCGCTGCAAATCGCATGATGCAGAGTTCTAGCGACCTCGCGCAACGTTGCCCGGTGCAAAGCGTTGCGCGAGGGTGCGAGTGAGTGCGCATATCGCAGAAAATGGAGCCGGGGGGAATCGAACCCCTCCCGAATCCGCACTCAGATACCGAAGAAGCCGGATTCGAGGCCGAGCGCGCAACACTGCGCGCAATGGCAAGTGATCCGACGCTCGCGGATCTGATCCGAGCGTGGCCGCACCTGTCCGCCGAGGTCCGGCAGGCGGTGCGGTCGCTGGCGCTCGCCGCGGCCGCGGCACCCGAACCGTCAAGCACGCAGCAGACCAGCCCCCGCACCCTGTCGGGAGTGTCTTTCGGCTTCAATACAATCTCCCGGCAGGGTGCGGGGGCGTCCAGCTCGCCGGGAACGCAGGCACCGCCGGACGCGGCCAGCACCGCAGGTGCGGCCGAGGCGGGGGGTGCGTCGTGACCTCCCCCACCACCCCAGAGCCGACCTATCCCCGCTCTGTAACACCGGGGATAAAAACCCACGAACGGGTCGAGCTCGACGACGGCACCATCTGGGAACGCAGCCACCTGCCCGATCCGGGGAGCTACATCGGCCTGGACTGGATCCGCTGTACGGGGTCCGTCACCAAGCAGGCAGCCCTTGAGGCCTTCCTTTTCGAACGCTTCGATGAGGACCCGAAGGCCAGCAGCGGCGCCAAGTGGTTCAAGCAGGGCATGGTCTGGGAACCAGGCGTCGTGATGAGCTGGGGCCACCGCTCGTCGATAGTCCAGGTCGACATACAGGGTCAGAGGCTCTGCATGCTGGACGCCAACGAACGGATCGAGCTCCTGCGCCGACTGCTGGACCTCGGCCTCAAGCCCACTCGGCTCGACCTGGCACTCGACTGGATCGGTCAGGGACTGAGGGTGTGTGAGAACGCCGCCGCCTCATGCGAACGCCACGAGCTCTGCATCCGACGGAGCTACGGTAACCACGACCGATTCGCAGCCAACGGATTCTGCAAACGCCGGCACCTGACCCTCGGGAACCGGGAATCGAGTGTGTTCATTCGCGTCTACGACAAGGGTCTGGAGCGAGGCGGCGGGCTGGCAGGGTATTGGGAACGCTTCGAGGTTGAGTGGAAGGGCAAACGAGCCGCGAAGGTCGCCCGCCTGCTCCGCGAAGCTGAACCCGACTGGTCCGCCCGCGCTATGGACCTCGTGCTCGGAGCCGTGGACTTCAGGGAGGACAACGGGCGATCAGAGCTGGCTCGCCGACCTCGGGCGGCCTGGTGGTCCAGTATCGTGGCCGGACGCGACCTCGTGCGAATTGCTCCGGGTCAAGACGTCCGTTCGTTCGAAAGATGGCATACCTGGGTTCGAACTGCGGTCGGACGCAGGATCTTGGAGATGGCCAACGAGGTGCAGCAGCCGGTCGGAGTGGTGTGCGAATACCTGTTCAAGGGCCTCAATCCAGGGGACCTCGGCGGACCGATAGTGTCGCAATTCGTGATGGAGTTTGGCGGGTGATGACGCTTCTGCATCTTCAGCAGCTGGGAATGGTGGCCTAGGTCCGTTCGGGTCCTGAGAGCTGCAGGCCGTGGGCAGATGCGATGCCATTTGGGCCACTGGGGCCTACTAGGGGTGCTATCAGGCCGAGACCGTCCCACTGGAAACTGCTTGGAGTGCTGTTCGGGTCGCCGAGTGCGGTCAGAAGCAGCTGGTGACCGATCGCAAGCCACGAATGCCCAATTGAAGGCTACTAGGGGCTAGTCGGAGGCTACTAGTGCCTTACGGCAGTGCCGTTTTTTGCGATTTGTGCGACTGTATGTTACCGATCCATTGATAAACGCATGCGATGGCGTGTAATCTGTGGTAGTCTGTGGCTGAGAAAGGCCGAGGGGCCGACCTTTTGGTCGACCCCCCAGTGCTGTTGGAATTCATCGGGCTCGTCCCGACGGCCGGACTCTGAGCTCCCGTTGCAGCGGGAGCTTTTTCTCATACATGGTCCCCCACGATCGAGTCTTCCTCGCGAGGGACGGCAGCCAACAACATGGCGGCCTCCTAACTGGCCCTTAATTTGGCCGTCTAACAGCATACCACTACACGTCGTGGTGACAAGGGGGTGAAATCCCAAAATGGGGTAGAACCTCCTGTGGAAACTCTGTCGGGTGTGTTGGAAACCCCCAAGAGGGCCAATGTTGCGCGAAGGCCGGGAATCTGAAAAAAGTCTGATCAGCACTGGACTTACAGCGAATTCCTCCACATCGAGCTGGTAGCACTGGAAACTGAGTTGCTGGACGGATCCCGCCAGCATCGTGAACTCTGGATCCGAGCATAACGCGTTCTGCAGAACAGATTTCCGACGGATGGTGAATGGACGATTGATGGCCGATTGGAATCGCGAGGATTCTCTCCCATCCTCTCCGATCTTGTCATGGCCACCAATCAAAATACGAATACCAAGCGGCTAAAGTCGGCGTCCAGCCACGAGGGTCGCACGCCGGCGCGTGAACCTCTCGCGGGGGGACAAACCGCCGACAACGCCCTTGATGTGACGGCACAAGCTCTGTAGAATGACGTCATGGCAAAAAGATCAATGACGTCATTTTCTGAGGACCGTTCCCGATTCGAGCTCCGCATGCCTCAGGGGCTCAAGACTGACTTGGAGGCTCTCGCTGACGAGGCTGGCGTGAGTACAAACTCGCTCATCTGCTCCATGCTCTACGGCGTTGTCAAGCACGCGCACATCGGCACCCCGATGTGGGATGGCCCCTTCTTGATGTCCGCCGTGGATGCCCAGGCGGAGAAGCCCCTGCCCATGTGGATCGGGGAGTCGGGCGAGCCGTCAGAGGGGAGCCAAGGGTCTGTCTGGTTCGAGATCATCCTCGGAGCCCCACCCCAGATGACCCGGCAACCCATGCGGATCACCGATAGGGAGATCTCCTGATGGACACCAATCGCCGCAGACCTTCTGGCTATTTGACCAGGCCCGAATCCGCCGAGCGAATCGGCGTCTGCGAAAAGACCGTGATCCGGCGCATGAAGGCAAAGGACATGGTGGTCCAAGTCCTGAAGGTCGGGAACCGAATCTGGTTGCGAGCCAGCGATGTCGATGACTTCATCCGCCTCACACGGGAACGGGGGTACATCTGATGGGCAACGTGTCAGTCACCAAGCGACCGAATCGCCCCCACTACTACGCGTGGATCGACGGCAAATACGTCTCGACCGGCCAGACCGATCAACGCGTCGCGATGCAGGTTGCGAGCCGCATGGCCACGATCGGCGTAGACGCGTACCGCCGTGGCAAGCGAACCCTCCACGAGAGCCTGCAGGATCTGATCGATGCCCACCTTCGGTACCTGAGTGAGTCCGGGGGTCGAAGCCCGGAGCACATCCGCAAGAAGCGGACCCAGCTGGAACGGCCGCTTAAAGGCGGAGCGGTCCGCACACTCAAGGACGTCAAGAAGCAGACCTTCGAGCCTTGGCTGGACTCTCTGACCTGCGGCCCCAAGACCCGCAACGAGTACCAGACCGCCTGGAACGTGTTCCTCGACTGGCTCGTCTACGAGGACAAGCTCGCCGAGAATCCGCTCCGTGGCCGCATCCGTCGGGCACGAGTTGTGCCGCATGACCGAGTGAATCGGCGGGCGCTCACGGTGCAAGAGCTCGCGGCACTCGTCGCCGTCGCCGGGCCGAGAGAGCTGGTGTACCTGACAGCAGCAACAACGGGCGCCCGCTTCGGGGAGTTGAAGCAGCTGCGCTGGTCCGACGTTCACGAGAGCGGACCTGAGCCCTACATCGCCTTGCGTGCAAGCACGACCAAGAACCGCAAGGCCCGCACCCAGAGCATCACGGCCGAGCTCGCGGAGCTCCTGGCGTCTGCACGCAGCAGAGCAAAGACGCCCGAGGTATTCCGCGGCATGCCGAGCCACCACACCCTGAACAAGGACCTCGAGCTCGCCGGCATCGCCAAGCAGACCGACGAGGGCGTCGCCTGCTTCCACAGCCTGCGGCACACCTTCACGACGATCATTGCCCGCCAGACCAAGGATGTGCGGCTGGCGCAGCGGATGGCCGATCACGCGGACATCAAGACGACGCAGGGCTATCTGCACACCGAGCGATCGGAGCACGCGGCGGCGATGCAGAGCTTCCCAAAGCTGCGCGCAACTAGGCGCGCAACGGTGGTGGTCCGAACGAGTTCTGTTGAGTGTGATGGAGAGCTCGCCAGACCCGACGAGTGTGGCGTGCAAGTGCCTGCGGCAGTTGCACTTAGTTCGCCTGAGTGTGAACGAGTGGTTCGGTGTGTGGTAATGGAGCCGGGGGGAATCGAACCCCCGGGATATGTTTCGTTCTTCCCCTAAAACAAAGCACTATCGCGTATGTCCCCGAAAGCGCGACGCAGAATGTGACGCACAGGATTCCGCGTGCCGTACAACCCTTGGCATGTCAGCCCGGGAGGAACCCCCATCTGGAGCGGGTAGGGAGCAGACGCACCGCACGCACCACAACCGATGCGGCGGACCGCCCGGCACGTCCGCGTCCTGCTTCAGGGCCAAGGCCGACCACCCCCCAACCGGCGGCGGCACGTGCGGACCAGCCGCCGGAAGTCCGGACCGGGGTCATCGAGCCGGTGCGGGGAGCGAGGGTAATTGGGGCGTCGGCGGTACAAACGACTTGAACGCACCCGCTTTTTCGCCTATACCTTCAAAATATTTGAAGGTTTACGCAATGCAGTACCGTGACGCCAAAGCAGCCCTCCGCGCCCTGACCGAGGTCGCCGCCTCGCAGGGGGGCTATTTCACCGCCCGCCAGGCCGAGGAGACAGGGTACGACGCGCCGCACCTGAGCTACCACCTGGCCGCTGGCAACTTCGAGCGGGTCGGTCATGGTCTCTACCGCATCCCGACGCTGCCGCTTTCCGAGCACGACGACCTCGTCCGCCTCTGGCTCTGGAGCCGCGGGCGCGACGATCGGCCGCGGGCGGTCGTCTCTCACCAGACGGCGCTCGCGCTGCACGACCTGGCGGATTTCATCCCGACGACGATCCACCTGACGGTCCCGCCAGGCTTCCGCAAGCAACCGCCCGAGGGGTGCGTGCTGCACAAGGTGAGGCTCGAGTCCGGTGAGACGCAGCCGTTCGATGCGCTCCCGGTGACGACCCCGCTCCGGACGCTGCGTGATCTCGCGGATGGCGCATCGCTGCCGGCCGAGCAGTTCGAGAGCGCGGTGGCCGTCGCCGTGCAACGCGGCCTGATCCGGCAGCGCGACGCCGATCAACTGCTCGGCGATGGCTACGACCGAAGGCGTACAAACGGATCGGCAGGGAGTCGATGACGCGGCCCTACCCCAACGCCGCGGCGTTCCGGCAGGCCCTTGAAACCCGCCTCCGCAGCGTCGCCCAGCAACGGCGCGTGCAGATCCAGGGGCTCCGACTCAAAGTTGCGATCGAGCGGCTGCTCGCCCGTCTCTTCCACGAGCCCGACCCGCCGTGGCTGCTCAAGGGTGGCTACGCGATGGAACTCCGGTTCCGGCCGCGGGCGAGGACCACCCGTGATGTGGACCTGACACTCACCGAAGTCGTCGAGTCGGATGCGCTCGCAGAACGCTTGGCAGAGGTGCATGACGCACTGATGAACGCGGCCGGCCGCAATCTCAACGACTTCTTCGAGTTCACGATCCCGCCAGCCCGGAGCGAACTCAACGCCGCGCCGGGCGGGGGTGGGAGGTTCAGCATCATCGCGAGGGTGGCTGGCCGCGAGTTCGCCCGCTTCCACATCGATATCGGGTTCGGGGATACCTCGGTCGGTAAACCCGATCGGCTGCCCGGCGACGACCTCCTGGCGTTCGCCGAGATCCCGCCGCCGATCGCGCTCGCTATCCCGAAGGCCCAACAGTTCGCCGAGAAACTCCACGCCTACACGTTCCCGTGGACAGACCGCGAGAACACCCGCTCTCGCGACCTTGTCGATATGGTGCTGCTGATCGAACGCGGCCTGCTGGACCCGGACGAAGTTCGTCGAGCGGTGGCCGAGACCTTCACGCACCGCCGGCGGCACACGATCCCGACGCGGCTCGCGCCCCCACCGAGCGCATGGGCCGCGGAGTTCCCCGCGATGGCCAGCGAGGCGGGCATCTCTACCACGGCCCTCGAGGAGGCGTTCACAGTCCTCAACGAGTTCTGGAGAGTAGTTGAGCCGCTCAACCGGCCCGACGGCTGACAATACCGACCGCGCCGATATCCGGCTGAAGCGCGCCGGGGCACCGGCGGAATGAAAGCGGCCCCGGCAACTCGCCAGGGCCGCAATGGCAGTCACCCTGTCGCTATCACTCGACCGCTATTTGCTGGGCGGGTTGTTGCCCCGACCGCCGCCGGACTTGTTGCCAGTCTGAGTGCTCGGCCCGTTCGGCGGGCGACCCCCACCACCGCCCTTGCCCCCACCACCACCGCCGCCGGACTTGCCGCCGGGCCACCGGACTTGCCACCAGAACTCGCGTTTCCCATGTCATGCCCTTTCGTGTTGTTCGCCCACCCGCGAGGCCCACGAGGCGTTCATCGGGTGAGCGACAGACGATTCCGTGCGCACGGAACTGCACCTGCGTGCATGGATGCGTCCGACGCCAACAGTTTGGCTTAGTTCCTCGAAGGTTGATATTATTACATCGCAGGCCACGCGCGCACGACGCACGCACGCGCCTCCCGGGGTTCAGAGCCCAAGGACAGGACTTGAAGATCACGCTGACGGCACCGGACGCCATCACCCCGTACGAGAACAACCCCCGCCAGAACGACTCGGCCGTGGACGCGATCGCCCGCTCCATCGAGGAGTTCGGGTTCCGCCAGCCCGTGGTCGTCGACGAGCACAACGTCATCATCGTCGGCCACACCCGGTGGAAGGCGGCCAAGCAGCTCGGGCTCGACCGCATCCCGGTCCACGTGGCCGAGGGGCTCGCGCCCGAGAAGGCCAAGGCGTACCGGATCGCCGACAACGCCACCAACGCCATCGCCACGTGGGACATGGACCTGCTGCCGGTCGAACTCGACAACCTCAAGGACCTCGGCATCGACCTCGACTCCCTCGGCTTCAGCGAGGACGAGCTGGCCGCGTTCATGAGCGAGGGGGCCAACCCCGGCCAGTGCGACCCAGACGACGTGCCCGAGGCCCCCGACGACCCCACCACCAAGCCCGGCGACCTCTGGGTGCTGGGCGATCACCGCCTGCTCTGCGGCGACTCCTCCAGCGAGGCCGACCTCGACCGCCTGCTGGACGGCAACACCGTCCAACTGGTCAACACCGACCCGCCCTACAACGTCAAGGTCGAGCCGCGGTCCAACAACGCCTTCGTCTCGGGCAAGACCAGCTTCCACCCGGTGCCCAAGACCTCGTCCAGATCCGGCGAGCGGGTCAAGGGCACGACCACCAAGCTCCGCGCCAAGGACCGCCCCCTGGAGAACGACAACGTCACCGACGAGCAGTTCGCTCTGCTCCTCTCTGCATGGTTCCGCAATCTGGCCCGTGCGCTCGACCCGGGCCGCGCGTTCTACATCTGGGGCGGCTACGCCAACATCGCCAACTACCCCGCGGCGCTCGAAGAGGCGGGTCTGCGGTTCGCCCAGCAGGTCATCTGGCACAAGATGCACCCGGTCATCAGCCGCAAGGACTTCATGGGCGACCACGAGTGGTGCTTCTACGGCTGGCGGGAGGGGGCGGCGCACAAGTTCTTCGGGCCGAACAACATCCCCGACGTGTGGTCGATCAAGAAGGTCAACCCGCAGAGCATGGTGCACCTGACCGAGAAGCCGGTCGAGTTGGCGGCGCGGGCGATGGCCTACTCCAGCAAGCCGGGCGAGCGGGTGCTGGACCTCTTCGGCGGCAGCGGCAGCACGCTCATCGCCGCCGAGCAGCAGGACCGCAAGGCGTACCTCATGGAGATCGATCCGGCGTACTGCGACGTGATCGTGCAGCGCTGGGAGGGGTTCACGGGCCGGAAGGCCGAACGCATCCCCGCGACTGAGAACGCCCCGGCGCGAGCCGGGGCGAAGGAAGGGGATGGATGAGTGGCCTACCCGCCGGTCTTCAGCGCGTGGTACTCGGTCATGGCGTCGAGGTGGACGCACCCGCTGGCCGCGTAGGACCGCCTGCCCTCGGTGGTGATGCAGCCCCGCTCCCGCAGGAACGCGAGCGCCGCCGCCGCCTGGGAGGACGGCAGGCCCTCGCCCGCGACGATCTCCTCCAGCACGAACCCCGCGTCCCCGGCCTCGTCGATGGCGTGGGCGACCGCCTCGAACGTCTCGCGCTGGCAGCGGTGTCGGTAGGGCTTGCCCCGCCGTGGCGTTGCCGCCCGGACGAGCGACCCGTCACGATCGATGTGGAAGGTGTCCTCGCGCACGGCTCAGTCCCGCTTTCCGTTGGAAGCGAACCTGCCGCGGCCGGTCTTCTTGAACCGGCTCTCGCCGCCCTTCGCGCTGATTTCCCGGCCGATGGCGCTGTAGAGGGTCGCGTCGGGGGTCTTGCCCCCGGGGCTGGTCCACAGGCCCTGCTCGGCCATCGCCTTGATCATCTCCCGGGCGCTCATCTCGCCGCCGTCCTCGGCGAGCACCTGCGCCGCGGCGTCCAGCGCGCTCAGACGCTTCGGGGCCGCCGGTTCCGGCTTGGCATCGGCCTTGCCCCCGGTAGCGGGCTTCTTGCCCCGTGTGCCCGCCTTGGGCTTGCTGGCGGCCGTTGCCGCCTTCTTGCCGCCCTTCGCCGCACGCGGCGTTGTCGCGGGCGTGGTGGCAACCTCGGCGGGTGCCGCCTCGCGCTCCGCCGCCTTGGCCTGGTCCTCCGCCGCGACCTTCTTCATGGTGGCCGAGAGGCCGGGCTTCGTGGACTTCGCGGGGGCCTTCCTGGCAGGGGCCTTCTTTGTGGCGGTCTTCTTCGTCGTCTTCTGCGTCGCCATGGTCTTCTCCTTGGCTGGTGGTTCAACAGCCCCCGCACATCGCGGCGGGCAAGCGCGCGCCGCACGGTTCCCCGCGCGGCCGCGTGGGGGCGAGAGTCAGCCGCCCGGGATGTAGATGAAGTCGCAGCGCAGGCAGCGGACCTGCGCGTCCTCGTCGTTAAGCCGCTCGAGCCGGTCGGCGTCGCGCTCGCCGCACTCGGGACAGGCGTCCCCCTTCGCCACGCCGTTGGCGGCGGGCACACCGGCGAGCCGCTCGCGGATCAGCGCCGCCTGGTGCTCGTGGTACGACAGGTTGGCCTTCAGGTCGCGGGTCAGTTCGTCGTTCATCTGCGTTCTCCTTGCCCCGTGCGGAACCCCCGCCGGGTGTCACACATGAGCCATGGTTCCGCGGCACATGCAAGGCGGATCGGGCTGCTTTTTGAGATGTTTCCGAGATTCAGGGGGAGCGCGCAGAACAGTGCAAGGCGTTCCCCTGTCATGCCCGAGGGGGTGACCCATGGCGGTGCGTAGCAAGTTCCTCGAAGGCGGGCTCACGCCCCAGCAGGAGCAGGCCATCGTCGGCCTGATCAACGAGACCAGCGTGGCCGCGGCGGCGCGCGCCAGCGGCGTCGGCCAGCGCACGCTGCACCAGTGGATCAACGACGACAAGCAGTTCATGGCCGCCTACCGCGCCGCGCGCCGTGACGCCTTCAACCAGGCCATCGCGCTGACCCAGCGCTACGCCAGCCTCGCGGTGACCACGCTCGCCAAGATCATGGCCGACGCCAGCGCGCCCAACGCCGCCAAGGTCTCGGCCGCCACCGCCATGCTCAAGTTCGGC